>JAITUC010000011.1 GCA_031286585.1 Delftia acidovorans
CGCGCCAACGGCACCCTGCAGCGCAATTTCCAGGGCTACTCGACCCATGCCGACTGCGACCTGATCGCCCTGGGCGTGTCGTCCATCAGCAAGGTCGGCGACACCTACGGGCAGAACGTCAAGGAGCTGTCGCAGTACTACGCGCGGCTCAACGAGGGCCTGCTGCCGGTGCACAAGGGCTACCGCCTGACCGACGATGACTGCCTGCGTCGTGAGGTGATAAGCGCGCTGATGTGCCACGGCCGGGTGGACTACGCGCCGCTGGAGCAGAGCCACGGCATACACTTCGCCGAGTACTTCAGTGATGCGCTGCAGCAACTGCGCGAACAGGTCGGCGACGGCCTGATCGAGCTGCATGACGACGCGCTGGTGCTGTTGCCCCAGGGGCAACTGATGATGCGCAGCGTGGCGATGGCCTTCGACGCCTACCTGGGCGGCGGGCAGCAGGAGCGTTTCTCCCGCACCATCTGATCGCGCACAGGCAAAAAAAGCGCCGGCCACCTTAGGGTGACCGGCGCCTTTTTTCGTCGGGCGATCAGCCTTCGGCGACGTCGAAGCTGTCGCTGCGGGCCATGCGCCAGATGCGCTCGTAGAACTCCCCCTCGATGTTGCCCGAGAGCAGCTCGCCGGGCTTGAGGAAGTAGTGCAGGTGCGAGAACAGGCGAATCTCGGTGGCCGTGACGCGGCGCACCAGGTGCTTGGCTTCCAGCTGCGAGGGGTGCTGGATGCCGGCGGCGGCGATCATCTCGGCCAGGCCCTTGAGCGTGTTGCGGTGGAAGTGGAACACGCGCTCGGCTTTGTCCGGCACCACCAGCGCACGCTGGCGCAGCGGGTCCTGGGTGGCGACCCCGGTCGGGCACTTGTTGGTGTGGCAGGACTGCGACTGGATGCAGCCGATGGCGAACATGAAGCCGCGCGCCGAGTTGGCCCAGTCCGCGCCCATGGCCAGTACGCTGGCGATGTCGAAGGCGCTGACGATCTTGCCGCTGGCGCCGATGCGGATCTTGTCGCGCAGGTTCAGGCCGACCAGGGTGTTGTGGACGAACAGCAGGCCCTCGCGCATCGGCAGGCCCATGTGGTCGGTGAACTCCAGGGGCGCAGCACCGGTGCCGCCTTCCTTGCCGTCGACGACGATGAAGTCGGGGTGGATACCCGTCTCGTGCATGGCCTTGGCAATGCCCATGAATTCCCATGGGTGGCCGATGCACAGCTTGAAGCCGACCGGCTTGCCGCCGGACAGCTCGCGCAGCTGGACGATGAAGTCGAGCAGGCCCTTGGGGGTGCTGAAGGCGCTGTGGGAGGAAGGCGAGATGCAATCCTGGCCCATGGGCACGCCACGGGTGGCGGCGATTTCCGGGGTCACCTTGTGCTTGGGCAGGATGCCGCCATGGCCGGGCTTGGCGCCCTGGCTGAGCTTGATCTCGATGAGCTTGACCTGCGGGTCGGTGGCGTTGGCGATGAATTTTTCCTCGCTAAACGTGCCGTCCTCGTTGCGGCAGCCGAAGTAGCCCGAGGCCACCTCCCAGATCAGGTCGCCGCCATGCACGCGGTGGTGCTGGCTGATGGAGCCCTCGCCCGTGTCGTGCGCAAAGCCGCCCATCTTGGCGCCCTTGTTCAGCGCCAGGATGGCATTGGCCGACAGCGCGCCAAAGCTCATGGCCGAGATGTTGAAGATGCTGGCGCTGTACGGCTGGGTACAGGGCGAGGTGCCTTCATCGGTGCAGCCGATGGTGATGCGGAAGTCATGCGAGGCCAGTTTGGTGGGCTGCATGGAATGGTTCACCCATTCATAGCCCTGGGCCGTGACGTTGAGCTGCGTGCCCAGCGGGCGGCTGTCCGGGTCGCCCTTGGCGCGCTGGTAGACCAGGGAGCGCTGGGCGCGCGAGAACGGCAGCGCCTCATGGTCGGACTCGATGAAGTACTGGCGCATCTCGGGCCGGATGAACTCCAGCAGAAACCGCAGGTGGCCGATGATGGGGTAGTTGCGCAACACCGAATGGTGCACCTGGGTGATGTCGCGCACGCCCAGCAGCGCCAGCGCGGCGCACACGCCAAAGCCCAGCCACCACCACAGCCCGCCCCACACCAGCGCCGCCAACAGCAGCCCCGCACTGCCGACCAGGCTCAGGCAGAACGTGGTGTAGCGCAGCGGCACCCATGCGGGCAGGCGATGAACCGGGGAGGCAGACGTTGACATGGCGTGGGTCCTTGGGAACGTGTTGACGATCTTGTGCATGCCGCGCCGTCGAGGGCGCGCTGTGCACAAGGGTAACCCACGATTTGCGTCAGCCCTGGCGTGGCCGCGCGCCAGCGCCCGCTGCCTGCACGGCCGCCGGCAGCACGAAGCGGAAGCTCGCCCCCTGCCCCGGCTGGTCCACCAGTTCGATGCGGCAGCCGTGCAGCTCCAGCATGCGGTGGACGATGCGCAGGCCCAGGCCGCCGCCGCGGCGGGCGCCGCCCACGGTGAAGGGGCGCTCGAACAGGCCTTCGCGCAGTTCGGCCGAGATGCCGGGGCCAGTGTCGGCCACGGTGACTTGGACGGCATCGCCGGCCGCTGCCAGCGCCACCTGGATGCTGCCGCCGCCCGGCGTGTGGCGCAGCGCGTTGTCCAGCAGGTTGCCCAGCACGCGCTCGATCATGCCCAGGTCGGCCTGGACGACGGGCAGGCGGGGCGGGAAGTCGGCCCGCAGCGCCACCTGGCGCGCCTCGGCACGCAGCTCGAATTTCTGGAACACGTCCTGCACCAGGTCGGGCATGGAAAACGGCTCCGGCTCGGGCTGGACAAAACCGTATTCCAGGCGCGCCAGCTCGAACAGGCTTTGCGCCAGCTCGCCCACCTTCTGGCTCTGGGCCAGGGCAATGCCCAGGTAGCGGCGGCGCTCGGTGGCGTCGAGCACGGCGTCCTTGAGCAGCAGGGTCTCCAGGTAGCCGTGCAGGGACGACAGCGGCGTGCGCAGGTCGTGCGAGACGTTGGCGATGAGTTCGCGCCGCTCCTGGTCCTGGCGCGTGAGCGCCCGCCACTGCTCGCCGATGCGCGCCACCATGCGGCGGTAGGCCGAGTCCAGCACGGCGATCTCGTCACGGCTGTCCTGCGCGGCGCCGGGCTGGGGGGCCGGAAGGTCCGGGGGCGCGCCATGGATGTCGAAGCCGGCCACCTCTTCGGTGAGCCGGCGCAGCGGCCGCGTGATCAGCGCAAAGGCCACCAGGCCCGCCACCAGGCACAGCAGCGCCACCAGGCCGATGGACCACAGCGCCGTGCTGAGCACCGAGTTGGCCGAGCCCTGCGCCACCAGCTGGTCATGCGCCTCGCCCTGCAGCACCACGTAGATGAAGCCCACGTCCTTGCCGTTGACGCGCAGCGGCGCCGCGCTGAAGACCTTGCGCCCTTCGGCGCTGCGCGGGTCGTCGCCCAGGATGGGCAGCGTGCCGCCTTCCAGCAGCCGGTGCACGGGCGCCAGGTCCACGCGCTCGCGGCGCACGCGGCCCTCGGGGGCGGCATGGCCGGCAATGCGGCCGTCGGCGTCCAGCAGGTAGACCTCCACGCTGGGGTTGACCAGCATGAGCTGGTTGAAGAAGCTGCGCACGGCGCCGGGCATGAGGCCGTTGGCGTCGGTCAGCTGGGCGTCGCGCGCAATGCTTTCGGCCACGTCGCGCGACAGGCCCTGCACCACTTCCAGCTCGTGCATGCGGCTGGCGCGCAACTGCATCCAGGCCGAGGTGCCGCTGCACACCAGCAGCAGCACGGCAAAGACCAGGGACAGGCGCTGGGTCAGTGTCAGGCGCAGCTTCATGGTCATGCGCCCTCGCCCGCTTCGGCAAACTTGTAGCCCCGCCCCCAGACGGTGAGGATGCGCGCGGGCTGGGCCGGGTCGGCCTCGATCTTGGCGCGCAGGCGGTTGATGTGGGTGTTGACGGTGTGCTCGTAGCCTTCGTGCTGGTAGCCCCAGACGGCGTTGAGCAGGTCCATGCGCGAGAACACCTTGCCGGGCTGGCGCGCAAAGAAGTACAGCAGATCGAACTCGCGCGGGGTCAGGTCCAGCCGCGCACCATGAAGCCGCGCGTCGCGCGCCACCGGGTCCATGGCCAGGCCGGCGATGGACAGGCTGCCGGCCTCCATGCGCGCGTTCTGCGCCAGCGCCTCCACGCGGCGCAGCAGCGCCTTGACGCGGGCCACCAGCTCCAGCACGGAAAACGGCTTGGCCAGGTAGTCGTCGGCACCGATCTCCAGGCCCAGGATGCGCTGCACCTCGCTGGAGCGCGCGCTGATGATGATGATGGGCGTGTAGCGCGCCATGGCGCGGGCGCGGCGGCAGATCTCCAGGCCGTCCACGCCGGGCAGCATGATGTCCAGCACCAGGGCGTCCCAGCCGCCGCGCTCCAGCTGGCGCAGGCCGTCGTCGCCGCGGGCGCAGTGCATGACTTCCAGGCCTTCGTCGCGCAGGTGAAGCGTGAGCAGGTCGGCGATATGGGCGTCGTCCTCGACGAGAAGTACGCGGCGCGTGGCGGTCATCGGATGCGGTTTCCTGGAAGTGGCGGGGGTGGCTGCCATTGTGCGCAATACCGGGGCCGGGAGTTATCACGAATCTTTGAACTCTGCGTGAAGACTTCGGGAGGCCGCCGCCCTAACCTGACTGGCATCGCATCGTTTTCAGACGCACAGAACCTTCAGGAGCACACCATGACCACCAGACGCCATCTTCTGTGGACTGCAGGCGCCGGCACCACCGCCGTGCTGGCGGCCAGCCTGTTCCCGCGCACCGCGCCGGCCGCCGCCTCCAGCGAAATCTTCGAGGTGAGCTACAGCGACGCCGAGTGGCGTGCCCGCCTCACCCCCGAGCAGTACCAGATCCTGCGCAAGGAAGGTACGGAGCGCGCCGGCACCAGCCCCCTGAACAAGGAGCACCGCGCCGGCACCTTTGCCTGCGCGGGCTGCGCCCTGCCGCTGTTCTCGTCCAGGACCAAGTTCGACAGCGGCACGGGCTGGCCCAGCTTCTGGCAGCCGCTGGACAAGGCCGTTGCCACGCGCCAGGACCGCACCTACGGCATGCTGCGCACCGAGGTGCATTGCCGCCGCTGCGGCGGACACCTGGGCCATGTCTTCGACGACGGCCCCAAGCCCACGGGCCTGCGCTACTGCATGAACGGCCTGTCGCTGACGTTCACGCCCCAGCCCGCCTGAACCCGGGAGCCACGCCATGCTGCTGATCTTGCTGGCCTATCTGGGCGGGGTGCTGACCATCGTCAGCCCCTGCATCCTGCCGGTGCTGCCCTTCGTCTTTGCACGCGCCGACCAGCCCTTCGCCAAAAGCGGCCTGCCGCTGTTGGCGGGCATGGCGCTGACCTTCGCCCTGGTGGCCTCGCTGGCCGCCGTGGGCGGCGGCTGGGTGGTGGCCGCCAATGAATACGGCCGCTGGCTGGCCCTGGCCATGGTCGCCGTGTTTGCGCTGACCCTGCTGTGGCCCGGCCTGTCCGAGCGGCTGACGCGGCCGCTGGTGGCGGCGGGCTCGCGCCTTTCCGAACGGGCCCAGGGCACGGACGGCGGCGCCCGCCCCGGCGCCTCGCTGCTGCTGGGCGTGGCCACGGGCCTGCTGTGGGCGCCCTGCGCAGGCCCCATCCTGGGCCTGATCCTGACCGGTGCGGCCCTGCAAGGCGCCAACACGGGCTCCAGCCTGCTGCTGCTGGCCTATGCAGCCGGTGCGGCCACCTCCATGGCGGCGGCCCTGCTGCTGGGTGGCAAGGTGTTTGCGGCGCTCAAGCGCTCGCTGGGCGCCGGTGAATGGGTGCGGCGCGGCCTGGGCGCGGCCATGCTGGCCGGCGTGGGCGCGATTGCGCTGGGGCTGGACACCGGCGTGCTGGCGCAGGTGTCCACGGCCTCCGCAGGCGGCCTGGAGCAAAGGCTGGTGGACCGCCTGAGCGGCAAGCCAGAGGGCGGCGCCATGGCCATGCAGGCCGGTCCCGCCATGATGGCCGCCGTGGACAAAGGCGAGGGTTCAGGCGCGGGCCCCGCGATGATGGCCGCAGGCGGTGCCATGCGCATGGCCGGCGGCCCGGCCCCGGCCGCCCTGCCCGACGAAGGGCTGGCCCCTGCGCTGGACGGCGCCACCGACTGGCTCAACTCCACCCCGCTGACGGCCGAACAACTGCGCGGAAAGGTGGTGCTGGTGGATTTCTGGACCTATTCCTGCATCAACTGCCTGCGCACCCTGCCCTATGTGAAGGCCTGGGCCGAGAAGTACCGCGACCAGGGCCTGGTGGTGGTGGGCGTGCATGCGCCGGAGTTCGCCTTCGAGCGCAAGCTGTCCAACGTGGAAAAGGCCATCAAGGACCTGGGCATCGGCTACCCCGTGGCCGTGGACAACGGCTACAAGATCTGGCGCGCCTTCAACAACCAGTACTGGCCGGCGCACTACTTCATCGACGCCCGGGGCCGCATACGCCACCACCACTTCGGCGAAGGCGGCTACGCCGAGTCCGAGCGCGTGATCCAGCAGCTGCTGCAGGAAGCGGGATCGAAGCAGGTGGACCAGGGCCTGATCGACGTGCAGGCCAAGGGCGTGCAGCAGGCCGCCGACATGGCTGCCGTGCGCTCGCACGAGACCTACCTGGGCTATGAGCGCGCCGAGCAATTTGCCTCCACCCCGGCCGCCGTGCGCAACCAGCCCACCGCCTATGCCACGCCCGAGCGCCTGCCGCTCAACGCCTGGGGCCTGAGCGGCCAATGGACGGTGGGCCCGGAAAGCGCCACGCTGGACGGCGCCACCGGCCGCATCACCTACCGCTTCCAGGCACGCGACCTGCACCTGGTGCTGGGCCCCGGCAGCGACGGCAGGCCCGTGCGCTTCAAGGTGCTGATCGACGGCAAGGCGCCCGGCGCCTCGCGCGGCATGGACGTGGCCGCCGACGGCAGCGGCAGCGTGACCGAGCAGCGCCTGTACCAGCTGGTGCGCCAGGACGGCGGCGCGGCCGAGCGCACCTTCAGCATCGAGTTCCTGGATCCCGGCATCTCCGCCTATGCCTTCACCTTTGGCTGATCCAATCCGCCCCCCATATTTCACAGGAGAGACACCATGCGCAACGATTCCACCCTCGCCACCCCACCGCGCCGCCGCGGCCTTCTCCAACTGCTGACCGGCAGCGCCGTGCTGCTGGGCGGCGCCCTGCTGTGGCAGGGCAGCAACCTGCAGGCGGCCGAGCAGGCCGTGCGCATTCCGCCGCCTGCGCAGGACGTGCCTGCCACGGCCCAGGGGCCGCAAAAGGCCATCTTTGCGGGCGGCTGCTTCTGGGGCGTGCAGGGCGTGTTCCAGCATGTCAAGGGCGTGCAGCGCGCGGTCTCGGGCTACAGCGGCGGCACGGCGGCCCAGGCCTCGTATTCGGCGGTGAGCAGCGGCCGCACCGGGCATGCGGAGTCGGTCGAGGTCACCTACGATCCGGCCCAGGTCAGCTACGGCCAGCTGCTGCAGATCTTCTTTTCGGTGGCGCATGACCCGACCCAGCTCAACCGCCAGGGGCCGGACACGGGCACGCAGTACCGCTCGGCCATCTTCGCCACCGACGCGGCCCAGCTCAAGACCGCCCAGGCCTACGTGGCCCAGCTGGACGCCGCCAAGGTCTTCGGCAGGACCATCGTGACCCGGCTGGAAGACAAGCCCAGCTTCTTCCCGGCCGAGAACTACCACCAGGACTTCATGACCGAGAACCCGCGCCATCCCTACATCGTCATCAACGACCTGCCCAAGGTGGAACAGCTCAAGCAGCTGTTCCCGGGCAGCTACCGCGCCGAGCCGGTGCTGGTCAAGCAGGCGGCCCGGCAGATGTAGCGCCTGCGCTGCACGGGTGCGAAGCGGGCGCCTGCAGGCATCGGCGGCGCCTGCCTTATGAGACATTTGCGGCATGCCTTCCAGCCCGATTGATGCACCCGCTGCACCCGACGCCCCTCTCCCGCCCACCCGTGCCGAAGCCCTGCGCTACTGGCTGAAGCTGGGCTGCATCAGCTTCGGCGGGCCGGCCGGGCAGATCGCCATCATGCATGAGGACCTGGTGGAGCGGCGGCGCTGGATCTCGGAGGGGCGCTTCCTGCATGCGCTCAACTACTGCATGCTGCTGCCCGGCCCCGAGGCCCAGCAGCTGGCCACCTATATCGGCTGGCTGCTGCACCGCACCTGGGGCGGCATCGTGGCCGGCGGGCTGTTCGTGCTGCCTTCGCTGCTGCTGCTCATCGCCCTGTCCTGGATCTATGTGGCCTTCGGCCATGTGCCGGCCATTGCCGGCATCTTCTACGGCATCAAGCCGGCCGTGACGGCACTGGTGGTGCATGCGGCCTGGCGCGTGGGCTCGCGCACCTTGCGCAACGGCTGGCTGTGGGGCATTGCTGCGGCGGCCTTCGTGGCCATCTTCGCGTTGAAGCTGCCGTTTCCGCTGATCGTGCTGGCGGCCGGCGCACTGGGCTACCTGGGGGGCAGGCTGGCGCCGCGCCACTTCGCCCCTGCGGGCGGGCACGGCCCGCGCAGCGGCAGCCACGGCCCGGCCGTCATCGACGATGACACGCCCACACCGGCCCATGCACGGTTCAGCTGGCGCTTTTTCAGCCAGGTGCTGGCCGCAAGCCTGGGGCTGTGGGCGCTGGCACTGGGCCTGCTGACCGCCGCCTTCGGCTGGCAGGGCGCGCTCACCCAGATGGGCTGGTTCTTCACCAAGGCGGCGCTGCTGACCTTTGGCGGCGCCTACGCCGTGCTGCCCTACCTCTACCAGGGCGCCGTGGACCACTACCACTGGCTCACTGCCGCGCAGATGATGGACGGACTGGCCCTGGGCGAGACCACGCCGGGGCCGCTGATCATGGTGGTGTCCTTCGTGGGCTTCCTGGGCGGCTGGAGCACGCAGGTGTTCGGCCCCGATGCGCTGCTGCCGGCCGGCGCAGCCGCCGCCCTGGTCGTGACCTTCTTCACCTTTCTGCCGTCCTTTGCCTTCATCCTGCTGGGCGGCCCCTTCATCGAATCCACCCATGGCAGGCTGGGCTTCACCGCGCCGCTGACGGGTATCACGGCCGCCGTGGTGGGCGTCATCGCCAACCTGGCCGTATTCTTTGCCTGGCACGTGCTGTGGCCCCAGGGCCTGGACGGCCCCTTCGACTGGCCGTCCGCACTGCTGGGCCTGGCTGCCGCAGCCGCGCTGCTGCGCTGGAAGGTCGGCGTGATCCCCGTGGTGGTGGGCGCGGGGCTGGCCGGCCTGGCGATCACGCTGGTGCGCCAGGGTGGGTAGAAAAGGCTGCGGCATGGTTTCGACCACGGATGGGCATTTCAGCTGGCTGCGCTGCCGCACCGCAGGCGTGGAGGCCGTGGCCGCAGACACGGCGCGGCATTTTGGACGGCACACCCACGCGCAGTACGGGATCGGCCTGATCGAGCGTGGCGCGCAGAAGTCCGCCAGCGGGCGAGGTCTCTACGAGGCCGGGGCCGGCGACCTCATCATGGTCAACCCCGGCGAGTTGCATGACGGCATGCCCCTGGGCGATGGCGGCCGCGCCTGGCGAATGCTCTACCTGGAGCCCACGGTGGTGGCAGCGCTCATGGCGGACATGGATGGCCCATGTCCGGCGGCCGGCTTCGAGTTCCGCCAGCCCGCGTTGCGCGACCCGCGCCTGGCCGCGTGCTTTCAGACCCTGTACCGCAGGATGACCGGCAGCGGCGAGACAACGGATGCCCTGGACCTGGACGAAGCCCTGCTGCAGCTGCTGGGCGGCATGCTGCAGCGCCCTGCCCCGGCGCCGCGCGCACCGGCCCCCATCACCCTGGCCCGCGCCCGCATGGACGACGATCCCGGTGCGCCGCTGACCCTGGGTACCCTGGCCCACGAGGCAGGCCTGAGCCGCTACCAGTTCCTGCGTGCCTTTGCGCGCGCCACGGGAATGACGCCCCATGCCTATCTGCTGCAGCGGCGCCTGCACCAGGCGCGCGGGCTCATCGCCAGCGGTATGCCGCTGGCCGAGGCCGCCGCGCACAGCGGCTTTGCCGACCAGAGCCATATGACGCGCCTGTTCGTGCGCAGCTTCGGCATGGCGCCCGGCTTCTACGCCAGGGCAGCCAAGGCCTGCGCAGCGTGACGCGCTGCAATTTCCTTCAAGACCACGCAAACCGGCCTGGCGAGGATGGAGACCACATCCCCTCTCCACTCACAAGGCCTGATCTTGCAGTTCTCCTACTCACCCTCCATCCCCCGCGACTTTCCTGAACTGGCCTCGCAGACCTTGCTGCTGCGCGGCCTGTCACCCGACGTGCCCGCACACGCCGTGATCGCCCCCTTCATGGCACAGGCCAGGCAGAACCTGGCCGGTGCCCCGGAAAGCGAGATGCCATCCATCCAGGCCTGGCGGCGCGGCTTTGCCAGGATGGGCCTCAAGCCCACGCAATACCGCTGCGCCGCCGAGGCCCTGCTGCGCCGCTTGCGCAAGGAAGGAGATCTGCCGGGCCTGCATCCGCTGGTGGACCTGTGCAATGCGGCCTCGGTCGCCTTTGCCATTCCCGTAGCCGTCTTCGATCTGGACCGCATCAGCGGCTGCCTGCAGGTGCGCCCCGCAACCGGCGGCGAGGTCTACGAGACCTTCTCGGGCGAGATCGAACATCCCGATCCCGGCGAAATCATCTTTGCCGACACCGCTGGCCGCGCCCACGCCCGGCGCTGGTGCAACCGCCAAAGCGGCCACTCGGCAGTGGGTGAATCCACAGTCAACGCACTGATCGTGATCGAAGCACTGCACGCCACGGGCAAGGCGGATACGAGGCAGCTGGTGCAAGCGTTGCAGGCGGCGGCCGGGCAGCTGTGGCCTGAGGCCGTGGCACACCGCAGAGACCCCTCGCAGGCCGCCCTGGCCTGAGGCTGCCGGGGCCGTTGGCGCCCCGGCATGAAAGGGGCTATCACGCTGCATGGACTTTCCGCAAGCAAGACCGCATGCGTCTCGCACCGCCCTGCATATCGACCATCAGACCCCATCAATCATCGATCTATTGCTATCAAATCAACACCAATACGTTGCATGCTACATACAAATTAAAAGAAAAAGCAATCATTCTCATTGTCATTCTAAAATCCGCACCCGCCATGACAGGCTGCGCCGCTGGCCCCAGGCCGGCAGCAGCGCCGACGCACCCAGAGCACGCCCCACGGCACAGGTTTCCCAGCTCTCGACCATTGACCATGCTTATCCAAAGACTCTCGCGCACGGCAGTTGCGCATGCCGCCATGCTTGCCCTGTGCGGCGCCGCCCACGCACAGGCCCAGCCTGAAAATGTTCCCGAGGCCACGCTCGCCCCGGTCACCGTGAACGCAGGCGCCGAGCAAGAAAATCCCACCGGCCCCGTGGTGGGCTTCACCGCCAGGCGCGCCATCTCGGCCACCAAGACCGACACGCCGCTGATCGAGACACCCCAGGCCATCAGCGTGGTCACGCGCGACCAGTTTGAGGCCCAGGGCGTGCAGACGCTGCGCCAGACCACGGCCTACAGCGCGGGCGTGGTGTCCAACTACTTTGACAGCCGGGTGGACAGTTTCTCGGCACGCGGCGGCAGCGTGAGCCAGTACCAGGACGGCCTGCTGCGCACCTACGGCACCTACAACACCAGCCGCCCCGACCCCTACACGCTGGAGCGCGTGGAATTCCTGCGCGGCCCCTCTTCCGTGCTCTACGGCCAGGGCAGCGTGGGCGGCGTGCTCAACCTGACCAGCAAGCGCCCCCAGGCCGAGGCGCTGCGCGAGGTGCAGGTGCAGATGGGCAGCTACGGGCGCAAGCAGATCGCCACCGACCTGACCGGCCCCATCACCGAAGACGGCCAGTGGCTGTACCGCCTGGTGGCCGTGGGCCGGGCAAGCGGCACCCAGGTGGACCATGTGAACGACGACCGCCTGGTCATCGCGCCCAGCCTGACCTGGCGGCCCAGCGCCGATACCTCGCTGACGCTGCAGGCGCTCTACCAGAAGGACAAGAGCGGCTCGCTGATCGGCTTCTTCCCCTGGCAGGGCACGCGCCTGCCCAGCCCGTATGGCCAGATTCCCACCAGCACCTTCATCGGCGAGCCCGGCTGGGATTCTTTCGACACCGAGAACAAGTCCTGGGGCTACCTGTTCACCCACCGCCTGAACGCCGACTGGACCGTGCGCCAGAACCTGCGCCGCACCATCAGCGACGTGGACTACCGCTCCATCTACACCAGCTTCGCGGCCATCCCCGGCCAGGGCCGCCCTGCGCGCCCGGTGTTCAACCCCGACAACCGCAGCGTCTACCGCGACGCCTCCTGGCAGGTCAACGGCGGCCGCATGCTGGTGATCGACACGCAGCTCGAAGGCCGGTTGCGCTGGGGCGCGGCCGAGCACACCGTGCTGGCCGGCATGGATGCGCAGCGCAACAGCACCAGCCAGTCCACCTGGCGCGGCGTGACCGCACCGTTTGACGTCTACAACCCCGTCTACGGCAACTTCACGCCGCCCACGGCCTCCCAGCTGGTGCGCCAGCCCGGCGTGACGCAAAAGCAGCTGGGCTTCTATGCCCAGGACCAGATCAAATGGGGCCGCTGGACGGCCACCCTGGGCCTGCGCCATGACAGCGCCCAGACCGACACCGAAGGCCGGCCCGCCTCCGCCGTGGACGAGAAGGCCTGGACCAGGCGCGCAGGTGCCACCTACCAGATGGACGGTGGCTGGGCGCCCTACCTGGGCTACTCAGAGTCCTTCCAGCCGCTGGGCGGCGTGGATGTCTACGGCACGCCCTACAAGGCCCAGCGCGGCGAGCAATGGGAAGCCGGCGTGAAGTGGCAGCCACCGGGCCAGGGCCTGTCGGCCTTTGCCGCCGTCTACACGCTGCGCGAGAAAAATCGCAAGACCACCGACCCGGCCAACCCGCTCAACAGCCTGCAGATCGGCGAGGTCAAGGTCAACGGCTTCGAGGCCGAGCTCACCGCCAGCCTGGCCCGCCACTGGGATGCCACCCTGGCCTATGCGTACACCGACGCCGTGATCTCGCGCAGCAATGGCGGCGACCAGGGCCAGCGCGTGGCCAGCGTGCCGCGCCACACGGCGTCGGCCTGGCTGACCCACCGCTTTGCCAGCGAAGGGCGTGGCGGCTGGAGCCTGGGCGCGGGCATGCGCTATACGGGCTCGCAGTGGACGGGCACCAGCCTGGTGGACACGCCTTCGGCCACCCTGCTGGATGCCATGGTGTCCTATGACGCCGGCCCCTGGCGCCTGGCCTTCAACGTGGTCAACCTGACCGACAAGGTGCAGATCACGCAATGCCTGGCACGCGGCGACTGCTTCTACGGCCAGCGGCGCACCTTTGCGGTGACGGGAACGCACCGCTTCTGACGATCCCCCGCGCCTGACGTAAAGCTCAAGCAGGCAGCTGCCTGAAGCTCCTTCGGTCCGCCGTGCTGCCAAACGATGCGCAGCCGGACAGCACGGCGGGCGAAGGCGCGGTGGTGGACAGCGCCTCGCTGCACAGCCGCGGCAGCTGGCTGCGCTCGTCCTCCAGCGCCTGTGTCTGGATCACGGGTGCCTGGGCCACCACGTTGCCGAAGATGGTGGCAAAGGCCACGTCGGCCGCGTCCCGGCCCGTGCCAAAGCGCATGAAGCCCATGGGGATGGCCTTGCCGGATGCGTCGAACAGATACCACCTGTCGCCCAGGTAGGCCTCCACGTAGGCATGGAAATCGGGCGGGCCCAGGGAGGGGTCGGCGCCATAGTCCGTGCCGGTGGCAATGCGGGCAGGAATGTTCAGCGCCCGGCACAGGGCAATCATCAGGTGCGTGAAATCGCGGCACACGCCCACCTGCTCCACCAGGGTATCGACGGCCGAGGTGGACGAGTTGCTGGTGGCCGAGGCGAAAGTCACCAGTTCCTGCACCCACTGCTGTATGGCCAGCACGCGCGAATAACCGGGCGCCAGGTGGCCGAAATTGCGGAAGGCCAGCTGCAGCAGCCGGTCGGACTGGCAGTAGCGGCTGGGGTAGATGTAGGGCAGGATTTCCAGCGGGATGCAGCGCACCGGAACCTCGCCCAGCGTGGCCGGATCCTCGCGGTGGTGCACGATGCCAACCGTGGCCGTATAGCTCAGTTGCAGGGGGCCGGGGTTGGCATGCAGGCGCATGAAGCGGGTGGAGGTGGCCGGCTCGGTGGCGATGTCGGGCTCCACGGACTGGCTGAGCACCAGCCGCTCGTTCTCCACCGTCTGGTGCGGGGTGTGGGCCGCGTGGATGTTGAACACGAAATCGGCCCCGGCCGGATCGCGGATGTTATAAGCAAGATCCACCTGGATCTGCAGCCTGATCGCTGCGTTGGCCATGGGTTGTCCCTGGTTGGTGTGTCTGATCGCCACCATGGTGCGATCAGGCGCATCCGCAGGCCGTAGGCCCCTGCTGAAAAGCCTGTAGTGCCTGGCAGGGACAGCGCGTGCGCCGGGCAGGAGGCCCGCCTGCGGTGCAAACTCGGCTAACATCGGCGCCGCCCCGCCTAGACGCTAATCCCTGTACCGCTTCTTGCGAAACGCCAGCCAGGCGGCGATGACGGTGAAGGCGATCACGATGGACACCACGATCCAGAAGCCGTGCTCGTGCTCTGCCAGCGGTATGCCGCCCACGTTCATGCCGAACAGGCCGGCCAGGATGTTGATGGGCAGGGCCAGCACGGTGACCACGGTCAGCACGAAGAGGCTGTTGCTGTTGTCCTCGTTCACGGCGGCGGCCACTTCTTCCTGCAGCAGCTTGATGCGGTCCTGCAGGGTCTGCATGTCGCGCAACATGAGCGAGAACTCCTCGCTGGCGGCGGCCAGGCCGCGGCGGTCGTCATCGCCCATCCAGGCGGGAGGCTGCTGCAGCAGGCGGAACAGCGCGGCCGGCTCGGGCGCCAGCAGGCGCTGCAGGCGTACCAGCAGCCGGCGCAGCCGGCCCAGGTGGGCGCGCGGGTGGTGGTAGCGCTGCGCGATGATGGCGTCCTCGATATCGTCCACGCGCGCCGTGGTCTCGCGCACCACCTTGACCAGCACGTCGGCCTGGGTGCGCATCAGGTGCTCCAGCAGCTCGGCCGTGCTGGCGGGGCTGTCGCCCTGGCGCACGCCGGCACGCAGCGCATCGACCGAGCGCAGCGGCTGGGTGCGCGCGGTGACGACCAGGCGCTCGTCCAGGCAGATCCACAGCGTGGCGATGTCGGCCGACTCGAAGTTGAACTCGAAATTCACATCGTTGAGCACGGCGACCAGGGAGTCATCGGAACGCTCGATGCGCGTGGAGGCCAGGCCCTCGCGCAGCGTGGCGTAGAAGACTTCGGGCAGCGCGGCGTGGCGCTGCAGCCAGCGCAGGGACTGGGTATTGGCCAGGTTGAAGTGCAGCCACAGGAAGTCGCGCCGGCCGGGCTCGGTAAGCGGACGCTCCGCGCCCAGCCACTGCGCGGCCGACTGTGCCGTCATGGCCTCCACACGCCGCTGCGTGTCGCAGAAAAACCGCCAGCCGCAGATCAGGCCTGCGTCTTCATTGGCCTGGGCCAGGGGGGAGGCTGCGTCAGTCATGGATGGGTGGGGCACCTGCGGGGAGTGGCCTGCGCGGGCCGGACAAGTGCGGGATTCTTGGCCGCCTCCATGACAGAGGTGTGACAACTGTCACGGAGTCGTCATCCGATGGGCCTGTCCCCCAGTCGGGGGGGCGGGGCAGGCCTCAGCACATCACGACATTCTCCAGCGTGAACGAGAGCGGCGTGGAGCCGGCGCCCGCACCGCCGCCTCGCATCACGATGTCGGCGCGCGAGATGCCCAGCAGGGAGATCTCGGTGTGCATATCGGCCAGGATGGCCGAGTTCATGACCTGGCCCTGTTCTATCTGCGAGGCAGCGCCGATCCAGATGGAGGGCTTGAATCCGAAGACGGCCTTTTGCTGGGGGGCAATCGCGGTCTTGACGGCGAGCAGCCTGCCGTCCTTGTAGCAGCTGGCATTGATGGCGCCGCGGGGCAGCGCATTGATCACCTGCACTTCATTGGAGCTTGCGCCATAGCCTGCGGGCGCCAGGCGATCGCCGCTGCTGCTCAGGGACAGCTGGAACTGCTGGCCGAACTGCGCCTCCAGCTGGGGGGTGTGGTTGCCATAGCTGTCGCTGGCACCGACCTGCAGGCCCAGCGGGAAGGTGAACGGGTGGTTGTCGCCCTGGCCGCAGTACTTGATGACCCGCCAGGCCACGGCCAGTTCCTCGAAATCGCTGGCCACGTTCTTCTGGAAGATGACGATCTGCGATTTGTTCGCATCGTTCGATTGGTTGACGAAGTTGAGTTGAACGCCCATGCATCTCTCCTGATGGATCAAAAAAGCGCTGCGGCGCTTTCTGCTGCCCCGCCGTGCGGGCGCAAGCGCACTGTAGGGAACAACGATCCTTCGGAAAATTACGCCGGATTACATCCCGCTGCCTCCACCAGGAACGGCCCAGACCCGCCCGCCGCCCACGGCAAAGCACTGGCGGCCTGGCCCGGGCGGCAGGCTGGCCATGCCGGTGAACAGGCCGAAGGCCGGCAGCAAGGTGAAGCCCGGGTGCACGGCAAAGCACGGCAGGCGCAGGGCGTCTCGCCCCGGGCCGCGCAGCACGACGGCGGGGTGGACATGGCCGGCCAGCACATGGCAGGCAGGAGCCTCTTGCGGGTAATGGCAGCCCGCGAATGGCCCCAGGCGCCAGGGTTCGTCCACCACGCCGATGCCCAGCGCGGACGGCGGGTCGCCCGCATGGCTGTCGTGGTTGCCACGCACCAGCACCACCTCCAGCGCCGCCTGGCGGCGTCGCCAGTCGGCCAGGGCGGCCAGCACGGACGGCGTGCGGGCCTGCGCGGCATGCAGGAAGTCGCCCAGAACGACCAGCCGGCGCACCGGCAGGCCCTGCAGCAGCGCCGACAGCCTGTCCAGGTTGCCCTGGGTGGTGCCGGCCGGCACGGGAATGCCGCGCGCGCGGAAGGTGGCGGCCTTGCCAAGGTGCAGGTCGGCAATGAACAGCGTGCCCTGGGCGGGCCACCACAGGGCGTGCTGGGCCAGCAAGTGGACGGGCTCGCCCGCCAGAAGGATGCCCAGGCTGCCGGCCAGGGCGTCGGGGGAAACAGGACTTGGCAACGGTGCGTGGCCTTTCATCAGCGGTGCAATGGTTCTACAGCAGCGGCAAGGGCCGCGAGGGCTTGCGTACGCGGCGCGGGCGGCGGCTGGCGGCATCGGCCTCGGGGCCGTCGGTGGCCTGCAGCGAGAAATCCAGCGTGCGGCGCACGGCGGCCGTATCCTCGTCCACGGCGGGGGGCTGGTCTGCCTTGGTTTTTTTCCGTGGACGCAGCGGTGGATCGGGCGGGACCAGGTCCTGCACGCGCGGCTCGCTGACCGTACCCCCGGCATCTGCCGCCTCGTGCAGCTGGGCCAGCATGCGCGCGATGCGGTCGGCCAGGTGCTCGTTGGTGAGCTTTTCGCGAAAGCGCTCCACCATCAGCGGAAAGGCAAACGGGCTGGGGCGGCGCAGCGCGCTCACCACCAAGGTCTGCGCCTGCATGCGGCGCAGCGCGGCCAGCAGCTGGGCCACGTCCAGTTCCTGGCTCAAGACTTCCTCATCGGCCTGGCGCAGCAGCAGGTTCATGTCGTCGTACTTGCGAAAGACCTCGAAGAACAGCTGGGCCGAGGCCTGCAGCTGGCGCGCGCTGCGGCGCTCGCCCGGATGGCTCTGGAAGATCAGGCCGGACACCCGCGCTATCTCGCGGAAGCGCCGCCTTGCCATCTCGGTGGCGTTGAGGCTGGCCAGCACTTCGTGCAGCAGGGCGTGGCGGGCGTCATCGCCCGCCAGGTGGGCGTCGTCGGCGGCCTGGTCCCAGTGGCGGTCTGCATTGGCGGTATTGCGCATGGCGCCCGCCTCCGTGGCAGAGACACGTCCGGGCGCCGCCACGGCCTGCACCGGCTCGGCGCGCAGCAGTTCGGGCAGCATGGCGGCCCAGTCGCGCTCGGTGGCGCTCAGCAGCTCCAGCCCGTAGTCGTTGACGGCGATGGAGAAGGTGCCCGTCTCGCCCTGCGCGGCGCGCCAGGCCAGCAGGCTGGCCAGCCCCGTATGGGCATGGCGGCCCGCGAACGGGTACAGGAACAGATGCCAGCCTTCGCGCGTGCGCAGGGTTTCGGCCAGCAGCGTGCCGGGCGTGGGCAGGGCCGACCAGCGCTGCTGCACCTCCAGCAGGGGGCGCACGCAGCGCAGTTCGGGCGAGTGGTAGTCGCCCGCTGCCGCCAGCGCCAACTGCTGCACCACGAAGTCGGCCAGCACGGTGGACAACGGCATGCGCGCGCCCGCCCAGCGCGGCACGGTGGGCCGCGTTCTGGCGGCGCGGCGCACGTAGGCGGTCATGTCCTCGATGCGCACCAGCTCCAGCACCTGGCCGGCGAAGACAAAGGCATCGCCGGGCGACAGGCGCGACAGGAAGCTCTCTTCCATGCTGCCCAGCCGCGCGCCGTGCAGGATCTGCACGCTCATGCTGGCGTCGCTGACGATGGTGCCGATGTTGGCGCGGTGCCTGCGCGCCAGCCGCGCGTCGGGCATGCGCCAGATGCCCTCCCCGTCGGGCCGCACGCGCTGGTAGTCGGGATAGGCGGCCAGCGAGGGTCCACCCCGGTGCACGAAGTCCAGGCACCACTGCCAGACCGCAGGCGCCAGCCCGGCGTAGGCGACGGTGCGGCGCACTTCGGCATACAGCGCATCGGGCACGAAGCCGCCGCCCAGGGCCACGGTGGCCAGGTGCTGCACCAGCACGTCCACGGGCTGGCGGGGGCTGGCGCGCATTTCCACCTGCTGCGCGCGCACGGCGGCGCGGGCGGCGGCGGCCTCCACCAGTTCCAGGCTGTGCGTGGGCACCAGGGTGATGCGCGAGGGCCGGCCCGGCGCATGGCCCGAGCGGCCCGCGCGCTGCAGCAGCCGCGCAATGCCCTTGGCCGAGCCGATCTGCAGCACACGCTCCACGGGCAGGAAGTCCACGCCCAGGTCCAGGCTGCTGGTGCAGACCACGGCCTTGAGCGTGCCGGCCTTGAGCCCGGCCTCCACCCATTCGCGCACGCCCCGGTCCAGCGAGCCATGGTGTATGGCCAGCAGGCCGGCCCAGTCGGGCCGGGCCTCCAGCAGCGCCTTGTACCAAAGCTCGGCCTGCGAGCGCACATTCACAAAGACCAAGGTGGAGCCTGCCGTGGCTTCGAGTTCGCGCACCACGGCCGGCAGCATGGCCAGGCCCAGGTGGCCGGCCCAGGAAAAGCGCTCGGGCCGATCGGGCAACAAGGTATCCACCACCAGGCGCTTGTCCACCTGGCCCTGGACCAATACGCCGGGCAGCGGCCGGCCCTGGTCGTCCAGGCCCAGCAGGGTCTGCATGGCCTCGTCCAGATTGCCCAGCGTGGCCGACATGCCCCAGACGCTGAGCTGCGGGCTCCAGCCGCGCAGCCGCGCCAGTGCCAGCTGCAGTTGCACGCCGCGCTTGTTGCCCAGCAGCTCATGCCATTCATCGGCCACCACCAGGCGCACGGACCCCAGCAGCTCGCGCGCATCGGCCCGCGCCAGCAGCAGGGACAGACTCTCGGGCGTGGTGACCAGCACCGTGGGCAGCTGGCGCGACTGCGCACTGCGCTCGGCGCTTCCCGTGTCACCCGTGCGTGCGCCCACGGTCCAGCGCGCCAGCGCGGGATGGCCCTGGGCCAGCGCCTGCAAGGGCGTCTGCAGCGCCTTGAGCGTGTCGGCCGCCAGGGCGCGCATGGGCGTGATCCACAACACGGTCAGCGGCTCGGCGGCGGGTTTTCTTCTGCTGGACGGGGCTTGGGCAGGGGTCTGCGCCGGCGCCTTGGCCTGCGCAAAGGCCTGCAGCGCGCCCAGCCAGACCGCATAGGTCTTGCCTGCGCCCGTGGTGGCATGCAGCAGGCCGCTGTGGCCCTGGGCCAGCGCCTTCCACACGGCACGCTGGAATGCAAAGGGCTTCCAGCCCCGTGCGGCAAGCCAGGCGGTGGCGAGGGGATGGGGGGAACGGGTGGCCATGGCGCGGCGCGTCAAGGGTGGGTCAAGGGTCGGAGTGCGGCAGCAGGGCGGCCAGCGTGTCGATGGAGTCGGCCTCCTGCACAGGCTTGTCCTCGCGCCAGCGCAGCATGCGCGGAAAGCGCACGGCAATGCCGCTCTTGTGGCGTGCGCTGCGCGCAATGCCCTCGAAGCCCAGCTCGAACACCAGGGTGGGCCGCACGCTGCGCACGGGGCCAAAGCTCTCCACCGTGGTCTTGCGGATGACGGCGTCCACGCGCGCCATTTCTGCATCGGTCAGGCCCGAATAGGCCTTGGCGAAGGGCACGAGGGCGCGGCCCTCGGTGCCGGGCGGCGCGTTCCAGACGGCGAAGGTGTAGTCGCTGTAGAGGCTGGCGCGACGGCCGTGGCCGCGCTGTGCATAGATGAGCACGGCGTCCACGCTCAGCGGATCGATCTTCCACTTCCACCACACGCCGCTGTCCTTGGTGCGGCCCACGCCGTAGGCAGCATCGCGGGCCTTGAGCATCATGCCCTCCACACCCAGGGAACGGGCCTGTCCGCGCAGCTCGGCCAGGGCCTGCCAGCTGTCGCCTGCCAGCACGGGGCTTTGCAGCAGCGCCGGATGGGCCAACGAGGCCACCAGCCGCTCCAGCCGCGCGCGCCGCTCATGCTGGGGCAGCGCGCGCAGGTCCTGGCCGCCCTCCTCCAGCAGGTCATAGGCCAGCAGCACCACGGGCAGCTCGCGCAGCAGCTTGGGGCCCAGGGTCTTGCGGCCTATGCGCTTTTGCAGGTCGGCAAAGGGGCGCACATGGGCGGGCGCCTCGCCCTGCTGCGCAGCCCAGACGACGATCTCGCCGTCGATCACGGTGCCCGCAGGCAAGGCGTCGCCCATGGCCTGCAGCTCGGGGAAGCGCTCGCTCACCAACTCCTCGCCGCGCGACCAGATCCAGGTGCCCAGCGCATCACCGCTGCCGCGCCGCACGACCTGGGCGCGTATGCCGTCCCATTTCCACTCCACCACCCATTGGGACGGCGGGCCGAGCACGGCGTCGAACTGCTCCAGCGGCAGCTGCAGCGGATGGGCCAGGAAGAAGGGATAGGGGTGGCCCCGGGCTTCGCCCGAATGCGCGTCATCGCCCTCCTCCTCGCCTGCCACCAGCCGAAGGTAGTCGGCCGCCGCAGGCCGCGCGCCGATGTGGGTGTAGCTCATGAGCCGCTGGGCGATGCGCTTGGCATCCACACCGCTGACGGCCGCCAGCGCCTGCGTGACCTGCAGCCGCGACACGCCGACCCGGAAGGCGCCGGTGATGAGCTTGAAGTAGACCAGCCGCTCATCGGCCGCCAGCCGCGCCCATTGCATGCGCAGCGTGTCCGCCAGCGCCTCGGGCGCCATGCCGCGCAGCGGCAGCAGGTGGTCCGTGACCCAGGCGGCCAGGCCCAGGTCGTGCGCGTCACCGGGTGGCGGCAGCAGCAGCGCAATGGTTTCGGCCAGGTCGCCCACGGCCTCGTAGCTTTCGTCGAACAGCCATTCGGGCAGGCCGGCCGCCTCGCGCGCCAGCTCCTTCAAGACCTTGGTGGGCACCAGTTGGCGCGGCTTGCCGCCGGCCAGGAAGTAGACGGCCCAGGCCGCATCGGCAGGCGCTGCGGTGCGCAGATAGGCCTGCAGCGCGGCCTGCTTGTCGCGGCTGGCGGTGCTGGCGTCCAGCGCGCGGTAGAGGGCGGCGAAGTCCTTCATGGGGCGGGAGCCTCGTCCGGTGCAGCCTGGGCGGTGGGAGCCTCGTCCTCATCGCCGTATTCGGTCTGGAAGGCCTGGGCGTCCAGCCCCTGCTCGCGCAGCCAGCGCACCAGCACCGCCACGCTGCCATGCGTGACGAAGACGCGCTCGGCGCCCGTGGCACCTATGGCGTACTGCAGGCCTGGCCAGTCGGCATGGTCGGACATGACGAAGCCCCGGTCCACGCCACGGCGCCGGCGCGTGCCGCGCAGCTGCATCCAGCCGCTGGCAAAGGCATCGGCATGGCCGGGAAAGCGGCGCATCCACGGCGTGCCCTGCGCCGAAGGCGGCGCCAGCACCAGGGCGGTCTTGAGCAGCGGCGCATCCACGCCGGGGTCGGCCACGCGCAGCGTGGGCGGCAGGTCCACGCCCGCTGCGCGGTACACGGCATTGAGAGGCTCCACCGCGCCATGCACGACGATGGGGCCGATGCGGCGGTCCACCCCGTGCAGGATGCGCTGGGCCTTGCCGAAGGCATAGCACAGCAGCACCGAGGGCCTGCCCTGGGCGGCGTTGGCCTGCCACCAGGCGTTGATGTCGGCCATGAGCTCGGGCTGGCGGGGCCAGCGGTAGATGGGCAGGCCGAAGGTGGATTCGGTGATGAAGGTGTGGCAGCGCACGGGCTCGAACGGGGTGCAGGTGCCATCGGCCTCGGTCTTGTAGTCGCCCGAGGCCACCCAGACCTGGCCGCCATGCTCCAGCCGCACCTGGGCCGACCCCAGCACATGGCCGGCCGGGTGCAGGGAGATGCGCACGCCGTGGTGTTCCACGGCCTCGCCATACGGCAGGGTCTGCAGCGTGATGTCCGCGCCCAGCCGTGCGCGCAGCACGCCCTCGCTGTCGTCATGGGCCAGGTAATGGGCGTGGCCGGCGCGCGCGTGGTCGGAGTGGCCATGCGTGATCACGGCCCGGTCCACGGGCCGCCAGGGGTCGATGTAGAAGTCGCCTGCCGCGCAGTACAGGCCTTCGGGGCGGGCCACGATCAGGTCGGCGGCCATGCGGGATCTGGGGCGGGAATGCTCATGGCCCCATGCTAGTGGGGCGGTCGCCCCGCGCACGCTGGCCCGGAGCGCGGCAGGCTGTCAGCCTGCACCTACCCGCGCAACAGACGACCGCAACCGGGCAGCAATCGGGCTGGAGGGCCGGTCAAATCGGGGAAGATAGCGCCCTCTCATCCCACACGCATCCACACGCCTTCATGAACAACTCCGTCGTACGCATGTCCAATCTCTTCCTGCAGCTGGGCCTGGATGCCAGTGACCAGGCCATTGCCGATTTCATCCGCGCGCACCAGCTGGCCGCCGATGTGGATGTGGTGGATGCGCCCTACTGGAGCGAGGCGCAGCGCCAGTTCCTGGCCGAGCAGCTCAAGGCCGATGCGTCGTGGTCCATCGTCGTGGACCAGCTCAGCGAGTCGCTGCACGAAGACGCCGTCAGGCAGCGCGCTGCCGGATAGCACCGGCAGCCAGGCCGGGAGGCCGGGTGATATGCGCGGAAGACGGGGTGCGGCCCCGGCATATCAGCCCAGGTAACCGGTCACGCCATCCCACAGCAGCTTCAAGGCCGTGACCACCAGCAGCCCATAGCAGGCCTTGTACATCTGTCGCTGGTCCAGGCGCGCATGCAGGCGCCAGCCCAGCCACACGCCCGAGGGAATGGCCAGCAGGCAGATGGCCATCAGAATCCACAGATTGCCTTGCGGCCTTGCCAGAGCCAGCCAAGGCACGGCCTTGATGAGGTTGCCCACGGTGAAGAACATGCTCGTGGTGCCTGCATAGACCTGCTTGCCCAGGCCCAGGGTCAACAGGTACATCGCCAGTGGGGGGCCGCCCGAATGCGCGACCATGGTGGTGATGCCCGAAGCCACGCCGGCCGCCACCGCCTTGGTCGAGGAACGCGGCCGCACCACGACCTCCCCCCCACGCAGCAGCCACAGGCCGACGAAGGCCAGTGTGACGGCGGCCATGAGGATGGCGATGCCCCGGTGGTCCAGCAGCGTGAAGAGCAGGTAGCCGGCGCCTATGCCCACGACCAGCCCGGGCACCAGCAGCACGAGATCGGGCTTCGACCATGTGGACGGCCTCCAGTAGCGCAGGCCGAACAGGTCCATTGCAATGAACAGCGGCGCCAGCAGGCCGCCCGCCGTCACCGGGTCCATCACCAGCGACAGCAGCGGAATGCCCACGATGGCGAAGCCCCCGCCAAAGGCGCCCTTCATGAAGCAGATCAGAAAGACACCCGCGAAGGTGACGAGGATGGTGGTGGCGCTCAGTTCCATGGCTTTCAACGGAGTGAAGGAGCCGGAATACTAGGCGGCACGTTCAGTACAATCAAATTATTGTCATGGATACAATGCAGCATGCCCCAAGCGCGCTACAAGCAGTTGGTGGACCGCCTGGCCGCCGACATACGCCAGGGCCGGCTCAAGCCCGGCACGGTGTTGCCCCCCCACCGCCAACTCGCCGCCCGCGAGAGCATTTCACTGGCCACGGCCACGCGCACCTATGCGCAGCTGCAGGCCATGGGCCTGGTGGCCGGAGAAGTCGGGCGCGGCACCTTTGTGCGCGAACCCCTGCCGCTGGGCCAGGATGCCGAGATGCATGTGGCCAGCGGCGATCTGGTGGACCTGACATTCAACTATCCGGCCCTGCCCGCCCAGACGGAGGCGCTGCGCACGGCGCTCAGGCAACTGGCGTCCGCAGGCGAGTTGGACTCCCTTCTGCGCTACCAGCCGCATGGCGGCCGCCCGCACGAGCGTGCCGTCGTCGCGGAGCACCTGAAAAGCCGGGGCCTCGCCGTCAGTGCCGACGCGGTGCTGATCGTCAGCGGAGCCATCCATGGGCTGGCCACCGTGGCCATGTCCCTGCTCCAGCCCGGTGATGTGCTTGCGGTGGATGCCCTGAGCTATCCCGGCATCAAGGTGGTGGCCGAGCAGTGCCGGCTGGAGCTGGTGGCCATCCCCGCAGCGGGCATGGGACCCGACCTGGATGCCTTGGAGGCGCTGTGCCGCTCCCGCAGGGTGCGTGCCGTGTACTGCATGCCCACGCTTCACAATCCGCTGGGCTGGGTGATGCCGCCGTCACAGCGCCATGCCCTCATCGACCTGGCCCGCCGCCATGGCCTGCTGCTGGTGGAGGACGGCACCTATGCGTTCCTGGAAAAGAAGGCGCCTCCTGCCCTGGCAGCCCTGGCGCCGGACATCACGGTCCATGTCTCCAGCCTTTCCAAGAGCGTGGCGGCGGGACTGCGCTTCGGCTTCGTGAGCGCCCCCGCTGCCCTGGTCCCCAGGATCAACCGCGCCATACGTGCCACGGTCTGGAACACACCCAGCCTGGTGACCTCGATTGCCTGCCAGTGGCTGCAGGACGGCACGGTGGCGCGGCTGGAGAGGGACAAGCGCCGCGACGCCAGCGCACGCCAGGCCATTGCGCGCAGGGTGCTGTCGCAATTCAGGACCATCGGCCATCCTGCGTCCTACTTCATCTGGATGCCCATGCCGCAGGAAGTACGGGCGGATGCCGTCGCCATGCGGCTTCGGGAGGAAAACATCCTGGTGTCCACTTCCCAGCCCTACGCCATGACCAGCCAGCCTCCGCACGCCATCCGGCTGGCGCTGGGTTCGGTCTCGCACGCCGGCCTGCAACAGGCGCTGGAGGCCGTGGCGCGCGTCGTCGGCAGCCTGGGGTACTGAGCCGGCTGGCCGCAGTCCGTTCAACGCGCAGCCGCATAACGCGGCGCAACGGTGCTGCTGGACAGATGGCCCGCCATGGCCTTGCGCGCGGCTTCGTAGGCATCCCACTCCTGGCCCGCGTGCAGCGAGGGGATGGTGATCGCTTCGCCACGGTCCCAGCCCAGCAGGGCGGCATCGACCAGGTCCTGCGCACGCATCACGATGCCCGGGTCCAGGTTTTCCACGGGCAGCCCGCCCGTGGCCCAGAAGTCGGTGGCCGTGGCACCGGGCAGCACGGCCTGCACCTGCACGCCCGTGCCCGCCAGCTCATGCTGCAGCGACTGGCTGAAGGCCAGCACAAAGGCCTTGCTGCCGCCGTACACGCCGTTGAGCACTTCCGGCGCGATCGCCACGATGGAGGCGATGTTGATGACCGCGCCCCGACCGCGCTGCACGAATCCGGGGACAGCGGCATAGGCCAGCCGCATGGGCGCGGTGACGTTCAGTTCCACCATGCGTGTCATGCGCTCCACATCGCTTTGCAGCAACGGTGTGTGCGTCCCCATGCCGGCGTTGTTCACCAGCACCGTGATGCTCGCGTCCTCACGCAGCAGCGCTTCCACCTTTGCCAGCGCAGCGCGGTCGTTCAGGTCTGCGGGCAGGACCTGCACGGAGCGGCCGGTGCGGCTGCTGATGTCGCTGGCCAGAAGGCGCAGCCGCTCTTGGTTGCGCGCGACCAGGATCAGGTCGTGACCGCGCTCTGCCAGGCGCTGGGCGTACAGCGCGCCTATGCCGCTCGAAGCGCCGGTGACAAGGGCGGTGCCGGGATGGTTCTGTGTCATGGGGAAACTCCTTGGAAACGGCGGGATGCCGTCCATGCCATGAATGTTGCGCCGCGCAGGTCATGTCGTAAATGACGTATATAGTGATGAATCAGGACATCATTTCCAAAGGAAGGATTCCATGCACCGCATCGGCTACCTGCTCCCCGATGGCTTCCAGGTCATGGCGCTGGGGACCCAGACCGTCTTCGAGCTGGCCAACCTGCTGGCCGGCCAGGCTTTCTATTCAGTGCAAACCTATGCGCCGGCCGGCCCGGTGCAGTCATCCACGGGCCTTTGCCTGCAGGCCAGGCCATTGACCGCGCGCAGCCGTGCCGACACCTGGCTGGTGGCGGGCACGCTTGCACCGCTGGCCCCGCCACCGGACCCTGAACTGGCCAGGCTGCTCGCCAAGGTGGCGGTGCACGCACGGCGCGTTGCCGGGCTGTGCACGGGCGCCTTCCTCCTGGCCGATGCCGGCCTGCTGGACGGGCGGCGCGCCACCACGCACTGGTTCTGGGCGCAAGCCTTGCAGCAGCGCCACCCCCAGGTCCAGGTCGAGGCCGACCGCATCCACATCGCCGATGGAGCCGTCTGGACCTCGGCCGGCATGACGGCGGAGATCGACCTGGCCCTGGCACTGGTGGAAAAGGACCTGGGCGAGGAGGTGGCACGCGCGGTGGCCCACCGCCTGGTGATGCACCAGAGGCGCTCGGGCGGCCAGTCCCAGCATTCGGAAATGCTCAGGCTCTCGCCCAGGTCCGACCGCATCCAGAAGGCGCTGGAGCATGCCCGCAACCACCTGGCCCGGCCGTTGAGCGTGGAAGAACTGGCCGAGGCCGCCAGCCTGAGCCCGCGCCAGTTCAGCCGCGTGTTCACTGCCGAAACAGGCCAGTCCCCCGCCAAGGCCATAGAAGGGCTTCGCCTGGAAGCCGCGCGGCTGATGATGGAAAGCAGCCGGCATCCGCTGGACACCGTGGCCAGGGAAACCGGCTTCCGGGACCGGCGCCACATGCGCGAGGCCTTTCTGCGCGGCTATGGCATGCCGCCTCAGGCCTTGCGCCGACAGTCGCGGACAACCGCATAGACCCCTCCACCCGCCGCGCGTCACAAAACTGAAACAGGGAAAACGTAACATTCCCTAACAATTTTGCGATGTGCCTTCCATGGATGAGTCCCGCGCCTACCTGAGCGATTCCAGGCCACGTTTCCGCCCACCCAGCGCAGCGGATCTGTGTACCCCCGTCCCCTGCATGACCACCGACGAGACCAACGAGAAGGTGCTCGAGGTCTTCACGCGCCACCGGGACCTGGTCAGCCTGCCCGTGGTGGAGGGCAACCGCCCCATCGGCCTGATCAACCGCAGCATCTTCCTGTCGCAGTTCAGCAAGCCCTTCCGCATGGAGCTGTACGGCAAGAAGAGCTGCATCGCCTTCATGGACAAGGAGCCGCTGGTGGTCGATGCCTCCACCGACATAGACACCCTGACCGTGAAGACCGTGGAGTACGGCGAAAAGGCGCTGACCGATGGCTTCATCATCGCGCGCGACGGCCTGTTCGCGGGCGTGGGCAACGGCCTGCAGCTGATGCGCGCGGTGGCGGACATGCAGGTGGCGCGCAACCGCCAGATCATGCACAGCATCGAATACGCCAGCGTGATCCAGCAATCGCTGCTGCGCAGCTCGCGCGACTGCCTGGCCCGCGCCTGCCCGGAGGCTGACCTGGTCTGGGAGCCGCGCGATGTGGTCGGCGGCGACTTCTACCAGTTCAGCCAGGACGGTGATGGCTGGTTTGCCACCGTGGCCGATTGCACGGGCCACGGCGTGCCCGGCGCCTTCATGACGCTGATCGCCACCAGCAGCCTGAGCCAGGCCATCAAGGAGCACGGCCCGCGCGACCCGGCCGCGCTGCTGGGCCATGTGAACCGCAGCGTCAAGCAGATGCTGGGCCAGCTCGATGGCAAGGACGGCACGCCGGGCTCCGACGACGGGCTGGACGCGGCCTGCTTCTGGTTCGAGCCCGCGCACCGGCGCCTGCGCTTTGCGGGCGCGCGCCTGGCGCTGTTCGTGCTGCGCCCCGGCGCCGAGGCGGTGGAGGTGCTGGAGGGCCAGCGCAAGGGCGTGGGCTATGTGGACAGCGAGTTCGACTTCGCCTGGAACAACATCGACCTGGAGCTGCCCGCCGCCGCCCTGGTCTTCATCACCACCGACGGCCTGATCGACCAGGTCGGCGGCCCGCGCGGCATCACCTTCGGCAAGAAGCGCGTGCGCGAGCTGCTGCTGGAGCAGGCCGGCCGCACGCCCGCCGAGATCAACCGCGCCCTGCTGACCGCCCTGCAGACCTGGCAGGGCGAGCACCACCGCCGCGACGATCTGACCTTTTTCTGCTTCAGAACCTGAATGCCTCCCATGCCATGCGCACAGATCGCCGACAAGTACGGCAGCTTCTTCCACCTGGCGCGCCAGCATCAGGTGATCTTCTACTACGTGGGCTACTTCTCGCAGAACATCGTCGCGGCCATGGCCGAGGCCGTGCGGCTGCAGCTGGAAGTGGCCGGCGTGCCCGGCCCCACGCGGCGCAAGCTGTTCTCGTCCTTTGTCGAGATGGCGCAGAACATCATCCATTACTCGGCCGATGCCCTGACCCCGCCCCACCAGGACGATGGCGAACTGCGCCACGGCGCGGTCTGCATCCGCCGCGAGGACGACGGCAGCTTCGTGCTGCTGTGCGCCAACCCCATCGAGCCGGGCATGGGCGAGGCGCTGCGCGCCAAGCTCGATGCCCTGCGCAGCATGACGCTGGACGACATCAAGAAGGCCTGCCGCCAGTCGCTGCGCGATGACGCGCCCGAAGGCAGCAAGGGCGCGGGCATGGGTTTCCTGACCCTGGCCCGCGATGCGCGCGAGCCGCTGCAGTTCGACTTCGATCCTGCCCAGACCGTGGACGGCCGGCCCGTCTTCTACCTGAAAGCCACGCTCTGAGCCGTCGCTCCGGCACCAGGCCTGGACAGGCCCGGCCCGCAGGCACGGACAACGCACCGAGATCACGCATGGACAACCTCTACATCGCACCGACTCCCAGCTCCCCGGAAGTGGACTTCCAGTTCGACACGCACACGCTGCACCTGCGTGGCGAGTCCTATCCCGAGAACGCTGCCGCCTTCTACGGCGGCATCCTGGCCCGCCTCAAGGACTACCTGGCCCAGCCGCAGCCGGCGCAGCAGGAGGCACGCATCGAGGTGCACATCGCGCTGGCCTACTTCAACAGCTCCAGCACCAAGATGCTGTTCAACCTGATCGAGGCACTGAGCGGCGCCGCCGAGGCCGGCCGCCCCGTGGCACTGCACTGGTACCACGACGAGGAAGACGACACCATCTGCGAATTTGGCGAGGAACTGCGCGACGACTTTCCCGCCATCGCCTTCACCGGCCATCCCGTGAAGGCTGCGTGATGGACACCGTGGCCGCTCCCGCGGACCTCTTCGATGCCGAGCACCAGGCCCTTTTGGCGGCCCGCGCGGCCCACGACCGGGGCGAAGAGGCCGGCGCCCAGGCCTGCCACCAGGCGCTGGGCGTGCTGCTGACCGCCTATGAGCGCCTGCTGCGCGAAACACGCCGGCTGGTGCGCCGCAGCGACCGGGCCGAGCTGGAGATGACCCAGCTCAACCAGCGCCTGCAGGACCTGGCCGGCGAGCTGGAATACCGCGCCACGCACGACCCGCTGACCGGCGTGCTCAACCGCGCGGCCATCATCGAGCGCGTGAACCGCCACTTCACCCAGCAGGGGCTGGCCCTGATCGTGCTGGACATAGACCACTTCAAGCGCGTGAACGACAGCTTCGGCCACCCCGTGGGCGACAGCGTGATCCTGGGCGTGGTGCGCTGCCTCAAGGCCGCCGTGCCGGCCACGGCCCATATCGGCCGCGTGGGCGGCGAGGAATTCACCGTGCTGCTGCCCCAGCACGACGGCGACGGCGCCGTGTGCGTGGCCGAGCAGGTGCGCGCCGCCATCGAGGCCCATCCCTTCGGCCTGCCCGACGCCAGCTGCATCACGGCCAGCTTCGGCGTGAGCTGGCGCCCGAGCGGCGGCCGCTTCGACGACGCCTACAGCCTGGCCGACGAGGCGCTGTACGCCGCCAAGCGCAGCGGGCGCAACCAGGTCGTGCGCGCGGCAGACCATGCCACGGCCTGATCGGCGCGGACAGAGACAGGTCTGAGGCATGAGTTTCGTGATGCGCGCACGGGCGCCCAGGGCGCCCGCCCCTGCTTCCGCCCTCCTGCAGACGCCTCTGCAGCCGCCCCCGCCAGGGCCCGTGCCCGGGCCTGAATGGCGGGTGCTGATCGTGGACAGCGACCCGGACGTACACGCTGCCTTCCGCCTGGCGCTGGAAGGCCACACCCTGTTCGGCCGGCCGCTGGTGTTTCTCTACGCCCGCTCCGGCACGCAGGCGCGCAACCTGCTGCGCAGCGAGCAGGACCTGGCCGTGGTGGTGCTCGATGCCGTGACCGATGGCACGGGCGCGGGGCTGGACCTGGTGGACTTCATCCGCTACACGGCCGGCCTGCGCAACAGCCGCATCGTGCTGCGCACCGGCCGCCCGGGCCAGGCCCCAGACCTGGAAACCCTGCTGCGCTACGACATCAACGACTGCCGCACCAAGACCGAACTCACGCCCGACCGGCTGCTGGCCATCGTGGTGACCGCCGTGCGCTCCTACGAGCAGCTGTGCGCCATCGAGGCCAACCGCCGCAGCCTGGAGCTGATGGTGCGCTCCAGCGCCTCGCTGCTGGAGGAAACCAATCTGCACGCCTTCGCGCGGGGCGTGATCACCCAGTTGGCCACCTTGCTGGGCGTGGCCAGCGAAGGCCTGGTCTGCTCGGAGGGCATGCACCGGGCCGAGCCCTACCGCGTGCTCGCGGCCACGGGGCCGTTCGCCCGGCTCATCGACCAGCCCATCGCCACCGTGCTGGCCTCGCGCGGGCTGCGCCTGCTGCGCCAGGCGCTGCAGGCGCGGCGCAACATCTACGGCGTGCAGCGCGGCGTGGCGCTGTACATAGGCCGGGGGGACGAGCAGGACATGGCCGTCTTCATCGATGCGCCGGCATCGCACAGCGCACTGGACCGCCAGTTGCTCGAAGTCTTCTGCGCCAACCTGCGCACGCTGCTGCACAACCGCGGCCTGCTGGAGCGCCTGCACCAGTCCGCCTACTTCGACCCCCTGGTCTGCCTGCCCAACCGCGCCCACTTCGTGGAAAAAGTGGACGAATGCGTGTGGCGCGGCACGCGGGACCATGTGCTGGCCCTGGTGGACATCGACGACTTCAGCGCCACCAACGACGTGATGGGCCACCGCTTTGGCGACCGCCTGCTCGAAGCCATGGCCCGCCGCCTGGCCGGCGCGCTGCCCGCCGGGGTGCTGCTGGCGCGCGTGGGGTCGGACACCTTCGGCATCCTGGGCCCCACCGACGAGGTGGCCCTGGCCCAGTTGCTGGACTGCGCTCGCCAGCCCCTGGCCGTGGATGGCGTGCCGCACAAGGTCTCGCTGACCTGCGGCTACGTGTACCTGCCCCATGAGCGCCAGGCCGGCACCGACCTGGTCAAGGACGCCACCATCGCCCTCAAGCGCGCCAAGCGCGATCACCGCGGCCAGTTGCTGGAGTACTCCGAGCAGATGGGCATGGAGGCGCGCGACCGCGCCCTGCTGCTGTCCGACCTGCGCGCCGCCATCGACGGCGCACAGCTTTTCCTGGTCTACCAGCCCCAGGTGGACCTGGAGACCCATGCCCTGGTCGGCCTGGAAGCCCTGCTGCGCTGGCCCCGGCAGGACGGCAGCTTCGTGCCGCCCGACCGCTTCATTCCCGTGGCCGAGCATTCGGGCCTGATCGTGCCGCTGGGCCAATGGGTGCTGGCCACGGCCTGCCGCACCATGCGCGAACTGCTGGACGCCGGCCGCGCCCCCCGGCGCATGGCCGTCAATGTCTCCACCGTGCAGCTGCAGGACCCGGGCTTTCTGCAGACCGTGAGCAACGCCCTGGCAGAGCACGGCCTGCAGGGCGCGCAGCTGGAGCTGGAGATCACCGAATCCGTCGCGGTCCTGCCCACCCAGCTGCTGCAGACCACGCTCAGCGCCCTGCGCACGCTGGGCGTGACCATTGCCATCGACGACTTCGGCACCGGCTACTCCTCCCTGAGCTACCTGGAGCGCCTTCCCCTGGACCGCATCAAGATCGACCGCAGCTTCGTGCGCCAGCTTGGCGAATCACAGGAGGCCCGCATCGCCGAAATGATCGCCCAGCTGGGCCGCAAGCTCGGCCTGCAGGTCCTGGCCGAAGGCATAGAGGACGCCAGCGCATGGCAGGCCCTGCGCGCCATGGGCTGCCATGAGGGACAGGGCTATCACATTGCCCGGCCCATGAACAAGGAGCAGTTGCTGGGCTGGCTGGGCCGGCGCAATGAAGCGCCGCCAGGCCAGCCTGGCCCCTCTCTGCAGTCCTGAGGCAGCCAGGCCGCGCCCTGCCCCTCCCTACCTGCACACCGCGGGGAACCCGTGCCGCCTGGCCGCCCACACCACGGCCAGCGATGCGCCCAGCAGCGCCAGCAGCACGGGCGTGAAGGCGCCCACGCCCATGCGCGCCAGCAGCAGGCCGCCCACGATGCCGCCGCCGGCAATCGCCATGTTCCAGGCGGTGACCAGCATGGACTGCGCCACATCGGCGGCCTCGCCGGCCGTATGGGCAATGGCGGTCTGCAGCAGCGTGGCGGCACCGCCAAAGGCCAGGCCCCAGACGGCCACAGCCGCATACACCAGGGCCGGCGCATCACCGGCCACGCCCAGCATCAGCGTGGACAGGGCAAACAGCGCAATGCTGGCCAGCGTGAGCGCGCGCAGGTGGCTGTCGATCAGCACGCCGGTGATCCAGATGCCCAGCACGGAGGTGGCGCCGAACACCAGCAGCACCAGGTCCGTGCGCGCGGCCATGCCCGCCACCGCCAGGAAGGGCGCGATATAGGTGTAGAGAATGTTGTGCGCCAGCACGAAGGCCAGCACCACGAACAGCACCGGGCGCACGCCTGCCAGGGTGAACACGCGCCGCAGCGGCAGGTGCCGGCCTGCCGCCTGCCCCGCAAAGTCGGGCAGTCTGGCGCGCACCCAGACCATGAGCGCCAGCGCCAGCACGCTCATGAGGCCGAAGCACAGACGCCAGCCCACCCACTGGCCCAGCACGGTGCCGGCAGGCACGCCCAGCGACAGCGCCAGCGGCGTGCCCACCATGGCAATGGCGATGGCGCGGCCCTTGAGATGGCCGGGCACCATGCGCGCCGCATAGCCGGCCAGCAGCGCCCACAGCAGCCCGGCCGAGACCCCCGCCAGAAAGCGCGCCACCAGGGTCAGTGCAAAGTGGGTGGACAAGGCCGTGACCGTGTTGGCGACGACAAAGCCCGCGATCGCCGCCAGCAGCAGGGGGCGGCGGCGCATGCCCTGCGTGGCGGCCGTCAGCGGTATGGCGGCCACCAGGGAACCTATGGCGTAGAGGGTGACGGTCTGGCCCACCCAGGCCTCTGTCACGGCCAGGCCCTGGGCCATCTGCGGCAGCAGCCCGGCCGGCAGCGCCTCGGTCAATATGGTGATGAAAGCCGCCATGGCCAGCGCCAGCAGGGAAGCCACGGGCAGGCGGTCCTGGCGTGTTCCGTTCATTGCGGCTCTCCCGAAGCGCCGTGGACCTCGCAAACCCCGTAGACCGCGTCGCGCAAATCGTTGACGAAGCGCCCCGACATGCCCTCGTACAAGGTGTTGGTGAAGGCCACGACGCTGAGCTCCTGCGCCCGGTCCACGAACCAGGAATGTCCATAGGCCCCGCCCCAGCGCCAGGTGCCCACCGACTCCGGCGATGCTGCCTGCGCCGCATCGCGCAGCACGGAAAAGCCCAGGCCAAAGCCGAAACCCGGCGCATTGGGCAGGGCCAGCCCGCCGGTCTGGTCCCGCGCCATCTCGGCGACCAGGGCGTCGGGCAGCAGGGTGTTGCCGCCCTGGCGCAGGGCTTCCAGCAGCCGCAGGAAATCGCCTGCCGTCCCCGCCATGCCGGCGCCCCCGGAGGCAAAGGCCTGGGCGTCAAAGATGCGCGAAGGGCTGAAGGCAATGCCGATGCTCCCTTCGAAGGGCGACACGGTCTCGCCCTCGGCCAGCGGATGGGGCTGCGGCACATCGCTGACATAGGCCGTGGCCACGCGCTGCACGGCCAATGCATCGGTGACGGCAAAGCCGGTATCGGTCATGCCCAGCGGCCCGGTCACAAGGTCGCGCACGGCCTGGTCCAGCGGCCTGCCGTGCACCTGTTCAATGAGGGCGCCCAGCACATCGGTGGCCAGCGAGTAGCCCCAGGCCGTGCCCGGCGCGTACAGCAGCGGCACGCTGGCGATGCGCTCCAGGTTCTCTGCCAGGCCGATGGCCTGGCGGTCCATGCCGTCCGATACGCCCGCGCGCGCATAGGGGCCTTGTGCATCGGCCTCGAAGAAGCGGTAGCCCAGCCCCGCCGTGTGGCTGAGAAGCTGGCGTACGGTGATGCGGGCGGGCCGGCCATCGGCCAGCCGGGGGCGGAACCGGGGCAGCCAGCGCTCCAGCCCCTCGTCCAGCGCCAGCAGTCCCCGCGCCACCAGCACCAGCGCGGCAGCCGAGACGATGGGCTTGCTGGCCGAGGCCAGGCGAAAAACTGCATCCACGGCCATGGGCAGCCCGCGCTCGCGGTCGGCCCAGCCTGCGGCCTGGCGGTGGACCAGCGCGCCGCCACGCGCCACCAGCACCACGGCGCCGACCAGGCGCTGCGCCTCAAGCGCCTGCCCGACCACGGCATGGATGCGGTCGGACAGGGGCGAGGACAGCAGGGTCGCAGGCAGCGCAGCGGGTGCAGCAGGTGCCTCAGCTGCTGCAGAAAGGGCAATCGTCATGGGAATTCCCGGGATCAAATGAACAGGGTTCCGACGATAGAAAGCCCTCGATTAAAGAAAAAGTGGGGTAGATTTCCGGTTTGTGCGGAACTGGATGTCCGCAATGAAGGAGCGGCGTTTGGACAGCCTGAACGGTTTCGTGGTGTTCGTGCAGGTCGCCGAGACCCGCAGCTTCGTGGCGGCCGGCCGGCTGCTGGGCGTATCGGCCTCGGCCATCGGCAAGAGCGTGGCGCGGCTGGAGGACAGGCTGGGCGTGCGCCTGTTCCACCGCAGCACGCGCAGCATCACGCTCACGGCCGAGGGCGCGCTGTTCCTGGAGCGCAGCCGCCGCATCCTGGCCGAGATCGAGGCAGCGCAGCTGGAGCTGTCGCAGGCCAGCACCGCGCCGCGCGGCCGGCTGCGGGTCAGCCTGCCCCTGGTCAGTTCGCTGGTGCTGCCGGTGCTGGGCGAGTTCATGCGCACCTATCCCGAGATCGAGCTGGACCTGGACTTCACCGACCAGTTGGTCGATGTGATCGAGGACGGCTTCGACGCCGTGTTGCGCACGGGCGCGCCGGCAGACTCCCGCCTGTCCGCGCGCCGGCTGGGCGACTTCCGCTACCTGCTGGTGGCCTCGCCCGGCTACCTGGCGCAGCGCGGCACGCCCCGGGTGCCCGAGGATCTGCTGGAGCACAGCTGCCTGCACTACCGCTACCCCCACAGCGGCAAGCTGGAGCCCTGGGTGCTGCGGCGCGCAGCGGGCGCGCCCGAGCTGCAGCTGCCCACCTCCATGATCTGCAACAACATCGAAACCCGGCTGTGCTTTGCGCTGCAGGGCCTGGGCATCGCCTACCTGCCGGAGTTCTCCATCCGCGAGCCGCTGGCCGATGGCCGGCTGCGGCCCGTGCTGGCGGACTGCATGGAGCACACCAATGTCTTCCACGTGCTGTGGCCCGCCAGCAAGCACCCTTCGCCCAAGCTGCGGGCGCTGGTGGACTTCCTGTGCGCGCGGGTGTTTCCGCAGCAGGCATGAGGTGGCCGGCGGCCTCCGCAGGGGCGGGCCGCCTCACTCGTCGCCGGGCACTCCGTAGCTGGGCGCGGCCGTGGGATCGATGGCGCGCGTCTGGTAGTCCTGCATCTGCGGCGTGTAGGCGGCCCAGAGGCTTTGCAGCTCGCCCATGGGATCGTGCTCGGACCAGTCCACGCGCAGGTCCGCCATGGGCCAGCTGTGCTCGCCCGCCACCTTGAGCGCGGCCGAATGCACGGGCCCGGCCTCGCCGCCCGCAGCCATGGCGGCCTGCATGGCGGCCAGCAGGCGCTCGGCCAGCGGCAGCGATGCGCTGCGCTCGAAGGCCGGCACCATGGCCTCGATGGTGCGTTCGCTGGCCAGCAGGTTGCCGGCCGCCACGCACTGCCGCCCCACGGCACTGGTGAAGATGCCCAGGGCCTGGCTGCCGCTGAAGACGCCGGTGCGGCCCTGCGCGTCCACCACGGTGACCTGGCGGTACTGGGGCCAGCTGCCGTCGTCCAGCGCCTGGCGCAGCGCGGCCTGGGGATCGGCGCCCTGCTCCAGCCGATCCAGCACGCGCGGGCCCAGCGCGGGCAGCGTGATGTTCTGCGTGGACACCACGCCCACGCCCGCGCGCACCCAGGGGCAGCGCGCGCCCACCGCAATGCTGGACGAGCTGATGGCCACGCCCAGCTGCCCGGTGCGCTCGCAGCGCCCCACAATCGAAAAAGTCATGGTTTCTGCCTCCTGCCGATACGGCTGTGTGGTGTGCCTGGTCTGCCTGGTGTGGCATGCCTGCTCTGTGCTTCCGCTCAGGCCTTTGCGGCCGGCTGCCAGTCATCGGGAATCACGGCGATCACGTCGATCTCCATCAGCCACTGCGGCTGCCCCAGGGCCGAGATGCACAGCCCCGTGGAGATGGGAAACACGCCCTTGAGCCACTTGCCCACTTCCCGGTAGACGGGCTCGCGGTAGCGCGGGTCGATGATGTAGGTGGTGGTCTTGACGATGTGCGAGAGGTCGCTGCCCGCTTCCTCCAGCAGCTGCTTGACGTTCTTCATGGCCTGCTCGGCCTGCTTTTGCGGATCGCCCAGGCCGACCAGATTGCCCTCGAAATCGGTGCCGATCTGGCCGCGCACATAGACGGTGTTGCCGGCGCGCACGGCCTGGCACAGGTCGTTGTCCAGCGACTGGTTGGGATAGGTGTCCTTGGTGTTGAACATGCGGATGCGGGTATGGGTGGGCATGGTCTGGCTCCTGCAGGGGGTGGATGGGAAGGTGTCTCAGAGCGCGCTACCTGCTGCGGGCGGCGGCGTCGTAGTCGCTGTAGCGGCGCTGCTTGGCGATGTGGTCGGCCACGAACTTGGCGTCATGCCATACGCCCCAGATGAAGGACGAGCCCCGGCGCGACAGCCAGGGCAGGCCCAGGAAGTAGATGCCCGGCTCATGGCCCACGCCGCGGTGGTGGCGCGGCTTGCCGCCGGGCTCGAAGCTGTCCACCTGCAGCCAGCTGAAGTCCACCCGGTAGCCCGTGGCCCAGATGATGGAGGTGATGCCCGCTGCGGCCAGGTCGAGTTCGCGCAGCGGATGGGTCATGCACTCCGGATCGGGCAGGCGCCTGCGCGCCTCGGGCTCCTCGGGCAGGTCCAGGCCGTTGCGGCGGATGTAGTCGTCGGCCGCATCGAGCATGGCCAGGTAGTTGGCGTCGCCGTTGGCGATGTTCTCGGCCAGGTCGTCCCTGAAGCGCACCCGGCCATCGGCGAAGGACTCGGTCAGCCCCACCAGGGTGATGCCCTGGTGGCCCAGCGCACGAAAGTCCACGGTGTGGCCACCGCGCGCGCCGCTGACGGCAATGGTCACATGCTCGCGGCCGGGCTTGGCAATGGCCGCATCCCATTCGCCCAGCACGCCCAGCCACCAGCAGAAATCACGGCCGCGATAGGCGCGCGGCGGCCGGTCATGGGCGCCTACCGAGAGAAACACCTTGCGGCCCGCACGCTGCAGTTCATCGGCGATCTGCACGCCCGAGGAGCCTGCGCCCACCACCAGCACGGCCCCTTCGGGCAGCTGCGCGGGGCGGTGGTAGTGCGCGGAATGGATCTGCAGCAGGCTGCCATCTGTGGGCACCGCTGGCGCGATGGGCGGGATCACCGGCACCTGGAACGGCCCCGTGGCTGCGATCACGTTGCGCGCCTCGATCACGCCCTCGGAAGTCTCCACCGTGAAGCCCGGCCGGCCCTGGTTGCGCGTGACCCGCCTGACCTCCACCCCGGTGCGCACGGGCGCCTTGATCTGGCGGACATAGTCCTCGAAGTAGTCGGCCACCTGGTCCTTGCCGGGAAAGCCGTCGCGGTCGCCCTTGAACTCCAGGCCCGGAAAGCGGTCATGCCAGGCCGGCCCGTTGGCCACCAGCGAGTCCCAGCGCCCCGTGCGCCAGGCCTGGGCGATGCGCTGGCGCTCCAGCACCAGGTGCTCTACGCCAAGCTGGCTCAGGTGTTCGCTGGCCGCGATGCCGGCCTGCCCGGCACCGACCACGAGCGTGTCGATGGTTTGGATTTCAGCTGTCATGGTGTGCTCTCTCAGGAAAAAAAGGCGCAAGCCGTCCCGCATCGGCGCGGTGCCGACTGCGTTGGTGTGGTCCGCAACAAAAAGGGAAAGAAGGTGAAGGCCGCCCGTGCGGCGCTACAGGTACAGGTGCTTCACCACGTCGTTGGCCAGCAGCTCGCTGGCCGTGCCGGAGGCCACCAGCTGGCCCTTGAGCAGCAGATAGCCGGTGTGGGCGATGGACAGCGCCGCCTCGGCGTTCTGCTCGATGAGCAGCACGGTGATGCCTTGGCCGTGGATGCGCTGCACCGTCTCGAAGTACTCCTCGATGAGCTTGGGCGACAGGCCCAGCGTGGGCTCGTCCATCACCACCAGGCGCGGGTCGCCCATGAGCACGCGGCCCAGCGCCACCATGGCCTGCTCGCCGCCGGACAGGGTTCCCGCCGCCTGCGACAGACGCTCGCCCACCCGGGGGAACAGGGCCACCACGCGCTCCAGCGCCTGGGCAAAGCCCTGCTGCGGGCGCAGCGCGTCGTGGCCGATCTTCAGGTTTTCCTGCACGGTCAGCTCGGCAAACAGGCGCCGCCCTTCGGGCACGAAACCCACGCCCAGGCCGGCCAGGTCCTCGGTGCGCATGCGCGCCAGCGGCTGGCCCATGACGCGGATGGCGCCGTGGTGCACGGGCAGCAGGCCCGCAATCGCCTTGAAGGTGGTGGTCTTGCCCGCGCCGTTGGGGCCCAGCAGGCAGACGATGCTGTGCTCGGGCACCTGCAGCGAGACCTGGTTGAGCATGTTCACCACGCCATAGCGCGTGCTGATGGAGTCCAGTTCAAGCATGGCTGGCCTTTCTGCCCAGATAGGCTTCCTGCACGCGCGGCAGCCGGCGCACGGCCTCGAAGCGGTCGTCGCCGATCTTGCGTCCGTAGTCCAGCACCATCACGCGGTGCGGCAAGGTGGCGATGAGCCGCATGTCGTGCTCGATGATGATGAAGCCCAGCGCCGGATTGCCTTCGCGCAGGCGCTGTATGTCGGCGATCAGCGCATCGGTGTCACGGTCGTCCATGCCGCTGGAGGGCTCGTCCAGCAGCACGATGCGGGGCTCGGCGGCCAGGGCGCGCGCAATCTCCAGGCGGCGGCGGTCGGCCTGCGGCAGGCTGCTGGCCAGCACATTGCGGCGCTGGTGCAGGTCGCTGGACACGCTTTGCAGCAGCGCGCAGGCGCGCTCGGCGCAGCGCTTCATCTCGGCGCGCGCGGCGGCCGGGCGCAGCAGCGCGGTGAGCACGCCGCAGCGGGTGCGCGCGTGCATGCCGATGATCACGTTGTCCAGCACGCTCAGCGAGCCGAACAGCCGGCTGGTCTGGAAGGTGCGCGCAATGCCGGCGCCCGCAATGTCGTGCGCGGCCATGCCCTTGAGCGAGCGGCCCTGCAGCAGCACCTCGCCCTCGGTGGGCTGGTAGATGCCGGTCAGCAGGTTCAGCAAGGTGGACTTGCCCGCGCCGTTGGGCCCGATGATGCCCAGCACCTCGCCCGCAGCCAGGTGGATGTCCACGCCCTGCACCGCCACGAGGCCGCCGAAGCGCATGGTCAGGCCACGCCCTTCCAGGACCAGCGGGCCTGCGGGCGCGGCATGGTGGGTGGTATGGGAATCAATGCTCATGGTTACGCACCCGTTGGGGGAAGATGCCGCGCGGGCGGATGATGAGGAAGGCGATCACCACCAGGCCATAGAACAGGATGCGGTAGTCGGAAAACGCCCGCAGCTTCTCCGGCAGCATGGTCAGCAGGAAGGCGCCGACGATCACGCCCAGCGTGTTGTCCATGCCGCCGGCAATCACCAGGGTCATGATGGTCACGGACACCAGGAAGGTGAAGTTGTCCGGCGAGATGAAGCTCACATAGAACGCATACACCGTGCCCGCGAAGCCTGCCAGGAAGGCGTCCACCGCAAAGGCCTTGACCTTGAACCAGGTGACGTTGATGCCGCAGGCGCGCGCGGCGATCTCGTCGTCGCGCAGGGCATTCCAGGCCAGGCCCACGCGCGAGCTGTGCAGGCGCTGCGCCGAGACAATGGCCAGCCCCAGCAGGGCGACGGCCACGTAGTAGAAGTTGGCCTGGCCCGGCAGGCTGTGGCCCCACAGCGTGATGGGGTCGTTGAACGAATGGCCGAACAAGGTGGGCGAAGGAATGCCCACCAGGCCGTTGGCGCCGCCCGTCCACTCCAGGTTCATCAGCAGCTGGTGCACGACGATGCCGAAGGCGATCGTCACCAGCGCCTGGTAGCTGTCGCGGGTGCGCATGGACGGCAGGCCCAGCAAAAAGCCGAAGACCGTGGCCACGGCGGCGGCCACCAGCAGGCAGATCCAGAAGCTCACGCCGAAGTGGATGGCCAGCAGGGCCGACGCATAGGCGCCGATGCCGTAGGACGCGCCGGTGGCGAAGTTCGGTATGTTGGCACTGCCCAGCTGGAAGTTCAGCGCCAGCGCCAGCACCGCGTACAGGCAGGCAATGATCATCAGGTGCATGGCATAGCTGTCACCGCCCAGCACCCACGGAAAGACCAGGGCCAGCACCACGCCCGTGCCCACCGCCAGCGGCCTGCACCGGCCGAAGGCGGCCACGATGCGGTCTTCCACCAGCGGGCGTTTCTGCACCGCGACCAGGGCCACGGCAAAGCAGGCCAGCAGCACCAGCACCGTGATCCAGCTTTCGGCCAGCAGGAACTGGCGCAGCAGCACGGCGCCTGCCAGGGCCACGCCCAGCACGATGGCGGCCGAGCCCATGCGGGGCGCAGCGGGCTGCACCTCCGTATGCGCCACGGCCTGTGTCGTCGTTGTCTGCATCACACCTTCTCCATTTTCTGAACGCCGAACAGGCCGGCGGGGCGAAAGATCAGCACCAGGATCACCAGCGCAAACACGAACACCAGCCGGTACGAGGTACCGTTGGGCACATAGCCCTGCACGATGGTCTCGATGGCCGCAATCAGCAGGCTGCCCACAATGGCGCCCCCCAGCCGGCCCAGGCCGCCGACCACGGCGGCGGAAAAGCCGATCAGCCCCGCCTGCACGCCGAAGTCAAAGCGCACCACGCCCGCATAGCTGGCCAGGAAGATGCCGCCCACCGCGCCGGTGGCCGAGGCAATGAAGAAGGTGTTGCGAAACACCGGCCCCGGCGCAATGGAGAACAGCCGCGCGGTTTCGCGGTCCTGCGACACGGCGCGTATGCGCATGCCCATGGGCGTGTGGTGCAGCACATAGAGCAGCGCGCCCACCAGCACCATGGCCACCAGCACCGAGACCACGCTGATCAGGGGCAGCGGCCCGAACGGGGTGGGAACGGCCCCCTGCGCAATCGCCGGGAACGCGTGCGGGTTGCTGCCCTGCGGGTACAGGTGGCGGATCAGCTCGCGGATCACGATGCCCAGCGCCACGGTGGCCACCAGCGGCATCATGGGCGGCGCATGGCGAAAGCGGCTGATCACCAGCCGGTCCAGGGCAACGCCCAGCCCTCCCACCGCCGCAATGGCCACCAGGCAGGCCAGGCCCAGCACCAGCCAGGTGGCCGAGCCGCCCAGCGCGGCAGCCAGGGCCTGCACGGCCGCCAGGGCAATGAAGGGGGCGACCATGGCCACGTCGCCGTGGGAAAAGTGAATGACCTGCAGCACGCCAAACAACAGGCTGAAACCCAGGGCAAGCAGGCTGTAGATGCAGCCCAGGGTCAGCCAGTTGATGAGTTGCTGGAACAGCGCGTCATGCATCGATAGGGTTCCTCTTGGTGGGGGGTCCGTTGGGGTTCGGCGGTCTCCGTGTCACGCAGACATTGAAGCAAGAAACCGCGCAAAACCTGCGTCGCTTTTGCCGAGGCGCTGCTTCGGAAAACGCGATCCAGTCCGGGTCAGATGCGGCGATACATTGATCCGGCGGCGTTGCCAGACAGCGCCGGCAAGCCCGCCATGCACCGTGGCGCCCCGTTTCCACCCAACAGGACCGACCGACCATGCAAGCCTCCACGACAACCACCGCCCTCCTGCCATCGCGCCGGCGCCTTGCCGCATCCGCCCTGGCGCTGGCCGCCGCCACGCTGGCCTGCGGCGCGGCCTGGTCCCAGTCCACCGTGAAGCTGGGCTTCATCGGCCCCGTCAGCGGCGGCAATGCGCAGCAGGGCCTGGGTGCGAAGAACGGCTTCCTGCTGGCCATCGACCAGTGGAATGCCACGGCCGGCGTGCCGTTCAAGGTGGAGGGCGTGGTGCTGGACGATGCCTCCGATCCGCAGACCGGCGTGTCCGCGGCGCTCAAGCTGGTCAACGACCGCGACGTGGTGGCCGCCATCGGCCACTGGAACAGCCCCGTGGCGCTGGCCACGCTGCCGGTGTTCAACCGCGTGCAGATGCCCTTCATCGTCTGGGGCGCCATCGGCCCCAAGATCACCGACCAGAACTTCGCCAACACCACGCGCGTGACGCCCACCCTGGTCAATGAGAACAAGCCCCTGGCCACCTGGGCCGCCACGGGCCTGGGCGCAAGGAAGATCGCCATCATTGCCGACACCAGCGACTACGGGCGCGCCAACCTGGCCTCGTTCGGCAGCTTCTACAAGGCAGAAAAAGGCAGCGTGGTGGCCGAGGAAAGCTACCCCGTGGGCACCACGGATTTCCGCTCCATCCTCACCAAGATCAAGAGCCTGAACCCCGACGCGGTCTACTTCGGCGGCGTGATCACCGAGGCCGGCATCGTGCGCAAGCAGATGGCCGAGCTGGGCATGAAGCAGCCCATGCTGGGCATCAGCGGCATCTTCGACCCGCAGCTCATCCAGATCGCCGGCCCGGCGGCCGACGGCACCATCGTCGGCACGCCCAGGTCGCAGACCAATCCCAGGCTGGAGGCCATGAGCCGCGCCTATGCCGCCAAGGGCTATGCCGACTCCGAGAGCCCGTACACCAAGTACGCCTACGACGCCACCGGCATCCTTTTGCAATCGCTCAAGACGGCCGGCACCAAGGACCGGCAGGCCGTGGCCAAGGCCATCCGCGCCATTCGCTATGACGGCGTGACCGGCACCGTGACCTTCGACGCCAACGGCCAGACGCAGGTGCCCGTGGAGCTGCAGCTGCACGAGGTCAAGGACGGCAAGTGGGCCAGCCGCTGATGATCAGGACAGGCACCCAGTACCGCGACTCGATCCGCGATGGCCGGCGGGTCTGGATGAACGGCGAGCGCGTCAAGGACGTGACCACCCACCCCATGTTCAAGCCGCTGGTGGACATCCGCGCACGCATGTACGACCTGCAGCACCAGGCAGCACTGCGCGATGCCCTCACCTACGACGAAGGCGATGGCGAGCGCCACGCCATCGCCCACAAGCTGCCGCTGACGCGCCAGGACTGGTGGGACAAGCGCCGCGCCACCGACCTGCTGCTGGAGGACATGGGCGGCGTGGTCATGCGCGTGGGCGACGAAAGCGTGGGCGAGATGTGGTCGCTGTTCGACGGCCAGGACGTGCTCAACGAGCTGGATCCGCGCTTTTCCTCCAACATCCGCACCCACATCCGCCGCGTGGTGCGTGGCGACCTGTTCCACGTATCGGCCAACACCGACCCCAAGGGCGACCGCTCGCGCCTGCCGCAGGACCAGGACCCCGACGTGCTGCTGCATGTGGTGAAGGAGACCGATGCAGGCGTCATCGTGCGCGGCGCCAAGTACGAGACCGCCGCCGCCTACGCCAACCAGGCCTTCACCAAGCCGGGGCTGGCGCACTGGGGGGACGCTGCGCAGTCCGAATACGCCATAGGCTTCATCTGCGACCTGGGCGCGCCCGGCCTGCGCTTCATCTGCCGCCCGGGCCTTGCCGCACGCGCATCGGCCCAGGACCATCCGCTGAGCCATCGCTTCGACGAAGTGGACGCCATCGTGGTCTTCGACGACGTGCTGGTCCCCTGGGAGAACGTGCTGTTCTACCGCCACACCCGGGCCGCCCATTTCCTGCGCGACACATTGCACCGCTACTCGGCCTTCACCTTCCTTCAGCGCAGCCTGAAGCTGGCCGACATGCTGATAGGCACGGCCCTGCACAACGCGCGCCAGACCGGCGTGGACAGGCTGCAGGCCGTGCAGGACAGGCTGGCCCGGCTGGCCTGCTACCGCGAAGGCATCAACGCCCACCTCACGGCCGCCATTGCGCTGGCCGAGCGCAGCCCGGCCGGGCTGATGATGCCCAACCAGTCCCTGCTGTTCACGGGACGGTCGCTGGCCACCAGCCAGCTGCACGACATGATGAACACCGTGCGCGAGCTGTGCGGCGGCCAAGTCTGCCTGACGCCGGACCACGCCAGCTTCGAGAACGAGGAAACCGGCCCCTGGCTGCGCAAGTTCTACACCCTAGCCCCGCAAGGGCAGGCCGACGACCGCCGCAGGCTGCTGGCCTATGCGCGCGACCTGCTCGACTCGGACCACGCCGGCCACCGGCTCAGCTTCCAGCTGTTCGCGCAATGCCCGCCCTACGCCCAGACGGCGGCCGTGTACCGGCACTTCAACTGGGATGCGCCGCTGGACTTCGTGGGCAAGTCCGCCGGCCTGTCGGACAGCGTGAAGGCCGCGCAGGCACCGGCCCAGGGCGACGGTGCGGTGGCGCAATGGTTTCGCAATCACAACGCCAGCGACTGAAGGCTGCCGGGGCGCGACCGCTGCACAATGCAGGCGCCTTGCGGGAAGGGCCTCTTGCAGCGCGACCCGCCGCTTGGTCAACTACGCGGCAGGCCACCCTGGCCGCCCTCCCCCTCTCCACCGCTTGCACACCGTGCTGACACGACTGACCTTCAGACAATTGGAATACTGCGTGGCAGCGGGCGAATTCGGCAGCATTGCCGAGGCCGCCAACCGCATCCACGTCTCGCCCTCGTCCATCTCATCGGCCATCACCCAGGTAGAGGCCGAGCTGCAGGTGCCGCTGTTCGTGCGCCACCACGCGCAGGGCCTGTCCGTCACGCCTGCAGGCGCCGAAGTCCTGCGGGAAATCCGCGGCCTGCTCGACCAGGCCATGGCCTTGTACGACGTGGCCAGCAGCGCGCAAAGCCAGGTGCGCGGCCCCGTGCGCGTGGGCTGCTTCACCACGCTGGCGGCCATGGTCGCTCCCGAGCTGTGCCAGGGATTCGCGCGCGCCCACCCCAAGGCCACGGTCACCCAGATCGAGGACCACCAGGAAGGCCTGATCCACAAGCTGCGCACCGCGCAGATCGATGTCGCCATCACCTACGACCTGCTGGTGGCCGAATCGGACATCTCCTTCGAGCCCCTGGCCCAGCTGCCGCCCATGGTCATCGTCAGCGAACTCAACCCGCTGGCCAACCACCGCTCTACCACGCTGGAGGCGCTGGCCCAGTTGCCCATGGTCCTGCTGGACCTGCCCCTGAGCCGTGAATACTTCATGTCGCTGTTCCGCGAAGCCGGCGTCTCGCCCCTGATCGCGGCCCGCAGCGCCAGCCCCGACGTGGTGCGCTCCCTGGTCGCCAACGACGTGGGCTACTCCCTGGTCAACGTGCGCCCGCGCAACTCCCACGCGCTGGACGGCAAGAAGATCGTCAACCTGCACCTGAACGGCAACCACCGTCCCATGAAACTGGGCCTGGCCTGGGCCCGCGAACAAAAGCCCCGCCACGTGGTGGAAGCCTTCATGCACCGCTGCCGCAGCTTCATCTCCAATGAATACATTCCGGGGATGACGGCGCCTGGGCGCGGGGAGGCGAACTGAGCGAAGCGCGGACTGGATCAGGGAGCCTGTCCCCTATCAGGCATCAGGCCGTGCTCTTGCGCACCTCGTAATGCAGCACGGCCATGCCCCCGCCAATCTGCCGCACGGACAGCAAACGCAACACCGGATGCAGCACCCGGCGCGGAAACAGCGGCTTGCCCCGGCCCAGCGTGGCCGAGCCAACGCTCAGGATCATCTCGTCCAGCAGGCCCGCGTCGTAGAACTGGCCCGCCAGGTCCCCGCCCCCCATGATCCAGAGATTGCGCCCCCCGGCCGCCGCCTGCATCTGCGCATGCACGGCACGCACATCACCGCTGACAAACCGGATATCGGCGCCCGGGATACCAGGCAGCGCACGGCTGGAAAACACCCAGGCTGGCTGCGTATACGGCCACGCCGCCCCGGTCTCCTGCGCCACCGTATCCGCGTGGCGCAGCATCCATTCGTAGGTGGCGGAACCCATGGCCAGCGCACCCACGCCGGCAATGAACTCCGGGTAGCCCGTGGCCTGCATGTCGCCCAGCGGGAACAGCCAGTCCAGGGAATCGTCCTCGGTGGCCAGGAAGCCGTCGAGGGAGGTGGCGGCGAAGTATTGAGTGGTCATGGGGGCATGGTAGCCAGGCAGGCGCGTTTCCTGCTCGGCCAGCCGGCGCTGTTGCGCCGCATGTTCTTGAGCTCTTCCCAACGCAGCAGCAGTTGCAGGCATGCCACACAAGGGCACAGGCGATCATTGTCGATGCAGCACAGGTTCAGGATTGTGATTGAGCACCTGCGCCGGAACCTGGCCTGGATGCTAGAGTACAGCAATCGTGCAACAAAGCGTATCCGGCGCACTGCGATGCACTGCCTCGCCGTCTCCCTTCAAGGAGCGATCTTTGCCGACGCGAGCAGCCGCCCATTGCGCAGCCCACAATGAACAACAACAGGCCGCCCAACATCCACCCCCATCTGGCGCGCTTCACCTGCGACGGCGAGCGGGCACACCATCAGGTGCTCACGAACCGCGTAAGCACGGTCACCCCGGGCGTCATCACCGCAACGTCGGATGGCTACGGCGGCATCCATGTCCACCAGACCCTGCACGAAACGGTAAGCCATCAGGCGGCGGGCACGATCGCCCGGCACTACGCCAGTTTCGTTTCGGACGACGGCCGGTCGGTGGAACTGGAGGTCACAGCCAGCGGGACGTACGACCCTACGCTCTACCTCTGGCTGGATCAGGAGTTCTGGATCTTCCAGACCGCGTCCATGCCCGAGCCCTGCGTCATCATGGGCAACGTACCAGGCATTGCACTGGATGCGCCGCACTATCCGTCGATGCACAAAGGCATGCCGCTCAGTTCCGACGCCGCGAGGCAGAACATCCAAACGGCGCTTTTCGACTTCCGCGCCTTCTTCCAACGCATCGGCAAGGGCTCACCGCGCAGCCTGCTGGGCTCCGACCGGCTTCAGAACGTCATGGCCGCGGCCAAGGCCGAGTCGGCACAGCGCCACGGCAACACGGCCTGGCCGAGCGCGCAGGCAGGGCCGGTGGACCGTTTTCTGCCGGTGGCCGTGACGGCACCGAATGCTTTTGCTCCCAGGCAGACAGTGGGTGGGCAGATCAACACGCGCTGGCTGGGGCTGGGCATTGCGCTGGGCCTTGGCGTGTACTTCCTGCTCGGAAATACCATCACGCATGCCGTCTTGAGGGCGACCGGCACAAGCTCTGTCTTCTTCATGACCTCTGCCGGCGGATTGCTCGTCCAATTGGCACTCTATGTGGGCCTGTCCCTCGCGGTCCTGATGCTGTTCATGAAGCCTCTGGTGAAGAAGCCCTTCGTGTTCGACGAAGACGCATTTTTCGAGACGATCAACGCCCCCTACCACCCCGAAGCCAAGGTCGGCCTGGTCATGAACGACCTCCCCAGGTCGTTCGGCAAGAAGACAGAAGCCTTCAACGCGGCCGAGCTGGCCGACCACATGCGGCTGCGGGCCCATGAGAAATGCGATTTCCGCTTCAGGAGCCATGAAGAGCTCGTACGCATGCTGCCCGCCACCAAGCTGTCGGACCAGGAAGCCGCAGCCCTGCTGGCCGAAATCGCCGCCGTCAAACTCCCGCTGTCATCCAAGACTCCATGCCAACCGTCCATAGCAAACTGACCGAGTTGAACCACATCGCACGCGCCACCAAGGGCCGGTTCAAGGTCAACAAGGCACTGACCATCAGCGGGATCGTCCTGGGCCTGCTGAGCCAGATCATGAGCGCGCTGACCATTCTTATTCTTCCCGCCATCCTGCTGGTGGTGGGCGGTGTGGTGCATGGTCTGGTCTTTCGCAAGAGCAGGGAACAACGTACAGCTCTCAGACAGATGGCCCTTCTGCGCCAGGCAGTGGAGGAGCAATGGGCTGCTCAGGGGTTTGAGGGTGCCGACCTGCGAAAGCTCCGGCAAAGCTACGACGACAGGATCAGGAAGATGGAATATGACAGCGCGCTGCAGCAGCGATTTCAGGCGCTGTGCCGCGAGGCCGGCCTTGCGGGCGCAGGCATCATGGCCGACCAACGTCTGCTATGAGCGCTGTTCGGCCTGCGCGCACGCGGTGAACGCTTGCGCGAGGCACGGCAGGCGCAGACCGCAGTCACCCCCTGTTCACTGACGAGGCCATGCAGCCATGGTCCACGGATCGCACGCTGCCGTCTCAGCCCGCCAGGCCGGCGACCAGCTGCCGCACAGTCCGGGCACTGGCGCCCTTGCCGGTGATGGCCACCGCGGGAGGGTGGGCCAGCATGCGTTCGAAGACGCTGCGCACTTCCTCGGCTCCGATGCCATCGATCATCGCCAGCGTCTCGGCCACGGACGTCACCCTGCCATGGGCGAAAAGGTCCTCTACAGCCCTCTCCATGGTGGCGTAGGTCCGCTCGCCCGCACGTACCCGCGATACCGCCAGCTGGTTCTTGGCCCGTTCCAGATGAACGGGGTCGATGCCGGCCGCCTGGGCGCGCAGCAGGCTGCCTGTCGCGGCCACCAGCGCTTCGAGCTTGTCCGGGGTCGTGACGGCATGCACGATGAAGTTGGCCCACACGTCACCGCCCTCCATCGCCGCATAGGCGGTGTAGGCCAGCCCGAGCCGTTCACGCACGGTATCGACCAGGGGCGACGACATCCCTTCGCCCAGCACATGGGCCGCCAGCGAGGCCACGAGGCGCGCACGCTGCGAGTGCTCGCCCTGCGATTCATCAAACACCAGGGGATAGGCCAGGTTCACGAACACCTGGGACACCTGCGTGAAGCGCCGGGCCAGGGACTGCCCCACATACTTTGCGGGCTGAGGGGGCAACGCCACAGCGGGATCGGCCGACGCAGGCATGCCGGCGAACAGCTGCGCCGCCTGCTCCAGCCAGGCCGGGACATCGAAGTTTCCGGCCGCGACGACGACGGTCTTTTCTCCCACGTAATGGGTTTGCACATGGCGCACCAGATCCTGCCGCGTGAAGCCTTCGATATTGGCCACCGTGCCGATCACAGGCATGCCCATGGGGTCATCGCCCCAGATGGCGCGGTCCAGGAGATCACCGGCGCTGTCTTCCGGGTCTTCTTCGTACTCGATGGCTTCCTGCCGGATCACCTCCAGCTCCCTTTGCAATTCATGCTCGGGAAACACGCTGTTCAGCACAATGTCCGCCGTCATGCCCAGCAGGGCCTGCGCATGCCAGCCAAGGCCGGTCATGAAATAGCCCGTGATGTCCTTTCCAGTGAAGGCGTTGACCTCCGCCCCCAGCCGCTCCGCATCCAGGTTGATCTCCTGCACGGAACGCGTGTGCGTACCCTTGAACGCCATGTGTTCCAGCACATGGCTGATGCCGTTGCTGGTGGAGGTCTCGTCGCGGGAGCCCACGCGCAGGAACACGCCCACGCTGACGCTCTGCAAGTGCGGCATGGGCAGAGCCAGCAGCCGGACCCCGTTCGGGAGAGTGCGCAAGGCCACAGCAGGCCGCTCCAATTCGGTTGCCGCCAGGGGCTTTTCTTGAATCATGGGCTATTGTCGTCGCGCTCCAGCGGATGCGCAGGGCAGCCCTCTTCAGCCCTCTTTCATGTGCCTCTGCTCAAAGCTGCGGGGAGCTCGGCCGCAGCCCATGCACCACCAGCAGACAACAGGGCGGACAAGGCGCGACGGCGCTGCGCGCTACCCCACAAAGCGGCGGAACGACGCCCGGTAGTCGATGGGCTCCAGATGCAGCCGGTCTGCCAGTGGCCCGTTCAGGATGTAGAGCTTCGGTTCCTCCCGGAACTGAAACACCCGGTAGAGATGGAAGGCATCCCCTGCCTCTGCTGCGAAATCCAGCTCGTTGCGGCTGATGATGAAGGACGAAGCATGCCCACCATTGGTGGTCTTGACCTCGATGAAGCGATGCTTGCCGGGCCGTTCATGCGAGAGGATGTCATAGCCAGTCCCGTCGCCGAGCCGATCAGAGACCCAGTCCAGTTGCTGGAAAAGCTCCGGATACCCGGCATCGGCAAGTCGTCGCTGTTCGAATCCGATTACCCACTGCTCTCCGGCACGACCGAGATGCCGGTTGGCTTCATCACGCTGGGCCCAGTTCGTCTTGCGCGGAAGTCTGACCTTGGCGCCGTCTTTCGCCAACTGCGCCACTGTCTCCAGCGAAGGCGGTTCAACCACAGAGGCATGAAAGCTTTGCTGATCAGACGTCTTGACCTCCTCCATCGCATCCACCAACTGGGAAACCAAGCCCGGCTGCTCCAGGACGAACTGCTGCACCGCCTGCCGCAATAGAAGCTGAGCATTGCTCCGGGGCTTGTAGCCGCAGATGAAGGGCAGTTCCAAGTCATGCAAGACGGCGCTGATGTTCTGGAACTTCAGCTCCACTGATCCCTTGCTGCGCCTACGCAGCCGCTGGCGCAGCTGCGCATTGAATTCGGTCTTGGTATAGCGCTGCTGCGCCGCCTCCAGCCCCAGCATCTCGAAATACGACGCAACCGTCGCCTGCACTTCCTCGGGGGTCCAGTCTTCACCAATGCGCACGACCTCGAAGCCCAGACGCTGCAATCGAGGAACGACGGTGGCCTCTCCACCGGAGAAATCAGTCGGCTTAAGCGGTCCCTCTTGCGGGAACTGATGGCCGAACGCAGCTCCGACGATGGCCTTGGAGTCGCATAACTGCCCGGTTCTTGCATTGCGAACCAAGAAATCGCGCGATTTTCCAAACCCGTATCGAACCAGAAATGCCGTTCGGCCAAGGTGTGAAAACTCGTCCATCGCCGCCTGAACGGCCGCAGGACTCTGAAGGCGAGAAAGATCGGCAGCCATCAGCGTCTGGAAGGAGCCGCCTCAGCAGGATGAATATCCATGGGACATGCGCTGCAGTAGCACTAGCAAATTGCAAAGAAATGATACTTTATGTTACCGCAATGTACCCACTTTGGCCGCGACCAGACTGCCTTTAATTGGAAACATCCGTTCTCGATACCCTGCGCACACGTGCTCGGGGCATCAACACCGAGTGCCGGCGCTCGCAGCGGAGGCGCCATGGCGGGTCAGCATTGCAGGCCAGACATCCGCTCGGCCGAGCAGCAATTCGGGCAACAATCCGTTCTAAAAGGGTCTGGATGTGGACAAATGTCTGATTGATGTAAAGGGCGCGGCACACGCGCTGAGGCAGTTTGCACAAGAACGGGAGTGGCAGCAGTTCCATTCCCCCAAGAATCTGGTCATGGCTCTGTCGGGCGAGGTGGGAGAGCTGACCGAAATCTTCCAGTGGATGACCGAGGCCGATTCACTTTCGGCCGCTTCGCATCCTCAAACCGCCTCTGCAGTGCGCGACGAACTGGCCGATGTCGCCCTGTACCTCATTCGACTGGCGGACGTGCTGGGCGTGGACCTCGACGCAGCCATCGCCAGCAAGCTGGCCGCCAACGCCGCCAAATACCCGGTTGAAGCGTCGCGGGGCGTCAGTACCAAGTACGACCGGTTGCCCAAGCCATGAACGTCCATCAGGCCGAAAGACACAGTTCCTGATCGAATGAGCAATGGCAGGTGGGCAGAAAAAAGCCCGCATTGATGCGGGCTTGTGGTGGAAATGCCAGGAAGTTCCAACAGTTTCCTATTGCGAAATCATTCCCACTCGATCGTCGCCGGCGGCTTCGTCGAAACGTCGTAGGTCACGCGGTTGATGCCACGCACTTCATTGATGATCCGTCCAGACACCTTCTTGAGCAGGCCGTATGGGAGCTCGGCCCAGTCGGCCGTCATGAAGTCGCTGGTCTGCACGGCGCGCAGGGCCACGACATAGTCGTAGGTGCGGCCGTCGCCCATGACGCCCACGCTCTTGACGGGCAGGAAGACGGTGAAGGCCTGGCTGGTGAGGTCGTACCAGTTCTTGCCGGTGGCTTCGTCGGTCCAGTTGCGCAGTTCTTCGATGAAGATGGCGTCGGCGCGGCGCAGCAGGTCGGCGTATTCCTTCTTGACTTCACCCAGGATGCGCACGCCCAGGCCCGGGCCAGGGAAGGGGTGGCGGTAGACCATTTCGCGCGGCAGGCCCAGGGCCACGCCGAGTTCGCGCACTTCGTCCTTGAACAGGTCGCGAAGGGGCTCGAGCAGCTTCAGGCCGAGCTGCTCGGGCAGGCCGCCCACGTTGTGGTGGCTCTTGATGGTGACGGCCTTCTTGCTCTTGGCGCCGCCCGACTCGATGACGTCGGGGTAGATGGTGCCCTGGGCCAGGAAGGTGGCGCCCTTGTGGCCGCCATCACCGGCTTTCAGCTTGGCGGCTTCGGCCTTGAAGACGTCCACGAACAGGCCGCCGATGATCTTGCGCTTGGCCTCGGGTTCGCTGACGCCGGCCAGCTTGCCCAGGAACAGGTCGCTGGCGTCCACGCGGATGACCTTGGCGTGGAGCTTGCCTTCGAACATTTCCATGACCATGTCGCCTTCGTTCAGGCGCAGCAGGCCATGGTCCACGAAGACGCAGGTCAGCTGGTCGCCGATGGCGCGGTGGATCAGGGCTGCGGCCACGGACGAATCCACGCCGCCCGACAGGCCAAGAATGACTTCCTCGTCACCCACCTGCTCGCGGATTTTGGCGACGGCTTCCTCGATGTAGTCGCCCATGATCCAGTCGGCATTCGCCGCACAGATCTCGCGCACGAAGCGGTTGAGCAGGGCCGCGCCCTGCACGGTGTGCGTGACTTCGGGGTGGAATTGCACGGCGTAGAAGCGGCGTGCCTCGTCGGCCATGCCGGCGATGGGGCAGGACGGCGTGGAGGCCATGACCTTGAAGCCCGGGGGCAGCTCGGTGACCTTGTCGCCGTGGCTCATCCAGACCTTGAGCATGCCGTGGCCTTCAACCGTGGCGAAGTCCTCGATGCCCTTGAGCAGTTCGGTGTGGCCATGGGCGCGCACTTCGGCGTAGCCGAATTCGCGGGTGTGGGAGCCTTCGACCTTGCCGCCCAGCTGGGTGGCCATGGTCTGCATGCCGTAGCAGATGCCCAGCACGGGAATGCCGAGCTCGAACACGGCGTCGGGGGCGCGGTCGTCCACTTCGTAGACGCTGGCGTGGCTGCCCGACAGGATCACGCCCTTCAAACGGCCATCGGCGGCGAATTCGCGCACCCAGTCGCTGCTCACGTCGCAGGGATGGACTTCGCAGTAGACATGGGCTTCGCGCACGCGGCGGGCGATCAGCTGGGTGACTTGGGAGCCGAAGTCAAGAATGAGGATCTTGTCGTGTTGCATGGTCATCTCAGGCAAAGGTAAATGGAAGGGGTCAGAAATCTTCAGGCGCCAGCAGCGCCAGGCCGCGCTTGCGGGCGGCGGCGGCCTGGGCCGGGTCAAAGGTGGCCAGCGGCAGGCGCAGCGACTGCGCCAGCCACAGGTAGGCGGCGTCATACACCGGCAGGCGGGTATCCAGCGCCACGTCGAGCACGGCCTTGTGCTGTGCGGGTGCCAGCTCATGCAGCTCCACGCGGTGGCGGATGGCCTCGAGCACGCCCCACAGGCCTTCGACCGAGCTGTGCGGAATGCGGCCGCCGTGCACGCCCGAGGCGATCAGGTTGCCGCACTCCCACTGCCAGAGGTTGGGCGCCTGCGGGTCCACTTCATGGCGCCGGATGCGGGTGTACAGGCGCTGGGTGTGTTCGCTGGCGGCATCGGGCAGCAGCCAGGCAGCGGTGACGGAGGCATCGAGCACGAAGGAGGTCATGCCTGGCTCCGGCCCGCGTGGCGCAGTCGGTTGCTGGAATCCGCTGCCTGGGAGGCCGTGGATGATGGGGCTGCAGGGGCCGGCCGCACCGTGGCCTGCAGCGCCTGCATCTGCTCCAGTTCGCGGGCGATCTGCTCGTCGGTGATCACGGGGCGGCGGCGCACCGGCAGCATGCGCACCACTTCCTTGCCGTGGCGGGTGATGCGCACTTCCTCGCCCTGCTCGACCAGTTCGATCAGGGCGGAGAAACGGGTCTTGGCTTCGTAGATGCCGACAGTTTGCATGGCGGGGCTGAAAACAAAAGCAGGCCTGGAGTCCGGCCGGGTCCGAATTCTAGCATTCTGGCCAGAATTTTTCAGAATTCAGACCAGAACCTTGCGGATATCCGCAGGTCTTGCCTCGGGGGCCGTCAGCGAACGCCACTCAGCGCTGCTCGCGCACGAAGCCGACAAACCGCGACAGCGCGGGCGACATGGCATCGGCCGGCCAGGCCAGGCTGGTCTCGCAGACCGGCAGCGCAACGGCCTTGCTGCCTGCGCGGGTGCTGGCGAAAACCGCTTCGCGGTAGACCACGCCGGGCCGGCAGAACTGCATCACGCTGGCGGGCACCCATGCCAGGCCGATGCCGCCCCAGACCAGGTTCACGATGGTCTGCATCTGTATCGCCTGCTGCGCAATGCGCGGTACATGACCATTCTTGCGGTACAGGTCCGTCACCGCGTCATGGAGCGAGGGCATGATGCGGCGCGGGAAGATCACCAGCGGCTGCTCCAGCACTTCGTCGAGCATCAACCGGTGCGCACCGGCCAGCGCGTGCTGTTCCGGCAGGGCCAGCACCATGGCTTCCCGCCCCACGGCCAGGCGCTCCAGGCCGGCCGGCGCATGCCCCGGGGCATGCAGCATCAGCCCGGCATCGATCTGCCCGCGCTCGAATGCCTCCATCTGCACATCGCTGGTGGCTTCGACCAGCTCCAGCGCCACACCCGGTGTGCCTGCAACGAAATCCCGCACCCACAGCGGCAATCGCGTGAAGCCGATGGTGGAGACGAAGGCCAGTCGCACGCGCCCCACCTCCCCCGCTGCCGCAGCCCGTGCAATCCCGGGCAGCGCTGCCGCCTGCGCCAGCAGTTCACGCACCTGTGGCACAAGCGCCTCGCTGGCGGGCGTCAGCGCGACGTGGCGGCTCGAGCGCTCGAACAGCGCCACGCCCAGGCTGCGCTCCAGCTGTGCAATCGCCTGTGTGAGCGGCGGCTGCGTCATGTGCAGGCGCGACGCAGCGCGGCCGAAGTGCAGCTCGTCCGCCACGGCCAGGAACTGGCGCCAGACGCGCAGATCAATCGAAGGCTCATTCATATGTGCAGCATATCAATCATGCCGATGAATAGGATTGGATCAGATGGATCGGCCGCTCCATACTCATCCCACCCCCACAACGAGAGACATGCCATGGCCACCCCGATCCAGATCAACCGCCGAAGCGCCAACATCACCGAAGGCAAGGCGCGCGCAGCCAACCGCTCCATGTTCTACGGCATGGGCTACAAGGAAGAGGATTTCAAGAAACCCATGGTCGGCGTGGCCAACGGCCACAGCACGATCACGCCCTGCAACTCCGGCCTGCAAAAGCTCGCGGACGCGGCCATCGCAGGCATAGAGGAAGCCGGCGGCAACGCGCAGGTGTTCGGCACACCGACCATCTCGGACGGCATGTCCATGGGCACGGAAGGCATGAAGTACTCGCTGGTCAGCCGCGAGGTGATCTCCGACTGCATCGAGACCTGCGTGGGCGGCCAGTGGATGGATGGCGTGCTGGTGGTCGGCGGCTGCGACAAGAACATGCCGGGCGGCATGATGGGCATGCTGCGCGCCAATGTGCCGGCGATCTATGTGTACGGCGGCACCATCCTGCCCGGCAGGTGGAAAGGCCGGGACCTGAACATCGTCAGCGTGTTCGAAGCCGTCGGCGAGAACGCGGCAGGCAAGATCAGCGACCAGGAGCTCAAGGACATCGAGCAGCACGCCATTCCCGGCACGGGCTCGTGCGGCGGCATGTACACCGCCAACACCATGTCCAGCGCGTTCGAGGCGCTGGGCATGAGCCTTCCCTACTCCTCCACCATGGCCAATCCCCATGATGAAAAGGAAAATTCGGCCAGGGAATCCGCCAGGGTGCTGATCGAGGCCATCAAGAAGGATCTCAAGCCGCGCGACATCGTGACGCGAGAGGCCATCGAGAACGCGGTCTCGGTGATCATGGCCATCGGGGGCTCCACCAATGCCGTGCTGCACTTTCTCGCGATCGCCCATGCGGCCGGCGTGCCCTGGTCCATCGACGACTTCGAGCGCATCCGCCAACGCGTGCCGGTGCTGTGCGATCTCAAGCCCAGCGGCAGGTACCTGGCCGTGGACCTGCACCAGGCGGGCGGCATCCCGCAGGTGATGAAGATTCTGCTGAATGCGGGCCTGCTGCACGGCGACTGCATCACCATCTCGGGCAAGACCATCGCCGAGACCCTGGCCGACGTCCCGGACGTGCCGCCCCGGCCCGAGGTCATCCGCCCCGTCGCCGAGGCGCTCTACCCGCAAGGCCACCTGGCCATCCTCAAAGGCAACCTCAGCCCGGAAGGTGCGGTCGCCAAGATCACGGGCCTGAAGAACCCGGTCATCACCGGTCCGGCACGCGTGTTCGACGATGAGCAATCGGCGCTGGCGGCCATCCTCGACGGCAGGATCCAGGCCGGCGATGTGATGGTGCTGCGCTATCTGGGCCCCAAGGGAGGGCCCGGCATGCCGGAAATGCTGGCACCCACGGGCGCCCTGATCGGAGCCGGCCTGGGCGAGAGCGTGGGCCTGATCACCGATGGCCGCTTCTCCGGCGGCACCTGGGGCATGGTGGTCGGCCATGTGGCACCGGAAGCCGCCGTGGGCGGCACCATCGCACTGGTGCACGAGGGCGACTCGATCACCATCGACGCGCACGCACTGAGGCTGCAGCTGAACGTGGCCGAGGACGAACTGGCCCGGCGCCGCGCGGCCTGGAAGGCCCCCGCCCCCCGCTACACGCGGGGCGTGCAGGCCAAGTTCGCGTTCAACGCATCGAGCGCCAGCTCCGGCGCGGTGCTGGACCGCTTCGAAGGCTGAACGAACCCATCCCCGCGAAAAAAGGGGTCCGGGCAATGGCTGCCCGGACCCCTTTTTCATCTCGCGCCAAGGCGCCCGACCTGGGTCAATCGGCGCGGTAGTTCGGCGCTTCCTTGGTGATCTGCACGTCATGCACGTGCGATTCACGGATGCCTGCGGCCGTGATCTCGACGAACTCGGCCGTGTTGTTCATGTCTTCGATGGTGGCGCAGCCGCAGTAGCCCATGGCTGCACGCACGCCGCCGGCCATCTGGTAGACGATGGAGACCATGGAGCCCTTGTAGGGCACGCGGCCTTCGATGCCTTCGGGCACGAGCTTGTCGGCATTGGGGTTGCCGGTGCTCGATTCCTGGAAGTAGCGGTCGGCCGAGCCCTGCTGCATGGCGCCGATGGAGCCCATGCCGCGATAGCTCTTGTACGAACGGCCCTGGTACAGGATGACTTCGCCCGGCGCCTCTTCGGTGCCGGCGAACATGCCGCCCATCATGATGGTCGAGGCGCCGGCGGCCAGGGCCTTGGCGATGTCGCCCGAGAAGCGGATGCCGCCGTCGGCGATCAGCGGCACGCCCGTGCCCTGCAGGGCCTGGGCCACGTTGTCGATGGCCATGATCTGGGGCACGCCCACACCGGCCACGATGCGCGTGGTGCAGATGGAGCCAGGGCCGATGCCGACCTTGACGGCGTCGGCACCTGCCTCGGCCAGTGCCAGCGCAGCGGCGCCGGTGGCGATGTTGCCGCCGATGACATCGACCTGCGGGTAGTTCTGCTTGACCCAGCGCACGCGGTCGATCACGCCCTTGCTGTGGCCGTGGGCCGTGTCCACCACCAGCGCATCGACACCGGCCTTGACCAGCAGTTCCACGCGATGCTCGGTGCCCTCGCCCACACCCACGGCGGCGGCCACGCGCAGGCGGCCTGCGCTGTCACGCGCTGCATTGGGGAAGGTGGTCTGCTTGGTGATGTCCTTGACGGTGATCAGGCCCTTGAGTTCAAAGGCGTCGTTCACGACCAGGATGCGCTCGAGCTTGTGCTTGTTGAGCAGGGCCTTGGCTTCCACGGGCGTGGTGCCGTCCTTCTCGTTGACGGTGATCAGGCGCTCGCGCGGCGTCATGATCTGGCTGACCTTGACGTCGTAGCGGGTCTCGAAGCGCAGGTCGCGGCTGGTGACGATGCCGACCACCTTGCCGCCGTCGCACACGGGGAAGCCCGAGATACCGAGGTTCTCGGACAGCTGCAGCACCTGCAGCACGGTGTGCTCGGGGGTGATGACCACGGGGTCGTGCACCACGCCGGATTCGTGGCGCTTGACCTTGGACACTTCGGCAGCCTGTTGCTCTGCCGTCATGTTCTTGTGGATGACGCCGATACCGCCCTCTTGCGCGATGGCAATGGCCAGACGCGCTTCGGTCACGGTGTCCATGGCGGCGGACACAAGGGGAATGTTCAGGGAGATGTTGCGCGAAAAGCGCGTCTTGAGCGAGGTGTCCTTGGGCAGGACCTGGGAGAAAGCGGGGACCAGGAGGACGTCGTCGAAGGTCAGGGCTTTACCGAGAAGGCGCATGTGAGAGCTCCAAAAGAAGGATTGTACCCGTGCGCCGGATCACAATGTATGCTGTAGGCCATTGTTCTCCGCTATCGTTGCCCGCCCTCGTTTCCTGCTATCGCTGCCTGCCACCTGCCCGATCACCCAACTCACCATGCATGCCACCAAGCTTGTTTTGCTAGCCGCGCTTGCCGCCTGTTCGCTGTCCGCAGCCGCCCAGTGGCAATGGGTCGATGCCACAGGCCGCAAGGTCTTCAGCGACCGCGCGCCCCCGCCTGATATCCCGGCCAAGAACATTCTGCGCCAGCCTGGCGGCAGCACGCCCGCGCCCGCTGCTGCTGCGGCGGCGCCATCCACTGCGCCGGTGGCCACGGATGCGGCCGCGCAGCCCGCTGCAGAAGCAACGGCACAGGCAGCGCCTGCCGCAGCCAAGGACGCCAAGCCCGCAGGCACCGACAAGGCCCTGGAAGAGCAAAAGCGCAAGGCCGAGGCCCAGGAGGCCGCCAAGGCCAAGGCAGAGAAGGAGCGCATTGCCAAGGATCGCCAGGACAATTGCGCGCGGGCAAAACAGGCCAAGACGGCACTGTCATCGGGGGGCCTGCTGGCCTATACCAATGCCCAGGGCGAACGCGGCTTCATGGACGAAGCCACGCGCAACAGCGAACTCAAGCGCGCCGACGCCACCATCGCCTCGGACTGCGGCCCGGTGCGCTGAGCGCCTCCCACCTTCAGTAGCCTGCCTTGGCTCCGGGCCTTTGCCGCTGGAACAGCCCCGTGGCCCGTGCGCCCTGGCGTGCAAAGCGCTCGCGGCGCGCCACCTTGGGGTCCACGGTCAGAGGCCGATACAGCTCCACGCGGTCTCCGTCACGCAGTACTTGCGTCAAAGGCGCGCTGCGGCCCCACAGGCCAGCAGGGCCGACCTGGGCAAAGCCCAGCGCCTGCCATCCGCCAGCGGACTCGACCGCATCGGCAATCGTGGCGCCGGCCGGCAATTGCAGGGCCAGTTCAACGACTTCACCGGCACGCGGGCTGCATGCCAGCGTGATGCACAGAAACGGCCGGGGTTCAGCCATAGACCTGCTCGGCGCGCTTGACGAAGGCATCGACCATGGAGCCCGCGATGCGGTCGAACACCGGGCCGACCACGGCGGCCAGCGCCATGTTGTCAAAGCCATAGTCAAGCTGCAGCTCGACGCGGCAGGCGCGCTGCGAGCCGTCGCCCACGGGGCGGAACATCCAGTTGCCCTCCAGCCGCGAAAATGGCCCCTTGATCAGGCGGATGCTGACCTGGCGCCCGCCATCGTCGAGCACGCTGTGCGTGTTGCGCGTGACGAAGGACTTGCGCATGCCGCCGAATGCAATGCCCACCTCGGCCGTCATGCCCTGCTCGTCCTGCTCCAGCACCCTGGCCTGGTCGCACCAGGGGAGGAAGTCGGCATAGTGGGCCACGTCCGTCACCAGGGCAAACATTTCTTGGGGGCTGTACCAGATCAGGACGGACTTGTTGACTTTTTTCATGAATGGGACGGGCTGCACGGCATGCAAAACACCGGCTGCGCGGTCATGGCGCATACGGCTGTCACAATGACGGCAAGGCGAAACTAAAATCCCGCACAGAGGCGAGACGGCAATCCAGTATTGTATGGAGAGCTTTCATCTCCAGGTTTTCGCCGCATCTATTACTCCATGGCCAAGAAACCTGAAACACAGTCGCGCATCGCCGACAACAAAAAAGCCGCGTTCAACTACTTCTTCGAGGAACGCTTCGAGGCCGGCATCGTGCTGCACGGCTGGGAAGTGAAGGCGCTGCGCAGCGGCAAGGTACAGCTGACCGACGGCTACGTCATCGTCAAGGACGGCGAGCTGTTCCTGCTCGGCTGCCAGATCAACCCGCTCAAGACCGCCTCCACCCACGTCAACCCAGACGCAGCGCGCATCAAGAAGCTGCTGCTCAAGAAGGACGACATCCTGCGCCTGATCGGCAAGGTCGAGCAAAAGGGCTTCACGCTGGTGCCCATCAACCTTCACTGGAAGAACGGCTTCGTCAAGTGCGACATCGCCCTTGCCAAGGGCAAGGCCGAGCACGACAAGCGCGACGTGATCAAGGACCGCGAAGGCAAGCGCGAGGTCGAGCGCGCCATGAAGAGCTTCAACCGTTGACGGGCATCCGCAGCTTTTTTTGCACTGCTGCGGAATAAACCGGCACGGCCCCGTGTTCATTGCAGTGTCCGGCCGCAATTTCGCGCGCCGGCAAGCACCGGAGACAGCGATGAAGAAGCTCGGCATGAAACTTGGTACCTGTGCCTTCACGGCAGCCCTGACATTGACCCTGGCAGGCTGCTATTCCGCGCCTGCGGCCAGCGCCTCTGGCCAGACCCCGCCCAGCGCGGTCAGCGTGCAAAACGGCATGCTGGTCGGCGCCAACGGCATGACGCTCTATACCTTCGACAAGGACACGGCCGGCAGCGGCAAGTCCGTCTGCAACGGCCCCTGCGCGACCAACTGGCCCCCTCTGACGGGCACGCAGGCGCCATCGGGCGGCAACTACAGCGTGATCCAGCGTGACGATGGCAGCAGCCAGATCGCCTACAAGGGCAAGCCGCTGTACTACTGGTCCAAGGATGGCAAGCCCGGTGACACCACGGGCGACGGCGTCATCGGCGCCTGGCACACGGCACGCCCCTGATTCCAGGCGCATCCGCGACCGGACCTGCCCATGGACCGCAGCCAGATCCTGGAGCACCTGCCCGGCCTGCGCCGCTATGCGCGGCTGCTGGCGGGCGATGCCTGGGCAGCCGACGACCTGGTGCAGGACACGCTGGAGCGCGCCTGCCGCAAATGGCTGCTGTGGCGCCCCGACGGCGATCTGCGCGCCTGGCTGTTCACGCTGATGCACAACCTCTACCTGAACCAGCGGCGCTCAGCCGCACGCGGGCAGTGGCTGGACATAGACAGCCTGTCCGAGACCCTGGCCGCCCCCGAGGGCAGCAGCGATGCGGCCCTGGACCTGGAGCGCTGCCTGCAGCGCCTGCCCGCCGAGCAGCGGGCCGTGCTGCTGCTGGTCAGCGTGGAGGACATGAGCTACGCCGACACGGCGCGCGTGCTGCAGCTGCCCCTGGGCACCGTGATGTCGCGCCTGTCGCGTGCACGGTCCCGCCTGCGCGAACTGATGGAAGCACCGCCCGCGCCCTCTTGCGCCCCCGCAGAAGCACCCCAAGCCGCAGCCCCGTCGCTGCGCCGGCTCAAATGACGAGGCCGCCATGACTGCACCCGCCCCCACCCCTCTTTCATCTTCCTCGCCCTTGCTCCCGCCCATTTCCGACGAGCAACTCCATGCCCTGGTCGATGGCCGCCTGCCTGCTCCACAGGCACAGGCGTTGCGCGACCGGCTCGATGAAGACAGCGCTGCGCGCGTGGAGCAATGGCAGCGCCAGCGACAGTTGCTGCGCGCTCTGCATGGCGCGCGCAGCGAGCCGCCCATGCCTGACGAAATGCGCGCCGCCGCCGAACAGTTGCAGGGCCTGCACCAGCGCCAGCAGCAATGGTGGCGCTGGGGCGGCATGGCCGCAGGCTGGATGCTGGCCTTCGGCCTGGGATGGCTGGTGCATGGGCAGCAGGCGGTGCCCGCCGCCGCGCCATCAACGGCGGCCACACTGGCTGCCGTCACCCCGGCCCGCTTCGCCCACCAGGCGGCCGTCGCCCACGCGGTCTACCAGCCCGAGCAACGCCACCCGGTCGAGGTGGAGGCCGCGCAGCAGGCCCATCTGCTGCAGTGGCTGTCCAAGCGCCTGGGCCGGCCGCTGAAGCTGCCAGCCCTCACCGACCTGGGCTATGAGCTGGTGGGTGGCCGATTGCTGCCCGGCGACAGCGGCGCACGCGCCCAGTTCATGTACCAGGACGCGGCGGGCGAGCGCATCACCCTCTACCTGGGCGCGCTGGACGATGCGGCCACGCGCGGCGAGACCGCCTTTCACTTCAGCAGCGATGGCCCCGTGCCCAGCTTCTACTGGGTGGACCAGGGCTTTGGCTATGCGCTCAGCGGCGCCCTGCCGCGCAGCCGGCTGCTGCAGCTGGCCACGGCCGTGCACCAGCAGCTTTGACCGGCGAAGGCCCGGACACAGCCGTTACCAGGGCAGCGGCGCCGCCTCGCCATTGCCGTGTTCGCCGTAGTACAGCGAGGGCAGAAAGCGCGACAGATAGGTGAACTCCGTGTAGCAATGGCGCAGCAGGCCCAGGCCCAGCGCGTCAGGCAGCTCGGTCACCGGGTCGGCGCAGGACTGGCCCAGCAGAAAGCGGCTGCGCAGCACGCAGCCAAAAGGCGTGTCACGCGCCAAGTGCACCATCTGCCCGTCCATGGGGTCCCCGCTGGCATCCAGCTGCACATGCTCGCCAAACCCGATGCGCGCATACACGGCGGCCGAGGCGCGTTTTTCGGCAAAGGCCAACTCCAGCTGCGCAGGGTCGAAGAGCTCGCGCGGGTCGTGGAACTTGAGCCTGGCCGCCACGGGCGGAATGTCGGCCAGGGACTCCACGGCTTCGATGGACGCGCCTATGTAGCTCTCGCCCTTCTTCCATTGCGCATCCCAGCCGCGGTGCGCGATGTGGTCGTGCGGATGCCACCACTTGATGTGCTGCGTGGTCTCGAAGAACTTGAACCACCAGTCCAGCATGCGGCCGCTGCAGCCATGCAGGTCGGTGCGGCAGGCCACCACCAGGCAGCCGCTGGGCAGGCGGGAGATGCCGGTCTCCAGCCGCAGTGGCGTGATGTGCAGCAACTCGTCGATGCGGGAAATGTCGGGCTCGAAGGCATGGTCATTCATGGACTTTTTCCGTGATGGGGTTGAGGAGGAGAGGTCATCTTATATTAAAGAAACGTAAAACGTTTCCAAAAAATTGGATAATCTCGCCGGGGCAACAAAATGCAGCACCACAACGCCCCGCCTTGCACAACACACAACACAACGACAAGCAATCCAATGGAACCTGCCATCACGCCTGCAACCACGCCTGCCGCCCCCCGGCCGCGCGGCCGCCCGGCCCGGCCCGAGAACGAGGCCAGCGAGGCCGCCGTGGCCGCTGCCACCTGGCTTTTGCTCAATGAAGGCTATGCCGCCACCACCATGGAGGCCGTGGCCCGGCGCGCAGGGCTGGCCAAGAAGACGCTCTACCGCTTTGCGGCCAACCGAGAGGATCTGGTGGCCCTGGTGGTGCGTGGCTGGACCGACGGTTTCCGCCCCGCCCTGTCGGCCGATGCGCAATCGGCCGCAGAGGTGGCGCCAGCGCTGGCCGAGATCCTGCGCGTGATTGCGGCGCGCGTGCTGTCGGCCGAGGCGGTGGGAATGTTCCGCCTGCTCACCACCGAATTTCCCGCCAAGCCCGAGTTGCTGGAGGTCTACCAGCGCAACGGCATCGAGCGCGGCCGCGGCATGCTGGTGGACTGGCTGCAGCGCCAGTGCAGCAAGGGGCTGCTGCGTGCCGAGCAGCCCGAAGTCGTCTGCGACCTGCTGCTGTCCATGGTGATTGCCGAGCCCCTGCGGCAAATGGCCCTGGGCCTGACGCCGCCCGTGCCCGAATGGGACCCGTGGCCGCGCATAGAGCATGCGGTCCGGCTGCTGGCCGGCCAGGCTTGCCGCATGGAGCCTGCGGATCGTTGAATGAAAAAGGCCACCCGGCACGGCGCCGGATGGCCTTTTTGGAAGCTTGAACGCTGAACGCTCTGCGCCGCGATCAGTCCAGCGCTGCCAGCGGATGCGAATGCGCAGGCCAGGGGCTGTCGAAGAAGGCGCGCCACTGCGCTTCCTGCACGTCCTCGATGCGCGCAGGGTTCCAGCGCGGGTGGTGGTCCTTGTCCACGGCCAGTGCGCGTATGCCTTCGATGGTCTCGCTCTGGCCCGGGCGCAGGTAGAAGCAGTGGCGCACCATGTCGCGCTCCATGCGCAGGTCCTGGGCCAGCGTCATGCCGCGCGCGCGGCGAATCTGTTCCAGCACCACGTGCAGCATCAGCGGCGAGCGCTTGCGCAGCGTGGCTGCCGTGTGCCGGGCCCACTCGCCATCTGCCGCTTCCAGCGCCTGGATGATGGCAGCCACCGTGGGCAGGGCAAACACGCGGTCGATCTCGGCGCGGGGCTGGGCCGCTGGCTTGGCAGGGGCCGTGAACTTCGACTTCACCAGGGCCTCGACGGCCGCTGCATCGGCAAAGCTGCCGTCGGCCAGCGCGTCCCACAGCGCAGGCTGCTGGTCCGAGGGCAGGTAGCCATCGGCCAGGCCGAAGTCCAGCGCGTCGGCAGCGCCGATCACGTCGCCCGTCAGCGCCAGCCACTCACCCGTGTGACCCGGGCAGCGCGAGAGGAAGTAGCCGCCACCCACATCGGGGAACAGGCCGATGGCCGTCTCGGGCATGGCCATCTTGGTGCGTTCGGTGACGATGCGCAGCGTGCCGCCCTGGCTGATGCCCATGCCGCCGCCCATGACGATGCCGTCCATGAAGGCGATGTAGGGCTTGCCAAAGGTGTGGATCAGGTGGTTGAGCGCGTACTCCTCGGTGAAGAAGTCCTCCAGCTGCGGATTGCCCGTGCTGCCCGCGCCATGCAGGAAGCGGATGTCCCCGCCCGCGCAGAAGGCGCCGAAGGCAGCTTCCTTGCCCATGCCGCGTATGGCCACGGCCAGCACCTGCTCATCCTTTTGCCAGGCCAGCAGGGTGGCCAGCAGATCACGCACCATGTCCAGCGACAGCGCGTTCAGCGCCTTGGCCCGGTTCAAGGTGATCATGCCCATGCGGCCCCGCACTTCGCTGAGGACTTCGCCGGCAGCTCCCGTCATATCTTGCTCCTTGTTGCTATGCATGCCCTGCCCCGGCAGCCCGGGGCGATGAGCCGCAACCATAGCTGAAAATCCGCGCCCGCCCCTGACAAACAGGTGCCAATATGCGCAACTGCGCGACAGGTGCCGCAGCGGCCCGCACTCAGTCCAGAGAGACACCCGTGCTCTTGACCACGCCGGCCCAGCGCTTGATCTCGCTGCGGATGTAGGCGCCGTATTCCTCGGGCGTGGAGCCCAGGCCTTCGGCGCCTTGCAGCTGCAGCTTCTCGACCACGCCCGGGTCCTTGAGCGCGCGCATCAGTTCCTGGTTGAGCCGCTGGACGATGGCGGCCGGTGTTCTGGCCGGCACCATCACGCCCTGCCAGGCACCGGCCTCGAAGCCGGACATGCCGCTTTCGGCCAGCGTGGGGGCATCGGGGAAGTTGGGCAGGCGTTTGGAGGAACTCACGGCCAGCAGCTTGAGCCGCCCCTCCTTGATGAAGGGCGCGACGGAATTGATGGTGTCGGTCATGAAGTCGATCTGCCCGGCCACCAGATCCACGTCGGCCGGCGCGCTGCCCTTGTAGGGCACGTGGCTGGCCTCGATCTGGTAGTGCTGCACGACCTGGAAGGCCGCCAAGTGGGTGACATTGCCGTTGCCGGCCGAGCCATAGGACAGCTGGCCGGCCCTGTCCTTGGCATGGCGCACGAACTCCTGCACGTTCTTCACCGGCAGCTTGGGGTTGACCACCAGGCCCAGCGGCACCACGGCCGTCAGCGCCACGGGCATCAGGTCCTTGTTCACGTCGTAGCTCATCTTCTTGTACAGCGACGGGCTCAGCGCAATGGACGAGGTGTTGTAGAGCACGGTATAGCCATCGGGCGCCGCCTTGGCCACCAGGGCATTGCCGATGTTGCCATTGGCTCCGGGCCGGTTGTCCACGATCACGGTCTGGCCCAGTTGCTGGCCGACCTGCTGGGCCAGCACGCGTGCTACCAGGTCGGTAGGCCCGCCCGGCGGGAAGGGCACGATCATCGTGATGGGCTTGCCGGGCCAGGGCTGCTGCGCCAGCGCGGCACCGGGCAGTGCCGCCCCGACCGCCACCGCAGCCGCAATAGGGGCCGCCAGGGTAGCCAGCGCCATGCGGCTCCCTCGTTTGTGGGCCGCCTTGTCGATCTGCTTGTCCATGCTTTTGTCTCCTGATGTCGTTATGGGAATGCTTGTGGCCGCCTAGCTGCGCCCGGCCAGCAGGCGCACGGCCGTGTATTCCATGACCTTCTGGTGGCCCTGGTTGAAGACCTCGATGCGCGAGGTGACGACGGCGCGGTTGCCCTTGGAGGCGGGCTTGATGGCGGTGACTTCGACCAGGGCCTCGATGGTGTCGCCCACCAGCACGGGCCCGAGGATCTTCTGGTGCAGCTCCAGCATGGCCAGCCCCGTGCCCTGGATCATGCTTTGCAGGATGAAGCCTTCGATCAGCGCATAGGTCATGGCGCCCGGCACGGGCCGGCCGGCAATGGCGCCGCCGTCGTAGCCCTCTTCGATGAAGATGGCCTCCAGCATGCCCGTGGCGTTGATGAAGGCGACCAGGTCGGACTCGGTCACGGTGCGGCGGAAGGTGCGCAGCTGCTGGCCGATCTGCAGGTCCTGCCAGAAAAAGCCCTGGCCCATGCGGGGCACGGCGTTCCAGGCGGCGCCAGGGTGGGGTTGCGGGGTGTTCACTGCCATCTCATGTCTCCTTTTGCGTGATCTGCAGGCCGGCGATGCGCTCGGCGCTCCAGCCCGCCTGGGCCAGCAGCGCCGCCGTGTGCTCGCCCAGGCGCGGCGGCATGCCCATGGGGGCCTGCCGGCCGTCCATGCGCACGGAAGAGCGAGGCAGGTGCACGGTGCCCATGGCAGGGTCCTGCAGCGGCACGAAGAACTCCGTGGCCTGCAGGTGCGGATCGGCGGGCAGCTCGTCCATGCGCGCCACGGGGGCCGCGGGAATCTCCAGGCGCTGGCAGGTATCGAGCCAGTACCGGGTGCCGTGCAGCGCCACATGCTCGCCCGCGGTCTCCAGCAGCTCGGCAATGTGCGCCGTGCGGCTGGCCTGGCTGGCAAAGCGCGCGTCCCGGGCCAGCTGCGGCTGGCCCACGGCGGCGAAGAAGCGCTGCCAGTGCGCATCGGTGTACGGCATCATGCAGACGTGGCCGTCCAGCGTTCTGTAGGGCTTGCGCCAGGGCGCCATCACGCGCGGGTAGCCTGCGCCGCTGAGCGCCGGGCTGAAGTGCATGCCGTAGAAATGCTCGATCAGGTTGAAGCCCACCATGGTCTCGTACATGGGCACTTCCACAAAGCAGCCCTGGCCGCTGCGCTCGCGCTGGAGCAATGCCGCCAGCACGGCATGCGCTGCCACCAGGCCGCAGGTCTTGTCGGCCGCAATGGTGGGCAGGTAGCGGGCCTCGCCCGTCTGGCGTTCCATCAGGTCGGCCAGGCCGCTCATGCCCTGGATGACGTCGTCATAGGCGGGCATGCCTGCATAGGGGCCGTCTTCGCCAAAGCCATGCAGGCCTGCATAGACGAGGCGCGGATAGCGGGCGCGCAGCGTTTCGGGGTCCAGGCCCAGCGGGGCCAGCTTTTGCGGCCGCATGCTGTGCATGAACACATCGGCCGTGGCCAGTAGCGCATGCAGCGCCTGGCGCGACTCTTCCTGTTTGAGGTCCAGCACCACGCTCTTCTTGCTGCGGTTGGTGCCCATGAACATGGCGGCCATGCCGGGCTCCACGGCCGGGCCGGTATGGCGCGTGGAGTCGCCAGCAGGCGGCTCGATCTTGATGACTTCGGCACCGTAGTCGGCCAGCACCTGGCTGGCCAGCGGCCCGAACACCACGCTGGACAGATCCAGCACCCGAATCCCTGTCAACGCAGCCTGCACCGTGTTCTCCATGTTGCTTCAGGGAGCCAGTATTTGATATCTTCAAAGCTGCGTCTAAGACTTAATTCAGCACCTCTGATACACGGCAGATATCAATGGACCTGCGCCAACTGCGTCACTTCGTCACCCTGGCCCGCACGCTCAACTACCGGCAGGCGGCCGAGCAGCTGCACATGTCGCAGCCGCCGCTGTCCCAATCCATACGCCGGCTGGAAGACAGCCTGGGCGTGCAGCTCTTCCAGCGCGACCGCCGGGGTACGGCGCTGACCGAGGCGGGCCTGGCGGCCCTGGAAAGTGCCGAGCTGGCTCTGCACCATGCGCGCCAGATGCAGGAGGTCTCGCGCGCCACGGCCGGCGGAGAGCGCGGGCGCCTGCACATAGGCTTCATAGGCTCGGCCACGTTCTCGCTGATACCGCGGCTGGTACAGGCCTTTCGCAGCGAATATCCGCTGATCGACCTGGTGCTGACCGAATCGACCACGCGCGAGATCTGCGCGCAGGTGGCCAGCGGGGATTTCGATGCCGGCCTGCTGCGCTACCCGGTGACGCAGGCCACCGACCTGTCCATCACACCCGTGGAAAAGGACGAGCTGGTGGCCGTGCTGCCCGAAGGCAATCCGCTGCTGCAGCGGCCCGCCTTGCGGCTGCGGGACCTGGCGGACCAGCCCTTCATCAACTACCGCCCCAGCGAGGTGCCCGGCCTGCACGCGCTGGTGGTGCTGGCCTGCCAGAACGCGGGCTTCATGCCCCAGGTCAAGCAGCATGCCGTGCAGGCGCAGACCCTGGTCAGCCTGGTGGGCGCGGGCCTGGGCGTGGCGCTGGTGCCAGCCGTGGTGGCCAAGGGCAGCACGCCGGGGGTGGTGTTTCGCGCGCTGGCAGATACAGAGAACCTGCCCTCCATCGGCCTGGCCCTGGCGCTCAATCCGCAGCAAAGCGCAGCGGCCGGCCAGCGCCTGCGCGAGTTGCTGCTGCAGCTGCAGTAGTCGCAGCAGCAGATCCATCGCCGCTGCGCCCGCACGCCTGAACGGCGCGCCACAAAAGACAAAGGCCGCAGATGCGGCCTTTGGCAGTCAGGGCGGTGAAGCCATGTGGCTTGCGTGCGCCCCGGGCGCAACAGCGCTTATGCGCCTGCGCGCGAAGCGCGCTTGCGCTCGTTCTCGGACAGGTGGCGCTTGCGCACGCGGATGCTCTTGGGGGTGATTTCCACCAGCTCGTCGTCCTCGATGAACTCCACCGCGTATTCCAGCGACAGGTCGATCGGGGGCGTGATCTTGATGGCATCTTCCTTGCCGGACACGCGGAAGTTGGTCAGCTGCTTGGTACGCGTGGCGTTGACCACCAGGTCGTTGTCACGGCTGTGGATGCCGATGATCATGCCTTCGTACACGGGATCGTTGGCCTTGACGAACATGCGGCCACGGTCGTCCAGCTTGCCCAGGGCGTAGGTGAAGATTTCGCCTTCGTCCATGGAGATCAGCACGCCGTTCTTGCGACCGCCGATGTCGCCCTTGTGCGGCTCGTAGCTGTCGAAGATGTTGGAGATCAGGCCGGAACCACGGGTCAGGTTCAGGAATTCGTTGGTGAAGCCGATCAGGCCACGCGCAGGAATGCGGTACTCCAGGCGCACGCGGCCACGGCCATCGGGTTCCATGTTGACCAGCTCGCCCTTGCGCTCGCCCAGGGCCTGCATCACGCCACCCTGGTGGCCTTCTTCGATGTCGGCCGTCACCAGCTCGATGGGCTCGTGGCGCACGCCGTCCACGTCGCGGTAGACCACGCGGGGCTTGGACACGGCCAGCTCGTAGCCTTCACGGCGCATTTCTTCCAGCAGGATGGTCAGGTGCAGTTCACCGCGGCCCGACACTTCGAAGATGCCGTCTTCGTCGGTTTCCTTGACGCGCAGGGCCACGTTGGAACGCAGTTCCTTTTGCAGGCGGTCCCAGATCTGGCGGCTGGTCACGAACTTGCCTTCACGGCCCGCCAGCGGCGAGGTATTGACGCAGAAGTTCATGGTCAGCGTGGGCTCGTCGATCTTGAGCATCGGCATCGGACGGGGGTTCAGCGGGTCGGTCAGCGTGACGCCCATGCCCAGGTCGGCGATGCCGTTGACCAGCACGATGTCGCTGGGGCCGGCTTCGGTCACCTGCACGCGGTCGATGCCCTGGAACTTCAGCACCTGGTTGATGCGGCCCTTGTAGCTCTTGCCGTCAGGTCCTTCCATGACCAGCACGTCGGTCGAGGGCTTGAGCGTGCCGGAGGTGATGCGGCCCACGCCGATACGGCCCACGAAGGTGGAGTAGTCCAGCGCCGAGATCTGCATTTGCAGCGGGGCGGCGGGGTCACCCTTGACGGAGGGAACGTGCTTCAGGATGGTGTCGAACAGGGCCGACATGTCGGGGCCCCACTGCTCGCCGGGAGCGCCTTCTTCCAGCGAGGTCCAGCCGTTGATGCCCGAGGCGTACACCACGGGGAAGTCCAGCTGCTCGTCGGTGGCGCCCAGCTTGTCGAACAGGTCGAAGGCGGCGTTGACCACGTAGTCGGGACGCGCACCGGGCTTGTCCACCTTGTTGACCACGAGGATGGGCTTCAGGCCCAGGGCCAGCGCCTTCTTGGTCACGAAGCGCGTCTGGGGCATGGGGCCTTCCTGCGCGTCGATCAGCAGCACCACGCCGTCCACCATGGACAGGGCACGCTCCACTTCACCGCCGAAGTCCGCGTGGCCGGGTGTGTCGAGGATGTTGATGTGCGTGTCGTTCCAGCTCACGGCGCAGTTCTTGGCCAGGATGGTGATGCCACGCTCGCGTTCGATGGCGTTGTTGTCCATCACCGTGTCCACGACTTTCTCGTGTTCGGCGAAGGTTCCGGATTGGCGCAGCAGCTGGTCCACCATGGTGGTCTTGCCGTGGTCCACGTGGGCGATGATCGCGATATTGCGGATTTGTTTGCTCATAGTGTTTTCCCATTGCCGCAGCGTCATGGGCGCGGCGTGTCTTCCAAAATCTGTTGAATTTCCAGTGAACTGAGCAGGCGCCCGGGAATCAGTTCCCCACGCACCACGCGCCCCACCCCCAGCAGAGCCTGCGGGTTCTCGCCATACACAGCCACCGCCTCGGCATCGGCCCAAGCGCCCTTGCGGGGCAGGCCCGTGAGAAAACGGGCCGCATCTTGCTCGCCCAGCGTGACAGCCGTGTGGCTGGCCAGCAAGGCATCGACAGGCTGCAACTGCTGCAGACGCTCGCACTCGCCCATGGCGGCCAGCGCCTCCAGCGAGATGCAGCGCTCGACACCCAGCCCCCCGGTGTCGATACGGCGCAGCGCGCGCAGGTGCGCGCCGCAGCCCAGGGCCTCGCCCACGTCCTCGGCCAGCGTGCGGATGTAGGTGCCCTTGCTGCAGGTCACCAGCATCCGGATCGCAGGCAGGCCTTCGCTGTCTTGCGTCAGTGAAAGCTCCAGTGCGTGGATGGTCACTTCGCGCGCCGGACGCTCGACTTCGATGCCGGCACGCGCATATTCATAGAGAGCCTTGCCGTCCTTCTTGAGAGCGCTGTACATGGGCGGCACCTGGCGGATCGCGCCCGTGAACTGCGCCTGCACGGCGGCCAATCGCTCGGCCGAGAGGGCGGCGGGGTCGACGGCGCGCTCGCGCAGCACCTCGCCCTCGGCATCGGCCGTGGTCGTGGTCTGGCCCAGGCGCGCAATCGCCTCGTAGGTCTTGGCAGCTTCAAGCTGCAGCTGGCTGAACTTGGTCGCCGCACCGAAGCACAGCGGCAGCACGCCGGTGGCCAACGGGTCCAGCGTGCCGGTGTGCCCGGCCTTTTCGGCGCGCAGCAACCACTTGACCTTTTGCAAGGCGTCGTTGCTGGACAGCTCCAGCGGTTTGTCGAGCAGCAACACCCCATGCACAGGGCGCCGCTGCACCCTTGTGCGTGGCGCGTTCATGGGGCTACTCTTCCTTTCCGCGCGAAGAAACGGCCTTGGCGATCAAGGCGTTCATGTCGGCCGCACGCTCGGTGGTGCGGTCGTAGATGAAGTGCAGCGTGGGCACGGTGTGGATGTGAAGACGCTTGAACAGGCCGTTGCGCAGGAAGCCTGCGGCCTGGTTCAACGCGTCCTGCGTCGCCTGCGGATCGCCCACGAGCAGGCTGAAGTAGACCTTGGCGTGGGCATAGTCCGGAGTCACCTCCACGCTTTGCAGCGTGACCATGCCCACGCGCGGGTCCTTCAACTCGCGCGCGATCAGCTCTGCCAGATCACGCTGGATCTGGTCAGAGACTTTGAAGCTGCGATTCGGCGCAGCGGACTTGCGTGTTGCCATGGCGAATTACAGCGAGCGCGCGATTTCCTTGATCTCGAACACTTCGAGCACGTCGCCTTCGCGAATGTCGTTGTAGTTCTTGAGCTTGATACCGCACTCGAAGCCTTCCTTGACTTCCTTGACGTCGTCCTTCAGGCGCTTGAGCGATTCGATCTCGCCCGTGTAGATGACCACGTTGTCGCGCAGCAGGCGGAAATGCGCATTGCGCGTGACCTGGCCTTGCGTGATGTACGAGCCGGCCACGGTGCCGATCTTCGAGGCCACGAACACGGTGCGGATCTCGGCCATGCCGATGATCTCTTCCTTGCGCTCGGGAGCCAGCATGCCGGACATGGCCGCCTTCACCTCTTCGACTGCGTCGTAGATGATGTTGTAGTAGCGCAGGTCCACATCGTTGCTCTCGGCCGTCTTGCGAGCCTGGGCATCGGCCCGGACGTTGAAGCCGATGATGATGGCCTTGGAGGCCAGCGCCAGGTTCACGTCGGACTCGCTGATGCCGCCCACGCCCGAGTAGACCAGCTGCACGCGGATCTCTTCGGTCGAGAGCTTGAGCAGCGATGCGCCCAGCGCTTCCTGCGAGCCCTGCATGTCGGCCTTGACGATGATGGGCAGAGTCTGGACCTCGCCCGCACCCATTTCGGCGAACATGTTCTCGAGCTTGGCGGCCTGCTGGCGGGCCAGCTTGGTGTTGCGGAACTTGCCGGCGCGGTAGGTCGCGATTTCGCGGGCACGACGCTCGTCCTGCAGCACCATGAAGTCGTCGCCGGCCTGGGGCACGTCGGACAGACCCTGGATTTCCACCGGGATGGAGGGACCGGCAGACTTGGTCTGCTTGCCGTCTTCGTCCAGCATGGCGCGCACGCGGCCGTAGGTCTGGCCTGCCAGCACCACGTCGCCCACCTTCAGCGTACCGGACTGCACCAGCACCGTGGCCACTGGGCCGCGGCCCTTGTCCAGCTGGGCTTCGATCACGATACCCTTGGCAGCGGCGTCCACCGGAGCCGTCAGCTCCAGCACTTCGGCCTGCAGCAGCACCTGCTCCAGCAGTTCGTCGATGCCCTGGCCGGTCTTGGAGGACACGGCGATGAACGGGGACTCGCCGCCGTACTCTTCAGGCACAACCTCCTCGACCACCAGCTCCTGCTTGACGCGGTCGGGGTTGGCATCGGGCTTGTCGGCCTTGGTGATGGCCACCACGATGGGCACGCCAGCCGCCTTCGCGTGCTTGATGGCTTCCTTGGTCTGGGGCATCACGCCGTCGTCGGCCGCACACACCAGGATGACGATGTCGGTGGCCTGGGCACCACGGGCACGCATGGCCGTGAAGGCCTCGTGGCCCGGAGTATCCAGGAAGGTGACGATGCCGCGGGGCGTGGACACATGGTAGGCGCCGATGTGCTGGGTAATGCCACCGGCTTCGCCCGACGCCACCTTGGTGCGGCGGATGTAGTCCAGCAGCGAGGTCTTGCCGTGGTCCACGTGGCCCATGACGGTGACCACGGGAGCACGCGACTCCTGGGCAGCTTCCTGCTGGGACACTTCCTCGGCCGTGAAGGCTTCGGGATCGTCCAGCGCGGCGACCTTGGCCGTGTGGCCCATTTCCTCGACCACGATCATGGCCGTGTCCTGGTCCAGAGGCTGGTTGATGGTGACCATCTGGCCCATCTTCATCAGCACCTTGATCAGTTCGGACGCCTTGACCGACATCTTGTGGGCCAGCTCGGCCACGGTGATGGTCTCGGGCACGTGCACTTCGATGGCGCGGAATTCCGCTGCCGCGCTCTGGTGCTGACCGTCTTGACGGTCATTGCCACGACGGCCGCCACGCGGGCCGCCGCGCCAGTTGGAACGGCCGCCCACGCCACCGGAGCTGTCGCCACGGGTCTTGATTTCCTTCTTCTTGCCATCGCCGGCCCAGCTCGACGAGAGCTTGGCGGACTTGACTTCCTTGCCGGCACCGGCAGGCGCACCCGCACGCGCGCCGGCTCCGCCGGTCGTCGTGCCAGCGGGCTTGTGCAGCGTGGGCTTCTTGGCGTCACCGGCAGCAGGCGCTGCGGGCTTGGCCGCGGGCTTGGGCTCTTCGGGCTTCTTGGCCACGAGCACCTTCTTGGGCGCAGCCATCATGGCGCGAATGGCCTCGGCCTCGGCCAGCGCCTTGCGGCGGCGGTCTTCCAGGTCCTTGGCGCGTTCGGCTTCCTCGGCCGCACGGGCACGGGACTCTTCCTCGGCCTTGGCGCGTGCCGCAACCTGGGCTTCGGCGCGCGCGGCCTGGCCTGCAGCCTGCTCGCGCGAAGCTTCCTGCTTTGCGCGGTTGGCCTCGACGATCTTTGCGGCTTCGGCCGCCGCATAGGCGGCGGCGCGCTCTTCGGCCTCGCGCTCGCGCTGTTGAACTAGTTCGCGCTCTTCGCGCTCGCGGCGTTGCTGTGCCAATTCTTCCTCCTCGCGGCCGATCATTTCGGCCTGGCGACGTGCTTCCCCTTCGCGGCGTGCCAGATCCTGGGACTCGCGCTCCGATGCCGCACGCTGCTCCTGGGCGGCAGCAGCGGCAGCGGGATCGGAGGCGCCCTCGGCGGCCTCGTCACGCTTGACAAAGGTGCGCTTCTTGCGCACTTCCACCTGGATGGTGCGGGCGCGGCCCGACGAATCGGCCTGCTTGATCTCGCTGGTGGACCGCTTGGTCAGCGTGATCTTCTTGGCGCCACTTCCGTGGCTGGCCTGCAGATGGCTGAGCAGTTGCTGCTTGTCACCGTCGGTCAACGCATCCGATGCGTTGTCCTTGGCGACGCCTGCAGCCTTGAGCTGCTGCAGCAACGTGTCAGGGGTCTTGTTGAGCTCTCTTGCAAACTCGGCAACCGTATTACTGGACATATATGCTCTGAACCTCCCTGACCTTACTCTTGCCCTTCGGTGAACCAGTGTTCACGCGCCTTCATGATCAAAGCCTTCGCTTCTTCCTCGGTCTGCCCGGTCAGCTCGGTCAACTCGTCGATGGCCAGATCGGCCAGATCGTCTCGGGTGTGCACATCGGCCTCGGCCAGCTTGTCCACGATCTCCGGAGTCATTCCCTCGAGCGTCAGCAGATCCTGCGACACTTTGCCCACGTTTTCCTCGTGCGCGATCTCCTGCGTCAACAGTGCATCCTTGGCACGGGTGCGCAGCTCGTTCACCGTCTCTTCGTCGAACGCCTCGATCTCGAGCATTTCCTGCAGCGGCACATAGGCCACCTCTTCCAGGGTCTCGAAACCTTCCTCGATGAGGATGTTGGCGATTTCCTCGTCCACATCGAGCTTTTCCATGAACAGCTGGCGCGCGACAGCGGACTCGTCCGCCTGCTTTTGCGCAGACTCAGCCGCGTCCATGATGTTGATCTTCCAGCCGGTGAGCTCGGAAGCCAGGCGAACGTTCTGGCCGCCGCGGCCGATGGCGATGGCGAGGTTTTCCTCGTCAACCACCACGTCCATGGCGTGCTTTTCCTCGTCCACAACGATGGACGACACATTGGCCGGAGCCAGCGCGCCGATCACGAACTGTGCGGGGTCTTCGGACCACAGCACGATGTCCACACGCTCGCCAGCCAGTTCATTGGTGACGGCGTTGACCCGGGTGCCTCGCACGCCGACGCAGGTACCGATGGGATCGACACGCTTGTCATGGCTGAGCACGGCGATCTTGGCACGGCTGCCGGAATCGCGAGCGCAGCTCTTGATCTCCAGCAGGCCCTGTTCGATCTCGGGCACTTCGTTGCGGAACAGTTCGACCATGAACTCGGGCGCCGAGCGCGACAGGATGATGGGCGCGCCGCGCAGCGTGGCGTCCACTTCCATGATCATGGCACGCACGCGGTCGCCGTTGCGCAGGTTTTCCTTGGGGATCATCTCGCTGCGGCGCAGGCGTCCTTCGACACGGCCGGCCTCGACGATGATGTCGCCCTTGTCCATGCGCTTGACGGTGCCCGTGAAGATCCGGTCGCCGCGCGACAGGAACTCGTTGAGCAGCATTTCGCGCTCGGCGTCACGGATCTTCTGCAGGATGACCTGCTTGGCCGCCATGGCGCCGATGCGGCCGATGGGCACCGACTCGATCTCTTCCTCGATGTACTCGCCTTCGGAGATGCCGGGGACGCGGTCCTGCGCGTCCATCAGCATTTCTTCGGCATCGGGGTTTTGCAGGCCCGCATCATCGGGCACCACCAGCCAGCGGCGGAAGGTGTCGTAGTTACCGCTATCGCGATCGATGGCCACGCGGATGTCCACTTCACCTTGGTACAGCTTCTTGGTGGCCTGGGCCAGGGCCGATTCCACTGCACCGAACACCAGATCGCGCTCCACGTTCTTTTCGCGCGAAATGGCTTCTACCAACATCAACAATTCGCGATTCATGCGACGACTCTCCTATTTCAATCACACAGGAAGGGGATGGCAATGCCCTTCCTGCCCCAATGATTCGACGTACCCTGCCTGCTCCGATCAGACCGGCTTGGCAGAACGTCCCTTGAAATCCACGATGGGAGCCAGACGCGCCTCGCGCAGCTCCTCCAGCGTGAAGCCCAGCGCCTGCAGGGGCGCGGGAACACGCTTTTTGCTGACCTTCTGGCCAGGCTTGACGGGTGGCTCGTCGCTCCAGACGATCTGCCAGCCACCATCTTCGGCACGCTCCAGCGTGCCGCGGAATTTCTTGCGATTGGCGCTGACCTGCCCTTCAGCGGCGGCCCCGATGGGCTCCTTGAGAGTCAGGTCGATGACTTCCCCGACAAAGCGGATGAAGTCCTGCTCGTGCCGCAGGGGGCGGTCGATACCAGGGGATGAGACCTCAAGGCGCGTGTAATCCGCGCCATCGACTTCCAGCGCGAACTGCAGCTGGCGCGTGACCTTCTCGCAGTCCTCGACTGTCACGAACTGCTCCGGCACCACCGGCTCGCCCTCCACAGGGGGCTGCCAAGGCAAATCAATTGTGACGCGCAACAGCCCGCCTGCCGAGCGTTCTATTTCCACCAGGTCATAGCCTAGACCTGTCACGGTTTGTTCAACGATTTGCTGTAGTGCCACGTGTATTTAAATTCAGTCCTGCAAACACAAAAGACCCGGAACGCCCCTGAAACCTTGGCAGCAGCCATGTCCCAACAGCGCCGAGCCCCATGGCAATCCCGAAGGTCGCCCGAAGATCGCCCAAAAAAAAGGGCGGTTGGTACCCGCCCGTTTGGTCGTGAATATGCAATTGTATCCGCAAACGACCTTCAGGCCAAGCCAGCCCCGCACAAAAGCGGGGACAGGACGGGGTGCTCAGGCCCGCCCGCGCACCCTTGGCCCTGCGTCAGGCGCCAACGCGCTCCAGCGCCTGCGCCGACTGGAGACGCCGCAAGAGGGCCTGCGCCTCGGCGGGGTCGGCAGGGGCCGCGCCCGGGTCCTGAGCCAGTGACTGCAGCATGCGCGCCACAACTGCCGCCTGGGGCAGCACAGGCCCCAGAAAACGTGCGCGCTCGCCATCGGCCACCAGCAGCGAGGGGAAGGTTTCGATGTCCAGGTCACCGGCCACGTCCTCGCGGTCCTCGACATCGAGCCAGACAAAGCGCATCTGCGGAAATTGGCTTGCCAGCTCCGCAAACGTGCTTCGGTATTGGTTGCAAACGCCGCACCATTGCGCGCACAGGCAAACCACCCACCAGGGGTGGGCGGCATTGCCGTCGTCCGGCAGCTTGCCGGCCATTGAATCCATGGAAGCCTCTCAGAAACCACGCCCTTCCCGGGCGCGATAAACCTCCATGTTACCGATTTCCGCGGCCTTGTTGCCCCAGGCGTTGCGCACATAGCTGGCCACGGCGGCCACCTGTGCGTCGGACAGCACATGGCCGAAAGGCGGCATGCCGTGCGGCTGCGGCTGCTGCCGGGTGGAGGGCGGATAGCCTCCCTCCAGCAATACCAGCAACAGGTTGCGCGGCTCGGCCAGGGTCACGGAGGCATTGCCCGCAAGCGCAGGAAACGCGCCCGGCGTCCCCTGGCCCTCAGCACCGTGGCAAACCGCACATTGCCGCTCGTAGATTGCCCGCCCCAAGGCCATTTGCGCGGATGGCACGGGCGCGGCGTCGAGCCTGCTCCTGTGCGGGCCCGCCGCCTCGCCTTCCTCCTTCAGATAGGAGGCAAGGGCCTGCAGATCCTGCGGCTGCCAGTGCTGGGTGCTGCGCGCCACGACTTCGGCCATGGGGCCCAGCGCCGATCCCGAAGGACCCGAACCCGTCTGCAGCAACTGCACCCAGGCGGACTCCCCGCCTGCGCGAACGCCGGCTTCACCTGGGTCGAGCAGCGATGGCGCATACCAGGCCTGCCCCGCCACGAAGCCGCCGGACATGGCCTGGGACGAGGCGCCCATGCCGTTGCGCGGCGCATGGCATGCCGCGCAGTGCCCCAGGCCCTGGGCAAGATAGGCACCGCGATTCCAGGCCGCCGCCTTCTGCGGCTGGTCCTGCCATTCCTGCGGGGAGAAGAACAGCGCGCGCCAGACGGCCAGCGAGCCCTGCCAGCCGTACGGAAAGTCCAGCGCATGCCGGGGCGTCTGCGCGCGCACGGCGGGCAGGCTCTGCAGATAGGCAAACAGCGCGTCCGAGTCGGCACGCGTCACATGGGTGTAGCTGTCATATGGAAAGGCCGGATATAGCAGGCGCCCCTCCCGCGACCGCCCGTTATGCATTGCACGCCAGAAGTCCTGGGCCGTCCACAGTCCCAATCCACTTTCCTTGTCAGGCGTGAGATTGCTGGTGTACAGCGTGCCGAACGAAGTGGGCAGGCCCCGCCCGCCCGCATACTCGGCGCCACCGGCCGCCGTATGGCAGCCTGCGCAATTGCCCACGCGGGCCAGGTAGGCACCGCGCTCCATCAAGGCGGCTGGCGTTTCGCGCGCGCCTGACCAGCCGCCGTGTCCGTAGGCGTGCACGCCCTGCTCGCCCCGCAGGTTGAGCCAGACCAGGAGCGCGCCCAGCAGGGCAACGATCAGCAACGCCAGCCCTGCCGCCCGGGCCAGTCGCCGTCGCACGCGCGTGCTCCCGCTTGCCGGTTTTTCTGCCAGGGTGTTCATGGCTTGCCCTCCTGGCCGGCAATGGCGGCCACGGCGCCGCAGCGCAGCGGCATGGGCAGGGCCAGGGCTTCATGCCCGCCCGGCGCCGCCAGTGCGGGGCGCGATGACAGCCAGGCCGTGACGGCCACCACCTCCTGCGCCGACAGCGCCTTGGCCACCTGGTCCATGCAATCGGGCGCCGCCGCCTTGCGCTGGCCGGAGCGCCACGCACCGATCTGGCTGTTCAGATAGTCGCGCGACAGGCCCAGCAGGCCCGGGATATCGTCACCCGCACCCATGAGCCGCTCGCCATGGCAGGCAGCGCAGGCGGGCAGGCCGCGCTGCGCATCGCCCCGCAGGACCAGTTGCTCGCCACGGGCGAGTTCGGCGGGCGGCAGTTGCGCCGGCACAGGCGGGGCATAGGGAAGCTCCAGGCCTGCGAAGTGCGTGGCGATCTGGCGCAGATAGTCGTCCGACATGAATTCGATCAGCCGGTTCATGGCGGGGTAGCTGCGGCGCCCTTGCTGGAAGTTCTTGAGCTGGCGGTACAGATAGCCTGCGGGCTTGCCCGCAATGCGCGGAAAGTAGCCGCTGGGCGTGGCCCGGCCCTCGGGACCATGGCAGGCCGTGCAGGCCAGCACCCTGGCGGCCATGGAGCCCACATCGGGCAGCGGGGCGCTGACCACGGCCGGCGGCAGGTCTGCCATCGCCACGCCCGGTGCCGGCGGAGCACTCTGCGCCCTCACCCCGCACGTTCCACACAGGCCGGCCACCAGCCATGCGCCCAGCGCGAACATCCACCCCCTGGAGCCTGTGCGCCCCCGCCCAGCCCGCCATCGACTGCCATGTGCCATGTCCGACGCCTCCTGTTCCGTCCTGCCGACGCGCGAATGTAATGAACCCGTCACAAGATGCCAGTCAAGCAGCAAAAGGCCCATCGGTTGAGACCCTGCCATGACCGGGCTATGCTGCCTTCGGGTTTGTCCAGAACATTGCCCGCAAGGGCCGGAGGACGGAAATTCATGGATTACAAGGACTACTACCGCATCCTGGCAGTGGACAGGCAGGCCAGTGCCGATGACATCAAGAAGGCCTACCGCAAGCTGGCGCGCAAGTATCATCCCGATGTCAGCAAGGAGGCGGACGCCTCCGAGCGCATGGCCGAAGTCAACGAAGCCAATGCCGTGCTGTCGGACCCCGAAAAGCGCGCCGCCTATGATGCCCTGGCCGATGCGCCGCGCCACAGCGGGCCCGGTGCCGGGGGCTTCCAGCCACCGCCCGGCTGGGAAGGGCAGGATTTTCACTTTCGCAGCAGCGATGGCGCCATGCCGGAGGGCGACGCGGACTTCAGCGAGTTCTTCTCGCAGATGTTCGGCCAGGGCGCGCGTGCCCGCCATGCAAGCAGAGGCGGCCAGCATCGCCCCCCGCCTGACCTGCGCGGGCAGGACCAGCACGCCAGCATCGAGCTGGACCTGCTGGACAGCTACCAGGGCGCGCAACGCAGCCTGCACCTGCGCACCACGGTGCTGGATGAGGATGGACACCCGGTGGCGCGCGACAAGGAGTTGCAGGTCAGCATTCCCAAGGGCGTTCGGGAAGGCCAGATGATCCGCCTGGCCGGCCAGGGAGGCCAGGGCCTGGGCAACGGGCCGGCAGGCGATCTGCTGCTGGAAGTGCACCTGCGCCACGACCCTCGCTGGTGGGCCGAGGGCAAGGATGTCTACCAGCCCGTGTCCCTGGCGCCCTGGGAGGCCGCACTGGGCGGGCCGGTCCGCGTGGCCACCATTGCCGGTGAATTCGAGGTCAGCGTCCCCGCAGGCAGCCGCGCCGGCCGCAAGCTGCGCATCAAGGGCAAGGGCTTGCCTGCCGCCACGCCAGGCGACCTGTACCTGGTGCTGGGCATTGCCCTGCCCGAGCCCCGGACCGACGCCCAGCGCCAGGCCTATGCCGCACTGGCCCAGGCCTTTCCCTCGTTCGATGCCCGCCAGCACGGAGCGGGCCAAGGAGCCACGCGATGAGCACGCCGCTGTACCCTTTCTACGAGCCCGCAGAACTGCTGGGCGAAGGCGCTCTGGACCTGCAGGACTTGGCCCGACACTGCCAGCGCAACACCGCCTGGGTGGTGGAGCGAGTGCAGACCGGTGTGCTGTACTGCGAAAACGAGTCGCCCGGCGAAGCGGCCGCGCCGCAGGCACAGTGGCGCTTCAGCAGCCAGACCCTGGTGCGCGCGCGCCGCATAGCCCACCTGGAGCACAGCTTCGATGCGGACCCTCAGCTGGCCGCGCTGACGGCGGATCTGATCGAGGAAGTGCAGATGCTGCGCCGCAAGCTGCAGGCGCTGCAGCACTGAGGACGGCGCCTCAAAAGCAAAAGCCCTCTTTCGAGGGCTTTTGCTTTCAGAACGTGGCCGCAGCAGGCGTGCATGCGGCCCGCCGTGCTCAGCGGTGACGCTTGCCGGGGTTCTTCTTGGTGTGGGTGTGGGCACCACGGGCGCGGCTCACGCGCTGGCCACGGCCGGGCGTGGGCAGGGTGACGCCGTTGGGCAGGGGAGGCTGGGGAGTGAACTTGCGGTCGGCTTCGGTAACGATCTTGTTGCCCATGGCATTTCCTTCTTCAAAAAAATGAGAACGCGCAATTAGGCCATAGACCTGCATGACCGCGCACAAAAAAACACATGGCCTGCTCCGGCATAGGGAAAGTTCCAGCGTTGCGCGGTCCGCACAGCACCGGCGCAGGCAGCGCCGGCCTACACTGCGGCCCGGTTTTCTGTCCTAAAGTAGGAGCACGCTGCCAAGCGCGCAAGCCCCCTGGCATGCACGTCTGCCTGAACACGGAGTTCCGCACCATGTCACCCCGCCAACCCCATACAGAGTCAACTGCTCCATCCACTTCCCGCCCCGCCTGGGTTCTGCCAACAGCCGGCCTGGCAGGGCTTGCCGTAGGCGCCGCCGCAGCAGCGTTGCTGTGGAAGGGCCTGCGCAACCCGCCCATCCCACCCACCGTGGAGCCGGTGCGCGGCTGGGACATCGAGCGCTACATGGGCCGCTGGTATGAAGTGGCCCGCATCGACCATGGCTTCGAAAAAGGCCTGGAGCGCACCCAGGCCGAGTACACACCGCTTCCCGACGGCACGGTGCATGTGCTGAACCGGGGCTACGACGCCCGACACCGGCGCTGGAAATCGGCCGAGGGCAAGGCCCGCACGGTGCATGGCCCGGACGTTGCGGCACTCAAGGTCTCTTTCTTCGGTCCGTTCTACGGCGGCTACAACGTGGTGGCTCTTGATGCAGAGTACCGCTGGGCCATGGTGGTGGGATCGGACCTGCGCTATTTCTGGATTCTTTCGCGCACGCCCGAACTGGCCGACGGCGTGGCGGCACGCCTGCTGGCGCAGGCCCGGCTGCTGGGCGTGCCCGTGGACAAGGTCCAGTGGATCCTGCAGGACGGAGTCAATCCCACGGGCAGCTGGTAGCGAGGCCCGGCAGCCGTCTCAGAACCCCTCGGGCATGCCGTCGCCCGAGAAGCCTGCGGCCTCCACCAGCCGCCGCGTGTAGGCCTCGCGCGGCGCGCCCAGCACCTGGGCGACGGGACCGGATTCGACGATGGCGCCATCCTTCATGACCACCACGTCATGGGCCATGGCGCGGATCACGTCCACGTCATGCGTGATCAGCAGATAGGCCAGGCCCCGCTCGCGCTGCAGCCGTTGCAGCAGGCCCAGCACCTGCTGCTGAATGGTCACATCCAGGGCGCTGGTGGGCTCGTCGAGCACCAGCACCTCGGGCTCCAGCACCAGGGCGCGTGCAATGGCGATGCGCTGACGCTGGCCTCCCGAGAATTCGTGGGGATAGCGATCGAGCAGGCCCGGAAACTGTTCCTGCGTCAGGCCCACGGACGACAGCATCTCCACGATGCGGTCGCGCTGCTGCGACGCCGTCAGCGCCGGCGCATGCACGCGCAGGCCCTCGCCAACGATCTGCGCCAGCGTCAGCCGGGGCGACAGCGATGAATACGGGTCCTGGAACACCACCTGCACCTTGCGCCTCAGCGCACGGTTGGCGGGCGAGTTGCGCGTGGCTGGCTGCTGCCAGGCATGGCTTGCAATGCGCAGCCGGCCTTGATGGGGCAGCAGCCCCAGCACGGCCTGGGCCAGCGTGGACTTGCCCGATCCCGATTCCCCGACCACACCCACGGTGCGCCCGGGCAACAGTTCCAGGTCCGCGGATTGCACCGCGACGAAGCGCCCCTGGCCGAACCATCCGCGCATGCCTGCCAGCGGCACCGGATAGCTGACCTCGAGGCCCTGTGCCTGCACCAGCGGCTCGTCAGCCGTGGCTTCGGCGCCTGCCTGCACCTCGACCAGGTCGCGGCGCGGCACGCTGGCCAGCAGCTTGCGCGTATAGGCATGGCGCGGAGCCGCCATGACCGCCGACACCCCGCCCTGCTCCACCAGCTGCCCGCGCTCCATCACCGCCACGCGGTCGGCAAAGCGCCGCACCAGGTGAAGGTCGTGCGTGATCATCAGCACGGCCATGCCGGTCTGGCGCTGCAGGTCATCGAGCAACTGCAGGATCTGGCCGCGCAGCGTGACATCGAGTGCCGTCGTCGGCTCATCGGCCAGGAGCAGGCGCGGGCTGCTGGCCAGCGCCATGGCGATCATGGCGCGCTGGCGCTGCCCGCCACTGAGCTGATGGGGAAAGGCGCGGGCGCGGCGCCCGGGCTCGGCAATGCCGGTGGTCGCCAGCAATTCGGTGGCCTGGACCAGGGACTGCGCCCGCGTCAGCCCCTGCTTGAGGCGCAGCACCTCGCCCACCTGCTCGCCCACGGTCATCAGCGGGTTGAGCGCCGTCATGGGCTCCTGGAAAATCATGGCCACGTCCCCGCCGCGCACGGCGCGCATCTCGCGCTCGGGCAGGCGCAGCAGGTCGCGGCCGTCCAACAGGGCCTGGCCGCCCAATTGGGCGTCGCCAGCCAGCCGCAGCAGCGACAGCGCGGTGATGGTCTTGCCCGAGCCGGACTCGCCCACCAGCGCCAGCTTCTCGCCGGCCGCCAGGTCGAAGCTCACGCCGTGCACCACATCCTTGCTGCCGAAGCGCACGCGCAGGTTGCGCACGGACAGCAACGTCCGGCCACGGCCGGGGGACGAAGGAATCTCCATTGCCGACTGCTCTGCGTTCATGCGGCGTCCTTCGCATCGGCACCGGGGGCGGCATCGCTGGCAGCGGCCTTGCGCGGGTCCAGCGCATCGCGCAGCGCATCGCCCATGAAGGTCAGCAGCAGCAGCGTCACCACCAGCACGGCAAAGGTGGACAGCGAGATCCACCAGGCATCGATGCTGTTCTTGCCCTGGTTCAGCAGCTCGCCCAGGCTGGGGGTGTCAGGCGGCACGCCCAGCCCCAGGAAGTCCAGCGAGGTCAGGGCCAGGATGGCCGCACTCATGCGAAACGGCAAAAAGGTCACCACGGGCGTCATGCTGTTGGGCAGCAGATGGCGCCAGATCAGCGCGCCATTGCCCACCCCCAGCGCCCGCGCCGACTTCACATAGTCCAGCTGGCGGTTGCGCAGGAACTCGGCACGCACGTAGTCCGACAGTCCCATCCAGCCGAACAGCGACAGCAGCACCAGCAGCAGCGAGACGCTGGGCGCCAGCACCGCGCTGAAGATGATCAGCAGATACAGCTCGGGCATGGAGCCCCAGATCTCGATGAAGCGCTGGAACGCCAGATCGGTCCTGCCGCCGAAGAACCCCTGGACGGCCCCCGTCACCACGCCCAGCACCACGCCCGACGCCGTCAGCGCCAGCGCAAACAGCACGCTGACACGAAACCCGTAGATCAGCTGGGCCAGCAGATCGCGCCCCCGGTCATCCGTGCCCAGCAGGTTGTCGCGCGAGGGCGGCGCCGGATTGGGCGAGGTTGCAAAGTAGTTCAACGCCTGCGGCCCATAGGGATTGAGCGTATACAGCGCCCAGTTGTCGCCCTGGCGCAGGCGGTCGCGGATGAAGGGGTCCAGATAGTCGGTGGCCGTATCGAAGTCACCGCCGAAAGTCTTCTCGGAATAATCGTTCCACAGCGGCCAGTAGGTCTGGCCCTCGTAGCGCACCACCAGGGGCCGGTCGTTGCTGATCAGCTCGGCGCCCAGGCTCAGCACCACCATCACGCAAAACGCCACCAGACTCCAGTACCCCAGCCGATTGCGCCTGAACCGCATCCAGGCCCGCCGCGCCGGCGACACCGCCACCGCAGCCAGCGGTGCGGGCGTTGCCCCGGGCAGCCCGGCCCCCGGAGCGGCAAGGGAGTGCATCTCAGTTTCCATGTTGCTGCATCACAGGGGCGCGACCGCCCAAAGTAGGGACACCGAGGCAGGGCCTGCGCCAGCCGCCAATGGCCCGAACGCTTCCCACACAAAAAAAGAGGAGGAAGCGGCGCAGCCGTTCAGGGGGCGTTCAATCAAACCGTACACGCGGATCCACCCACACATAGCAAAGATCACTGACCAGCTTGGTCACCAGGCCGATCAGCGTGAACAGATACAGCGTGCCCAGCACCACGGGATAGTCGCGCCGTATCACGCTGTCATAGCTGAGCAGGCCCAGGCCGTCCAGCGAGAACAATGTCTCTATCAGCAGCGAGCCCGTGAAGAAGGCCCCGATGAAGGCGGCCGGAAATCCGGTGACGATGGGGATCAGCGCATTGCGCAGCACATGGCGGTAGAGCACCTGCCGCTCGGTCAGGCCCTTGGCACGCGCAGTCAGCACGTACTGCTTGCGGATCTCTTCCAGGAAGGCGTTCTTGGTCAGCATGGCCGTGATGGCGAAACTGCCCGCCACCATGGCCGTCACCGGCAGCGCGATATGCCATAGATAGTCCACAATGCGCGCGCCCCAGGACAGCTCGTCCCAGTTGGAGGAAGACAGCCCGCGCAGCGGAAACCACTGCAACTGGCCGCCAAAGATCACCAGCAGCGCCACACCCAGCACGAAACCAGGAATCGCATAGCCGACAAGGATCAGCAGCGTGGTGACGAAGTCGAACCGCGAGCCGGCCCGCACGGCCTTGGCAATGCCCAGCGGCACGGCAACGAGGTAGCTGATGAAAAAGGTCCACAGTCCCAGGCTGGCCGAGACCGGCAGCTTCTCCTTGATCAGCTGCCAGACATCCTTGTTCTGAAAGAAACTGCGCCCCAGGTCGAACCGCGCGAACTGCCCGAGCATCTGGAAGAAGCGCTCATGGGCCGGTTTGTCAAAGCCGTAGAGGGCCTTGATCTGCTCTATGCGCTGGGGGTCCACCCCCTGGTTGCCACGGTAGGCCAGGCCACCGCCCTCGCCGCCACGGCCTACGCTGGCCTTGGCCTCGGCCAGATACTGCTCGACCGGGCCGCCGGGCACGAACTGCACGACCACGAAGGTCAGCAGCAGCACGCCCAGCAGGGTCGGCACCATCAGCAGCAAGCGTTTGAGTATGTAGGCCCACATAAGAAGTCTTGCATTATGTCCATTGCAGGGACGCTCCCCTGGCGGGGGACACCCTCATCATGCAACGGATCGCAACGACACAGCCGAAGCGCCGGCTCATGGAGGCGGCGCGGTCAGCACCGGCATGCGGGCCCACCAGGTATCCATGGCCCAGCTCTCGCCCTTCGCATACGCTGGAACCACGGCCGGCCGCACCAGGCGCCAGGAGTCGTAGACCATGCGGTGCGTGCCCGCGCTCCACTGCGGAATCAGGTAGTGGCCGTGCGTGATGATGCGTTCGAGCGCGTGGCAGGCAGGCAACAGTTGGGCCTCTGTCCTGGCCTCGGTCATGCGGCGGATCATGGCGTCGACCGCCGGGTTCTTCACGCCGGGGAAATTGCCGGAACCCTCGGTTGCCGCCGCCTGGCTGCCGAACAGGTCGGCGAACTCCTGGCCCGGATTGTTCGTGCCCTGGTAGGCGATGGAGATGATGTCGTAGTCGAACTTCTCCACGCGCTGCTGGTACAGCGCAAAGTCCGCCGAGCGAAAGCGCAGCCGGATGCCCAGCTTTTCCAGATTGCGTATCCAGGGCGACACCTGGCGGATGCCCGACTCGCTGCTGTCCAGGTACTCCAGCTCCATCGCCTCGCCCCGGGCATTGCGCAGCACGCCGGCCTGAACGGTCCAGCCGGCATCGGCCAGCAGTTGCCGCGCCTGGCGCAGATTTCCGCGCAACGAGCTGTCGCCATCGGTGCGTGGCGGCTCCGCCATCGGTCCGAACGCCTCCGGCGGAATGCTCTTGCGCAGGGGCTCCATCAGCGCAAGCTCCTCGGGCGAGGGTTCGCCATGGGTCTCGCAGGCCGTGTTGCCGAACAGCCCGCGCACGCGCTGGTAGGAACCGTAGAACATCTGCCGGTTCATCCACTCGTAGTCCAGGGCCAGGCCCAGGGCGCGGCGCACCCGGACGTCCTGCAGCACAGGCCGGCGCACGTTGAGCACATAGCTCTGGAATCCCGATGGCAGCTTGTTGCTGAACTCGCCCTTGACCAGTTCGCCCCGGTCGAAGCGCTTGCCGTACAGGCGCCGCGCCCAGTCGCCGGCGCTGTAAAAGCGCATGAGGTCGAACTCCCCGGCCTTCAGCGCCTCCAGCCTGGCCGTGTTGTCGCGGTAGATCTTCACGGAGATGCGGTCGAAATTGGCCGTGCCCACGCGCACCGGCAGATCACGGCCCCAGTAGTCCGGGTCGCGCACATAGGTGATGTCCTTGCCGAAACGCACGGGACCTATCTTGTAGGGTCCGCTGCCGATGGGCGTGTCCGTCACCACCTGGTCGAAGGGCTTGGCCTTGCCGTTCTCCACGCCCCAGTCGCGGCTGAACACGGGAATGGCCCCCACGGTCAGCGGCAGTTCCCGGTTCGGCTGCTTGAAGCGAAAGCGCACGGTGCGCTCGTCCAGCACATCGACGCCCGCCACATCGAAGAACAGCGTTCTGTAGCCGGGCAGTGCATGCGGGCCCACCAGCGTGTCATAGCTGAACTTGACGTCGGCGGCCAGTACGGGCTTGCCGTTGTGAAAACGTGCCTGGGGCCGCAGCCGGAACGTGGCGGACAGGCCGTCGGCCGCGGCCTGCACATCTTCGGCCAGCAATCCGTAGCCGGTGGCGGTCTCGTCCAGCGAGGGCCACAGCAGGGTGTCGAACATCAGCTCCGCCAGATAGGCAGGCGACGATCCCTTGATGGTGAACGGGTTGTATTTGTCAAAGGTGGAGATGCGCAGATTGCTCACCAGGCGCAGCTCGCCGCCCTTGGGGGCCTTGGCGTTGACATAGTCGAAATGGCTGAAGCCCTCGGCGTAGCGGGGCTCGCCCCACAGGGCATAGGCATGCGAGGCCCAGACCGGCGCACACGCCGAGGCCAGCAGCAGCGAAGAAATCATCCAATGGCGCATGCGACAATTCTGCACCACGCAGCCAGCCCTTCCGCTGGCAAACGCTGACGCGGGCCCCGGCCATCGCCGCCAGCGGGTGCGCACTTCCACTCACTTTCTCTGGAGAACAACAATGGGCTTTCTCGCCGGTAAAAAACTGCTGATCACGGGCGTTCTGTCCAACCGCTCCATCGCCTACGGCATCGCCAAGGCCTGCCATGCACAGGGCGCGGAACTGGCCTTCAGCTATGTGGGCGAGCGCTTCAAGGACCGCATCACCGAGTTCGCCGCTGAATTCGACTCCGAGCTGATCTTCGACTGCGACGTGGCAGACGATGCCCAGATCGACAAGCTGTTCGCCGACCTGGGCGCCACCTGGGGCAAGTTCGACGGCTTCGTGCACAGCATCGGCTTCGCACCGCGCGAAGCCATCGCAGGCAACTTCCTGGACGGCCTTTCGCGCGAAGGCTTCAAGATCGCGCACGACATCAGCGCCTACAGCTTCCCCGCGATGGCCAAGGCGGCCCTGCCCTATCTCAACGACAAGTCCTCGCTGCTGACCCTGTCGTACCTGGGCGCCCTGCGCTCCATCCCCAACTACAACACCATGGGCCTGGCCAAGGCATCGCTGGAAGCCTCGGTGCGCTACCTGGCCGAGGCCGTGGGCCGCACGGCAGACGGCCGCGCCATCCGCGCCAACGGCATCTCGGCCGGTCCCATCAAGACCCTGGCCGCCTCGGGCATCAAGGACTTCGGCAAGCTGCTGGGCCGCGTGGCCGATGCCGCGCCGCTGCGCCGCAATGTGACCATCGAGGACGTGGGCAATGTGGCCGCCTTCCTGCTGTCCGACCTGGCCTCGGGCGTGACGGCCGAGATCACCTACGTGGACGGCGGCTTCAGCCAGACCGCCGGCCTGTCGGCCGACCAGGTCTAAGTCACCGCCAGACTCCGACCCGCCCTGCAGGCATTGCCGCCTGCGGGGCTTTTTTTCGTCTGGAATCCACGCATCCGCATCCTGCCGATGCGCCAGAGGAAATACACATCGGCTTGCATACGGTCATTTCTGTTTTGAATGAGAATGATTCTCATGAATAATACAATTCTCGTATCAATATCAAAGAACCTCTGAAAACCTCGGATGAAGGCCTCGGCCCGCGTCTTCGAATGCACAGCCACGGCCCTGCCATCCCGGTTGGCGCATTGATTGCAGCCGCAAAGACACCGCAACGCACCGATTTTTCCCCGTAGCCCCTGAAAGAAACCGCATGAGCCAATACACCCTGCCTTCCCTGAACTACGCCTACGACGCGCTGGAACCCCATATCGATGCACAGACCATGGAGATCCACTACACCAGGCACCATCAGGCCTATGTGAACAACCTGAATGCCGCGCTCAAGGACACGCCGCACGGCAGCCAGCCCGTGGAGCAGCTGATCGCCGACCTGTCCCTGCTGCCGGAAGGCGTTCGCGGTGCCGTGCGCAACAACGGCGGCGGCCACGCCAACCACAGCCTGTTCTGGACCGTGATGGCCCCGGCGGACCAGGGCGGCGGTGGCGCTCCCTCGGGCGAACTGGCCCAGGCCATTGACCGGGAACTGGGCGGCTTCGATGCCTTCAAGGCGGCCTTCACCCAGGCCGCGCTCACGCGCTTTGGCAGCGGCTGGGCCTGGCTGGTGGTGGGCAAGAACGGCAGGCTGGCCTTGGAAAGCAGCGGCAACCAGGACAGCCCGCTGATGGCCGGCATCGGCTCCGGTGCCACCCCCATCCTGGGCCTGGACGTGTGGGAGCACGCCTACTACCTCAAGTACCAGAACCGCCGCCCTGAATACATCGCGGCGTTCTACAACGTAGTCAACTGGGCCGAAGTGGCCCGCCGCTACGCCGCCGCACGCGGCTGAACGGTCCGCAACGCCAACCTCTGACCTCGACCAGCATGGATCTGCCACAACGCTTCCGCTCCAAGACCAGCGTACGGTCCAACATCCGCCTGTGGATCGGCCTGGCCATCATGATGGCAGGCGCCTGGGCGCTCACCAGCCAGTTCTGGGCCTATGCCCAGAACCATCCGGTGGTCTTCCAGGCCCTGGCCGGAGGCTCGGCCGCCGCGCTGGCGACGGCCCTGGGCACCGTGCCCGTGATGCTGTCCCAGCGCCTGTCCGAGCGCACGCAGGACACCCTGTTCGGCTTCGGGGCCGGCGTCATGCTGGCGGCATGCGCCTTCTCGCTGATCCTGCCGGGGCTGGAGGCCGTGCGCACCCAGGAACTGTTGGGTGGCGGCGGCTGGGCGGCTGGCGGGGTCATAGGTTCGGCCATCCTGATGGGCGGTGCCGCCCTCATGCTCATGGACAGGCTCCTGCCCCATGAGCACTTCATCAAGGGCCGCGAAGGCCTGGACCCGCAAGGCGCGCGCAAGCTGCAGCGCACCTGGCTGTTCGTCTTCGCCATCACCCTGCACAACCTGCCCGAAGGCCTGGCCATCGGCGTGGGCTATGCCGGCAACGACGGGCTGCGCGCCAACGCGCTGGCCACGGGCATTGCCATCCAGGACGTGCCCGAAGGCCTGGTGGTGGCCGTGGCTCTGCTGGCCGCTGGCTACAAGCGCAGCTTTGCCGTGTTGCTGGGCATGGCCTCCGGCCTGGTCGAGCCCGTGGGCGCCGTGCTGGGCGCAGCCATCGTGAGCGGCTCTGCCGCCATGCTGCCCTGGGGCCTGGGCTTTGCGGCGGGCGCCATGCTGTTCGTGATCAGCCACGAAATCATTCCCGAGTCGCACCGCAAGGGCCATGAAGCCTTTGCCACGGGCGGCCTCATGCTGGGCTTCGTGCTGATGATGGTGCTGGACACGGCCCTGGGCTGAGTCAGCGCGCCGCGCCTCCCTGGCTCAGGGCAGCAAAAGCCCCAGTTCCCGCGCCGCCGCCAGCACATGGCGGGCGTGGCGCTCTTCATAGCGGTGGGCCGGCATGGTCAATGTCAGCGCCGCTGCCAATTCCCCATCGCGCTTGAACACGGGGGCCGAGATCCCGGCGATCTCGCGATGCCGGTCTCCCACCATGGCGCAGTAGCCATCGGCGCGCACCCGGGCCAGTTGCGTGCGGCTGCCGCCGCGCGATGCGGCGTACAGCTCGGTGTCGAAAGCCGACAGCACGCGCCCGCCTGCGCCCTGCCCCAGCGGCAGCAGATCGCCCGTGCGTGCGTGGTCGCGCACGGGGTGGGGCGAATCCACGCGGTACAGGCACAGCCGGTCCTGGCCCTGGCGCACGTGGTAGGCCGCACTCTCGCCCGTGGCCTGCACCAGGGTGCGCAGCACGGGCATGACCACGCTGTCCAGCGAGAAATGCCGGGCATAGACGGTGTTCAGCCGCGCCACGGCCGGACCCACGGCGTAGCGGCCGTCATCCATGCGCAGCACCCAGCCGCCATGCTCAAGAGAGGCCAGCAGCCGCAGCACGGTGCTCTTGTACAGGCGCGTGCGCTCCGACAACTGGGCCAGCGTCAGCCCGTCGTCTCCGTCGCGAAAAGCCGCCAGCAGGCTCAAGGCCCTGTCCACGGCCGCCACGCCGCCCGGCGCGGCATTCTCATCGGCCACCGATTCCGTCACTGATTTGCGAGGCATAAACAGGCATCCAAGGGAAAACCCCAGGCACGCAGGCTTGACGATGGCGCGTGCAGCAGAGAGTATTTCAATAGAGAGAATTAAGTTCTATCTATTAGAACAACACAATACCCCGATGTCAACAGGTCGAATCCTGCCACCATCGACACCCTCCACCGGATGCAACTGCCCATGTCCTCCCACCGTTTTGACGTACTCATCAGCGAAGTCGGCCCGCGCGATGGCCTGCAGTCCGTGGCCTCCACCATGTCCACGGCGCACAAGCATGCCTGGATCGCCGCGCTGGCCCATGCCGGCCTGCAGGAGATCGAGGTCGGCTCCTTCGTCTCGCCCAAGCTGCTGCCGCAGATGGCCGACGCGGCCGAGGTGGTCGCCCAGGCCATCACCCTGCCCGGCGTCACCGTGATGGCCCTGGCCCCCAATCTGCGCGGCGCCGAGGCCGCGCTGCGCGCCGGCGCCCACAAGGTCACGCTGCCCGTCTCGGCCAGCCCCGCGCACTCCATGGCCAATGTGCGCAGGACTCCCATGCAGATGGTGGACGAGGTGCGGGCGATTGCCGCGCTGCGCGACGAGATCGCGCCGCAGGCCCTGATCGAGGCGGGCATCTCCACCGCCTTCGGCTGCACCCTGCAGGGGCTGGTGCCGGAGGACGAGGTGATTGCGCTGGCCGTGGCCTGCGTGGCGGCGGGCGCCGATGAATCGGGCCTGTCCGACACCACGGGCATGGCCAACCCGGCCCAGGTGCGGCGCCTGTTCACGCGGCTGCGGGCTGAGCTGGGCGGGCATGCAGGCGCGGCCCACATGCACAATACGCGCGGCCTGGGCCTGGCCAACTGCCTGGCCGCCTACGAGGCAGGCGTGCGCACCTTCGATGCCTCGCTCGCCGGCCTGGGCGGATGCCCGTATGCGCCCGGCGCCTCGGGCAACGTGGTCACCGAAGACCTGGTCTTCATGTTCGAGGCCATGGGCATCCGCACCGGCGTGGACATCGATCGCCTGATCGCCGCCCGCCAGCCCCTGGCAGCAGGCCTGCCCGGCGAGGAACTGCACGGCATGACGCCGCTGGCCGGACTGCCCAAGGGCTTTGTGCCCCACCACTACGCGCAGGCCTGAACGGCAGCGCCCACCCACCCATTCATCCACCGTTTTCCCATGAGCCAAGATTTCACCTCCGGCACCCCCGGCAACCCTGACAGCGCCGCAGGCCAGGCCACGCCCCTGCCCTACGCGGGCATTCGCGTCATCGAGTTCACGCACATGGTCATGGGGCCGTCCTGCGGCATGATGCTGGCCGACCTGGGCGCCGAAGTCATCAAGATCGAGCCCGTGGGCCACGGCCGCGACGGCGATGCCACGCGCAAGCTGCTGGGCTCGGGCTCGGGCTTTTTCCCGCTGTTCAACCGCAACAAGAAAAGCCTGACGCTGGACCTGCAGACCGAGGAAGGCAAGCAGGCCGCGCTGCGGCTGATCGCCACGGCCGACGTGGTCTGCGAGAACTTCAAGCCCGGCACCATGCGCAAGCTGGGCCTGGACTACGACAGCCTCAAGGACCGCTTCGAGCGCCTCATCTACGTGAGCCACAAGGGCTTTCTGCCCGGCCCCTACGAGCACCGCACGGCGCTGGACGAAGTGGTGCAGATGATGGGCGGCCTGGCCTACATGACGGGCCGCCCCGGCGACCCGCTGCGCGCGGGCGCCAGCGTCAACGACATCATGGGCGGCATGTTCGGCGCCATGGGTGCCATGGCCGCCCTGGCCCAGCGCGAGAAGACCGGGCGCGGCCAGGAAGTGCAAAGCGCGCTGTTCGAGAACAACATCTTCCTGGTCGCCCAGCACATGATGCAGTTCGCCGTCACCGGCAAGCCGGCCGCGCCCATGCCGGCACGCATCTCTGCCTGGGCCATCTACGACGTGTTCGAAGTCAGGGATGGCGAGCAGATCTTCCTGGCCGTGGTCAGCGACGGCGCCTGGCGCCTGTTCTGCGATGCCTTCGGCCTGGGCGAGCTGCGCGACGATCCGCGCCTTGGCAGCAACAACGACCGCGTGCTGGCGCGCAGCTGGCTGATGCCGCTGCTGCGCGAGAAGATGGCCCCGCACAGCGCCGCCCACATTGCCGCGATCTTCGAGAAGAACGGCCTGCCCTTCGCGCCCATCGCACGCCCGCAGGACCTGCTGAAAGACCCGCACCTGAACGCCACGGGCGCGCTGGCCCCCATCACCCTGCCCGATGGCCGCGAGACCAAGACCGTGCTGCTGCCCTTCACGCTGGACGGCAAGCGCCTGGATGTGCGACTGTCGCCACCGCGCCTGGGCGAGCACAGCCTGGAGATCCTCACCGCCCTGGGCTACAGCAGCGAGCAGGCCCTGGCCCTGGCCCGGGGCGACGCCACCGACAGCCACGCCACGGCTTCCCACTGAAGCCGGGCTGAGCCACTGAAGGCGCCGCCGTCCACCCGGCGCGCGGCGCCCTTCCACCCCATCCCCCCCTACCGGACGACGCTTGCCACGCGCCCGGCGGGGAGGCCTTTTCCCAAAAATTCCCGGAGACAACACCATGCCCGCCATCCAACGCAACCCGGCCGCCCAACAACAGACACAGACCTGGGCCCGCCCTTGTTCCGCCCCTCGCCGCCAGTTGCTGCTGTGCGCCCTGCCCGCATTGGCTGCCGCCCTGCTCCCGCTGGCGGCCCAGGCCCAGCCCGACAACTGGCCCTCACGCGCCGTGCGCATGGTCGTGCCCTACACGCCGGGCGGCGGCACGGACGCGGTCGCGCGCCAGATCAGCGAGCGCGTGGGCACGCTGAACAAATGGACCGTGGTCGTTGACAACAAGCCCGGCGCGGGCGGGAACATCGGCCTGGATGCGGTGGCCAAGTCCGCGCCGGATGGCTATACCTTCGGCATGGGCCAGACCGCCAACCTCGCCATCAACCCCGCCCTGCTGCCCAGCATGCCCTTCAACCCGCGCACCGACCTGGTCCCGGTGGCCCTGGTCGCCGCCCAGCCCACGGTGCTGGTCGTGCCGCAGGACTCGCCATGGAAGTCGGTGCAGGACCTGGTCAAGGCCGCCAAGGCCGACCCGGGCGGCATCCGCCAGGGACTGGCATCGACGGGCACGGTAGGCCACCTGGCCGGCGAGATGCTGGCCTTCAGGGCCGGCATCCAGGTGCTCAACGTGCCCTACAAGGGCGCAGCGCCGGCCGTGACCGACCTGCTGGGCAAGCAGACGCACTACATGTTCGGCACGCCCCAGGCCGTCTATCCGCTGCTCAAGGGCAGCAAGCTGCGCGCCCTGGCCGTGACCTCGGCCAAGCGCCTGCCCATCCTGCCCGAGGTGCCCACCGTGGCCGAATCGGGCTATGCAGGCTTCGAGGCCGTGGACTGGAAGCTCATCGTCGCCCCCAAGGGCACGCCGGCCGCCATCGTGCAGAAGATGAACACCGCCGTGAACGCGGCCCTGCAGCAGCCCGCCGTGCAGCAGCAACTGCAGGCCGAGGGCAGCACGGCCCTGGGCGGCAGCATCCAGGACGCGGCCCAATACCTGCTCAAGGAACAGACGGACTGGGCCGCGCTGATCCGCGACGCAAAGATACGCCTGGAGTGATCACGGAATAGCAACGCCGCAGCGGCGCAATGAAAAAGGCGCGGAACCCCTTTTGGGACCCGCGCCTTTTTTAGGGGCCGTCAGCCGGACAGCCGATCAGATCGTGCGGCCGAAGGGACCATCATCCCCCACCTGCACCATCTTGCGACCACGCGCAGGCTTGGCTGCCGTGCCGACTTCAGGCGCGGCCGGCTGCGCCTTGCGCGCTGCGGGGCGCTTGGCAGGCGCCTTGACCCCGGCGGCCTTGGCCACCTTGGCAGCCGGCTTGGCTGCGGATTTCGCGGCTGCCTTGGCGACTGTCTTGGCCGCAGGCTTGGCTGCGGTCTTCACGGCCTTCTTCGCAGCGGGCTTGCCACCGGCCGGCGTCTTGCGGGCCGGTACGGTCCTGGCCACGCAGTCGGCGTAGTAGCGCACCTCGCCATCGTCGCCTTGCAGTTCCACCAGGCCGTGGATGTCGGTCTCAAAGCCCGGGCACTCCTTGGCGAACTCGCGCGCAAACAGCAGGTAGTCCACGATCTTGCGGTTGAACACTTCGCCGGGAATCAGCAGCGGAATGCCGGGCGGGTACGGCGTGACCAGGCCCACGGTGATGCGGCCTTCCAGGTGGTCGATCTCCACGCGCTCGGTCTTGCGCTGCGCGATGTGGGCGTAGGCATCGCTGGGCTTCATGGCAGGCTGCAGGTCCGACAGGTACATCTCGGTCGTCAGGCGGGCGATGTCGTACTTGGCGTACAGCTGGTGCACGTGCTGGCACAGGTCGCGCAGGCCCATGCGCTCGTAGCGGCGGTGCTGCTGGCAGAACTCGGGCAGGATGCGCGCCAGCGGCTGGTTGCGGTCGTAGTCGTCCTTGAACTGCTGCAGCGCCGTCAGCATGGTGTTCCAGCGGCCCTTGGTGATGCCGATGGTGAACATGATGAAGAACGAGTACAGGCCCGTCTTCTCCACCACCACACCGTGCTCGGCCAGGTACTTGGTCACGATGGAGGCGGGGATGCCCGTGTCCGAGAAATCGCCGTCCAGGTCCAGGCCCGGCGTCACGATGGTGGACTTGATCGGGTCCAGCATGTTGAAGCCGTCGGCCAGCTCGCCGAAGCCGTGCCAGTTGTCGAACTCCTTGCCGTTCTTGGCCTTGGAGCGCTTGGGCGCCGCGTCATGGCCGCGGATGATCCAGTCCTGGGCCGAGCCCACACCCTCTTCGGCGAGCTTCTCGGGGCCCCAGACCTCGAACCACCAGTCGTCGTCGCCGAACTCGTCCTCCACCTTGCGCATGGCGCGGCGGAAGTCCAGCGCCTCCAGAATGGACTCTTCCACCAGGGCGGTGCCGCCGGGCGGCTCCATCATCGCGGCGGCCACGTCGCAACTGGCGATGATGCTGTACTGCGGGCTGGTCGAGGTGTGCATCAGGTACGCCTCGTTGAACAGGTGGTGGTCCAGCTTTTCGGTCTGGCTGTCCTGCACCAGCACATGCGACGCCTGGCTGATGCCGGCCAGCAGCTTGTGGATGGACTGCGTGGCATACACCACCGAGTGCTTGGGACGCGCGCGCTTCTTGCCCATGGCATGGTAGCTGCCATAGAACGGATGGAAGGCGGCGTGCGGCAGCCAGGCCTCATCGAAGTGCAGGTTGGCCACATAGCCGTCCAGCATGCTCTTGATGGACTCGGTGTTGTAGAGCACGCCGTCGTAGGTGGACTGCGTCAGCGTCAGCACGCGCGGCTTGACCGTCTTGGCATCCACGCCCCTGAGCAGCGGATTGGCCGCGATCTTGGCCTGGATGGACTCCACCGAGAACTCGCTCTGCGGGATCGGGCCGATGATGCCGAAGTGGTTGCGCGTGGGCTTGAGGAACACCGGAATCGCACCCGTCATGATGATGGAGTGCAGGATGGACTTGTGGCAGTTGCGGTCCACCACGACCACGTCGCCGGGCGCCACGGCGTGGTGCCACACGATCTTGTTCGACGTGGACGTGCCGTTGGTCACGAAGTAGCAATGGTCGGCATTGAAGATGCGGGCGGCATTGCGCTCGCTCTCGCCGATGGCGCCGTTGTGGTCCAGCAGCTGGCCCAGTTCCTCCACCGCGTTGCACACGTCGGCGCGCAGCATGTTCTCGCCGTAGAACTGGTGGTACATCTGGCCCACGGGGCTTTTCAGGAAGGCCACGCCGCCCGAGTGACCGGGGCAGTGCCAGCTGTAGGAGCCGTCTTCCGCATAGTCCAGCAGCGCCTTGAAGAACGGCGGCTGCACGCCTTCCAGGTAGCTCTTGGCCTCGCGGATGATGTGCTTGGCCACGAACTCCGGCGTGTCCTCGAACATGTGGATGAAGCCGTGCAGCTCGCGCAGGATGTCGTTGGGCAGGTGGCGGCTGGTCTTGGTCTCGCCGTAGATGTAGATCGGCACATCGGCGTTCTTGCGGCGCACTTCGCCGATGAAGCTGCGCAGGCTGTGGATCACGGGATCGGTTCCGCCATCGTCCAGCGAGAACTCCTCGTCATCGATGGACAGGATGAAGGCGCTGGCCCGGCTTTGCTGCTGCGCGAATTGCGACAGGTCGCCGTAGCTGGTCACGCCCAGCACCTCGAAACCTTCCTCCTCGATGGCCTGGGCCAGGGCGCGGATGCCCAGGCCCGAGGTGTTCTCGGAGCGGTAGTCCTCGTCGATGATGACGATGGGAAAGCGAAACTTCATGGGGGCAGCCTCCGTAACCTGAGCGGGCCAAAAAACGAAACAGGCGCGAAGTGTAAGGAATATCCTTATTGCGCCTTTGAAGCGTGCGGATTTTCACCCAGAATGTGCTGCACTAAACACAAGCAACTGTCACAAAGGGAGTCTCACGCATGGAATATTCCACCATCTGGTGGCTAGTCGCCGGCGCCTTGGTCATCGCCGAGCTGCTGACCGGCAGCTTCTATCTGCTGATGCTGGCGCTGGGCGCCATCGTCGGCGCGCTGTGCGCGCATGCGGGCCTGGCGCCCATTGCACAGATCATCATCGCCGCCGCGCTGGGCAGCGCCTTCGTGCTGGCCTGCTATCTGGTGCGCCGCCGCCAGCCCAGCCGCCAGCCGGCATCGAGCAACCGCGATGTCAATCTCGACATAGGCGAGTACGTCATGGTCGAGCAATGGAATCCCGACGGCACGGCCCAGGTCCGCTACCGTGGCGCCCAATGGACCGTGATCGGCCGCCCGGGCAACCTGCCCTCGGCCGGCATGCACCGCGTAGCCGAAGTCGTCGGCAACCGGCTGCTCGTGGACAAGCTCTGAGCCACCGCCCCGCCTCTTGCGCACACCCGGGGATGCAGTCCTCGCGCCCCTTCGCCTCACCCTCTTGTTTCACCGAATGCCCTCCGGGCTTGGAGACACCATGGAAATCGCCATCGTCGTCGCCGTCATCGCGGCCATCTTCATCGCACGCTCCGTCAAGGTCGTGCCCCAGCAGCACGCCTGGGTCAAGGAACGCCTTGGCAAGTACGCCGGCACGCTCACGCCGGGCCTGAACTTCCTCGTGCCCTTCGTGGACCGCGTCGCCTACAAGCACAGCCTCAAGGAAATCCCGCTGGATGTGCCCAGCCAGGTCTGCATCACGCGCGACAACACCCAGCTGCAGGTGGACGGCATCCTCTACTTCCAGGTCACCGATCCCATGCGCGCCAGCTACGGCTCGTCCAACTACATCATGGCCGTCACCCAGCTGGCCCAGACCTCGCTGCGCAGCGTGATCGGCAAGCTCGAACTGGACAAGACCTTCGAGGAGCGCGACATGATCAACGCCCAGGTCGTCTCGGCCATCGACGAGGCCGCGCTCAATTGGGGCGTGAAGGTGCTGCGCTATGAAATCAAGGACCTGACTCCGCCCGCCGAAATCCTGCGCTCCATGCAGGCCCAGATCACGGCCGAGCGCGAAAAGCGCGCCCTGATCGCCGCGTCCGAAGGCCGCCGCCAGGAACAGATCAACATCGCCACCGGCGAGCGCGAAGCCTTCATCGCACGCTCCGAAGGCGAGAAGCAGGCCGTCATCAACAAGGCCCAGGGCGAGGCCGAATCCATCAAGGCCGTGGCCGACGCCACGGCCCAGGCCATCGAACGCGTGGCCAACGCCATCCGCCAGCCCGGCGGCGAGCAGGCCGTGCAGCTCAAGGTGGCCGAAAAGGCCGTCGAGGCCTACAGCCAGGTGGCCTCGGACGCCACCACCACCTTGATCGTTCCCAGCAACATGACCGAGGTATCGAGCCTGATCACCTCGGCCATGAAGATGATCCAGACCGGGCAGCGCACCAGCTGAGCCGGGCCTGCACGCCACGAAGAACGGGCCATCGCGGCCCGTTTTTCATTGCGCGCCGGTCTGCTGCACCAGCGCCATGGCGAAGCGCCCATGGCCCACGGACCAGTCCGAGTAGTCGTTCTCATGCATGAAGATGAACACATCGGCCGGCGCAACCCCGGCCCCCTCGTGCAGGTTGCGCGCAATGGCCGCATACAAGGCCTTCTTCATCGCGTCGCTGCGCCCGCGCCGCATGGTGATCTCGACCACCACTACCGCATCCGAACGTGCCACCCCGTTGAAACTGCGGCTGAACGCGAACTGCCCTGGTGCGTACGAGTGCACCATGTTGAACAGCTCGTCCTCGGGCATGCCAATGCCTTGCACCAGCGCCCGGTGGATGCCCTGCACGACGGCATCGCGCTGGGAAGTGGAGGTGGACTGGGGCAGATAGGTGTGGACGAAGGGCATGGTGCTATGTGCTATGGGATCGAATGGAGAGGGAGAGTCCGGCCAGAATCCACGCAGGATTGCCGGCCGAAGCGGCAAATCTATCCACCGGCCCATTGCCTGAAAAGCGATGATTTGGCCGGTTCTATGTACCTGGAACTCACATAGCCACCACCCGACCATGACCCAACGCCTGCCACCGCTGGCCGCCCTGCGCGCCTTTGAAGCTGCCGCACGCCTGGGCCGCATGACGGCGGCGGCAGACGAGCTGTGCGTCTCGCCCGGCGCCGTCAGCCGTCAGGTACGGCAACTGGAGCAGCACCTGGGCCTGGCGCTGTTCGCGGGCACCAAGGCCCGTCCCACGCTCACTGCGGCGGCGCGCACCCTGCAGCCCGCGCTCACCCAGGCATTCCAGCAGATCCAGGACGCGGTGCGCAGCCTGGGCGACGCCCACGAAGGCCCGCTGGACGTGGCCTGCTTCAGCACCTTCACCGTCAAATGGCTGATCCCACGGCTGTTCGACTTCCACGCGCACCACCCCGGCATCGAGGTGCGCCTGCGCACCACGGACACCGGCACCGACGCCGCACGCGAAGGCTGCGACCTGCTCATCACGGCCATCCCCACCGACCACGGCAACAGCGGCCAGGCCATTGCAGACGAAGAGACGGCCCTGCCGCTTTTCGACGAATACCTGGGCCCCGTGATGTCCCCCGCAATGGCCGGGCTTGTCGCGCGGCCCCAGGACCTGGCCAGCCTCCCCCTGCTGCACACGCGCGGCCGGCGCAATGCCTGGGACCTGTGGGCCGCCTCCATGGACATGGCTGCGCCCGCGGCGGCCGGCCCCGTCTACGAGCACTACTACTTCACGCTGGAAGCCGCGCTGCGCGGCCTGGGTGCGGCCGTCGCCCCCTGGCACCTGGTGATGGACGACGTGCAGGCCGGCCGCCTGCTGGCACCCTTCGGCTTCACGGCCTCCGGCTACCGCTACCTGGCCCTGCGCCGCAGCACTGCCGCGCCTGCCCGGCTCGACATCCTGTGCGCGTGGCTGCAGGCACAGGTGCAGGCCATGCCGCAAGTGCCAGCCGTCCAAGGCGTGCCGATCACGCTGGCAGGAAACTTCGCCGCCACCCCCAAAAAACGATGCTAGAATCGCGGTCTTCGGAGAGGTGGATGAGCGGTTTAAGTCGCACGCCTGGAAAGCGTGTGTGGGCTAATCCCCACCGCGGGTTCGAATCCCGCCCTCTCCGCCAAAATGATCTAAGCCCTTGATTGATTCGATCAAGGGCTTTCTTCTTTGCGCAGCGTGACCACACGTCAGGCATCGGGCGAACCCGCTGCTGATCGCAGCGGGTTCGATTCAACAGGCCTGCCGTCCGGCCCAGGCCTACCTGAGCCGTGGCTGCACGATGATCTTCACCGCCGATTCGTTGTTGTGAATCAGCGTGTCAAAGCCCTGCGCCACCAGGTCATCGAGCTGGATGCGCTGGGTGATGAAGGGCTCGAGGTTGATCTTGCCCTCCTCGACCAGCTTGATGGTTTCCTGGTGGTCGTTGCAGTAGGCGATGGTGCCGCGCACGTCCAGCTCCTTCATGACCACGCTGTGCACGTTGATGGTGGCCGGATGGCTCCAGATGGACACGATCACCACCACGCCCGTGGCCTTCGTGACGGCCACCAGCGTGTCCAGCACCTTGTTCACGCTGGAACATTCGAACGACACATCCACGCCCTTGCCGCCGGTGAGCTTCATCACCTCGGCCACCACGTCCACTTCGGAGGGGTCGAGGATGTGATCGGCTACGCCGGATTCACGCGCCTTCTGCTTGCGCTTGGCGCTCAGTTCGGTGATGACCACCGTCAGGCCTTTGGCCTTCAGGATGGCGGACAGCAGCAGGCCGATGGGACCTGCGCCGCCGACCAGCGCCACATCGCCCGCCTTGGCTCCGCTGCGGGTGTAGGCATGGTGGCCCACGGACAGCGGCTCGATCAGCGCGGCCTGGTCCAGTGGAATGGCATTGGAGATCGGGTGCACCCAGCGGCGCTTGACCGCAATGCGCTCGGACAGCCCGCCGCCGCGCCCGCCCAGGCCGATGAAATTCATGTCCTTGGACAGGTGGTAGTGGTCGCCCGGCCCCGTGGGCACGTCGTCGGCCACGATGTAGGGCTCCACCACGACGTGCTGGCCGACCTGGATATCGTCGACGCCCGCGCCCACGGCGTACACCACGCCGGAGAACTCGTGCCCCATGGTGACGGGCGCGGACTCGCCCGAGATGGGGTGCGGATGGCCGCAGGGCGGGATGAAGATGGGCCCTTCCATGAACTCATGCAAATCCGTGCCGCAGATGCCGCACCAGGCCACCTCGATGCCCACGGTGCCGGGCTCCACCACGGGTTCGGGGATGTCTTCGATGCGGATGTCGCCCCGGTCGTAGAAACGTGCTGCTTTCATGATTGAACTTTCTGGTTGGCAAGACTGGGTTGGCGGGCGGCACAGCCGCCCCATGGCGATTATTCGGCCTTACCGCAGGTGATGAACTTGCTGCAGGTCATAGACACGCACCGGCAGGCCTTCCTGCCGCGCCTTGAGCTGCAGCGCCAGGTACAGCGAGTAGTGGCGCGACTGGTGCAGGTTGCCGCCGTGGAACCACAGCGCCTCTTGCTGCGTGGGCTTCCACATGTTGCGCTGCTCGCCTTCCCACGGTCCCGGGTCCTTGGTGGTGTCCGAGCCCAGGCCCCAGACCTTGCCCACCTTGTCCGCCACCTCCTGGCTGATGAGGTCGGCCACCCAGCCGTTCATGGAGCCATAGCCGGTCGCGTAGACCACCAGGTCCGCCGGCAGCTCGGTGCCATCGGCCAGCACCACCGCGTTTTCCGACAGGTGGCTGATCTGCTTGCCCGCCTGCAGCTTGATGCTGCCGTCGATCACCAGATCGCAGGCTCCCACGTCGATGTAGTAGCCCGATGCGCGGCGCAGGTACTTCATGAAAAGGCCCGAGTCGTCATCCCCGAAGTCCAGCATGAAGCCGGTCGCCTCCAGCTTGCGATAGAACTCTGCATCGCGCTCGCGGATGCGGTCGTACACCGGCACCTGGAAGTCGGCCATGATGCGGTAGGGCAGCGAGGCGAAGATCAGATCCGCCTTCCTGGTCGTCACGCCGCTGGCCACGGCGCGCTCCGAATACAGGTCGCCCAGGCCGATGTCCATCAGCGAGTCGGAGCGCACGATGTGCGTGGACGAGCGCTGCACCATGGTCACATCGGCGCCATGCTCCCACAGGGCTGCGCAGATGTCGTGCGCTGAATTGTTGGCGCCGATCACCACCACCTTCTTGCCCGCGTAGGCGTCCGGTCCATGGTGCTGGGACGAGTGCTGCTGTTCGCCCTTGAAGATGTCCTGGCCCTTGATCTTGGGCACATTCGCCTTGCCCGACATGCCGGTGGCGAACACCACATGCCTGGGGCGCAGCACCTGCGTCTCGCCATTGCGCTGCACGGTGACTTCCCATTCCTTCCTGTCCTCATCGAAGCGGGCATTCAGGCAATCGGTGGACGGCCAGTAATTGACCTCCATCACCTTGGTGTACATCTCCAGCCAGTCGCCGATCTTGTCCTTGGGCGCGAACACGGGCCAGTTGTCCGGGAACGGCATGTAAGGCAGGTGGTCGTACCAGACCGGGTCGTGCAGGCACAGCGATTTATAGCGATTGCGCCACTGGTCGCCAGGGCGCGCCTGGCGGTCGATGACGATGTGCGATACCCCCAGCTGGCGCAGCCGCGCACCCAGCGCGATGCCGCCCTGGCCGCCGCCGATGACGAGCACGAAAGGCTGCCTGTCGCGACCCAGCTCTTGGGCCTCCTGCTGGCGGCGCTCCAGCCAGGTCTGGCGGCCGCGCCGGATGCCGTGCTCGGCCCCCATGGGGCGGCGCGTTCCCAAGGGTTCCTCATGCCCCTTGAGCTCCTGGGCGGCCGTCAGCAGCGTCCAGATGCGCCCGTCCCTGATGCGCACATGGCCGCCGCCGCGCGCATGGCGCGTATCGATCACGATCCAGGCGGACACCACGCCATCGGCCTCCTCCACCGCCTCGCGCTCGTCCAGCGAAAAGCGCACGGGCGCCGCGGCGTCCAGCTGCGCCGCCAGCATGTCGGCGATCTGGCTGCGCCCTTCCATGGTCTTGATATTCCAGGTCAGCAGCACCAGGTCGCGCCAGTAGCATTCGTCGGCGAACAGGCGGCTGGCGGCCGCGAAGTCGCGATCTCCCAGGGCATGGTTGAGTTGGTCAAGCAGCGCCTTGGCGCGGGCGCAGGCTGTCGTATCGGTCATGTTGTCTCCTTGATGCGGTCACGCCCGCTGGTTTTTCTTCGGGCAGGCACTCTTACGCAATCACCATGCCAGGCAGGCCCGGTGGCAGGATGCGCCAGGCAAATCAAAGGCTTGCCTGCGAGCCTCCCGTACAAACCCTGCGCCTTGTGCCCCGCTGCCCGGCGTTGCCGCCCGCGACAGGTGGGGCAGCCATGCGACACCTGTCGCACCCGGCGTGCTGCAGCGCAGCAGGGGCAGTGGGTAAGTCTTGATTGGCGCTGCACCGCACAGGGCACAGAATCGTCTGCGGCACGTTCCAAGCCCGCATCGACTCCACGCCATGCCCCTGCAGTCCTACGCCTCGCACATCCAGGAAATCGAAGCCTTCGGCCTGGGCTACTCCCACCGCGGCCAAGAGCGCGACCGCGCCGTGCTGCGCAGCTGGCGCCGCTGCATCGACTCCCACCGGCTCGACCCGGCGCATACCAGCGAAGCCCACATCGTCACCGACGGCCAGTTGCGCGCGCACCGCGAGGAATCCGAGCCGCTGATCCACATCGCCCGCCATGCGCTGGAGCGGCTGTACCAGCAGCTCAAGGGCCTGGACTACGTGCTGCTGCTGGCAGACCGGCACGGCGTGGCCGTGGACTTCCTGGGGCATGAGGCCGACGCTGGCGACCTGCGCCGCGCTGGCCTGTACCTGGGCGCGCAGTGGCGTGAAGACCATTCGGGCACCTCCGCCGTGGGGGCCTGCCTGGAAACGGGCGAAGCGCTGACCGTGCACCAGAGCGACCATTTCGACTTCACCCACACCAGCCTGTCCTGCACGGCCGCGCCCATCTACGACATGCACGGCGAACTCGCGGCGGTGCTGGACCTGTCGCTGCTGCGCTCTCCCGCCGAGCGGGCCAGCCAGAACCTGGCGCTGAACCTCGTCGTGGCCGCCGCGCGGCGCGTGGAGCAGGCCAACCTGATGGCCCAGTCCGGCCAGGACTGGGTACTGCGCCTGGCCCAGTCGCCCGATTTCCTCGACGTCGATCCCGATGCCTCCATCAGCGTGGACGCACGGGGCCGCATCCGCGCCATGACCCACGCAGGCGCCCGCCTGCTGGTGGCCGCCGCGCAGCTGGACTGGCGCCAGCGCCAGAAGCTCATCGGCCAGCCGCTGGAGCGCTTCTTCGACGTGGACCTGCGCCACCTGCCCGAGCTGCGCCGCCATCGCCCGGCGCAGGAGCGCATCATCCGCGCCCGCGACGGAAGCATCCTCTTCGCCCATGCCATGGAGCCGCAGCGCCCGACGCGCCGCCTGCGCACCCAGGCAACGCCGGCGCAGCCCCCGCTGCCTGCAGCGCTGCAGGCGCTGGACACGGGGGATGCCAAGCTGCAGGCGCTGCTGCGCAAGGCCGCCCGGCTCGCGCCGCAAACGCTGCCCATCCTGGTGCAGGGGGAGACCGGCGCAGGCAAGGAATACCTGGGCCGCGCGCTGCATGCCTGCAGCGGCCGCAGCGGCGCCTTCGTCGCCATCAACTGCGCGGCCATTCCCGAGGCGCTGCTGGAAAGCGAGCTGTTCGGCTACCTGCCAGGCACCTGGACCGGCGGCGCCAGCAAGGGCCGCGAGGGCCTGATCGCCGCGGCACACGAAGGCACGCTGTTCCTCGACGAGATCGGCGATATGCCCCTGGCCCTGCAAGCCAAGCTGCTGCGGGTCCTGTCCGAATCAGAAATCACGCCGCTGGGCGCCCGCGCGCCACGGGCGGTGTCCGTTCGCGTCATCTCGGCCTCGCACCGGCCGCTGGCCGAACTGGTGCGGCGCGGCAGCTTCCGCGAAGACCTGCTTTACCGCCTCAATGCCGCCGAGCTGCAACTGCCCGCGCTGCGCCAGCGCAGCGACCTGCAGGCCATTGCCGACCAGATGCTGTCCGCCCTGGGCAGCCATCTGCACCTGGGCGATGCGGCCCGCGCCCTGCTCGCCGCGCACGCATGGCCCGGCAACCTGCGCGAGCTGCACAACGCGCTGCGCTACGCCGCAGCCCTGTGCGGGCACGATGGCGACGGCAGCATCGAGCCCGACCACCTGCCCGACGCGCTGCGCGGCGCCCCGCCCTGCACCGCCGCCCTGGCCAGCAACACCGGCGAGCCTGCCGCACAGGCGCTGGAGCAACTGCTTGAACAATGCCAGGGCAACGTCTCCGAGGCCGCGCGCCAGCTCGGAGTCAGCCGCTCCACCATCCACCGCCGCATCCAGCAGCTGCAGCTTGGCGTGCGGCATGCCCAATGGCGAGGGCCATAGCACCGAGCGGCGACCGGGAATCCCGAGGCATCGCTGACACGGTGTTACAGCAGTGGCCGCATTCGCCGTTAGATTGGCGCGTTTCGTCCATTGCAGCCCTAGAAAAGATGAAACCCAAGATCAACTTCATTGAACGCGAGCGCCTGTTCCGGCGGGAACTGAAACGGCGAAAGGTCAGGTTCCTGCCCATGCAGGTATTGCGCCGGCTGTTCGAGAAGGCAGGTGTCTGAGCCCTCCCCCACGGCTGCAACAACTGGAGCAGGTCTGGCTGCGCATACAGCCTGGTCAAACCCGCCGCATTCAGCGCTACACTGCCCGGCTCGCTGCCCATGGGCGATGCAATGAATACGGCCGGGTGACTTGGCATGTATGGGCAGCTTTGGCTTTGGATTGCCCCAGAAAAACGGGAGAGTGGCTTGCCGATATACAGCTTGTCTTGTGCCAATTGCTCCGCTCCGCTGGAGATTGGAAGTGACACAGAACGCTTCATCTGCGCGCACTGCGGAAGCGGCCAGATTCTGGAGCGTGCAGGTGGAATCATTTCGCTGAGAAAGGTGGAGAACTCCCTTCACGCAATACAGCGAGGCACAGATCGCACAGCGGCAGAACTGGCCATTCCAAGACTGACGCAAGAAAGGGAGAAGCTACTTGCCCTGCGTGCACAAGCGCTGGAAGCGCATCGAAAGCGGCGCGTACTCAGACGCGGGCTGAGATGGAGGCGGACAGGCATCAGTTTCCTCGCTCTGTTTCTCACGGGACCGGCAGCGATAAACCATGTCAAGTTACCTTTCTTGGCAAATGCGCTCACGATGGCGTGGTGGCTTTCCTTGATCGTTGTCCCCATTCTTGTATTTCGCATGACAAGGGTGCCGATCAACACGGATGCCCAAATCATCGGCGATTACGACGCACAACTGGCGTCGGTTGACGCCCATCTGCGGGCAAACCACGCCATTGTTTCGACCTTGCCCTCCTGACGAAGCGCGACCAGGGGTCGCGTGACGCGCCTGATGCCAGCAATCCCTAGGGTGCCAAAGCCCTGCCCAACTGATGCAGCAGCTGACACAGGTCTTCCTGCGAATACGGCTTGGCCAGCCGTGTCATTCCGGGCGGCAGCGCCGGGATGTCCGCAAAGCCGCTGGCCAGGATGAAATTCAAGCCTGGGTGCCGCTGCGCAATCCGCCGGGCCAGCTCGACGCCATTCATGCCCGGCATGGCGTAGTCGGAGATGACCACGTCAAAGCGTGCCTGGCGCTCCAGCAGGTCGATGGCCTCCTGCCCTGCGCCGAGGGCCGTGACATGGTGGCCCAGGTCCTCCAGCAGGGCCGAGGCATTGGCCAGCACAAGCGGGTCGTCGTCCACCAGCAGCACGTCCATGGGGCCCACGTCCTGCGCGTGCTGGGCGTCCGGATGGCAGGCCGTGCTTTCGTCCCTGGAGATGGGCATCCACATCTCCACGGTGGTGCCGCTGCCCGGTGTGCTGTGCAGCACGAGCTTGCCGCCGGACTGGGCCACCAGCCCGTCCACCATGGCCAGGCCCAGGCCGGTGCCCTTGCCCACGCCCTTGGTGGTGAAGAAGGGCTCGACCACGCGCGACAGCGTCTGCTCGTCCATTCCCTCTCCGGTGTCCTCCACGCGCACGCAGACATACGAGCCTGCGGCAAGGCCCGCAAGCTGGCGCGGCAGCGTCGTTTCCACGGCCGCCGCGATCTTGATGACGCCGCCGCCCGGCATGGCGTCGCGCGAGTTGGCGACGAGGTTGAGCATGCTGCTCTCGAACTGGCTGGGGGCGGTGATGATGCGCGGCAGGTTGGCGGCCAGGGCCATCTTGAGAAAGATATGCGGGCCGGCCGTCTGCTGCAGCAGGCCTTGCAGGCCCGACAGCAGTTCCGCCACGTCCACGGCCTCCGTCTTCAGTTCCTGCTGCCGTGCAAAGGCCATCATGCGCTGGGTCAGCGAGGCGCCACGCTGGGCGCCGCGCGTGGCGGTCTCCACCAGCGCGCGCAGCCGCTCGTCGGGCGGCATGCGCTTGCGCAGCAGCTCCAGGCTGCTGAGCACGGCCATCAGCAGGTTGTTGAAATCATGGGCGACACCGCCCGTGAAGCGGCCGATGGCCTCCATCTTCAAGGCCTGGCGCAGCTGGGATTCAGCAGCCTTGCGCTCGGTCACATCGCGGGTGACCTTGGCAAAGCCGATCAGCCGGCCGTCATCGTAGATGGACTCGATGACCACCGAGGCCCAGAAGCGCGAACCATCCTTGCGCACGCGCAGGCCTTCGGCCTCCATGCGGCCCGTGCTGACCGCCGTGCGCAGCCCCGCCTGGGGCAGCCCGGCCTGCTGGTCTTCGGGCGTGTAGAAGCGCGAGAAATGGGTATTGAGGACCTCGTCCTCTTCATATCCCTTGATGCGCTTGGCGCCCAGGTTCCAGCTCACGATGCGGCCTTCGGGGTCGAGCATGTAGATCGCATAGTCGGTCACGCTTTGCACCAGTAAGGCAAAGCTGCGCTCGGCGCTGGAAAGCGGACTGGACAGGGGCGGAGACGAAGGCGGCGCAGGCGGGTGCGCATCGGCCTCGCGCACGCACAGCAGCAACGCCGGGCTGCCATCCAGCAGCCGTATGCGCGATGTGCTCGACGCCACGGGCCGCTCGCGCCCTGAACAGGTCAGCAGCGGCCAGCGGCTGGCCTGCCGCGGCTGTTCAGCCTGGGCCGGATCCCATTGGCGGCTTGCCCAGCCTTCACGCGCAGCCTGGGCCACGAAGCGCTCCTCGAAAACGCAGCCCTCCAGCGCATCCCCCGCGTGGTCCAGCAGGCTGCGGGCCTGACGGTTGCAGCGGGCCAGGCGGCCGTCGAGCCCAACGACGAAGACGGCGTCGGGAAACGCGTCCAGGACGGCGTGGCCGGGATCAAGAGGCAAAAGAGCGTCGGAGCCTGGAGAGGCAGGCGCCGGACCATTCGAGGTCAGCATGTGAGCGACTCCGTAGGCAAATGGGTTGCATGCGCCGCGAAAATTGTAAGCAGCACGGATTCATCGCAAGCGGTTGCATCACAGGATCAGGGACGCGCTTCCTGCTCGTGCTCGGCATGCACGGAAACTGCAGGGGCAGGCGCGGCGTCCAGGTCGGGCTCGGCATGCAAGGCTTCGCTGAGCTGGTCCACCACCAGCGCCCAGGTCGCATCGGCATGCCACTGCTGCGAGAACAGGGCGCGTTGCGCGTCGGTCCAGAACGGCGCGTCCACCAGCAGCGTGTTTTTCTCCAGGCGGTGCGAAAGAATGAACTGCCGGATGCCTTCGGGAGTGGAGTCCAGTCCCAGTTGATCGAAGAGGTTGGTCATGGTGGGTTCGGCTGTGATCATGGTGTGTCCTTCCTGGATGTGGCGGGGGTTGGCTCAAGGCTAGAAGCTCGGCCGGCAGCCCCATGTCGGACACCGAAGCAAGCTGCCGTCGGAACGCCTTCTGCGCTTGGGCCGCAGTGCCCGCGCACAGCACAGCCCTGCTCCTACAAGGCGGCACCAGCGGACTGGCGCACCATGCAGCCACCTCATCACAGGACACCTATTCCATGAAGAAACTGCTGCTTGCCACCGCCATTTCCCTTGCCTTCGCCGCAGGCCTGTCACCCGCCCATGCCCAGGTGGGAAAGGCCGCCTCCGAAGCCGCCGACGCCGCAGACCACAAGGTGAAGGAAAAGCAGGCCGACGCCAAGGCCAAGGACAGCGGGCCGGTCGGCAAGGCCATGAACAACGTCAAGTCGGACTACCACAAGAAGCGCTCCAAGCAGTCGGCAGACAACGCCAAGGAATCGCTGAAGAAGGCGGCCGAGTAAGCGGCACCGCCCAGATGGACAAAGGCCCACTTGCGTGGGCCTTTGTCTTTTGGAAAGGCCGGCGCTGCCGGCGCGGCCTCAGAAGCTGTGCCGCAGCGTCACCATCACATTGCGCGGCGCACCCGGCAGGTTCAGGTTGGGGCTGGTGCCGTGGGCCGAGACGATGTAGCGGCGGTCGAACAGGTTGCGCAGGTTCAGCTGCACCGTGGTGGCGCGGCCGATGCGGTACTGGGCCATGGCGTCCACCACCGTATAGCCGGGCAGCGTGACGGTGTTGCCGGGGTTGGCAAAGCGGTCGCCCACGTAGTTGAGGCCGCCGCCCACGGTCCAGGCATCGCCCAGGCGCTGGGTCAGCCAGACAGACAGGGAGTTCCTGGGCGTGATGGTGGCGCGCTTGCCCTGCACGGGCTGGCCGGCGTCCACGGTAGTGGACTCCGTGACCACGGCGTCCAGGTAGGCGTAGCTGAAAGTGGCCTGCGTGCCGGGGCGCAGTTCGCCGGACAGCGACAGCTCCAGGCCGCGCGTGCGCTGCGTGCCGATGGGAATGAGCTGGGTGGGCTGGGCCGGGTTGGTGGTCTTGATGTCGGTGCGTTCCAGCTGGAACAGCGATGCCGTCGCCATGGCCTTGCCGTCCATCAGGTCCCATTTGCCGCCCACCTCATAGTTGGTGGTGCTTTCCGGCTTGATGGCGGCATTGGTGGCCGACAGCGCGAACATCTCGGCCGATGGCTGGTAGGAGCGGCTGACCGACAGGTAATAGGACTGCACGGCATCGGGCTGCCACACCACGCCCGCGCGCGGGCTCCAGGTGGAGTCCGTGCGGCTGAAGTCGCTCTGGCCGGCCAGGCGGTTGTCGGTTTCCTGGCCGAAGCGGTCATAGCGCAGGCCCACCAGCAGCTTCCACTGCGGAGATAGCGTGACCTGGTCCTGCAGGTAGAGGGCTCGCGTGAGGTAGCGGTTGAGCGTGCTGCCGCTCAGGGTGCCGCCGCCGTTGAGCGGGGCCACGGGCAGCACGGGGTTCCAGAGGTTGACGTTGGCCAGGGTGCCGCCGCTGTAGGACAGCGCATCCTTGTTCTGCTGGCCCAGCTCCAGGCCGTAGAGCACTTCATGCCGTACGCTGCCGGTGCTGAAGTTCTGGATCAGCTCGGTCTGGTTGAAGATGCCGTGCTCGTTGCGGTCCACGCCCGAGCGGGTCAGCGCCACGGTGCCGGCCGCCTCGTTGGTGGTGCCGGCCGGCAAGGTGTTCTGGCGGTCCAGCTCGTAGTGGTAGTAGCGCAGCGCGTTGCGCACGCGCAGCGTGTCCGAGAAGCGGTGGTTGAAGGTGGCGGTGAAGGAGCCCACGGTGGATTCGGAGGTGTCCGCATCACGCGCATTGGCCGATCCGTAGTAGGTGCCCGGCGCCACATCCACTGGGCGGCCGCGGTATGAGGGAATGCCGAAGTCGGTGACGCGCTTGTCGCGCAGCAGCTCGGCCTGCAGCGTCAGCGAGGTGCTGCCGTCCGGCTTCCACATGACGGAGGGGGCGATGGTCTCGCGCTTGAGGAACTGCTGGCTGCGGTAGCTGTTGGCGTCTTCGGCGGCGCCGGTGACGCGCCAGGACCAGTCGCTGCCCTCGGGCGCGCGGCCTACGTCGAATTCGGCGCGCTTGTCGGCCCAGCTTCCCACGCTGACGGCCACGTCGGAGACATCGACGCCCGGCTTCTTGGTCACGCGGTTGACCAGGCCGCCCGAGGAGCCTCGGCCATAGAGCACGGCGGCCGGGCCCTTGACGACTTCCACGCGCTCGATGTTGGAGAGGTCGCGAAAATACAGCGCGTCGTCGCGGAAGCCATCCACGAACTGGTCGCCGATGCTGGTGAAGCCGCGGATGCTGACCTGGTCGCGCTGGCCGTCGCCGTGCGACAGGCCGATGCCGGCCACGTTGCGCAGCGTGTCCTGCAGCGAGGTGGCGGCCTGGTCGCGCATGACCTGCTGGGGGATCACATTGATGGTCTGGGGCACGTCGCGCAGCGGCGCCTCGGTCTTGGTGCCGCTGGCGGCCGAGAGGGCGTAGTAGGCCGTGTCCTCCGCGCGCGAGGCCAGCACGCGCACCTCTGCCATGACGGCGCCCGCCGCGCCGGAGCTGGCGGCCGGTCCGCCGCTGCGCTCCACGGTGAAGGTGCGCTCATCCTGCGCATGCACCTGCAGGCCGCTGCCGGCCAGCAGGCGCTGCAGGGCCTCGCGCACTTCCAGCGTGCCGCGCAGCGTGGGCGCCTGCAGGCCCTGGGCCACTTCGGTGAGGAAGATGATCTGGGCGCCGCTTTGGCGCGCCAGCGTGTTCAGCGACTGGGCCAGCGGCTGTGCCGGCAGGTCCACGGCAAGGGGCTGGGCTTGCGCCAGGCCGGCAATGCACAGTGCGGCGGCCAGGGCCGCCATGCGAAGGCGCGGCAGGCGGGTGACGGTAGGGTAAGGGTTCATGGCGACATCTCTCCTGAGGCGTTGGATACGGGATAGGGGATACGGGATACGGCGGTGGCGGCAAGCCCCTCCAGGGCCAGCTCGGCCCCGGGCGCGATGCCGGTCTGCCCGTAAGCCGCTGCAGCGCGCCGGTTTGTACACATGGCCACGGAAAATTCCTGGATCTGGCCAGCGGCTGCAGGGACAGCTGCAGGGCGGCCTACCTGTGCCTACCTGGGGCGCGTGGAGATCAGCACGCGGCCGTCCTCCTCATGCCGCACCTGCACGGGCGCAAGGCGCGGCAGCAGGTCCAGCAACTGATCGATATGGTCCAGGTCGAACTGCCCCGAGATGCGCAGCTGCGCCGCATGCCGGTCGGCCAGCACGATGGCTGCGCTGCGGTAGCGCTGCATCTGCGCCACGGCCTCGGACAGCGGCGTGCCGTCCAGCACCAGGCGGCCCTCCCGCCAGGCCAGGGCGTGCAGGGCGGCGGCGCCGTCGCCCGCCTCCGGTGGCGCAAGCTGCGGCAGCGGCCTGCCGGCGCGCGTGCGCAGGTGCTGGCCGGCGGACAGCTCCACGGGCGTGCCGTCACCCTCCATGGAGTGCACGCGCACCCTGCCCTGCAGCACGGCGATGTCGGCGCCGTCGTCATGGCGGTGCACGCCGAACACGGTGCCGATGTCCTGCACCACCACGCCGCCCGCCTGCACGGTGAGGGGCCGCTGCAGCCATGGCAGCCAGCCGTGCCAGAAGGCATGGGACACCTCGAAGGACGCCTCCCCCTGGTCCAGCACCAGGCGGCGCGAGCGCAGGTGCTGAGCCACATGCACGCGCGAGCCGGTGTTCAGTTGCACCTCGCTGCCATCGGCCAGTTGCCAGCTCTGGCGCTGGCCCACGGCCGTGGCAAGGGTCTGGCGCTGCAGCGCGGGGTCGGCCCAGAGCAGCAGCGCCAACGCCGCCAGGGCCGCAGCCGAGCCTGCGCGCAGCGCCCGGCGCTGGCGCAGTTCCCGGCGCTGGGCGGCGGCCTGCTCGATTTCCTCGGGCGTGGGCAGGTGCCGGCGCAGCATGTCGGCAAAGGGGGCCAGGGCGTCATCGACGGGCAGATGGGCGCTGCGCCCGGGAGACTGCGCAGAAGCGCCCTGGCGCGCGCTGCGTGTGCCGCCTGTGCTTCGTGTGATCTCAGGCGGCATGGTCGGCCGTGAGCACGGGCTGCACGTCGCGCAGCGCACGCGCCAGATGGCGGGCCACCATGCCGCGCGAGATGCCCATGCGCTGCGCGGCCTCTTCCTGCGGCATGCCGTAGAGCTTGGTGAGGATGAAGGCCTCTCGGCCGGCCTGGGGCAGCTGCTCTATGGCCACCAGCAGCGCGCGCTGGCGCTGGGCGGCGGCCACGGCCAGCTCGGGCGGTGACAGCGGCATGGCTGCGGCGGGGGCAAGGCGCTCTTCCAGCTCGGCGCCATCGAACGGCGTTTCGGGCCGGCGCGCCTGGGCCCTGTGGCGGTCTATGGCCAGGTCGCGCGCCAGATGGCGCAGAAAGGCCTGCGGGTTCGCAATGCCCTGGGGAACGGGCCGTTCCATCAACCGCAGGCACAGCTCGTTGACGATTTCGCGGGGCTGGCATTCATCGCCGAAGCGGTGGCGCAGGAAACCGACCAGTTCGTCATAGTGCTGCACCAGCTGGGCCAGCAGGGGCTCGGCGGGCGGTTCTAGCGTGGAGGGGGACGGCATGGAGAAAAAGCCAATCGCGAAAAATGTCGCGAAGAAGATCGCAAATGATTCTTATTATCCTATGCGGTTGCCATGCTTACCGCCGGCAAACCGGGCGGTGACGCCCCGCCGCAACAGCGGCGGATCCACAGCTCAGGGCAGCGGCGCGCGCATTCCGGTGAGTCCCGGCATGACCTCCCGCATGGCCGCGATGAAGGCACGCAGCCGCGCCGGCTGGTGGCGCGCCGGGGGATACACCAGGTGCACGGGCAGCGGCGCGGCCTGCCAGTCCGGGGCCAGGTGCACCAGGCGGCCCGCCTCCAGGTCGTCGCGCACGATCCAGGCCGAGGCCAGGGCCGCTCCCAGCCCGCCCAGGGCGGCGTTGCGCAGCGCATAAAGGCTGTCGGTGCTGAGCCGGGGCTCGAACTGCAGGCGCCAGGATTTGCACACCCTTTCATCGCCCACGCGGTGCAGCTCCAGCTCGCGCTGGTAGAACGTGCGCAACGCAATCCAGGGCAGCCCCTGCAGCTCGCGCGGGTGCCGGGGCACGCTGCCCTGCCCCAGCAAGGCAGGCGCCGCCACGGCAATGCGCGGCACCTCGGCCACGCGCAGCGCGATCACCGATGGATCGACAACGGTGCCCACCTGCACGGCGCAGTCGATGCCCTCGGCAATGAAGTCCGGCTGGCGGTCATGCAGCAGCCACTCGACCTTGACGGCCGGATGGCGTTCCAGGAATTGCAGCAGCGGCGCCATGAGCTGGTCCTGGCCAAAGGCGTGGGGCGCGACCACGCGCAGCAGGCCGCGCGGCGTGTCCTGGGCGCCGCGCAGGTCGGACTCCAGCGCCTGCCATGTATCGAGCAGTTCGCGCGCATGGGCCAGGCAGCGCTCCCCGTCGTCGGTGAGCGCCATGGCGTGGGTGGAGCGCCGCAGCAGGCGCAGGCCCAGCGCGCGCTCCAGCGTCTGCAGACGCCGGCTGACCGTGGGCTGGGTGGTGGACATCTGCTGCGCGGCGGCCGAGAGGCTGCCGCTTTCGACGATGCGCACAAAGGTCTGCAGCAGTTCGATGCGGTCTGCGCCCGAAGGCAGGGAGAGGTCGGCGATGGTCATACGCCAAGCGTATATCGATTCTGCGGACGCAGCCACTACCGTGGGCTGCTGCAGCGCAGCACACTGGGGCCATCGTTTCTCAAACACGCCATATCGGCGGATCCACATGTCTTCCATTCAATCTACGCATAACCAAGCGGCCACCGGTGAAAAGGTGTCCGGCGTGCCCCGGTCGCTGGTGCTGCTGATGGCGACCACGGCGGGCGTGGGCGTGGCCTCGCTCTACTACAGCCAGCCCATGCTGGGGGTGCTCGGCCCCGACCTGGGCGCAGGCGAGCGCGCCGTGGGCTTTGTGCCCACGCTGACCCAGCTGGGCTATGCGCTGGGCATTTTGCTGCTGGCCCCGCTGGGCGACCGCATGGACCGCCGGCGCATCATCCTGGCCAAGACCGCCGCGCTGATGCTGGCCCTGCTGGCCAGCGGGCTGGCCCCGGGCCTGGCGCCGCTGCTGGCCGCCAGCCTGGCCGTGGGCCTGGCCGCCACCCTGGCGCAGGACGTGGTGCCGGCCGCCGCCACGCTGGCGCCCGAGCACCAGCGCGGCAAGGTGGTGGGCACGGTGATGACGGGGCTGCTGCTGGGCATTTTGCTGTCGCGCGTGGCCAGCGGGCTGCTGGCCGAGCATGGCGGCTGGCGCAGCGTCTACCTGCTGGCGGCCGCTGCCATGGCCCTGCTGGGGGCGGCCCTGTGGCGCGGGCTGCCCAGTTTCAGGCCCACCACGCAACTGGGCTATGGCGCGCTGCTGGGCTCCATGGTGCAGCTGTGGCGCAGCCAGCCCGCGCTGCGCCGCGCTGCCCTGGCCCAGGGCCTGTTGTCGGTGGCCTTCAGTGCCTTCTGGTCCACGCTGGCCGTGATGCTGCACCAGCAGTTCCACATGGGCAGCGCCGCGGCCGGCGCCCTGGGCCTGGCGGGCGCCGCTGGGGCGCTGGCCGCGCCGCTGGCAGGCCGGCTGGCCGACCGCAGCGGCCCGCAGCGCGTGACCTGCCTGGGTGCGGGCCTGGCCCTGGCGTCGTTTGCCGTGCTGGCACTGTCGCCCTGGCTGCCGGCTGCGGCCCGGCTGCCGCTGCTGGTGGCCAGCGCCATCGGCTTCGACTTCGGCATCCAGGCCACGCTGGTGGCGCACCAGACCCTGGTGTACGGCCTGGACCCCGCTGCACGCAGCCGGCTCAATGCGCTGCTGTTCACGGGCGTGTTCATCGGCATGGCCTCGGGCTCGGCGCTGGGCGCCCTGGCCCTGGCGCAGTGGGGCTGGAGCGGGGTGGTGGCCCTGGCCTGCGCGGCTTCGGCGGCAGCGTTGGCCGTGCGGCTGGCAGGCCGCAACCGCTGAACTTCCGCGGGCTGCCGGCAGGCTTATGCCCCGCCCTGCAGCCGTGCCGCGCGCTGGGCCAGCCGCTGCTGCTCCGAGGCGCGCAGGGCAGCGATCTGCGCCAGGATCTGCTGCTGCTTTTCCATCAGGCGCTGCGTGTGCACGCCATGCACATCCCCCGCCAGGCCCTGGGCGATGCAGGCCAGCGCACGCGCCGGGTCGCCGCGCTGCTGCCAGGTGTAGGCCAGGTTGAGCTGGGTGCGCGCATCGCGCGGGTCTATGCCTTCGGCCTGCAGGTAGGCGTCATGCGCCGCCGCGAACTGCTCCTGGCAGAACAGGCAGTCGCCCAGCACATTCCACAGCCAGGTACTGAGCCAGGGATTGAGGTCCAGCGCGCTGCGCGCCAGCTCGATGCCGGCGGCAAAGTCCCGCAGCTGCAGGCCCACGAATTCGGCCACCTCGCCCAGCAGCCGCCAGTCGCGCGGGCTGCGGGTGATGGCCTGGCGGTAGCTTTCCAGGGCAGCATCCTGGCGGCCCGACTCCAGGTGCGTGCGGGCCTCATGGGCCGGGGCCTCGAAGAACTGCTGCGCATCGGCGCTGAAGCGGTTGAGAAAGGCCGCCGCCGTGCGCTCGCATCCCTCGCCGATCAGCAGCCGCGCATGGATGGCCCTTTGCGCATCGCCCGAAGGCGCCAGCACCTGCCAGCCTTCGCGCCCGAACAATTGCGCCAGCAGCGGGAAGTTCAGGCCGATGGCGCTGGTGCGGCCAAAGCGCTGGGAGGCGCCCGATTGGGCCGCCGCCTCGGGCGTGCAGGCGCCGTAGTCGTTGATGAGCACCAGTCCCTTGGGCGCCAGCCGCCGCTGCAGCGTCCGCAGCGCGTCGAAGGCGCCGTGGTTGACCAGCAGGCGCGGTGCCGCCTCGACAACGGACAAGGCGGCATCCACCCAGGGCGACAGTGCCGCCTGGTCGCAGTCGAAGAAGCCCACCTCCTGCTCGAACAGGCCCACCAGGGGCAGCAGGCGCGCGCGCTGGGCCGCATCCGCATGGTCCACCAGCGCACGGATCTCGCCCGGCGACAGCGCGGTGTACTGGCGCACGAGCTGGGCGTCATCCGTGAGGCGGGTGCGTATGCGCAATTCCTGCACCGGACCGTCGCCCTGCCGCCGCACGACGGTGGCAGGCAGCACGTCCAGCACGTAGTTGCAGAACACGGCGTGAAGCGGCGGCAGGGGCACCGTGCTGCCGTCCGGCAGCTGCACGGCCTCGGGCCGCATGGCATCGCAGCAGCCGGCCACGACCTGGCCGCCGAACTCGGCAAACAGGGCGCGCTCCTGCCATTGCGCGACCGTGCGGGCAGAGCCGTCGGTGACGTAGTAGACCAGCCGCTGGTCGAAATCACGCCCTTCCTGCTGGCACAGGTGCCGGAAGGCCTGCAGGAACATGCGCGCAAACAGGCCGCAGCCGGCGCCCAATTCCAGCACGGCAATGGCGCCTTGCGGCGCGGTGTCCGCGCAGTGGTGGAACAGCAGGGCCGCCGCATCTTCCGAGAGGCGGCCGCTGTTGTTGACGACGTAGGGCACTTCGTTCTCGGCAAAGGTCAGCAGGCCGGCCTGCGCCCAGTGCAGGTGGCCCAGCTCCCACTCGATGCTTTCGGTGATGGGGCGAAAGTCCTGCAGCGGCTGCGAGGCAACGCGCACGCCCGAAAGAACGTCCTGCGGGGCGCGGAGGGCAGGCGGCCCGCCCGGCGCTGCGCCTGCGTCGATAGCGGAAAGTGACGCCGAAAGGGACTTGGACAGGGACACAGGCAGGGGCAGCGAAAGGGGCAATGGCGCGCGCAGGGCGGCCTCGCCCGTCGAAGGGTCGATTCTCAAGATGCTCTCTCCGGAAGATGCGATGGGAGTGACGCCTGCCCGGCAGGCGTCTGGCCAGGCTCAGGGCACGGGTGCCCACTTGGACCAGTTCAGGTCGGCCTGCTCGAAATCGGCCTTGAGCATGCGGCGCATGGCCTCCACCTCTTCCTGGGTGATCTGCGCTTCCTTGACCTGCTTGCCGGTGGCCGCCGTGCGGGCCTTGGCAAGATCGGCCTTGGTCACGGAGGCTGCTCCGGCCCAGATGGACTTGGCGGATCCCACGTTCACCCAGTGCTTGCCCTGGGACTGCAGGTCGGCCTGGTAGGCGGATTTCCAGCCCATGTTGTTCTGGGACACGGCGTTGAGCAGTTGGGCCAGCGAACGCTGGTTGCTCACCCCCTGCTGGGCGAATGCCTGCAGGTGAACGCGCTCGAACTTCAGCGGCAGCAGGCCCTGCTTGGCCGCCAGGCTGTCGCGCTCATCCCACCAGCGCGATGCATCGGCGGACTTGACGGCCTCCAGCTGGTTGAGCCAGTCGGCGTCGGTGACGATGCGGCCGTCTCCCTTGACCCACTGGAAGCGCTTGAAACCGATGTCGGCCGCGCGGCCGAAGTTGTGGTTGCTCTCGCCCGGGCCGGCCTTGGTCTGGGTCTCGGCGGCCTGCTGGGCAAAGGTGCGCCGGCGCCCCGTGGGCGTGATCCACAGCGCGATCTTGTGCGTGTCGTACATCTGCTGCACCAGGCTGGCCAGCTTGGCGCGGAAGGTGGGCTCGTACTCCGCATCGTTGGCAATGGCGGCCTTGCTGGCGGCCACGTCCTGGGCCTTGGCCTCCAGGTACACCGTCTTGGAGTTCTGCGCGGCGCGCATGCCCTGGTGCGAGGCAGGCAGCATGCCGCTGAGCTTGGCCACCGTGGCCCCTCCGGCTGCCGCCAGGCCCAGCGCCTCCTTGGCACCACCGCCCTGCGGCTGGCCCGGCGCGGCCTTGGCGGCGGCCAGCTTGTGGTCGTTCTGGAAACGCTCCAGCGCGGCGCGCGTCTGCGCGCCGTAGCTGCCGTCGTAGTCCACGCCCAGATACGGCGCGTTCTTGGCGTCCTTGACCACGCGCAGCATGGCCTGCAGCAGGGCCACGTCATGCACCTGGTTGCTGCCGCCCTCGCCTACGCTGTCCTTGATGTCAGGCATGTTTCTACCCTCTTTGTGGTTGTCGATGTGGCCCGCAGCACCGGCTCAGCGGGCGGGCTCGGGTTTGCGGTCGGGCTTGTTGCCGGGCTTCAGGCCGGCATCCGGCAGCAGGTGCACCAATGGCACGGTGCGCGGCTGCAGGCCGGCCGAGCAGGCACGCAGCCGCAGCGATTCGGCATGCGCCTGCGCCATGTCCGCCGCCACCTGCACCAGGGCGTGGTGGGGCGCGGCGCCTGCAGGGCGTGTGAGCACGACGGAATAGGCGCCCAGGCATTCGGCCTGCTGCGCGCGTGCGGCACGCGCTGCGGCCACGCTGGCATAGCGCGCCGCCACCACGGCCTGCACGGCAGCCGGCGGTGCCGACGCCTGCTCGCCAAATGCCTGCCGGCCCTTGTTCCAGCGCAGGCTGCGGGTCTCGATCCGGTCGGGCGCGTCGTCCTGCGGTGATGCATAGCGCACCAGCAGCACGGGAATCCGGCCCGTGGGCGCCAGCACCCAGCTTTGGTAGTTGCCCTGGGGCTCGTCGTACTGCCAGGCCAGGTGCGGACCCTGGGCGGTGGCGACATACAGCGCATGGCGGCGCTTGGGATGGTCAAAGCCCCCCATCTGCGTGACCAGCAGCGCACGCGAGCCGCCCTGCACGCCGGGCAGGCGCAAGCTGCGCACGGCAGCGGTGACGGTGTCTTCTTCCTCTCCAGTCGTCCACACGCGCTGCAGATGCTGGAGCCCTGCTGCCGCAGACAGCGGATCGCCCACGCCGTACAGCGGATCGGGCTGCGCCCATTGCGCCGGCCCCCTGGACGCGGGCCAGGACAGCGCCACTGGCTGGCCTTGCTGCACACCGGCACGCACCAGCCTCAATTCGAAGGGACAAGGCGCCGCCGTGCAGGCGGGCAGCGACAACTCATAGGCAGGCGCTTCCTTGGCCGTGCCGGACGGCAGGCTTTCCAGTATCTGCCGCTGCGGCCCGGCAGCGAGCGCCGCCCCTGCGCCCAGCACTGCCACAAGGCTGAAGGCCAGTGCCCGCCATGGCAGCGCCCCGCCGCAGGGAAAATCGGAGCGCATTGAATGATGAGCCATGGTGATAGCGGTTTCTATGATTGGCCTGGGCTGTCGATACGCTGCAATATAGGACGGATCTGCCGCAATGGGCTTGAAACAGGAATTTCAAGACCCGGCGCCGCAGGCATTGTCTACAAGCTGGCAGGCGGCGTCTGTTGCAAAATGCATCCGGCACCTGAGGATTGTGTTCAATATTTGAAACCGCTCCGGAATTCACTCCGCAACAGTTCGGATCAGACGGATTTTATTTTCAGAAAAATCAATTACATCAATAACTTGCATGAAATTCACCTTCATTTAGCAGTGCAAAGAAAATACATTCTTGTATCCATGACAGGTCCCGGCATCTGCATCCATGGAATGCACGGCTGAGGAAAATCTCAATCAATGCGGACATACCATGGTTTGCCTGCTGCGAACAATGCACACCAAGGATTTCTTGATGGACTGCCATCAAAAATCCGCCAGATTTCACGATACTGCAATCATCCGTCACGCAAATGGCCCCCGACCGCACCACCGGTGGCTGACTTGCCCCCAGTACCTGCAAGGCGCACCCGGGCGTACTCCATCGCAGCCGGTTCCAGCTTCTTACCGCGACCGCCCGAAATCACTGCTACAATCGCTGGCTTCGGAGAGGTGGATGAGCGGTTTAAGTCGCACGCCTGGAAAGCGTGTGTGGGCTAATCCCCACCGCGGGTTCGAATCCCGCCCTCTCCGCCATACACCCAGAAAAACGGGCCCCTGCACGGGGCCCGTTTTCGTTTCCGGGCCCGCTTGTGGCAAGGTTCATGCCCAGGTTTGCACCCGCTGCACCCACCACTTACCTCGCCCCCGCGCGCCGGCCGCACATCAGGGAAAGCGACAGCACGGACACCCCCTCCAAGCCTTGCGCAGACCCGCTCCAGGGCTTGCAATAGGCAGCAGCTGGCAGCAATAGGCAAGCGTCTGACAAGCACACCCTTGTTTCGGTGATGTACTAGCTGCAACAAAGCATCCAGGCGCGCAGCTTTGTGCAACAGCGCCCGAGCGCGAATGTGCATTCAGCCCCATGGCTTGCGGCGCTTGAGATTCGACGGAGGTTCCCAATGGAAAACAAGGTCATCAAGCTCCTTCAAGTCCTCTTAACTTCTGTCAATTTCTCTCAATTGACGATAGTTTTCAATCGAATTGACGCAATCGATCGAGAATTCCAAAAACCCGCCGTATATTCCTCACCTCTTCGCGGCCTGCCCGGCCCGTCTTCGGGCTGAGACGGGTCATACCCCTGCCGGGTACAGCGCAGCAGAAGAACGCACAAGCGAAGAACACAGGAAAACGCAAAAGGGGTTGGCATGAAGATTCTTTCGTTTTTCGGGACCCGTCCCGAGGCCATCAAGATGGCGCCACTGGTCACGGCCCTGTCGCAGACGCGGGGCATCGAGAGCATGGTGTGCGTCACCGGCCAGCACCGGCAGATGCTGGACCAGGTGATGGATCTGTTCGGCCTGCGGGCGCAGCACGATCTCGCCGTCATGCAACCCAACCAGACGCTCAACGGCCTGTTCTCCCGCGTTGTGGCAGGTGCCGATGGCGTGCTGGAGCAGGAAAAGCCCGACTACGTGCTGGTGCACGGCGACACCAGCACGGCCACGGCCTGCGCGCTGGCGGCGTTTCACCGCCGCATTCCGGTGGGCCACGTGGAAGCAGGCCTGCGCACCGGCGATCTGGCCCAGCCCTTTCCCGAAGAGATGAACCGCCGCGTGGTCGATGTGGTCAGCCAGTGGATGTTTGCGCCCACGCCGACGTCGCGCGCCAACCTGCTGCGCGAGAACCTGCAGGGCCGCATCGCCGTGACGGGCAATACCGTCATCGATGCGCTGGCCACGCTGTGCGACCGGCTCGATGCCCAGCCCGAGCTGGCCAGCGCCATTGCCCAGCGCCATCCCTGGGTGGATGCGCAGCGCCCGCTGCTGCTGGTCACGGGACACCGGCGCGAGAATTTCGGCGAAGGCTTCCAGAACATCTGCGCTGCGCTGGCCGAGCTGGCGCAGCGCCATCCGGACCTGCTCATCGTCTACCCCGTGCACTTCAACCCCGCCGTGCGCGAAGTGGTCATGCGCACGCTGGGCGGCATGGACAACATCCGCCTCATCGATCCGCTGGACTATGTGGACTTCGTCTGGTTCATGCAGCGCGCCCACATCATCCTGACCGACTCCGGCGGCGTGCAGGAAGAGGCGCCCTACCTGGGCAAGCCCGTGCTGGTGATGCGCGATGTGACCGAGCGGCCCGAGGCCGTATCGGCCGGCACCGTGCTGCTGGTGGGCACGCAGCGCGCGCGCATCGTGGCCGAGGTCAACCGGCTGCTGGCCGATGAGGAGCACCACGCCTCGTTTGCGCGCCGCATCAATCCCTACGGCGATGGCCAGGCCTCGCAGCGCATCGTGCGCGCCCTGCTGGGACAGCCCTTCGATGAGTTTGCCGCCGGACACACAGGTGCCGCGACCGTCCCAGGCGCCCCAGGCATCACGGCCGCCGTGACCAAGGGCCTGGCGCCGGCCTGAGCCGCATCACGCACACGTCGCGCACCACGTCCACGAAGCCCATTACGAATCGAGCACCGCAGTGAGAAAAGAGGCCCCCATGCAACCGACCATCCGCCAATCGCTTTCCCGCACCGGGGCCCGCTGGGCGCTGGGTTCGCTGCTGGGCCTTGGCACCCTGTTCGCGCAGACGGCATCGGCATCGGCGCTGGGTGACGCCATACGCCAGCTCGGCGCCAGCGACGGACTGCAGCGCAGCGTCACGCTCAAGGAGCTGGGCATCGTCGATCCCGTGGTGCTGGCCGGCACGGCCACCCAGGACTTCTACCTGCCCGTGCCGCGCGGCCTGCCGCTGGGCGACGCCAGCATTGCCTTCGATAGCCGCTACCTCAAGGGCGAGCCCGGCGTCTCGACCGTGGTGATCTCGCTCAACGGCACGCCCGCCGTGTCGCAGACCGTTCCCGATGGGGACGGCATGCTGCAGCGCACGCTGCCCGTCGCCCAGCAGGCCCGCGCCAGCGATTTCGTGCGTCTGGGCGTGAACTGGCGCAGCCGCAACGGCCAGGTGCGCTGCGATGACAACCATTCCCTGGCCAATTCCCTGACCATCTCGCCCCAGACACGGCTGAGCTACCGCGTGGACCCGCGCGATGTGCGCAGCATCGAAGATGTCTGGAACACCCTGCCCGTGCGCACCACCGTGCTGGTGGCGGGCCGGCAACTGGAGCAGGCCTCGTTCGACAGTGCCTGGCGCATCGGCGCCAGCCTGCAGCGCAACAACAGGCGCATGACGGTGAACGCATTGCCCGCCGTGGGGGAGACGCTCGACCTGCGCGGCCTGGAGGTTCCCGCCGCACTGGCCGGCGTGCCCGCCTTTGCCGCACTGCGCGGCGCCGAGCCCCAGCACAAGCTGGCCAGTGATGCCGAACTGGGCGCGCTGCTCATGCTGGGGGCCGCCCAGGTCAGCGGAGACATCGTGGTGGCCGACAAGGCACTGCAGCAGCGCCTGGCCGCCGCCTTCGCGGCCCTGCAGGCCCAGCTGGCGGCCGACCCCGATGCGGGCCAGGCCCTGCAGCAATGGCGCGCCCGGCGCGCGCCGCTGGCCAACGAGGCGCTGGCCTCCCAGCAGTTGCGCGCCCTGCCCATGGGCCGCCAGATGGTGCTGGCCGTGGCCGCCGACGCGGGTGCGCGCGTGTCCGGCCTGCAGGAGGCCGCCCTGCAGCGCCTGCTGGTCAGCGACAACGTGACCGTGGCTGCGGCCCAGCCCCCGCAATGGGACGAGGCCAAGGGCATACGCCTGTCCAGCCTGGGCGGCAGCCCCGACAGCTTCGACGTGCTGTCGCGCGGCGACTGGACGATGAACTTCCCGCTGAGCGCCGTGGCCTCGCAGGGCCAGATGCCGGGCGAGATCACGCTGTACGTGGCCGCCGCCCCCGGCGCCTCGGCCACGCGCCCCGTGGCCACGCTGTTCTGGAACGGCATGCTGCTGTCGGCCCGCCAGCTGGAGGCCAACGGCCAGCCTGAACGCCTGCGCGCCCGTGTGCCCGGCTATGCGCTGGGCATCAACAACACCTTGCGGGTGTCCGTGCAGCGCCAGCCCTACTCGGCCGACTGCAACGAGATTCCCCAGCCCTACCCCGCCAGCGTGCTGCCGGCCATCAGCTACGTGACGCCCGGCAAGGCCGAGCCCAACGGCAGCTTCATCGGCCTGCTGCCGCTGCTGGGCGCCAGGTCGCAGTTGCTGGTGCCGGCCAGCTATCTGACGGCCGCGCCGGCCGCGCTGGAACGCATGGCCAACCTGGCGGCCGCCAGCGGCCTGTCGGCCTCGCAGGCCGAGCTGGTCGTGGCCCAGGCCGATGCACCAGCCAAGCCCTCCCTGCCCTTTGTCGCGATGGAAGTGCCGGTGGACGGCGCCAAGCCCCTGGTGACGGTGACGGACCGGCAGCAGCTGCGCATTCGCGGCAAATCGGTGGACTGGCTGGACATCAAGGGACTCAAGCAGCTGTCTTCGGCCGAAGTGGTCACGGCAGGCGGCCAGCAGGGCGTGCTGTGGCATGCCATCGGCGAGTGGGCGGGCGGCCTGGGCGAGCCCTTCCTGCTCAATCGCGGCAATATCGCCGTGATTGGCGGCGGCGGCCCGCTGGCCTGGGTGGACAGCAGCAATCCTGAAACAGGCATTCCGTCGGGCCCGCACGAAAGCGCCTTCCACGAATGGCGCAACTTCCTGTCCTGGAGCGTGCCGGGCATCGCCATCGCTCTGTTCGTGGTGCTGCTGCTGGTCGTGCTGGCCTGGGTGGTGGCGCGCAGCAAGCAGTCCAAGCACTGAGGGCCTGGGCAACGATGACGACGGCATGAGGCGATCGCCATGATCTCTTCCCTCTACTGGCCCTATCTGGTGGCCGACTACTACCACGCGCTGGAGATCGCCAGCGCCGTGGTGGCCGTCATCATCCTGCTGTCCAGCATCGATGACCTGTTCATCGATGCCTGGTACTGGGTGCGCGAGGCCTGGCGCGCGCTGACCGTCAAGCGGCGCTACCAGCCGCTGAAGACGCAGCAGTTGCTGGAGGTGCAGGAAAAGCCGCTGGCCATCATGGTGCCCGCCTGGCTGGAGTACGACGTGATCGCGCCCATGCTGGAGAGCATGGTGGGCACGCTGGACTACAAGAACTACATGATCTTCGTGGGCACCTACCGCAACGACGAGCGCACCAAGAACGAGGTCGAGCGCATGCGCCGGCGCTACCGCCAGCTGATCCGCGTGGAAGTGCCCCACGACGGCCCCACCTGCAAGGCCGACTGCCTCAACTGGATCGTGCAGGCCATCTTCCAGCAGAACACGCTGCAGCCGGAGCCCTTTGCCGGCGTGATCCTGCACGACAGCGAGGACGTGCTGCACCCGCTGGAGCTCAAGTACTACAACTACCTGCTGCCGCGCATGGACTTCATCCAGCTGCCCGTGACCTCGCTGGAGCGCGAGTGGTACGAGCTGGTGGCCGGCACCTACATGGACGAATTCGCCGAATGGCACACCAAGGACCTGGTGGTGCGCGAGAGCATGTCGCGCATGGTGCCCTCGGCCGGCGTGGGCACCTGCTTCTCGCGCAAGGCGATGGAGGAGCTGGCGGCCGAGACCCACAACCAGCCCTTCAACACCGACACGCTGACCGAGGACTACGACATCGGCGCGCGGCTGGCGCGCCGGGGCATGAAGCAGATCTTCGGCAAGTTCCCCGTGGACTACGTGATACGGCGCAAGCCGCTGTTCGGCCTGGGCAAGGAAAAGGTGTCCACGCTGACCATGCCGCTGGGCATCCGCGAGTTCTTTCCCAACACCTTCAAGACCGCCTACCGGCAAAAGGCGCGCTGGACGCTGGGCATCGGCCTGCAGGGCTGGAGCCAGGTCGGCTGGGCCGGGCCGCTGTCCACCAAGTACCTGCTGTTCCGGGACCGCAAGGGGCTGGTGACCTCCTTCGTTGCCATCCTGGCCTATCTGCTGCTGCTGAACTTCCTGCTGTTCCTGCTGGCAGACCACATGGGCTGGTGGACGGTCTACTACCCGTCCCTGTTCACGCCCAACGGCTGGCTGGTGACGCTGATGAGCGTCAACGTCGTCGCCCTGCTGCTGCGCGTCGTGCAGCGCGCCTGGTTCGTCTCGCGCCTGTACGGCTGGGAGCACGCCATGCTGTCCATCCCGCGCATGGTGATCGGCAACTTCATCAATGCCATGGCGGCGGCGCGCGCCTGGAAGCTGTTCATCGTCCACCTGGTCACGGGCAAGCGGCTGGCCTGGGACAAGACCATGCACGACTTCCCGTCCACCGACCAGTTGAGCCACCAGCGCCAGCGCCTGGGCGAGCTGCTGGTGTCCTGGCAGGCCATCGACGAAACCCGGCTGGCCACCGCGCTGGAGATACAGCGGCGCGAACGCCGCCCGCTGGGCGCCATCCTCATGGAGCAGGGCTGGCTGGACGAGGCCACGCTGCGCGAGGCCATCAGCTTCCAGCAGGGAGAGCCCACCGACCCCACGGTGCATCCCGACATTCCCGCACAAGGCATTCCAAGCACTCCAAGGGCCGGCATATGAAGCATCTCGCTCCCCTCGTTCGCCCTCTCACGCTGGCCGCGCTGCTGGGCGCCGGCTGGAACACGCCTGCGGCCTGGCCGCAGGCCGTGGCGGCCGTCAAGGCCGAGGCGCCGCTCAGGGGCCGCGCGTGGCAGCTGGCCAACCAGGCCTATGCCCACTACCAGGCCGGCCGCTTTGCGCGGGCCGCGGCCGCGGCCGCATCGGCCGTGCAGCTGCGCCCCGACCTGCTGCGCCTGCGCATGCTGCTGATCTACTCGCTGCAAAAACAGGGCAAGAACGAAGAGGCGCTCAAGGCCATCGCCTCGGCCCGCGCCGCCGGGCTGGACGAGGCCACGCTGGCGCAGGCCGAAACCAATGTGCGGGCGGCAGGCGGTGCGGCGGGCGGTCCTGGGGGAGCCACGGCTTCCGAGGCCTACAACAAGGCCTTTCCCATCGCCACGCAGGCCTATACCGACTACAACGCCAAGAACTATGCGGACAGCGCGCGCAGGGCCGAGCAGGCCTTTCGCCTGGATCCCAGCCAGGGCCAGTGGGCGCTGCTATGGATAGGCGCCCTGGAGGCGCAGGAACAGTTGGGCGCCGCCATCGATGCCGCAGATGCCGCCCTGGCCCTGGACCCTCCCAACAAAAGCGACCTGGTGGCCAAGCGCCAGACCCTGCGCCGCAGCCAGGCCGTGCTGCCGGCGCAGAAGGCCTACCAGGCGCTGATCGCCAACAACCCGGCGCAGGCCGTGCCCTTTGCGCGCGAAGCGGTGGCGCTGGCGCCTGGAACGGCATCGCACCGCCTGCTGCTGATCACCTCGCTGCTGCTGGCCGAGCAATTGCCCGATGCGGAAAAAGCCGCAGACGAGGCGCTGGCGCAGGACAACGAAGACACGGCCGCGCTGGGCATGCGCGGCTACATACGCCAGCGCCAGGGCAAGACCGCGCAGGCCAACGAAGACTTCGACGCCGTGCTCAAGCAGGACTGGCTGGACGACAAGCAGTCCGCCAATTTGCGCCTGATCGCGGCTGACGCGGCCCTGGCCGCTGGCGACGCGGCGCGCGCCCGCGCGCTGCTGGCGCCCATGCCGGCGCAGGATGAATCCGTGGCCCGCCGCCTCAAGCAAGCCGATGCCCTGCGCCCCGGCCGCGAAACGCCCATGGTGGCCGACACGCGCGGCGCCTCGCAGTCCCTGGCCATGGCCGACTATCCGCCGCCCCTGCAGGACTGCCGCGACACGCCCTATGGCACGGTCTGCGAGTTGCAGCCTTCCGATGCCCAGGGCGCGGGCGGCCCCAGCGCCCAGGCCTATGCGGCCTATGCGCGCCAGGACTACAAGGCTGCCATCGACCACGCGCGCACGGCCGTGGAGCAGGACCCCGACAACCCGCTGCTGCAAAAGCTGCTGACCACCACGCTGGCCGCAGGCGACCGCGACCAGCAGGGCCAGGCCCTGCTGCGGCTGGACAAGTCCCTGTCGCTGACACCCAACGACCCTCAGCTGCTGATGCAGCGCGGCTACCTGTACTCGCGCCAGGAAGAACCGGCCAAGGCGCTGCAGGACTTTCGCGCGGCGCGCGCCACGGGCGAGGCGCCCGCAGGCGTCATGCTGGACGAGGGCTATGCCCTGGCCGGCACCGGCGATCGCCGGGGCGCCGTGCGCACCTTCAAGGAAGCCATCGACCTGGACGATGCCGGCACCGCCAAGCTCACGCCCGGCCAGCGCGAGAACGCGCGCAGTGCCGTCTCCGGCTACGCGCGCGAGTGGGGCGCCATCGTCTCCATGGGCTACCGGGGTGCGCGGCCTGCGGGGCGCGCGTTCTCGGACGGCATCCTCACGCAGGCGGGCGATGCGGTCTTCGGCACGGCCGAAGCCTACTGGCGCCCGTCCAACTTCCTGAACTCGTCCACCCGCATCTTCGATGTCTACGGGCGGCTGGGCAGCACCCTGCATGACGGCGGCGGCACCACGCTGGGCCAGAGCGCCATCGACCCCTGCACGGGCCTGCCCATCAATGTGCAGGCCGGCGACAACCGCGGCATCTCTGGCCTGCCCACCACCACGGGCTCGTTGGGCATGCGCTTCACGCCGTCCACCAAGTACGCGCTGACCTTCGGCATAGAGCGCCAGTTCAACCTGGGCACGGCCACGCGCTCGGGCTTCATCACGCCCGAGTCACCCCAGCTGCGCTGCCTGATGAGCGGGCGCGATCCGCTCAACCCCACGGGGCCGGCGCTGGGCAACCCCATATCGGCCAAGTACAGCGCGGGCGCGGGCCAGGGCGGCTGGCTGGCCTATGTCACCCATGGCTTCTACGAGGGAACGGGCCGGCGCACGGACCGCTCCAGCTGGTTCACCATGGAGGGCTACAGCCAGGCCGGCTATGCCAACCAGAGCATGGCCTCGCGTTTCACGCTGACCGACCAGACCAGCGGCGCCCAGGTGGGCGACGGCTCGGGCCGCTACAAGCGCGAGCAATGGTTCTTCTCCACCGAGGCCCGCTTCGGCCGCAGCTTCCGGGCCGACGGCATCAACCAGGGGCTGGTGATCTTTCCGTTCGGCGTGGTCGCGGCCGACTGGATCAAGCAGAGGAACCGCGTCGATGTGCGCTCCCTGCAGGCCGCACCGGGCGCCACGCCCACCGCAGCCCAATTGGCCGCCCAGCAAGGGCAGACGCTGGCCCTGCAAGGCAATGGCAGCAGCTGGTCCGCCAGCGCCGGCGTGGGCGTCAGCCTGCGCCAATGGTTCCGCGAAAGCCACTACAGCGCGGCCCAGTCCTATGTGGACTGGTCCATGCAGTACCGCTTCAACATCGGTGGCGGCCAGGCCGACCGGGCCAAGGGCCTCTTCATGACGCTGACGCTGTCCTATTGAATGAAGGCCGCTGCCCCGCCCCCTCTCAACAGACAAGGAGAAAAACCACATGGACTCGACCACGCAAGCACCCCGCCCCGCCCTGCCCAGGCTGCGCTCAGGCATGTCACGCGCCGCACGCGGGCTGGCGGGCTGCGCCCTGGCGCTGGGCACGCTGGCGGCGCAGGTGCCTGCGCAGGCGCAGGCCCAGACGCAGGGGCAGGACAGTTCCTCCATCGTTCTCCGGGGCAAGGATGGCTGGCTGTTTCCGGGCTGGGGCAGCCTGACCCAGGTGGACCGCGCCGGCATCACCGAATCCACCCGGCTGATCACCGAGGCGCGCAACCTGCTGGCCGCGCGCGGAGTGAAGCTGCAGGTGCTGCTGCTGCCCGACAAGGTACGCTTCTATCCCGACAAGATGCCCGACGGCAAGGCCATGAGCGCCGATGTCCAGGGCCGCTACAAGCAGGTGCTGCAGGCGCTGCAGGCCGCCGGCATTCCCAGCTTTGACGACGAGGCCGTGCTGCGCACCGTGCGCGACAGCGGCAAGGACGTGTTCTACCGCACCGACCAGCACTGGACCCAGGCGGCAGCCGACGCCACGGCCGAGGCCACGGCACGCATGGTCCAGGCCGAGGTGCCCCAGCTGGCCGGCAGCGCCGGCAGCGGCCTGGCCCTGGGCGACACCGTCACCGAGCGCCGCTATGGCGACCTGGCCGAGCTGTTCCTCACCGCCGAAGAGCGCAAGCAGGTCGGCCGCGAGGTCTACACCGTGCGCCGCCAGGCTCCGGCCAAGGGCCTGCTCGACGATGAGCCCGCACCCGTCCACGTCACCGGCCACAGCATGGTCCAGCCCTACTTCGGCTTTCCGCAAAAGCTCTCCAACCTGCTGGACCGTCCGGTCTCGCTGAACTGGAAGCCCGGCAACGTGGGCCAGTGGACCATGCTGCTGGAGTACCTGGAGTCGCCGGCCTTCAAGTCCCAAAAGCCCCAGGTGCTGGTGTGGCAGATGTTCGAGCCCACCTACAGCTACGGCCCCAACGCGGCCGGCCAGTGGGACAACGCCTCGCTCATGCCCAACGCCACCTGGCTGGAGCGGCTGCGGGCCGCGCTCAAGGGCTGACCCCGTGGACCCTCACGCGCAAGACCTGCAAACCGACAAGGGCCACCGGCGCAACGCCTGGATCTGGGGCGCCCTGCTGCTGTCAGGCCTGGCCTGGGGCGGCTGGACGCTGGCCAGCGGCGGCTCCAAGGCCGGCGAGCTGCAACTGGCCGCCTGGCTGGATGGCCGCGCGGGCGCGGCGCTGAACAAGGGCCTGCGCCTGCCTGCGCAGTCCTCGCTGGAAACCGGCCAGGCCGCGCTGCGCTATCGCCTGCTGGGCGATACGGGAGCCCAGGTGGCCCTGGGTTGCCCGCAATGGATGTTCTACCGCGACGGCCTGCGGCCCCAGCCCGGCACGGGCGCAGCCCCCTTCGAGGCGCGCCAGCGCCTGCTGCGCCACTGGACGCGGCAATTGCAGGACAAGGGCATTGCCACCCTGGTGGTGGCCGTGCCCGACAAGTCGCGCATCGAGGCCGCCCATCTGTGCGGCCTGCCCGTGGCACCCGTGATGCTGCAGCGCCTGGACCTGTGGCAGCAGCGCCTGCAGGCCGACGGCATTGCCTTCGCCGATCTGCGCCCCGCCCTGCAGACACAGGAGAAGGCGCAACCCGTGTTCTTCCGCACCGACGTGCACATGAACGCCGAGGGCGCGCGCGCTGCCGCCCTGGCCGTGGCACAGGCCGCGCTGCCGCTGCTGGGCGGGCAGCGCGGCGCCCAGGCCTTCGAGGAATCCGCGCCCGGGCCGCTGCAGCCGCTGCCCGGCGACCTGCTGGCCCTGGCCGGCCTGGCCGATGCCCCGGCCGGCTGGCGCCCACGGCGCGACCAGGTGCGCCCGCAGACCATCACCCCCGTGCGCGGCGGCGGCCTGCTGGACGAGACGCCGCCCGTGCAGGTGCTGCTGGCCGGCAGCTCCAACGGGCTGCGCAGCAATTTCGCGCCGCAGCTCGGCCGCGCGCTGGGCCAGGAAGTCTGGAACCTCAGCATGGACGGCGGCCAGTTCAGCGGCGCCATGGTGGCTGCGCTCAAGCGCCGCGCCTCCTGGCCGGCCAGCCTGCGGCTGGTGATCTGGGAGTTCTCGGAAAACACCTTGTCCCTGCCCCTGACGGACGATGAAAAAGCGGCGCTCAAGGAGATGGACGCCGCCGCCCCGCCTGCGTGACCCCGCCCGCTACATGCTGTTCAATTCCTATCTTTTCCTGTTGCTGTTCCTGCCCATCGCGCTGGCGGGCCACTACCTGGCCGGCGCCATCAGCCTGCGGCTGGCCGCGTTCTGGCTGTGCCTGACGTCCTTTGTCTTCTACGGCTGGTGGAACCCGCAGTTCGTCGCCCTGCTGGCGCTGTCCATCGCCTTCAACTACGTGGTGAGCCTGCTGATCCTGCGCTTTGCCGGCCGTGCGCGGCTGCAGGGGCTGATCACCGCCCTGGGCGTGGGCGCCGACCTGGCGGCGCTGTTCCACTACAAGTACTTCGCCACGCTGTTCAACTTCCTGGGCGAATGGGGGCTGACGCAGGGCGGCATGCACGAACTGATCCTGCCGCTGGGCATCTCGTTCTTCACCTTCACCCAGATCGGCTACCTGCTGGACTGCCGCTCGGGCATCGTCAAGGAGCGCAGCCTGCTCAGCTATGTGCTGTTCGTGACCTTCTTCCCGCACCTGATCGCGGGGCCCATCCTGCACCACAAGGAAATGATGCCGCAGTTCGCGCAGCCGGATAACTACCGGTTCCGCGCGGACAACCTGTCCATCGGCGGCACGCTGTTCGTGATCGGCCTGGCCAAGAAGGTGCTGCTGGCCGACGAGATCGCGCCCTATGCAGACGCGGGCTTCGCGGCGCCCGGGGACCTGCAGTTCTGGGCCGCCTGGGGCGCCAGCCTCAGCTACGCGCTGCAGCTGTACTTCGACTTCTCGGGCTATTCGGACATGGCGCTGGGCCTGGCGCGCATGTTCGGCATCCGATTCCCGCTGAACTTCAACTCCCCCTACAAGGCTGGCAGCATCATCGACTTCTGGGCACGCTGGCACATGACGCTGACGCGCTACCTCACGGCCTACCTGTACTACCCCGTGGCCATGGCCATCTCGCGCGCACGCGAAAAGCGCGGCCTGTCCGTGGGCTCCAGCGCCGCGCGCACGCCTGGCGGCTTCGCGGCCACCATCGTCGTGCCCACGCTGTTCACCATGGGGCTGGCGGGCATCTGGCACGGCGCAGGCCTGCAGTACGTGATCTTCGGCCTGCTGCATGCCTTCTACCTGTCGGTCAACCACGCCTGGCGCATCTTCGTGGTCAGCCGCAAGCCGGCCGCCGCCCGCAAATCGGGCCGGGGCGTGCAGGCGCTGTGCGTTGTCATCACCTTCATTGCCGTGCTCATCGCCCAGACCTTCTTCCGCGCCCACGGCGTGGGCGATGCCATGCTGCTGCTCAAGGGCATGGCCGGCCTGCGCGGCGTGGAAGCACTGGAGTCGCTATCGCACCTGCAGGGCCTGGCCCCGGGCGATGCCATCCGCCTGGCCATAGGCCACCACATGCAGATGGCCCTGGTCCTGCTGCTATTGGCCATTGCCTGGTTCACGCCCAATGCCCACCAGATCCTGGGCCGCTTCTCGCCCGCCATGTTCAAGGTGCAGGAAGCGCCCCGCGCCTGGATGCGCTGGCGCCCCAGCGCAGGCTGGACGGCCGTGACCCTGGTCCTGCTCTTCCTTTGCCTGGTCAACCTGCACAAGGAAACCCGCTTCCTGTATTTCCAGTTCTGAAACGCCTGTTGGAGAGAAACCATGTCCCTGAACGACATCGAAACCAAGATTGCCCAGATCATCGGCGCCATCATCCTGACCTCGGTCGAGCCCGATACGCTGCTGCTCGAATCGGGCCTGGTGGACTCGCTGTCCGCCGTGGACGTGGCACTGGCCATCGAAAAGGAATTCGGCGTCAAGATACCGCCATCGGAGATCGACCTGCACCTGGAATCCGTGCACACGCTGGCGCAGTACGTGGCCGAGCAGCGCAAGGCCTGATGCAGCGCCCGCACGCCGCCGCCCTGTCCCTTTGTCCCCGCGCAACAAGGAGCCCGCATGCGATTCAGTTTTGACCGCTTCGACTTCACCGAGCCCGGCGCCGACACCGCGCGGCCCGCCGTGATCGATGCCGCCGGCACGCTGGACTGGCAGCAACTGGCCCACGCCGTGGCGCAATGGGAGCAGCAGGCGCTGGCGCGCGGCGCGCGGCGCGACGAGCCGCTGCTGATCACGGGGCACAAGGAGACCGCGTTCCTCGTGGCCATCCTCGGCTGCCTGCGCCTGGGCGTGCCCTTCGTGCCGGTGGACGTGATCAACCCGCCCGAGCGCATGGCGCGCATCGCCACGCTGGTGCAGGCCGGCCTGCACTACGACGCGCAGGCCCGCAGCTTCCTGGACACCGGCATCGCCGCGCAGCCGCTGCAGGAAAAATCGCTGGCCTACATCATGTTCACCTCGGGCAGCACGGGCGACCCCAAGGGCGTGCAGATCGGGCGCGAGAGCCTGGGCCTGTTCGCCGGCTGGATACGCGACTGCCTGGCCCTGGGCAAGGCGCCGGTCTTCATGGACCAGATGCTGTTCAGCTTCGATTTCTCGCTGTTCAACTGGATGGGCGCCCTGGTCACGGGCGGTGCCTGCGTGCTGTGCGCGCGCGAGACCATTGCCGACCGCCAGGCCTTTGCCGCCTACCTGGCGGGCACCCACGTGAACGTCTGGGCATCCACGCCCTCCTTCGTGCGCCAGCAGCTGCTGGATGCCGACTTCGACCAGCAGCACCTGCCCGACCTGCGCGTCTTCGTCTTCGGCGCCGAATCGCTCACGCCCACCGTGGCCGAGGCGCTGTGGAGCCGCTTTCCCCAGGCGCGCATCATCAACTCCTACGGCCCCACCGAGGCCACCTGCTCCACCACCTGGGTGGAGATCGACCCCGCGCTGCGCCAGCGCGCGCCGCTGCCCTTTCCCATCGGCCGGGCCAAGCCCTATGCCGATGTGTTCCTGGACGAAGGCGAGATCTGCGTGGCCGGCGACCACGTGATGCGCGGCTACCTGAACCGCCCCGACCTGCACGCCACACGCATGTTCATGCGCAACGGCAAGCGCGGCTACCGCACGGGCGACCTGGGCGAGATCGACGGCGAGGGCCTGGTCACCTTCCACGGCCGGCGCGACGACCAGATCAAGATGCACGGCTACCGCATCGAGCTGGCCGAGGTCGATGCCGTGCTGGCCACCCTGCCCGGCGTGCGCGCAGGCGCGGCGGTGGCGCTCAAGCGGCCCGATGGCTTCATCGTGCGCATGATCGGCTTCGTGGACCTGGACCGCAGCGGCCCGCCCGGCATGCAGCCCCTGCCTGAAGCACTGGCCGGCTGGCGCGAACTGCTGGCCCAGCGCGTGCCGCCCTACATGATTCCGTCGGAACTGCTGGCCTGCCACGGCTTCCCGCTGACGCAGACTGACAAGGCCGACCGCAAGCAACTGGAGCGCATGTACCTCGATGCACGCATGCGCCCCGCCAAGGAAACCAAGGACCCGCAGGCATGACCTCCGCTTTTTCCCCCGTGATGCGTACCGCCGCGCTCGCCCTGGCCGGCCTGGCCGGGCTCTCCTGCCTGCCCGCCGCGCATGCCGAAGGCACGCTGGCCCAGCTCTATGCGGCGCGCCCGCCCGCAGGCTCGTCCTTCGTGCGCGTGGTCCACCCCGATGCAGGCAGCCTGCGCGTGAAGATAGGCGACGGGCCGGAGCAGACACTGTCGGGCGCCAGGCCGGCCAGCAGCTACGCCATCGTCAAGGGCGACACGCCCTTTGCCATTCAGCTGGACGGCAAGAGCGCCGGCAGCATGAAGGTGGCGCCGGGCAGCTTCACCACCCTGGTGCCGCAGCGCCCGGGCAAAAACGCGGCCCCGCGCTTCACGGCCATCGACGACTCCGGCGGCAGCCAGGACGCGCTCAAGGCCGAGCTGCGCTTCTACAACCTGATCGACGATTGCACCGAAGGCGGGCTCAGGATCGCCGGGACGGGCACGCCGCTGTTCACGGGCGTGGCGCCGGCCAGGTCGGCCAGCCGCTCCATCAACCCGGTCAGCGCCCAGCTCGCCGCCACCTGCGCCACTGCGGCCAGCGCGCCGCTGGCGCTGCCCCAGCTGCAGCCGGGCGACCACTACAGCCTGTTCTTGACGGGTACGGCAGCCGCCCCCGTGCTGCGCGGCCAGGCCAGCGCCACCGACACCTATCGTCCCTGACCCAGCCCAAGGAGACCGACACAGACATGCGCACCCGTTCCGTATTGCGTGAAGACCACCTGCTGTTCAAGGAACAGGTGGACCGATTCGTGGCCACCGAGATCCTGCCCCACATCAATGACTGGGAGGCCGAGGGCATCACGCCGCGCGCCCTGTGGCGCAAGGCCGGCGACAGCGGCCTGCTCAACTGCGACCTGCCCCCGCCCTACGGCCAGGGCGGCGACTTCGGCCACGCGGCCGTGGTCATCGAGGCGCTGGCGCGCGCCAACTGCCTGGGCATCGGCTTTTCCATCCATTCCGACATGGTGGCGCCCTATCTCTGGAACTTCGGCACGCAGGCGCAGAAGGACCGCTGGCTGCCGCGCATGGCTACGGGCGAGCTGATCGGCGCCATCGCACTGACCGAGCCCGGCGCGGGCAGCGACCTCAAGGCCATCCGCACCCGGGCCAGGCGCGAGGGCGAGAACTATGTGCTCAACGGCCAGAAAACCTTCATCACCAACGGCGTCAACGCCGGACTGATGGTGGTGCTGGCCAGCACCGAGCCCGAGCTGGGTGCGCGCGGCCTGTCGCTGTTCGTGGTGGAAGAAGGCATGCCGGGCCTGGGCAAGGGCCCGGCCCTGCGCAAGATAGGCCAGCACAGCCAGGACACCTGCGAGCTGTTCTTCGACGAACTGCAGCTGCCGGCCGACCACCTGCTGGGCAGCGAGAACGCCGCCTTCGAGCATGTGACCCAGGAATTGGCACAGGAACGGCTGGCGATCGCGCTGCGTGCGGCAGCCTCCACCGAAGGCATGCTGGACGAGGCCGCCGAGTTCGTGCGCAACCGCAAGGTCTTCGGGCGCCGCGTGCTCGACTACCAGAACACCCGCTTCAAGTTCGCCGACGCCCTGGCCAAGACCACCATGCTGCGCGTCTTCCTGGACGACTGCCTGGCCCGGCACATGGAGGGCTCACTGGACTCCGTCACCGCCGCCATGGCCAAGCTCAACGCCACCGAGCTGCAGGGCCAGGTGCTGGACGAGCTGCTGCAACTGCACGGCGGCTACGGCTACATGGCCGAATACGGCATTGGCCGCGCCTGGGCCGATGCAAGGGCGCTGCGGATCTTCGGGGGCAGCAGCGAAATCCTCAGAGAAATCATCGGCAAGCGCTTCTGACCCGGCAGCCACCGCGCTCAGCGGGCGGCGGCCTTCCACTCGCGCAGCAGTTGCCGGGCCTCCGGCGTGTCGTTCAGCACCCAGGGGTCGATGGCGAAGGCGACGACGCGCTGGGCGCCGTAGTCGCGGGCCACATCCCACTGGCGGCGCACGCGCTCGAAGCTGGCCGTGCGCGCCTGGAAGTCCGAGCCATCGGGCCGGGTCGGCGGCAGTTGCTCGAACAGTTCCACGATGAGGTCGAACGGCGCCCTGCGCTCCAGCAGCATCTGCTGCAGCGGTGCCAGCGCCTCGTAGTTGCGCAGGCCCGCCACGCCCACGCCGTCCTGCACCATGGGGCGCAGGGACACGCGGTCCAGCAGGATGCTCCACAGCGTGGGCAGGCTGCCCAGCGTCTGCAGCTGGCTGAAATAGGTGGAGATGCCGGGTACCTGGCCGGACGTGGCCGCTGCCGCCTGCGCCAGCGGCTGCAGGGCGCTCACCAGCAGCTCGATGCGCTCGGGCGCGGCCCAGTGGTATTGCTCCAGCTCGTAGGGGATGTACCAGCCGCGAAACGCCGCATGGCGCGGCCAGGGGCTGGCGTACATGTGGCTGGCGCCCTGCTCGGCGATATGCGCCAGGTAGGGGGCGGGGCCTGCGGCGTTGGAGAGGCTGATCTGCTTCCACCAGCGCTCGTCATAGGGCAGGCCCAGGTGCACGCCCATGCCCAGTTCGGTGCAGATGTCCAGCAGGTCGGCGATCTGGGCGTCGGCCAGCATCCAGCTGTTCGCCTCGGAATCGCCTTGCAGGCCGCTCCATTGCACGAACAGTTCCCGGCAGCCCAGCGCCTGGGTGGCGGCCAGTCGCTGGCGCCATTGATCGCGCGGCATCTCCAGATGGCTGCGCCACGGCTGCAGAAAGCTGCCCGACACGGGCGCCGAGGCCGCGCAACCGGCCAGCGAGGCACAGGCGGCGGCCGCGCCGGCGCCGAGGAATTCGCGTCTGGACAAATGCATGGTGGGAACGGCCGCAAGGCCGCGTGAAGCGAAGCGCCAAGAATACAGCCAAGCGGCGCGGCAGCCCCCTCAAAAGGCAGCAGCCCAGCCAGGCTTGACCTGGCTGGGCCGAGGGTTGTCGATGGCGGGGGCCGCGCGCCCTGCGCGCCGCCCCGGTATGGATCAGGAAACCTTGGCGACAGCCGCAGGGACAGGGGTCTCCTCCATGGCGGACGTGCCATCCAGGGCGGCGTTGAGCTTGCTGTAGTCCAGCTCGTTTTCCCAGCGCGAGACCACCACGGTGGCCACGGCATTGCCCATGAAGTTGGTCAGCGAGCGGCACTCGCTCATGAAGCGGTCCACGCCCAGGATCAGGGCCATGCCGGCCACGGGCACTTCGGGCACCACGGCCAGCGTGGCGGCCAGGGTGATGAAGCCTGCGCCGGTCACGCCGGCAGCGCCCTTGGAGCTGAGCATGGCCACCAGCAGCAGCGCGATCTCGTGGCCCAGGGTCAGGTGGGTATTGGTGGCCTGGGCGATGAACAGCGCAGCCAGCGTCATGTAGATGTTGGTGCCGTCCAGGTTGAAGGAGTAGCCCGTGGGCACGACCAGGCCCACGACGGACTTGCCGCAGCCGGCGCGCTCCATCTTCTGCATCAGCGAAGGCAGGGCCGATTCCGAGGACGAGGTGCCCAGCACCAGCAGCAGTTCCGCCTTCAGGTAGCGCGCCAGCTTGAGCACCGAGAAGCCGCACAGCCGCGCCACGAAGCCCAGCACCACGACCACGAAGAGCAGCGAGGTGATGTAGAACGAACCCACCAGCCAGGCCAGGTTCACCAGCGAACCCAGGCCGAACTTGCCGATGGTGAAGGCGATGGCGCCAAAGGCTCCCAGCGGCGCAGCCTTCATCAGGATGCCGACCAGCTTGAACACCGGCGCCGTCAGCGCCTCCAGGAAGTTGAGCACGGGCTTGCCCGCATCACCGACCATGGCCAGCGAGATGCCGAACAGCACGGCCACGAACAGCACCTGCAGGATGTTGTCGCCCACGAAGGGGCTGACCAGCGTCTTGGGGATGATATCCATGGCAAAGCCGGTGAGCGTCAGCTCATGCGACTTGGCCACATAGCCCTTGACGGCGGCCTGATCCAGGTCGGCCGGGTTGATGTTCATGCCCGCGCCCGGCTGCACCACGTGCGCCACCACCATGCCCACCACCAGGGCCAGCGTGGAGAAGAACAGGAAGTAGGCCATGGCCTTGAGGAACACGCGGCCCACGGTGCGCAGGTGCGTCATGCCCGCAATGCCGGTGACGATGGTCAGGAAGATCACCGGCGCGATGATCATCTTCACCAGCTTGATGAAGGCATCGCCCAGCGGCTTGAACTGCTCGGCGTACTGGGGCTCGAAGTGGCCGAGCAGCACGCCTGCCACGATGGCGACCACCACCTGGAAATACAGCTGGCGGTAGAAAGGCAGCCGCTCGGGGCTGGCGGCGTGGGTGGGGACGGCATGCATGGTGCGGCTCCGGCGGGACTGTGTGGGGAGGGCGCACCACCAAGGTGCGGCGAGGTCCAGTTTGTACCGCTGGCGTGCTCCGGCGCCGATAACCTATTGGTATTAGGCGCAGGTGCTCTCCCAGGGAGAATGCACGCAGAATCAGGGTAATCCCCAACCCTTTCCCGCCCCTGGAAGGCACCAAGCTGGCGCCCAATCGGGTCCAGACCACCATGCCCCAATCCGTTCGACGCCCTTCACGCCGCTCCTTCTGGACCCTGCTGCTGCTGTTCGGCGGCATGCTTGCCTGCATGCTGCTGGCCGGAGAGCTGGTCTACCACCGCGCCCTGCGCGGCGAGGCCGAAAACGTGCAGCGCCAGCTCAGCCTCTATGCCCAGGCCCTGGGCCAGCGCATAGACCGCTACCGCACCCTGCCCGAGGTGCTGGCGCTGGACGCGCAACTGCGCGCCGCCCTCACCCACCCGCTGTCCCCTGCCGAGGTCGATGCCCTGAACCGCAAGCTGGAGCAGGCCAACGGCGCCAGCCAGTCGTCCACGCTGACCCTGATCGACCGCCACGGCACGGCCCTGGCCGCCAGCAACTGGCGCGAGACGCGCAGCAACGTGGGCGTGGACTACAGCTTCAGGCCCTATGTGCAGCAGGCGCTGTCGCGCGGCAGCGGGCGCTTCTACGGCATCGGCCTGACCACGGGCCTGCCGGGCTACTTCCTGTCGCAGGCCATCCTGGACGAGCACAACGCCGTCGCGGGCCTGGTGGTGATCAAGATCGCGCTGCTGGAGCTGGAGCGAGAATGGCTGCAGACGCCCGACGTGGTCATGGCCTCGGACGAGCACGGCGTGGTCTTCCTGGCCAGCCAGCCCGACTGGCGCTACCGCCTGCTGTCCCCGCTGAGCCCCGCCGACGAGGCGGACCTGGCCGCCACGCGCCAGTACATCGACCAGGAACTGCACCCCATGCGCTACCGCGTGCGCCAGGGCCTGGAGCAAGGCAGCCGCCTGGTGCAGCTGCAGGAGCCCGCCCTGCCCGGCACCACGCTGTGGCAGACCCTGCCCCTGCCCGGCAGCGACTGGCAGCTGCACCTGCTGCACGACACGCAGGCCAGCACCGTGGCCAGCCGCTGGGCGGCGGCGGCCGCTGCGGGCGGCTGGCTGGCCCTGGGCCTGCTGGTGCTGTTCGTGCGCCAGCGCAGGCGGCTGGCCACGCTGCGCCTGCGCAGCCGCCTGGAGCTGGAGACCGTGCTGCGCCAGCATGCCCAGGAGCTGCGCACGGCCCAGGACGGCATCGTCCAGGCCGCGCGCCAGGCCGACACGGGCCTGAGCCGCAGCCTGGAGCACCTGCCCCAGGGCGTGGTGGTGATCGATGCCGACCTCAACCTGGTGGCCTGGAACTCGCGCTACGTGGAGCTGTTCCGGTTTCCCTCCGAGCTGCTGCGCACGGGCCAGCCCATCGAGGACCTGTTCCGCTACAACGCCCGGCGCGGCCTGCTGGGGCCCGGACCCATCGAGGAGGCCATCCACCGGCGGCTGCAGCATCTGCGCAGCGGCAGCCCGCACCTGCGCGAAAGCACCAAGGACGACGGCACGGTGCTGGAGATCCGCGGCAATCCGCTGCCCGACGGCGGCTTCGTCACCAGCTACGCCGACATCACCAGCTACAAGAACGCCGCGCGCGAGCTGCGCTCGCTGGCCGATGCGCTGGAGCAGCGCATTGCCGAGCGCACGCGCGACCTGGCCGAAGCCAAGCGCGAGGCCGAGCAGGCCAACCGCTACAAGACCCGCTTCGTGGCCGCCGCCGTGCACGACCTGCTGCAGCCGCTGAACGCCGCGCGCATGTTCAGCTCCCTGCTGCGCAGCCATCTGCATGACGACGCGGGCCGCCATGTGGCCGACAGCATCGACGGCGCACTGGCCGCGCAGGACGCCATCCTGGGCAGCCTGCTGGACATCTCGCGCATGGAATCGGGCCAGCTGGAGGTGCGCGTGCGCGACTTCGCGCTGGGGCCGCTGCTGCAGGTCATGCGCCACAACTTCGGCATCCTGGCCGAAAGCCGGGGCCTGCGCCTGAGCGCGGTGGACACGCGCTGCGTGGTGCGCAGCGATGAGGCCCTGCTGCGCCGCATCCTGCAGAACTTCCTGTCCAACGCCATACGTTATACGCGCCAGGGCCGCATCGTCATCGGCTGCCGGCGCCAGGGCCGGCAGTTGCGCATCGAGGTGCACGACCAGGGACCGGGCATTCCCGAGAGCCTGCAGCACGAGATCTTCGAGGAATTCCGCCGCCTGGACGAAGGCCATGGCGACGACCGTGGCGCCGGGCTGGGCCTGGCCATCGTCGAGCGCCTGGGCCGCCTGCTGGGCCACGAGATCGGCCTGCGCTCGCACCTGGGCCGTGGCAGCGTGTTCTGGGTCTGCGTGCCGCTGGGCGATCCCGCAGCCGTGCCGCAGATCGCCACGGCCACGCATTCCGGCGAGGCAGGCCAGGACGCACCGCTGCAGGGCATGAGCGCCTGGTACGTGGAAGACGACGCCCAGTCCTGCACCGCCATGCGCGCCCTGCTGCAGCGCTGGGGCTGCAACGTGCCGCTGGCCGGTGGCCCGGCCGAGGCGCTGGCGCTGGCCGCGCCCGGCCAAGCGCCGCAGCTGGTGCTGCTCGATGTGCGCCTGGGCCAGTTGCACGGCCCCGATGTCTACGCGCAGCTGTGCCAGCGCTGGGGCCAGTCTCCGCCCGTGATCCTGGTCACGGCCGAGCGCGACGGCATGGTGCGCCGCCAGGCGGCCGAGCGCGGCTGGGGCTTTCTGGCCAAGCCCGTGCGCCCGCCGGCGCTGCGCGCGCTCATGAGCCAGATGCTGCTGCGCCACCGATAGACGTGGCACGGCAGGGCCTGGCGCTCAGACCGTGCCGTCGTTCTCCAGGCTCTTGACCAGCACGGCCGCCTGCGTGCGGCTGTAGCACTCCAGCTTCTTGAGAATGGCCGTCACATGCACCTTGACGGTGTTCTCGGCCAGCCCCAGCTCGTGGGCGATCTGCTTGTTGAGCAGGCCGTCGGCCAGGCACAGCAGCACGCGGAACTGCTGGGGCGTGAGCTGGGCCAGCCGCGCGGCCAGCGCGGCGTCGGCCTCCGAGCGCTCGGCGGCCATGGGCGGGAACCAGCTGCCGCCGTCCAGCACTTCCTGCAGGGCCGTGCCTATGGCCTCGGCCGGCGCCGATTTCGGAATGAAGCCTGCGGCACCGAACTGCTGCGCACGGCGGATCACGCGCGGGTGGTCATTGGAGGAAATCACCACCACCGGAACATCGGGGTACTCGCCGCGCACATGCAGCAGCGCCGAAAAGCCGCGCGCCCCCGGCATGGCCAGGTCCAGCAGCACCAGCTCGATCTCGGGGTGCTGCTGCAGCGCAGCGCCCAGCGTGGCGGCGCTTGCGGCCTCCAGCACGGCGAACTGCGGCAGGGCCTCGCGCAGCACATGGATCACCGCGGCGCGGAACAGCGGGTGGTCGTCGGCAACGAGCAGGGTGGATTCGGGCATGTGCGCGAGTCTGACACGTCTGGAAGCACATGCCCGGCTCATGGGGGCGATGCCTGGGCCATGGACGGGTTGCAGGCTGGCACGCGGTTTGCAATCAGTTGCAGCCGAAGGCCTGGCAACAGGCAGAAATCCGCTTCCCAACCGACGAACAAGGAGCCCCGAATTGACCTTTGAGCCCTCTTGCAACGACCTGCCGCACAGCCCTGGTGCCCTGGCCCCATCCCAGTGCACGGCAGTGTTCAAGCCGCGAGAGTGCAAAACACAAATTAAGTTTCGTCATAACTGTGTCAAAGACACAACTTACTGGCTGGCGCAATGGCTCGGATGCGTTGTAATACGCGGCTTAGCCAGTCAAGACCGCCTTGCACACAGGCCGAAAGGACGCGCCGACGCCAGCCCGCCCCTGATGCGAAAACGCCACTGTCCCAGGTTTGCCACATAGCCCAGCCTGGGCGATTGGTTCATCGTCTGCCCCGGTCACAGCACTGGCCACCCGTTTCCACTCTCCAACAATGAAAGACTCCTCAACATGAAACGTTCCTTCATCGCACTGGCCGCTGCACTGGCCTGCGCCGGCGCCGCACACGCCCAAAGCTCGGTCCAGCTGACTGGCCTGGTGGATGCCTATGCCGGCTCCATGCGCATGGCTGGCGATGCCAGCGGCAAGGGTGTCGTGGGTTCGGGCGGCATGACCACCTCCTGGTGGGGCATGAAGGGCCAGGAAGACCTGGGCGGCGGCCTGAAGGTCGATTTCCAGCTGACGGCCTTCATGCGTGTGGACACTGGCAGCCCCGGCCGTTTCGATGGTGACCCGTACTTCTCGCGCGACGCCAACGTCGGCCTGTCCGGCGGCTTCGGCACGGTGCGCCTGGGCCGCGGCATGGCGCCCAACTTCCTGCCCACCATCCTGGCCAACCCCTTCGGCGACTCCTTCACCATCTCCCCGCTGGTGCTGCACGCCAACGTGGGCACGACAGCCTGGGGCTCGGCCAACCTGACCACGCCGTCCGACACCGGCTGGAGCAACCAGGTCGTCTACACCACGCCCAAGTTCGGCGGCCTGCAGGCCAACGTCCACTACCAGTTCGGTGAAAAGGGCGGCGATTCCGGCAAGAAGAACATCGGCGTGAACGCCATGTACTTCGGCGGCCCCCTGAGCCTGGTGGCCTTCTACGAGCGCGCCCAGATCAGCAACCCCGTGAGCCTGGCCGTGATGCCCACCAAGACCGACTGGATGCTGGGCGGCACCTACAACTTCGAAGTGGCCAAGCTGTACGCGACCTACGGCCAGGCCAAGGTCAAGGACCTGGACCGCAAGAACAGCACCTACTCGCTGGGCCTGGACGTGCCCGTGAGCAGCGCCGGCACCATCAAGGCGGCCCTGGCCCGCACCAAGGCCGAGATCGGCGCCGTGGACTCCACGCGCACCACCGCCAGCCTGGGCTACGACCACTACCTGTCCAAGCGCACCGACGTGTACACCGTGCTCATGCACGACCGCATCACGGACCTGAAGTCGGGCACCAGCCTGATCGCGGGTATCCGCCACCGTTTCTAAGGCGACGCCTGGCCTGCCAGCACAGGCCAGGGATTGACGTCCCGAACTTTCAGCGAGGCTCTGCCTCGCTTTTTTTCGGCCTCTTGAAAATCGATAGAAAATTTCACTCAGCAGTTTTTTACAAACGTCAAGAGAGAAAGCGATTGTCCGACAGCCGCGCTGCGCAATCCGGTGTGCAATGGAGTCCAGGCCCAGCCCCATGCTCTGCCTGCGCTGCCAGACAGGAGGTCCACCATGCGCAGACCCAGCCCCTTCGGACGTCATCCCTTCATCGCCTTCACCGCCACGGTGGTGCTTGCCGTCGCCGCCAGCGTCGCCACCTTCTGGCTGGACAGCGCCGCCCCGGCCGCAGACACCCTGCTGCAAAAAGACCCGGGCGCCCTGCTGTCCTCGATGTAAGCCCTGCAATTGCCTGCCCAGCGCCAACCCTTGCGGACTGGCGCTGTTTTCATTTGCCGGCCGATGTGCCTGCCGACATGCCGGCACCGGTCGCCGTCTTCTCCAGCAGCGACAGCCTGCGCCTGACGGCCTGGGCCTTGTCCACCTCGCCTGCCTGGTCATGTGCCCTGGCCTGCAGCAGCAGCCAGGCCATCACGGCGCGGCGCCAGCCCTGGGCCGAGGCCGTTTGGGCACCCAGCTCCAGCAGGCCCGGCTCCGCAGCCCCTGCCCGCAAGGCCGCGCCAGCCGCCACCAACTGGGGCAGCGGCTCCTTGATGGCGCCCACGGCGGCCAGCGCCGACGCAGAACCGCCGAGCAGCGCCTGCGCCACAGGGCGCTGCAATTCCGGCAATAGCGCAATGTCCTCGGGCTGGGGTTTGCCTTGCAAATACCGCGCATAGGCGGCCTCGGCCGGCGCAGCATCGAGCGCCAGCGCCTGGTAGCCGGGGCAGTCGTCCCATTCCAGGCTGGCCACCTGGGCCGCGCAGCGCATCAGCTCCAGACGCGCGGCCAGGTCGGTGCGGCCCGTGGCGGCCACCTCGGCGCGGGCCTTGTCCCATTCCAGGGCCTGCACGCGCTGGCGGCCCTCCAGGTAGGCGGTGGATGCGCGCTGGGACGCGGATTCGGCATTCAGCGCCCAGTCCGGCGCGGGCGGGCGGCTGCTGCAGCCGGCCAGCACCAGGGTCAGCACGGCGCCGGCGACGGCATGGCGCGCCAGGATGATTGCGGCAGAACTCATGGCAGCTTCAACTCCGGTTGATGGGCAAACGGCCACTTGCGCTGCAGGTCGGCCAGCACGCCTTCCAGGCGGCGCAGATTGCCCTCCACCTCGGCGCGCAGGGCGCCCAGGTCGGCCGTGGCCTCGCGCGCATTGGAGCCCACGGCCTGGGCCTCGGCCAGCACGGCGTCCACCTTGCCCAGCGTGCGGCGCGTGTCGGACAGCAGGCCGTTGAGCTGCACCACGGTGGAACGCACCTCGGGCATGACGCCGCCGGCGTCGAAGACCTGGCTGTCGGCGCGCGCCACCATGCGCTCCATGCGGGCCAGCGTGGCGTTGGCGCGGTCCAGCAGCGCCGTGACCTTGCGCGCCTCCTGCTCGCTGCCCATGACCACGCCGAGCACGCCGCCCGGCCCCTGGATGCGCCCGGCCAGGCCGCGCAGCTCGGCCAGCGAGCCGCCCAGGGCCGAATCCGGCGCCGTGAGCTGGGCGATGTTGCCCAGCACCTCCTTGGCCGTGGACATGATCTGCGGCAGCTCGGCCGTGGCGTCGCCGCGCAGCACGGGGCGCACGGCCTCGTCGGCCAGGGGCGGATCGCTGAGGATGCCGCTGTAGGCCTTGATGGTGGTGCCGCCCACCAGCCCCTTGACCAGGGTGAAGACGCTGGACTCGCGCAGCCAGTGCGCATCCTTGCGCGGCACGTCGATGAGGATGCGCACATTGCCGTCCTGGGCCAGCTCGATGCGGCGCACGCGCCCGATCGGAAAGCCCGAGAAGGTCATGTCCATGCCCACGCTCACGCCCTCGGAGTCGTCGGCAGTGAGCACCAGGCGCTGCGTGGCGTCGAACACGCCGCGCGAATACAGCAGGTACAGGGCCGATCCGAGAATCAGCACCAGCGTGAACAGCAACAGCCCCGCCGCCTTGGCGCGCAGATGGGCCACGGGCCGCAGGGCCTCGATTTCCTCGCCATCCCAGGGGTCTGGCGGCGTGCGCCGCGTATCGGTCATGGCATTCCTTGTAGTGGCGCGGACCGGGCCGCGCCTGGGGTTTCGCAGGGGTTCGGTTTCAGTAGTAGTTGCCCATGAGCGAGATCACCTCGATCACCAGCAGCACGGCAAACATGCGCGCAAAGCCGCCCAGCGCCGCGCCGCCCAGCCGGTGGCGCCGCAGCGGCGCATACAGCCCCGAGGCCATGGGCATGATGGCCACCGTGAGGCTGAAGAACCAGGTCTTGAGCACGAAGACCAGGGTCACGGCCGGCGTGAAGATCTGGCCGAAGATGCGCGTATAGCCAGGCAGCCCGGCCAGCGTGAAGCCATAGACGCTCAGGTAGACGGTGATCAGGGCCACCACGCAACTGAGCACGGCCAGCGTGACCGAGGCAAACACGCCTGCAGCGGCACGCGGCACCAGGGCCATGCGCAGCGGATCGGCCCCGCGCTCCTGCCAGGCCCTCAACTGGCCGCGCGCGCGCAATTGCGCAATCAGCGTGCCGTTGGGAATGGTGCAGCGCATGGCCACGAACAGCGCCGCCGTCAGCGGGATCAGCTCGATCACCAGCACCCGCACCACCATCTCCAGCGCATAGCGCGACAGCCCGTAGCTCAGCGCCGTGACGATGACAATGCGCGTGATGACCGCGCACAGCAGGGCCGCCAGCGCCGTGAAGCCCAGCAGGATGGGCCCGGTCTGCACATAGATCTGGTGCGCCATGGCGCGCCGCGCACCGCGCCGGTAGCTGGAAGGCGACATGGCCAGCACCAGCAGCACGGCGCCCAGGTAGACACTGCGCCACCACGCCAGCGCATGGTCGCGCAGCGCGGCCCAGACGCGGTCGGGCAGGGACAGGGCAGCGTGGCTCAGGCTCATCGGCCGATGATAGCGAGCCGTACCGGGTCGGTCCGTCGGACGCCGGCGCAACACGGGGGCCTATACATGGCGCTTGGTGCCCGTGCTGCCCAGGGCCGCCGCCAGCGGCTCGTCGGCCTGGGCGTGCAGGGCTTCGATCAGGTGGCAATAGCCGTCCGACCCGTCGCACTGGCTGCGCAGCTGCATCAGCTCGTGCTCCAGCGCGCGCAGCTCGGCCAGGCGCTCGCGCACATGGCCCAGGTGGGCGTCCAGGGTTTCGTTGGCGGCCACGCAGTCGGCCTTGCTGGCCCCGTCCAGCGCCAGCAGGGTGCGGACCTCGTCCAGCGACATGTCCATGGCGCGGCACAGGCGGATGAAGCGCAGGCGGTGCACATCGCTGTCGCTGTACAGCCGGTACTGGTTGTCCTCGCGCACGCCTGCACTGAGCAGCCTTTCCTTTTCGTAGTAGCGGATGTTGGCGGCGGCCACGCCGGAGCGTTTGGCCGCCTCGCCGATGCGCCAGCGCGCAGATTCATGCTGTGACATGCTTGACCTTGAAGTGACTTCACCGTTTCCAATGCTCGCATGAACTCCAATCGCCTGCCAGGCCCCCAGGGCAACGAGGCCTTGAAAGCCTCCCCTCTTCCTTCTTCGTCCACACCATCCCTGCCGTCTTCCGCCTGCGGCACCGATTGCTGCGCGCCGTTCACGATCACGCAGCCGGCCCCGGCCCGCAAAAAGGCCCATGACCACAAGGGCCATGGCCATGGGCACGACCACCCGCATGCACAGGGTGAAGGCCACGACCACGACCACGACCACGACCATGAACACGGTCACGACGACAGCGATCCCCATGCCGGCCACGACCACAGCGTCCTGCCTGGCTGGCCGCGCATCACGGCCGCGCTGATTGCAGCCGTGCTGGCTGAAGCCGCCCACTGGGTCAGCGGTGCCCAGGGCGGCGTGCCCGCCCTGCAATACGGCGGCATGGCCGTGGCCGTGCTGGCCATTGCCCTGTCGGGCCTGGGCGTCTACAAGGCCGGCATCCGCGACGTGCTGCGGCTGAAGCTGGGCATCCATGCGCTGATGGCCATTGCCGTCACGGGCGCCTTCGCCATCGGCCAGTGGCCCGAGGCCGCCATGGTCATGGCCCTGTACGCCGCGGCCGAGCGCATCGAGGACCAGGCCATGGACCGCGCGCGCAATGCCATCCGCAGCCTGCTGCAGATGGCGCCCGAGACGGCAGACGTCCTGCAGCCCGACGGCAGCGTGCAGCGCGTGGCCGCCGCCGACGTGGCGCTGGACGCCACGGTGCGCGTGGCCCCCGGTGCGCGCGTGCCGCTGGACGGCGTGGTCACCCGGGGCCAGAGCTCGGTCAACCAGGCGCCCATCACCGGAGAAAGCGCCCTGGCCGACAAGGCCCCGGGCGACGAGCTCTATGCAGGCAGCATCAACCAGGACGGCGAGTTGCAGATGCGCGTCACCTCGGCGGCCAATGACAGCCTGATTGCACGCATCGTCCACGCCGTGGAGCAGGCCCAGGCCTCCAAGGCCCCCACCCAACGCTTCGTCGATCGCTTTGCCGCCGTCTACACGCCCATCGTGCTGGTGCTGGCCGTTGCGCTGGCGGTGCTGGCACCGCTGGTCATGGACTGGAGCTGGCATGACGCGGCCTACCAGGCCCTGGCCCTGCTGGTCATCGCCTGCCCCTGCGCCCTGGTGCTGTCCACCCCCGTCACCGTGGTCAGCGCGCTCACGGCGGCAGCACGCCGCGGCCTGCTGATCAAGGGCGGCCAGGCGCTGGAATCGGCGCGCAAGCTGCGCGCCATCGCACTGGACAAGACCGGCACGCTGACCACGGGCAGCCCCAGGCTGGTCGAGTGGAAATCCTGGGGCGAAGAAGGCGCGGCCCCGGACTCCAGCCAGCCCGCCGTATATGCGCTGGCCCTGGCCGGCCGCTCGGACCACCCGGTCTCGCGCGCCATTGCTTCCGGCCTCCAGGCCGATGGCGCTGTGGCCGCCGATGCCGCACGGGCCTCGGTCAGCAAGCTGCTGGCCCTGCCCGGCCGTGGCGTGCAGGCCGAGATCGACGGCCAGCCCTGGACCCTGGCCAATCTGCGCTGGGTGCAGGAGCAGGGCTGGGACAGCGCCGCGCTGCGTGCCAGCCTGGCCACCCATGAGGCCCAGGGCCGCACCGTGACCCTGCTGGCCGACAGCAGCGGCGTGCGGGCCCTGTTCGCCGTGGCCGACCCGCTGCGGCCCCAGGCTCGCGAGGCCGTGGTGCGCCTGCAGGCCCTGGGCGTGCAGCCCGTGGTGCTCAGTGGCGACAACACGGCCACCGTGCGCTCCATCGCTGCCGAAGCCGGCATCCAGGATGCGCGCGGCGGCCTGCTGCCCCAGGACAAGCTCGACGCCCTGGCCGAGCTGCAACGCACACGCGGCCCCACGGCCATGACGGGCGACGGCATCAACGATGCGCCCGCGCTGGCCCAGGCCGACATCGGCTTTGCCATGGGCGGCATGCACAGCACGGGCATGGCCATGGAAACCGCCGACGTGGTGCTGATGAACGACGACCTGCGCCGCCTGCCCGAGGTGGTGGAACTGTCGCGCAGCGCCCATGCCGTGCTCTGGCAGAACATTGCCCTGTCGCTGGGCGTCAAGCTGGTGTTCTTCGCACTGGCCCTGGCCGGCAACGCCAGCATGTGGCTGGCCGTGCTGGCGGACATGGGCGTGAGCCTGCTGGTGGTCGCCAACGGCCTACGGCTGCGCCGCTGGGGCAGCGACAGGGAAGCGGCATGACCGACGCCCAGCGCCGCGCCGCCTTCGCCCACCTGCTGCACAGCTTCCGCTCAAGCCAGGACCAGGCACCCGCACAGCGCTGGCTGCTGCTGGAGGCCGGCCATGTGCTGGGCCAGCAGTTGCTGGGCCTGCACTGGCGAGCCCACTGCTGGATGCTGCGCCATGCGCTGCAGTTGCGCGATGGCAGGGAGGTGGCAGGCCAGTTGCTGCGCCTGGCACTGGTGCCTGCAGGCCACCTGCTGGACCGGCTGCCGCGCGGAAACACAGGCCGCGCCACGGTGCCGGCCACCCTGCCCATGGACATGCCGCCCGCCGTATCGGCCCTGATCGCCGAGGCCCTGCGCGCCACGCGCCAAACGCCCCGGCAAAGCTCCCGCGCCTGAGGAACTTCGCGCCGCCGTCCGGTATCATCCAGGCCTATGCGCCGCCCCTTGTCCATTGTCCTGGTCTTGCTGCTGGTCCTTCGCGGCCTGCTGGGCGACGCCATGGCCATGGGGGCTGCGCCGGTCATGTCGGCCCTGGCGCCGGCTGCCGCGTCTGTTCCAGCGTTGGCTCCGGCATCGGCACTCCACCACCACGCGCCGGAGATCGCGCAGGAAATCGCGCAGTCGCCGGACGGCCCCGAGCAGCATCATGCAGCACACGCTGCAGATCACGCATCACACGTGGAGCACAGCGCAGGCTGCGCCCCCCAGGCCAGCGGCCATCCGGGCGGCAGCTGCGGCGAACATGAACATGGGCCCAGCTGCACCCTGTGCGGCATCTGCCATTCCGCCCTGTTCACCCCTGGCCAGATCGGTTCGGACGGCGCAGCGCCGGCCGCTGCACTGCGCCCCCAAGGCAGCACGCGCTTTGTCAGCGCGGCCAAGCTGCAGGCCATCAAGCCACCCATTTCCTGAAGCCTGACGCCCGAAGTGCGTCCGCGACCACCCTGCCGCCCCTGAACGGGCCGCCCGTTCGCGGGCATGGCGGGGCGCTGGCCGCGGATGCGTTGTCCGTTTCGCATTCAGGAGAACACCATGCGCCGTGCGCATTTTCTCGCCCCCCTCATCCCTCTCATCCAATTCGGGCTGGCGGCCCTTGCCGCATCCAGCCCCGCCGCCTGGGCCCAGGCCCCTGATGGCAGCCCCCCTGCGGCCTCTTCATTTCCCGGCCTGACCGGCGCCATCGATCCGGCTGCAGCCAGCCTGCCGCTGCGCCATGCCACGCTGCCGGCCAGTGGCGCCGTGGAAACCGAGCTGACCGACTGGCGCCAGGCCAATGCGGCCGTGGCCGAGTTTCCCAACGGCCATATGGACATCCTGCGCTGGGAGGCGGCCCGGGCCGGCCGATCCAGCCCGGCGCCCGCCGGGCAAGGCCAGCACGACGAGCACCTGCAGCACGGAGGCCGGCCATGAAGCGCACCCTCTACGCCCCCACCCGGCTGGTCGGCGCCATGGCTGCCGTTCTGGCCCTGGCCGGCTGCGCCAGCATCTCGCCCGACGGCCTGCGCGGCGCGGTCCAGTCCCATACCGCCAGCCGGCTGCCGGACGGCGCCCAGCTGCCGCCAACCGATCCGCAGGCCCGCGACGCGGCGCAGCAGCGCATCGACGAGTGGCTGCGCCAGCCGCTGGTCATGGACCAGTCCGTGCGCATCGCACTGCTCAACAACCCCGGCCTGCAGGCGCGCCTGGCGCAACTGGGCATTCAGGACGCCCAGCGCGTGCAGTTGCTGACCCTCCCCAATCCCGTGCTGTCACTCAGCCGCATGGTCAGCCCCGATGAACGCGAAATCGGGCGGCAGTTGAGCATGGGCCTGGTGGACCTGATCACCCTGCCATGGCGCACACGCTGGCAGGGCATGGTCCTGGAGCAGGCCACATTGACCACATCCCAAGAGGTGCTGCGGCTGGCTGCCGACACGCGCCGCGCCTGGCTGCGCGCCGTGGCCGCGCGCCAGCAACTGGCCGCCAGCGAGCGCATGCACGAGGCGGCCGAGGCCGGGGCCGAACTGGCACGCCGCATGGCCCGCGTGGGCAACTTCAGCCGGCTGCAGCAGGCACGCGAGCTCAGCATCCAGCAGGACACGGCCGCCCAACTGGCGCGTGCGCGCCTGGCCGCCACTGCAGAGCATGAACAGCTGGCACGCCTGATGGGCCTGTGGGGCAGGCGCATCGATTTCCGCCTGCCCGAGCAGCTGCCGCCCCTGCCGCGGGCCGCCACGGAGCTGCGCAGCGGCGACGACGCCGAAGCCACCGCCCTGCGCGAGCGCCTGGACCTGCGCGCCCTGCGCCGCGACCTGGACCACCTCGCCGATCGCCAGGGCTGGGCCCGCCTGGGCGCCATGTTCGGCGACATCGGTCTGGGCTACAGCCGCAACACCGCCACGGACCGGGCCACCGGCCACAGCGACGTGACACGCGGCTGGAGCATCGACCTGCCCCTGCCCCTCTTCGACTGGGGTGGCGCCGCCAGCGCCCGCGCACGTGCCGAAGTTCTGCGCAGCGCCTCCCTGCTGCAACAAGGCGCCATCCAGGCGCGCGCCGAAGCGCGCAGCAACTGGATGCGCTACCGCACGGCCTGGGACCTTGCCCACCAGCAGCAGGCCGAGGTGCTGCCGCTGCGCCGCTTCATCCAGGACGAAACCATGCTTCGCTACAACGGCATGTTCGTCAGCGTCTGGGGGTTGCTGGCCGAGGCCCGCAACAGCGCCCAGGCCGTGGCGACCGCCACCGACGCCCAGCGCGACTTCTGGCTGGCAGAGACCGACCTGCAGCTGGCACTGACCGGCACCTCGCCGGGAGCCATCCAGGCTGCCGCCAGCGCTGCCGCGCCCACTCCCACCAACGAAGCGAGCCACTGACATGAACCGCCGCAATTTCTTCACCGGCGCGGCCGTGGCCGCCGTCTCCAGTGCCGCCGTCAGCCGCGTGGCCCTGGCCGCCCTGCCCGAGGCAGCGACCCAGTCCTCGGCCGAAACAGCCGCGCCGCTGGCACCGCCCAACGGCCGCCCCTACCGCCCCGTGGTCACGCTCAACGGCTGGACCACGCCCTGGCGCATGAACGCAGGCGTCAAGGAATTCCACCTGGTGGCCGAGCCCGTGGTGCGCGAGGTGGCTCCGGGCTTCTTCGTCAACATGTGGGGCTACAACGGCCAGAGCCCCGGCCCCACCATCGAGGTGGTGGAGGGCGACAAGGTCCGCATCTTCGTGACCAACCGCCTGCCCGAGCACACCACCATCCACTGGCACGGCCAGCGCCTGCCCAACGGCATGGACGGCGTGGGCGGCGTGACCCAGCCGCACATCCCGCCCGGCAAGACCTTCGTCTACGAATTCACGGCACGCCGCCCCGGCACCTTCATGTACCACCCGCATGCCGACGAGATGGTGCAGATGGCCATGGGCATGATGGGCCTGTGGATCACGCACCCGAAGGCGGCCCATCCGCAGATCGCCGAGGTCCAGCGCGACTACGCCTTCCTGCTGTCGGCCTACGACGTGGAGCCCGGCTCGATGACGCCGCGCGTGGCCGAGATGACGGACTTCAACATCTGGACCTTCAACAGCCGGGTGTTCCCCGCCATCAGCCCTGTCGTGGCCAGGCGTGGCGACCGCGTGCGCCTGCGCGTGGGCAACCTGACCATGACCAACCACCCCATCCACCTGCACGGCCACGAGTTCGAGGTCACGGGCACGGATGGCGGCCCCGTGCCCCGGTCCGCGCGCTGGCCCGAGGTGACCACCGACGTGGCCGTGGGCCAGATGCGCCAGGTGGAATTCATAGCCGACGAGCTGGGCGACTGGGCCCTGCACTGCCACAAGAGCCACCACACCATGGGCGCCATGGGCCACGACACGCCCACCATGATCGGCGTGGACCACCGGGGCCTGGTCGGCAAGATCCAGAAGATCGTGCCCGACTACATGGTCATGGGCGAGCGCGGCATGGGCGACATGGCCTCCATGGAGATGCCCCTGCCCGACAACACCTTCCCGATGATGACCGGCACGGGCCCCTTCGGCCCCATCGAGATGGGCGGCATGTTCACCACCCTCAAGGTGCGCGAGCAGCTGGGCGCCAACGACTACGGCGACCCGGGCTGGTTCACCCACCCCAAGGGCAGCGTGGCCTATGAATGGATGGGGCCGGCGGCCGAGGCCTCCGCACCGCGCCAGACCACGCCCGGCCAGTCCCCCGGCGCACCCAGCGTGCGCAAGCCCGGTGCGGGCCATGAGCACCACTGATGCCATCCAAGGAGTACCTCATGAAAACCGTTGCCTTCCTCCTCGCCACCGCACTGCTCGCCGGCCCCGCTGCCGTCTTTGCCCATGGCAGCGAAACCCACGATGACGCTCCCAAGGCCGCCCCGGTCAAGGAGCAAAAGCCCTGGGGCATTGCCGGCGATGCCTCGGCCGCCCGGCGCACCATCACGCTGGACATGAGCGACAACATGCGCTTCACGCCCGAGCGCATCAGCGTCAAGCGCGGGGAAACCGTGCGCCTGCGCGTGGCCAACAAGGGCCAGGTCATGCACGAGATCGTGCTGGGCACGCCGGCCTCGCTGGACGAGCACGCGCAGATGATGCTCAAGTTCCCCACCATGGAGCACGGCGAGCCCTACATGGCCCATGTCTCGCCCGGCAAATCCGGCGACCTGGTCTGGAATTTCAACCGCGAAGGCAGCTTCGACTTCGCCTGCCTCATCCCCGGCCACTACCAGGCCGGCATGCGCGGAACCATCACGGTGACGCAATGAGCGCGCCCGCTTCCCCACCCTTCAGGAGCCCACCATGAAACATGAACGCATGGCATCCGCCCACCCGCGCCGCAGTGCGCTGCGCCGCATGGCCCTGGCCTGCACGGCATTCGCCGCCCCTTCGCTGTGGGCGGCCCCCACCACCCGCATCCCCGTCGAGGTCTGGAAGGACCCCAACTGCGGCTGCTGCCAGGACTGGGTGGCGCACATGGAGCACAACGGCTTTGCCGTCACCGTGCACGACACCGGCAACAGCGCCGTGCGCGCCAGGCTGGGCATTCCGGCACGCCTGGGCTCCTGCCATACGGCCCTGGTCGAAGGCTATGCGCTCGAAGGCCATGTGCCTGCAGCCGACGTGCACAAGCTGCTCAAGCAAAAGCCCAAGGCAGTCGGCATTGCCGTGCCCGGCATGCCCGTGGGCAGCCCCGGCATGGACGGCCCCGAGTACGGCGGCCGCAAGGACCCCTACGAGGTGCTGCTCATCACCAAAAACCTCATGAACAGCGACGTTTCCACCCGAACCTTCACCAGCTACCGCTGAACCCCAGGAGCACACCATGTCCAAGACAGACCTTCTTGCCTCCCGTCCATTCCTGCGCCTGGCCCTTGCCGCCGCGCTGATCCCGGCCTGGGCCTCTGCCCAGGCCACGTCCCACGACCATGCGGCCCATGGCGCACAGGCGGCAGAAACCGCACCCGCCGCCACCAGCCAGGACCTCAGCGAAGGCGAGGTCACGCGCTGGGATGCGCGCACCAACAAGGTCACGCTGCGCCATGGCGAACTCAGGAACCTGGGCATGCCCCCCATGACCATGGTCTTCCAGCTGCGCGTCGCATCGCCCGAGCCCGCGCTCAAGGCTGGCGACAAGGTGCGCTTTCGCGCCGAGCAGGACCAGGGCGCCTTCGTGGTCACGCAGCTGGAAGTGCTGCGCTGAAGAACGGGTGCAGGGCTGCCGTTTCGGCTAAGGTGGGGGCCTGTCCATCACCGAGCAGAGCAGCGCATGCCAAGCACCGACTCAGACCCCGGCTCCATCACCCGCGTACAGGGCATCGAGGTAGGCCACCACACCGATGCCCGCCGGCCCACGGGCTGCACCGTCGTGCTGGCGCGCGGCGGCGCCGTGGGGGGTTGCGATGTGCGCGGCGCCGCCCCCGGCACGCGCGAGACCGACCTGCTGCATCCCTCCAACCTGGTGCAGCAGGTGCATGCCGTCATGCTCTCGGGCGGCAGCGCCTGGGGGCTGGATGCGGCCAGCGGCGCCATGCGCTGGCTGGACGAGCAGGGCATAGGGCTGGATGTGGGCGTGGGCCGCGTGCCCATCGTGCCGGCCGCCGTGCTGTTCGACCTGGCGGTGGGCGACAGCCGCATCCGCCCGGGTGCCGATGCCGGCCATGCGGCATGCCAGGCCGCCAGCGCCGCGCGGCCTGCCGAGGGCAATGTGGGCGCCGGCATGGGCGCCTGCGTGGGCAAGGTCTTCGGCATGGACCGCGCCATGAAGGGAGGCATTGGCACGGCCTCGCTCACCGTGCATGGCGTCACCGTGGGCGCGCTGATCGCCTGCAATGCCGTGGGCGATGTGATCGACCCCCACAGCGGCGCGCTGCTGGCCGGCGCGCGCAGCCCCGATGGCCGCCAGCTGCACGACACCTGCCGCGCCCTGCTGCGCGGCGAAGAGCCCCGGCCGCTGCTGGCCGGCACCAACACCACCATCGGCGTGATTGCCACCGATGCACGCATCACCAAGGTCCAGGCCCAGCGCCTGGCCGTGGTGTCCCATGACGGCCTGGCACGCGCCATACGCCCCGTGCACACCATGAGCGATGGCGACACGCTGTTCGCCCTGGGCACCGGCCTGGCCGGGCACTCGCCGGGCATGCTGACCCTGTCCGCCATGGCCGCCGAGGCCGTGGCCCTGGCCACGGTGCGCGCCGTGCTGGCCGCGCAGTCGCTGACCACGGCCGAAGGGCTGGAACTGCCCTGCGCCAGGGAGCTGGCCGCCTGTCGGCCCTGACCGGGCTCAGGCCTGCAGCGCAACCGCCCAGGCGTCGTAGCCATAGACGCCATCGGCATTGCCACCGGCGCGCAGCCAGTTGTTGCCGCGCGAGCCGATCTGGATCTCGCTGGTGCGCTGCATGCGCATGGCCTGGTAGCGCGCCAGGGCCTCGGCCACCCGCTGCGGACCCGGGGCGGCATCCAGGTTGCGGGCCAGCACCACGGCGTCTTCGATGGCCATGCCTGCGCCCTGGGCCATGAAGGGCATCATCGGGTGGCAGGCATCGCCCAGCAGCGTGATGCGGTCCTGCGACCAGGTCGGCAGGGGATCGCGCTCGTACAGCGCGGTCTTGAGCACGCCATCGCAGGCGTCGAGCAGCGCCCGGGCATCGGGATGGAAATCGGCGTAGAAGCCGCGCAACTCCTCGACGCTGCCGGGCGTGGTCCACGATTCCTCGTGCCAGGAATCCTGGGCCGTGGTGGCGAAAATGAAGGTATCGCGCCCCTGGTTCAGCGGAAAGGTCACGATCTGGCTTTGCGGCGTGGCGCCCCACCATTTGGTGAAGGCCTGGATGTCGGGCACATGGCGCACGCGCTCGGTGGGCACCACCGCGCGGAAGGCCACCACACCCGTGAAGCGCGGGCTCTCGGCACCGAACAGGGCCGCGCGCACCACGGAGTGGATGCCGTCCGCGCCGATGAGTGCATCCAGCCCCGCCACTTCGCTGCCGTCGGTGAAGGTGATGTCCACGCCTTGCCCCGTCTGCGTGATCCGGCTGGCACGCTTGCCCAGCTGCACCTGGTGCAGCGGAAAGGCATCGGCCAGCGCGGCCAGCAGATCGGCGCGGTGGATGGTCAACTGCGGGGCACCGTACTTGCGCTCGGCCTCGTCACCCATGGTCAGGCGCGAGGTTTCCTCGCCCGTGTCCCAGTTGCGGCTGATGCGGTGCGTGGGCCGTGCGGCGCTGGCGCGCACGGCGGCGGCAATGTCGGCCCCCAGGCCATCGAGGGCGCGCACGGCATTGGGCGTGAGGTTGATGTCCGCGCCCACGCGCAGGAACTGCCGGCTTTGCTCGAACACCCGTACTTCATGCCCGGCCTGGTGCAGCGCATTGGCTGCCGCCAATCCGCCAATGCCTGCTCCGACGATGCCTATCCTCAAACGCGCCATGATTCCTATCTCCTGCTGGTGGGATCTATCCGGTGACGCGCACCGTGATCCGGAGCGCACCGATGCAGGACATTGTCTTTTTGACAGCCCTCAGGCCTCAACCTCCGCAAGGCCCGAATTGGGCACGATTCGTCCCCATCGGCGCCGGCGCATGTCCGGCAGGTGGGTGTTGGAGAGGCAAAGGTGGGGTAGACAGGTTCGGCAGGCGTGGCAGGCGCCTCAATCCACCCGCCGCAGCTGCCCTTGCGCCAGCAGCTTGTCGCGCATGCGGCGCGTCATGGACTGGGTGCTGCCATCGGTGGCGGTGAACAGGAACAGCGTCTGCTGCGGGCTGACCCAGGTCAGCTGGGTGCGGATGCACTGCCGGGCGTTGGACAGTTCCACCCAGGTGCCCAGCGCCCAGTCCTCCGACACCACGGGAACCACAGGCGGCGGTGGCTCCAGGGGCAGCGCGGGCTCGGCGGGCGTCCGGGCTGTTTCCCCACCGGCCGTCGCAGCCTGCGCGGCCAGCGCCCCCAACCCCGCAAAGGCCGGCGGCGCTTGTGAAGCCGGGGCCGCCGGCAGCTCATCCTGCAGCGCCTCGGGCAGTTCCAGGTCCTGCGCGGTCGGCGCTCCGATATCGTCCGCCATCGGCTGCAGCCCATCGAGCGGCACCGGCAGCGAGGCCGCCACGCCAAACAATGACTGCGGCAGGCGGGCCGCCAGGGACCCGGGTGTTGTCTGGCCAGGCGTTGCCGCACCCGCCGAGGAAGACAGGGACGCCAGCACCGAGTCCGACCCGTAGATGGTGGGCGGCACGGAGTCCAGATAAATGTCCACGCTCTCTATGGGCTGGCGGACCACGCCGGCATCCAGCGCATCCTGGTGCAGGCCTGCCAGGCGCGCGGCAAAGGCCTGGATTTCCTCTTCCGTGCGTCCCACGCTGCGCAGGCCGGCGCGCAGCCGTGCCTGCAGCCGGGGCGCAAGCGCCACCAGGCGGTCGGTATCCCGGCCCGCGTGCGCAGACACGCTCCACAGCAGGCTGGGCACCAGGGCCAGATAGCCGCCGGGGTCCCGGGCCTCGCTGCCGTCCACGGGTTCCTGGACGCTGGCGATCACTTCGGCCCAGGGCCCCGTGGCGAATTCCAGAATGTCATCAGGCACGCCCTGGGCGCTGGGCAGGCGCCGGATGGCTGCTGCAATCTGCTCGGCCCTGGGCATGGCGGTTTCGGGCCAGCGCGGGTCCGCGCCCCGCCCTTCCACATGCCTGAGCGCAGCCGACACAGGCCCGGTCACCGTGCCACCTTCCGGCACTTCGCCAGGGCCCACGGGCTGCATGCCGCTGCCGCCCCAACCGTCGCGCAGCTGCTGCAGCACCGTGGCAAAGGCCGACGCATCGGCTCGCTGCAGGGCCACCAGCCGCAGGGCGGCGGATTCGGCCACCTGCAGGAATTGACCGTAGCCAGGCGCGGATTCACTGTCGAACCACAGGCTGCGTGCCGTCAGCTCATCGAGCAGTTGGCGCGCGGGGTGGCTGCGGTCCTCGAAAAATCGCGGGTCCTGGACCACCAGCTGCTGCAGCAGCGGCTCCAGGCGCCCCACGGTGCGCTGCACGGAAGGCAGCAGGCGCGTATCGGCCGCCATGAAGCGCATCATGCGCTGCAGGGTGTGCAGCGCGGCACCATCGTCGGCGCGCACGCCGGCAGCGGGTGCCTGCTGCTCCTGCGGCTGCAGGGCCTGCATCAGCTGTTCCAGCTGGGCCGAGTGGTGCTGCACGGACTCCAGCGCCATGCAGCTCAGCGAAGTCCAGCCTTCGGGCAGCGCCGCCAGCACGGTGGGTGCCGTCTCGCTGCCCTGCCAGGCGGTGGTCTGCAGGCGGCTTGCGCCTTCCATGGCCGGCGCAAACTGGCCAGGCACGGAATAGGCGGATGGGTGGGCCAGCGCCAACATGGAAGAAGGCGCCGCAGTGGGCGCCTCGCGGTGCGAATCCATCCAGCGTGGATCGGACAGCAGGGCGGCCACCAGGCGCCGCGTCAGCTCATCTTCCTGGGCCTGCTGGCCAAAGGAGCCATAGGCGCGGCTCTGGGCCACGGCATCGCCATAGTGGGAAGGTGCCCGCCAGCGGCTTTGCCCCGGCAGGTCGGAGTGGCGGCGGCCCGCGTCGGGCGATGGGGCCTGCACCGGCGCCAGGCCATAGGCCGCAGGCTGCACACCCTGGTCACGCAGGGATTGGGCGATATGGCCGTACTCGGACACCAGCAGCGCACCCAGGTGCTCGCGCATGAAGCCCAGCCAGCAGGCGGCGGAGCCCGGGTCCACCTCGGTGTCGTCGATCACGCGCTGCAGGGCCTGCACATAGCTGTGGGGCCGCAGCGGATTGCGTTCGGGCTGGACACGGTCCAGGCCCTGGACGGCACTGACCAGGGCGTCGAGCTCGGCCAGCGCGATCTCCACCTGGGGCGCCACATGCTGCAGCAGGCGCTGGTGGGCCAGCTGCGACTGCAGGACGGAGTCGTCCAGGAGGGAGAGGGAGGCGAAATCGGTGGCAACGGGCAAGCCAGGCACAGGCGGCCAGGCAGCAGCGGCGCCGGATTGGCCAAAGCATTCCAGCAGCGCCCGCCCATAGCCTTTGAGCATGGGCGCCCGGTGGCGGGCCAGCAGTTCCAGCGCCTCGGGGATTTCAGCGCGGCGCGGCAGGCCGGAGCCGGGCTGGTCGGCCTGCTCCATGGCATGGGCCGTGCGCTGCAGCAGCCGCAGGATCAGCGCCTCCGAGCCACGCACGGCCTGCACCAGGCAGGCTTGCAACGCGGCAACAGAAACGGGTGGAGGATTCATGGCCCGAAGAATACAGGCTCCAGCCCGTGCCGGAGGCGCTTTGAGGCTTGCCTTTGATGCTTACTTCAATGCCTTGTAGCGCATGCGCTTGGGCTTGGCGCCCTCTTCGCCCAGGCGCTTCTTCTTGTCGGCTTCGTACTCCTGGTAGTTGCCGTCGAAGAACACCCACTGCGAATCACCTTCGGCCGCCAGGATGTGCGTGGCGATGCGATCGAGGAACCAGCGGTCATGGGAGATCACCAGCACCGTGCCCGCGTACTCCAGCAGCGCATCTTCCAGCGCGCGCAGGGTTTCCACGTCCAGGTCGTTGGAGGGCTCGTCCAGCAGCAGCACGTTGCCGCCCTGGATCAGCGTCTTGGCCAGGTGCAGACGGCCGCGCTCGCCACCGGAGAGGTTGCCGACCTTCTTTTGCTGGTCCTGGCCGTTGAAGTTGAAGCGGCCCGCATAGGCGCGCGAAGCCATCTGGAACTTGCCGACGTTGATGATGTCCAGCCCGCCCGAGATGTCTTCCCACACCGTCTTGTCGTTGGCCAGCGCGTCACGCGTCTGCTCCACGTAGGCCATCTTCACGGTCTGGCCCACGATGACTTCGCCCGAATCGGCCTGCTCGCGTCCCGCGATCAGCTTGAACAGCGTGGACTTGCCGGCGCCGTTGGGGCCGATGATGCCGACGATGGCGCCAGCGGGGATGTTCATGGTCAGGTTGTCGATGAGCACGCGGTCACCGAAGCTCTTGGTGACGTTGTTGAACTCGATGACCTGGGTGCCCAGGCGCTCGGCCACGGGAATGAAGATTTCCTGGGTTTCGTTGCGCTTTTGGTATTCGAAATCGCTCAGTTCCTCGAAGCGCGCGATACGTGCCTTGGACTTGGCCTGGCGGCCCTTGGCGTTCTGGCGAACCCACTCCAGTTCCTTCTTCAGGGCCTTGGCACGGGCCTCCTCGCCCTTTTGCTCGGACTCCAGGCGGTTCTGCTTCTGGATCAGCCATTCGGAATAGTTGCCCTTGTAGGGAATGCCGTGGCCACGGTCCAGTTCCAGGATCCACTCGGCGGCGTTGTCCAGGAAGTAGCGATCGTGGGTGATGGCCACCACGGTGCCGGTGAAGCGGTGCAGGAATTGCTCCAGCCATTCCACGGATTCGGCGTCCAAGTGGTTGGTGGGTTCGTCGAGCAGCAGCATGTCGGGCTTGGACAGCAGCAGCTTGCACAGGGCCACGCGGCGCTTTTCACCGCCGGACAGCTTGCCGATCACGGCGTCCCAGGCCGGCAGGCGCAGTGCGTCAGCGGCGATCTCCAGCTGGTGCTCGGAGTCGGTGCCGGCAGCGGCGATCTTGGCTTCGAGCTCGCCTTGCTCGGCGGCCAGCGCGTCGAAGTCGGCATCGGGCTCGGCGTAGGCGGCATAGATCTCATCGAGGCGCGTGCGGGCCGCATTGACCTCGGCCATGGCCTCTTCCACCGCCTGGCGCACCGTGTGCTCGGGGTCGAGCTGGGGTTCCTGCGGCAGATAGCCGATGGACAGGCCCTGCATGGGCAGCGCCTCGCCTTCGAATTCCTTGTCCACCCCAGCCATGATCTTGAGCAGCGAGGACTTGCCGGAGCCGTTCAGACCCAGCACGCCGATCTTGGCGCCCGGGAAAAAGCTGAGAGAGATGTCCTTCAAGATCTGCCGCTTGGGCGGCACGGTCTTGGTGAGGTGGTTCATCGAGAAAACGTATTGAGCCATTCTGGTCCGAGTACTTGAATCGTTGATTTCTGCAAAAACCGGGCAACAAATCGGTTGCACGCCAGCCGTGATTATCCGCGCATGCGACAATACCCTGCGTCGCGGGTTCCAGTTGCCCGTGACATCAGCATTCCAGCTGGGGACGATGGACGCTGTTTTCCAGGCTCCCGACATTGAACTTCATCCGCCTACGACTGGTCCGGCAACCGCCCTGGTTGCCTCGACAGGCTGATACCCGGCGCCCCGGACGGGCGCATCTTTGATCACATGACATTTGAAGAACTGAATCTGGCTCCCGCCATTCTGAAGGCCGTGCTTGAGGAGGGTTACGAGAACCCGACTCCCATCCAGGCACAGGCCATCCCCGCGGTGCTCGCCGGCCACGACCTGCTGGCAGGCGCCCAGACCGGCACCGGCAAGACCGCTGCCTTCACCCTGCCCATGCTGCACCGCCTCTCGCAAGGCCAGGTGCCGCGCAACAAGTTCGGCGGCAAGGGCATCCGCGCCCTGGTGCTGACGCCCACGCGTGAACTCGCCGCACAGGTCGAGGAGTCGGTGCGCAGCTACGCCAAGTACCTGGACATCACCTCCACCGTCATCTTCGGTGGCGTGGGCATGAAGCCCCAGATCGACCGCGTCAAAAAGGGCGTGGACATCCTGGTCGCCACGCCGGGCCGCCTGCTGGATCTGCAGCAGCAAGGCTTCATGGACCTGTCCACCGTCGAAGTGCTGGTGCTCGACGAAGCCGACCGCATGCTGGACATGGGCTTCATCCATGACGTCAAGAAGGTGCTGGCCCTGGTGCCCAAGGACAAGCAAAGCCTGCTGTTCTCGGCCACGTTCAGCGACGAGATCCGCGATCTGGCCAACGGCCTGCTGCGCAACCCGCAGTCCATCCAGGTCACGCCCAGCAACACCACGGTCCAGCGCATCACCCAGGTGATCCACCCCGTGGGCCGCGGCAAGAAAAAGCAGGTGCTGCTGCACATCATCAACGAGAACAACTGGAGCCAGGTTCTGGTGTTCACGCGCACCAAGTTCGGCGCCAACAACGTTGCCGAATTCCTGACCAAGAACAACATCAGCGCCATGGCGCTGCACGGCAACAAGAGCCAGAGCGCCCGCACCCAGGCCCTGGCCGGCTTCAAGACCGGCGAGCTGCGCGCCCTGGTCGCCACCGACATCGCTGCACGCGGCATCGATATCGACGAGCTGCCGCACGTCGTGAACTACGAGATCCCCAACGTGTCCGAGGACTATGTGCACCGCATCGGCCGCACGGGCCGCGCCGGTCGCGAAGGCCACGCCGTCAGCCTGGTCTGCATGGACGAGGAAGGCTTCATGATGGACATCGAGCGCTTCACCAAGCAGGAAATCCCTGTGCAGGTGCTCGAAGGCTTCGGCCCCGAAGAAGGTGAAGTGGCCGAGCCCATCGCCATGGGCCGCCAGACCATCTGGGGCGGTGCGGGCAAGCCGCCCAGCCGCGACGTCATGCAGGCCGCTGCCAAGGCGGCCCGCCAGGAAATGATGGACCGCATCCGCACCACCAAGGCCTCCCAGCCCGACCGTGGCGGCCGCGCAGGTGGCCGCGGTCAGGCCCCCAGGGCCGGCTCGGACGAAGGCCGCTCCGAAGGCAACGCCGGCGGCCAGGGCCGTGGCCGCAACCACGCCGGCGCAGGCGCCAACAACAAGCCGCGCCGTGATCGCTTCGATGGTCCGGGCAATGGCTCCGGCGCTGCCCACCGTCCCAAGGCAGCCCCCCAGAACGCCCCCAGGCGCGGCCCGCGCCCTGACGGCGAAGGCGGCGGCGCCCGCCGCTTCGATGACCAACCCCCGCGCGCTGATGCCCACCTGGGCACGCAACTGGGCCATGCACGCAGCAGCGGTCCCCGCGGCAGCGCAGGTGGCGGCCAGCCCGATCCGATGCGCACCAGCGTGGACACCATGGCCGAACGCGGCCGCCGTGGCGGCTTCAACCGCGGCGGTGGTGGTGGCGGCTTCGGCGGCGGTGGCCGTGGCGGCCCCTCGCGCGGCGGCTACGGTCGCTGACCTGCGCCACGACTCCTCGGCACGCCCTGCGGCAAGCCGGGGAATCCGCCAGCAAAAAGGGCTGCATCTCCCCGGGGCTGCAGCCCTTTTCACATGGCTCAGATTGCGCATTCAGCCGACAGCGCGCCGCAAGCCTGCATGGCTATCATCCCGATAGCATTGCGGCCTGCGGCGATTGAAGGCCGCGCGCTTTTCCCGGATTTCAAAGACTCCCCCGACTGGTTCCTCAAGGCCACGCCATGACACTGCAGACCCCACACGCCACCCCTTCCAGCCAGCGCCCCGATTCGGAGCTGCCACAGGACAGGTTGCGGTGGTCGGCCCTGGCGTGCGTAGCCCTGCTTTCCGCCTGCGCCAGCACTCCGCTGCCGCCATGGCCCACCGCCTCCAAGCCCCAGGCGCCCGCCCCCGCCCGTCCAGCCCCGGCCACACCGGTGGTGCCCCAGGCCACCACGCAGCCCATCGCGCCGGCCAACAACCTGGTCCCGATGCCCTACAACGCGGCCGTGGCTGCGCGCTTTCCCGATCCAGCCACCCGCTACGACACACCGGGCCTGGCGCCGCAGCGCAACCAGTTCACCACGACCAGCGAAGTGTCTTCCTGGCTGAACAGCCAGGCCAACAAATCCCTGGGCCGCGACACGCGCCTGGGCATCGTGCAGCCTGGAAGTTCGCAGCGCGGCAGCCCCATCCAGGCCCTGGTGGCCACGCGTGCACCCGGCATCCAGCCGTCGGCGCTCTATGACAGCCGCCGCCCCACGGTCATGCTCGTGGCCGGCCAGCACGGCGACGAGCCCGCAGGCACGGAGGCCTTGCTCATCATCGCCCGGGAACTCGCTCCCGGCGGCCTGCTGGAGCCGCTGCTGCAGCAGATCAACGTGATCCTCGTGCCGCGCGCCAATCCCGACGCCGTGGAAGCGGGCACGCGCAATGCGGCCGATGGCACCGACATCGCCCATGACCACCTGCTCCTGAACACCCCCGAGGCCAAGGCCCTGGCCACCCTGGCGCGCGACTACCGCCCGGTCGCCGTGGTGGACCTGCAGGAGTTCCCTGCCGCCAGCGTCTTCCTGCAGAAGTACCAGGCCATACAGCGCTACGACGCCCTGCTGCAGTACTCGGCCACGGCCAACCAGAATGAATTCGTGACCAAGGCTGCGCGCGAGTGGTACACGGCGCCGCTGCGCACCGCGCTGTCGCAGGCAGGCCTGAGCAGCGACTGGTACTACACCACGAGCCAGGATCTGCAGGACAAGTCCATCTCCATGGGCAGCCTCGCGCCCGATTCGCTGCGCAACGTCAGCGGGCTCAGGAACTCGGTGGGCTACCTAGTCAGCAGCCGGGGCTCGGACCTGGGCCGTGCCCACATCCAGCGGCGCGTGCACACCCTGGTCACCGCGGCCACACGCATGCTGCATTCCAGCGCCGAGCGCGCCAAGGACCTCACCCAGGTGCAGGCCTTCGTGGCCCGCGAGACTGCTTCCCTTGCCTGTCACCAGCAACTGGCCGTGGTGGCCGAGCAGACACCCGAGCAGCGCACCCTCACCATGATCCAGCCCGACACGGGCGCCGACCAGCAGGTGCGCGTGGACTGGAATGCTTCGCTGCAGCCGCGCACCACGCTGTCGCGCCCCCGCTCCTGCGGCTACTGGCTGTCCGCCAGCGCCCAGCCCGCCGTGGACAGGCTGCGCCTGCTGGGCCTGCAGGTGCTCAAGGTGGCCGAGCCCGGCCAGCTGCTGGCCGACTCGTACAACGAAGCCCGCTCGGCCACGCCCGCCAGCGGCGCCTATGCGCTCACGCGCGGCGCCGTCGAAGCGCCCGTGGGCAGCTACTACCTGTCGATGAACCAGCCCATGGCCAATCTTGCCGCTGCGGCGCTGGAGCCCGACACGCCCTACAGCTACCTCGCACGCGGCCTGGTGCCCACGATGAGCGACATGGCGCGCGTGATGGCGCCGCCTTCGGTGGTGTTCGAGGAAGAAGAAGACGCCGAATGACGGCAAGGGCGCCAGGGCACGCCATCAAGCCCTGAGCGCCCGCCCATTGCGGGTATGATCCGCGCTGGCCCGCCAGCGGCCTTACCTGCCCGTAGCTCAACCGGATAGAGCAATTGCCTTCTAAGCAATAGGTCGGGGGTTCGAGTCCCTCCGGGCAGGCCAGTCTTTCCCTCTGAAAGCAGCGCACCAGCCAATTCCTGGGGAACATCCAGGGAACATTTCACGCTTTTCATCTTTGCCGCCGTGTCACGACCTGCTGACACGATGCCCTCGTCACGAGGCGCCGCCGGCCAACCTTCCAAGATTTCTCGCTCATCCTTTTGCCCGACACATCGGGACACCAAACACCAAGCCCCTCGGCACCTTCATTGGCGCCGAGGGGCTTTTTGCGTTTGTGGCTCAGGCGGCAGGGCGGTTGCTCAAGGGCCAGGGGTCCACCAGCCCGATGATCTCGCCCATTGCATCGTGGGCCGTGCCGCCGTCCGGTGGCAGGTAGTGCTGCACCACAGAAAGCACCTCGCCCAGCACCTGCTCCGCCTTGCTGGGGTCGTTGATGCCCGCCAGCTTGTCGCGCAGCCGGAAGCCCAGCAGCGGCCAGATCTTCTGCACTGCGTTCTCGCGGGCGATGCGGCGGCCGATGGCGGCGTCGAAGTTCTCGGGGCTGGCGCACGCGCTTTCGCCCGTCACCGTGAAGCCGTTGCGCAGGCGCAGCACGCAGAAGGTCAGCAGGCCCAGGTTCTCAGGGATGTCGCCGAAGTCCAGCGGGTTCTGTGCATCGGGATGGCGCGCGCCCTGCTCCGCTGTGAAGTAGTGCTCGCCGACGATCTCTCGCTGGATGTCATCCGGAGTGACGCGCGGCGCGGTCTTTCCCTTGGCCTGGATCTCGGCTTCGATGGATTGGTCTGTCATTGGTGGCTCTCTGTGGTGGTGCCTGCGGCCGGCAGGCTCGGGGAAATGGGGCGGCGGCAGTTGGCCAGAGCCGCGACCAGCCGTGTCTCGTAGGCTTCGCGCCGCTCGATCTCTGCCTGGGCGGCTTGGGTGAATTGGTCCACCGTGGCGCCTGGGCGCAGCTGCTCCGTCGGCATGGCCGGGCGCTCGGGCTCCGGCTCATCGCATGCCACGGGCACGGGCACATTCACGCGCTGCAGCTCGATGCGCGTCGGCGCGGTCCGGCAGCCGGCCAGGGCCAGCACGGCCGCCGCAAGCACGGGCCAACTGCTGGAATATTTCCGGGAATAAATTTCGCTCACTTTTGCGCCCTCCCCTGCAGCCAGCTGTCCACCCGGTGCTGGGCGCTTGCGCAGGCATCGCCGGGCACGGCCGACGGCGCGGCCAGGATCTCGTCGGCGCGTTGCTCGTGCGTCCGGGCCCGGGCTGCTGCGCTGGCTCGCGCGGCCTCGCCCTCCTTCTTGCGTCGGTCGGCCAGCTCGCGCAGGTCATCGACAGCATCGCTGCAGGCAGCGGCTAGGTCGCGGGCGCCGTCCCGCTGCTGGGTCATCTCGCCCACGGTGGCGCGCGCGGTGGTGGCTGTGTCGCGCTGGATCAGGTAGGCCCTGGCCAGCAGAACATTGCCGAGCAGGCTGGCCAACAGCCCGAGGACAGCGGCCGCGAGCAGCTTCGGAGTTATGACTGGCATGGTTCAGTACCTCTGATAAATGCCGCAGTTGGCGCAGAGGTGCCCTTCCGTGGTCAGGTAGAAAAGCTGATTCCCGCAGTTGCACTCCCGAACCATCTGGCCCTCGTTGGGGTAGAACTCGAACTTCCAATGCCCCTTGAGTGCTTTGCAGGCGGGGCATTCAAGTTGGGTGGTCCCTGTTGGCGCGACTGCCGTCCAGGTGTGGCCACAACCGACGCAGAAGGCCGGGCCGGTTCCATGCTGCTCGGTCTGCTCCGGGCGTTGAGGAGAGCGCTCCGGACGTTTAAAGGCAACAACGGTCATCGCCCACCCCTCCACCAGTACCACCACATTGCGATCCAGATCGGGCTCATGGCTGGGCCCTCCATTCCAGGCAAATCTCGGCGTTGGCATCGCCGCGCAGCTGCAGGCCCGGCAGCACGGTGGACACGCCGGCCACGGTGCCCCGGTTCCAGCGCGGGTTCTCGCGGCACGCGCCGGCCAGGTCGCCGGCATTGGCCTTGCGCAGCAGGGTGCTGGTGCTCAGGTTGGCCGCGCCCTTGTTGTGCACGAAGTCGATGAACTGGCCCTGGACGAACGGGTCGTAGCTGGGCCAGCGGGTGAGCAGGCTGCGCGCCTCGCGCTCGGCGGCCAGGTAGCGCCCCCGCTCCAGGTAGTAGCAGTCCGAGGGGCTGTACCAGCGGCCGGCCACCACGTCGGGGCCGGTGATGCCGTTGCAGACCGTGAGCGGCTGCCCGCGCCCCAGCTTGTCGATGTAGGGCGTACCGATGTGCTTGCCCGAGGATTCGTAGAACTGGCCCAGCACCATGGCCACCTTGACCGCGTTGCTGGTGCTCGGGTCTGCTGCCACGGTCTGCACGTACTGGTCGCGCAGGGCTTCGTCGCTGGTCTGTTGGGCCACGTATGCGCCCGTGCCGCCCACGCCGGCGAGAATGGCCAGGGCCGCCAGCCGACTGGACAGGAATGCGGGAACCTTGCTCATGGCGGCCCCCAATCGGTTTCAGGTTCAGGCTTCAGACCAGCCAGGCGCGCGATGCGCTGCCGCTGCTGGGCGCGCTGATAGTCCTGGCGCCACTTCCAGATCAGGTAGCCAGCCTGCAGCACGATGAACGCCAGAGAGGCCACCACCAGCCATTCGCTGAGCGGCAGCCCCCAGACCTTGAACACCCCAGTGGCAGCAGCGCCTGGCGTGGCATGTACAGCAGCATTGGCCAGGTCCTGCCGCTGCTCGGCGCTCAGGTGCTGGTGGATGCCCATCAGCGCGAGCAGGGATGCGAGGTGTTTCTTCATGGCCCCGATGATTCCGGGGCTGGGCCGCGCTGGCGAACCCTACACGGGGGCCTACGCGCGCTGCGCGGCTGCCCAGGCGAACAGCGCGTCCACCTGCTCTGCTGTCAGGCCCAGGACCTGAGCAACCGCAGCCACGGTCTCGCTGTCGCGCAGCCAGTCCTTGGCATCGTTGAGCACGGCGTCCACCCGGTCCAGCAGTTCGCCTGGCTGCAGCCCGTCGCGCCACGTCAGCACGCGCGCCAGCAGGTTGTCGGTCGGCCGGTCCTCGGCGGCGCTCAGCAGCACCAGGGCGCCCTCCTCCAGCACATGGCGCTTGAGCGCAAGCCGGCCAGCCCAGCGTGGCACTTCCAGCGGCACCGGCGCCGGAACCGGCTCGGCAGGTAACGGCACGCCGCCGGCCGCGAGCCAAGCGCAGTATTCGATTGCGTCTGGATTGGGCGGTAGGCCAGGCCCAGGATCGACGAGCGGGATTGTCGTTCGCAAGCCTTCGCGGAAGCGATAAACAAAATTCTCGCCCGTCAACTGGTATTGCGTCATAGATACCTGCCTCCCGTGGCCTCAGTGCCCGCAGTGCTGCCCGGAAGGTAAGACGCGCCTGCGGATGCGGTGAACATAATTGCGTTCCCAGAAACGGAATAGCGTGATCCCGTCGCGGATCCGCTATAGGAGTTGGCAACGAGTCGGACCAGGGCTGTGTTTTCCGCAAAAGCGAATACGGAAAACGCTGGTGTTCCCGTGAGCGTCACAGTTGCAGACGAAGCCTCAATCGATCCGCCTTCGGACGCATAGATATGGGCGTATGCACCGCCGACGATCGCATACGGTGTTGTGTTCTGCGTGACCGATGCACGGGCGGTGATGTAGACGTGGATGCCGCCTGCAGACATTGCTCCGTACACAAGTCCTTTGAGCGTTAGCGCCGTCCTCGCGCCGCTGGCGAAGACTCCGTAACCCGCAGTGGCCTGCAGGCGCAGATATTGGATCGTGTAATTACCGCAGTTTGTTGCGTTGATGCAAGTCGCTGCCGTCGATAGCACGACATTGCCAGGACTTGCCGAATTACCCTCTATGACAATCTCGCCCGCACCCACAAATGGCTTTAGCGATATGGTCTGCGTATATGTTCCATCCCCCAACTTCAATGTGACTGTGAAGCCGTTCAGGTCGAAGCCTGTCGCAACATCAATAGCCTTCTGAATCGTGAGGAAGGCCCCGCCCGATGTATTACTCAGCCCGGTGTTGCTGTCGCTGCCATCCGTGCGGACGTAGTAGGTGCGCGCAGCGGTGAGCAGCTCTCGGAAAACAAGCTGTTCCTGGGATGCGATGTCCTTGGCATCTGTGCGGCGGCCGACGTGCTTCATGGAATCAGCCCGTGATGGTGGCCCGGTACTGGCCCGTGGTCGGCGCCACGGCAAAGGTCAGCTGCACCGTGTTCACCCCGTTGGCGACCCAGTCGCACAGCACGCCTGCATTTGTCGCGGTCTCCCGTACGCTGACCACCACGTCCTGGGTGTTGAGGCTGTGGGTCACGGTGATGGTCGTGGCCGTGCCGTCGCCCACGGTGGTCGAGGCCTTGCGCGCCACCACGCCGGGATCCACCGCGATGACGCCGCCAGTGATGCTGATGCCGTTGCCGGCCGTATAGCTGGCCCCCCCGTTGACCTGGATGAACACCAGCGCTGTGGTGCCGATGGTGATCGGGGCGTCCGTGGTCATGAACCACTGACTGTTGCCATTGGTCAAGCCCTCGGACACGAAGGTGGCCGCGCCCAGCACCTCGCTGGATGCATCAAAGTCGGTGGCGCGCGTCCAGGCGCCGACGGCGGCCATGTAGATGCCGTTGGCAGAGCCCGCCGTCTGGTTCTTCACCAGGACGCGGTCGCCCGCGATCACGGCCACGCCATCGATGGTCTGCGTACCGGACAGCGTGATGTTGGCCGTTGTGGCCGCACGCACCGGGTCCTTCCATTTGATGCCCTGAATCCCAGCATCGAACTGGGCCTTGGTGACAGCATCCTGCGGGTTGACCGCGTCGGCCAGGTTGGTGACCCGGTTGCCCGAGGCGTCGAGGTTGTTCGTGATCTTCATGGCTGAGCCCTCAGTTGCAATAGGCGCGGCCGGTCAGCGGCACGCTGTGGGTGATCTGGACGATGTCGGCGTCCACATGGCGGACATCGGGGTAGAGCTGGCCGCCGAGGTTGTCCACGACGGTGATGGAGGGGAAGCGGCCCAGGTTGTGGGCAACGGTCCAGACGGCTGCGGCAGCGCTCTGGATGTGGGTATAGGTCGCGCCAGCGCCGCCGCCGGGCGGGCCTTGAGGGCCAGGAGGCCCAGGAATGCCCCGCGTCACGACGACAGCGGGCGGCGCCGGCTGCCGCACCACGTGGGTCTTGCCACCCTCGCGTTTCACCACGACCGAGGTCTGCCGCTCGATGACGGCGGCCGAGGGTTCGGACGAGACAACGGTGGTCACCGGGTGCTCTCCGGGTACAGGGCGAAGCGCAGTTCGTACTGCCGCTCCACGTCACCGCTGGGGCGCGTGACCTCTATCTGGCCGATGCAGGAGGTCCAGCCGGGCGCAATGGAGCCGTACACAAAGGCTGCGGTCTGCTCTGCCGTCATCAGCAGGCGCAGCCAGGCGCCGTCGAGCTCGATCCCGCCATTGGCCGTGCTCAGCTCCAGCAGCACCTCCGGGTCATCGATCTCGCGCCGCAGCTGCATGCGGGCCGTGCAGCCGGTGTAGTCCTCGGGCACCTTGTCGGTATCGGGCACTGGCTCGCCGCTGCAGGCCTTCACCACCCCATCGCATTCTTCGCGCACCGGATAGGCCACGCTGTAGCGCTCCAGGGCGGTGCGGAAGGTCGCACCCTGGTAGATGGTGAAGTTGAGGCAGGCCGGGGTTGTCATGCCCCGCAGTGTCCCGGCGGGCGCGCTCGGGGGCGAACCCTAGCCGGGGTGGTCAGCCGTCGCTGCTCTTGATCGCCACGGAGTTCAGTCCGGCCATGGCCTGGCCTGCGACCTGGCTGTGCGTGTTGGCGTTGGCGGCGGCCAGCTGCGTGATAGCCGCCTGCATGCTCTGCATGCTCGACTGCTGCACGGTCTGGGCACGCATGCGCGCATCGGCATAGCTCACGTTCACGTCCGCCTTGGAGCGGTAGAAGGTGGCAGCCATATGCGCGTAGCTGACGGCAGCGGCCGTCTGGGCCTGGTAGGCCATGAGCTTCTGGCGGTCGCCTTCGAGCTGCGTGCGCGCCAGCTCGCCACGTGCGGCCACGATCTGCCCATACTCGCGCAGCGCCATCTCGTGCACACGCGCCCGGGAGTCGTTGGTGATCGCGGCGGCCCGCACGACCTCGACCTTGGCGTCGATGCCGGCGCGATAGGTCTGGATGGCCTGGCCGTCTGCCCGAACCTGGGCGTCGTACACGCGCACCTGCAGCTCCTGGCCTTCCAGCGCAGCGCGGTAGCCGGTCCATTCTGTGGCCTTGGACTGGACCTCGGTGGCGCGCGTCTGCACCTGGGCCTGGAACAGCTCCAGCTTGAGCTTCTCCAGCCCTGCCCGGCTGACGATGGCATCGATGCGCGCGCGGTAGACGTTCGCCAGGGACTGCAGCGACTCCATGCGGGCGCGGTAGACGTTGACCTTGGCCATATCGACCTGGGTCAGGGCCTGCAGTGCATCGACCTCTGCCTTGTACAGATCGATGGCGGCCATGGCGCCCTTGAGCCGCACCTCGTACAGCGCGACCTGGGCGCGCCAGGCTTCGAGCTTGGCGCCGAAGGCCTTGACCGCGATGTTGTAGGCCTCCACGGCCATGCCCACCACGGCCTTGGCGTGTTCCAGCGCCTGCCCGTTGATCTGTACCAGGTTGCCGTGATAGCTGAGCATCGCGGCAAGCACGGACTGGCGCAGGTTCATCGAGGTGCTGATCGCAAACTGCAGGTTGGCCTGCTCCATCTCGGCCTGCTTCGCGACCAACTCCACATTGGCCCGGGCCAGGTTGTCGGCGGCTGCCTGGCGGGCCTTGGTAGCAGCAGACAACAGCGCGCCTGGCGGCAGGGTGTAGCCGCGGTCTGCAGCGTCGGCCCAGGCCGCATCGCGCACGCGCCGGTACTCGCCCAGATGGCGATCCTTCGCCCGCTCGATCACCGCACGCTCGACATCGCCGCTGAAACCGGAGCCGCCCGCCATCAACTGGGACAGGCGCAGCTCCATGGTCTCCATGCTGGAGTGGTAGCGCGGGCAGTACCTGGCCAGCATGGCGTCGAGCTGGCCGTCCAGCACCGACATCATCGCGGCGCTGGCCCCGCGCTGGGTGGTCTCCAGCTGCACGGCAAGATCCGTGGGCGCCTCGGCGTCGAACACGGGCGCAGCAGAATCGAACACCGGCAGCACGATGGTCGGCTTGTCGGGCGCGGCCCGGTCCTGGATCTGCGGCTCGGCGGCCAGGGGATTGATGAGCTGGTCGGGCGGGTCGGGGAACTCGTAGCTGGTGTTGATCGATGGCGCGGAGATGGAGAAGTCCGCCAGCGGGGCCGGCGACGAAGGCATCACGATGGTAGGCACTACCGCCGTGGCGACCGGCAGCCCGCTGATGTCGATGGGGCCGATGTCCTGGAACTGCGGCGCAGCGCCCGGCGCCTGGGGAAGTTGGAAGTCCACGCCGGCAAACTCGGGCACAGGCTGCAGCACCGGCGGCTCCAGCGGCTGGTCGATGGGGTCCAGCTGCGGGTCGGGCTGCAGGTAGCCGATGCCCGTGATCATGTTGCTCACATCGCGCAGCGCCTGCTGCGAGTCCGACAGCACCTGGGCCGCAAAGCCGCGCTGATCGTCAATGATTTCTTCTACCGATGCCATGATCAGATCCTCCGTGTCTTGTTCACGACCTCAGCCTCGAGGTCATCAATGGTGAGTGCGCCCCGCCCCGATAGCTCCAGGGCGTAGTACCGGGCGTCCATCCCCTTACCGAACTTCTGGCGGTAGTTCTGGGCGCTGGAGCCGCGCGGGGTGTCGTAGGGGTAGCGCTCCTGGCACTTCTCGCCCGCGGCCACGGTGAACCGGCTGCAGGGCGGCATGCGGCCGCCGACATAGCAGCTGACCCAGGCCTTGCGCTGCGCGCTGCCGAAGTCAGTTGTGCCGGTGTGCAGATGCCAGGCGATGGGCTGGCCGGCGTCCATGTCGCCGCCGAGGAAGTACAGCCCGTCTGCGGCCATGGCCACATAGCGCCCGCGCCAGCGCACGATCCGAGTGAACGGGAAAGCCGTGTAGCGCGTGACCTCGTTGCCCCCGGTCTCCAGCTGCGTGCGCAGGTTGACGGCGTAGGCCTCGTGCACTACCGGCACCTCGGCCGTGGCCACCAGCAAGGCGCGCGCGGCCGGCGCCACCAGCACGATGTCGGCCCAGCCACCGGCAATCGCCGCAGGCGCCACCAAGTCAAAGCTGGCCGTCGCCTCGCCATAGGCATCCAGTTGCACCACGGGCATCGGGCACACCAGATGGATCTGCGCCATCCCTTCGATGGTGGCCTCAAGGCTCACGACGGCGGCCGGGGCCACCAGTTCGATCTGTGCGCCAGCCACGAACTCGGCACGCGCCGCAGGCGCCACGAGCGCGATCTGCGCCAGGCCCTCCACCGTCGCCTCCAGCAGGACCTGCGGCATCGGGCACACCAGCTCAATGCGCGCGAGTTCGCTGACCGTGGCCTGCAGGCTCATGACGGGCGACGGCGCGACAAGCTGCACCTGGGCGCCGCCCACCAGCGCTGCCACCGCAGCAGGCGCGACCAGCTCAATACGGTTGGAGGCATCCGATCCCGTCAGCGTCACGCGTGCAGCCGGGGCCACGAGCTCGATGCGCGCACCACCCAGCAGTTCCACCCGGGCAGCCGGCGCCGTCAACTGGATCTGCGCCAGCCCCTCCACTGTGGCCACCATCTCCAGCACGGGCGAAGGGCACACCAGTTCGATCTTGTTCAGGATCTCCTCGGCGAAGTCGGAGCCGAACGCAACACGGTGCCAGTCCTCGCTGAGCACCATGTCTTTCCAGAGCCCGGGCGCCTGCGGCAGCACGAAGGCCACACGGGCCGGCGATGGGAACGAGCCCCATTCGTCCGGCTGATCCCAGTGTGAAGGGAGGTGAGATAAAGAAAGAAGGAGAGATGAGATATTTGGGATTTGGTGGCACGTAGGCGGGATGAAGTGGCACAGGGTTTTGCAATTCATTTGCACACCTGGAAACTGGTCAGGCTTGGTCCAGCCACACCGAAATGATGTCCAGCACCGCCTCCGCATCCTCATCGGCCAACGTGCCCGCATCAGGTTCACCGAACACCATGCCGCGCCGCGCCATGTGCTTCGTGCCCCACTCATGGTAGACGGCCACAGGGTCTCCAAAGCCGACCCGCACACTGTTTTCATCTGCCGAATGGTTCAGGCTGGCGAGCATATCGCCGTAGCGGTCGAGCAGGCGCCGATTGCCATCCTCCGGGTATGACTCACGGGTAGCCGGCTCCCACGGCGCCCAGCTATTGCCCCATGGGTCCGTGCGGCTCTCGAATCTTGCGCTGATGCGCCCCTCCATCTCCATGCCGATGCCCTGCATCACCGGCGTCAAGTCACTGAGCCGCTGCCGGATCTGCGTCAGATAGTCCACAAAAGCCCGGTCATCAATGCGAACGTCCAGCATTGCTACTCCTTGCTCAGGCCAGCGCGCCGGGCGGCCGAGGCCAGATCGGGCGATGCTGCCCGCAGCTTGGCGTCGAGCTGGCCCTGCAGCGCCTGCTTACGCGCCTGGCCGGGGTTGTAGGCAAACCCGGGATCGATCCCCAGCGGCACTTCCTGCACTTCGCCCGAACGGGGGTTGACGTACTCGTGCATACGGACCTCGGGGGCCTGCTTGTTGAGCGGCTTGCGCACCGCTGGGGCGTCCGAGTCGTATTCGGCGCCGGGCCTCTCCAGGGTGTAGCCCTTGTTGTAGTCGCGCTGGCTCATGGACATCACCCGGCAGCGGCAGCGCCACCCGTTGGGCGGCCAGTGGGTGCGCCAGAAGGAATCATCCACGTGCAAGGCCAGGTTGTCCCATGCCCTGTGGCTGGCCCGCACGCGCTCGTCGCGGCGCGTTATGTACCGCACATAGGGATGGGTGCGCTTGGACCGCTCCACGCGCTCCCATAGCCCGGTGGCGTAGGCCTGGCGCGTGTTTGTGTCATAGATCAGCTTCAGGCGAGCCGGATCGAACCGGGTGCGCTTGATTTCCCCGTCGAGCGGGTCTTTCACGGCCTTGATACCCCACCAGCCCGCGCGTGTGAGCAGTTCTTCAACGTCGCGCATGAAGTCTCGGCGGCTCAGATTGCCTTGCACCGACTCGACAATGGCGTCGTAGACCCCCTGCAGGAGATCCAGCCGAGCCAAGCGGCTGATGGTGAACTGCACGCTGTGCTCATCCTCCCAAACGTCCTGCCAGGCGTACGAGCGGGCCAACTTGCCCCGGCCTTGTAGCCAGGCCACCGCCTCGGCCGGCGTGAGCTTGTGGAGTTCTGCAAAATCGCTGGCTGCGCTCATGGCTCACTCATTGGGAATGCCGGCATCAGCTGCCAGGCGGGCCGCGAATGCCACGCGGGTCAACGAAGCGGCCATCGGGTCGGCGTCCATTGCCGCCAGCACCTCGGGCAGCCTGGCCAGCAGCTCACCCGCCGTCTGGCCTCGGGCGGCAGCGTCGGCCAGCAACGCACGCAGAGGCGCGACCAGCGGGTCCATGACTGGCTGCCACTGCGCCTGCTCCTGGTCGATCAGCGCGTCGAGCGCATCGGGTGCGTTCGGTGTTGCTGTCGGCTCCGCAAAGTTGCTCGGGGCCATGGGCGGCAGGCCATTGCCCGGTGGTGTGCTCATATTGCTCGGTGGTGGGCTGGGGGCCTTTTTGCTCCAGCCTTCGCCGTATTTGGCCCTGACCGTGTTCTCGTCCAGCTCGAAGCCCATGTCGGAGACGATCTTGTCGGCTTCGGCCTGGGCCTTGGTGTCTTCCTCTTCCTTGATCTGGCGGGACACCTGGCAGGGCTCCAAGGCGTTGTACTCGCAGATCCAGGCGATGAGCGTTTCATTGAGCGTTTCGGACAGCAGATCGCTGTCGGCCTGAGTCAAGTCCTGGCGCACGTTCTGGCGCTCCTTGCTTGCCGCAGCGAGCGCACCGCCACCCGAGCGCGCCGGCTCCTGGCCCGTCAGCACCTCGCTGATCCAGTCGTCCATGTACTCGCACAGCTGCTGCTGCGTGGTCACGTTGCCGCTGAGCTTGCTTTCCAGCAGCGCGATCTCCATGCCCTCGGGCGTCATGAGGTACCCGTCGTTGCTCATGGCGCGCAGCGCGTCGGCCAGCGTGCCCTTTTCCTTAGGGCCGGCGTTGCGCGGGTACTTGCCGTGCGGCGTCGGGGAACCGAAACGGTCGCACAGCTTGTTCCAGGCCACGATGCCCTTGCGCTTGAAGAACACGGGCCAGAAGAGCTGCAGGCCCAGGCCGGTGCCGTAGGGGTTGTCGTCCTCGGGGTTGACGCGGTGGACGATGAACTTGCGTTCAGGGACGGGCAAGCCAGTCAGCATGTTCTCGCGCGTGAGCAGTTGCAGCCGGGGCGGGCTGTGCTCGTCGTCCTGGACATAGACAAAGCGCCGCTGAGCGCGCTTGACGACACGCGCGGGCACGACCAGGTCGTCGCGTATGGTCCAGATGATCTCGGCGATGGCGTGCCCAGCCAGCAACGCCTCGAGGAGATCCGCACACAGCTTGTCAAAGGCAAAGCCCTTGAGGATAGTGGTGAGGGTCTCGGCGTCCTGAGTGGCTTTGGCGTTGTCCTTGACGCGCGGCTCCACCTGCCAGGCCTTGCCGATCAGGGACAACTGGCGTTTTTGCAGGCCGGAGAACACTTTGCCGTCGCGGCGCAGGTCGCGGTACAGCTCGACACCGCCATTGCCCCGCTCCAGCAGCAGAGGGTCATTGGTGCGCAACACCCCCATGTAGTTCTGCTCGAAGGGGTCGCGCAGGCGGTTGGCGAACTCGGTATTGAGCTCTGCGGCCGGCATGGTAGCCGAGGTCGGTTGCCGATTGCGGCGATTCTTAGCCATGGATGAAGTCTCCCAGCGGCTGGCTGCTGTCACGCGGGCCGCCGCTCATGAATTCGATGGGGGCGGATGGATTGCTGCCCGCGTGCAGGGCCAGCGCGAGCGCCCAAAAGCGGTCGGCGTGGCCGTTGACCTTGGTGCTGTCGTCGCCATCAGCGACAAAGCGGATGTTCCCGGCCGCAGTGGTGGTCTTTTGGATCTTGCGCAGGTCGGCGCGGATCTTCGGGTCTTCGGGGATGCGGATCTTGCGATCCTCCATGGCGCCCTTGAGCGGGTAGGCCAAGGCTTCCTTGACCTGGCCGGTGAAGCTCACGCCTTCGACGCGGTGCTCGCCGAACTTGTCCTGTGCATCGTCGGTCCAGCCGATGCCCAGACCGGTGGAGTCGATGCAGATGCGGTCGCAGATCTCGAACCAGGGCCACAGGATCTTTTCCTGGTCGCTCTTGCGCATCTTTTCCATGACCTCGACGTGCCGCGTGTAGAACACGTCGCCCAGCTGCTCGACCACCCACAGCACGGTCAAGTCCTTCTTGCGGCCAATGTCCACGCCAGCGAACAAACGGCCTTGGAACGGTCCCTGCAGGCCGCGCCGCCAGTCGGTGCCGCCCGGGTATTCACAGGCCGTGATCAGCCCGTACTCCAGAAACTTGGCGTCGTCGTCGGCCGGGATGCACATGTACTCCTGGTCGAACGATTCCGCATCCGCTGCGCCTGACTTGGTGAAGTCGAAGTACTCGGCCTCGTCCATGTCCTGCTGCTCGGCATCGGCGGGCAAGGCCTGCTGCAGCTTGAAGAGGAAGCCTTGGTCCAGCGCATCCTGCAGGGTGACCCGGTGCAGACTGATTTTCTTGGGGTTGCCACCGTGGCGAGCCTCGCGCACCAGCTGATTGAAAAAGCTGTACGAGCCCCGGTGCGTGCTGATCAGTTCCATGCTGCCGCCCCAGGTGATGCCTGGATAGGCGATGGCCCACATCTTGCGCTGCTCACGGTGCAGCGCGAACTCATCCAGAACGCGGCTGCCTCGCTTGCCGGCCTGGGCATCCGGGTTGCTGGACATGCTGTGGATGCGTCGGCCGCTGGCGAACTGCAGCACATAGGCGCTGAGCTTCTTGTCGGCATCGAGCACGACTTCGCCCATGTCCTGCGCGGCCATGCCCATGATGCCGGCCCACAGCTTGCAGTCTTCAATGAACAGCCGTGCCTGGATGTCGTCGCGGCTGCTCACCCATTCGTCAAATCGCGCACCCTGAGCAGCCGCGCGCTCGTCCGCGCCATAGGCCGTGGACCAACTGATGCCGATCTGCCGCGACTTCTCCATGAGCTTGATGCGGGAGCCATCCTTGATCCATTCCGCCTGAAACGGCAGGAAGATGGCTTCGCGGTCGTGGGGGATGCACTTGGCGCGGCCCTTCAGCGTCATACGATCCCCAATGCTTCACGGATCTTGGCTTTGGTGTCGGCAGTGACGCCGCCCTTGTTGGGCATGGCATCCAGAGCGGCCTTCTGCTTTGCCAGCAGCTGCAGCCGCTCCTCCTCACGCGCCTTGCGCAAGAGCAGCTCCATGTTGATGTTTTCCCGCTTGGTGCCGCTCAGGTCTTTGAGTGCTCGCGCCATCACATGCACTTCCTTGGGCGTGGTGGCTTCAGCCTCGGCCATATCGTCCAAGGTGCGGTGCGCAATGGCTTCCAGCATCTGCGGCAGCAGCCGGCCCACATCGCCGTCCGGCTCTTTGCCGAATTCTTCCACCCACGCACGGGCCATGGTCTGGGCTTTGACCATCTGCCTCATGCTCTCGCGCTCGGACTTCACATAGCGTGCCGTGGCAGAACGGGAAACATCGGCACCCAGCGCCTTCAGTGCCTCGGTGATCTCGTTGATGGTGCGCCCCCTGCGAATGAGCGCATGCACCTCCTGCAGGATGGCATCGTCCTGCATTGCCACAGTGGATTTGCGCGCCATGGCTCAACCCGCCCGAGGGCGCTTGACGCCCGGCACCTCGACCCGGCCGCGCGCCGCGTCCTCGCCCCGGCCCATCAGCTTGGCGATGCGCACGCCCGCGACTTCGTCCACGGCAATCAAGCCCTGCTCTTTGAGCCAGGCAAGATCCGTCTGGATGCGGTCGGCCGAGACCACATGGCCCAGCCGCTCCGCCATGGAGTGCAGCAGGTACTCGTTGGCGGTGTAGCCGGCGCTTTCCAGCAGCACGCGCAGGATCACCAGGCGCCGGTCCTCGGCCAGATGAGTTGCAAAATCGTTCATGGTCTATTTCTTCAGCAGATAGTCTTCAATCCGGTTCAGGGAAATGCGCACGGTGGTCATGTCGCGCTGGATGGCCTCCTGAGTCGCCTGCATGGCCTGCATGTCGCCCTGCAGCTCGGACAACTGCTGCGGCGTCGGCATGTACTTCACCTGGGTTTCCAGCTTGTCAGTGCGGCTGAGCAGCGCCGCCATCTGCTTGCCCAGGGCCTCCTCCACGGCCTTGATGTGCACCGTGTTGTCCTTGTCGCGGGTGGCGATCCAGGTGTAGATGGCTGTCGCTACGGGCAGCAGCACCCCGGCGATGATTTGCAGCCCCAGGCTGATTTCCTCTTTCATCGACCGCCCTCCAGCACCCGCACCAGGTCGGCATGCAACGCGGCGCACTGCCCGTAGAGGCCATACATGTCCATCAGAGCAGCGGCCACGTCGTCGGCCTCACCGCTGGAGAGAATTGGAGGCACCGGGCATGGCTGCATTGCTGCTGCCGGAACCACTGCCGAAGGTTGCTGCAGCGGCGCGGTCGCGCGCGGCGCCGAGCTGGCGCACGCTGTCATCATCAAAGCGGCAGCCAGCACGGGCAGCAGCCGAAAGCTTGAGCGCATTACGAAACTCCTTGGAAAAACGCTGGTCCTGGACAACGCGGGCGGCCATGGTCTCGCGCAGGCCTGCGCTGGCGGTGTTGGCTTGTTCGATCAGATCGCGCTGCGATGTGATGAGGCCGGTGAGCTCCTGCACAGCGGCTGCATCCTGACGAGCCACCTCGGCTGCCAGGCCCGCCGCATGGCCGCGCCGATAGCCCACGACGCCGGCCGCAGCGGTCAGCAGCAGCCCGACGAGCACGATGGAAAGAGCAAGCGCTGGCCGGTTCATAGGCCCGGGCCCCATTGCAGGTAGCGCGGCTGCAGCACGACCAGGATGCGGTGCGGATAGCCGAGGTTTTCTGCGCAGTGCAGTGCGGCGCGACGGGCTTTGCCGCATGACGCATCGACCTGGTCGCGTGTCGGCCTGGTCAGCCCCGTGGCCGCTGCCTCTGCTCGCCAGTGGCCCTCGCCGCCGTTGTAGCCCCGAAGGGCCACCCACATGCGGTCTCGCGCCGAATAGTGGGCCGGCGCACGCTGAAACAACTGGCGGTCATACAGGACCAACGCGCGCAGCGCCCATGCGGGATTGAAGGGCTGGTTGTCGCGCAACTGCGCATCGGTCGTGGAGATCCAGCGCGAGGTTGCGGGCATGAACTGGGCCAGGCCTGCAGCGCCCACGCTTGAGACGGCATCGGGTCGCCAGGCGCTTTCCTGATGCACCTGCGCGGCAAAGACCGCAATGGGAGCGTCGAGGCCCCAGACTGAATGCGCCGTGCGCATCAGCAAGGCCCGATGCTGTTGAGCGGCAGGCGGGATCTGGGCTTGGGCTGGGTCCATTGCCAGCGCCCCCAGACAAACGAGCGCGACAAACCACCACATCCAGGACGGAACTCGGCTCCCCCTGCGCATCACAGCCCCATAGCCACGCCCAGCACCACGGCCGCAACGACCAGGGCGCGGCGCAGCATTGCAGCCGAGAACACCCGCGTGTAGGCAGGCACCACGGGATGGTCCACATCGCCCTCGGGCTCGGACGATCCCAGTCGCCAGTCACGCACCAAGTAGCTATCGGGCCGCGCGTAGGGGAACAACGCTCTGTCGAGCCAATAGCCCAGCACCGCCGCCAGCGAGATCAGCGATGCCTTGTAAAGGGCCACTGGCAACTGCTGCGGCGAGATCAGTGCGATCAACGCCAGCAGCAACACTGCCGCAAGCAGCCAAAGAGAATTGCGCGGAGCGCGCAGCCAAAGGGGGATGGAGTCGCGTAGTTTCATGCACGGCAGGATGCCGCACGCTCGCGAAGAGTACTAAATGGCGCGCACCATTGATTGATGAAGCCTTCGGCACATACTATGAGGAAGGCGAAACATAGTTGGCCATCGTGTCAAGATTTTCAGAAATAGTACATAAATAGCCACCAAACGTTACGCCAGCATTTTTGTTGCTTCTGAATTTTTTCACCAGAAGCGATGTTTTCCTCGCGCTCGCAGTACAGGGTCAATCGCTTTAATGGAGGAGGAGCCTTGGTCCCCACTTTCACTAACTCACTGGCCCAAGCGGCAACTGTTTCGGGCTGATCGCAGATTATCAACGGCGGAATTTCTTCAATTTTGGAAAGCAAGGCGCCGTACGCTTCCGCAAGTTCCTTATGTGTCTGCTTGCGTTCACTGTAAGAAAAGACAAGAGCCAGCAGAGTCAAAAATGAGATTGCGGAAGCAAGGTAGGGCAGCGAGTCCTTGATGTCTGCACCAACTAGAGTTGCGCTGAGCATTAGCGTCAGCGATTTTGACCATTTATCAATGCGGTCAAAGAACATTTGGCGCCGTTTATGATAGCGAAGCTGTACCTTCCCCCTGTAAAGAAGGTCGCATCTACGGCCCCACACTGCGTCCTTCCGTTCCTCTTCAGGGGATGGTTGCGAAGGAGCTGGCTTCGAGTTGGGATCTGTCATCTTTTGGCACCGTAAATGGCGGCAGATGACTGTTCGGGAAAATTCCTTGAAATCAGCCATCTTTCTGGAGATCCAGCTTCGCACCTGTCTTAGCCCTTTGGCCTAGGCGGCGGCGACGGAGAAGGACTAAAGTTGATCGTTCGGTCGTTGCTGAAACTTTCGTTGAGCGGCTTTGGCGAGGGCGCAGGACGTGGCGGTGGTGGTGGCGGTGGCGGTGGCGGTTTTTTCTTGTCGGTCATAGTTCAATCTCCTGGGTGAAAAATTAAGTGATGTTGAAAAAGGATGCTAACGAACTCACTCCACGCTCTGCTTAGCAGCTAGCCGAACTGCCGCATCGCTTAAATCGGCCATCATGAGCGAAACTTCAGTGGTAATTCGCGCCACCAGCACGAAAAACAGCGTCATGAAAACGCCGCCGATGGTCCCTCCATACCGAGTGATTCCCGTGCCCATCACAAGAGCGATCAACGTACCTATGCCTGTGACGACTGCCAGCAACATCCAGATCCAATAGAACAGCCTCACCAAACTACGAAACGTCGGATACAAAGACTGTCGGCGCAGTGCCTGTGCGAACTCGTATACGTCTACCGAGTCCGTCGTCGCGCGGGGTTGGCCAGTGACTGGCGCGGGTGCCGGTCCTTGCGAAACTGCAGGGGCAACAGTATTGCGCGGCACGATGGGTCGCAGTTGTCCGTTGGCCATGGCCTCCTCTACTCGACTATAGATGGCGCCGCACTGCGGACAGGCCTCAAGAGAATCGCCGCTGGCGGCGCTGTTGACATGGCCGCACTTCATGCACGTTCGTCGCATGGATTTCCCCTTCCTCTCGTAGATCAATCATCGTTGGCCGCCACGCGCGGCCTTCTTCGGCGATTGCGCTGCCAGAACTGCCGCGCCTTCGATAACTTTTTTGCCTTCCTCGTCAGAGTGCTCGTAGTTGTCTAGTAGCGCGCGCTGGCGCGCAGGCAGTGCCTCAGCCGGCGGAAGCGGTTGGCTGCGCTGGCCTGTGACGACATAGAGCACATCAAGCCCCGCAGCAGCCCATGCCGCAAGCGCCGCAGCGTTGGGCGAGGCTGCCCCCTTCTCCCAGTTGATCTGCGAGTGCTTAGAGGCATCTGCCAACGCAGCGAAGGCCGTCTGGCTGTACCCCAGACGTTCGCGCTCTTCCTTAATGCGCTCGCAAAGGTTCATAAATTTCTACCACCGTATTGATGGGTAGAGTTTTTTCTACCATAATCACACCCAAGCCAACCAAGCAACGCTTACCAACACCAGCAAGGGCCCAAAAACATGTGCACAGCCCCCTCCAAGACGGCCGCTGCACCCCTGATCAATCACACCAACTCACACGATTTTGACATGCTATGAAACAGCTACGAACAGCCGCTGAAGCCCGCGCGTGGTTGGACTACCAGGGCATCACCATCTCCCAGTGGTCCAGGGAAAACAATGTCCATCACAGCCTGGTCCGCGAGATCCTTGCCGGGCGAAAAAAATGCCTGCGCGGCATGAGCCACAACATCGCTGTGCTGCTCGGCATGAAGCATGGCGTCCTCACTGACCGCCCAGCACGGGTAGCACCCGTCACGGCCGCAATCGGCCACAGCGCTGCAACCAGCATGCATGGAGCAGCAGTTTGAACGGCGAACGCAATCAGTACGGCTTCCTCAGGAGCGCGGTTGTGATTGGCGGCTCGTTCGAGCGTCGTCCAGCGCCTGCGCCAGTTCGCACAGCGTCCGGCGAGCCGTCTCCAGCACCGGCAGCACGTTTGGTCGCTGAGCCGAGCGCCAAGCCTGTGTCACCCGGAGGCCATCAATGAACCCGCGCATTTCCATCTCTGCCGTCAAGTACAGCAATGCCTGCCCTACGCCTTCTATGCGGCCAGCCAGTTCGTCAAATTCGCGTGTTTGCATGAAAGCCCTCCTTGTCAATTCGATGGCCGCACTGTGCCAGTCCATGGCTTTCCAAGGTGAATCGATTTTCGAAGTCCTTTTCAGGAGGGTTTTCCAATGAGCCGCCGCAATTGGAAAAACGTGCGTGCCAATAGCCTGGTGCACGCTCTGCGCCTATGCAAAGAGTTTGCCCAGGAGCGCCAGAACCTGGGCGTGGAACGGATTGCCGACCGCATGGGCGTCACGCATGACAGCCTCTACAAATGGTTGGGAACGGGCCGAATGCCTGCAAATCTGGTGCCTACCTATGAGCTGGTCTGTGGATGCCACTTCGTGACCGATTGGTATGCCGGTGCGGCAGGCCGCCTGACGGTTCCCATGCCCACGGGCCGATCTGTTACCGAGGGCGAGCTGTTGGCGGTCAACAGCAGTTGTGCCGCAGCGCTTGACCTACTCACCAAGTTCTATGCCGACCCTACTTCGGCGGACCCTGCAGCGACTTTGGACGCGTTGCGCATGCATCTGGAGCATGTCGCCTTCCACCATCAAAACGTATCGCGCTACGCCTCACCTCAACTGGAGTTTTGACTATGGACTATTTCCAAGAGCAGCAAATTAGCCGGGGGCAGCAATGAGTCAAGAAGAGGCAAAAACAGGCGCCCAAGTGATACGTGCGCTGGACATGCTCGAAATCTTGGCCGGCCGCGTGGTTGACGGCATGAGCAACAAAGACTTGGCTGCAGCCATGCGCTGTCAACCCTCCTATGTGACACGCACGGCCGCAATCCTGATCGGTAAAGGCTGGGTCGAGAAAGACCCCGCCACCGAACGCTTTCGCATCACCACACGCTTTGCCCGGCTGTCGTTCCGCGTGATGGCAGACCTGAACCGCGCCAAGAACGAGTTGGACCAGCTTGAGCGCAACTACACATTGAGCAACTGAGGAGATCCGCCAGATGGCACGCACCCCTAAGACAACAATGGCCTCTGCAGACACGCCGAGGCTGAATGAAGCGGCACTGTCCACGCTGGATGCAGCACCGACTCAATTGGCCGTGGCCCATGAAACCATGGACGAGGTTCTGGCGGCGGGCATTGACCTTGGCCGGCTGGAAGCGTTGACATTTATTCAAACCGTTTCAGAGTCTGCGGCACTCTCTATTTATGAAAACGTAAAAAAATCAAAGGCTTGGCGGCATCTTCGCAATCCCAATAGTTCAAACGGTTTGAATTTTTCGAGCTTGGACGAGTTTTGCCAAGCCAAGCTCGGCAGGGGCTATGCGCGGATGCAAATGCTGGCGGGTAACCAGCGTCTCATCGGCCAAGAAGCCTTTGAACAAGCCGAGCGCCTGGGCCTACATCAGCGCGACTACAACGCCATCAAGGCCCTACCCGCGCCCGACCAGGAACTGGTGCGTAGGGCCGTGGAGGAAGCTCAGAGCCGGGATGAAGTGATTGACCTCCTGCAGGAGTTGGCCGTACGCCACGCCCAGGAGAAGGAAGCCATGGGCAAGGAGCTGCAGGACGCCCACGACCAGGCGGCCGAGCTGGCAGCCAGCAAGAAGGTCGTGGAGGGCACGGTGGCCGATCTGCGCAAGCAGGCCCGGCGCCTGGCACAGGCCACACCCGATGACCTGGCTGCACACTTGCGCACCCAGGCCCAGGACATAGCCCAAACCATAGAAGCCGAGATCCTGGGCCCCCTGTGCCAAGGGCTGGAGCAGGTGATCGCCCACGGCGAGCAATCGGGCCATAGCCAGAGCGCATGGGTCAAGGGGCAACTGGAGCTGATCCGGGAGCGTTTGGCTACGGTCGCGGGCCGTCTGGGCACCGAGCTGCAGGCCAAGTCCGAAATGCCGGCCTGGCTGGATACGTCCGCCATTTCAGGCATGCCCTCCAGCGGCTCGGCGCAGGCAGCGAGCTGATGATCATGGTCTCGCCGAATCCTGCCATGACACAGCGACTGGTGCACTACGGCCAGGCCCTGCAGGCGGCCGGCTGGGGCAGCAAAGCCGCCATCTATGCCGAGGCTGCCCAGGAGCTGGGCCTGTCCGTGCAAACGGTGATCCGCAAGATCAATGCCGTGGTCGTTTCGACAGCGGCCCCGCGCAAGCGCCGCTCCGATGCGGGGGCCTCCGCCCTGACGCGGCAGGAAGCCGCGCGCATCAGCCTGGATGTGATGGAGCACATGCGAAAGAACGGCAAGCGCGTCATGTCCATGAAGGATGCCGTCGAGGAACTGCGCGCCAACGGATTGATACGGGCTGAGCGCGTGACAGCCGATGGCGAACTCGTCCCGCTGTCGGTGTCCGCCATCGTGACTGCATTGCGCAAGTACCGCTTCCACCCTGACCAACTGCTGGCGCCTGCCCCGGCCATCCGCATGGCAAGCCTGCACCCTAACCACTGCTGGCAGATCGACGCCAGCCGTTGCGTCATGTATTACCTCCCTGCGCGGGGCAACGACACCGGCCTGCGTGTGGCCGATTGGACCGAGTACTACGGCAACAAGCCCAAGAACCTGGAGCGCCAGATCATGGACAGCCTGTGGCGCTATGTGGTGACAGACCACACCAGCGGCGCAGTGTTTGCGTGGTACGTGGTGGGCGGAGAAACCGGGGGCAACCTGGCCGAGGTGTTCATCCAGGCGGTGCACCAGCGCGGCAGCGATCCTTTCTATGGCGTGCCCCGTATGGTGATGCTGGACCCGGGCGGCGCCAACACCAGCCCGCCGTTCCTGAATCTGTGCAAGGCACTGCGTGTGCGCGTGCAGATCAACAAACCCAAGAACCCGCGTGCCAAAGGCCAGGTGGAAAAGCACCAGGACATCGTGGAACGCAGCCTGGAAACAGCCTTCAAGCTGCTGAAGCTGGAGACGCTGGAGCAGATCAACGAAGTGGCCGTAATGTGGGCGCGCTGGTTCAACGCGACCCAGGTACACACGCGCCACAACATGCCCCGGTATGAGGCCTGGATGCGGATCACGCCGGATCAATTGATGCTGGGTCCGGGCATCGAAGCCGCCCGCGAGGTCGCGGTGTCGGCGCCCGAACAGCGCTTGGTCAACGACTTCCTGGAAGTGGAATTCCACGGCCAGACCTGGGACGTGTCGGCTGTGCCAGGGGTGATCGTCGGCCAGAAACTGCAGATTGTGCGCAACGCCTGGCGCCAAGATTCCGCCCAGGCCGTGGGCGTCGATGACCAGGGGCATGAGTGCTTCCATGTGCTGGAACTCAAGGTCAGGGGCGAGTTTGGCTTCCATGATGGATCAGCCGTGATCGGCGAATCGTTCAAGCGCCATGCCGACACCCCCGCCCAGGACCACATGCAGGAGATCGAACTGCTGGCGACCGGTGCAAAGACGGTGACCGAGGCGGCAGAGGTCCGCAAGGCCATGGCCAAGGGCAAAGGGCCACAGGTGATGGGCGGAGTGATCGACCCGCTCAAGCGCATGCGCGACGCGCAGATCCCGTCCTATCTGCCGCGCAGGGGCACCGAGGTGGAGTTCCGCAACCCGTTGACCAATGGCGAGGTGCTCGACCAGGTCGATACCGGCACAGCGATTCAGCGCATCGCTAAACGCATCGGCCGCCCGATCACCCGCGATGAGAACCGCTTCATCAAGGGCCGTTGGCCAGACGCCATGCCGGCCGACCAGGTCGAGGCGCTGGTGGCGCAGTTCCTGCGCGGCCAAAACGCTGAGTCGGGTGATGCCCAACCCTTTGAAGGCCTGCGGGCGGTGGGAGGCGCGTGATGCTCAACCTGCGACGTGACTTGGCAGCCGTGGGCGGCTCCATCGCCGACTGCGCACGCCAGACAGGTGTCAGCGCCGCCACGATCAACAAGCTCATGAAGTTCAACCACTGGCCCAGAGCCAGTGGCGGTGGCGAGAACACGCTCAAAGAGAGTATTCGCCAGTACCTGACGCTGTGCGGCGCTTCCCCGGAGACGGTGGCAGCGACGTTCAACGAAGCACCTGCCGCCCCGCGCGCCAACGCGGGACGACAGGCGATGGCGCAAGCCACTCACTCCGGCCCCAAAACCGATCAAGTCAAGGACGAAGACATGTTACCCAGAAAGCACACGATCACCCCGGACGCCCGGGATCACTTCGGATTGGAGCGCGATCCCTTCACGAACGAGATGCGCGGCATCGCGGACGTGTTCATGAATGACAACATCCGCCGTGTACGCGCGGCGGTGCGCAATGTGGCGCAGCATGGAGGCATGCTTGCCGTGATCGCGGAGTCCGGTGCTGGCAAGTCCACGCTGCGCAAGGACTTGGCTCACTGGATCAAGACGCAGGATCAGCCGGTCATCGTGATTGAACCCTATATCGTGGGTATGGAGGATCACGAGCGCAAGGGCCGCCCGCTGCGTGCAGAAGACATCGTTACCTCAGTGATCCGCCGTTGCCTCCCTGGCGCGGCAGTGAAGCAATCCCACCAGGCGCGAATTGCCCAGATGCATGACGCCTTGCGCGCCAGCGCAGAGGTCGGCAACCGGCACGTCCTCATCATTGAAGAGGGCCATCGCCTGGCCCGCCCAACCATCCGGCACTTCAAGGGCTTCTACGAGCTGGACGACGGCTTCACCTCGCTGCTTTCCATCCTGATCATCGGCCAGACTGAACTGGACTGGAAGCTGGGCGACAACGACTTTGACGTGCGCGAGGTAGTCCAGCGCCTTGAGAAGCGCTACCTGGACCCCATCGACAACGATGTCGAATCCTACCTGCGCCACAAGCTGGACAGGGTCGGAGGCAAATTCGAGAAGATTTTCGCGCCCGAAGCCGTGGAAGCCATCATTGCCCGGCTCCGTGTGACTTCTGAGACGCGCGTGCGCGGCCAGCGAACGCTTGGGCCCCGCTCGCTGTGCTACCCGCTGGCAATCAATAACCTGGTTTCGGGTGCGATCAACCTAGCCCACCAGGGCGGCGAGGACCGCGTCACTGGGAAGCTCATCGCGCTTGTGGATCGGGGCGAATGATGCATCGCTACCTCGTACTGATCCATATGGACGATGGCACCAGCGCCGTCGTCAGCGGCCTGTTCCGCTCCGACTGGGCCGCAATCGACATGGGCCTGTCCATGTTCGAGGGCGCTGTGTCTGCGGTACCGCGCCGGGAGCTGACGTGATGGGCCGCCGCAAGCATCCCCTCGTGCCGCTTGTGCTCTGGCTCGCCGCGGCCCTCGTGGCCGCGCTGTCGGCGCTTGCCTTCGTGGTCGCACGCCAAGCCACGCCCCCCGATCTCAACGCCGTGTTCCTGGATGGCCTCGTCCAGGGCAATGCCATGTGCAAGGAGCAGTGAATGGCTCGCAAATCCAACATGAGCGCCGAGAGCGCAGCCATCGTGGCATACCTGCGCACGTTCGGTCCACAGACCCGCCAGAAGCTGACCGAGGTTGTGCCTACAGACACAAAAGGCGGCTTGGCCAAGCGGCTGTCAAATCTGCGCGCCAACGGATGGCTGCAGGTAGAAGCGATACAGGGTTTGCCTGACCTGTACTCCATCAAGCCGTGCGTGCGCGGCCTGTTCCCTGAGCGGGCGGCACGGCCTAGCAAGCCTACGCGCAGTGCGGCGCCAGACGCGCCGATCGCTCCTCCTGCGGAGGTTGCACAGGTACCGGCGCAAATTCCAGCGCCAGTCGAGCGCTATGCGCCGGCTCTCATGACCCCCTCCGCCTGCCCAAGGATGGACACGACTCGTACTGGCGCTTTGGATTTCCTCAATTGCCCTAGCCGGGGCGTCCGTTGCTGACGGGGACCTACAGATGACACAACAAACAATTCCAGAAATTATTCCCGCCGCTGTGGCCGTGCCTGAGGGCTATCGCAAGAATGCCAGCGGTCACCTGGTGCCCCTGGCCCAGATCAAGGAGCAAGACCTTCTGCGCGACGAAGTGGTCGTGCGCTTGGCCGCGCGTGCTCTAGCCTTGAACAAGGCCCTGGCCGAGTTCAAGCGCGACGCACTGGCCGAGATCGACGACCTGGTCAAGATCTGCGGCGACCGCTACGGCGCTCAGTTGGGTGGACCCAAGGGCAACGTCCAGGCTGCAAGTTTTGAAGGAGGCTTCAAACTCATTCGCTCCACGGCCGAACGCATCGCGTTCACCGAAGAGATCGAAGCGGCCAAGGCGCTGATCAACAACTGCATCGTGCGCTGGAGCGAAGGCGCCGACGACAAGATCCGCGTTCTGGTGGACCGAGCTTTCCGCACCGACAGCAAGGGCCAGATCAAGACCTCGGCTGTGCTGGAGTTGCTACGCCTGGGGATCGAGGACGACGAGTGGAAGCGGGCCATGACCGCAATCCGCGACAGCATCCAGAACACGGGCACAGCCGTCTATGTTCGTGTGTACCAGCGCAATGAGCAGACCGGCGCCTATGACGCCATCGTTTTGGACCTGGCGGCTGTATGACGCGCGACGAAGCACTCCTCAAAATCAAGAAGTGCCTGGCTCTGGCAGCGAGTCCCGAACCGCACGAAGCTGCAGCAGCACTGCGCCAAGCGCAAAAGCTCATGGAGCAATTCGGCTTGTCGGAGACAGAGGTCAGTCTTGCTGACGTGTCCGAATCGCCCCGGAAGGCGCCGAGTGTGCCGCTGGTCATATGGGAAGCCGCGCTGGCGCATGCTGTGGCAGAGGTGTTTGCCTGTGAGTACTTCACACAGATGCATCCCGTTTTGGCTCCGAATCGAACTTGGCGCAAAGAGCGCCAGTTCGTTTTCGTCGGTGTGGGACTGGCCGCAGAAGTGGCCGGCTATGCCTTTGACGTGCTGGCTCGCCAGTGCGCCAAAGACCGCCGCGCGCATATGGGCCTGCAGTCCAAGAACTGTAAACCGAAGACCAAGGTAGCCCGGGGCGACCTGTATGCCATGGGGTGGGTCTCGGGCGTGCGTGGCCAGCTGCAGGCCTTCGCGGGCAGCTCGGGCGACCAAGCGCTGGTGACGCGCTACATGGCACACCAGCATCCCGCGATGGAGAAAGCCAAAGTGAAGGACCGCACCACGGGAAAGAACGTCAAGCACGACGACTTCGAGCGAGGCCAAAGAGCAGGCCAAAGCGCCGAACTCAATCACGGTATCGCGGCAAGCTCGCCACTCAAGCGAATCGGGGGGCGCCCATGACCAAAAGCGTCAACAACTTCCGTATCTCCGATATGCAAACGTCCCCAAAGCCCATAGTTGCCCCTGGGAACGGATTGGAGGGGGGTACAAGCCAAAAACGGGGGGCGGTGAATGCCAGCGCACGTCCGCTGGCCTCCGATTGCTTGTACGGCCCCGCATCCGCGCCCGCCGATTTGCTGACCTTCTTGCGTGAACGAAGCATCAGTGAGGTGACCAGGTCGCTGGGGATTGCCAACGGCACCGTGCACCGGCTGCGCCATGGCTACTGGCCGCACGATCCACGCAAGATCCTGCAGGCTTGGAGCCGCTACAAGGGTCGTCACGGCATCGTGGAATCCTCATGGTTCCTGCGGCGCGTGCGACAGGGCGGCTTAGTGCGCCATGCGGGGCAGGACTACACGGCGCCCCGCCTGGCCTCCCGCACGGGACAGTTGCTGGCAGTCGCGCGTGATGCCGGGGGCGCCTTGGTGGCCCAGACGCTGGAGTTGCCCGCCGAGCGATTGGCACTGGATCGTGCTCCGAGTTCGGAGGTGGCCCCATGAAGGCATCCAAGAGCAGTGAGATCTTGGGCGCCGTCACGGGCATCGCTGGTGCGCTGCTGATGGCGACGCTGATCAATCCGGCTCTGGCCTTTGGCCTCTTCCTCGTCAGCAATCTGTCCTGGCTGGCATTTGCCCGTGGCCGTGCGTATTGGGGCCTATTCGCGCAACAGGTCTTGTTTCTGCTGTCCAGCTTGCTCGGCCTGTGGAACACCTGGCTTGGGCCACTCGTACTTGGCTGAGGGGGGCAAGATGGCAAACCACACAGCAGCAATCCACGTTCTCAAATCCAAGCTGCAGTTCACGGACGACGACTATCGCGCGCTGCTGTCTCACCTTACAGGCAAGGTCAGTAGCAAAGGGATGACGCCGGCTGAGCAGCTCAAGGTGCGGGACCATATGCAGGGCTTGGCCGATCGAATGGGAGTGGCCACGCCAACGCTGAAGCTGCCCCTAACGCGCACTCAGTTTGGACAGGCCAGGGAACGCGCCCGTCCCCGCGAGCGCAAGGTATGGGCGCTGTGGCATCAACTGCACCGAGATGGCGTCGTGCAAAACCACAGCCGCAAGGGTTTGGATGCTTGGGTCGAGCGTCAGGTTGGCGTCTCCAGCCTGCGTTTTTGCAAGGATGCCCAGCTTGACACGTTGATTGAAGCCCTCAAGGCCTGGAAACAGCGAGGAACCTGATGCATGTCTGCAGACCTGTTTGATCGCCCCGATCCGTCCGAGTTGAGCGCGGCCCAATTCGGGCCACTCAATGCCGTGATCCCGCAGGACTGGCCTGAGGTTTGGCGCGACTTCGCGACAAGCCAATACATCACCCTCATATCCGCCCCGGGGGTGGGACCGGCACATACCGAAGCCCTCGCGCGCCTTTCCGTCGCCTTGACGCTGGGCATCGCAACGGATCTCGGCGGAACACAACCCTACATCCCCGTAGGCACATTGGTCGCGGCAAGCTCCAAGGCCCGCCGTGTCCTGGAGCTGCTTGAGCAACGAATGAGCTATCGTGATGTTTCTGCGGCTACGGGCTTGACGGTGTCACGCGTGCGCCGCATCCAGGCCACTTGGCGCCGCGACCAATGGCGTTCCCGCCAGGCGACGCTGCCACTGGACTGACGTCCCGGCCGAGCCCTTGAGCCCCGCCCGCCTCGTGCGCGCGGGGCTTCTTTGTCTCCAATCTGTGGTGCGCGTCATTTAGTCGCGGAATGCGTTGATGCCGACAGTAGCGGCCATGACGAAAGCCGCTGCAACCCAAACCGCCGAAGAACCTAAGCTGCCCGAGGGCATTGAGATCTTCCGTGCTGGCGCACGCATGGCCGATGACGGCACCGTGCACCACATCAGCGAAGCAGACCTCGCCGCAGCCGTGGCGGCCTACGACCCTGCCGTCCATGAGGCGCCGCACACCGTCGGCCACCCCAAGCACAACGCACCCGCCTACGGCTGGGTCGCCCGCCTGGCCGTGAAAGACGGCTCGCTGCAGATCGCCGAGAACAAGCAGGTCGAGCCCCAGTTCGCCGAGATCGCCGCTGCCGGTCGCGTGAAAAAGCGCAGCGCCTCGTTCTACCACCCGCAAGACCCCAGCAACCCCAAGCCCGGCATCTGGTACCTGCGCCATGTCGCATGGCTCGGTGCCCAGCCGCCTGCCGTCAAGGGGCTCAAGGACGTCAATTTCTCCGAAGACGGCGCCGAGCGCGCTGTCTGCTTTTCCGAACCCGTCACCACTGATCAGGAGCCCGCTGACATGAGCAAAGAACTGCAAGCCCAACTGGACGAAGCCAATGCAAAACTCAAAGCCGAACAGGACGCCCGCGCCAAGGCTGAGGCCGAAGCTGCTGCGCAAACCCAGGCCGCCAAGGACGCCACTGCGAAGGCCGCTTCCTTTGCCGAGCAGGCCCGCGCCGACCGCAAGGCCGCCTTCGTGAGCTTCGCCGAGGCCGAAGTCAAGGCCGGCCGCCTGCTGCCCAAGGACAAGGCCATGGCCGTTGCCACGCTTGAGGCGCTGGCCGATGCCAAGCCTGTCGAGTTCGCCGAGGGCGACACGACGACCAAGATCTCGCCGTCCGCTTGGCTGCAGGGACTCATCTCCAGCGGCCAGCCAGCCGTGAGCTTCGGTGAGTTCGCGGGCGGCAACAGCGGCCAGCCACCAGGCGGTAACGCCAAAGGCAAGAGCGATGCCGAGATCGATCAGGCCGCACAGGAGTACGCGCGCAAGCACAAGGTGAACTACTCCGAAGCGATCACTGCCGTCACCTCGTCTTTCACCAGCTGAGCGGCGCTCCCTATCACCTCATCACCAGGAACTGCCCAGATGACCATGACCCTTGCCGAGATCCGGCTCAAGCAAAACCCCATCCTGACCAACCTGCTCTTGGGCATGGGCCAGGGCACCTACATCGGGGAAAAACTGTTTCCGCGCCTACCGCAGGCGCTGTCCAGCGTCACTCTGGCCCAGTTGGGCGACGAGCGGCTGCGTCGCTACAACCTGCGCCGCGCGCCTGGTGGCCCCACCAAGCGCGTCAACATCAAGTTCGAGGGCAAGGTCTACTCGGTCAAGCAACATGCCGTGGACGTGCCCATGCCACGTGAGCTGCTGCGTGAAGCCGATGAAAGCCGCAGGCTCAACGTTGGCAACTACCTGGAAGTGTCCCGCATCGCCATGGCGACCGCCAACGACATACTGGGCCTGGACTACGAGCTCGAAGTCGCCCAGCTGGCGACCTCGCCCGATACCTATGCGCCGGGCCATGTGTTGGCACTTGCAGGGTCCACCAAGTGGAGCGCGGAAACGGGCACCCCGGTGACCGATATCCGGGCGGCGGCCGATGTGATTCGCAAGAAGATCGGCAAACGTCCGAACCAGCTGGATCTCAGCGCAGATGCCTTTACGGCTTTGAGCACCAACAAGGAAGTCAAGAGCTACCTGCCCACCACCAACCTCGGCCCCGCCAACATCGAGCAGCTCAAGACCATCCTCAACGTCAGCGAGATCAACGTGGGCGACGCGGTCTGGATAGACGAAACCGACACCGGCCGCGACGTTTGGGGCAACAACGCTGTCCTCGCCTACGTGCCCAAGATCGGCGCTGGCGGCAGCTCCGACATCAGCCTGGCCGAGCCCGCTTTCGGCTTCACCAACGTGATCGAAGGCCATCCGTTCGCCGAGACACCGTACTTCACCACGGACGGCACCAAGTCCTGGATCTATGGCGCGACCTATGAACGCCAGCCCAACGTTGCCTACAACGTGGCTGCTTTCCTGTTCACCAACGCCAAGTAGCCCACCGAACACCCTGCCGCGAGAGAAGGCCAGCAATGGCCTGGACAAGCCCCACGAGCCCCCGTTGGCTCGTGGGGTCGTCCGAACCACGCAACCCAAGGAACCTGAAATGAGCAAACTGATTGCACTGGTCGCCACCGCCGTGATGCTGAACGGTGTGCGTACCGTCATTGAGCCTGGCGAGGAGCTGCCAGACCTGAGCCGCCATGACGCAAAGGAGCTGCTGGACAGCGGCGCCGCCATGGACCCCGAAGCGCAAGCGACCACTGAAAAAGCCCGCAAACAGGAGGAGGCCGTAGCGCAGCGCGCCTTCCAAGAAGCGCGTCAACGCTTCCAGGATGAGCGCGCATCCACCACCACGGCTCCAGGCTCGACCGATGCGGGCGTAGACGGCCAGTCCGGTGCCGCCACAGCAGATGCCTCCGGCTCTGGTCAGGCCGGCCAGGCTGCTGACACCGCCCAGGCGCAGCAGCAAGCCGGCACAGATTCCGCCGCAACGGAGACGAGCCAGACCGCTGCACCTGCCGCCAAGGGCGGGAAGAAGTCCAACCCAGCCCAGGAGTAAAAAAGCCATGGCATCGCAAAACAACACAGGCCGCCAATTTGACAAGCAGCACGCTGTCACGATCGTGGCCACGGCGATTCTGAAAGCCCATCGCTTCGTCGCCTACGACGGCGGCTATCCCGCCGCAGGCGGTGGCGCCAAGGACTCGCAGGGGGTATCCGAGACCAATGCAGAGGTTGGTGAAGCCCTTCCTGTGGTCACCAGCTACAGCTACCTGGTCGAAGCGGCCGAGCCCATCGCCTTCGGCGACCGTGTCCTCTCCGATGCCACGGGCCGGGCCAAAGTCGCCACCACGGCGGAGCACTGCGGTGTCGCGCTGGGCGCCGCTGTCCAGGCGGGCCAGTTGATCGAAGTGCAAATCTGCAAGCACATTCACGCCTGACCAGGTCGGCCATGAACTACGCCACTGTCCAGGACATGGTCGACCGCTACGGCGAGGCAGAGCTGGTCCAGCTCACCGATCCCGACCTGGTCGCCGTGCTGGAGCCGAAAGCCGTACGTGCGCTGGACGACGCACAAGCCTTCGCCGATAGCTTCGTCGGGCGCATCTACAGGCTACCGCTGGCTGGCTGCACCAAGCCCGCCCCGGTACCGGGCCAGCCCGGCGCGGTGCAGATGGTGCCTCCGCCCCAGCTCACGCGCATCGTCTGCGACGTGGCGCGCTACTACCTCTACAGCGACCTGGCGCCCGAGCATGAGGTGTATCTGCGCTACAAGGCTGCCGAGCGCGAGCTGCAGGCCATTGGTGACGGCAAGGCAGTGCTGTCATGCCCATGGGGCGGTGCACCAGGCCTGCAGCTCGCGGGCGACGCGCCCGGTGACGCCGAGGTCTACCACCATTTCAGCCCGCGCCAGGTCACCGACGACAGCCTGCGGGGGTTCGCATGAGCACCCAAGGCTTGAGCATCGAGCAGGCCAATGACTTCCTGGCGCTGCAGCCGGCCCTGGTGGACCTGGTCCGCCAGGCCGTGGCCGGAATGAGCCCCGCCGTGCTTGTGCTGACGGCCGCTGAACTGGCCGACGTGAAAGAGGCTGCGCAGCACACGCCGGCCGTGCACGTGATCTATGGCGGTTACTCGGTCGCCGAGGCGCTGGGGGTGCAGTGGCGCCTGCTGCACCGCTGGTACGTGGTCGCCGCCGTGCGCAATGTCTCCAAGGCCCGCTCAGGCCAGGCGGCGCTGCTCGATGCCGGCGCCTTGGGGGCTCATGTCACCGGGGCGCTTGCTGGGGCCAGCCTGCCAGGCGCGACCCGGACGCTGGAGCTGATCACCCCGCCTCCTGCGAAGTACAGCGCAGGCTTTCAGTACATCCCATCGGCCTTCCAGGTCGAGACGATCTTTCGCAAACCCAACCGATAGGAGTGCCCGCAATGGCCGAAATCATCAAGCAAATCTACAAGCCCAGCATGAACGTGGGCCAGGTCTATGCCCGTCCCTACGGCGCGGCCATGGCCCCCATGCCCATCGGCAATGTCCTGGAGCTGTCCCTGGAGCACAGCGAGGATGTGCAGACTCAAGAAGACATGACGCGCCTGGGTGGCGGCACGCATGCCGAAGTGAGACGCGTCAAGGAGGTCAAGGTCAAGCTCAAGCTTGCCGACCTGAACGTGATCAACTATGCGCGCAGCGTGCTGGGCACCACCCAATCCATCGACGGCGCTGTCGTGGTCGATGAGCCTCACCATGCCTTCCTCGGCGGCCTGCTGCGCTTGGCGCACATCCAGCCCACGGCTGTCACCCTGAAAAAAGGTGCTGACAAGGCCACGGCCACTCCCGTCACGGCCACAGGCAACTACGAGGTGCGGCCCGAGGGCATCTACCTGCTTCCGGACGCTACGGATATCGCCAACAGCGACGAGCTGTGGGCGAGCTACACCTACGGCGCCTACGCCGCCATCGAGGCCCTCACGTCCAAGGCTCCCGAACTGGAGCTGACTTTTGGTGGACTCAACGAAGCGGATGGCGGCAAGCCCGTGCTCGTGGAGATCTGGCGCGCAAGCCAGGGCATCACCAAGACCCTGGCGCTGATCAGCAAGGGCTTCGGAGCACTCGATGTCGAGGGCACGGTGTTGATGGACCCCACCAAGGTGGGCGATGCCATCAGCCGCTACTACAAGACCAGCATGGCGTGATGCGAGTACGGCCCAGGCGCGGAGCGCGCGGGCCGCACATCGCCCGCATAACAGTTGACAACGCACGCTTGGTAGGAAGCCATGACGGACAAGAAAGTCGAGTACGAGATCCGCATAGGCGTCCAGGGCCGGGAGGGTCTATCCGGCCTTGAGCAGGACTACTCGAAGGTCAAAGACAGCGCTCAGGACCTGGGCCGTACCAGCACCGAGGCAGGCGATGCGCTCGACAGCCTTCAAGCAGATGCCGTCCAGGCGGGGGCGAGGCTGCAGGGGCTGGCCACGACCGAGCAGCAGGCTGAACAGCAGGCCCGTGGGCTTGCTGAAGCTACCAATGCAGCAAGCCAAGCAATTGACGATGCCACCAAGGCCGCGACTGACAAGGCCGCAGCTATCCGCTCAGGGCTGCAAGTTGCACAGTCGGAGATCGAGCTGCAGCGTCGCCATCTGGACATGGCGCGCGATGAGCAGCAGGCCATCGCGCGCAGCGCAGCAGCACGCGGGGACGAGACTGCCGCTGTGCAGGCACAAAACCGCTTGCGCCAGATTGAGTCCGAGCAGATGGCGCTGGTCGCCGGCTCCAAGCGCGCGGAAGCCCAGGCTGTCCAGCTCGTCACCGATGCCCGTAGGGCGCAGCTGTCGGCCATCGGTCCGCTCACTGCCGCGCAAACAAAGGAACTGGAGGCTGCCGACAACCATGCCCGCGCTCTGCGGGTAGAAGCCGCTGCAGCCGACCTAGCCGCCGCCCGCGCACGCGACTTGGGCAATGCCCACGGCTCTACCGCAAAGGCGACAGAGGCCGCCACGCAGAGCACGGAGCGCTACAAGGGATCGCTGACACAGATTGCGGGCGCTATTGCAGGGGCATTCGCCGTTGACAGGATGGTGGACTACGCCAAAAGCGTCCAGGCCGTCGCCGATGACTACAAGAACCTGGAGGCAAGGGTACGCCTCGCCGTAGGGGCCAATGCTGATCTGTCTGCTGCCGTGCAGAGCATCGGCAAAGTCGCGCTCGACACCAACACCAATCTGAACGCTACAGCCCAGCTCTATGGACGCTTGGCAGCGAGCGCAAAAGAGCTTGGCATTACAAACAACCAGGCGCTGGCGGTCACCAAGACGATCAACCAGGCCATTCAGGTTGGCGGTGCATCGGCGCAGGCGAGTGAGGCATCGGTTACGCAACTTGTGCAGGCGCTGCAGTCCGGCGTCCTGCGGGGCGACGAATTCAATTCGATCATGGAGCAGTCCCCCCGACTTGCGAAGGCTTTGGCCGATGGGCTCAATGTGCCTGTCGGAGCGCTGCGCGGCCTGGCTGAACAAGGCCAGCTCACATCGGCCAAGGTCGTCAAAGCGCTGCAGGGGCAATCTGCTGCCGTGGCCCAAGAATTCGGCACGCTGCCCCTGACTGTCGGCCGCGCGCTCACAAACCTGGAAACGCAGTGGACGCTGTTCATCGGCCGCCTGACGGGAGGTGCCGCCGAGAGCTCGATTGCGGCCCGCGCCATCGACGGTCTGGCGAACAACCTCGACACGCTCGCCAACGTCGCTGCGCGCGCCGGCGCAACGCTGACCGCCGCGCTGGCGATCCAGGGCGTCCAGGCCCTGCGTGCATTCGCTGTGGAGATGGCGACAACGGGCAAGGCCGCATCGCTGCTGTCGCTTGAGCTCTCCAAGATCCCGAAGACGATCAACATCGCGCTAGCCGTGACGGGCCTCGAAGTGGGCTGGCAGATCGGCACGATGCTGCGTGACAACTTTGAGCTCGCGCGCAAGTTTGGCGTCGGCCTTGCCGGATTTGCCCAGGCCCTCGTCAATGACCTGGTGCTGCTCAAAGAAGCCGCCGCTGCAGTATTTACGAGCGACACCGTCGACGCAGCTTTCGACCGCTACCTGCAGCGCGGTCGAGAGATGGACGCCATCCTGGCGGACATGTGGAAGGACGCGGAGTCGGCGCCAGGCGCCGTGTCAGCCGCAGCCACCAGCGGAGCGGACAGCCTCGGGCGGCTGGGCGGCGCTGGTAGCGCAGCGGGGCAAGCCATCGCAGGCGGGGCCGCCGCTGGGGCGGCCGGCATTGGCCAGGTAGCAAAGGCCGCAGAGGACGCGCGGGCCGCACTCGCCGGCGTTGCAGCGGCGATCAACACGAAACCGGCCGCCGCGAGCCCCATCAAGGACATCGTTGAAGACCTGACCGCTGCAAAGCTGCGCGGCGTGGACCTTGAACAGCAGCTTCGCAAGCAACTGCCAGCTGCGATCGAGAAGCTGAGCGGACCCGAGCTCGTGAAATTTCGGGCCGAGTTCATCGCAGCGATGGACGCCGCAAAGTTGGCTCTGAGGGATGCTATCGACTCGAAAAAGCCACGGGCTGAGATCGATGCACTGCAAGCGAAGGTTGATAGCTTCCAGCGCGCTACGCGAACCGGGCTCATGCTGATAGCCGAGCAGGCTGCGAAGAACCTCGGCATCGATGTGCCCACGGCATTCGGGAAGATGAGCCAGGGCTTCCAGAATGCCCAGAGCGACCTCGCAGTGCTGATCCGCCAGTTGCCTGAACTAAAGGCCGCAGGGGTGGACACTGGGGCAGTTGTCGCCCTGGCATTGACCAAGATGATCGACGGCGCCAAGAACCAGGCCGAGCTCGACGCCCTGACAACGCGAGTCAAGACTCTGCGCGGTGAGCTTGGCGGGAAGCTCGCTGACGGTTTGTTAGATCAAGCCAAAGAGAAGGCCAAGGCTCTTAAAACAGAGCTTGAGAACGCGCTGCCCGGCATCCAAAACGTCAAGGAAGCGATGCGTCAGCTTGGCGTGACGTCAGACGCCGCACTGAAAGACACGGCCAAGTCCGCAAAGGACGCTTACACCACCATTTCCACAAGCGGTCAGGCCAGCGCTCGGGAGCTCAGCGAGTCGTTCAAGCGCGCTGCTGACGCCGCCATCGCCGCAAACAACGGCATTGCGCCAATGTGGGTGCGAAGCGAGGCCGCCATCCGCGGCTTCAACCTGGAGACCGATCAGGCCGGCAAAAACATCCTCAAGGTGCGCGACAACATCGGCAGCGCTGCGGATGCGAGCCGGCGTGCGGGCGGCTCCATGGCAGGGGACTGGAAGGGCGTCGCATCGGCTGTCAAGGAAGCGGACGCCGCCCTGGCGGCCTACCAGCAGCGCGTCAAAGAAAAGTATGGTCGGCCCGGCGAAGGCGACAAGCCAGAGGAACTGGGCGAAGGCGTGCAGCGCATCGGCTCGGGATACCGCAATAAAGACGGTTTCACCTCGGACGCCAAAGGCAACAGTCAGACGCAGTTCCAGTGGACGCGCGCGATGATCATCGACTACCTCAAGCAGGCAGGACTTGATGAAGCGGTCGCTGTCGAGCTGTCGAAGCAGTTCCTGGACGCAAACGGTGACGTGCCCTACGAGGCCTCGGACGTGCAAATCCGGTGGGGCGGCAAGAACAGCACGCTCGCTTCGGCATTGGGCAAGATGGCCGAGTACTACAAGTACGACGACAGCGGCAAGCATGAAGCGGCCTACATGCTGGAGCAGGCAAAGGGCAAGCCTTCAACGCCGGCGCCCGGGCCGACTCCCGCCCCAGGCCCGGCTCCTGCCCCAAGTCCTGGCCAGGGCGGCAACACCTACATCAACAACATCACCATCAATGGCGTGGAGCCCTGGGGCTTCCTGAACGGCACGACGAGCCACACCAGCAAGCAGAGTGCAGACACTGAGGTCGACATCATGCGCAAGCTGGCACAGGCGAAGGGAGTGGCGCAATGATCACGATCACCCGCGCCGGCACCACGCTGGATCTGTCCGATCGCCTCATCTGGACAGATGAGTACGCATGGAGTCCTGCCGTCACAGAGACGCGCTACAGCACCAGCGGCGCGCTGCATGTGCACGTCGGCCTGCGCCAGGCCGGGCGGCCGATCACGCTGGACGGCCGCGACTCCCAGGCATGGATTTCACGGGCGTTGTGCGACCAGCTCAGGGCCTGGCAGGGCATGCCTGGCGCCACGTTCCAGCTCATCGTGCGCGGCGCCCCGCGCACCGTGCTGTTCCTGGAGTTCCAGGCCGATCCGATATGGCGCCTGCTGGATGGAGAGCACACCTCCGAACTGCAGTACGTGCCATCTTTTAAGTTCATGGAGATCTGATATGGCCCTGCTCGCAGGCGACATCCGTTTCGCACGCTCTGCCAATATGGCCGACGTGCCCGAGGGCGGCGGTCCGCCGTCTTCCCAACTGCTCACATCGGGCCGGTCGAACGAGATTTTTCCAGACATTTCCGAAGAGACCAGGACCACCGGGCGCGTCGAGATTTATCAGATTTTCGGCGTGCTCAGGAATACGGATCGCACACCATTCATGGGCTGCAATGTGATCCTTGCCGAGCCTCCGGCAGACCCCAACGTCTCGGTGACGCTGCTGTCGCTCAAAAGCCCGTTCGCAACGCGCGCCGACATTGCAAAGCGCATCGAGAGCGGCATGGCCGCTGGCAGCGAGTTCGCGGGCTACCTGCTCGAAAACCACTTCACGACGATGCGCAGCATCCAGGTTTTCCAGCGGCCTGGCATGCCGCCCCCGGCCATCGGCCGCACGTTCGTCCTGGTCTACAACGAGGGCCAGGCGGGCGAGCGCCGGCAGCGTATCCGCATCAAGGCGACCGACACCGTGACGCGCATGTTCACCGAGACCTCGGGCGGCTCGCTGGTGGATTTTTTGGCCCAGGTCACGACATGCGAGCTGTTCGATGGCCTCTTGTACGACTTCCCGGGCTCGCCTGCGGCGCGCACCTTCGCGCGTGCCGCTGGCAAGACGCTCACGCGCGAGACGGTCTATAGCGACTCGGGACTTTTTTACAGCGCCACTCGTCTGACCGTGGCGAGCCAGATCAATGACGCCTGGCTCCAGCTCGCCAGCATTTACACGCAAGTCGTGCCCAACAGCCGCTCTGAAGTGGCCTCGGTCGACCAGATGCCGGCCGCGCGCCGAACGATCCTGCTCGCAGACGCGCCGCGTCGCGTGGAAGTGGGCATCACGCCCCATACACAGCGATATGTGATCGATGAAGCCAGCGCGGGCCTGACCTTCGTCTGGCAATGCAACCCGTTGCCTGAGCCCGGCACGATCTTCATCGACTTCTGGGCCTTGGGCCAGCGCTACACCCTGACCGATGACGGCAACGGCAAGCTGGTGGGGGCGGGTGGCGGCGCGGTCAACTACCTCACAGGCAGCATCAGCGCCACGCTCAAGTCCATCCCGGACATTGGCAGTGCCATCGCGCTCACCCATGGCGCCCGCGTGTCGTACACCAACCGCGCCAACCAGGGCGCGGCCATCCGCCCCCCCGAGTACTGCTGGGTCGTGGGCGGCCAGGACGAGGCGACAAAGTACGACCGCATCGTGCCAGGCACGCTTGTGGTCAAGTACACCAGCGGTGGCGTGGTGCGCACCGTCACAGAGGCAGGCGCGGGCAAGCTCGCAGGCGCCGCGACGGGCGTTGTTGACCACCACAGCCGCACGGTACTGCTGCGGCCGAGCTTCATGCCAGACCCCGGCGCCGAGTTGCAGGTCGATTGCCAGCTCGAAACGTTGGTCACCGAGTTCATCAATGCCGGGCCCGACGCCACGGGGATTGCGGCTTTCAGCCTGGCGCAGCAGCCTGCGGCCGGGACGTTGCAAATCGAGTGGTGCGTTGCGCGTGCGGTGAGCCAGACCGCAGGCGGCAGCTTGAACACGACCACGTCGACCAAGACCTCGGACGTCAATTACGTCTTCAAGGCAACGCCGGAGTGGCAGGAGCCGCAAAGCCCTGGACAGACCATCCGACTCAACGCTGCATACCCATAACAGGACGACTATGGCCTACGAAATGATCCTCCGCCCCGTGGCAGTCACGACCACCAACGGCAGCAGCGCGAGCGTGTCCGAGCAAAGCGGCACGACCGCAGACAACCGCATTGTCGCCATCAAGACCGTGACCGACGACGGCACCGGCCGCTTCGCCGGTGGGCTGGGCACCGTGGACTATGCGGGTAAGCAGGTCCAGCTCAAGATGGTCGAGTTCGACCGCAGGACCGAGTCGTACCGCAGCGATTACGAGGACTCAAAACAGTTCTCGCGGGCCGTTGGCGATGGTTCTGGCCTCTGGCAAGACAACGGGAAAAAGGGCGGCAGCTACGGCACGGCCGGCGTCGGCGAAGAGATGCTCGGGGGCTCCAGCATCGTTGCGCGGTACCGCGTCGGGGCCGGCGTGCCGCGCAGCCACAGCGAGACATACAAGCCAGCCGAGGTCACGATGGACCTGTGCCCCTACACGTCGCAGCGCGTCGTTGCAGGCAGCGTGCAATTCCGGTGGATGGGGCAGGTCTACACGGACTTCGAGGGTGTGATCTATCGTGGTCGCACGGACACGGACCCTGGCATCGCATGCGGCAAGATCGACCTTGCGGCCGGCACAGTCGGCATGTATGACTATGTCGTTGGCGGGTCAGGCGCCACGGATTTCCAACTGCAGAGCCTGTGGACGCAGGCCGGGCAATGGTCCACCGCAAGCGTATTTTTCAATACTGATGCGGCCCCGCTGCGGGCCGGCGCGGGCGGCTTCGTGCTGACCGTTGTGGACACGCGCGGCAACACGTTGACCGCGAACGTCGATGCGCAGGGCAACATCACGGGCTCGCACATGTGGGGCCGTGTGGACTTCAGCCGTGGCGGCGTGCAACTGATGTTCGGCGACTTCGTGCTCGACTCCAGTCTCTCGGCAGAGGACAAGGACGAGTGGTGGTACAGCGCGGCTGATGTCGGTGCCGTGCAGCCAGGCCGGATCTGGCGGCCGTGGCCCGTGGACCCGACGACGCTGCGTTACAGCGCAGTGAGCTACATCTATCTGCCCGTCGACGTGACGCTGATGGGCATCGACCCTGCAGCGCTGCCATCGGATGGCCGCGTCGCGTTTGCCCGGCCGGGCGACACGTGTGTCATCGGCATCACGCATGGCGGCGTCCAGTTTGTGCCCGAAGTGGGCCAGACATTCAACCTGGGCCATCAGCGTTTGTCGTTCGTCCAGGTGCTGGACGCGGCCACGGGCGCAGAGATCCGCACCGGCTACACCGCTGACCTGGACGCCGGCACCGTCAAATTCACCGACTTGGCCGGCTATCCCGCCGCAGTCAAAGTCATCGGCCGCACAGAGGTCTACCGCCAGATCGCCGAGGTGCGGATCGACGGCAAGGTCAAGCTCACGCAGCCCGTGGGCTATGCCTTTCCTGCTGGGGCCGTGTTCTCGACCGCCCTGCGCTTCGGTGACCGCTTCGCCCGCGTCTCGCGCGTGTACGACCAAGCGAGCTGGAACGGCACGACCTGGTATGACGGCCTGGACCCTTCCAAGGGCGAGGCCACGGCCACATACCGGCACAACGATTTCCCTATCGAGGTCTCCAACCTCGGCGCCATCACCGAGCGATGGGCGCTGCGCATCCGGCAAGACGGCAGCACGTTCGACTTGATTGGCCAGCACCTGGGCCAGATCGCCAGTGGCAGCCTCAACGTGGACTTCGCGCCGCTCAACGCTGCAGCCGGTGCGCCATACATGCGCGTGCGCTCCGAAGGCTGGGGTGCTGGCTGGGTGGGCGGCAATGTGGTGTTCATCGACACCATCGGCGCCGAAGCCTCCATCGACATGGTCCGCTGCACACAGCCGTCGAGCCCGGCAGGCATTGATGACCGCTGCTGGATCGTCCAGCGCGGCGACGTGGGCCGCGCGCCCGAGGCAACCTTTTAAAAATCCATAGAGAGCACATCCATGGCATCCCCTGTTGATACCTCCGTCAAGCACTTCCTGAGCACCATGAGCGGCGCCCCCGCACTGAGCGGCACTGTGGGCTCGATGATTGCGCTGCTCGACGCGCTGCTCGTGACCGGCTTTGACGCCAAGACTCTCACGTCGCTGACCGTCGCGGGCGGCGTGGCAACGGCCGCGTTTGCAGGGCAGCACAGCGCAATCGTGGACTCCGTGATCCTGGTTGCCGGCGTGGCTGGCGGGCCTGCTGGCTGGGCCGGGCTCAACGGAGAGCAAAAAGTCACGGCCACGGGCCTCGGCCTGGTCCGCTTTGCGACCACCCTGCCCGACGGCACATACACAGGCACCATCAGCATCAAGATGGCGCCGGCAGGGTGGGTCAAAGCGTTCGCGGGCACGAACATCGCGGTGTACCAGAGCGCAGATCCACTGTCGAGCAAGATGCTGCTGCGTGTCGATGACACAAGCCCCTTGTGGGCGCGTGTGCGGGGCTTCGAGACCATGCAAGATGCAAACACGGGGACGGGTTTGTTCCCGCTCGACAGCCAGGCCAGCGGGGGTGGGTACTGGGCCAAGTCAAGCGCAGCAAACAACACCCCCGTGAATTGGGCCTTCGCTGCAGATAGCCGCTTCTTTTACACCTCGGTCCAGCCGGGCTCCTCCGTCGCGCCGAACCGGCAGATTGGGATTATTCGGGCATTCGGAGACCCGATCTCGGCCAGGCCCTCCGGGGACCCATACGCGTGCTTGCTCAACTACAGCTCAACCACAAATGGCACGGACTACCAGTACGACAACTGTCTGTCGAACACGTCTCCAGGCCTCTCGGCATGTCCCCGTGCGTACTCTGGACTCGGATCGTGCGTGTTGCACAAGATGGCGGTATGGGGTGGGGGGGCATCGGTGTACCAGTGCAGCGGGATCACAAGCATCCATGGACAGTTCCCGAACCCTATTGATGGCGGGCTCTACCTGACAAAGCGCCTCATGACGTTGAACGACAACACGTACTTGCCGAGAGCGGAACTGCCAGGCTCTTACCAAGTCCTACAGTCCAACGCGTGGGATACCTTCCGCGCCGGCGACAGGGTGCCCGGCACGGGCGCCCTCGCGGGGCGGAACCTGATCGCTGTGCATGGCAGCAATGGCAGCAACACAACCTCGTCATCGTCAGCAAGTAACACGAGCATAGTGTTCCTCGACGTGACCGGCCCCTGGCGCTAAGCAAATGGCAGCACATCGCTACTGGCGCGCGTCGGGCATCGAGCCCTACGATAACGGCTCAGTGATCGCACTGACAGAGTTCCAACTCCTCGCGGGGACGACGCGCGTCGATACATCAGCTACGCTGACAGCAAGCAACGGCGCCAACGTTGCAGCGCTCTCGGATGGTGCGGCAGGCGCGGCTGTCAATTTGCCGCGCGGGGTTGCGCTGACATGGGATTTCGGAGCATCGCCGCAGGATGTGACGGATATTCGGCTGGGAGCTGGCCCTGCTGTGCAGAGCTTCCCGTTGATCATCACGCTGCAAAGCTCTGATGACGCGGTGGTGTGGGAGCGCTACGGTGTGTTTTCCGGCATTGCGTACCCAGGTGCTGGCAAGCTGACACAAAGCGAGCCGCGTCTGCTATTCAGCGAGCTTGATGAGACGGTGGTGGCGATCGAAGGGCGCGGGACGGATGGATCGACTGCGATCATTGACAGCACGGGCCTGCCACTGTCTGTCCGTGGCACAACTTCAATCAGGACGTCTGCGCGGTTCCCGGACGGCGCGATACGTTTCTCCCAGGCCGGGGAGTTGATCGTGCTCCCTGTTCGTGATCTGTACGACTTCGGCACGGGTGACATGGGCGTGCGTTTTCAGTACGAGCGGGTCGCGCAGGGTGGCTCAACTCCTTGCATCCTCTCGCTGTACGACTCAGTCGCCGCCAACGGCGGTCTCGCATTTTTCGATGGACATACGCTCTTGCCGGGCAAGCTGGGCGTAGCTCTCAACGGCTCATATCCTGTACTGCAGAGCATCGCGCCTCTCGTCGCCGGGGTGAAATACGACGTCGAGTTCAGCCGCGTAGGCAACAGCATCACGCTGCGCATCAACGGTGCGCTGCAAGGATCGGCAAACTACAGCGGTGTCATCAAGGCAATCAATGGTGTGTGGGTCGGCACGTCGGGTGACGCGGTGAACGGCAGCTTCATCAACGGTTACGTGCGCCGTGTGCATTTCAAACGGGGAAAGCCTTTGCACACCGCAGACTACACTCCTGACGACGCCCTGATCGCCGCGACGCGGGTGCTGATGAACAAGGTGCAGGGCCGCTCTGCGCCGGCTGCAGTAGCAAATGTCGCGTCCGCAGGAGCGATGCCCCCTGTGGGAAAAATTCTCCTCGGGCTTGTTGGCAAGTCCAGGACCAACTATCTGTTCGACCGGGCAGCCAACGGCCGCATTCGCGGCACTGTCGAGCGCGATGCGTCGCCTGCCGACGTGCCGCTGCGCCGGCGCGTGACACTGCTCCGCGACATCGATCTGATGGTCGTGCAGCAGCAGTGGAGCGATGCCGTGACCGGGGCATACGACTTCCAGTACATCGAGACCGACCATGCCTACACGGTCATCGCGCACGACTACGAGCACAACAACCGCGCGGTCATCGCCGACAACTTGAGTCTCGCCACGGGTGGCGTGGAGCTGATGCCATGAGCGCGCCGAGCAGCGATTGGGAGATCACCCAGATCACGGTCCTGGCGCAACTGGCTGCCATGCTGGTCCGTGCCGACATGGGACCTGGCCGCGCCAGCCTGGCGCTGTTCTCGACGGCTCGGCCCGAGCTGATCACGGACCCGCACGCGGACACGCCCCAGGCCGAGATCGTCCTTGCCAAGCCCAGCGGCGCGATCATCGGCAGCAGCCTGATGCTCTATGTTGAGACGCCTGCAGGCGCCATGGTGCAATCCAACGGCCTGCCACGGTGGGCCGAATGGCGGGCGGCCGATGGCGCCGTGCTGGCACGCTGCGATGTCACGGACATGGACCACGGCGGCGGCCTGCGTGTCATCGGTGGAGCGACGCCCGAGGGCGAGACATCGCCCATGCTCTACACGGGCGGCCTGGTCCAGCTCGGCCTGGTAGCTCTGTCATGACAGAGGGCACCAGGCTCCTGTTTCGGTCGCCCCCGCACCTGGGCAACCCCGTGCCCCTGGTGTTCGGGCGCGACGATGGGAGCACGCCCCCGCCCGTCACGGTCGAGGGCGGTGGGCGCATCACGGGCCTGCGCGGCCACATCCGCGCCCGCGTTGCAGTCCGCGCCTTTGGGGCCGGCCGCGTGACTGGCCTGCGCGGCCACATTCGCACGCAGTGGGACGCGAACGTGAGCCGAACGACGCGGGCCGAGCTGGGCACGGAATGGCAGACGGCTGCGCCCCTCGCGCAAGCGCTGGAGACAGCCTGGCAGGAAACCGAGCCTCTGCGCGTGGCGTGTGCCAGCGTATGGCAGCAGGGCCAGGCGCTGCGAGCCGGCGAGGTGGGGGCCTGGCATGAAACGCTGCGCATGCGTGGGGCCATGGCGAGCGCCTGGCAAGAGGGCGAGGCCCAGCGCGCGGCGGTTTACACCGCCTGGCATGAGGCCCTGCGCGTCCGTGCGGCCAGCGCCAGTGCTTGGCGGCAAGGTGAGGGGCTGCGGGGCGGCCTGGTCGCCGAGTACCAGGAGGCGCTGCGCCTGCGCGCGGCCGTGGTGGGCACCTGGCAAGAGGCCGTGCCACGCTCCGAGTGGCTGCGCACAGGCTTCGACGACGCTGAGCGCTGGCGCATCGTCATGGAGCACCACTGGCAGGAAGCCATCAGGCCAGCAGCGGGCGAGAGCCCCGTTGTCGTTCCCCCTGGCAAGACGCCTTGCTATGTGCCCAGCTCGCCCGTGCGTCTGCTGTTTCGGCTGCCGGCAGTCAGCGGCCGACCGACGCGCCTGGTCTTCATCTGCGAGGACCGCAACACACCCACGCCCGGCATCGTGGTGCCGCCCAGAAGGACCTACATCGTGATCAATTCAGTCGAGATCCGGCGCGCTGACGACCTGGCCGGCGACCCGCTCCCCAGCGAAAGTTTTTCGATGTCGCTCAACCGCCAGTCCTGGACCTGGACGTTTTCCGCCAGCTTCCACGCCTCGGCGCGCGACGCGCTCATGCCCGGCCCAGGCGGTCAGCCCGTCGAGCTGGAGGTGCGCGTCAACGGCCAGCCATTCCGGCTGCAGGGCGAGCGTATCGGCCGCAGCAAGCGGTTTCCCGAGCACCTTGTCACTGTCTCGGGCCGGGGCAAGGCCGCGCTGCTGGACGCGCCGCATGCGCCCGTGCAGACATTCACGCACACGCTGGACCGCACGGCGCAGCAGCTCATGAGCGAGGTGCTGGCGGTCAATGGCGTGGGCTTCGGCTGGAGCGTGGATTTCCAGCTCGCGGACTGGCTGGTGCCGGGGGGCGTGTGGATGCACCAGGGCACCTTCATCAGCGCGCTCACGGACATCGCAGGCAGCGTGGGCGGCTACCTGCAGCCGCACGACACCGACCCGGTGCTGCACGCGCTGCCAGCCTGGCCGCTGCCCTGGTGGCGGTGGAACGAGTTGGCGCCTGACATCGATCTGCCGGAGGGCATTGCCGAGGTGGACGAGACCGAGGTGATCGATGTGCCCGAGTACAACCGCATCTTCGTCGCAGGCGAGACGGGCGGCGTCATGGGCGACCTGACCCGCGCCGGCACGGCTGGAGACGTGCTCAAGCAGCCAATGGCCGTGCACCCACTGATTACGACCATTGGCGCGGCCAAGGCCCGCGCGATTGCCGAGCTGGCCGAATCCGGCCGCCAGCTCAAGCACAAGATGACGCTGCCCGTGTTGGCAGAAACGGGCGTGATCAAGCCAGGGCGCGTGCTGCGCTATTACGACGACGCCGGCACGCGGCGCCTGGGCATCGTGCGCGGCACGTCGATATCGCAGCAGTTTCCGGTTTTGACGCAGGCGCTGGAGGTCGACAGCCATGTCTAACCTCTACCTGCAGCTTCGTGAAATCCTTGCGCCTGGCCGAGTGCAGATCGGCAAGGTGGTGGCCGTCGCCGATGGCGCGGTCACTGTGGAGCTGCCCGGCGCGGGCCGGGTGCGTGCAAAGGGCCAGGCCGCCGAGGGGGCCAGTGTTTTTGTTTTGGAAGGAGTGATACAGGGGCCTGCGCCCGACCTGCCCGTATATGTAGACGTGATCTAAAAAAGACGGGCGACCCGGCCAGGTGCGGTAACACCAGGTCGAGCCCCGAACATGCAGAACGTGCCTGCAAGCCCGGCAAGGCCCGCCACCCTCGCGAGAGCGGCGCCAGCATACCGGATTTTCCGTGTAGGAAAGATGCTTGCAATGGAAGAAATTCGCTGCGGCTCCTGCCGCCGCAAGCTCGCGGAGGGTGAGTACACCCGCCTGAGCATCAAATGTCCCCGCTGTGGGGCATTCAATCAGCTGAGCGCCCAGAGCGCCCCCACAGAACGCCCCGGAGCGTCAAACTCGACACAAGGAACGCTCCGTGGAGAAGACCACAGCAAAGGCGCCGGCCCAACGCCGGCCGGGTGAGAATGGATTCACCTACAAACCGAAATTCGGCTTGGTGTTGGTTTGTGATGACGAGGCCGCCCAGCAGCGGCTGTACTTGGAGCTAAAAAAGCAGGGCCTGAAAGCCAAGGTGGTGTGCGTATGAAAGTATCCGTACAACACCGCTGCGAGGACTTCGACAGCTATCGCTCCGCTCGCGTCAAATCGCTTTTCAATGTAGAGACGGGCGCCAACTTCCAGCTGGAGGCAGAGCTGGATTTAGACAGCGCGCCGTGGCAGCTTGGCGTGATTGTCGGCCCGAGCGGGAGCGGCAAGACAAGCTTGGGCCGAGCTCTGTGGGGCGCCGATGCAGTTTATGCGCCCGCTTGGCCGGCACATAAGCCGATCATTGACGCAATAACGCCCCACGGCGGGTTCGATGGTGTGACCGCCGCCCTGTCCAGCGTCGGCCTGGGCAGCGTTCCGACCTGGCTGCGCCCCTTCAATGTGCTGTCCAACGGTGAGCAGTTTCGCGCAAACCTCGCCAGGCTTATCGCTGAGGCGCCTCCACGCGCCGTACTCGACGAGTTTTCGAGCGTGGTCGACCGCCAAGTCGCACAGGTTGGCGCGGGGGCCTTTGCAAAGGCCTGGCGCCGGACGAGCGGGCAAGCCGTGCTGCTGAGCTGCCACTACGACGTCCTCGATTGGCTCCAGCCCGATTGGGTCTTCGACACGTCGACGGGGCAGTTTTCTCGGGGGTGGCTTCGGCGACGACCGCGCGTCGATGTCGACATTTACCAGTGCGGCTGGGAGCACTGGAGCGCATTTGAGCCACATCACTATCTGAAGCTACCGCGCATGATCGCCGCAACCAACTATGTGGCCGCCGTTGACGGCCGACTTGTGGCCCACGTGGCGGTCAGCACGAGGAGCCGCACAGAAGCGCGCGCTTGCCGCCTGGTCGTCATGCCCGAGTGGCAAGGGGCCGGGGTCGGCCTACGCTTCCTAGATGCTGTGTGCGAGCGGTGGCGCCAAGGCCAAAACAGGTACGAGCGGCCCATGCTGACGCTTTTCCACACCAGCCACCCTGGATTGGCCGCCGCTCTTAGGCGCTCCAGCACCTGGACGCAGGTATCGGCGCACCTGGTGGGGGAGAGCAAAGCCCGCAGTCGCGCCAGCCTGGCGGCATCTGCTATCCGAAACGGCACCCAATCGCGAGGCGCCGGGTATGGGGGGCACTTTCGCGCAGTGCAAGGCTTCCGTTACCTTGGGCCGGAGGACGCGGCATGCGCGTAATGATCGTGGGGCAAAAGTGGTTGGCCACGGAGCTTTTGCGGCTATGTCAAGCACGGGGCGACGATGTTGTCGCGGTCAGTGTCCCCGACGCTGGTGACCGGTTGGCCCAGGCGGCGTCCAAGAGCGGCATACCGGCCCTGCTTGCCAAGTGCCGATTGAGCGCGGAAATGATAGGCGACGACGTCGACGTAATTCTGTGCGCTCATGCACATGTGTTCGTGGGGGCAGACGCTCGTGCAAAGGCGCGGTATGGCGCACTGGGCTACCACCCGAGCCTGTTGCCACGGCACCGAGGCCGTGACGCAGTGCGGTGGGCAATCCACATGGGCGACGCCGTCACAGGAGGTACAGCCTATTGGATGGACGACGGCGCAGACACAGGGCCAATTGCAGCGCAGGATTGGTGCTGGGTCCGCCCGGGGGATACGCCCGAGGATTTGTGGCGGCGTGACTTGGCGCCCATGGGCGTCAGGCTGTTCGACCAAGTCCTCAGTTCCCTTGACGCGGGGATAGCCCCATCAACGCCACAGGAGAGCACCCTTGCCACATGGGAGCCAGCGTTCGCGCCGACAAAGTTGGCGGACAAGCACGCCTGAATAGGTAAAGGCCGGTTCATCCGGCCTTTTTTGAAATTCGTTTGCACGATTGGAAAATCTAGGCTCGCCCGTTTATCTCACTTCCGATGCCGGCTTTATCGCGCCGCGCTTCACCAGTGCGCCCACACCATGTATTCGGTGCCCGGGTCCACCGTGATGGTGCCCAGGTCGTACTCCGCAGGGCTGGCCGTCAGCGTGGCGCCAGAGGCGTTGCCCTTGTAGCGGTAGGCGCGCACGCGCTCGGCCGGCAGCTTGATGTGCCGCAGCGCCGGTGGGTCGAGGTCGTAGTACCCCTCAAAGGCCGGGTTGTTGATGTCCGGCTCGGGCGGGTAGCCGAAGCGCAGGCCGAGGGAGTCCTGGTCCGAGGCCTTGTACAGGGCCACGCCCAGGTAGACCGTCGAGCCGTTGTCTAGGACCTCGTAGACATGCACCTGGGCCTGCCAGGTCTCGGGGTTGCCGGGCGGCTGGTAATAGCTCTCGGCCCGGCTGAAATATGCGTATCCGGCAAGTTCGGCCATGGCGGTACTCAGAGAAGGTGGACGGGGTCAAGCCGGAAGCCGGCCTCCTCGCCCAGCGTGAATTTGTCGGGGCCCGGCGTGATGGTCTTGCCCTTGCGCCGGATGGCCAGCAGCGGATTGCGGTCTGGCGTGCCGGTCTCGGCCAGGCGGTCATAGAGAGCCGACATGGGCGGATGCTGGTGCGCGGCGCCCGCTGGCGAGAAGCAGATCACGAACTCCTTGGGCCGGCGCACGGCGATGCTGCGATAGAGCATCTGATCGAGGCTCATGCCCAGGGGCGGCAGCAGCACCTGGCCGGAGAAGATCACGCGATCGAACTCCTGCCCCTGGCACCGGGCATGCAGGCGCACCGTGTAGGGCCGCAGCTCCGTGCCGTTGAACGGCTGCTCGTACTCGCCGACCACCGTGGCCAATGACTGCCACCGTGCATCGATGTCGCGGATGCTGAGCGTCCTGCGGCGCGTGGTTTCGGTCCTCATCGTGGTGACCGTGGCGGGCGGAGGATCGGGCGCCGGCAAGGCCTCGCTGTACGACTGCGACCATTGCCGCGTCTGGGTTACGTCCGTCAGATCATTGGACAGATCCAGCGAAAGCAATGGCGTGCCATTGACGGTGATGGTCTCCGTCACCTTGCTGGTTCCCCCGGCGCTGTAGACATTGCTGAAGGACCGGCTCCCCGAAAAGTGCTCAATGATCGGGAAGACCTTGTCATTGATGTAATGGGTGGAGTAGAACTGCCGGCGCTCCACCTCTTCGAGATAGGTGATCGATTCCGAGAACCGGATTCGCTCCAGCAGAAGCTCCGTCCCATCGGGCGCCATGTCCAGCCCGATGATCTGGACCGTGCGCTCCGTGGTCGTCGTGCGCGAATAGCCGGAGCCGCCATAGTTGCCGCTGGAAAACGTCGTGTAGTCATCCAGACGCCCGGCATCGGACTCGCTGAAATCGGTGTCCAGGCTGCCGTAGTAGTAATAGGGGTCGACGGGGTTGTGCCGCTGCACATTCACGCGCTCCAGCGGCTGGTCCGGGGTGGTCGCCAGCAGGGACAACTCGAACTCAGCGCCCAGGCTGCCATCGCTTTTGCGGCTGAGCGTGCCGCGCAGCGCATAGCGGGGTGCACCCAACCGGATGGCCACGCCGCCGCCCACGGGCTCCCGGGTCACGGTCTCCAGCATCGTGATGCAGCGCTGACCCTTACCGTCAAAGAAGATCGGCTGCGTGATGGCCAGCTCCGGCCCCGCAGGCACAGCCCAGCGCGCGAACTCTTCCGAGCGCGACACACCGGCGGTGTCCTTGTCCTTGGGATCCACGCGATACAGCACCACCTGCTGGTCGCCGTATGTCTCGCCGCCCCCCTCTTCATAGGAGGCATGCACCACGCTCTTGGCCGTGCCAACTTGGGGAAGTGCGGCCTTGAAGATGGCGCAGCCGCTGACCTCGTGAGCCAGCTTGATCCGCGCTCCGTTGCGGAAGATCTCCGCCTTGGCGCCGCTGGTCGCACTCTGGGCGCCCGATATCGCGTACCGGAAGCCGTTGCCATGGTCGTAGGTCAGCACGTCCTTGTGGTCGTCGCTGATCCAGTCGTGCGGCCCGGCCAGCAGGTCCACGTTCTCCTTGCGGCGCAGGCCCTTGTCGGAGGCGTTGAGCGTCAGAGCGCACAAGGGCGAGATCTCCTCGCCCTGCTCGTTCTTGTTCACGCCCATGCCGTGCTCAAGGCTCGTGGGCCAGGTCAGGTACTCCCAGCTACCGCCCTTGATCTCGATCCAGGCGTCGTCCTCGGCAATGGTCACGCGCACCAGCAGGCCCAGGATCTCGTAGCGCTGGGTGATGTGGCGAAAGCCTGCAGCCCGCAGAGCGCGCACGCGGCCCCTCGCCCAGGGCAGCAGCTTGGCCTCTTCGGCGCCGCCCAGCAGCAGGTGCTCGCGATTCGTTCCCATGGCCTGGCCTACCCGCCACTCACTGCGCCGGGATCATGTACGAGAACGAATCGATGGTGATGGGCTGGCCCACGGTCACCGTGAGCGTCGAGAACTTACCCTCGCCCGAGCCCACCGCTGCAGCACCGTCCAGACGCGGCAGCAGCGTCGACAGCGAGCCGTCATCGGCAGCATTGCCCACGAAACGAAACCAGCCGATGGTGCCCGCAGCCAGGCCAATGAACTTCCAGATGGCGGCGGCAGGCTTGAGCACGCCGCCATTGGCCGGCGCATCTAGCACCAGGCCGTTCGTGGGCGAACCCGCGACCCAGGGATCGCCATTGAGCGTGGCGCGCCCCAGCAGCACGCCCGTGGGCGCTGCATCCGCCGTGATGGGCTGGGGCCCGCTGTAGACCAGGATGCAGCCGCCATTGAGAGCGCCGGCCAGGCCCGTGGTGCCGGCCTGTGCATTGCGCACGCCGGTGGAGAGTTTGAAAGTCATGGCGATACCTCGCGTCGTTGGTTGAAGGGATTGCCGCCCGCATGCAGGCAGGCAAGGAAACGGACCTGGCCATCGACCTCGAGCACGGCCGCGCCGGCTTGGAGGCCGGGCGCCACGCTCACGCGCGAGGCGGTCAGGTTGGTGAATTCGGGGAACTGGCACAGGCCGCGCTGCGACCAGATCAAGGTGCGCTTGGCATCCAGCGCCCATGGCAGGCCCGGCACCGTTCCGTAGGGGGCCAGCAGGGCCATGCCTTCTGGGGTGTGGGCATGCATGGCGCGGTCGGTGGCCACGACCAGGCCGGCGTCGTTCGGCGCCAGGGCGTGCACGCGGCCGGGCACCATGAAGAAGCCTTCCGAGAGATTCCAGAGATGCGGCGCCAGGGGTTCGCTGCGCCAAACGACTGTCTTGTCGTCCTCGGGCTGGTACTGGGCGGCATAGATGCGGCCGCGCCATTCGGCAATCACATCCACGCCCAAGGGCAGCGGGTCCAGGCCATCGGACAGCAGCTCCTGGCCCAAGGCCTCGGGCGGCTGCGCCCAGACTGCTGCCGGGCCGGCAGCGCCAAAGGCAAGCTGAAATGCGGTGCTGTCGGCCGGTGCCACGTAGACGCGCGTCACGCAGCCGGGCAGCTGCTCGATGCCGCTGATCTGCAGCGCAGCGCCCTGCTCCACCACGACCTCGGCCGCAGTGCTGGCCGGTGTCTCCCGGCCGTCGGGCAGGATGAAGGTGGCGCAGACGCGGTACTGGCCCGCCGGCAGCTGGCCGCCCTTCCCCGCCACCACGCGCGGCTCGGCAGGAACGGGCAGGCGCCAAGGCAGCGCCTCGCCCTCGGCAGTGATGATCCCGGCTGCGTCGCCGGCCACGTACAGCACCTGGTCGTTGATCTCGGTCCAGTGCGCATCGCGGTCCAGGCCCTGAGCCAGGGGGCGCACGGTCATGTCGTCCAGGACTTGGCGCAGCTCGCCGCCGTCGATCACATACAGGCGGCTGAAATCGCGCGTCGAGTAGATGCCAGTGGGCGTGCAGGCCATCGCCAGCGTGCGGCCGACGCGGACCTTCACCCCGCCTGATTCCGTCACATCGACGTTGTCGGCGCGCGTGAACCACGACAGGCCGAGCCGGATGGGGTCGGTGACGTTGTTCAAGCCTCGGAAGGAGCGGATTGCAGCCATGACCAGAGTCTCTGGCGTGCCTGAAATTTGGGCGAACCCTGGGCGGGGGCTGCTACATTCGCATTCAGGAGATCGTCAAAATGAGCAATCTTGAAATAGCGAAATCTGCCATTGAGTTGGAAGACATGGAGCTGGCCTTAAAGGCTGTGCAGAAACTGCAACCAGAAGAACTGCACAAGATCATTCAATTCGCCTTGATTTTCAATAGCGATGTAGCGAAGGCCGTAATTGCACTTGCCGAATCAATGCTGATAATTGCCAAACTTGAAGCGAAGCTGGAGAAGGTGAGAAAAGCCCTGGCCGAAGAAAAGCCTTCCATCTCCCAAGAGCAGGCTATATCGAGCCCGCCACTAGCCGGCAAAAATTACGGCAGCGATTGAGAACCTGATGCCGTGCCAGCAGGATTGGCAGAGGCAGCCGTCAGGCTTAGGATGTTCACCATGCCCGGCATCATCTTCTGGCTGCTCGTGATCGCAGCCATCCTCTTCTTCAAGCTGACCACGCCCGCCGAGCGCCGCTCGATGATCGAGACCTACTGGCTGATCATCATCGGGCTCGGCGCCGTGGGCTTCATCTGGCAGTTCATCCGGCGCGGCGCCATCAGTCTGTGAGCTTGGCCACGCGCTGCGCGATGGCGTTGCGCTGCTGCTCGATCTGGGTCAGGCGCTCGCGCTTGATCTCGCCGGACATGAGTCGGTCCCCGTCGATCTTCTTGGCACGCTGACCCAGTTCGGCCATCTGCTGCTTGGCGGCGTTGATGGCCATGCGGTTGCGCAGCTTCGGTCCTTCCTCTTCCTGGATGCTGCGCGCCAGCTCGATGTCGCCCGACTTGATGGCGGCCTGGTGGCTGGCCCAGGCCTGCTCCACTCCCTTGGCCTGCTCGTACATCGTGGTCACGTAGCGGCTGGAGCCCGTGGGCAGTTCCTCCACGAAGTTGCCGGCCAGGAAGGTATCGCGCAGGCGCATGGACGGGCGCTCGCCCCGGTCCAGCATCGGGCGCGCGATGGTGTCCGTGGCCGTGGTGCTCACCGTGGCCAGCCAGCCGAAGTACCCGCGCAGCAGGAAGTCCACCTGTTTCGGGCTCAGGCCCGAGTACTCGCCCTTGGCCAGGCGCACCGGATCGGGCAGGCCCCAGGAGCCCAGCAGGCGCGCCACCTCCGAGGTGCGCTCGTTGTAGCGGTCCTGCGGGCGCAGGCGCTCGTCGGCCATGCCCTCGATGGCCCGGCCGCTGAAGCTGTCCTTGTTGGCGTACACGTCCAGGAAGGGCTTGATGGCCTGGGGCGTCGGGTCCATGGCGAAGGTGTTGAACACCATGTCGCTGATGCGCTGGCCGAAGCGCTTGCCCGTCATCTCCTCGCTCATCATCAGCTCGGCAGTGCGCTCGGCCACCGTGCCGATCGCACCCACCTCGAAGGGCTTTGGAATCCGGAAGGCCTTGTCGCCGATCTTGAACCACCAGAAATTGTCCCGGTCGAAGTCCTCGCGCTTCTTCCAGTCGTCGTCATCAGCGTAGGCCGCCAGCAGGCCCAGGCTGGCCATGGACACGGCGCCAGCCATGGCGGCGAAGCGGCGCGGGTCCTCGCCAGCAGCACGGCCCAGCTTGTACAGCCCCTGCAGGCGGGCGTTCAGGAAAGGCACTGTCTGGGCCAGAAAACGCACCGTCTCCCATTTGCCGGACATGCTGAAGTCCATCAGGTCCCGGGCCTGGAAGCTGGCCTCGGCATGGCTCAGGCCCTTGGCGCGCAGGCGCTCGTACAGCGCCGTGCGGTTCACGTTCTCGGTGCGGTCGCCGAATTCCTCGTACACCTCCCACAGGGAGCGCATCTGGCCCTTGAGCTTGTCGAAGCCCTGCTTGTCCAGCATGGTGCCGCCCAGCCGCTCGATCTGCCCACGCAGCTGGTTCGTGTTCTCCTGCGTGCCGAACTTGATGATGCCGCCGCTGGCCAGCATGGAGGCGTAGGTCTGGCTGTCCTTGGCCGTGGCCTTCCAGCCCCTGGCGACGTTCTCCAGCGGGTTGTAGCTCAGGTCGCTCTGGGCTATGGCCGAGAGGCTGTCGCGGATCAGGTTGCGGATCTTGAAGGTGGGGTTCACCGTGACACCGAAGGTCAGCAGGCGCTTGAACGGCGCCATGGCCTTGGCCGCGCCGCTGGGCGTGTAGCTCATGGCCGAGATGGCATCGAGCAGATAGGGATCCTCGACAGTCCAGTATTCGGCCACACCATCGCGCATCACCTTGATCATGCCCTTTTCCTGCCCTGCCAGGAGGTAGTTGCCGTCCTTGTCGGCGCGCACCGCCAAATGTGCGACACCCATCTTGTCTGCTGCAGCCATGGTCTCCAGGGCAGCCCGATTGCGCGCCGCAGCGGCGTAGAGGTGACTCCAGTTCAGTAGTGTGTTCTGGAGCAGGTCTGCATTGAGCTGCTGGGTGCCGCCCTTGAGCTTCTTGGAGAACTCCTGGCTCGTGAGGCCTGCGCTGAAACGCGGCCCCTTCATGTCGCCATCCTCCATGAGCCGGTAGAACGGCACATAGGGTTGACCCCTCATGATCTCCAGCGCCGCAGGATCAATCAAGCCCGACTCCTGGGCGACCTTCAGTGCCGCCTCGTTGTAGGCATTGAGCTCCCGCAAGGCGGCCGCGTATAGGGGCATGCGCGCCGTGCCGTCAGCCATGCGCCCAGCATTCAGCGTCTTGAGGTCAGAGATATCCTCGTCGGACATCAGATTTTCCTTGCCCTCCGACTTCAGCCTCTCACCACGGACCGCCGCCACCCACTGAAAGAACCGGTCGTGCTCGCCCTTGAGGCTGGCCAGCACCTTGGCGAAGCCGCCATCCTTGATGTCCACGTCATAGACACCATCGCGCAGGTAGATCTTGCCGTAGAGCAGTGTGGCCTCGACGGCGCCGTCCGTGCCTTTCGACATGCGCGCCAGGATGTAGGCCTTCTCACTGATTTCCTTGAGGGGGGCGAACTGGTCCACAAGACCCTGGCGCAGCTTGGTGCCGATGTTGTGGCGCATGGCCAGCGCCTTCTCTGCGAGCGTCTGCTTTACCTGAGCGCCAAAGACCCGCTCTGCGGCGCGAGCCTGCTTGGGGGTGTAGTCGCTGGTCGCGGGTGCGGCCGGCGCGGCCCGGCTGAACTGCACGTCCTGGCGGGCAGGCGCTGGCGCGGGCGCCGGTGCCTCCTGAGCAGTGGCAGCGCCGTCCAGCTCGCCAGCGAACGCCGGATTCTCCCGCTGCGCGATGCCGAAGGCCAGATTCACCAGGTCCTGGCTGGCGAAGTCGCTGCGGTTGCCGGTGATCTTGGCCCAGACCTGGCGCAACGCCTTGCGCACCTGGTCCAGCCAGCGCGCCACGGTGCCGGGCTTGGCCAGGGGGCTCGGGCGCACACCCATCTCCAGGGCGACCTGCACGGCATAGGGGAACAGTTCCTGGGTGGACAGCTCGGGCCCGGAAGCCTGCACGCGGGCGGCGGCCTCGTTGTAGACCTGCCGCTCCAGGCTGCCCTCGGGCGCCTTGGCCCAGCCGCCGATGGCACCATGCAGCTGGTTCCAGCCCTCCTCGCCCAGCACCGCAGGCCCGTGCTTGTGCATGAGCTCGTGCGCCACCACGCCCAGCTCGTCGCCGGCCACGATGTGGTCCGAGATGATGAACACGGTCTTGGTGTTGGGATCGTAGAAGCCCTGGGCCTTGCCGCCGCCCTCGGCACCCATGGCCACGGGGCCGATCAGCGGCTCCCAGTTGGCGCGGATGTCATCGGAGGTAGTGACCACGATGCGGCCCAGGCTGTTGGGCAGCACGCCCATGCCGCCCACCAGTTGGTTCACGGCCTGGCGCACAGAGGCATTTGTGGCGGCAGCCGGCGGCGGGCGCAGGCGGCGGATGGCCTGGGCCAGCTCCTCGGGCATGTTGCGGCTGAATTCGGGCTCGGCGCCGGTCTGCCCTACACTGGCACCGTCCTCGGTAGAGCGGCCCGGATTCACGTCGCGGGGCCGCGCGAGGGCTGATTTAGGGCCGGCATCGCTGGCTATCTCGTCGGCCCACTCCCGCTGCTGAGGACCCCCTGCGTTGCGCTGTTCGATGGCCTGCGCTAAACTGACCACGTCCCCCGCAGAGCGGATGGAAGTCAGGTCAAGGCCATCGGCCCTGGCAGATGCGTCCACCCATTGAGCTGCGGGGGATTTTTCGTTGAAGTCCACGGCTTCCACGGTGTAGACCGGATTCGAGTGGTTCGGGTCCACTGTCTCCTTCACCGTGATCTTGGCCAGCATCTGGCGCCCGTCGAACACCATGGGCGCGAAGAACCGATGCACGGAGGCCAAGTTCGAATTGCTGTCTCGATCCTCCTTCGACCAGCCCAATATCGCCCCCTCGAACAGACGATCCACGCTGGCCACAGCCGTGGAGTGCGCAGGCGCGCCCGAGGACTTGCCCACTGCCTTGCTGCTGAGCATCTTGTCCAGGCTGTTGCGCGAGACCACGGCCTGCAGGCCTGTCTGCCCGTTCGTCAGCTGCTTGCCCTGAAACGCCTTGGCAGCCAGGCGCGCCTCGGCGAACGTGGTGGCACGGCGCATGGCCGGCGGCTGCGCTGCAGCGGGCGCCGTTCCTTCGCTGTCCGGACCAGGGCCGCGGCTGAACTGCAGGCTGGGCTGCTGCTGGCCGGCGCGCGCCGCATCAGCGGCATCCACCTCGGCCAGGATCTGCGCCAGCCTCTTGCCCTTGGGATCTATTCCCAGACTCCGGGCCACGCGGCCGGCAGGAAGCGCGCTGGATCGCCAGTTGGCCGGGCGGGCTGCTGCCGCCTGCGCTTGTCCTTGCGCGCCTGCCGCCGGGCCGCCTTGCGCGCCATCGTTGAGAGTCGCGGTGCTGGCATTGCTCAGGCCTTCCTGCGCTGCAGCAGCACCAGCAGCCGGCGCGCCTGGCGCTCCAGTTGCTTGCGGAGGTTGCGCGCCAGCTTGCTGGGCTTGATCGGCTTGCGGGGCAAAGGTGGCTCCTGTGGTTTGGGTCAGGGGGCCAGGCCCAGCGGCTTCCAGGGCGCCGGGTCCGGTTGGGGGAATGGCTGCTGGGGCGGCCACGGCGGCAGCCTGTGCCTGGGCACCTTGGGCATTTGCGATCTCCTGGGCCTGCAGGGCGGCCTGCTGGGTGGCGTCGAAGCCGGCATCCACAGCCATGGCTGCGCCGCGCGAGAGCGGGCCGTCTGCTGGGTTGATGCCCATGCGCTCGGACGGGCGCTGCAGCGGGCGCTGGGGAATCAGCGCCTCCATGGCGGCGTTGTCGGCGAAGGGGTCCACGGCTGGCGCGCGGTCGGCCGGCAGCGGCGCAGGCTCGCCGACACCACGGAAGCCCATGTAGGCATCCACCATGCGGCGCACGCGTTGGGTCTCGCCGGTGTCCAGCGGCTGCTCGTTGATCCGGGCCAGGCGCTCGTTCAGGCCGCCCAGCACCTGGGCACTGTTCTCGGCCCCGCCGTCCAGAAGGTTCTGCAGCCCGGACAAGATCCGGCCGGTGCGCACGCGGGCGTCCACGGCAGCAATGCCAGCATCCTCGCTGGCCTGTTGGAACTGGCCCTGCAGCTGCACCCCCATGGCATCGGCCGCCTGCAGACCAGCATCAGGGGCTGGCACACCAGCAGGATCAGCACCCACGTTCTGGGCCAGCCATGCGTCTTCCATCGCATCGCGCACCGTGTCCACCGTCTGCTGGGTGGAGAACTGCGTGCCGCTGCGCACGGCGGCCTGGACTTCGCCCAGGTAGTCGGGGCCGGGCGCCTGGGGCGCGCCGTCGCCGTAGTTCTCCCACCAGCGGCGGGCCTGCTGTGCTGCCGGGTCGTTCACCTCGCGGATGGACTGACCCATGATCTTTGCCCGAGCTTCATCGCGCTGATCCTCGGGCAGGTTGGCCAGGTAGCTCTCCACCTCGCCCACACGGCCGACACTGCCGTCGGGAAAGGAGATCAGGCGCTCGGGAGGCTGGTTGCCCAGCAGCAGCGGCGCCTGCGCGGCGGCTTCCTCTGCGGGCGCCTGCTGCTCGCCCTGCTGCGGCTGCCGGCCGGACGTGTGCCCGCCGGTCAGCAGCGACGTGCCGGCGCCCGTGACGCCACCCAGGGCCGCGCCCATGCCGGCCGCAGCCGCCACGCCCTTCGAGGGATCGATGCTCGGGTCGAACGGCATGGCCGCCCGCTGGCCCTCGTACTGCGTGACGCCTTCTTCCAAGCCTTCCTGCGCCGCCTCGCTGGCCCCGGTCTTCAGGGCGCGCGCCGCAGCACCACCAGCAAAGCCCTTGCCGCCGGCCAGCAGCCGCTCGGCGCCGAAGGCACCGCCAGCACCACCGATGACAGCCGGCAGCACGCTGGCCCCGCGCGCCGCAGTAACAGCCTGGTCCTCTGTGGCGCCACCCTGCTTCGCCAGGTCGTAGGCCGTGCCAGCGGCATCACCACCAGCCATCGCAGCACCAGCAGCAACACCGCCCGCACGGCCCGCCGTCTCCACAGCCTTGCCAGCCAGGCCACCGGCACGCGCTGCCAGCCCAGCACCCTTCACCGCCAGGCCCGGCCCAGCGAACGAGCCTGCAGCCTGCGCTGCAGCCAGCAGCGGGTTCTGCGCCACGTACTTGCCCACGGCCGCCAGCTCGCCGCCCACCCCATCAGCGTTCTGCACCTCCTGGCGGAACTGCTGCTTCGAGGCCTTGACCACATCGCTCTGCGCAGACTCGCCGGCCTGAATGATGTTCTTGTCGATCCAGCCCGAGACATCGTTGCCGGGCTTCACGAAGTTGGCCGCCGCCGAGACACCGCCGGCCGCCGCGTTCGCAGCCTCGATGGCCGTGTCGTTCAGGACGGCCAGGGGGTTGCGGGATTTGGGCTTGGCCAAGCCCAGTTCAGGATTGGGCGCGTAGTTGCTCCACGGACCAGCTGAATCACCGCTGACCGGCTGCCGATAGTTTTCCCAAGGGGCGTCGTTGCTTTGTGCCATGCCCCCAGTGTTCCCACGCAGGGGCTGGGGCGCGAACCCTAGCCGGGGGGCAAAAGAAGAAAAGCCCTCTCGGGCTACGATGGGTGCTTCTACACAACCATCCCGAGAGGGCAAAGAATTGAAAGCCTCTGCACACATAAAACTGCTGGACGTGATTCTGGATACGGTAATCAAGTCCTACCCGCCAGCCTCCATAGGCCTTGCGCTAATTGGTGTCCGAGCAATTGCGCAAGGTTGGGAGGCAAACGCGCTTGCTTCTCCAGATGTCACGGATGACGAAGTGGCCGAGGTTCTTGCTGAAATTTCGCGCGTCGAACAGCTTCTTCTGAAGCAGCAAGACGCATCTTGGTAACTGCCTCGGCACCGCACCGGTCGAACATGTCGAGGAGGCGCGCTGCTGAAGCCGCCTCTTGCACCGATTCTTGAGCAGCAGCTTCAGACAGTTCAACAGCCCGCCTTGCGGCTGCTGCAGCCCGAAGCGCTGCGAACGTCGCAAGGAAGGCCAGGCCAAGCGCCAGGACCAGCGCACCAGAGAGGATGAGGATGGGGAGATGTGGCATGCCCCAGTGTCAGCACCGGGCCGGGATCGCGCGAACCCTGGGCGGGGGCGTGAAAAAGCCCGCTGATGGCGGGCTGTTGCAAGGGGGCGCGGATATCGCGCCACCGCTGGAATTGGGCGACGACTACGCCGCCCGGGGAAAGATGATCCCCATCTGCCCGCCGCGCTGCGTCACCGCCATCATGCGTGCCTCGAAGTCGCGCAGGTCGGCGGAACTGCGGGCGAAGGTGGTCACCAGGTCGATCTGCTTGTCCAGCAGGCCCTGGCCGCCGCTGGTCAGCCACTGGTGCATCTTCACGGAATCGCCGCGCCGCGCCTTCAACTCGGCATGCACATCAGGCGGCAGCAGGCAGCCGTACACCCATTTGTCGGTGATCTGCCCGTAGCAGGCCGGCGTGCCGCCGCTGTGCCCGCTGTACCGGGTGCACGTCAGGCGCGCCAGCGCATGGTAATACTCGGGCGTGAAGCGCACCTCCCACTCGGCCGCCGCGTCACGCAGGTACAGGGACAGCAGGTTGACGTTGCCCTCGGCACGGATGCCGTTGCGGATGATGGCGTCAATCTGCTCATCACACCAGACCGCGAAATCATCGCTCAGCCATTGCGCAAAACGTACTGCAAGTTTGGGGTGCAGCCACGTTCCGCCACCTGCGCCGCGCTGCGTTTTCAAATATGGGATTTCCCCATATTTGCGCTTGAAAGCAGCCAGATACGAGAGGGTGCTGGGCAGACGCAGCCATTCCGCCGGCGCTTTACCGAAGCGGCCTGCCGCCTCCGTGGCGTTGAACCAGCCATCCAGGTTGAAGCTGTAGAGCTGCTCCTTGAACTCGAGCTTGACGATCTTGCTCATGGCTCAGCCCTCCACGCCCATGAGGCGCTTGATCTCAGCCACGGGCCAGGCCAGTCGGCCGTTCACGCGCATCGGCTGGATCGGGCCCTTTCCGGTGTGGGACCACCAGTTCAGCGTGCCTGGAGTACGGTTCAGGTGACGGGCCGCCTCTGCCGTCGGGAGCGCCGTGCGCTTCTCTTCGGCAAGGGGTGTTAGTGCGGACATGGAAGCCATGATTTCCTCGCATGCGAGTTAGACATGACCAGTCATTCTTAGCATGTCAAGAGATCGACCAAACCCTAGCCGGGGGATCATGGTTATTCCGTATGTTTTGCGCAACGAAACCACCATCCCAGCGGGTCAGTGCCGTGCAAGCCACTACGGGAATGATCCCGATGCAGCGGCCCAATGCTGCTGCATAGGATCACCCAATGGCCGTGCACTGGAGGCGCGATGAAATACAGCGAAGGGGAGCGTGACGAGGACGACGACAACAGCCCGGCCGTGACCGTGGGCCTGGCCGCTCTGGCCATCGTGCTGCTGGCCGTGGTGCTGGGCGTGCTGACGCTGCTGATCAGGGGATAGCCCCGAAACGACGAGGCCCACAATAAGCCGGTCTCCCGCTCAGATCTCAAAAGGCTTCCGATCTTGGCCCTCGATCCAGCGGGGAGCTCGGCCACGGCCCGTCCAAGTCTCGCCGGTCTTGGGATTCCGATACCGCGCGTTTGGGGGCGTGTTCAGTGCGAAGAGATCGCCGACTTTGAGATCGTGGTGCTTCACCAGAGCCCGTGCTGCATCAATCGCATCGAGCCTCATGGCTCCATAGTGCTCAGCGATCTTGGCGTCCAATGCAGCTTTCTCCTGCATCAGGGACTTGTACTTGCGTGACATGTGTTCGGGGCTCCGGCCAGAAATGTGCACCGTTCCGGGCCTGGGTTGCAGAGGGAAACTCCCTCCTCTCCCTGACCCGGGGCTCACCCTGCGGAGTGGCAAGCGACGTGCCCAGCTTGGGGCGGCCCAGAAACGACGAAGCCCGCGCGGGGGGGCTCCACTGCGCGCGGCAGGCAGATGTGGGTACCAGTTACGATGTCATGTCTACACCAACGGGAGGACGCATGGACGATTCGCAACCAAAAACATTGAGCGATGTTCTTAATAAGCAAAGTATCGTAATAAATCGCCAGAACCAACTTATAGCAGAGTTAGATCAACGCGTCTCAATGCTACATGAGAGAGTGTCCATGCTGGAGAAACAATCATTTCAGCACGTGGCCAGGATCCAAGCGCTCAACACCGTTGTCTTGGCTATCGGAAGGACTTCATCTAAGCCAGATGAAATTATCGCAAGAGCAGAAGCATCTCTGGCAGCCTATCAAGTACAGCCCGTGTTTCTTGTTGATTACAAAAAGGGTTTCGAGGACGTCAAAAACTTCGTTCATCAACTGTTGCCTAAAGATAGCAAGAGCTAAACACACCTTTACCGATAGCCTTTATTCATGTTCTCGGAAAATCCCGGACTTACACCGTCTATGCGATCCAAGCACCTCAGTGCTTCATCAAGAGATGCATCGGATTTTGCGAGCGCAATTTCAATATCTTTACTGGACTTCAGATATCTAGAGTAAGCGTGCAATACTCGCAGAGAAAAAATCAATGCAAGCAATGAAATTGCAAGTGAAACCAAGGAGATTATCAAGAGTAGCGTCATAGAAATTATTTTCCAACAGCGAAAGAAAATGGCGAGCCTTACCCGGGGGGGCAAGCAAAAATTCACGGAGCATGATGATGCATGCGTCATGCAGAAACCACAAAGGATCCCATGAAAGATGTCGAACTGCGGGGAATAATCCTAAAACACCTGTACGAAAACAGAGCGCAACGACGGTACAAATTAGCGCCCTGGATGTTTCCAGAATTTTCAATCTCAAATGATGAAATTGCGAGAATCTGCTTGCAGCTAGAAGAGCACAAATTAATAGATGCTGGAATTCATGAAGGAATTGATGGATTTTTCCATACAGGATCCATTCTTACAGCTCGCGGAATAGATGTAGTTGAATCAGGAATTAGCCCAGATATAAGGATAGATCTCATGCCTTCTCAAAACATCACCATATCCGGTTCAAGCAACATAGTGGTAGGAAATCACAATTCGTTGGTGGTAAAAAACAGCATTGAAGAACTAGTAAAAATAATCGAGGCAAGTACCGCGTCAATCGAAGATAAACAGGAAGCAAAAAGCCTGCTAAAGCAATTTCTATCCCACCCTCTTTTGGCATCCGTAGTTGGTGCTGGAATTTCTTTGTTGTGAAGTAGCGATGTCAAAAGAAATAACTGAAGCGCTTCAATGCGCAGCAAGCTTGACTTCACTGTTAAAACAGTTAGACGGGATGGCTGTTTACGGAAGTTTGATGCAGGCAGCCACATCGCTACAAGAAAAGATATCTCAAGTACTGCTTGTCAATGCGAACAACGCAGAGGAGAAAATTGCACTCATTGAAAAATTAAGATCACTGACTGACGAGAATGAAAATCTTAAAAACTGGAACTCGACGGCTGAGAACTATACGCTAGAAAATTTGGCATATGGCGCTTTTGCGTTCGTCTACAAACCCAAACACTCGAAAACAATGCCGCCACATTGGGCCTGTACAAACTGTTTCCAAGAACGCAAGCTATCAATCCTCCAAGCAAAACCTCGGCAAGGATATGAATGCCATCGATGCAAACTCGTTTTACCACCTCACTTTCTCAAGGATATTGCACCCGAATAGAGAGCACCTGAAATGCACACAACCCTAATCATTCCCACCCTCTTCCTCGCCGCCCCGGCCCTGGCCGCCAACATGGCCACCTGCCTACTGGACAAGCTCCCGGGCACGCAGAACGATGTCGCGGCCCAGGCGGTGTTCCAGGTCTGCAGCGCTGAGCACCCGGGCGGGATTCAGTCCGTGCCCCAGGGAGATGGCCGGGGCATGCTGGGGTTCAAGTCCGGGCCAGAGTGCACAGCGAAGAAGGCGGGCGATACGCGGAGCACCAGGGCGGCGGAACTGATCGGGGTTGCGTGCAGGCGGCTGTATGACGAAGACGGCCCCTGGAACCAGTACAAGGCCAAGCCCTAAGCTCGCTCCCAGTTCCGTTGGTCGGATGGATCGCCACCTCGGAACTTCCATCCGCCCTCAACCGTGCCCGCGGCCGGCGCTTGCCGCGAACCCGCCTGCGCCGGCTGCTGCACGAACTGCCCCGTGTTCCTGTTGAACACCGTGGACGGCGTGTTGTAAGCCCGGCCGCTTTGCGCGTCCACCTGCTGCCCGCCAGGCACGACGAGGTAGGGATCAGCCTGGGCCGTGGTGCCCTCAACGTCGCGCATGTACTGCACGATGCTGCGGCGCTTGGTGGGGTCCGGCTCCTGTGCCACCTGATTGCGCAGCGTTTCCACGATGCTCTGGCGGCGGTTCGTGAAGCCCTGCGTTTCCCGATCCATGTTGATCCGCTGCTGGTCCAGCCCGGCCTGCATGCCGGCACGCTGGTTCTGGCCCTGCTGCTGGAGCAGAGCTTGGTAGATGGAGGTGGCGCGCTGCAGGGATGCGGGGTCGCGGCCCACAGCACGATCAAAGCCACGCTGCGCACCCAGCTCAGACGCCACGATGCTCGGGGCACGGCGGATGCCGAGGGTGCCACCGGACAGGCTCATGGATGGGCCAGGGCCGGGCGAAGCGATCTGGCCCGAGGCACGCAGGCGCGCCATGGATTCGATGTTGCCCTGTGTGGCCAAGCCGTCTGCGGCGTCCATGTTCTGGACGTTCACCTGAGACGTGGTCATCACAGGCTGACCGCCGCCCAAGGCACGTGCCACCATTGGGTTGTCCATGATGCTGAACCCGGGCCGGTCACTGCTCCAGGGCCTGATGCCGGCGGCCTGGATCAGCGGACCGCCGAAGCCAGAGGGCGTGGCGCCTGCCGGCAGCGATGTGACGGAGCCACGCGGCGCGGAGCCGTTGATGGAGATGTCGCCGGCCACATCGGTGCCGGAGTAGCTGTTGCCGATGCGGGAAACGTTGGAGGTGGTGGCAGGGGCGGCAGCGGGTGCTGGTGCAGCGGCAGGCGCGGGCGTGGGCGTCACCGGGTTGTCCAGCGCGGCCTGCACCAGGGGCGACACAGGCCGGGCCATGGGCGGCGGCGTAGTGCTCGGGCTGTCGGCATTCGCGGCGCCGGCCAGTGCAGCACCACCGGCCACCACGGGCGCATAGGGTGCTGCTGCCTGGGCGGCCTGGCCCACGCCGGACATGGCTGGTTGCGCAGCACCGAAGGCCCGGGCGACCAGGCCAGTGCCACGCAGCGCTGCGCCAGGGATGTTGCCCACGCTGGGCAGCGCGGCCAGGTTGCGGCCGAGATCGTTGTTCAGGATGTTGCCTTGGGAGCCGTCCGCTGCCGGGGCCTGCCGCTGGCCGCCGGTTGGGATCTGGCCCACCAGAGCATCACGTCGGCGGGCTTCTTCGAGGAAAGGATTGGTGGCCATGAGCGTTCCTTGGTTGCTTCATGGCAGTGTGCGGATATGCTCTCGGCGCGTCGAACCCCAGTGGGGGCATCAAATCATCAGAGGACGGAATGGCACTTCTCAACTCAACGGAACTTCAAGCTCTACAGCCGTGGGCGCCAGTAATCGCTGCATCAATCGCAGCTGGCGTCGGAGCGTGGGTTGCACATAAGTTCGGCAGGATCCAGGCAGGCATTGCCACTCAGCAAGCTGAGACTGCTGCTGCGGCAGCAAAGACCGCGAGAAACAAGCTCAAGCTAGACCTGTTTGATCGGCGATGGGCAATGTACCAAGTCGCAATTTCTGCTATTCGTTCAGCACTATCGGGAGGAGGTCTGTCCAATGAAGAGGAACAGGCCTATCTATCCGACATCAAGGGCGCCAGATGGATATTCAACGACAACGTAGAAAAGTACCTAAGTACAACGTTGTGGCAGCTTTTCAACGATTTCCGATTGGCTAGCAGGAATCTCAACGACGCGGGCGTCCGCGAGGATCGGCATGCTCTGGCACTTGCGCAGTCTTATGCCCACGAGCGCCTATTCAGCCAACTTCGCAATATCGATGAGGTGTTCAATGAGCACCTGCAACTGGAAAGTTAGACCACTCGTCACTTCAACTTCCCGACCAGGAGGAGCATCGATGAAGAAAGTCGACCGTGAAGCCGAATTGCAGCAGCTGTGGCGCCAGCGCCCCGCTGACCAGCGCACTGCAGTGGATGTCCTGGCCTTCTACACCTGGGTGCAGCAGAACCGGGCCTACCTCTTCTACGGTATGAAGGGTGACCCGTACCAAGTGCTCAAGTCGGTTCTGCGCGGGCAGATTGCTGGAGAGCCTTGAGGGCGGCTCTGCAGATCTCGTCCGGTGTCAGCACCAGCAGCAAGGTGGCCGTGCCGGCGTGATCCGGCGTTGAGCCCCAACCCCAATGCCGGGCGGCCTGTTCCAGCTCATGCTCGAAGGCTTGGCGATCAGGGCCCGTCAGCATGTGGCCCACCACATCGGCAGCCGCTGTCCGGTCGCTGGAGAAGAACGGTGCACCCCAGGGCCAGGCGTCGATGGCTTCGCGGGACAGGCCGAACACCTGGTGCGCGATCTCGATGTCCAGCAGCTCCAGGTGCTCCGGGATGTCCTGGCCAGGGCGGGCCTTGACGGTGGCGGTCTGCGCGGCCGCATATAGGTTCTCGATGGCGTCCATGCGGCTCTCCATGTTCAAGCCAGCGGCCCCGGCACAGCCACCTCGCGCGACCGCACCCATTCTTCATTGCGCCCGCTGGCCTTGCGCCCGAACTCTTCCTCGAAGCGGCGCAGGCAGACAGCAGCCTTGGCATCGTTGTACAGCTCGGTGTCCTGCGTGCTGTAGGCCCTGTAGAGCATCCATTCCACCAGGGCCTTGTGCAGCTCCGGTCGGATCTCAGGCTTGTCGATGTCGCAGCGCAGGGGCTTGAGGGGCAGCCGCTGCACGGTCAGCCGGATCTCGCCGGCAGCTGCAGGCGTGGGCCACAGGTGCAACCGGCCCGTGGTCATGCCGGTGACCAGGCGCTGCGGCACGTCCTGGCACTCCTGGAACTGCCAGCCCGGCATGGCGCAGTCCATCTCTTCCACGTTGAGCACTTCCACGGCCTGGCCGGCCACGAAGGCGCGCAGCACGTGCACCACCTGCGGGGCCAGGGCCACGGACTCGTCGCCTGCCGCGAACGCCACCTTGCACATGGGAGAGGTGGAATCGCGCAGCAGCTGGGCGCGGCGGCACGCCTCCTCCTGGGCCTCGTTGGCGTAGATCGTCAGGATCGGGTCCCGGCACAGCGGATCGGGCTCGGCATCGTCAGCCTGGGCCCGATACAGCTGGATCATCTCCTGGAGGTTCATGGCGGGCCTCTGTTCGATTACTGGGTTTCAGCCAGCACGCCCTTGAGCCACGCGCCGCCACGGGGGTTACGGTCTTCGACCACGGTGAAGGGGTAGCGCAGGCCGTGGCGCTGACGCAGGTTGTTCATGGCCTCACCCAACCGGTCATCGAGCTTCTGATCGAAGTCGGTGCGCTTGGCGCGTGCCAGACGCTCCACGAACTTGCGCTTCACGGTCTGGGCCACGCCGCGGCGGAAGAATTGGGAAACGCCATTCACACCCACCAGAACCATGTCCATGTCGTTCTCGTCGGTGGATTCGTAGACCATGACCGTGACGGGCTCGTTCATGAAGGCTTCGAGTTCCAGCGCATCCTTGGGCAGCGGCTTGTCGATAACTTCGACGTCGCCCTGGCCGATCTCACCGATCTGGACCGTGGATTCCTTGCCGAGGTACTGGTTGGTTGCATCCACAGCGGCGGTATTGCGTGCCATGCGTTTCTCCTGAAATGAGGGGTTGCGCCCGGCGCGGGGCCGGGCTTTGGTTCAGACCTGGGCGACGTAGTACAGCGTCTGGGACGCCACCACGGCCGCCAAGGTGGCGTTCTGGGAAACGCGGAAGCCGCGCGGGTCCGTCTTCACGCCAGCCGATGCGGACAGTGTGCGTGCGCCGTCAGCAGCCGCCTTGAATGCAGAGTTCTCGGCCATGCCTGCATACCATTCGATGCAGACGCCACTGGAGCTTTGCAGCCGCACATAGCGCGGCTTGAAGCCCACAGGGAAGAAGAGATCGTCACCGGCCACGATGGTGGTGGCGTCCAGGACGACCTTGCCCTGGGCAAAGCCGGGCGTGCCTTGGTCGTCCGATCGGGTGCGGGTCTGGCCCGCAACGTTGTCAGCCATGATGTGCTCCTTGTCGGTTCAGTCGGTTGGAAGCGGGAGCGCTCTCGCGCCCCCATGGCTTCAGGTCAGCGCAGAGACGCCGGCTTCGGCCACCGCCATCCAGCCCTCGTTGAGCAGAGTGCAGTTCATGTAGAACCGCGTGCCCACATAGCCGCGCTGGCCCAGCGGATCGCTCTTCTCCTTCTGGCCGGCCGGAATGTAGGTGGGGTCCAGCGCGTTGTCCCCGCGCAAGGCCACCTGACCCCAGGCGTCTTCACCCACCACGATGAACGGGTACACGTCCACGTTGGTGCCGCCCATGAGGCCGGTGCTGCCGATGGCCGCGCCAGCGTTGGCATAGGGAGCCAGTTCGGGAGAGGTGATGAAGCGGAAGTTCTCAACGCTGCCCAGCTCGTAGGGCGAGACCACCTTGCGGCTGCCGTACTCGGCCACCGGGGTGAACCCCGTCAGGTCGCGGATGTCCGACTCTGCATCCGTATGCACGAACACCAGGTACGAGGCCTCGACGGGCGAAGTGCTGATGTTGGGCGAGGGAGCCAGAATGCCGGTCACGCGCTTCGAGTGATTCGCCTGCAGGTTGCGGCTGATCTTGCGCAGCATGTTCAGCGTAATCTTCGAACTGACGGCGTTGCGCGAGGAGCCGCCGCCATAGAAGGCGTTCGCGCAGCCCTTGATCACGCCGTAGCGGATCATCTCGCGCAGCAGGCCCACACGCTCGCCGCACTGCTTCTTCATCTCGGCCGGCACGTCGTCCTCGTAGGTATCGGCCACGCGGTTGGTCAGCTGGTACAGGCAGCCGAACTCGCGCAGCTTCACCTCGATGTCCTGCGGCACCAGGGAGTCGGCCGAGGGCGTGACACCTTCTTGCAGCTCGTGGGCATTGACGCTCACCAGAGGGCGGTTGATGGTGTTGAAGTCCGCCGCCGTGGCGCCATACGGCAGGTAGCGGCGATAGACGATGGTCTGGCCCACATTGCGCGGCATGGCGCTCTGCTTGCCCGTGATACCCAGGACTTCCACGCCGACGGCGTGGCCCAGGATCTCACCCTTGAGTTTGCCGATTCGCTCGGCGGGATTTCCGGTCGTGAAAGTCACGATGTTCTCCTTTCGGCCTTATCGGCCAACCACCGACTTGAAGCCGGCGATGAATGCTTCCTGTTCGGTCGGCGCGGTCTGGGGGCGCTGTGCGTTGCCTGTGGGCGTGACGGCGGCCTTGAGCCGTGCCTGGCCCTTCGCGGCCTTGTCGGCGGCGGTGGCGCGGGCGGTGGTCCATGCGTCGTACTTGCCCAGCAGAGAGCCCATGCCCTCGGCCGTGGCCACTTCGGCGAACTCCCGCTGCACCTGCTCTCCCTGGGAGGTCAACCACAGGTTGAATTCCTGCGAGTCGATCTTTTCGCGCCAACCTGCGTTTGTGCGGTCCAGCACGGCCATCTCCACCACCATGGGGTCGAGCTCGGCCTGAGCTGCATGTGCGCCGCCCGTGGCCACGGGCTGCTGCACTTCAGCCGGCGGGGCTTCCTGGCGGGGCTGCTGGCCTGCGACCATGTGGCGTACCAGCTGCACGACGTCGGGGTAGTCCTGCTCCAGCTGCTTGAGCTCCGGGGGCAACTCGGGCGCCGGGGCTGGCGTCGGAGTTGGCGCGGGCGCCGGGGCTTGGATGCGACTGTTGAGCTCGCCGATCTTCCCGTTGGCCTTGCGCAGCTGCTGCTCGAGCGTTTCCACCTTGGCCGCACTGCCCAGCAGGCGCTTGAGCTCGCTTTGCTTGTAGCCCTCGAACACCACGGGGTCGTCATCGACTGCTGCCTGCACCGGCTGGGCTTGCTGCCCCTCGGGTGCGGGCGGCGCATCGGAGCCGTCCTGTGGTGCATCGCTGGCCTGAGGCGCTGCGGCTGCGGGCGCTGGTGCCGGGGCTTCTGCAGGTGCCGGAGCGGGCGCTGCACCAGCCTCGGCCGACACATCCGAAGATGCTGCGGCGGGGGCCGGTGGCGGCTCCGTTCCGGTCACGCTGGCAAAGGCCTGCTCGAAAGCTGCCCGCTCCTGCGCCTGTTCCTGCTGCTCTTGTGCGTTCATGCGTCATGCACTCCTGTGTGTCATGCCAAGGTCAGTAGCTCTCGCCACCAGCGTCGGCGGGTTGTGCCTGGGCTGACGGGGCCAGCGCAAGCAGTTCTTTCCAGGCCGCGATGCGCCCACGCAGTTCAGCGGTGCGCAGCGCGTCCATGGTTGGGCTGTCGTTCTTCTTGCGCAGCGTGTCGATCTGCGCGTTGGCATGGCGCTCGATGGCGCGCCATGTCGGTGATGTGAAGTCGATGCCCTGTGTCATGGAGGCCAGTGTTCCGGGAAGCGCCACCCCTGGCGAACCCTGGCCGGGGGTCAGCCCCGCGCGCCGTCAGCGGCCGGTGTCTCGATGCCCTGGCGCACGCCCAGCAGCGGGCTGTCCGGGCGCAGCGGTGTCAGCGGGTCGGTGTTGTTGGGCACGGCGCCAGGGTCGGGCTGCTGCTGGGGTGTGATCCATCCGCCCTGCGGCACGATGGGTGCGGCGTCCTGATCCTGGAAGCCAACCGACCTGGCCAAGCCATCGGCGAGCGTGGCCACGGCCGGGTTCATCGAGATGAGCTGCCCGGTCTGCACGCCGCTGTACAGCGTCTCCATGCCGGTGTTGGTGGCGTCGGCATCGGCCTTGCGGGCCTGGGCAGCCAGCAGCTGAGCCTTGGCCTGCACAGTTGGGTCCTGGCCCTGCTGGGCGCGCTGGGCCTTCTGCTCGTCCGTGTACTGGAAGTTGGTGGGATCCAGGCGCTGACCCTTGCACAGCTCGGCCGCCAGCTTGGCGGGGTCCAGCTCGTAGATGGGATTGGCCGACACCTGCAGCAGCGTCATCAGGAACTGCTGCTGGGCGTCCCGCTCGACCAGGGCCGAGCTGGCGCGCACGTCGATCTGGAAGTCGCCCTTGATGGACTCGTCGTCCGAGTAGGTCATCATCCAGTCGAAATACCGCTGGATGTGGGGCCGGGTCATGTAGTCGTCAAACCGCTTGGCCAGGCGCCGCAACACGCTGGTGGCGTTGTTGTTCTGCATCTGCATGCCGCCCAGGGTGTTGGGTGCATCGCCGCGGATGCCCTGCAGCATGGCCGGCATTCCCGTGGTGTCCTCGGCCATCTTCAGGGCGAAGTTGATGATGTTCATCAGCGGGGCCTGCACGCTGGGCACCACGAAGGCGTTGAAGGCGGCGCGCACGTCGGAGGCGTCCGCATCGGCTTCGGCGCGCCAGACCTTGCCCGGGCGCAGCGAGAAGCTGTTGTCCTGCGGGGTGATGCCGTTGCCGATGACGATCTGCGGCGATGCCGACAGGCCAGCGTTGTCCATCATGGCGCGGGCCGAGCCGTTGAGCATGCGCTGTGCCGTGCGGATCTGCCGGCTGATGCCGACACCCCAGGGCATGCCGGGGCGGCGCTGCCAGGCCAGCACGTCATAGGGAAACTCGCCGTCATCCTGGGGGCTGAGCACGACCTTCACCAGGCGGTCATTGATCATCACGGCCATGGTCGGCACGCGGTCCTCGTCACCCTCCTCCATCTCCACGCCCAGGCGCGCCAGGTGCTCGCGGGCGCAGTGGCCGTAGAAGATCCACATCTCGAACTCGTCTTCGCCCGGCCGGTAGACGGCCTCGGTGCCCTCGCGGGTTCGGGACGGGCCTTCGCGCAGCGCGGCCAGCAGCTCGGCAGTCTCATAGCTGGGATCGGCCGCCATCTCCTTGATCTGGCGCCGGCCGATGTGCTCACGCTCCCAGGTGTAGCTGCCGTTGTGGATGTTCTCCCCGCAGGCGGGATCGGGGAAGAAGTTCCAGACGTCGATACGCTTGGAGCCTGGCTTGATCTCGTCCACCTTGATGAACTCGGTCAGGCCCGTGGCCGGGTTCTTGCGCGTCATGCGCACAGTGCGGGTGACGGGGAACGGCCCCTTGAGCACGCCGGAGCCGATGCGCGCGGAGTCCTCGATGACCTGGCGCACCTCGCCGTGCCAGTTGCTTTCCACCAGCGGGTCCTCGATGGCCTGCTGCATGCGCTCGGCGGCCTCCTTGGCCTGGCCTGCCTGGGCCGCCATCTGCTCATGCACGGCAGCGGGGTCCGTGGCGCCCATGGCCTGGGCCAGCATGGTCAGCTGCGGCCCGCTCAGGCGCGGCAGCGGGGTCGGCTTGATCTCCCAGGCCCGGTCATCCGTAGGCAGCAGCATGTCCGCCACGCGGGCGCTGGCAGCATCGGTGTAGGGGCGCGTGATGTTCAGGAACACCACCGACCGGGCCGGGCCCTGCTGCTTGGGCTGGCCGCCCACGATGGCCATCTTCCTGCTGCGGTACAGCTGGTTGGCGTTCTGGAAGCTGCGGTTGGCATCGTCGATGCCCTGGTAGTGCTCCTCGTCCTCGGTCCATTCCTCCTCGATGCCGGAGCTGGCGCGGCCGGCAATGGCCTCGCGGCGTTTGGACAGGAGCGTCAGGACGAACTCGGCGCGCAGGTCGCGCTGGGGCTCGCCGTTGTCGTCGTGCTGCTGGGCCAGCAGGCCCCCATGGTTGGTGGTGGCTTGCATGTCAGTACCCTATCTCTTTGTCCAGTGGCTGCCAGACCAATGCTGCAGCGCGGTCCTGGGCCGGCCGCACAATGGCCTTGCGCTTCATCATCACGGCGTAGCGGGTGGCACTCATCAGGTCGTCCTGCTTCTTCACGACCTTGCCGTCTTCCCGGTGGTACAGGCGGAACTCGCTGAACCAGTCCTCCAGGTGGGAGAAGACCTTGAGCCGGCCGGTCTGCATGCGTTGCAGCATCTCCATCAGGCCGGCCTCGACGCCATTGCTGCCGTCCTCGAAGGTGGCGCGATCCTTGAGCATCTTCAGCCCGGCCTTCGCGTACTGGACGGCCAGCTGCTCGCCGCTACCCTTGTCGTGCTGCAGGCCGTCATGGGGCCAGGCCGTAGGCACCCAGTCGCCCCAGGCCTTGATGGTTGCGGCGTGCAGGATGGGCGTGGCCTCCTTCTGGCGATGGCCCTGCGTCACATAGAGGCAGTCGCTGTCCCGGTCCCAGGCCAGCTGCACGGCAGCCGTGGGATGGCCCCAGCCGAAGTCCAGGCCGTTGATGCGCACCCAGTGAGCGGGAATCGGGAAGGGCTGCACCTTGATGCTGTCCTCTTCCACAGGGAAGATCCGGCCACTGCCCAGCGTCGGGATGCCCTTGGAGCGCGCCTCCCGTTCGTGCGCCGGGTAGCTGGCGACGATGGACTGCTTCTGCTCCAGTGAGTAGTGGTCCACGTCCCAGATGGTCATGCTGGTGACGTGCCGGGCCTTGGCGCCAGGGTCGTCTGCCTCGGGCAACAGGAAGCGCATCACCACGTCCGACATGCCCAGCAGCGGGGTGAAGGTGGTCTGCGCGAACTGGCCGCGCTGGCCGTTGTTGGTCCGGGTCAGGCCCTCGGCATAGATGTCCTGCGGAGGCTCCTCGTCGAACCAGACGCCATCCACGGTCGGTCCCTGCCACTTCTCGCGGCCCTTCTCGTAGGACTTGAAGGCGATGATGGATTCGCCGGCCTGCACGTCGCCGCCACCTCCCCAGCGGATGACAGCACTGTCCAGCAGGTTGGCGACGCCCATGGCGCGCGTGGTGGCCTTGATGGCGTCGCGCGGCACCATGCCCGTGCCCCAGGCATCCACCGTGGCCGGCGGACCCAGCAGCATGCGCTGCGGGTTGTCGCGTGTGGCTTCGCTGGTCACGGAGCCGGCCCAGAAGATCACGGGCTTGGCGAAGGTGGCACCGTCCCACCAGTCCGGATACCGGCCCGTCAGGTGCATGGCCCACTCGGCGCCGCCGGCCTTGGTCTTGCCGAGCTGGTTGCCGGCCATGAACAGGCGCTCACTGAACGACGCGCCAGCACGGTGGAACTCTCGCTGCTTGCCGTAGGGGCCGTACTGGTCCAGCTGCCGCGCCGCCAGTTCCCGCTCGATCATGGCCAGCATGGCGGCCTGCTTCTCAGGAGAGAGGCTCATGCGCGCGCCCTCACCAAATCGCGCATGGCCAACAGCTCAGCCGTGGTCACGCTCTCCATGCCCTTGGCCGGTGGCTCGGGCATCTCGTCACGGATGCCATAGGCCTGGCGTTCCAGCCCGATGAGCACGCGCAGGGATTCGGACAGCGACCGCATGGTGCTGCTGCGATTCGCCAGGCTGGAGGCCTTGCCCGCTGCCTCGGCCAGCTTGCCGCGCTGCTCCTTGGTCAGTTCCTCGGCCGGGGCGCTGCGCAGGATGGCGGCCACCTCGGCAAATAGCTCAGGACTGGCGCTCTGCTGCTCCAGCTCGTCCATGAGGCCCATATTGATCCGCCGGCACCGCACGATGTCCTCGCGCTGGCCGAGCCGAACCGAAGCCTGGGTGGAAGCAGCCGCCTCGACCGTCTCCCGCTCTGCCGCAGGAGACGCATTGTTAACCGGGGTGTTAACCAGGGCCGCGTTAACCAGTGCATCGGCCTTGGATTGGATCTTGGCGGTGAGGTCTCGCGTCCATCCCAGCTTCTTCGCGCGCTTGGAGATGTTGACGTGGCTGGTGCCGGAGCCTTCGGCGATTTCGCGCAGGCTCTTGATGCCAGCCCGGTAGTCCAGCTCGATGCGCTCCCAGTCAGGGGAGCGGGGGCCGGGGGCTGCGCCCCCTGTGCTGGGGGCTTGATCGGGAACTGCGGGAGTGAGAGGCATGCCCGGAGTCTCCCGGGCGCGTGTCTTTTAGGCGAACCCTAGCCGGGGGCTATGCCAAGAACACCTGAAGGAGTTCTTCTTTCCTAAGCGGCCTTCCAGGACCAACATTCACCCGCAGGGGCTTGAAGACCTCGTACATCGCTCGATACTTCTCCAACCTGGGCATATGGCTATTCAAGTCACGATCCGCAAATCTGGAAAACGAATTCAGCTTATGCACAAAGCAATACGCAATGCTCATTTCATTTGGTTCATTGTTTCCATCGAACCCCGTAAACCTAGTGCTGCCCTTCCAAGTAGATGTGAGAGAGGCTTTTGCTTCAGGTGAGAGCGCCGCCACCCCTTCCTCCAAGATCGCCCACATGTCAAGGAAGTTCAGCACTTCGTACACCTCATCTGGCGCGCGCTCAGCTTGATCCCCAAAGAGGCCGTTGAACTTCCATGGGATAGCCCAAGCCTGATCCGCATGGATAACCGAATTTATGAACTTTGCATTCTCTGGATCAATTCCGAGCTTTTCATGCAGGTCGGCAAGCATGCTGATGATGAGTTTTTCTGCATTGGTGATTTTCACGCCGAATACCTTTCCAGTAACAGATGAATGGAGCCCGAAGCATAGCCTCAAACCCTCACGCATCCTCCCCGCGCGCAGTCCTGAATCAGATAGGGCTACTGGACCATCGCTCCCGCCAGCAGGTCCATCTGCGGGCTCGGCGCAACCCTGCGGCCTTCCAGCGCCTTGAGCTTGCCTTCCAGCTCCTTGATGCGGGCAGACATCTCGCGGCGCTGGGCGGCCTGCTGGAGCTGCAGTTCCTGTGCCAGCAGGCCGACGTCGTGCTGCAGCTGAAGGTTGCTGTGCTGCATGGCGTTGCCCTGGAGGCGGATTGCGATGATGCGCAGCTCGCGGGGCCATACGCGCAGCTGCTGATCACCCACTTCGATCAGCGTCATGCCGTCGTCGAGGTCAGAGAAGTAGACGGTGCGCGGCGCCCCGGGGCCCTTGACCAGCTCGTATACGCCGTCGGTGGTGCGGCGCAGGATGCCGTCCTCGCTGATCATCCGGGAGACGTGGTCGTCAATGATGTGGTAACTCTTGCCTGTCAGCTCCATGAGCCGCTGGCGTGTGATGTTCTGGCCCAGGTGCGCCATCTCCTGGATGTGATCCCAGATGATTTCGCGTGTGGTGCGTTCGTCGTGCTGTGGCGTGGTGGTGGTCATGGCGTTCTCCCGGTAAACTGCGATTGCTCAGGTCACAGGACCGGGATCGCCCGCCTCGCGCGGGCTTTCCTTTATCCGGGCCGGATCTGCCGGAACTTCAGCATCTCCTTCATCGACCAGTGCGCGGCCTCCACGGCGATGCCGTTGCGGTCGATCTCCAGCAGCTGGTCAAACACCTGGGCAGCCTGCAGCGCGATTTCCATCTCTGGCTGTGTCAGCTGCACCTTCCCCCAGCGTGCCCAGCGGGCGCACACCGGCTCGTACAGCTCCAGTTGCGCGTTGACAGCCTGGGCGGCCTCCTCGGTCAGCGGCTCGCCATCCTGCTGGAGCAACCACATCATTCGGCTGTAGGTCGTGCCGGTCTCGATCCAGTCGAGGAGGTGCGCATAGGTGGCGCCGCCCTGGGCGATGGTCTGCAGCAGGTCGTGGTGCACGAGCTTGGCTTCGAGCTTCGTGGACTCGGCCAGCTTCGGGCGCCAGAACTTGGGCAGCTGCGCGGGCACGCGATGTTGGTGGTGGCGCTTCATCGCTCGAACCCTCCCATGAACGATTCCATGCAGGCCCAGCGCTGGTGCACGTCCAGGGCGGGCCAGAGGACTGCCTGGGCGTGGCCGGTCCAGAGGAATGCATCGATGGCGCGCTGCAGCTCGCAGAAGTCGGCCTCGTCCATGGCCTCGAAGTCCATGGATTTCGGGATCGCGTTGGGCTTGCCGTCCAGGCCCGGCACGAAGTCGCAGTGGCCCGCGCCCATCAGCAGCCAGTGGCGCAGCTTCGTGATGTCGTCGAAGGCTTCCGTCTGGTCCAGCAGGCGGTTGAGCTTCAGGAAGAAGAAACGGTGGTGCTCTGGGCACCTGGGCAGCCAGAAGGAGAATCCCAAGGTCTCGCCCGGGGCCAGTTCCATGATGGCGCGGCGGAACTTGGCGTAGGCGCGCTGCGCGGCCGGGTCCTTGCCGCAGAGCTTGCCCTGCTGGTCTTTCGTGAGAACGAGTTTCGTCATGCTTCTTCACTCCAGAGGGGAACATTCGCGGGCCAGAGGCCGGCATCGAGGATCTGCGCGCGGGTGCGCCTCGACAGCACACGGCCCAGCTCGATGTGGGCCTGTCGGCCGCCGGGCACGAGGCGGTATTGATCGAAACGCTGGTGGCAGCCCTCGATGCCGGGCCGCACGCAGCACAGCGGCATGGACCTGCGGTCGTCCACCTTCAGGCGTGCGCCCTTGCCTTCGTTCTCGTGGGCGTGCTGGCTGAAACCGACGATGCCGCACCAGGCGCAGGGCAGCGAGGCGACCACGCGGCGGAATGCTTCGCTGCGCAGCGGGCGGTTCTTCGGGATGGCACGGCCCGAGGTGGAGCCGGTGGAGACGCTGGTGCTGCAGCGCATGCCGGCCGTGGCGCGGGCGCTGGCCATGGCGCGCGCGGCACGCTGGGCCAGGCGCTCCTCGCGGTCCTGCGCTGGCGCGGCGGCTGGCCGGCGGCCGAAGGGGCGGCGGGTCAGCGCGGGCATGCTTCACCCCCACGGTGAAACCCAGCATTCAAGCCGTTTCCATCCAATTTCCGTCCGTTTCCACCCCCAGCAGCACCCGTTTCCTTCTCCCAATCTGCCAACCGCAGCTCTAGTGCGGCGATCTTCCTGCGGGCCTCTCGCAGCATCTCCATCTGCTCGCGGTCCCACAGGAGCATCGCGCGCAACGCGGCCGCCGCCTTCTTGGCCGTGTCCTTGTGGATCTCGCAGTGGTTGGCCCACATCGGATCTGCGGCGGCCATCTCCAGCGCCTGGGCGGAGATGAGCGCGGTGGGTTTGCCGTACCTGCTCATGCCAGCGCTCCCAGCAGGTCGCCCTGCTCCGGCACGGGCGCGGTGGCCACGGCCAGCGGCGTGATGGTCACGACCAGCTTACCGCCGTCCACCGGCTCGCCGCGCTGGGCGTTGATGCTGCGCACCCAGCGGTCGTCCTCGATGGCCACGCCCTTGAGCGCGTCCAGCAGCACCTTCTGGGCGTTGTCCAGGTCGATGCACTGCACGGTGTCGTCCCAGGCCATGGGGTCGCGCTTCGCCCGGCGCGCCCAGTCCTGAGGCCGGTGCGGGTGCAGGGTGTAGGCGATGGCCACGCGGCCAGCGATGGGGCTGCGCACGCCAGCGGCCTTGGCCAGCCAGCCCACGCGCTCCTTGAAGGCCTTGGCCTCTGTGCTCACGTAGGTCATGGCCATGCTGGTCGCGCCCTTGCGGATCACGCGGGTCTGCCAGTAGCGGTTACTAGAAACAGGATAAGGAAGGGTGAGAGTGATTGCAGCGGTCATTGCAGCGCCTCCTCAGGAGTTGCGCCGCGACGAATCCGTCCATACACACGGTCCACAGAAAGACCCAGTGCATCGCACCAATCTTTCACGCACTTCGTTTGCCCGTCGCGCGTTGCCCAGATAGTGCTTCGGCGATTGCGTGCCTGTTCATGATCAGTAGCCCACTTGCAGTTACCCGGCTCATAGCCTTTGCTTGAATCAATCCGCTCAATGGACATTCCCATAGGCCTCTCCCCCATGTCGGAGAAGAAGTTCTCAAAGCTTTTGTTCCATCGCTCACAGACACGGATGCCGCGACCGCCATAGTTCTGGTACTCGTCGCTGCCGGGATAGTTGCAGCGCTGCTTCATTGCGCACCAGCTGTTGTAGGTTGGCGTGCCCTTCATCCTGTGAATTGGCTGGCCCTTCTTCCTGATGCAGCCACACGATTTCGTGTGACCACTGGTCAACCGGAAGAGCGCTGCGATGTGGTCATTTCCGCAGTCGCAGCGGCAGTGCCACTGGGTTCGCCCGAAACGGTCGTTCTCCGCGCGGGACAGGATGGTCAGCTGGCCGAATTTGGCGCTGATGGGGTACGGGAGAGTGAGGGTGATCATGGGTGGGGCTTTCACTCGGTGGCGTTGGGGGTGGCGCGGGCGAAGCGCAGCTTTCCGCAGGCGTTGCGCTCGACGAGGCGGTGCTTGAGCAGCGCGTTGATGTGGGCCTGTGCGGCATTGGCCGAGGCCCATCCGAAATGCGTGGCGATGGCGTCGGCCGGCGGCAGCTGGTCGTTGGCGGCGAAGAACTCGCGCATGAAGGCCAGCACCTGCAGGCTGCGTTCAGAGGGCTGCTTCATGCGGCACCTCGGGCCAGGGCGAAGTGGAAGACGCCGAACTTGTCCGGGCCGCGCCCCTCGGGGCGGACCTTGCCGGCGCGCACCGCTGCTTCGGCCTGGCCCTGATCGACCGGGCTCTGCAGGCCAGCCTTCACGGCGTAGAACCCGAAGCCCTCGCGGTAGCGCAGCACAGCGCCGTTCTTGAGCAGCTGGATCAGGCCCATGGCTGCTCCTCGGCGTCCAGCTCGTCCTCGCTGGCATTGGCGCGGCTCAGGAAGTACGCCAGCGCGGCGTCGGGCGTGGCTGAGTACTGCACCAACTCGGCCAGCAGCTGCACGGTGGCCTGCTTGCTGCCCACGGGAAAGCGGATGGCGCAGGTGCGCTGCTGGATGAACTCGTAGACCGTGAGCACGTCGACGGGCATGTCCTTGCTTTCCAGCACGCGAATGGCGAAGCGGATGCAGTGGCCCAGTTCGGTCTCCATGTGGGCGCAGTGCAGCGCGTCCATCACGGGGCCAGGTGTGGCTTGAGCCAGGAGCACGGCGCCCAGAGCGCGCAGCTCGGGACTGTGAATGGGGATGATCATCTCGGGTGGTCCTCTCAGGGTTGTTCGGTGCGGTGGCCCAGGGCTTCGCGGGCGAAGCGCAGGCTGATCACGGGGACGGCCTTGCCGGCTTCATGGCGGGCCATCAGGTCGCGCGCCCACTGCTTCGGGTCGCGCTTGGGCGTGTCGAATGCGGCCTTGGCGCGCTCCACCACGGCCTTGACCCGCGTGGAGTCGGGCTTGGGGGCGTCCAGCTGCTGGAAGGTCGGGGCCGGCGCGCGGCGGCACAGCGTGCGGAACTCCAGGACGTTCGGGCACTTCTCGGGCAGGTTGTCCAGCGCCCAGGCGATGTCCTGCAGCTTCGATCCGAAGCCGGCCAGCTCGTGGGCCCAGACCTCGCGCACGTCATCCAGCGGGGCATTGCCCATGGCTCGGTCCCACACGGCGCCATAGGTGGCGGCCATGCGCTTGAACAGGCGGTCGATGACGGCGGCGGGGATCATCGTTGCCACCCCAGCTGCTGCTGATCGCGCTGCTGCTCGACCAGGTCAACGGGCACCAGGTCGATCACGCTGCCGCCCTGGCGCGGCATGCGGTCCGGGTGCGTCTCGCCGGTCATCTGCTCCCAACGGCGCATGCCCTCCTCCCGGTCTTGCTGGGCAAAGGACTGCGGCTGCTGGCGGGCCGGCACGCGGCCAACACCACGGCGCTCGGCGTACCAGCCGGCGTTGAATCCCTGCCAGCCAGCCTCGCAGCAGTAGGCGATGGCGTCGGCCAGCGACAGCCCGGCCTTCGCGGCTTCTCGGGCAATGCCCTCCAGGGCGGTGTCGGTCAGCGGTGCGCGCTTGGCCTTGCGAACGGCGAGGAAGTCGTTCCACACGTTGTCGGGCACGTCAGCAGGCCGGGCGGGCGTGGTGGAGCGCTTGCGCGTCACACCTTCGTTAGAAGGTGTATTTATTGGTGTTGGTGTTGGTGTTGGTGTTGGTGTTGGTGGCATTGCATTGGCATGAACTTCTGATGCCGTGGCATCGCTTTCTTCATGCCGTGGCATTGCCGCGTGTTCATCACCTGCAGATGCACCGGTACTGCCGTTGCCGTTGCCGGTGTTGCTCGGCGCCTGCTCATCACCGCCTTCCGGCTTCTTGGCCCAGCGCTTGTTGGCACGCTCGCGCTGCTTTTCCTGCTTGCCGCGCATGACCTCGATCTCCTTGTCGGCACGGCTGTTCACCCATCCGGCCTCGGTCAGCTCGAAGAACTCCTTCAGCACGATCTCCACGGCCTCGCGCTGCTCGGTGGTGGTGGCCAGCACCAGGCGGCACACGGCGCGCAGCTCGGCCGGCAAGGCCCCCTCGGTCGTGTAGTAGGTGTCCAGCAGGCGCCGGTATGCGCAGTCCTCATCCCAGCTCAGGTGCCGCGTGGCGCTCACGTAGTCGCCGATGTGGAAGGGGTAGTAGTTCATTGACCCCTCCACTCGTTTGTCTTGGGGTGCCCTGGCAGCCCAGCAGATATGCGTGCGTCGGTTGCCATCTCAGTCTCCGGATGGCTCCCTGGCCTGCGATGCCTCGATGAAAGGATTCACGGGCACGCGCTCGATGGTGATACTGGACCTATGCCAACGCTTCAACGCCCAGCTGGTGAGGATCTGTCGGATGACCTCGCCGCGGCTGGCATCGATATCGCCCCGCTCCGTCAAAGAATCGACGTGGGCCTGCACCACGTCCAGCGTGAACTTGCGCACCGAGGCGCGAACTTCGGTGAGTTGGTCTTCGCGCAGCTGCCCGGCGCGCGGTTGAAACTGGAGGATCTCGAAGGGGTTGTCCGGCACCAGGCGCAAATCGATCTGCGATTGGCGCCATTGCTCTTCGGCCCACCCATCCAGGAGCTCGTTGATCACCTGGTTCGTGCTGCATCGAGGCTCTCCTGTGCGCCGGCGACCGTGCATCTCGGCTTCGAGCATCCCGAAGGTGAACAGCGGGAGGTTCACACGCAGGTTCGTGTATTCCAGGTCTGGGTTGCGGCCCCGGGCGTGCTGGGGTGGCAGGTGGTCGTAGTTCATGTCTTTGTCCTGGCTGTGGTGGTCGTGGAGGACTAGGCCCTGGACGACGAATGGGACGTCAGCCGCAGGGAGCTGGATTCGTTGCTGTATGGGTTGGCGCGGCGGCGGGGGTGTTCAGGCACAGCTGTCGCCCGCCAGCAGGTAGGAGGCCCAGCAGAGCAACGCGACATCGCCGATCAGGCTCAGCACGTAGTTGCCGGTGGTCTGGGGTGGGAAGCTGCGCACGGTCAGCCAAAAGGCCCGGCACAACACGCCAATGGCGATGAGGACGGCTGCGGTCCATAGGAATGCACGCATCACTTCACCTCCAGTCGGGTGGCCAGGGTTGCTTTGCCAAAATGGGAGTTCCTCAACAGCCCAGCAAAGGCCCCGGCCATGATCAAAATCAAGTGGCAGCCGCATCCAGCCCACCAGCAGCGCATACGCTGCGTGGAGTTCACGAGCATGGAAGAGGACGCGCCAAACGAGGGAGACGTCATCACTCGCCCCTTTCTTGTGGATCGAGAGAGTCAGCAACCAGTCCCCCTGGAAGCCTCCACCGTCGTGTTGCTACGCACATGGGAGGGCATCCGCAGTGCGGTGGTGCACTTGAAGCGACTTCCGGATTAGCGGCACGCCAAGCCAGGATCTCTTCCACGGGCATCACGGGCTCGCGCAGGATCACTTCCTTGCCGCTCTGCGAGATCAGCCCAGCGCCACCTCGCGTGAAGCGGATCGGCGAGCCGTCAGGGTGAAGAACTGGCGGCAGGAACGGCGGCACCGGCGTACCGTCGAGAAAGAAGCCGGGCACCCAGTCCGGGTTGTCCTCGGGGATGTAGTCCAGGGGCTGGTCATGCATGGCCGGGCTCCTGGGCGGGGGCTGGCGCGGCGCTCGCGGTGTTGCGCAGGTAGGCCCAGTCCACATCAGCGCGGATGTCTTCGCAGCACACCGCGCGGCCCGACTCCCGCTCGATGGCAATGCACAAGCTCTCGCCCAGGCGCTGCCCTTTGCTGATGGCCTTGCGGAGGTAGCCCTCGCTCGTGTCGCAGCGAGCGACGAAGGCCTGACGGTCGGCCTTGGGCAGGCCGTTGAGGTAGGTGAGGAGTTTGTCCATGGAGCCATTATTACTGTTTGGTAATGGACGAGCAATCCTTTTTGGTAATTTACCCTCTGGTAAACCAGAATCACCACATGGCAACGAAGTCCGACGCGGCACTACGCGACACAGAGAACAGAAGGGTGCGGCTGCGCCAGTGGATCGATGAGCATCACGGAGGCGTGCAGGCCGAGTTCGTGCAAGCCCATGGGCTGAACCAAGGTGAGGTGTCTGCCCTCCTTCGAACGAAGTCGTTCGGCAGCTCCAAGGCGCGCAACTTGGAAAGCAAGGTCGGGATGCCTGAGCACTACCTGGAGCAACGTCCTGCGGAAGCTGGGCCCACCGCGCAGGACGCAATTGATCCTCCGGAAACGCGATTTGACGTGAACGTCAAGACGGCATATGTGGGTTTGCGCGCATTCCCGGTCATTTCAAAAATCCAAGCCGGGAGAGTCAAAGAAATCGCCTGCCCTTATGAGCCAGGCGACGGATACGCAATTGAGTACGGCGACGACGATGCATCGCCGTGGGCATTCTTTTTGGAGGTTGATGGAGAATCAATGCTTCCGGAATTCCGCCCAGGCGACCGCGTGCAGATTGATCCAGAGGTAAGCCCAAGGCCTGGGGATTTCGTGGCTGCACGAAATACGGACCAAGAGGCAACGTTTAAGAAGTACCGAGTTCGCGGCATTGACGAACTGGGGCATGAAATCTTTGAGCTTGTTCCTTTAAATGAGGACTATCCGACAGTACGCAGTGACCAAGTTCATTTGACCATCATTGGAACAATGCTTGAGCACAGGAAGAAGTACAGAACCAGACAGAGAGGATAAGAATGCCGAAGGATTTGATATATCTCGTAATGGCGGTGGCGGCTGGCTTCGCGCTACGGGCTTGTGGCCTCATCTAGATGGGTCTGCGCGTGACATCTGACCGCATCAACGTCGCCGGCAAATTCAAGGCATGGTGGACGATGTGGCATTAATCTTTTTTGTTCGCAGACCTGAATTCCAGAATCATTTCAATCACCGTTAATGCGCAAGCGGCGACGGCAATGACAAGCGCAGCTGGTAGAAGTATTACTTTCGCAAACCATCCGTCTATGAATGTAAAGAGCAGGGGCAGAAGGGGTATCAAGAACCGCATTCTGAGATCGGTGGCTAAGCGCAAATCGCCGAGCCTACGGATTACGGCGCGAGTTTTTGTGACAGCGATTCCCATGTTTCTCCTCTTGTATGTAGCCTTGTCAGCTCAACCACAGCCTGGCGTAAGACCATGGTTATTCCATCTGCACTCTTGGATGGCCTTCGGACTCAATGTATTGATATTTTCTTACGCGCTCTGGCGCGCAAGAATAAAAGAGCAAAGGCGAGCTAGGATTCTTTCCCTGTACAAGAATACCCCGATACGGTAACTCCACAGCATTGTGGGCGCTTCCTTTGCAAGTGATCAAACGGATTCACAAATCCTTTGATGGCAACCTCTGCGGCAGTCTCGTAGGGAAATCCATCAATGTGCAAAAGGAATCCAGCAGGAAGAGTCCAAACGGTAGGTTCTTTTTCAATTTCAGAAAGGGAGTTTTTCATGGCTGTTTACTTTATTGAATACGACTTAAGGAAGTCCAAGGATTATTCAAGTTTAATCAAGGCCATCGAAAGCCTTGGAGGGGTGAGGCACTTGAAATCGGCTTGGAGCATTAAGCACAGCAATACAACATGCGAGTTACTTGCCAAGCATCTCCACCAATACATAGACGCCGATGATGGGTTGATCGTTAGTCAGGTGTTGGATTGGGCGCATTACAAGCTAGAAGCATCCCCGCACAACCCCAAAGCTTGATTGACAAATAGACAGGAAAAATATGACCAACGAAATTTGGTATCAGAAGAATATTGGCAAGACTGCCAACTCCCTGCCTCAATCCATGGAGATTATGAAAGCCTACATGGACTATGCGGCCATTCACGGAGAATGGACGGGTGCCGCAATTTACTCAGCATCAGATGCAGAGTCCACATCCGTGACAATCTATTTTTCACCAGAGGCTTCTGAGTTGGCCGCCGCGTTTGAAGCGACCCCCTGCGAGAAGCCGCAGGCATCATCTCGCCTTGGCCCCTTCGCTGGTCATGACAAGGACGGCGGCAGCCACTTTTAAAATTAAGACCGGAAGATAGGCAGCAGCAAAATTGACTGGAGAGAGTCCTTTCGGAATTCCCGAATGAATTCCATTGCGCCGTAGCGTTATGCGTCCAACTGGACCAATCAGCTCAAAAAGAACTGCATCCGGCGGCATCATCTCGCACACTACCTCATCGATTGCCTCAATCAGCCAGGCGGGCAGATTTTCGGCCTCTGCGTCTATTTCACGACGCACATCGCATTGCATCTGATCGACGGTTCCAATCAGTGACTCCAGCTGCACATTGCAGAGCCGCATGGACTCCAGGGTCTCTGGAGGCAGCACATTCGCAAGCAGCAAATCTTGCAGGCATCGCTCCTGGTCTCCTAGAGCGCCCTGGAGTTGCCCCTTCATCTTGGCCAGAAATCCCGGACTGAGACGAGCCGGACTCTCGGCTGCGACTTCCTTCTGATCTTCCATACATCCTCCTGAGCCCGCCCTGAGCGGGCTTTTTCATGGACGCCCGGCGACATGCCTGGCTTGCCATCTTAAAAATACTGTACACACATACAGCCATCGTGCATACTATCACTGTGTTTTCAACCAGTAACAGGAACTGCACATGATCACTGCCCCTACCCCTTCCTTCCGCGTCACGCTTCAAGACTGCAGCGGTGTAAAGCCCGATGCCAGGGCCCAGGCCGAGGCCCGCTTCGCCAAAGTGCTTGAGCGCAGCTTCCCGAACCACGAGGCTATGGCCCGCGCCTTCAAGCTCTTCAACGATGCGGCTGAGGGGGGCGTCATCGGTAAGACCAATGAACCCATTGCAAGGTCCTGGCAGAAGGCGTACGAGTTGGCTCGTCAAGCAGGCTTCCAGGGAATCTCGGTCGAAGAGGCCTATTTCGAGGTCCGGCTCCACTGAAGCACTAGCCCGCCCAGCGCGGGCTTTTTTTCATCCCGCACGAAAGCTCGGCACACACGGCCAAACCGCCTGCGAGAGAATTCTAAAGAAAAATTACCAAATGGTATTGCGCACATCATTACTGTTTGGTAAATTCCATCCCAGCAGCCCACACAGCGCATCAGCGCCAGGGCGGTCACCGCCCAGATGGTCAAGCGGCGTCGGAAACGATGGGAAGGGTTCAAAGGAAGGCTCAGCCGACCTGCCCGTGGAGCCATGAAGGTGCTGCCCCTGCACCGAGAAGGATGGGGCGTAGTGAGGTTTGGAGCCGGGATTCCGGGAACAGCCAGACCGAAAACCGCAGGGCCTTGTTTCAGGGTCCTTCGGTTTGATCACAAGGAGCACCACCATGGCATTCCACTACTTCAGCGATATCACGGGCGAAGCTGAAAAGCTGTCCGCGATCACCGGCATGCCCAACAAGGAATTCGCCGCGCGCTGGCCCGGCGTCAAGGGCTTCCGCTACGACGGATATCAGATGTGGGTTGGTCGGTCGCAGTCCGGCGCCCTGATGCCGGTCACACGCCGCATCGAATACAAGGCCCGGCCCTCTCTGCATGAGTGCAATGCCAAATGCCTGAATGGCAAGCACAACGGCACTTGCGAATGCCGGTGCGGCGGCAAGAACCACGGCCGGGGCATGTTCACCAAGATGCTGGAGGCTGCATGAAAGTCACCGAGCTCCAGGACAAGCGCAAGCAGGCCCAGCGCGCGAGCTACAAGGCGGCGGTCTTGGATGCGTTCGATGCGCTGTTCCCAAAAGAACGGCAGCAGCAGGCCATCGGCAAACCTCAGCGCCTCGACACCGACCCAGAGGTGCGGCGCAAGGCGAAGCAGCAGCTCTGACCACCGCCCGCCCCGAGCGTCATCGGGGCAAACAAAAGAGGCTTCCCGATGAGGGAGGCCTTTTCTGTTTCCGCCACCACCACAGGAGAGACCACCGTGAATCACACCCTGGACAAGATCGCCATTGCCTCGGGCAATGCCCAACAGGAGCCGCTCGCTCAAGGCCTGGGAGGCCTGGCAGCCTTTGTGCCGAAGCCGGTAGAAAGCGCCACAGCAACCGCCATGGCCGGCGCCAAGGAACAGGCCGAGCAGGTGCAGGCCACGCTGCAGCGCCTGGGCAAGCGTCTGGCGCCAGTGCTGGGCCCGGCTGCAGGGCAGGCAGGCGGCGACTGCGGCCAGGGCAACCAGAAGGCGAATGCCGCGCCGCTGGTCTCCCAGATCGACGCGCTCACCCATGTGCTGCGTCTGGTGCAGACCGAACTGCAGGACCTGGAGCGGCGCCTGGCGCTGTGATGGGGATGGCGAACACCTTCGGGGCGCGCCTCGTTATCGCCCGGAACGAGAAAGGCCTGAGCCAGACCACAGTAGCCGAGCGCGCCAACATGGCTCAGACCCAGCTGTCGCGCTACGAAACGGGAAGAGCCCGCCCGCGTTTGAAGCTTGTCCTCACGCTGGCCAGCGTACTGGCAGTTGATCCGGACTGGCTTTTGGCCGGAGAGGAGGGAGACGCCAGCGAGGACAGCGAAGGCACCGTGCGCTCCCAGTTTCGCGTGCCGGCGCCTATCCACGAAGCCATCGCGCGTTTGGCCAAGGCCTCAGGCCGCAGCCTCAACGCCGAGATCGTCCACCGCCTGGCCATGACCCTGGGCGAGGACTTCGCAGCAGAGCCGCCAGCTGCGCAGCCGGTGCTGGCCGAGATGCTGTCCCAGATGCGCGTGCAGACCGACTACATGTGCGAGCTCTTGGAGCTGGCGCGCGACGCTGCCAATCCCGAGTGAGCGGATTGACAGCGGCCCATTGATACCGCACCGACAGCCCTGGCGAGGCGTTCGGAACTCAACCCCCTGACGATCCAAGTAGCGTGCGGCCGCGCGCGAAAGTGATGCCGGAACCGTAACCGGAAGCCTGACACCTCGGAAAGACGAGGGCCATCACGCAGGCGCCCTGCCCCCAGGACGCCGCCGCGATGGAGCTGGAGCCATTTCGGCATCTCAACCTTTGGAGTGGGTTCTGACCCGGCTCCATCGACCTTCACCCGGGCCTGCGGCATTGCTGCCGTCGCGCCCCGCCACTTTCCAGCCGCACGCGTCGGATTGATCGCAAACCAGCGACGCGAGACTGCGGCCTTTTCTTTCAAGCCACCCACCGAGGTGGCTTTTCCGTTTCTGGCCTGCGGGCCGCAAGGAGGCTTCAGATGAGCAAGCACACAGCCGGACCGTGGGATGCATGGGTGGGCGACGCGAAGTACGGGATGACAGGGCCTGCCGCCGCAGCTTCTATGGTGGCAGCGGGAGCGATCAGGCGCACTGAAGGTTATGAGGTGCTGCTCGTGGAGCTCTCATCGGAATCCATGGAATGCCCTGGCATCGCGTTGGGCGATACGCGAGAACGTGCTGTGGCGAATGCCTATCTGATCTCAGCGGCGCCAGACCTCCTTGCCTACATGAAAAGGAAGGTCGAGATTGAAGAGCAGAGTGAATTCGAAGACTGGGCACAAAAAGCCCGGCCTTGTGGCGACGCTCAGGATGTGCGGCGGCAATGGCAAGAGAGCTCGGAGCATTTTGATTTCTGCGAGGAATGGGCTTGCGAGCTCGCCTTGATAGACAAGGCAACAGGAGCCCGGCCATGAACGCCCGCCCCCAATGCCTCGCCAGCCGAGACGAGGCAGCCCACGCCAAGCGCCAGGGCGAGTACGACGCCGAGGACTCGTTCCTCGACGCATACGTGCAGATCCACTACGGGCCTGATTACGCACCTGAGTTCGTGATCGAAGCGATGAAGGAGATCCCTTTCGCGCTGGCAAAGGTCATCGCAGAACTGAAGGACTACACGGCCCAGGGCGAGGCCATTGAGAACTGGCTGAGCAAGTACGCATACCAGTGCGCGCGCCGAAACATCGCGGAGGCACGCAATGCTTGATGCAGCAAAAGCCGCCGCGCATCCCGCAATTGCTGAGGCGCTGATCCTGCAGCAGCAGGAGCGGCTGGCCATCGCCACTGGCGCCCTGAACAAGATCATCGAGATGAACCAGCAGTGGGCCGCTGACCAGTGGGGAGATGCAGGCCGGGCCGAGAACATGGCCTGTGTCCGCACTGCCCGCGAAGCCCTGGCCGCGCTCGCAACCCAACCCCAGGCGCTGCAGCACTGCGCCGATGCCATTTGAGGACGCCATGAAAGAACGACCGATCCTGTTTTCAGGAAGCATGGTGCGGGCCCTGCTGGCCGGCACGAAGACACAGACGCGGCGAGTTGCCAAGCCGGTGCGCCATCCCGACCTCGGCAACGTATACGCGCCCGGCGCCCTGGTGCTGGAGCATGAGCCGCAGCACGTCATCGACCGCTGCTGCCCATACGGCCGGCCCGGGGACAGGCTCTGGGTGCGCGAGGCCTTCATGCACGAGCCCGCCGACTTCTGCTGGGAGGCCGGCGTCAGCATCCCGTGCCGACCTGCAGAGACCGTGTACCGCGCCGACTTCCCAAACTCGCAGCCAGGCGAGGGATGGAAACCCAGCATCCACATGCCGCGCAACCTGAGCCGCATCCTGCTGGAGATCACCAGCGTGCACGTGGAGCGGCTGCAGGACATCAGCGAGGCCGACGCACTGGCCGAGGGCGTCCCGCACAGCCTGAATCTCCCCGGCGGCAGGTTCGCGCGGGAGAACTTCGAACACCTTTGGTGGACCATCAACGGCGACGGATCGTGGGAGTCAAACCCCTGGGTCTGGGTAGTCGAGTTCAAGCGTGTTCAGCAGGCCTCCTCCGGGAGGCCTTCTCAATTGGAGGAGGCCCCATGCAGCGCGTGACCCCGGCAGAGCCATTCAACCCAGACCCCGACGCCCGCTACCGCCGCACGCTGGCCGAGGCCTTCCCGTGCGATGCCAGGCAGGCGGTGGCCTTCTTCGACGTGTCGCGCCCGCCGCGCTACGGCCGCTGGCTCGCCCTGGTGCTGGGCCTGCTGGTGGTGCTGGCCATGGCCGGCTGCAGCCAGGCCGGCGCACAGGAGCCCCAGCCCATGCCCGAGGAGCAGCGCATTGCGCGCGCGGCGGCCCGGGCCTGCGAGGGCCTCACCCCTGTTTTTGAAAACGGCAGTCACACCTGCCACAAGGAGATTCCATGAGCAAAGCAATCAAAGACGGCGGCCCCGTCCATCCGGTGCGCCTCCCGATCCCTGGCGCACTCCACGCCTGCGGCGATCCCATCCCGACTGAACTGCACACGGGCATCAGCCTGCGCGACCACTTCGCCGGCTTAGCCATGCAGGCCGATGCGACCAGCCAAGGCGCCTCCGAGGAGTTCTCGTTTGATGAGCGCGCTGAATGGGCTTACCAGCAGGCCGACGCCATGCTGCGCGCCCGCGAGAAGGAGCCGCCATGCCAGCCCTGACCTACGAGCAGCTGGCCCAGCAGCTGCGCGAGACGACAGAGCAGCGTGACGAGCTGGCAACCTTGGTCCGCGAGGCCGGCGACAAGCTCAACCGCTGCCTGCCGGCTGGAGGTCAGTTCTGGCTGTCCAGGCTGGCCCAGATCCTGCCGCAGGAGGTGTCCGAAGCATGAACTACCTGCTCCACGCATTCCTCTGGCTCGGCCTGAGCGCCATCTGCGCAGGCCTGGCCGCCCTCACCTCCGGCGCCTTCTGAGCGCCGTTTTCATTTGGAGGCCTCAATGGCACTGCAAACCATCGCGCCCGGCCACGACCGGGCCAAGTACCTGGGCGGCTCCGACATCGCCGCCGTGCTCGGCATCAGCCCCTGGAAAACCCCGCTGGACCTGTACCTGGACAAGATCAAGCCCAGGGCCGAGGGTGAGCGCAAGCAGGTGCTCACGCGGGGCATACGCTGGGAAGGCGTCGTCTCGGAGATGCTGGTCGAGCGCCTGGAGGCTGATGGTCACTCGGTTGAAATCGTTGGAAGCAACAACCGCTACCGTGACCCGCAGCACGATTTCATGGCCGCCGAAATCGACTTCGAGGTCCGGCTCGATGGCGCCGACGAGATCACCAATGTCGAGTTGAAGACCGTGCACCCCTTCAAGATGAAGGAATGGGGCGAGTCCGACACGGACCACATGCCCACGCACTACACGGCCCAGGTCATGTGGGGCCTGGGCGTCACGGGCAGGAAGAGCGGCATTCTCGCCGCGCTCTTCGGCGCCGACGAGCTGCGCGCCTATCCGGTGGACCGGGACGAGGAGACCGTGCAGGCCCTGCGCAGCCGTGGCGCTGACTTCTGGGGCAATCACGTTCGCGCCGGCGTGCCGCCTGACCCCATCAGCATCCGCGACACCGACCGCCTCTTCTCTGAGGACGGCGCGGCCGACGCGCTGCAGGCCGATCCGGCGCTGTCCGAATGGCTGATGCGCATGCGGTTCATCCGCGCGGAAATCAAGGCCCGCGAAGCCGAGGCTGAGGTCCTGGAATTCCAGATCCGCAAGGCCATGGGCACGAACACGCAGGTCCTCATGCCCAACGGCAAGGCCGCGTGCGAATGGAAGGTCCGCACGGGCAGCTACATCGATGAGGCCGAGCTCAAGAAGGCCCATCCCAAGATCGCCCGCCAGTTCACGCGCAAATGGGAAAAGCGCGTGTTCAACCTCAAGCACTTCGACACCACAGGGATTTAAGCCATGTCCACCCAAGCTCTCAAGGCCGCCGCGACGGGCGGCGTGACCCGAAACACCAAGCCCCAGACGCTGGCCGACCTGATCACCGGCGACAGCATGAAAAAGCAGTTCGCCCTTGCGCTGCCCAAGCACCTTAATGCCGAACGCTTCACCCGCGTGGCGCTGACCGAGCTGCGCAAGGTGCCCAAGCTGATGCAGGCCGACCCGGCCTCGTTCATGGGAGCCGTCATGCAGTGCGCGCAGCTCGGCATCGAGCCAGGCGGCGCCCTGGGGCATGCCTACCTGCTGCCGTTCGACAACCGTCGTTCCGGCAAGACCGAGGTCCAGTTCATCCTCGGCTACAAGGGCATGATCGACCTGGCCCGCCGCAGTGGCCAGATCGTCAGCATCGAGTCCCGGTCCGTGTACGAGCGGGACACGTTCTCCGTGAAGTTCGGCCTGGACCCAGACCTGCAGCACGAACCTGCCTGGGAAGAAGACGAGCGGGGAGCTCTCCGCGCCGTGTACGCGGTCGCCAAACTTCAAGGCGGGGGCGTCCAGTTCGAGCTGATGGGCCGCGCCGAGATCGAGAAGATCATGCGCGAGTCCCAGGGATGGAAGGCGGCCGAGGGCAGTGCCCGCAAGTACGGCCGCGAGCCGAACTCGCCATGGCACACGAACTTCGATGAGATGGCGAAGAAGACGGTGCTGCGCCGGCTCTTCAAGTACCTGCCCGTCAGCATAGAGTACATCGACGCTCAGGAACGCGAGGACCGGGACGGCAGCCTGGCCGACATCGAAGTCGATGCACACACGATCATCGACAGCGGCACGAACGAGATCATCGACGCTTCTGTGGACGAAGACGCTGCAGCCACGGCCCCGCCAGCAGCCATCGGCTACACCGCTCCTGAGCTGCTGGACCAGATGCTCAAGGCGAAGACCCCGGAGCGCCTGGACGAGGTGGCCAGCTTCATCGGCGACCTGCCTGTCGAGGAAGACCGCCGGAACCTCAACGCCAAGTACGAGGCCCTGCGCGCCGAGATGCCCGGGGCATGACGGCCAACACCATCCCAGCCGCCGAGTTCGCCGCTCGGCTGGCTGGCCTGATCACGGGCCTGCCAATCGGCGCGGACAACCTCACGCCGGAGCAGGTCTCCGGCGCCTTCTTCCGCGTCTCCATGGAAGCCGAGAAGCTCGGCCGCGAGTACGCCGCCCAGGCCCTGGGCCAGCCCATCCCTGTTTCCACCACCACTGAGGACCATCCCCATGGCATTTGAACTTGCCGAATCCACGGCCGTCACCATCACCAACGCCAACCCGCGACGCGAGCTGCACGGCGAAGAGAAGGTGCGCGCAATCGACATCTCCTTCACGCTCACGGGCGAGAACATCCTGCTGGACCTGCTGGAGCCCGGCCTGCGCGAGCACCACTACTGCAACAAGGCGGCGACGGCCGGCCAGGTCGCGCTGCCCGGCGTGCTGATCCCGCTGCCGAACCTTCGCCACCCGCTGCTGCCCACCAGCTTCTCCTATGCCAAGAAACAGAAATGGCGCGGCTACCGATTCATCTGGGACTACGGCCTCAACGACGCCCACGTGGACTTCGTGGACGCTGTTCTCAAGGGCTTGGAGTACGAGATCCACGAAGGCGGCAGCGTCACGATCCGGGGCACGGTCGAGTTCAACGGCGACGAGCTGAACGACAACGTGCTGTACGGGGAGCTGTCTGGCCTAGCCTCCGAAGAGGAGGTGTACATCAAGCTGCTGGCCCCGGCAGAACTGCTGCAGGCCAAGAAGGGATACCGCGCGGGCAGGCCGGACACGCCGGCCAGCCAGCCGGACAACGAGGACCAGCAGGAGCTGCGCGAGGAAGGCGAGGACGAGCCGCCCACCGACCCGAACCACCCTGTGAACCAGACGCCCGAAGACGCCTTCGCGGCGGCCGTGACCGGCGAACCGGCCTGAACCATCCACTGAACCACCCACGGCGCCCACGCGGCGCCATGAAAGGAAATCCATGACCTCCTACACCGAACTGCTGGCCCGCAAGGCCGAACTCGACGCCCAGATCGCCCAGGCTCAGGCAGAGGCCAAGGCGCAAGCCGTCGCCCAGGCCCGCGCGCTGATCGCAGAGCACGGCCTGACCCCTGCCGATGTCTTCCCCGCCGTCAAGGCCAAGGGCAGCGTGGGCGCCCCGAAGTACCGCGACCCCGCCACCGGCGCCACCTGGACCGGGCGCGGCAAGCCGCCGAACTGGATCAACGGTAAGGACCGTGGGCAGTTTCTGATCGAAACAGCCAAAAGTTAGGCGAGGAGCTGCCGATACAACAAGCAAGGAGGTGCGCGCCAAGTCTAGGCGGCGCCTCAAGCCCCTGGAAGCGCACGCCAGGGGTTTTTTCTTTGAAGACTGACGCTTCCAAACCGGGTCAAGGGCAAAGACCGTGCCCAACCCATGCCAAAAAAAAAATAAATCTGTAATCCCACAAATCACCCACAAAGGGGAATATTTTGCAACTACTATTTCTTTCAACCTAATGAAAGAGAGAGAAGCATGGGCACCAATCTGCTCGAATGCTTTCTATACCAGAGCAAACTCGCTCCTGGTGTCGATGCAACCTGTGTTGCGCAGATCGTCAAAAAGGCCCGGGCCTTCAACGAATCTGCCCAGATCACAGGCATCCTGGTGTTCGACGGCGAGTTCTTCTGCCAGTACATCGAAGGGCCCAGCAATCAAGTCCAAGACTTGATCTCGCTGCTGGCCAGTGATCCCCGGCATATCGAGTTCACCCCTCTGCTGCACCTCCATCAGCAGCCGCACCGCAAGTTCAGGAAATGGACCATGGCCTATCACTTGGTAGATGACGCCGAGGTTCTGGAAGGGATAGGCTCCCGCCCTGGAGAGCTTGCTCTGCAAAAGCTCCAGGACCTGATACCGCAACTCGACACTGACTGATCAAAACCGGCCCCCAGCCGGTTTTTTTACGCCCAAATCCAAGAGGCATGAGCACAGCGCATGGGCGCTGTCCTGATACCTCCCCTCCCCCTTCCAAAGCCCTCCCGGTATGCCGCGAGGGCTTTTTTTTGGCCCAGCGCCCCATGACCCCGACCCCACCCCAGACCTGCCCGCTGCTGCAGCGCGCAGGCCACGTCATCAACACCACCAAAGCG
>JAITUC010000029.1 GCA_031286585.1 Delftia acidovorans
CAAACTTCGTGCGCACAATCCATGACTTACTCATGATGATCCTCCTCGTCGTCATCCACCTCTTTGTTTGGCCCGATACCAATGTAGTGATAAATCAACCCGGCAAAGGTGGCGATAAAGCCTGCCGCCGAGAGCGGTTTAAGCGCCCCTTTCCACAGATTGATCGAGGTATCGATCGCCGGATCTTTCGGCAGATTGTGGTACAACTCCGGCTGGTCGTTATGGTGCAGCACATACATCACGTGCGTACCGCCCACGCCCTGTGGGTTATAAATCCCCGCGTTTTCATAGCCTCGCGCTTTCAGCTTATCGACGCGTTGCTGCCCCACCTCCAGCATCTCTTTTTTGGTACCAAAGTGGATGGCCCCGGTCGGACACGTCTTCACGCAGGCAGGCTCTTGCCCGACGCTGACGCGATCCACGCACAGTGTGCATTTATAGACCCGGTTATCCTCTTTGTTGAGACGCGGAATATTAAACGGACAGCCCGCAATGCAGTAACCGCAGCCGATACAGTTGTCCTGCTGAAAATCGACGATACCGTTGGCGTACTGGATGATTGCTCCGGCAGACGGACAGGCCTTGAGGCAGCCCGGATCTTCACAGTGCATACAGCCGTCTTTACGGATTAGCCACTCCAGCTTGCCGTTCTGCTCGGTTTCGCTAAAGCGCATCACCGTCCAGGATTTGGCGCTCAGATCGGCCGGGTTATCGTAGACCCCAACGCAGTGACCCACCTCATCACGAATATCGTTCCACTCTGAACATGCCACCTGGCAGGCTTTACAGCCCACGCAGGAGGAGACATCGATAAGCTTGGCAACTTCAGCCTTGTAATCCCGCCCGCGAGGCGCGGGCGTGATAGGGTTAGTCGCGGAGCGTTTGATAATGTCTTGTGTTTCCATCGCCATTTAATCGCTCCTTACGCTTTCTCGATGTTGACCAGAAACGCCTTATACTCCGGCGTTTGCGAGTTGGAATCGCCGACGTTAGGCGTCAGGGTATTGGCGATATAGCCTTTACGCGCCACGCCTTCAAAGCCCCAGTGCAGCGGGATACCGACGGTTTCCACCTGCTGGCCGTTGACATTAAGCGTCCGCAGACGACGCGTCACCACGGCAACCGCGCGAATAAAGCCGCGTTGGCTGCTGACTTTCACCCAGTCGCCGTTGGCGATGCCCTTGCTCTGCGCCAGCCCCTCGCTGATTTCAACAAACTGTTCCGGCTGCGCGATCGCGTTGAGCAGCGCATGCTTGGTCCAGGTGTGGAAATGCTCGGTCAGACGATAAGTGGTGCCGACATACGGGAACTTATCCTTCTTACCTAAACGGATGGCATCGTCGTCATACAGACGGACCACCGGGCTGGAAACCACATTCGGGTGCAGCGGGTTGGTGCCCAGCGGCGTTTCCATCGGCTCGTAGTGTTCCGGGAACGGGCCTTCCGCCAGCTTATCCAGCGCAAACAGGCGGCCAAGCCCCTCTGGCTGCATGATAAACGGCCCGGTTTTGCTCCCCGGCGGCGCGGTGTTGAAGTCCGGAATATCGTTACCGACCCACTTGCTGCCGTTCCACTGGATCAGCATCCGTTTCGCATCCCACGGCTTACCGTTGATATCCGCCGACGCGCGGTTATAGAGGACGCGGCGGTTCAGCGGCCAGGCCCAGGCCCATCCCAGCGTATTGCCAAGCCCCGATGGGTCGGCGTTATCGCGGTTCGCCATCTGGTTGCCCTGCTCAGTCCAACTACCGGTGTAGATCCAGCAAGACGAGGCGGTGCTACCGTCATCGCGCAGTAGGGCAAAGCTGTTCAGCAACTGGCCTTTTTTCGCCAGCAGAACCCCGTCCCGATCGTAGAGATCCGCCAGCGCGTAGCCGTTGTTCTCTTTCGCCACCTCTTCGGATTCCGGATGGTCCGGCTGCTTGTAGTTCCAGCTCATTTTCAGCAGCGGCTCAACGCCCTTGCCGCCTTCGCGACGGTACATCTCGCGCAAACGATGATAAATCCCGGCCAGGATCTCGCCGTCGTTGCGCGCTTCGCCCGGCGCGTCCTGCCCTTTCCAGTGCCACTGCAGCCAGCGTCCGGAGTTGGCGATCGAGCCGTCTTCTTCCGCAAAGCAAGTGGACGGCAGACGGAAGACCTCGGTCTGGATGGCGGAGGGATCGACGTCGTTAGACTCGCCGTGGTTCTGCCAGAAGGTCGAGGTTTCGGTCACCAGCGGGTCGATAACCACCATATACTTCAGCTTGCTGAGGCTACGGACCACTTTGTTTTTGTCCGGGAAGGACGCGACCGGGTTAAAGCCCTGGCAGATATAGCCGGTGACCTTGCCGTTATCCATCATATTGAAGTACTTGATAACGTCGTAGGCCTGGTCCCATTTTGGCAACCAGTTGAAGCCCCAATCGTTCTCTTTCTGCGCCGCATCGCCATAGAATGATTTCATCAGGCTGACGAAGAATTTCGGATAGTTGCTCCAGTAGTTAACCTGCTCGGCCAGCGTCGCTTTCGGCGTATTGGCGCTGAGATAGTTTTGCAGATCGGTCTGCTTGTCCGAGGGCAGCGTCAGATAACCGGTCAGGCTAGTCGACAACAGACCCAAGTCAGTTAACCCCTGAATGTTGGAGTGACCGCGCAGCGCATTGACGCCGCCGCCCGCCATCCCCATGTTGCCAAGCAGCAACTGGATCATCGCCATGGTGCGAATGTTCTGCGCGCCGACGGTGTGCTGCGTCCAGCCCAGCGCATACAGGAAGGTCGTGGTTCTGTCCGCGGCGCTGGTCGAGGCCAGCACGTCACAGACTTTCAGGAAGTCCTCTTTCGGCGTACCGCAAATGTTTTCGACGACATCCGGCGTATAGCGGGCAACGTGCTGTTTCAGCAGATTCCACACGCAGCGCGGATGGCTTAGCGTCTCATCGCGTTTGGCATAGCCGTTTTCATCGAACTGGTAGTTCCAGGACGATTTGTCATACTGGCGTTTTTCGGCATCGTAGCCGCTGAACAGCCCATCTTCGAAGGCAAAATCATCCCGTACCAGCAGGCTGGCATTGGTGTAATGCTTTACGTACTCGGCATTGATTTTGTTATTTTCGATCAGGTACAGCAACACGCCCGACAGGAAGGTAATGTCGGTGCCGGAACGAATCGGCGCATAGATATCGGCCACCGACGCCGTGCGGGTAAAGCGCGGGTCGACGACAATAAGCGTGGCGTCGTTATTGTTTTTCGCTTCCATCGCCCAGCGGAATCCGACCGGGTGGGCTTCAGCGGCGTTACCGCCCATCACCATCACGACGTTGGCGTTTTTAATATCAACCCAGTGGTTGGTCATCGCACCGCGACCAAATGTTGGAGCAAGACTTGCTACCGTTGGTCCGTGTCAGACGCGCGCCTGGTTGTCTACCGCCAGCATCCCCAGCGAACGCACGAATTTCTGCGTCAGCATGCCGGTCTCATTACTCGCCGCGGAGGCGCACAGCATCCCAGTGGATAGCCAGCGGTTAACCGTGACGCCCTGCTCGTTCTTTTCAATAAAGTTGGCGTCGCGGTCGGCCTTCATCAGCGTGGCGATGCGGCTAAACGCCTCATCCCAGGAAATGCGCTGCCATTTATCGGAACCCGGCGCGCGGTATTGCGGATAACGCAGACGGTTTTCGCTGTGGACATAGTCCAGCAGACCCGCCCCTTTCGGGCATAGCGCGCCGCGGCTCACCGGATGATCCGGATCCCCTTCAATATGGTAAATCGCTTCTTTCGCGTTTTTCGCGCCGTCGCCCAGGCTATACATTAATAGCCCGCAGCCCACGGAACAGTAAGTGCAGGTGTTGCGGATCTCTTTTGCGCGCAGCAATTTAAAATTGCGTGCCTGAGCCAGCGCCATTTTTGGGGCAAAGCCCAGTGCGGCTGCTGTTGTTCCGGCCATACCGCCTGCGCAGATTTTAAAAAACTTTCTGCGGCTGACGTCCATTGATTCCTCCATGCAGGATGTTTGTTCATCGCGCGGAGGAAACTAACAGCAATGTCCCTGTTTTTTTTGCGTCAAATCAAGGTCGAAAACGCTCGCCCCCTTAATAGTCAGCGCTGGCGGGTTTTACTAATACTTAAGGGTTAACGCAGGCGGAAAAGATCGACCATCGACGGGCGAAAGGTGTTATAAATTCCGGCTGCGTTTGGCTAACTATCAGGTTTAACATGGAAAAAAAGAGAGCGACGTCGATAGGCTTCGCCGCCATTATCTTATGGAGCACCATGGTCGGTTTGATCCGCGGCGTCAGCGAAGGATTAGGGCCGGTCGGCGGCGCGGCGATGATCTATAGCCTCAGCGGTCTGCTGCTGATTTTTACCGTCGGCTTTCCCCATCTGCGCCAGATCCCGCGCCGCTATCTGCTGGCCGGCAGCGTCCTGTTCGTCAGCTATGAAATCTGCCTCGCGCTGTCGTTGGGCTTTGCCGCCACCCGCCAGCAGGCGATTGAAGTAGGCATGGTCAATTATCTGTGGCCCAGCCTGACGATTTTGTTCGCCATTCTGTTTAACGGCCAGAAAAGCAGCTGGCTGGTGATCCCGGGGTTATTATTGGCGTTGTTCGGCGTGACCTGGGTGCTCGGCGGCGAGCACGGGCTAAACGTCGATGAAATCATCAATAACGTGGTGTCCAGCCCGCTGAGTTATATTCTGGCGTTTGTCGGCGCCTTTATCTGGGCGGCCTATTGCACTGTGACCGCGAAGTATGCCAAAGGCAAAAACGGAATCACCCTTTTCGTCTTATTAACGGCGCTCACCCTGTGGTTGAAATTCCTCGCCAGCGACCAGCCGCCGATGCTGTTTAGCTGGCCGGTGGTGATTAAGCTGGTTACGGTTTCCGTGGCGCTGGGGCTGGCCTACGCGGCGTGGAACGTCGGGATCCTGCACGGTAACGTCAGTTTGCTGGCGGCGGCCTCTTACTTCACGCCGGTGCTTTCTTCCGCGCTGGCGGCGATACTGCTTAGCGCCGCCCTGTCGTGGTCGTTCTGGCAGGGTGCCGGAATGGTATGTCTCGGCTCCCTGCTCTGCTGGTATGCGACTCGCCGTTAGCCGAGATCGCCGCCCGCCACCGGCAACGTCACGCCGGTGATATAGCTGGCCTCATCGCTGGCGAGAAACAGGATCGCATTCGCCTGTTCCGCCAGCGTTCCGTAACGATGCAACAGACTGCTCTCCACCGTCTGATCGACCACCTGTTGATACCACGCTTTCTCCTGCTCGGTCGGCTGCTCGTCGTTGCGCGGCGTCAGGCGCGGCGGCGCTTCGGTCCCCCCCGGCGCGACCGCATTAATCCGAATGCCGCTGTTGCTGTACTCCATGGCAATCGAGCGGGTTAGCGCGTTAACGCCGCCTTTCGCGGCCGAATAAGGCACCCGATTCACCCCCGCGGTGGCCACCGAAGAGATATTCACGATGCTGCCTTTCCCCTGTTTGAGCATCCACGGCAGCACCGCGCGGCATCCCCACAACGTAGGAAACAACGAGCGGCGGATCTCTTTCTCGATTTGATCCGCTTGATACTCAGCGAAGGGGCGCGCCCAAATAGTGCCGCCAACGTTATTAATCAGTACATCGATACGGCCAAAGTGCGCAACCCCGGCGGCAAACACCTGTTCGGCGCTCTCCCATTGTTCGAGGTCCGCTTCCAGCGCCAGCACCTGACTGGCGACTGGCGCCAGCGCCGCCGCCAGTTCGTGTACATAGGTCGAACGATCAATTAACAGCAGAGCCGCGCCCTCGCGCGCTGCCTGTTCCGCCGTCTGGCGGCCAATCCCCTGCGCTGCGCCGGTAATGGCGACGACTTTATCGCTAAAACGCATCATGCCTCCTTATGCCGCCGCACTCTGGCTGGCGATAAATTTCTCATACCAAAAACCTGCCGGTGAAATGCCTCTTTCACGCAACGCCGTCGACACCGCGTTCACCATCGGCGGCGGCCCGCAGAGATAAATATCAACATCGCCGTTGTTCAGCATCGCGTCATCAAGATGTTCGGTCACAAAACCGCGCTGCGGGCAGGCGCTATGTTCATCCGCCACCACCGGCAGCCAGCGATAGCCCGTCAGGTGCTGATTAAACGCGTCCAGCGCCTCGGTTTTCACCAGATCGCAGTCGCGGGTGACGCCGTACAATAAGGTCACCGGGCGCTGGCTGCCCTGCGTCTGTAGGGTCTGCAACATTGACAACAGCGGCGCCAGACCGGTGCCCCCCGCCAGCATCAGCAGCGGGCGTTCGCCGCGGCGCAGATAGAAACTGCCCATCGGGCCGCTGAGGGTCAGGCGGTCTCCCGGCTGCGCTTGCTGGGTCAACCACTGGCTCATCATGCCGCCAGGCACGTTACGGATCAGAAAACTCCCTTCAAGAGAGCCCGACGGCGAACTGAACGAATAGGCGCGGACATGCGGCGTACCCGGCACCTGAATATTGATGTACTGCCCCGGCAGGAAAGCCAGCGGTTCATCCAGCGCGACGACCAACTCAATGGCGGTATCCGACAGCAAATCCACCTGCCGCACCTCCGCCCCAAGGCTCGCCAGCGCGGTTTTACACTGGGCGGCGGCCACCGGCACATCGATAACGCAATCGCTGGTCGGCACCATCTGGCAGGTCAACACCTGACGGACCTGCGCCTCATCGTCGCTTAACGCCTCTTCGAGGTAGTCTTCGCCCATACCATATTCGCCGCTGGCGCAGTGGCATTTGCAGGTTCCGCAGACGCCGTCCGAGCAGTCCATCGGTAGATTCACCTTCTGCCGGTAGGCGGCATCCAGCACTTTCTCCCCGGCATTGCACTGAATAAAACGGGTCATGCCGTCTTCAAAATTGAGAGCAATCGTAAAGGTCATAAGCGCCTCTTAAATATGGTAAACGTCGATCACCTGACGGATATAATCGTTATTCAGACGCACGGTTTTGCGAATGATCTGCGGTCTGCCGTCCTGCTCAATCAACGTGCAGCAGGTGGAGCCGAAATAGGCATCCGTGTGCTGATAGCGATGGCTCCAGGTAACCCAGTTGTAGCGCACGGCCAGGCCCTCATCGTTTTCGCCAATGAGCTCAACATTGCTAATCATGTGAGTGGTGCGCGGCTCTGGCGTACTGGCGCCGGAACGCTCGGTCTTAATGCGATAGACGCGATCTTCCAGCCCCTCTCGGTTGGGGTAATAGATAAGCGAAATCTCTTTTTGCGGATCGCGCGTAAGCTGGTCATCGTCTCCCCACGCAGGCATCCAGTAGACCACCTGCGGGCTATAACAACTCAGCCATTCATCCCACTGGCGGTCGTCCAGCAAGCGCGCTTCGTAGTAGAGAAATTGACGAACCTGTTCGAGGTTTAGCATCAGGCCACCTCCACACGCTGAGTAATCGACTGGTCATAACGCTGCTGCTCCTGCTCCAACGCCGCCAGCATCACCGTTTGCCAGTGGTGGTGATGGGCGATATACAGCGCTTCGTCTTCGGATTTCACCCCGCTTAAGCGCGGCGTAAAGCCAGCGTGCCGGGCGTGCTCATCCGCGCCGTCAACCCAGTGCAACGCGCCGCGGCTCAGATCGCTCCACGCCAGGTTTTCGCCGAGATAACCGCGCTGGCAAGCGCTGAACTCTTCGAGGTCATCCGGCGTCCCCATGCCGCTGACGTTAAAGAAATCTTCGTACTGACGGATGCGCAACGCCCGCGCCTCGTCCGATTCCCCTTTCGGCGCAAAGCACCAGATAGTGACTTCGGTTTTATCGACCGCGATCGGGCGGATCACGCGGATCTGAGTGGAAAATTGATCCATCAGGTAGATGTTAGGGTAAATGCACAAATTGCGGGTTTCGTTCACCATCTGGTCGGCGCGCAGTTCGCCAAACTCTGCCTGCAGGCGCTCACGATGGGCATAAACCGGGCGAACTTCCGGGTTCAGCGCCCGGGTCCACAGCAGCATGTGGCCATTATCGAATCCGTAGCCGCCGCCGATACTTTTTGACCAACCGTTGGCGTCCACCGCGTGCGTCCCTTCCGCTGCATAATTACGCCGCGACATGGTCGATGCGTAGTTCCAGTGCACGACGCTGACGTGATAACCATCGGCGCCGTTCTCCGCGCCCAGCTTCCAGTTACCCTCGTAAACGTAGCTGGACGAACCTTTGAGCACTTCCAGCCCGTCTGCCGCCTGGTCGACGATAAGGTCGATAATCTTGCCGGTTTCGCCGAGATACTCTTCCAGCGGCTGCACATCCGCGCTGAGGCTGCCGAATAAGAAGCCGCGGTATGACTGAAAACGCGGCAGCTTTTGCAGATCGTGGGAACCTTCATGTTTAAAGGTTTCAGGATAACCGCCGGTGCTTTCATCTTTGGCTTTTAATAATTTACCGTTATTACTGAAAGTCCAACCGTGGAACGGACAGGTAAATGAATTTTTATTCCCCGTTTTCCGGCGGCATAACATCGCGCCGCGGTGGGCGCAGCTATTAATTAACGCATGCAGTTCATTCTTTTTATCACGGGTAATAATGACCGGCTGCCGCCCTAACGTCAGGGTATAATAATCCCCCGCTTCGGGGATCTGGCTTTCATGAGCGAGAAACACCCAATTACCTTCGAATATATGCTTCATTTCAAAATCAAATAACTGCGGGTCGGTAAAAATAGAACGATGGCAGCGGTAAATATGATTTTCACGATCAACAATTAACGCATTGTTGATTTTATCTTTGAGCGCTGAAAGCGTTTTTTGCATGAGTCAGCTCCTCCTGCAGAATTCAGGATGAAATAAATAGGGCAATTTAATTCACAAGCGAGTGCAGAGTGTGCCCCAGGCCAGGCGCCCGGGGCGGTAACGCAGATTATTCTTTGGCGCGTAAACGGGCGCCGCGGTGCTCTTCGTCGGCGTTCAGCGCTTTACACAGGGTAAAATCGAAGCACACTTCGGTATGCTCGCCATCCAGTTCACGCTGCGCAATGGTCTCGCGATCGCTCACTTTTACCGGGTCGGCAATCAAACCGTCGCGGGTGGCAAACGCAAAATCATCCCACAGGTATTGATCGCCGCTGAGGTTAATCTGGCTGGTTAAATGTTTATGACCTGGAGCGGAAACGAAGAAGTGAATATGCGCCGGGCGATTGCCGTGGCGGCCTAACTGATCCAGCAGTTTCTGCGTCGGGCCATCCGGCGGGCAGCCATAGCCTGACGGCATGATGCTGCGCACGCTGTAGCGGCCATCGGCGCCGGTGCGGATACGGCGGCGCAGGTTATAGTCGCTCTGGCTCTGATCGAAGAACGAGTAATTGCCCAGGGTATTGGCGTGCCAGATATCAACAATGGCGTTCGCCACCGGCTGGCCCTGATTATCTTTCACCTGGCCATGCAGCCACATCACTTCCCCGGCATCGGTACCGTCATCCATGCGGGCGTGGCCATCGGCCAGCGGCGCATTGGCCACATACAGCGGCCCTTCAATAGTGCGCGGGGTGCCGGTTTCGCGCTGCGCCGCCGCATCGAGGGCATCCTGACGCAGGTCGAGGAAGTGTTCAAGACCAAGTCCTGCCGCCAGCAGCGCCGCTTCCTGACGCCCGCCGAGTTCGTGCAGGTAATTCACCGCATGCCAGAACTCTTCTTCTGTGACGTTATAGTCGTCGATCAGCGTGCAAATATTCTCCAGCAGACGGTGGACGATGGCTTTAAAACGTTCGCTGCCGCCAGGGACGTTTAAACCCGCGCCTTCACGTAATAATTTCTGCACGGCTTCTTGTTGTACGAAAGCATTACTCATAATTATTCTCTCTTATCGTTGTAGGATATTTGCCGGGTTATCCCGGCAAGAGGTCAGACGTTATTATTATTAGCTATCGTCTTCACGAATAGACGAGGGATGACGGCAAAGCGCCTCTACGCGAATATCCATAAAGGGATACAGCGGTAATCCCATTAAAATCTGATGCAGTTCTTCGGCATCTTTGACATCGAAAATACTCACATTGGCGTAAAGTCCCGCGACGCGCCAAATATGTCGCCATTTGCCTTCACGCTGCAATTGCTGCGAATAGGCTTTTTCGCGTTTTTTAATTTCATCCGCTTCGGCGGCAGGAAAACCGAGGGGAATATTGACGGTCATATCGACTTTAAATAGCATTATTTTCTCCTGTTATGCTTTACGGGTATAGAAGCGCAGTTTGTCTTCGTCCAATTCCACACCGAGACCCGGCGTTTGCGGCAACACCACCTGGCCGTTGGCAAAAGTGAGCGGCACGCTGACAATATCGTCTTTCAGCAGCAGCGGGCCGAACATCTCGGTGCCCCACTGCAGCGGCAGCGTTGACCAGGCGTGCAGCGATGCGACGGTACCGACGGTGCCTTCCAACATGGTGCCGCCATACAGGCCAACCCCAGCCGCCTGCGCGACGCGGGCCAGCGCCAGCACGCTATTCGGTCCCCCGGCCTTGGCTATCTTCAGCGCATAAGCGCCAGTGAAGCCCTGCTGCGCCAGTTGATAGCCATCACCGGCGGTCGCCACCGCTTCATCGGCGAGGATCGCCGTTTCAATTTGCTGGCTCAGGCGCACCAGCGCGGCGTTGTCCTGCGCGCTGACCGGCTGTTCGATCAGATCAACGCCCATCGCCGCCAGTTCGCGGCAACCTTTCGCGCCGGTGGCGGCATCCCAGGCCTGGTTAACGTCAACGCGAATACTGGCGCGATCGCCCAATGCTTCGACAATCGCGCGGGTATGACGCAGATCGGTGGCCAATTCGCGCGCGCCGATTTTCAGCTTGAAGGCCTGATGGCGACGTTCAGCCAACAGTTTCTCTCCTTCGGCGATATCTTTATCAGTATCGCCGCTCGCCAGCGTCCACAGCACCGGCAGCGACGTTTGCAGCGCGCCGCCGAGCAGCGCCGACACCGGCAGACCTAAGGCTTTGCCCTGGACATCAAGCAGCGCGGTTTCAATCGCCGATTTCGCAAAGGTGTTGCCTTTAATCGCGTGGTTCATGCGGGCGGTCAGCGCATTCAGGTTATCGGCTGGCTGCCCTTTCAGCAGCGGCGTCAGGTAGTGGGTCAACGCTGAAGAAATCGCTTCCGGGCTTTCCACGCCGTAGCTCAGTCCGCCGATGGTGGTGGCCTCGCCGATGCCGCAAATACCATCGGAGCGGGTAATACGCACAATGACCAGCGTCTGGCAGCCCATAGTGGTCATCGACAATTTATGTGGCCGGATGGTCGGCACATCCACGATCCAGCTCTCAACGCGTTCTACGGTCGCAGTCATTTTTTGTTCCTGGTGATAGGTATAACTTTTCGTACCCACATCTATAACGGGGATGTCTGTGCCTTTGACAATAGGGTCCAGCTAAGCGGATGGTCAACGGCGATAATCGAAATGTTGTGCGATTATCGACACACTTGTTAAATTGCGGTTAATAATGTGATCGAGGTGGTAAAACAGGCACAATTCGGCACGACCCATTTTGCGCGCGGTATAGTGATGCCCCGCGAGCTTTGAATTGCAACGGAGAGGGATGCAGCAATGAGCGACAATACCCCGACCACCCTGAGCGCCAGGCAGGCCGAGCACGATCCCAACTTTATGCTATCGCTGGCCCGCGGGCTGGAGGTGCTTAACGCCTTCACCCCGCAACGGCAACGGCTGACCATCTCGCAACTCAGTCAGAAAACGCAGATTTCCCGCGCCGCGGTGCGCCGCTGCCTGTACACCCTGGCGGCGTTAGGCATGGTGCATAGCCCGGACGGCCGCAGCTATGAACTGTTGCCGCGCGTACTGGCGGTCGGCCACGCGTATCTGGCGGGGACGCCGCTGGCGAAAGTCGCGCAATCGGCGCTGGATAATCTCGGCAAGGCGTTGGGGGAAAGTTGTTCCGCCGCCACGCTTGATGGCGACAACGTGTTATATATCGCCCGCGCGGCGGTCAACAATTTACTGAGCGTCGATTTAGGTCGCGGCAGCCGCCTGCCAGCCTGGACCACTTCGATGGGCCGCGTATTGCTCAGCGCGCTGCCGGAAGATCAGCTAGAAGTGACATTGTCACGAGCAAACCTGATTCGCTACACCCCGCACACCCTCTGCGATCTTGCCGCATTACGCGCGGAAATCGCCAAAGTGAGGATGCAGGGTTATGCGCTGGCCGACCGGCAAATCGAAGTGGGATTATGTTCGCTGGCGGTACCGCTGCTGTCGCGCGGCGGCCAGGTGGTGGCGGCGCTCAACGTTGGCGTACCCGCCTCTGCGATGAGCGCGACGGCGCTGAAGGAGAAAGCCCTCGCCCCGCTGCGTCGCGCGGCGATGGAACTTTCTCTGCAACTGTAGGATTTACTGCGGCGTCGGCGTATTCGCCAGTCCGCGCCAGATGCCAACGGCCAGTAACAACAGTAGCGCCCCCGCCGTCGCCAGCGAGATGCTGTGGGCGCTGATAAAGGCCGTTTTCGCCGCGGCAATCAGTGAATCCGCCGGGATCGCCGGCAGCGATTGCGCCACTTTCATGGCTTCGCCGATGGACGACGACGCTTGTACCGCCGCTTCGCCGCCAATCCCGGCAGGCAGCGCTATCGCCTGGCTGTAGCTGCGGGTCAGGATCAGGCCGAACAGCGCGATACCGAGTCCCGCGCCCAGTTCATAGGCCATCGTCTCAATGGCTCCCGCCGCCGAGGCTTTCTCTTTTGGCGCTGCCGCCATAATCGCGGATGTCGAGGCCAGCAACGCGCTGGCGGCGCTAAAGCCGAGCAATGTCATCAACCCCCATGCCTGCCACTGCTGCGTACTGAAGTCGGTAATCGACAGACCGAGGAAACTGAAAGCGCTGAGCAGCATCCCGCCGGTCGCCACCTGGCGCAGCCCCAGTTTCGAAACCAACATCCCGGCAATCGGCCCGCTGAAGCCGCTGGCGACCATTACCGGCAGCATAAACAACCCGGCCTCAAACGGCGTCTTTTGATGGACGAACTGTAGCTCTTGCGCCATCAGCAACTCAAAGCCGACCAGCGTAATCAGCGCGGTCATCGCCATCATCACCCCGCTTAAAATAATACGATGGGTGAAAAGACGCATATCCACCATCGGCGTCGGCATCGACAGCTGTTTGCGGATAAACCAGGTCAGCATCGCCGCCCCGCTGATAGCCACCAGCGCGGTCAGCCATAGCGCCAGTTGGCCTTTTAACGCCGATTTCGCGCTGAATACCAGCATCAGGATCGCCGCAATCAGGATCAGCGCCTGCAGCAGATTCAGCGGCTGCTCGCGACGCGCAGGCTGGCGCGGCACCACTCGCGCATTGATGGCGACCACCAGCAACACGATCGGCACGTTGATCAGGAACACCGAGCCCCAGTAGAAATGCTCAAGCAACAGGCCGCCGACCAGCGGCCCAAACGCCGCGCCGCCGGATCCGACCGCCGCCCACAATCCCAGCGCCATATTACGCTGGCTGGCTTGCGCGAAGGTACCGCGGATCCCGGCGAGCGTCGCCGGGACGATCATCGCCGCCCCCACCGCCAGCAACGCGCGGGAGAGAATCAGCGTTATCGCCGTTGGCGACAGCGCGGCGCACAGCGAAGCGACGCCAAAAATAGAACTGCCGAGCAGTAATAAACGTTTGAAGCCGATTTTATCGCCTAATGCCCCCATCGGCAGGACCATACCGGCCATCACCAACGAGTAGATATCAATAATCCATAGCAGCTCATTGCCGCTGGTGCCCAGCGCCACGCTTAGCGTCGGCGCGGCAACATGCAGTACCGTCGCGTCAATCGCCACCGGGATATAAACCAACAAAATCGCCATCAGCGTTAACCATTGCCGAGACATACAACTTTTCCTCAATTTTTTAAATTGGACACGCGTCCAGAATTGCGATCCTGCCGGATTGTTGAACGCCTGTCCAACTTTTTGTTACCATGATGTCACCCCCTCTTTGCCGCAGGTCGTTATGCACTATTTAAATCGGGAAGCACGTCGGGAAGTTATTATGCAGGCCGCCATGCGGGTGGCGCTTAACGGCGGTTTCAGCGCGATGACCGTACGCCAGATCGCCAGCGAAGCCGGCGTCGCCGCAGGGCAACTGCACCACCACTTTGCCTCGACCGGCGAGCTTAAAGCTCAGGCTTTTATTCGTTTGATCCGCGAAATGCTTGATATTCAGCTGCTGACTGACGAAGCCAGCTGGAGCGAACGCTTATTCTCGTTACTCGGCAGCGAAGATGGTCGTCTCGATCCCTACATCCGCCTGTGGCGGGAAGCGCAGATTTTGTCCGATAGCGACGACGAGGTTAAAGCCGCCTACCTGCTCACCATGACCATGTGGCATGACGAAACGGTGACGGCTATTACGCGCGGCGCCGAGGCTGGCGAGTTTCAGCCGCAGGATACGGCGGAAAATATCGCCTGGCGGCTGATAGCCCTGGTCTGCGGGCTGGATGGCATTTATGCGCTGGGGATGAAGGCGATTGACGATGCGGCGTTTACACGCTATATACAATATTATATAGCGATAGAACTCCCCCAGATATAATTTACATTTAGTAACAATTAACCCCCACACATTCACTACGTGATTCCTTTCACGTGTCGATTCTTATCTATTCTTCAAACAATACAATAATTAAAAACAGCCGACCCACTCTGACCACCTCCTCATAATCAGCTGTTTTTGCTTATTTATCTTTTTCATTTCGTGCACTTTAGCGAGGGTGTTATGTCGATAGAAAATGATAAGAAGAATCATTATCTCCTGGAGGATTGGCGACCGGAAAATGAAGCGTTCTGGGAAAATAAAGGAAAAGCGATTGCGCGCAGGAACCTGTGGATTTCCGTCTTCTGTCTATTACTCGCTTTCTGTGTCTGGATGTTATTTAGCGCCGTAGCGGTCAATCTGAATAAAGTCGGCTTTAATTTCACCACCGATCAACTGTTTTTATTAACGGCGCTACCGTCGCTATCCGGGGCAATATTACGCGTGCCCTATTCATTCATGGTGCCAATGCTCGGCGGGCGCTACTGGACGGTGATCAGCACCGTCATTTTAGTGATCCCCTGCCTGTGGCTAGGCATCGCGGTGCAAAATCCGGCCACCCCGTACGAAGTGTTTATCATCATTTCCCTGCTCTGCGGTTTTGCCGGCGCCAACTTCGCCTCGAGCATGGGCAACATTAGCTTCTTCTTCCCGAAAGCGAAACAAGGCAGCGCGCTGGGCATCAACGGCGGCCTCGGTAACCTCGGCGTCAGCGTGATGCAGCTGGTCTCGCCGATTTTTGTCTTCCTGCCGGTGTTCACTTTCCTTGGCGTACGCGGCGTCGAACAGCCGGGCGGCGCGATGTTATGGCTTGGCAACTCGCCGCTGCTGTGGGTGCCGCTGCTGGTCATCGCCACCGTCTTCGCCTGGTTTGGCATGAACGATATCGCCAGTTCGAAAGCGTCGATTCGCGATCAGCTGCCGGTGCTTAAACGCCCGCATATGTGGCTGTTAAGTCTGCTGTATCTGGCAACCTTCGGTTCATTTATCGGTTTTTCCGCCGGTTTTGCCATGCTGGCGAAAACCCAGTTCCCGGATGTCGATATTCTGAAACTGGCCTTCTTTGGCCCATTCATCGGCGCGTTGGCGCGCTCGTTTGGCGGGATCATTTCCGACCGTCTGGGCGGCGTGCGGGTGACATTGGTCAACTTCGTCCTGATGGCGCTGTTTACCGGCCTGTTATTCCTGACCCTTCCCGGCTCCGGTTCCGGCAGCTTCTTCGCCTTCTACGTGGTGTTTATGGGCCTGTTCTTAACCGCCGGTCTCGGCAGCGGCTCAACCTTCCAGATGATCGCGGTGATCTTCCGCCAGCTCACCATTGATAGCGTGAAAAAACGCGGCGGCAGCGATGAAGAGGCCCAGCATGAGGCGGTAACCGATACCGCCGCCGCGCTTGGTTTTATCGCCGCTATCGGCGCCATCGGCGGTTTCTTCATTCCAAAAGCCTTCGGCACCTCACTGGCGATGACCGGTTCGCCGGTCGGCGCGATGAAAGTGTTTTTTGTGTTCTACGTTGTTTGCGTGCTGGTCACCTGGTTGGTCTACGGTCGCCGCAAACCGTCCGCTAAATAAGAATAAACGACGAAGCAATGTAACCACGGGGGAGTCATCCCCCGTCAGGAGAATGTCATGAGCAAACTACTGGATCGCTTTCGCTACTTTAAGCAGAAAGGCGAGACCTTTGCCAACGGTCACGGTCAGGTCTACGACAATAACCGGGACTGGGAAGATAGCTACCGTCAACGCTGGCAATTCGACAAAATAGTCCGCTCCACGCACGGCGTGAACTGTACAGGCTCATGCAGCTGGAAGATTTACGTTAAAAACGGGCTGGTCACCTGGGAAACCCAACAGACCGATTATCCGCGCACTCGCCCGGACCTGCCGAACCACGAACCTCGCGGTTGCCCACGCGGCGCCAGCTACTCCTGGTACCTATACAGCGCCAATCGCCTGAAATATCCGCTGGCGCGCAAGCGGCTGATCGAGCTATGGCGCGAGGCGCTGGCGCAGCATCCCGATCCGGTGCAGGCGTGGGATAGCATCATGCAGGATCCGCTGAAGACCCGCAGCTATAAACAGGCGCGCGGCAAAGGCGGTTTTATTCGTTCGAGCTGGAAAGAGCTGAACCAGCTGATCGCCGCGGCCAACGTCTGGACGATTAAAAACTACGGCCCCGACCGCGTGGCTGGTTTCTCGCCGATCCCGGCCATGTCGATGGTCTCTTATGCCGCCGGTACCCGCTATTTATCACTGATTGGCGGCACCTGTCTGAGCTTCTATGACTGGTACTGCGACCTGCCGCCCGCCTCGCCGATGACCTGGGGCGAACAGACGGATGTGCCGGAGTCCGCCGACTGGTACAACTCCAGCTACATCATCGCCTGGGGCTCTAACGTCCCGCAGACCCGTACCCCGGACGCCCACTTCTTTACCGAAGTGCGCTACAAAGGCACCAAAACCATCGCCATCACCCCGGACTATTCGGAAGTCGCCAAACTTTGCGACCAGTGGCTGGCGCCGAAGCAAGGCACCGACAGCGCCCTGGCGATGGCGATGGGCCATGTGATCCTCAAAGCCTTCCACCTCGATAACCCGAGCGACTACTTCCTCAACTATTGCCGTACTTACACCGACATGCCGATGCTGGTGATGCTCGATCGCCGCGACGACGGCAGCTACGTACCGGGCCGCATGCTGCGCGCCTCCGACCTGCTTAACGGCCTGGGCGAAAGCAATAACCCGGAATGGAAAACCGTCGCTTACAACGCCAACGGCGAACTGGTCGCGCCAAATGGCTCCATCGGCTTCCGCTGGGGGGAGAAAGGCAAATGGAACCTCGAGCAACTGGCGGACGGCAAAGACGTTGAGCTGGCACTGTCGCTTCTGGATATTCGCGATAGCGTGGTGTCGGTCGGCTTCCCCTACTTCGGCGGCAACGAAAACCCGCACTTCCGCAGCGTGAAACAAGAGCCGGTCACCCTTCATCAGCTCCCGGCAAAGCAACTGCCGCTGGCCAATGGCGAAAATGGCCTGGTGGTGAGCGTGTACGACCTGGTATTGGCTAACTACGGTTTGGATCGCGGCCTTGACGACGCCAATGCGGCGAAAGACTTCGCCGAAGTCAAAGCCTATACCCCGGCGTGGGCCGAGCAGATCACCGGCGTGCCGCGTCAGCATATTGAACAGATCGCGCGCGAATTCGCCGATACGGCGCATAAAACCCATGGCCGTTCCATGATTATCCTCGGCGCCGGTGTTAACCACTGGTACCACATGGACATGAACTACCGCGGGATGATCAACATGCTGGTATTCTGCGGCTGCGTCGGCCAGAGCGGCGGCGGCTGGTCGCACTACGTCGGCCAGGAGAAGCTGCGCCCGCAAACCGGCTGGCTGCCGCTGGCGTTCGCGCTGGACTGGAACCGCCCGCCGCGGCAGATGAACAGTACCTCTTATTTCTACAACCACGCCAGCCAGTGGCGCTATGAGAAACTGACCGCTCAGGAGCTGCTGTCGCCGCTGGCCGACGCCAGCAAATTCAGCGGCCACCTGATCGATTTCAACGTTCGCGCCGAGCGTATGGGCTGGCTGCCTTCCGCGCCGCAGCTGAACGTTAACCCGCTGACTATCAAGCAGCAGGCCGACGCCGCGGGGCTATCGCCAGCCGAGTTCACCGCCCAGTCGTTAAAATCCGGGGCGGTTCGCTTTGCCGCCGAGCAGCCGGATAGCGGTAAAAACCACCCGCGCAACCTGTTTATCTGGCGTTCGAACCTGCTGGGATCGTCCGGTAAGGGTCACGAGTACATGCTGAAGTATCTGCTCGGTACCGATAACGGCATTCAGGGGGAAGAGTTCGGTTCCACCGATGACGTGAAGCCGGAAGAAGTCGAGTGGCAGACCGCGGCGATCGAGGGCAAGCTCGATCTGCTGGTGACGCTGGATTTCCGCATGTCCAGTACCTGCCTGTTCTCCGATATCGTCCTGCCGACCGCTACCTGGTACGAAAAAGACGATATGAACACCTCGGATATGCACCCGTTTATCCACCCGCTTTCCGCCGCCGTCGACCCGGCCTGGGAGGCCAAAAGCGACTGGGAGATCTACAAGGACATCGCCAAAACCTTCTCTGAAGTGTGCGTCGGCCATCTCGATAAAGAGACCGATGTGGTGCTGGTGCCGCTGCAGCATGATTCCCCGGGCGAGCTGGCGCAGCCGTTCGACGTCCTCGACTGGCGTAAAGGCGAATGCGACCTGATCCCGGGGAAAACCGCGCCGTCGATTGCGCTGGTAGAACGCGACTACCCGGCCACCTGGGAGCGCTTCACTTCACTGGGGCCACTGCTCGATAAGCTTGGCAACGGCGGAAAAGGCATTTCGTGGAATACGCAAACCGAAGTCGATTTCCTCGGCAAACTTAACTACGTCAAACTCGATGGCCCGGCGAAAGGTCGCCCGCGGATCGACACCGCCATCGACGCCACTGAAGTGATTTTGAGCCTCGCGCCGGAGACCAACGGCCAGGTGGCGGTAAAAGCCTGGGAAGCGTTGGGCGAATTCACCGGCCGCGACCATACGCACCTCGCGTTGAATAAAGAGGATGAGAAGATCCGCTTTCGCGATATTCAGGCGCAACCGCGCAAGATTATTTCCAGCCCAACGTGGTCAGGGCTGGAAAGCGAGCACGTCTCCTATAACGCCGATTATACCAACGTTCACGAACTGATCCCGTGGCGTACCCTCTCCGGCCGCCAGCAGCTGTATCAGGATCATCCCTGGATGCGCGCCTTCGGCGAAAGCCTGGTGGCTTATCGTCCGCCCATCGACACCCGCAGCGTCAGCCATATGAAGGAAGTACCGCCGAACGGCTTCCCGGAAAAAGCGCTTAACTTCCTGACGCCGCACCAGAAATGGGGGATCCACTCCACCTATAGCGAAAACCTGCTGATGCTGACGTTGTCGCGCGGCGGGCCAATCGTGTGGATCAGCGAAACCGACGCGAAAGAGCTGGGTATTGAGGATAACGACTGGATTGAAGCCTTCAACGCCAACGGCGCCCTCACCGCTCGCGCGGTGGTGAGCCAACGCGTGCGGCCGGGCATGACCATGATGTACCACGCCCAGGAACGCATTATGAATATTCCGGGTTCGGAAGTCACCGGTCGCCGCGGCGGTATCCATAACTCCGTCACCCGCGTGTGTCCGAAACCGACGCATATGATTGGCGGCTACGCCCAACTGGCCTACGGCTTTAACTACTACGGCACCGTCGGTTCCAACCGCGATGAATTCATCATGATCCGCAAAATGAAAAATATTGATTGGCTGGATGGCGAAGGTCGCGATCAGGTCCAGGAGGCGAAGAAATGAAAATACGTTCACAAGTTGGGATGGTGCTGAATCTGGATAAATGTATCGGCTGTCACACCTGTTCCGTCACCTGTAAAAACGTCTGGAGTAGCCGCGAAGGCATGGAATACGCGTGGTTCAATAACGTAGAAACCAAACCGGGCATCGGTTATCCGAAAAACTGGGAAGATCAGGATGAGTGGCAAGGCGGTTGGATCCGCAGCATCAGCGGCAAGCTGACGCCGCGTCTGGGCAACCGCGTCAGCGTGTTGTCGAAAATTTTCGCCAACCCGGTGTTGCCGGCGATTGACGATTACTACGAGCCGTTCACCTACGATTACCAGCACCTGCATAACGCGCCGGAAGGTAAATATCTGCCGACCGCCCGTCCACGATCGCTTATCAGCGGCGAGCGAATGGATAAAATCAAATGGGGCCCGAACTGGGAAGAATTGCTCGGCGGCGAGTTTGAAAAACGCGCCAAAGACCGCAACTTCGAAGCCATGCAGAAAGAGATGTACGGCCAGTTTGAAAACACCTTCATGATGTACCTCCCGCGCCTGTGCGAGCACTGCCTGAACCCAAGCTGTGCGGCCACCTGCCCAAGCGGCGCGATCTACAAACGTGAGGAAGACGGGATTGTCCTGATCGACCAGGACAAATGCCGCGGCTGGCGTCTGTGCATCAGCGGCTGCCCGTACAAGAAAATTTACTTCAACTGGAAAAGCGGTAAGTCCGAAAAATGCATCTTCTGCTATCCGCGCATTGAGTCCGGCCAGCCAACGGTCTGTTCGGAAACCTGCGTGGGACGAATCCGCTATCTCGGCGTGCTGCTGTACGACGCGGATCGGATTGAAGAAGCGGCCAGCACCGAGCACGAAACCGATCTGTACGAGCGTCAGTGCGACGTCTTCCTTGACCCGCACGACCCGGCGATCATTGAAGAAGCGCTGAAACAGGGTATTCCTCAGAACACAATCGACGCCGCGCAGCGTTCGCCAGTCTACAAACTGGCGATGGACTGGAAGCTGGCCCTGCCGCTGCACCCGGAATACCGTACCCTGCCGATGGTCTGGTACGTTCCGCCGCTGTCGCCTATTCAGTCTTATGCCGATGCGGGCGGTCTGCCGCAAAGCGACGGCGTTCTGCCGGCGGTGGAAAGCCTGCGCATTCCGGTGCAGTACCTGGCAAACATGCTGAGCGCCGGTGACCCGGCTCCCGTGCTGCGCGCCCTGAAGCGCATGATGGCGATGCGTCACTACAAACGCTCCCAGACCGTGGAAGGCGTGACCGATACCCGCGCCATTGAAGAGGTGGGGCTGACCGAAGCGCAGGTTGAGGAGATGTATCGCTATCTGGCTATTGCCAACTACGAAGACCGCTTTGTGATCCCGACCAGCCACCGCGAAATGGCGCGTGACGCCTTCCCGGAGAAAAACGGCTGCGGATTTACCTTTGGCGACGGCTGCCACGGCTCCGACACCAAATTCAACCTCTTCAACAGCAGCCGCATTGATGCCATCAACATCACCGAGGTGCGCGAACACGGGGAGGGAGAATAATGCAGATCCTGAAAATCATCGCGCTACTGATTGAGTATCCCGATGAGGTGCTGTGGGAAAGCCGCGAGGAGGCGTTTTCCCTTATCGAACAGGATGCCCCCGCGCTGCTGCCGTTTGCCCGGCAGCACCTTGGGGCAGCGCTGCTGGATAAGCAGGCCGAGTGGTGCGAGGTGTTTGAGCGGGGTCGCGCCACCTCGCTGCTGCTGTTCGAACATGTGCACGCCGAGTCCCGCGATCGCGGGCAGGCGATGGTCGATCTGATGGGCCAGTATGAGAAAGCCGGGCTTGAGCTGGACTGCCGCGAGCTGCCGGACTATCTGCCGCTCTATCTGGAGTATCTCAGCATTGTCAGCGACGCGGAGGCACGCGAAGGGTTGCAAAACGTCGCGCCGATCCTGGCGCTGATTGGCGGACGCCTGAAGCAGCGCGGCGTAGCGCATTATCAGCTTTTTGATGCGCTACTGCGTTTTGCCGACAGTCGTCTCTCCAGCGACAGCGTGGCGCAGCAGGTTTCCGGTGAAAAAAGGGATGATACCCGCCAGGCGCTGGACGCCGTCTGGGAAGAGGAACAGGTGAAGTTTATCGAGGACAACGCCACATCGTGCGACAGTTCGCCGATGCAGCAATATCAACGACGCTTTAGCCAGGACGTTGCACCGCAGTATGTGGACGTCGGCGCCGGAGGCCCAAAATGACGCACTACCTCAACGTGTTTTTCTATGACATTTACCCCTACATCTGCGCCACCGTCTTTTTCATTGGCAGTTGGTTGCGCTACGACTACGGACAGTACACCTGGCGCGCCTCGTCGAGCCAGTTGCTCAGCAAGCGCGGCATGAACTGGGCGTCGAACCTGTTTCACATCGGGATCCTCGGGATTTTCTTCGGGCATCTGTTCGGGATGTTAACCCCGCACTGGATGTACGCCTGGTTTTTGCCGGTGGCCGTTAAGCAGCAGCTGGCGATGATCGCCGGGGGGATTTGCGGCGTGCTGACGCTGATCGGCGGCTCCATGTTGCTGGTCCGCCGGCTGTTTAACCAGCGCGTGCGCGCCACCTCGACCACGCCGGATATCATTATCATGAGTATCCTGTTGATTCAGTGCATTCTCGGGCTGACGACGATTCCGTTCTCGGCGCAGTATCCAGACGGCAGCGAGATGATGAAACTGGTGGGATGGGCGCAGGGAATTGTAACCTTCAAAGGCGGATCGTCGGAAATGCTGAGCGGCGTAGCGCCCATTTTCCGCATCCACCTCGTGCTGGGCATGACCATCTTCCTGATCTTCCCATTCACCCGTCTGGTACACGTCTGGAGCGCGCCGTTCGAGTATTTCACCCGTCGCTACCAGGTGGTGCGCTCGCGCCGCTAATCGGTGTTTTTCCCCCCTCTCCCTGTGGGAGAGGGCCGGGGTGAGGGCATTAGCCCGCACAGGAATATTTTGCCGGGTGGCGGCTACGCCTTACCCGGCCTACTTCCCCGCCGTTCCGGGCTATTTCCCGGCCTGCGGATGCGTATCAAACCCCGCCATCACCGCAGTCAATTCTGCTAGTGTAAAGCCGTGCTTCGGATCGTCAACCCCGAGACCAAACCGTGACTGCATCAGCTGATAAAGCGCCTGCGCGTCCGGCAAATGGATCTGCTCCTCCACATGGCCGTTGTGCCAGTGCGTGAAGTTAAAATTAGTCAGCGTCAGCTTGCCGCCGTCCGGGAGATGGCGACACATCAACAGATGATGACGGAAGTGCGATTGCGGCCAGTGCGCGGACCAGAAGTTACCCATCACGTAATCGTTAAAGTACTGCGTCGCCAGGTCAAAGTGGTACATCGATTGCCAGTGATCATGATGGCGGAACTGCAGCACCCAGTCGTTACCTTCGCTTAGCAGGCGGTACAGGCCGTGCGGCGTACTCTGCTCCTCGTTGGCGAGTAAGCGTATGGGCGCCGTCAGCGTCTGTCCGCCAAACCCGACATCCGCTATCCAGCGTTCGCCGTTCAGTTCGACCAGCAGTAAACGGTGAGTACGCGGCGGCATCTGCGGCGGATTCGCCAGCACCACCCGCCCCAGCACGCTACGCACCGTAAACCCCACTTCGCGTAATACGCGCTCGAACAGGCCATTTTGCTCAAAGCAGTAACCGCCGCGGCGCGCGGTGACCAGTTTGTCGACCAGGCTTTGATCGTCAAGATGGATCTCACGCGGCAATACCACATCGATATTCTCAAACGGGATCGCGCAGTTGTGGTGTAAATGCAGCGCACGAAGGGTGTCGATATCAACCTGTGCGGGCTGTTGCCAGCCCGTGCGGGCAAAATAAGCACTCAGAAATGGGGACATGGTTGGCTTCCTTGATGTGATATTCCTTGTTTATAAACTATTTTACCCGCCCCATATGCGCAAATGTGCTTTTTAGCGCTGCTTGGCGCGCTGCATAATACCCAGCGCGCTGAGCATCAGGAGAAGCCCCGTCACCAGCGTCAGCGTCGCCATTGCCATGCCTTGCCCTACGGAGCCTTGCTCGAACTGCCGCCAGATAAACACCGAGACCGTCTGTGTGCCCGCCGGGGTAAGCAACAGTGATGTCACCAGCTCACGCGAGGCAATCGCAAACACCATCAGCATCGCCGCCAGCAGCGCGGGAGAGACGAGCGGCATCACGATATAGCGCAGTGCCTGAAACGCCGAGGCTCCGTGAACCCGCGCCGCAGGCTCCAGACTCCCGCCCAATTGACGCAGCGCGCTGCCAACGTAGCGCACGGGCCACGGCAGCAACAGACAGCAATACGACAGCAGCAAAATCACCCAGCTGTTATACGGCGAGACCGGCCAAAAGGACCGGTTCCAGAGCAGAATTAAACCGACGCCCACGACAATGCCGGGCAGCGCGGCGGGCATCAGCGAGAGCGCATCAAGCATCGCGCGCCCTTTTATCTTTTGCATTACCACCAGCCACGATGCCAACAGCCCCAGCAGCCCGGTAATGCACGCCGTCCCGAGCGCCAGCGACAGGCTGGTTCCCAGCGCCAACAAGGCCTCTCCCTGCTGGCTGAACAGCGCCGCATAATGTGACGTTGTCACGTTATCAAGCGTTACACCTCCAGATAATGTACCCAGCACGCCGGAGAGCGCCATCGATGCGCCGGGTAACAGCACCGCGACCGCACTCACCACAATCATCAGCACAACCATCGGCAGCGTGTAGAGACCGGCGTTTGCCCCACTGTTTTCGGTCGGCTTGCCGGTTATGCTGGTGACGTCATGTTGACCCGTCAGTTTTTTCTGCATCGCCCAGGCGCCAAGGGCAATGACCACAAGCACCACCGAGAGCATCGCCGCCCCGGGCAGATCCACCGGCCAGTCGGCCAGCTTCTTCTCGATATCGGTTGTTAACATCAGCACGCCCGCGCGCGCCCCCAGCGCAGCCGGAACGCCAAACTCCTCAATTGCGAGGGTAAACGCCAGCAGCATTCCCGCCGCCAGCGACGGGGAGAGCATTGGCAGCGTGATGTGCCAGAACGCCCTGCCCGCGCTTGCGCCGTGCACCCGGGCAACCTGCGCCAGTCGCTGACCGCTCGCCAGCAGGCTACGCGATACGGCAAAATAGACCACCGGGAAAATATTCAGCGCCATCACCAGCACGATCCCGGTTTTGCTGAACAGCAGATCGTTGAGGTTTATCCCGGTCAGCTGTTGCAGATACCCGTTGGTTTGCAGCACCAGCATCCATGAGAGCGCCGCGATATAGGGCGGCGTCAAAAACGGGATCAGGAAAAGCAGATCCCACAGACGCGGCCACGGCAGGTTGAACACCCCCCGCGCCACGCCCAGCGGAAAGCCGATCAGCGCGCTGACCAGCGCAACGCCTAACCCGACCTGCAGCGTTCCGCCCAACATGCGGGGCAACTGCGGCTCTGCCAGCAGCGTCTGTACACCGCTAAACGCGCCGCTGAAATTGCCAGCGTTGAACTGAGGAAATATCGCCTGCATAGCGATGAACAACAGCGGAGACGCCACGAGGACGACCAGCAGCGTCAGCGTCATGGCCGATAACATTCGTTGATTCACAGGAGCTTCCTGAAGACGGGGTTGCCCCCCGTCACTTGCATTACAGAGAGAAAAGGTTCGTAAAACGCTTGAGGATGTCGCTGCGTGAGCCCGAGGACTCGCTTTTCGTGGGCAGCACCGTCAGCTCGTTCAATAGCGGACGTTTCGCCTTGACGTCTTCGCGCGCGGGCATCAGCCACGCATCGGCGACCATCGCCTGGCCTTCCGGGGAGAGGACGTAATCGACAAAAGCCTTAGCCTCGTCGGCGTGCCGGGTCGATTTAAGGATCATCATCGGACGCGGCGCAATCACCGTGCCGCTGGCCGGGAAGATCACCTTAAGCGACTCCCCCTGGCTGATGTTGCCATAGGAGACATAATCCACCGCACCAAACACCGCCGCTTTTGCCCCCTGCATCACGGGCGTTACCGCCTGCGCGTTCGGGCCGCTGACTACCATGCCGTTCTTTTTCAGCGCATCGAACAGCGCCCAGGCATTGTCGCCCATGCCGTTTTGTAGCCCGATCAGCAAATCCAGCGACGCGCCGGAGAGCGCCGGATCGGGGGTGGTGACCTTGTCCCTGAAGGCGTCGGTGGTGAGATCCCGCCACTCCTTCGGCTCCGGCGTACCGCTTTTGGTATTCCAGACAATCCCTAACGCCGAGACGCCCTGCGCCACGTAATCCGCGGATTTCAGATCCGCCGGAACGTGTTGCGCATTGACGCTTTGATAAGGCAGCAGCCAGCCGCGTTTGTGGAGGTCTTCCGCCGTGTCCCAGGAGGCGGAGATCAGAATATCCGCCTGCGGATTGGCCTGCTCTGCCTCCAGGCGCGCCATGACTTTTCCGGTGGTCGCCTGGAAGATATCGACTTTCACCCCGGTTTTCTGTTCAAACCCATTTGCCAGATTTTTCGCGAGGGAACCCGGCCCTGCGGTGTAGACCGTCAGCGCATGGGCGCTGGAAACTGTAACAGTAGATAGCGCCATTGCGAGCAGGACTCCTTTTTTCACAGACATGGTGGCTTTCATGCAAACTCCCCTGAGGTTGAAATCAAACGATCGGCAGCCACGCTGCCAGCAGACAGATGCACGATGCGATCGGCGAGAATCTCAGCCTCCCGGCGGTCGTGAGTGACAGACACGGCGGTGGTCCCGAGCTGGCGCAGCAGCGTGGCCATCTCCTGACACAACGATCCACGCAGTTCGCTGTCGAGGTTAGAGAGCGGCTCGTCAAAGAGCAGGACGCGAGGTTCAGCGACTATCGCCCGGGCCAGCGCCACGCGCTGCTGCTGCCCGCCCGACAGTTGCCCAGGCCGGCGCTGCGCGTATTGCGACAGGCCCACCAGCTCCAGCACCTCGCCCACCTTGCGGCGGATGGTGTCGCGGCTTTCGCGGCGCTCGACCAGACCGAAGGCCACGTTGTCGTACACCGTCATGTGCGGCCACAGCGCATAGTTCTGGAACACCATGCCGATGTTGCGCGCATGCGGCGGCACGCCCGTGATGTCCTGCCCGCCCACCAGCAGCTCGCCGCGCTGGTGCCGGTTGAAGCCCGCGATCAGCCGCAGCAGCGTGGACTTGCCCGAGCCCGAAGGCCCCAGCAGCGCGAAGAACTCGCCGGGCTCGATCTTGAGGTTGACGTCGCGCAGCACTTCGTTGCTGCCGTAGCTCAGGCTGATGTGCCTGCATTCGAGGGAGACAGGGTCCAGGTGCATGGCGTTCACTCCGAAGTCGATTGCACGGTGGTGCGCGAGCGCTCCACGAAGCGGTGCGAGAAATACGTGCCCAGGCCGACGACCACCACGGCCAGCACGCCCAGTGCCGCGCCGGGCCCGCGCCCCGAGATGCTTTGCATGTACAGGTAGATGCCGTAGCTCATGGGCGCCTGGCTCTGGGCCGAGGCCAGCATGATGGTGGCCGACAGCTCCACCGCCGCCGTGATGAAGCTGGTGACGAAGCCGGCCAGGATGCCGCCGGCCATCAGCGGCACCATCACGCGCCGTATCACGCTGGCGCGCCCCGCGCCCAGGCTTTGCGCGGCCTCCTCCAGCGAGATGTGCACCTGCTGCAGCGCCGCCATGCACGAGCGCAGCGCATACGGCAGCCGCCGTACCGCATAGGCCAGCATGATCAGCACCCAGGTCGTGACGATGGGTGTGTCGGTGAAGGGCAGGTTCACGCCCTTGAACAGGCGCAGGTAGCCGATGGCCAGCACCAGCCCCGGAATCGCCAGCGCCACCGAGGCCAGATAGTCCAGCCACTGGCGCGCAGGCAGCCGCGTGCGCAGGATCAGGTAGGCGATGGCGGTGCCGATCACCACGTCGATGCCCGCCGCCATCAGGCAGTACAGCAGCGTGTTGCCGATCATGTGGCCCGAGTCGGTGAACACCGTGGCGTAGTGCTCCAGCGTGTAGCTGTCGGGCAGCACCGAGAAGCTCCAGACCTTGGAGAACGACATCAGCAAAATGCCGATGTGCGGCGCCAGCACCACCAGCAGCACCAGGGCGATCCAGCCATAGGCCAGCAGTGCCTCCCAGGCCGACAGCCGGCGCTTTTGCAGCGCGCTGCCGCCCTTTTGCAGCGTGGCGTAGTCCTTGCCCTTCATCACCCGCGCGGCCAGCCACAGGGCGACGATGGAGAACGCGATCATGATCACGCTGATCACATAGCCCAGCGGATCATCGAGCCCCACCGAGGTGATGCGCAGATAGGCCTGGGGCGCCAGCATATTGGTCACGCCCATCACCAGCGGCGTGCCCAGGTCGTCGAACACTTTCACGAACACCAGGGCCGCGCCCGCCAGGTAGCCGGGCATGGCCAACGGAAAGATCACGCGCCGAAACAGCCGGAAACCGCGCGAGCCCAGGTTCAGCGCCGACTCCTCCATCGCGCCATCGATGTTGCGCATGGCCGCCACGAGGTTGAGCAAGATGAACGGGAAGTAGTGGATGCTCTCCACGAAGATCACGCCCGTCAGCCCCTCCATGATGGGCACGGTGAAGCCGAACCAGTCGTCCAGCAGCAGGTTGACCGAGCCGCTGCGCCCGAAGATCAGCTGAAGCGCCACCGCCCCCACGAAGGGCGGCATGATCAGCGGCAGCACGCCCAGCGTCTGTATCAGCAGCGCGCCCCGGAACTCGAAGCGCACCGTCAGATAGGCCAGCGGCACGGCGATCAGGCTGGCGAAGAACACGCTGGCCAGGGACACGCCCAGGCTGTTGAAGAACGACTCGCGGAACACGCTCTGGCCGAAGAAATTGCCGAAGTGCCCCAGCGTGAGCCCGCCGCCTTCATTGACGAAGGCGGTGTAGACCACCATGCCCACGGGCACGATGAGAAAGGCCAGCAAAAAGGCCAGGATCAGCGCGAAGGCCAGCCACGGCCCCCAGCCCGACGGAATGCGCCGGGCGCGCGCAGCAAGGGGGACGGCGGCGGGCGCCGCCATGGAATCGATGCTCATGCGAATGCTCCGCAGCGAAAGAGACTGCCAAGGGGAGTGCATGCAGGCGCCCGGTGCCGGGCCCCTGCGCCACATACCGCGCCACCTACCACGCCACTTACCGGGCCAGGCCGCGCGCCTCGGCCGCGAGCCTGGCCGCGCGCTCGTAGTTGGCACGCGCCTTGTCGGCCCACAGCTGCTCCAGGCCCGTCAGCTCCTTGGACACGGCCACGTCGCGCCGGCTCTTGCGGAACAGCTCCAGGAACTGCTCGTCCTTCACATTGGACTCACCCACCAGCGGCGAGTAGGCGATGTCGCGCGCCTGCGCCAGCAGCTCCTGTCCCTTGGCATTGGGCTTGGCCTGAAGGGCCTTGTGCGCCTCCTGGATGGCGCGCGTGGCTGCCTGCAGCTCCTTGAGGCGGAAGGTCACCATCTGGTCGAACAGGCTGATCACCACGGCATAGCGCGACTCGGACAGGTTGGCGTCGAACTGCACCTTGGCGCGCTGGGCCACCTCCTGCGGCACAGGGTAGCCGGCCGGCGCCTTGAGCTGGCTGTAGGGCAGGATGGGCAGGCGGCTGATCTTGGGGTCGAACAGCAACTGCTGGCCCGGCGCCGACATGGTGAAGGCCATGAACTTGCGCGCCTCATCGGCATTCCTGGCGCCCGCGATCAGCGCGATGTTGGCAGGCACCACGGCAGTCATCGCCGGGTAGGCGAAGTCCACCGGGAAGCCAGAATACTTGCCCGCCAGCCCGAAGAAATCGATCACGATGCCTATGCCGTACTGGCCGTTGTTCACGCCATCGGGCACGGCAAAGCTGCGGTCGGTCACGGCGGCGGCATTGCCCATCATGGACAGCAGCTGGCGCCAGCCCTTGTCCCAGCCCTCGCCCTGCAGGATGGTCTCCACCGTCAGCTGCGTGGTGCCCGAGCGCGAGGGCGAGGAGATGGCGATGTGGCCGAAATACTCGGGCCGCGTCAGATCGCTCCACTCCTTGGGCGCCGCCAGCTTGTGCGCCTTCAGGTAGCGCGTGTTCCACATGATCCCGTAGCCGGCCAGCGCCTGGCCGTAGTACAGGCCCTGCGGGTCGTTGAGCGGGTAGTTGCCGATCTTGGCGGGCGCGGCCGGATTGCGCGTCTCTGGCGCGGCCGTGAGCAGCTTGTTGCGCGCCAGCACCTCGAAGGCATCGGGCGCGCTGGCCCACATGATGTCGGGGCGCTGGCCCTCTGGCAGCTCGCGCACATAGGCCACGGCGGCCGTGGTGTTCTTGTTCAGGATCTCGATCTTGATCCCCGGATTGGCCGCCTCGAAGGCCTTCTGGTAGGCCGTGGTCAGCTCCTTGGGAAACGAGGTCAGCACCGTCACCGTGCCGGCCTGGGCCGCCATGGCGGCGCCCCACAATCCTGCGGCCATGGCGGCCGTCAGCCATCTGCGTTGCTGCATCGCTGTCTCCTTCGGGTTGTTGTGCGGTCAATCTGCAACCCACTGTAGGCAGCGCCGGCCCGGCCGGCCAATCATTGTTTCTGATGCCGTGCATCAGCGGCGGCGGCGCTCGGGTTACTACCTGCGGGTCTGCCGCCACAGGGAAATCCCGCGCCACCGCTGTCCCGCCCCTGACTGCTGCACAGCAGCAAACCGGAATAATCGGCGGGATGCTGCAAGCCCCCTCCTCCCTCTCCGCCCCGGCCGCTGAAGAAGCGCCCATCTACGCTCCCACACGCCCCTGGCGCTCGCGCATGGTACCGGTGCGCACCATGGAGTACCACGTGCGCGAGTGGGGGCCGGTGGATGGCGATCCCGCCCTGGCGCCGCTGGTGCTGGTGCACGGCTGGATGGATGTGGCGGCCTCCTACCAGTTCGTGGTCGATGCCTTTGGCGAGGCCTTCATGGCGGGGCGCCGCATCATCGCGCCGGACTGGCGCGGCTTCGGCCTGAGCCGGCCGGCCTGGCCTGCCGACCGGCATGACTTTGCCGACTACCAGGGCGACCTGGACCATCTGCTGGACACCCTGGCGGGCGATACGCCCGTGGACCTGGTGGGCCACAGCATGGGCGGCAACGTGTCCATGATGTACGCGGGCGCACGGCCTGCGCGCATACGCCGGCTGGTCAATCTGGAGGGCTTCGGCATGCCGGCCACCCGGCCCGACCAGGCGCCTGCACGCTACGCGCAGTGGATGGACGAGCTGCGCCAGCTGCGCAGCGGCGACATGGCGCTCAAGAGCTATGACAGCGTGCAGGACGTGGCACGCAGGCTGATGAAGACCAACCGCCGCCTGCCCGGGGACAAGGCGCTGTGGCTGGCCCATCACTGGGCCGCGCCCGATGCGCAGGGCCGCTGGGAAATCCTAGGCGACACGGCGCACAAGCTCATCAGCGCCCAGCTGTTCCGCGTGGAAGAAATCCTGGCCCTGTACCGCGCCATCACGGCGCCGGTACTGGCCGTCGAGGCCAGCGACGACAGCCTGGGCATGTGGTGGAAGGACCGCTACACGCTGGCCGAGTACCACGAGCGCATCGCGCAGATTGCCGACTGCCGCACGGCCGTGGTCCAGGACGCGGGCCATATGCTGCACCACGACCAGCCCGCCGCCGTGGCCGGGCTGATCGAGGCCTTCCTTACCGCCTGAGTGCTGCGCGCGCCGTTACTGCAGCCTATTGCAGCCTACTGCGGCCGCAGCACCATGGAGTGGCGCCAGCGCGCGGGCGCCATCTGCAGCGGCCGGTAGCGGCCATCGGCCCATTCGGCAGACATGTCCGCATAGCGGCTGGACAGGGCCATGCCGCTTTGGCCGGTCTGGTAGATGAACAGCGAGCGCTCGGGCTCGGCCAGGTCATAGATGGCGCGCAGCGATGCCGCGTGGCGGTTGGCGAACGGCGCCCTGGCATCACCGGGCTGGTACTGGCCCACGTTGACGGTATAGCTGTCGCCGCCCGAAGGCACGCTGACATTGAAGACGCCCGCCAGCAGCCCCACGCTGCCCAGCGGCCGGTGGCTGCTGAGGGCCGCATGCGCCGTGCCCCAGCGCCAGCGACCCGGGTCGCTGCCCTGCATGGACTGCAGGCGCACCAGCGCCCGGTCCAGCGCCTGGCTGACCTGGGCGCTGCAGCCCGCAGCCGCGCACCACCAGCCGTCACGGCGCTCCAGCATGCCTTCGATGCCCGCGCGGTAGTCGCGCTTGCCATAGGTGGCCGCAAAGGTCTGCGCACCAAGGCGCGGGATCACCAGGCCGCGCGTGAGCTCGTCCACCCACGCGGCAAAGATCAGGGGAGCGGCCTGCGCGGCATCCATGCGGCCGTCGAACTGCGCCATCACCCGGCGCGCCTGCGGGGCCAGCGGATGCGTGGCCGGCGCTTCGTCCAGCGCCTTGAGCAATTGCGGCAGCAGGGCGCGGGCGGCCAGCGAGGTCTGGTCGTTCTGGATGGACGCCATGCTGACCACGTCGTGCCTGTCCTTCGCCTCGATGAGCTCGGAGATGCGGCGGTGCCGGTACGGCAGGCTCCAGTCCTGGGTGAGGAAGTGGGCATAGCCCTCGCGCGTGATGCGCTGGTTGGCGGTGGCCAGATAGCCCAGCGCCGTGCCATCGTCCTGCGGGGCCTGGTCGTAGGGCAGCCAGCCCTGCCAGTCGTAGCGTGCCTCCCAGCCCGGCGCGGGCGCCACGCCGCGCAGGTCGTTGTCGGCCGCACGCAGGGGCACCCGCCCTGCGGCCTTGAAGCCGATGGCGCCATGCACGTCGGCCGCGACGATGCTCTGCATGGGCGAGTGGTAGTCGGCAAAGGCCTCGAACAGCTGGGCCACGCTGCGCGCCTCGTTGGCCCGCAGGCCCGCCTGCACGGTGAGGTTGTCGGTGTCCAGCGCCGCCCAGCGCAGGGCCACGGCGTAGCGGCGCTTGTCGAGCACGGCCTCGTACTGGGGCTGCACATCGCTGATCACGGGACCGTGGCGCGTGCTGCGCAGCGTGAGCTGCACATCGGCCCGGCCCTTGACCTTGATGCGCTCGCTGCGCTCGGTGAAGGGCGCCCAGCCGTCCGGCGTGCGGTAGCGGCCCGGATGGGCAGGGTCGATCTGCTCCAGGTACAGGTCCTGCACATCGGGATTGGTGTTGGTGAAGCCCCAGGCCACCTCGCGCGTGCGCCCCAGCACCACGAAGGGCAGGCCCGGCAGGGTGGCCCCCACCACGTCGATGGGCGACAGCGGCGTGCCGTCCTGCGCCTGGCCGGCAGGCGACTGCAGGCGTGCGTAATACCAGATGGCGGGCGCGCTCAGGCCCAGATGCGGATCGTTGGCCAGCAGCGGCTTGCCGCTGGCCGTGCGGCTGCCCGATAGCACCCAGTTGTTGCTGCCCTTGCCGTCGTTGGTGCCCGCATCGCGCACCATGTCGCGTGACCAGCGGGCCCAGGCATCGTCCACGTCGCCGGCATCGCCCGCCGCCGCCACGGTCTGCGCGGCCGTGCCGGAAGTGCCAGATACACCGGATGCTGACTGCGCCTCCTTGCGGTACACGCCCAGCCCCCGGTAGAGCGCGGCCAGGTCGGTGGCGGTGGCCGGCGCCTCGCCCGGATATGGCGGCATCAGCTGCCACAGCTGCTGTGTGTCCAGCTGGGAGAGCGCGGCCAGCCGCGCGAATTCGTTGCCCCAGTTGCCGCCCAGGTCCAGCGCCATCATCAGCGCCCAGCCCACGCTGTCCTCGGGCGCCCAGGCCGAGTTGTCGCCGCCGCCCGGCGAAGTGTCCAGCAGCATGAACTCGGGCACCTGCGGGTGCTGGCGCATGGGCAGCGCCGCGTAGAAGGCCGCAATGCCTTCGCTGTAGGCCTGCAGCGCCTCCCGCGCATGGGCCGGCAGGGATGCGTACTGGCGCCGCGCAGCGCCGCGGATGTCCAGGGCGCGCATGAGCTTGTCGGTGTCCAGCGTGGCCGGGCCGAGGATCTCGGACAGCGTGCCGTGCATCAGGCGGCGGTTGAACTCCAGCTGCCAGCCGCGCTCCTGCGCATGCACGTGGCCCAGCGCGCGCCACAGGTCCTGCGGCGAGAAGGCGCTGATATGGGTGATGTCGGCATCATCGCGCCGCACGCGCACGGGCTGCTCCAGCCCGGCCAGCGTGAGCTGTCCGTCAAGCACCGGCTGCACGCGCACGGCATAGATGGCCAGCGCGCTGCCGGCCAGCAGGGCCGAGCCGACCACCGCCACGGCGCCCACGCCCCACCACCGCGAGTTCAGGATTCGCATGATTCCCATTCTTTTCCCCACCCTCTGCTTTTTTCGTATCGTAGTGTTGCAGTTTGTAGCATATGCGCGAGCGACATGCTCACATTGCTCACGACAGAAAACCGCGCCTGCAGGCCACAGGCTTCAGGCGACAATCACTGCCCGCCCTGCGCACATGGATGCAGGGCACCCGACAGAAACAGGAAGTACGTGGAATGTGGCCTTTCAGCCTCTTGAAGAAGCTCAGCCAGGACCCGCCCGTGGGCCAGACGCGTGGTGACTACATCGGCTGCTACCTGCTGGGCACCGAGGCGCCGGGCCAGGCCGGCGTCAGCTATGTCTCGCTGGCCACCACGCGCGAACAGCTGCAGGCCGATGCCCGCGCCTATCTCGAAGGCTTTGTGCGCGACCATCCCGAGGTGGCCGACACCGACCTGTCCGCCATCCGCTCCCTGCTGGAGAACCTGCCCCAGCGCCTGGACGCCCACCTGTCCGGCGACACGCGCGCGCCGCTGGCCGAGCAAGGCGGCACCGTGCTCTTCCTGCGCACCGGCATGCGCGCCCGCCACAAGGAAAACGGCCGCTACCTCGAATAGCAGTCAGCCCCCACCGCCACCGTACAGAGCCTCAAAAACTGGCACGGCCCAACATCAGGGACGCCAAGCAAGAGCCGCCTCGCGGCGAGGGCGTCGTCCCCCTCCCGCGAAGCGAGAGAGGGGGAAGGCGCGCAGCGCCTCAGGGGGAGTTTTACTTATGCACGTCCTGCCAGCGCAGCATGTCCGTGATGCGCTCGGCCTTGTCGTCATCAAAGCCCAGACGCTCCACCCGCTCGGCCGGATTGGCCCAGGTGCCGAACATCAGGTCCCAGACGGGCAAGCCGTAGTTCTGCGCATGGTGGCCGTACTGGTGGTGCACGGTGTGCATCTCGGGCCGCTGGACGATGTATCCCAGCCAGCGCGGCGTGCGGATGTCGGCATGCAGGAACAGGTCGAAGGCGCCCGTGAGGCCGATGGCGAAGGCCGCCGCCAGCGGGCTGGCACCCAGCACCCAATAGCTGGACAGCGCGCTCAGCAGCACGGCGGCGGCCGTGTCCATGGGATGGGCAAAGAAAGCCGTGAGCGCCTCCACGCGCGGCGCGCTGTGGTGCAGTTGGTGGAACAGGCGCCACAGCGTGTCCGACCGGTGCGTGGCGCGGTGCCACCAGTAAAAGACAAAGCTGGTCAGCAGAAAGCTCAGCACGCCCACGGCCCAGGCCGGCCATTGCCGGCCCACGTCCAGCAGCGCATGGCGGCGGATATCGTCCGAGAACAGATGGCCTACCGCCAAGGTGGTGGCCAGCGTGCCCAGGCCCAGCAGCGTGGACAGGATCAGCCAGCGCCGGTCGCAATGGTTGCGCGAGGCCGGCGCGATCACCTCGCGCGTGAAGATGCCGACGAACATCAGCGCCAGCAGGGGATAGGCCGCGAACTCCCATATCTGCAGCATGCCGTCCGCTCCCTTGCGCTCAGTGCACGTGGCCCCAGTAGATCAGCGCATCGCGCCCTTCGACCGACAGCGACACGGGCGCACCCACGGGAAGCATCACCTTGGTCGGCACATGGCCGTAGGGAAGGCCCTGCAGCACGGGGCACTTGACCTGGCTGCGCAGCCAGTCGATCACGGTCTGCAGCTTGAAGCCCTTGTCATGCGAGCTGAGCTTGAACTCGCTGAACTGGCCGAACACGATGGCCTTTTGCTGGGCCAGCACGCCGGCATGCAGCAGTTGGGTCAGCATGCGCTCCACGCGGTAGGGGTGCTCGCCCACGTCTTCCAGGAACAGGATGCCGCCCTTGATCTGCGGGAAGTAAGGCGTGCCCAGCAGGGAGACCAGCACGGCCAGGTTGCCGCCCCACAGCGTGGCGCCCCCGCTGATGTAGAAGTCCTTGACGACGGGCTTGCCATCTTCGCGCAGGCCGATCCTGGGCATCTGCCAGCCCGCGCCCTCGCCCTGGCCGCTGAGCAGGTCGTTGAAGCAGTCCAGCATGATGTCGTCCACGCCGCCCTCGTCGTCGGGGCGGCCGAAGTCGTGCACCAGCAGGGGGCCGGCCCAGGTGGTGGCGCCGGTCTTGGCCAGCAGGGCCAGCGACAGCGCCGTGAAGTCGCTCAGGCCCACGAAGCGCGTGCCGCCTGCGATGGCCTTGGCCACGGCCTTGTACTTGATGCCCGGCAGGATGCGCGTGAGTCCGTAGCCGCCGCGCGTGGGCAGCGCCAGGTCGGCACCGCTGGCCGCCGCGCGTTCAATGGCCGCCAGGCGCGTGGCGTCGTCGCCTGCAAAGCGCTGGTGGCTGCTCAACGCGTCGGCATCGATCTCCACCTGGTGGCCCATGGCCTCCAGGCGGCGCACGCCGCGCTTGAAGCCGGCCTTGTCGCGCACGGCACCGGCGGGCGAGTAGACATAGATGTGGCGCGGACCCTGGTCATGCGCATGGCCGCAGCAGCTGCCATCGGCGGCATGCACATGGCCATGATCGTGGTCGTGGTCGTGGCTGCGGGAAGCGCCCCGGTCCTGCGCAACGGCATGCGAATGATCGTGGGCCTGCCCGTGAGGGTGCACGCAGCAGCTGCCGTCAGCGGTGTGCACATGCTCTTGCTGATGATCTGCAGGAAGGGCAGCGGCTGTCGTTTTGCGGGGGGTACGGGAACTGCGCGAAGTGGCCAAGGTGGTTCCATGCCGGCCCTGGCCGGCATGCTCCATATTGCAAGGGGAGTGAAGACGGGGCACTGCCGCTGCGCAGCCCCGGCAAGGGGCCGGCGGCGCAGGCCTATGGGCGGAAGTATTCCACAGCGCCGTCCACCATGCCGGCAGCACACAGGGGAACCCAATGGCCGCACGGGGATAGGCGAAGCTGCGCTGGCGGCAGCTGTGGCAGCGCCTGCAGCCAGGCCTGGCGCCATGCGGGCGCAGGCATCAGCGCATCGTGCTCGCCGCCCTGCACCCACAGGCGCTGCTGGCGGTTCCACTGCGCCAGCAACTCCATCGGCAGCGCCGGCATTTCGGCCTGCACGCGGGGCCAGGCCTGCAGCGCGGCGCGGTGGCCGGGCTGGGAAAACGGCAGGCTCCAGGCCTGCGGCTGTGCGCCGGCCTCCTCGCCCACCTCGTGCATGGCGCGGGCCACGGGCCAGGACGGCTTGCGCGCTGCCTGCGCAAACCATTGCACGCAGGCATCGGGTGCCGGGCCTGCGGGCCAGGCATTCATGAGCCAGGCGCCGCAAAAACGTGCGGGCTCGGCCTGCGCCACGGCCAGGCCCAGGTGCGCGCCATCGTCATGGCCGACCAGCACGATGCTCCGCAGGTCCAGCGCCAGCACCAGCTCGCGCAGCACTTGCACATGCCAGGCCGCGCTGTGCGCCTTCTCTTTCTTGGGCTGGTCGCTGCGCCCAAAGCCCGGCAGGTCGGGAACGACCACGCGATGGCCCGCCTGGAGCCAGCCGGCCAGCATGGGCTGGAAGAGCTGGCCCCATGAGGGGCTGCCGTGCAGGCACAGCCAGGTGAGCGGCGCATCGCGCGGTCCTTCATCGACCACGGCCAGGCGCAGGCCTGCCAGCGCCGGCAGGTCGCTGCGCCACTGCGGCTGGGCAAAGCCGCCAAAGGTGGAATCCGCATGGCGCAGCGCCGTGTCCTTGAGCGGATGGGGCTGGGCCGCGCGCTGCTCGGCGCGGCGCGTGCGAAAGAAATCGGACATCAGGGCCGCGCATTCCCCGGCCAGCACGCCGCGCGTCACCCGCGTGTGGTGGTTGATCTGCGGCAGCGCAAACACGTCCAGCACCGATCCGGCCGCGCCCGTGCGCGGCTCGGCCGCGCCATAGACCACGCGGCCCAGGCGCGCATGCAGCATGGCGCCGCTGCACATGGTGCAGGGCTCCAGGGTCACGTAGAGCGTGCAATCGTCCAGCCGGTAATTGCCCAGGCGCGCGGCCGCGTCGCGCAGCGCCAGCACCTCGGCATGGGCCGTGGGGTCGCCCTGGGCCACGGGCGCGTTGCGGCCCCGGCCGACGATGGCGCCGTCCTTGACGATGATGGCGCCCACGGGCACCTCGCCCGACTGGGCAGCGGCGCGCGCCAGCTCCAGGGCGGCGCGCATCCAGGCCTCGTCGTCGGCCTGCGGCAGTGGACGATGCTCGGCAGTCAAGGTGTCAGAGCGTCAGGGAGCCAGGGGTCAGGGCAGCGGCTTGCGCACGCCCTGCGCATAGTGGTAGAGCGTGACGACCGGCGCCTGCAGCTCGCCCTGGGGCGTGAAGGAAATCGGTGCCGTCACGCCGTCATGCTGGGTCTGGCGCAGGTAGGGGATGTAGGCATTGGGCCGGATGGAGTCGGCCCGCAGCATGGCCTGGGCCAGCACCATGGTGGCGTCGTAGGCGTAGGGGCTGAAGACCTGGTACTGGTCGGGAAAGCGCTGGTCGTAGCGCTGCTTCCAGGCGGTGCCGCCCGGCATGCGCTCCAGCGGGCTGCCGCCCACGGCGCAGGTCACGTTGCGCAGCGGGGCCGCGTTGCCGGCCAGCTCGGGCAGGCGCAGCGTGCACTGGCCGTCGCCCCCCAGCAGGCGCACCTTGTCCATGGCCAGCTGGGCCATCTGCCGGAGCATGGGGCCGGCCTGGGCGTCCAGGCCGCCGAAGAAGATGGCATCGGGCTTCTTGCCCTTGATGGCCGTGAGGATGGGCACGAAGTCGGTGGCCTTGTCGCCGGTGAACTGCTTGTCCACGATCTCGATCCCCTGCTCCCGCGCAGCGGCCTCGAACAGCGCCACGATGCCCTGGCCGTAGGCCGAGCGGTCATCGATGATGGCCGCTCGCTTGACACCCAGCTTGCCCACGGCATGCGCGACCAGCGCATCGACCATGGCGCGGTCGTCGGCGATCACGCGGTAGGTGGTGTCGTAGCCCGCCTGGGTGATGGCTGGATTGCTGGCCGCCGGCGTGACCATGACGATGCCGCAGTCGTGGTAGATGGATGTGGCCGGCAGCGTGGTGCCCGACTGCAGGTGGCCGACCACGGCCGCCACCTTCTTGTCGCACAGGCGCCGGGCCAGGGCCACGGCCTGGCCGGGATCGCCGCCATCGTCGCCGGCCTCCAGCTTCCAGCGCAGCTTGCGCCCGCCGATCTCCAGCCCCTTGGCGTTGAGATCGTCCAGGGCCATGCGCACGCCGTTTTCCTCATCCTTGCCCAGACTGGCGATGGGGCCGGACACCGGCCCCGCATGGGCGATGCGCACCACGAGCGGGGCATCGGCCGTGCTGGCCGTGCTGGCGGCAGAGGCCGGGCCGGCCGGCAGGCTGGCGGGTTGATTGGCGGACGGGTTGGCGGGATGTCCATTGGCCGGGCCGCTTCCCGGCTGTGCCCAGGCCAGGCCGCCGCTGCCCAGCAGGGCGCACAGCAGGGCCGGGCGGGCCCACGGGAAATGGCGGATCAAGGCGTGCATGGCAACTCCTGGAAAAAACGGTCAATCTGTGAAACAGGCGCCCTGGCAAACGAAATCCGCTGCGGCGTGGCCCACTCGGGCGCTGCCCGGCCGGGCAAGGCCTGGCGCAGAAAACGCGCACCAGGCCCGGGGCGGGGCAGGCACGGGCCGGGGTATCCGGCATGGCGGCCCGGCCCGTGCAGTGCGCATCCTAAAGGATAGGCAAAAACCGGCGCCGCCCGCCAGGGCATCGGGCGCATACCCCCTGGCGCGCGCTTTTTCGGGGCTGCGGCGATAATGCTGCGCCTCACCGCAAGCGGGCTGCGAGGTTTTCGTCGCCGGACCGCCCCAAGAGTGGGGGCCTTTTTTTGTCGCCGGGCCACCCCAAGACAAAAAGCGGCCCCCTTGAGGGGCAGCGGACCTTGCGCAGCAAGGGTAGCGTGGGGGCCAGTTTCCCCCGCATTGCGCCCGACGCCCGGCCCCCACGCCGGTGCGGGTACGAACACAGAACACCACAAAGCCCCATGTCCCTCCTGCCCCACCAGCTCGAACTCCTGTCACCCGCGCGCGATGCCGACATCGGCATCGAGGCCGTGAACCATGGCGCCGACGCCGTCTACATCGGCGGCCCGGCCTTCGGCGCCCGCGCCACGGCAGGCAACGACATCCGCGACCTGCAGCGGCTGATCAACCACGCGCACCGCTTCGGCAGCCGCATCTTCATCACGCTCAACACCATCCTGCGCGACGATGAACTGGAGGCCGCCCGCAAGATGGCCTGGCAGATCTACGAGGCCGGTGCCGACGCGCTGATCATCCAGGACATGGGCCTGCTGGAGCTGGACCTGCCGCCCATCCAGCTGCACGCCAGCACCCAGACCGACATCCGCACCCCCGAGAAGGCGCGCTTCCTGCAGGACGCCGGCCTGTCGCAGATCGTCGTTGCGCGCGAGCTGGACCTGCAGCAGATCGCCGCCGTGCGCGCGGCCACCGACCCGGCGCGCACCACCATCGAATTCTTCGTGCACGGCGCGCTGTGCGTGGCCTATTCGGGCCAGTGCTACATCACCCACGCCCACACGGGCCGCAGCGCCAACCGCGGCGACTGCAACCAGGCCTGCCGCCTGCCCTACGAGGTGCTGGACGCCAGCGGCCGCATCATCGCCCACGAAAAGCACGTGCTGTCCATGAAGGACAACAACCAGAGCGACAACCTGCGCGCCCTGATCGACGCCGGCGTGCGCAGCTTCAAGATCGAGGGCCGCTACAAGGACATGGGCTACGTGAAGAACATCACGGCCCACTACCGCAAGCTGCTGGACGAAATCATCGAAGAGCGCGAATTCTCCGACACGCCCCTGGCGCGCTCATCCTCGGGCAGCACCAGCTTCAGCTTCACGCCCGACCCCGACCAGAACTTCAACCGCGAGTTCACCGACTACTTCGTCAACGGCCGCAAGGAAGACATCGGCGCCTTCGACACGCCCAAGACACCGGGCCGCGCCATCGGCTGGGTCACCAAGGTGGGCGAGAACTTCGTGGAGATCGAGACATCGAGCCGCGACACCGAACTGCACAACGGCGACGGCCTGTGCTACTACGACCTGCAAAAGGAACTGGTGGGCCTGCAGATCAACCGCGCCGAGTCGGTCGATGCGAAGAAGTCGCTGTGGCGCCTGTTCCCCAAGGACCCCATCGCCGGCTTCAAGGACCTGCGCAAGGGCCTGGAGGTCAACCGCAACCGCGACATGGCCTGGGTGCGCACGCTGGACAAGAAGTCCAGCGACCGCCGCATCGGCCTGTGGGCCGAACTCAAGGAAACGCCCGACGGCTTTGCGCTCACGCTGACCGACGAGGACGGCTTCACCGCCACCGCCGCCATCGTGCAGGAACACCAGGCCGCCACCGACGCGGCCCGCGCCGAAGCCACGCTGCGCGAGCAACTGGGCCGCTTCGGCGCCACCATCTTCTCCGTGCATGACATCGGCCTGCAGCTGAGCCAGCCCTGGTTCGTGCCGGCCTCGGCCCTGAACCAGCTGCGCCGCGACGCCGTCGCCGCGCTGGAGGCCGCGCGCCAGGCCGGCTTCGTGCGCCTGCCGCGCGCCCTGCCCGTGGAGCCGCCAGCGCCCTTCCCCGAAGACACGCTCACCTACCTGGCCAACGTCTACAACCAGAAGGCACACGACTTCTACGTCAAGCACGGCGTCAAGATCATCGATGCGGCCTACGAGAGCAAGGAAGAGGAAGGCGAAGTCAGCCTGATGATCACCAAGCACTGCGTGCGCTTTTCCATGAGCCTGTGCCCCAAGCAGGCCAAGGGCGTGATCGGCGTGAAGGGCACCATCAAGGCCGAGCCGCTGCAGCTGATCAACGGCAAGGAAAAGCTCACGCTGCGCTTCGACTGCAAGCCCTGCGAAATGCATGTGGTGGGCAAGATGAAGCGCTCGGTGATCAACCAGCACGCCAAGGAAATGCAGGAATTCCCGATGCAGTTCTACCGCACGCGTCCCGTGCCTTCGCCCAGCGCCTGACCGTCCGGCGCCTGCGCCAGCGAACGCCCGCTCTGCGTCAGGGCCGCCACCCACCGCCCCTCTTCCTGCACCAGCCGCACCCATCCCGGCCCAGGCGTACCGGCAATGGGGGCATCGCCCATCAGCGCCAGGCAGCGCATGAGCACGCTGGCGCCCTGCCCCAGGCGCTTGCCCAGCCTGGGCAGGGACATGGGCGCGGGTTCAGTGGCCAGTTCGCGCAGGATGTCGGCGGCCAGTTCCTCCATGCCTAGCTGCACTTCAGGCCGCCATTTCTTCCAGCGCGGGAGAAGGCACGGCAGGCGGCTTGTGCGCCACCAGCTGCACGGGAATGGATTTGGAGCTGGGCGTGCCCGCCACGATGGCCGTGGCCGACAGCGGCACCAGAGGATTGGTCTCGGGATAGTAGGCGGCGATGCAGCCGCGCGGAATGTCGTAGGCCACGAGCTTGAAGCGCGCGGCGCTGCGCTGCCGGCCGTCATCCCACACGGTCTGCAGGTCCACCCAGTCGCCATCCTTCATGCCCAGGGCTCGGATGTCCTCGGCATGGATGAAGACCACGCGGCGCTGGCCGAAGACGCCGCGGTAGCGGTCGTCCATGCCGTAGATGGTGGTGTTGTACTGGTCATGCGAGCGCGTGGTGAACAGCGTGAACACCGGCGATGCGCCGGGGCTGCGCGCGGCGCGCGCGCGGTGCACGGGCGTGTCGCGCGGCACGGCGTGCACGATGAAGCCGGCCTTGCCCCGGGGCGTCTCCCAGATGCGCTCGCTCGCCGCATTGCGCAGCCTGAAGCCGCCCGGCACGGCCACGCGCGCGTTGAAGTCGTGGAAGTCGTCGAAGACCTGCTCGATCAGCTCGCGTATGCGTGCATAGTCGCCGGCCAGCTCCAGCCAGGGCACGGGCCGCTGCGCGCCCAACGTGGCGGCGGCCAGGCGCGCGACGATGGCGATCTCGCTGAGCAGGTGCTCGGACGCAGGCGGGTTGATGCCGCTGGAGATATGGACCATGCCCATGGAGTCCTCCACCGTCACGCCCTGCGGGCCGGGGGCCTGCATGTCGATCTCGGTGCGGCCCAGGCAGGGCAGGATCAGTGCCTCGCGGCCGTGCACCAGATGGCTGCGGTTGAGCTTGGTGGTCACATGCACGGTCAGGTCGCAGCGGCGCAGCGCCTGCCAGGTGACATGCGTGTCGGGCGTGGCCGCCGCGAAGTTGCCGCCCAGCGCGAAGAACACCTTGCCCCGGCCCTCGAACATGAGGCGGATGGACTCGACCACGTCCACGCCGTTGGCACGCGGCGGCTCGAAGCCGAAGACCTGCTGCAGCCGGTCCAGCAGCGCGGCGGGCGGCTTTTCCCAGATGCCCATGCTGCGGTCGCCCTGCACATTGCTGTGGCCGCGCACCGGGCAGGCACCTGCGCCGGGGCGGCCGATGTTGCCGCGCAGCAGCAGCAGGTTGACCAGCATCTGCACGGCGGCCACCGAATGCATGTGCTGCGTGATGCCCATGCCCCAGCAGACGATGGTGCTTCGGGCGGCGATGTAGACCTCGGCCGCCGTCTCCATCTGCGCACGGCTCAGGCCGGACTCGGCCTCGAGCAGGGCCCAATCCTCGGTGCGCAGGTCATCGGCCAGGGCCTCGAAGCCGGAGGTGTGCTCGGCGATGAAGGCATGGTCCAGCACGCCGCCGCGTGCATCTTCCTGCGCGATCACATGCTTCATGATGCCCTTGACGGCCGCGATGTCGCCGCCCACGCGCAGCTGGAAGTAGTGCGTGCTGATGGGCGTGGCGCCCAGGGTGGCCATCTCCAGCTTGCTTTGCGGGTCCTGGAAGCGCTCCAGCCCGCGCTCGCGCAGCGGGTTGAAGCTCAGGATGCGTGCACCGCGCCTGTGCGCCGCACGCAGCTCGCCCAGCATGCGCGGGTGGTTGGTGCCCGGGTTCTGGCCGAAGATGAAGATGGCGTCGGCCTGCTCGAAATCGGCCAGTTGCACCGTGCCCTTGCCCACGCCGATCTGCGGCTTCATGCCGCTGCCGCTGGGCTCGTGGCACATGTTGGAGCAGTCGGGAAAATTGTTCGTGCCGTAGGCGCGCACGAACAGCTGGTAGAGAAAGGCCGCCTCGTTGCTGGCGCGGCCCGAGGTGTAGAAGATGGCCTGGTTCGGGTCGGGCAGCGCGTTCAGGTGGCGGGCGATCAGCGCAAAGGCGCCGTCCCAGTCGATGGGCCGGTAGCGGTCGCTGGCCGCGTCGTACAGCATGGGCTCGGTGAGCCGGCCCTGGTCTTCCAGCCAGAAATCGCTTTGCGCCATGAGCTCGGCCACCGTGTGCCGTGCAAAGAATTCGGGCGTGACGCGGCGCGCCGTGGCCTCGGCCGCCACGGCCTTGGCGCCGTTCTCGCAGAACTCGAAGGTGGAATGGTGGTTGCGGTCGGGCCAGGCACAGCCCGGGCAGTCGAAGCCATCGGGCTGGTTGGCCGACAGCAGGGTCTTGGCGCCCTTGACGGCGATATCCTGGCGCATCAGGGCCTGGCTCACGCTGCGCAATGCGCCCCAGCCGCCAGCGGCCCCCTTGTAGAACTCGATCTTTTGTTCGGACATGGGACGGGAGTGTTCCGCCTGTCCATGATCCAGGTCAAATCACATCTCCAAATGGAGAGATTCAGAAAAGGCATCAGCGCAAAACCCGCAGCTCCCGCGCCAGCGCCACGGCCTGGGTGCGGCTGCGCGCGCCCAGCTTGAGGTTGATGCTGCGCAGGTGGGTGCGCACGGTGCTGTCGGAGACGAAAAGCTTCTCGGCCATGGCCGCATTGGAGTAGCCCGAGGCCAGCAGCTCCAGCACGCGCAGTTCCTTGCGGGTCAGGGGCTCGGCAAGCACCGTGGCCACTGCCGGGCCTTCGCGCGCATCCGCTGCCTGCACCCCGGCGGCATCGGCGGGCTCGGCAGGCTCGCCCAAGGCAGACAGCAGCCGCTGCGCATGGGCGGCTGCCTCCGGCTCCGCCGCTTCCGTGCGGCGCGGCAGTGAAAGCGACATTGAAGGCGACAGCACGCGCTGCAGCACGGGCACGAGCAGCGGCCCCTCATCGAGCATCAGGCGCACAAAGCCTTCGCTGGCACCGTGGCGCAGCGGCTGGGCCAGCGTGGCGGCTGCGGCGTCCAGGTCGCCGCTGCCCGCCTCGGCCAGCGCGCACAGCACCTGCAGCTTGAGGCTGCGGTGGCGGCGCCCGCGCCGTTGCGCATCGGCCAGCAAGGGGGCGACGGCTTCGCGCACGGCATGGCAGTCGCCAAAGTGCAGCCCCCAGCGCAGCCGCGCGATGGCGATGTCCTCCACCTCGTGCGGGGGCAGGCGCAGGCGTTCCACGCGCGGCCATACGCGGGGGTCGTCGGCACGCTCCAGCGCCTCGGACGCGGCGGCCCGGTTGCCCTGCAGCACGAAGATGCGCGCATGCTCCAGCCGCGCGCTGGCCGTCACGCGGGGCAGCTGGCGTTCATGCCCCAGGTACTCCAGTTCGGTCAGCAGGCCGAAGGCCGCATCCACATCGCCGCGCACGAAGGCAATGCGCGCACGCATGCGGTAGCTGGAGATCACATGGTCGGGCAGGCCCACGTCGCGGGCCAGCGGCAGGTAGACGTTGAGCAGGTGATCGGCGCCATCGAGGTCGCCGGTCTCGTAGAGCACGCCGGCATGCAGCACGCCGGCCCAGGCATTGCCGTTGGTGGGGTTGTAGGAGGCGCTGCGCGGCGTGGCGGCCAGCGCCACGCGAAAGCGCGATGCCGCCTGCCGCAGCCGCCCGCCCGACAGGTCCAGCACGCCCTCCATGGCCTCGGTGTACATGCGGCTGAACAGGCTGCCGGCCTGGGTGCTGCGCGCCGCGTCCAGCAGGCGGTGGGCCTCCTCGGCATCGCCCAGCACGGACACCACGTAGGCCATGGCATTGGTCAGCGAACTGTCCGCGAATGGCCGGCAGCTGGGCAGGCAGGCCAGCGCCTGGCGGCCCAGTGGCGCCGCCTCTTCCACGCGGTCCATCATGGCCAGCAGCAGCGGCTGCAGGGCCATGACCAGCGCCTGCGCGGCGGGGTCCGCGGCCATGCGGGGCCGCAAGGCGTCCAGCCGCTGCTGCGCCTGCCAGGGGCCGCGCGTGAAACAGTCGGCATAGGCGGCCACGGCCTGCAGCAGCGGCTCGCGCGCCATCAGCGGCGCCGGCATGGCAGAGAACCAGCGCGACAGCAGGCGCATGCGGCCCTGCTCCATCAGCGCCTCGGCGTGGCGCGCCAGCAGGGACAGGGCATGCGGCAGGTCGCCGCCTTCCAGCGCATGCTCGATGGCAGGCACGGGCCGGCCGCAGGATTCGTACCAGCCGCTGGCCGCCAGGTGAAGGCGCGTCAATTCACCAGGCTGCTCGCGCAGCAGCTGCGCGCGCAGGAAGTCGGCAAACATGCTGTGGTAGCGCCAGCTGTGCCCGCCCTGGCCACCCTGCGCCTCGTCGGCCAGCGGCACCAGGAACAGGTGGGCCTGCTCCAGCGCCTGCAGCATGGCGGCGCCGTCGGCGCGCGGCACCAGGGCCTGGCAGACCTGGGCATCCAGCGTGCGCAGGATGCTGGTGCGCAGCAAAAAGTCGCGCACGGATGCGGGCTGCTGGGCCAGCACATCCTCGGCCAGGTAGTCGGCCACGGCGCGCTCCGAGCCCGAGAAGCGCTCGATGAAATCGCTGTGCGGGCCATGGCGCTCCAGCGCCAGCGAGGCCAGCCACAGCGCGCCTATCCAGCCTTCGGTCTTGTCCAGCAGCCGCGCCAGGGCCTCGCGCGGCAGCGGGCAGCCGCGCAGGCGAAAGAACTCCTCGGCCTCGCCCACGGAAAAGCGCAGCAGCGCCACATCGATCTCCAGCAGCTGGCCGCTGGTGCGCAGCCGCCCCAGTCCCAGGGCCGGCAGCGCGCGCGAGCCTATGACCAGGCGCCCGCGCTCGGGCAGCTGCTCCATGAGCTGGCGCACCAGGCCCAGCACGGCATCGTTGTGCAGCACCTCGAAATCGTCGATGAACAGCGCAAAGGAGCGGCCCTCGCCGGCCAGCGCATGCAGGGCCCGGGACAGCTCGCCGGCGCCTTCCGACGGACCCACCCCCAGGGTGCGCACGGCCGCGCCCAGGCACTGCAGAAAGCGCGAGACATCGTTGTCGGCAGCATCCAGCGTCAGCCAGGCCGTGGCCTGGCCCTCGGCCTGCAGGCGCTCGCGCATCTGGCGCATGGCCGTGGTCTTGCCAAAGCCGGCCGGCGCGCGCACCAGCACCACGCGGGCGCGCAGGGCCTCGGGCCAGCGCGCGGCAACGGCCAGCCGGGCCACCTGGGCGGCAGCGGCGCGCGGCGGGCTCAGCTTGGCCTGCGGCACGTAGCCGGAACCGGGAGCAGGAATGGGCGCTGGAGACGGCATGCGGACGAGGAGCACATGGCAGGAGTGAAGCAGCGGGCACTTTCGTCGGTTTCGACGATGGCGGCAATGCGGGGTGATTCCTAGACTGGCTTGCAGATCATAGGCAGCGCAGCGCGCCCTGTCGCGAGCCCAGGCGACAGGGCGCCCGGCAAAGACACTCTCAAAGGAGACTCACACATGCAGCTTGACGCAAGCATCAGCGCCGTCGTCACGGGCGGGGCATCGGGCCTGGGCGCGGCCACCGCGCGCCGCCTGGCTGCCAGGGGCGTGCGCGTCGCCCTGTTCGACCTCAACGAGACGGCCGGCCAGGTGCTGGCGCGCGAGATCGGCGGCCTGTTCTGCCGCGTGGACGTGACCGACGAGGCCAGCGTGGATGCAGGCTTTGCCCGGGCGCGTGCAGCCCACGGGCAGGAGCGCATCCTGGTCAACTGCGCAGGCACGGGCAATGCCGTGAAGACGGCCAGCCGCGACAAGGCCACGGGCGAGATCCGGCACCTGCCCGTGGCCAATTTCGACCGCATCATCCAGATCAACCTGGTGGGCACCTTCCGCTGCATCGCCAAGTCGGCCGCGGGCATGCTCACGCTGGAGCCGCTGGCCGACGGCGAGCGCGGCGCCATCGTGAACACCGCCTCGGTGGCGGCGCAGGACGGGCAGATGGGCCAGGCCAGCTACTCGGCCAGCAAGGCCGGCATCACGGGCATGACCCTGCCCATCGCGCGCGACCTCATGGGCGAGGGCATCCGCGTCAACACCATCCTGCCCGGCATCTTCGACACGCCGCTGCTGCAGGGCGCACCCGACAACGTGAAGGCCGCGCTGGCCGCCTCCGTGCCCTTCCCCAGGCGGCTGGGCCAGCCCGACGAATATGCCCACCTGGCCGAGACCATGCTCACCAACGGCTACTTCAACGGCGAGTGCGTGCGCCTGGACGGCGCCATCCGCATGGCGCCGCGCTAGGCATACAGCCCAGCCATCCGTCAGGCACCGTCCCCGCGTTTTCCCTGGCCGGAATCGTCGCTTGCGACGATGCCCGGCCCGCGCCGGCCGGGCCACCATCCCCCAGGAATACAGGAACAGGAGACATCCATGGCACAGGCATACATCGTTGCCGCCACGCGCACGGCAGGCGGCAAGCGCGGCGGAAAGCTCTCGGGCTGGCATCCGGCCGATCTCGCGGCCCAGGTGCTGGACGAACTGGTGCGCCGCAGCCAGGCCGACCCGACCCAGGTCGAGGACGTGATCATGGGCTGCGTCAGCCAGGTCGGCCAGCAGGCGACGAACGTGGCACGCAACGCCGTGCTGGCCTCGTCCCTGCCCGAGTCCGTGCCAGGCACCACGGTGGACCGGCAGTGCGGCTCCTCCCAGCAGGCCCTGCATTTCGCGGCCCAGGCCGTGATGTCGGGCACCATGGACATGGTGATTGCCGCAGGCGTGGAAAGCATGTCGCGCGTGCCCATGGGCACGCCCAACGTGTTGCCCGCCAAGGCCGGCCTGGGCGTGTACATGAGCCCGGCCATGCAGCAGCGCTATCCGGGCGTGGAGTTCAGCCAGTTCATGGGCGCCGAGATGATGGCCGGCAAGTACGGCCTGGCCAAGAATGATCTGGACGCCTATGCGCTGCAAAGCCATGAGCGCGCCGCGCAAGCTGCGCGCGAGGGCCGCTTCGACCGCGAGATCCTTGCCGTGCAGGCGCGCAGCGCCGAAGGCGGTGCCGAGGGCGAAGGCCAGCCGCACACGGTGGATGAAGGCATACGCTTCAATGCCACGCTGGAAGGCATCGCCGGCGTCAAGACCATCCGCGAGGGCGGCTGCGTGACGGCCGCCACGGCCAGCCAGATCTGCGATGGCGCCAGCGGCGTCATGGTGGTCAGCGAGCGCGGCCTCAAGGCCCTGGGCGTGCAGCCGCTGGCGCGCATCCACCACATGAGCCTGCTGGGGCATGACCCGGTGATCATGCTGGAGGCCCCCATCCCCGCCACCCAGGCCGCGCTGAAGAAGGCCGGCATGCGCATCTCCGACATCGACCTGTACGAAGTCAACGAGGCCTTTGCCCCCGTGCCCCTGGCCTGGCTGCAGGCCACGGGCGCGGATCCGGCGCGGCTCAACGTCAACGGCGGCGCCATTGCGCTGGGCCATCCGCTGGGTGCCTCGGGCACCAAGCTCATGGCCACGCTGATCCACGCCCTGCACGCACGCGGCGGGCGCTACGGCCTCCAGACCATGTGCGAGGGCGGCGGCATGGCCAACGTCACCATCATCGAGCGGCTCTGAGCCCGCGACACCCCCCCCTTCTGTCTGGAGCCGCGCATGCAGGACACGCAGAACACGCAAGACACGCCCGTCGTCCGCCTGGAACGCCAGGGGGACATTGCCCTCATCGTCCACCACGACAGCGAGCGCATGAATCCGCTGGGCCAGCCCTTCCAGCACCAGCTGCGCGCCCTGCTGGCACAGGTGCGGGCGGACGCGGGCATACGCGCCCTGGTGCTCACGGCCGAGGGGCGGGGATTTTGCGTGGGCGCCGACCTGTCGGCCATGGGCGGTGCCGCTCCGGCCGACGGGCGCACGCTGGGCGAGCACACGGCAGAACGCATGGAGCAGCTGTCCAACCGGCTGATCCTGGATCTGCAGGAGCTGCCCGTGCCCGTGGTCTGTGCCGTCAACGGCGCGGCCGCCGGGGCAGGCGTGGGCCTGGCCCTGGCGGCCGACCTGACGCTGGCCGCACGCTCGGCCTACTTCTACCTGCCTTTCCTGCCGCGCCTGGGCATCGTGCCGGACCTGGGCACGACCTGGTTCCTGGAGCGCCGCCTGGGCCGCGCGCGCGCCCTGGGCCTGGCCCTGATGGGCGAGAAGCTGGGCGCCCGGCAGGCTGCGGACTGGGGCCTGGTCTGGGCCTGCGTGGACGATACGGTGCTGCGCGACGAGGCAGTGGCCGCCGCCAGGCGCCTGGCCCGGCTGCCCGCCGGTGCGGCGCTGGAGGCACGCCGGGCGCTGGATGCCGCGGCAGCAGGCACTCTGGCGCAACAGTTGAGCTACGAGGCCGGCCGGCAGCGCGAGCTGGTGGGCGGGCCGGCCTTCATGGAAGGCGTGCAGGCCTTCCTGCAAAAGCGCGAGCCTGTTTTCCCACCGCGCCAGCCCGGCTGACGCCCGCCTTCCCGCACCCAACGACGACAGGAGACACCCCATGCCCGCCTTGCAAGGACTGATGCAGGACCGCCCGCTCATGATCTCGTCGCTGATCGAGCATGCGGCGCGCTTTCATCCGCACACCGAAATCGTCTCGCGCCTGCCGGAAACCCGGGACGGCGGCCTGCACCGCACCGACTGGGCCGGCATGCGCCGCGCCTCCTGCCAGGTGGCCAACGCCCTGCAGTCGCTGGGCCTGCAGCCCGGCGAACGCGTGGGCACCCTGGCCTGGAACAGCTGGCGCCACCTGGCGCTGTACTTCGGCGTCTCGGGCAGCGGCGCGGTGCTGCACACCATCAACCCGCGCCTGTTTCCCGAGCAGATCGCCTACATCGCCAACCATGCCGAGGACCGGGTGCTGTTCTTCGACGTGACCTTCGCGCCGCTGGTGGAAAAGCTCGCACCGCATCTGAAGACCGTCACCACCTATGTCTGCATGAGTTCGCGCGAGCACATGCCCGCGCTGGACCTGCCCGACCTGCGCTGCTGGGACGAGCTGGTGGGCGGCCAGGGCGAGGACTTCGAGTGGCCCGAGTTCGACGAGCGCACGGCCTCCTCGCTGTGCTACACCTCGGGCACCACGGGCAAGCCCAAGGGCGTGCTGTACTCGCACCGCTCCACCGTGCTGCACACGCTGATGGAGCTGGCGCCCGACACCTTCGGCCTGAACGCGCGCGAGACCGTGATGCTCATCGTGCCCATGTTCCATGCCAACGCCTGGGGCACGCCCTATGCGGCGGCCATGGCCGGTGCGCGGCTGGTGCTGCCCGGCCCGCACCTGGACGGCCAGAGCGTCTACGAACTCATGCGCGATGAGAAGGTCACCTTCTCCCAGGGCGTGCCCACCGTCTGGCTGATGCTGTTCCAGTACCTGGATGCGCATCCCGACATCGACCCGCGCGCGCTGGGCGTCAAGAGCATAGGCATCGGCGGCGCGGCCGTGCCCCGCGCCATGCTGGAGCGCTTCGAGAACCAGTTCGGCGCCCAGGTCGTGCAGGGCTGGGGCATGACCGAGACCAGCCCCATCGGCGTGGTCAGCAAGCTGCTGCCCAGGCACGATGCGCTGCCGGGCGAGGAACTCGTCAAGGTCAAGCTCAAGCAGGGGCGCGGCGTCTGGGGCGTGGACCTCAAGATCGTGGACGACGAAGGCCAGCCCCAGCCCTGGGACGGCAAGGCCTACGGCCACCTGCGCGTGCGCGGCCCCTGGATCGCCAGCGGCTACTTCAAGGACGAGGGCGGCTCGCCCGTCGATGAGCAGGGCTTCTTCGCCACCGGCGACGTGGCCACCATCGACCCCGACGGCTTCCTGCAGCTCGTGGACCGCGCCAAGGACGTGATCAAGTCGGGCGGCGAATGGATCTCCTCCATCGACGTGGAGAACGCCGCCATGGGCCATCCGGGCGTGGCCGAGGCCGCCATCATCGGCGTGGCCCATCCCAAGTGGCAGGAGCGGCCGCTGCTGCTGGTGGTGCCGCGCGCAGGCAACAGCGTCAGCCGCGAGTCCATGCTCGACTTCCTGTCCACGCGCATCGCCAAATGGTGGCTGCCCGACGATGTGCTGCAGGTGGCCGAGCTGCCGCACACGGCCACCGGCAAGCTGCTCAAGACCAAGCTGCGCGAGGAGTACAGGAATTACCCCCTGAGCCGCTGAGCGGCTTCCCCCAAGGGGGACGACACCTTCGGTGCGGGGCGGCCCTTCCTCGGTGTCTCTCGCTTGGACAACGCCAGTTCCATAGCGCTCTGCTCTATGGTTCATTGAAGAAAAGAGAACAAAGGAGACCTCCATGCCAGGACCGCTTGAAGGTGTGCGCGTGGTCGAGTTCGCGGGCCTGGGCCCGGGGCCGTTCTGCGCCATGCTGCTGGCCGACATGGGTGCCGAGGTGCTGCGCATCGCGCGGCCCGGCACGCCGGTCGATGCGCAGGACATCACCACGCGCAGCCGCAGCCAGGTCGAGATCGACCTGCGCGGCGAGGAAGGCCAGGCCTCGGCCCTGGCGCTGATTGCGCGCGCCGATCTGCTGATCGAGGGCTTTCGGCCCGGCGTCATGGAGCGCCTGGGCCTGGGCCCCGAGCCCTGCCTGGCGCGCAACCCGCGCCTGGTCTACGGCCGCATGACGGGCTGGGGCCAGCACGGGCCGCTGGCGCATGCGGCGGGGCATGACATCAACTACATCGCCATCTCCGGCGCCCTGCACGCCATCGGCCGCGCGGGCGAGGCGCCCGTGCCGCCGCTCAACTACGTGGGCGACTTCGGCGGCGGCGGCATGCTGCTGGCCGTGGGCCTGCTGGCCGCCCTGCACGAGGCCGGGCGCAGCGGCCGGGGCCAGGTCATCGACGCGGCCATGACCGATGGCACGGCCCTGCTGTCGGCCTTCATGTACGGCTTCAAGGCCAAGGGCCAGTGGAGCAACCAGCGCGGCGAGAACCTGCTGGACGGCGGCGCGCACTTCTATGACACCTATGCCTGCGCCGACGGCAAGTACATCGCCATAGGCGCCATAGAGCCGCAGTTCTACGCCGAGCTGCGCCAGCGCTGCGGCATACAGGACCCGCTGTTCGACGCGCAGCTGGACGCCGCGCGCTGGCCTCTGCTCAAGCTGCGCCTGGCCGATGTGTTCCGCACGCGCACACGCCAGCAATGGTGCGAGCTGCTGGAAGGCAGCGATGCCTGCTTCGCCCCCGTGCTCGACTGGGACGAGGCGCCGCAGCATGCCCACAACCGCGCGCGCGCCACGTTCACCGAGGCCGATGGCGTGCTCCAGCCTGCGCCCGCGCCGCGCTTTTCGCGCAGCGTGCCCGAGCAGCCCCGCCCCCCGCGCGCCGCCAGCCTGCAAGACACGCTGGCCGCCTGGAACGCCCGCTCCTGAGGAAATCCCCATGCCCATGTATCTCACCCAGGCCATCCACAAGGGCCGCCGCGAAAGGGACGGCGCCACGGCGGCCATCTGCGGCGAAGAGCAGGCCAGCTGGTCGCAGCTTGCGCAGCGCATCGAGCTCTGTGCCGGCCTGCTGCGGGCGCTGGACGTGGCGCCCGGCGATCGCGTCGGCATGATGGGCCTGAACTCCATCCGCTACCTTGAATACTTCTATGGCTGCTGGTGGGCAGGCGCCGTGGTCAACCCCGTCAACACGCGCTGGAGCGCCCACGAGGTGGCCTACTCGCTGGACGACTGCGACACCCGCGTGCTCTTCGTGGATGACACCTTCGCGCCCCTGGTGCCCCGGCTGCGCGAGCTGTCCGCCAGCCTGCGCACCGTGGTGTTCTGCGGCAAGGGCCCCGCGCCCGAGGGCACGCTGCACTACGAGCAGCTGCTGGCCGCCGCCACGCCCTGCCCCGACGCGCTGCGCAGCGGCACCGACCTGGCCGCCGTGATGTACACGGGCGGCACCACGGGCCGGCCCAAGGGGGTGATGCTCAGCCACGACAACCTGTTCATCAACGCCCTGTCCAATGCCAGCAACGTGCCGCGCCAGCATGTGAAGGTGGGCATGGTGGTCACGCCCATGTTCCATGTGGCCGGCTGCGGCCTGGCCCTGCTCATGGCCCAGCGCCTGGTGCCCCAGGTCATCGTGCCGGCCTTCGATGAACTGGCCATCCTCGCCGGCGTGCAGCAGCACGGCGTGAACGAACTGTTCCTGGTGCCCACCATGATCCGCCGGCTGATCGAGCACCCGCGCCTGGCCGAGTTCGACCTGTCCAGCCTGCGCCTCATGCTCTATGGCGCGGCACCCATAGACGCCAGCCTGCTGGAGCGCGCCATGCAGGCGCTGCCCGGCGCCGACTTCGCCCAGGCCTACGGCATGACCGAGCTGTCGCCCACCATCGTGTCCATGGGCCCGGCCGAGCACCGCCCCGGCCCGCAGCGCGAGCGCCTGCTGCGCGCGGCCGGCCGGCCCGTGACCATTGCCGAGGTGCGCATCGTCGATGGCGAGGGCCGCGAGCTGCCGCCCGGCGAGGTGGGAGAGATCACGGCGCGCGGCCCCATGGTCATGCAGGGCTACTGGAACCGGCCCGCCGAGACGGCAGCCGCGCTCAAGGACGGCTGGATGCACACGGGCGACATGGGCCGGCTGGATGCCGACGGCTACCTCTTCGTCGTGGACCGGCTCAAGGACATGATCGTCAGCGGCGGCGAGAACGTGTACTCGGCCGAGGTCGAGAACGCCATCGCCCAGCTGCCCCAGGTCGCCATGTGCGCCGTCATCGGCGTGCCCGACGAACGCTGGGGCGAGCGCGTGCACGCCGTGATCGTCCCGCGCGAGGGCCAGCCGCTGACCGAGGCCGAGGTCATCGCCCACTGCCGCGAACGCATCGCGGGCTACAAGTGCCCGCGCTCGGTGGAGTTCCGCGCCGAGCTTCCGCTGTCGGCCGCCGGCAAGCTGCAGAAATTCCAGCTGCGCGAACCCTACTGGCAGGGGCGCGAGCGGCGCATCAACTGAACCCCGCAATCCACCGGTCCAAGCCATGCCACTGCCATTGACACGCTCCTGGAGCACCCCCGAACTGGAAAGCCTGCGCGCCACCGCCGTGCGCTTCCTGGAAACCGAAATGCAGCCGCAGGACGAGGCCGCGCGCCAGCGCGGCAACGTGGGCCATGCGATATGGCGCCGCGCCGGCGAGCTGGGCCTGCTGTGCACCGACATTCCCGAGGACTACGGCGGCGGCGGCGGCGACTTCCGCCACGAGGCCGTGATCCATGAGGAGATGGCGCGCCGCGCCCTCACGGGCATGAGCAACTCCGTGCACTCCATCGTGGCCCACTACCTGCTCAACCACGGCACCGAGGCGCAAAAACGCAAGTACCTGCCCGCCATGGCGCGCGGCGAGCTGGTCGGCGCCATCGCCATGACTGAGCCCGGCGCGGGCTCGGACCTGCAGGGCGTGCGCACGCGCGCCGAGCTGCGCGACGGGCACTACCGCATCAACGGCAGCAAGACCTTCATCACCAACGGCCTGCTGGCCGGCCTGATCCTGGTGGTCTGCAAGACCGACCCGGCCCAGGGCGCGCGCGGCACCTCCATCCTCATCGTGGAGACCCGGGACTGCACGGGCTTTCGCGTGTGCCGCGTGCTCGACAAGATGGGCATGAAGGCCCAGGACACCTCGGAGCTTTTCTTCGACGACGTGACCGTGCCGCAGGACGCGCTGCTGGGCGGGTGCGAAGGCCAGGGCTTCTACCAGCTCATGGGCGACCTGCCCTACGAGCGGCTGATCATCGGCCTGTCCGCCCTGGCCTGCATGGAAGGCGCCTACGAGGCCACGCTGGCCTACGTGCGCGAGCGCCGCGCCTTCGGCCAGGCCATTGCCGACATGCAGAACACCCGGTTCAAGCTCGCCGAGGTGGCCACCACCCTCACCGTGGGCCGCGCCTTCATCGACCGATGCGTGGAGCAGCTGGTGGCCGGCACGCTGGACACGGCCACGGCCTCCATGGCCAAGCTCTGGGGCTCGGAAGCGCAGGGCCGCGTGCTCGACGAACTCGTGCAACTGCATGGCGGCTACGGCTACATGAACGAATACATGGTCACGCGCATGTACGCCGATGCGCGCGTGCAGCGCATCTACGGCGGCACCAGCGAAATCATGAAGGAAGTGATCTCGCGCGCGCTGTGATCCCCTGGCGGCGCCAAGCGCTGCCGCAGTCCCCCTATCCCTTCCCCATCCCGGCAGCCCAGGAGACAGCAGCCATGACCCTCGACGACCTCATCTACAAGCCCGGCCTGCTCAAGGGCGAACGCATCCTCGTCACGGGCGGCGGCACCGGCCTGGGCCGTGTCATGGCCGAGGCCTTTCTCATGATGGGCGCCGACATCCACCTGTGCGGCCGGCGCGGCGCCGTGGTCGAGCAGACCGCGCAGGAGCTGATGCAGCAGCATGGCGGCCGGGCCGTGGGCCATGCCTGCGACGTGCGCCAGCCCGAGGCCGTGGAACAGATGATCGAGGCCATCTGGGCCGATGGCGGCGCGCTCACGGGCCTGGTCAACAACGCGGCGGGCAACTTCGTCAGCCGCACCGAGGACCTGTCCATGCGCGCCTTCGACGCCGTGGCCAACATCGTCATGCGCGGCAGCTTCAACCTCACGCTGGAGTGCGGCCGCCGCTGGCTGGCCGAGGGCCGCAAGGCCAGCGTGCTGTCCATCCTCACCACCTGGGTCTGGAACGGCTCGGCCTTCACCGTGCCCTCGGCCATGGCCAAGTCGGGCGTGCATGCCATGACGCAGTCGCTGGCCGTGGAATGGGGCAACCGGGGCATACGCTTCAACGCCATCGCGCCGGGCCTGTTCCCCACCGAAGGCATGAGCGCGCGGCTGAACCCGCAGGGCGGCGAGCATGTGCGCGCCGACAACCCCATGGGCCGCAACGGCCGCATGCCCGAGCTGGCCAACCTGGCCGTCTTCCTCATGAGCACCCAGGCCGAGTACCTGACGGGACAGACCATCGCCATAGACGGCGGACAATACCAGGCGACGGGCGGCAACTTCGCCGGGCTGGCCAGCTGGAGCGACCAGGACTGGGCGAATGCGCGCAGCGCCATCGAATCGCGCAACGCGGCCGACCGCCAGCAGAGAACCGCCTAGAGACGAGGAGACAAGCCATGACCCCGCAACGCGTGCGCATAGACCTGGACCACGGCGTGGCCGAGGTGACCCTGGCCCGGCCCGACAAGATGAATGCGCTGGACCCCGCCATGTTCGACGCCCTGATCGACGCATTGGCGCAGCTGCGGGACACACCCGGCCTGCGCGCCGTGGTGCTGCATGGCGAGGGGCGCGCCTTCTGCGCGGGCCTGGACATGGGCAGCATGGCCGGCATTGCCGACGGCCAGCAGACGGCGGACATGGCGGACCTGGCCGCGCGCACGCACGGCATTGCCAACCGCTTCCAGCAGATCTGCTGGGGCTGGCGCGAACTGCCCGTGCCCGTGATCGCCGCCGTGCACGGCGTGGCCTACGGCGGCGGCCTGCAGCTGGCCCTGGGCGCGGACATTCGCCTGGTGGCCGATGATGCGCGGCTGTCCATCATGGAAATCAAGTGGGGACTGGTGCCCGACATGGCCGGCTGCGCGCTGGCCGCGCCGCTGGTGCGCGGCGATGTGCTGCGCGAGCTGGTCTACACCGGCCGCATCGTGCCCGGCCCCGAGGCCGTGGCCCTGGGCCTGGCCACGCGCGTGAGCTCTGCGCCGCTGGAGGAAGCGCGCCACCTGGCCCGCCAGATCGCGGCCAGCAGCCCGCACGCCATGCGCGCGTCCAAGCGCCTGATGCAGCTCAGCGAAACGGCATCGCCCCAGGACATCCTGCTGGCCGAGGCGCAGGAGCAGCAGGCCCTGCTGGGCAGTCCCAACCAGGCCGAGGCCGTGCGCGCCGGTCTGCAAAAGCGGGCGCCGGTGTTCAGCGATCAAGGCCTTTAGACACCTTTTGAAACAGCCTCCGGACCCCGCATCGGGGTCCGGCCCAGCCATCCGCAAATACCCTTATTCGACGCCCTTTCGCCACGGCGCTGATTTTTTAGGCATTCCGTGGAAAGCCTTGCAGGGCGCGGATTCTGCAAGTTACACCCGGAGTTTTCCACAACTCCGTCCACACGCACCGGGGATAAAAGCCCGGTGCCCGAGGGGCATGCAAGTGCAGGCATACTTGACGGCTCGCCTCGAGCTTCCCCCTCTTTTCCCATGCCCCGCCTGCACGCTCCCAGCAAGGATGACAGCCGCCTGCTGCCACCTTTTGCCGCCCTGCCCGAGCGCTGCATCCACGTGCCCGCCACCGACGCCGAATTCGCGGCCGCGCGCGCCGCGTTGATGGCGGCGCCCGTGCTCGGCTTCGACACCGAGAGCAAGCCGCTGTTCCACGCCCACCAGACCGACACCGGCCCCCATGTGGTGCAGCTGGCCACCTGCGACCAGGCCTGGCTGCTGCAGCTGCACCATGCGCAGGCACGCGAGCTGGCGGCCGACGTGCTGGCCAGCGAGTCCATCTGCAAGGCCGGCTTCGGGCTGGACCATGACCGCAGCGCGCTGCCCGCGCGCCTGGGCGTCGCGCTGCACAACGTGATCGACCTGGACCGCGTGTTCAAGCGCCACGGCTATGCCAGCTCGGTAGGCGTGCGCGCGGCCGTGGCCCTGGTGCTGGGGCAGAACTTCCACAAGTCCAAGAAGATCTCCACCTCTAACTGGGCCGCACCGCAGTTGAGCCTGGCCCAGCGCCACTACGCGGCCAACGACGCCCACGGAGCCGCCATGGTGCATGCTGCCCTGCCCGCCTGGGAACAGCGCCAGCCGGCCGTGGCCCAGCCGCCCGCCAGGCCCGCAAGACCTGCCAGGCCTGCGCCTGAACCCCGCGGCCCCGGCAGTTCCAGCGGCCCGCGGGAACCACGCAGGCCCCACGCGCCACGCGAGCAGGACGCGCCGCGCGAGCAGCATGTGTTGCACGAGTCGCACCAGCCACCTGCGCCGCGCGAGTCCGGCGCCCCACGCTCATCGCCACGCCCGTCCCGCACCCCACGCCTGCTGCAGGCGCCGGTCACACCGGGCAAGCCCTAGGCGCCTTCTTCTTCCTGCACCAGCCGCACCCGGTCGCGGCCTGCGCGCTTGGCCTCGTAGAGCATGGCGTCGGCGCGCGCCAGCGCCTGCTCCAGCGTCTGGCCCTGCGCCATCCAGGCCACGCCAAAGCTGGCCGTGATGCGCATGTCGTCGGGCAGCGCGCTGAAGCCCATCAGGCGCAGCTGGGTCTGTATGCGCCGGGTGATCGATTGCGCGGCCAGCGGGTCGGCGTGCGGCAGCAGGGCCACGAACTCCTCCCCGCCAAAGCGTGCAACCAGGTCCTGCTGGCGTGTGCTGCGCAGCAGCAGGCGCGCAAAGCGCTGCAGCACCTCGTCGCCCGCCGCATGGCCCCAGCCGTCGTTGACCCGCTTGAAATGGTCCAGGTCGCACACCAGTACGGCGGCCGACAGCTGCGGCTGCTCGGCCAGCCGGCGCTGCACGGCCTCCTTGAAGGCGCGCCGGTTCAGCAGCCCGGTCAGCGGATCGCGGTCGCGCTCCTCGTGCAACTCCTGCACGGTGTCGCGCACCGCTGCGGCCAGGAAGAGCATGGCAAACAGCAGGCCGAACACCAGCAGGCTCAACTGCAGCGCCATCCACGAGGAAGAAATGCCCAGCCATTCGCCGGCAGCGCTGGCCGATACCGAGGCAGCACGTGGCGTCACCCACAGCGTACGGACGAAAAAGCTCAGCGCAAAGACCACGAACACCCACAGCAGCGGCCGGTCCCAGCCTGTGCAGGGATGCCTGCGTGGCAGCCGCCACAGCGGCAGGGCCAGTTGCAGGCCCAGGCCGAAATTGAGCACATGCTGGCGCGCCTGGGCATCGGGCACGGCCCAGGCGTAATAACCCAGCACCACCAGCACCGCGCCGCCAAAGCCGGCCGCCAGCAGTGCATCCGGGCGCACGCCCTGGCGTATGGCCATGGCCTCGGTGATGAACCAGGCCGCGCACAGTTGCAGCGCAGCCGTCGTCAACGCATTGACGGGAACGGCCGCGGGGCGCTCCAGGATCTGCAGCAGCAGGGCCAGGCTGAAGCCAGTGAAAGCGAAGGACATGCTGCGCAACTCGCGCCGGGCACGCAGATGCCGCCAGCAGACATAGAAACAGCCGGCCAGCAGCAAGGTGCACAGGGGCACCGCCAGCGCCAGAAGATGTCTTGCTGTCAACGTCACCATCAACTCCCCGACGCAGTCTAGCGATCAGGTCACGTTCCCGCACACCGTTAACAAAATTACACAATCGCTCACGACCGGACCGATGCCAGGACTGGCGCATATGTTCGTAACCAACGCATCGTTGGGTCGCGGCGGCCGGCGCGCCACAATGCCAACCGTCCTCCGCTTGTACAACTACAGAAAGGCAATCTTCCATGCGCATTGAAACCCTGGCCGTCCACGCCGGCTACTCGCCCGACCCCACCACCAAGTCGGCCGCCGTGCCCATCTACCAGACCGTGGCCTACGCCTTCGACAGTGCCCAGCATGGCGCCGATCTGTTCGACCTCAAGGTGGCCGGCAACATCTACACGCGCATCATGAACCCCACCACCGACGTGCTGGAAAAGCGCGTCGCGGCGCTGGAAGGCGGCATTGCCGCCGTGGCCGTGGCCTCGGGCATGGCCGCCATCACCTATGCCATCCAGGCGATTGCCGAGGCCGGCGACAACATCGTCTCGGCCAGCACGCTCTACGGCGGCACCTACAACCTGTTCGCCCACACCTTCCCGCAGCAGGGCATCACCGTGCGCTTTGCCGATCCGCGCGACCCTGCCAGCTTCGCCCAGCACATCGACGAGAAGACCAAGGCCATCTTCATCGAGTCCATCGGCAACCCGCTGGGCAATGTCACCGACATCCGCGCCCTGGCCGACGTGGCCCATGCCCATGGCGTGCCGCTGATCGTGGACAACACCGTGCCCAGCCCCTACCTGCTGCGCCCCATCGAGCACGGCGCCGACATCGTCGTGCACTCGCTGACCAAGTACCTGGGCGGCCACGGCAACAGCGTGGGCGGCGCCGTCGTGGACAGCGGCAAGTTCCCCTGGGCCGAGCACAAGACACGCTTCAAGCGCCTGAACGAGCCCGATGTCAGCTACCACGGCGTGGTCTACACCGAGGCCCTGGGCGAGGCCGCCTACATCGGCCGCGTGCGCGTGGTGCCGCTGCGCAATACCGGCGCCGCCCTGTCGCCGCACAACGCCTTCCTCATCCTGCAGGGCATCGAGACGCTGGCCCTGCGCATGGACCGCATCTGCGAGAACACCCAGAAAATCGCCGAGACGCTGCAAAAGCATCCCAAGATCGAATGGGTGCGCTACGCCGGCCTGGAGGACCACCCCGACCACGCCCTGGTGAAGAAGCAGCTGGGCGGCCGTGCCTCGGGCATCCTCTCGTTCAGCCTCAAGAACGGCAGCGGCGACAGCGACACGCGCGCCGCCGGTGCGCGCTTCCTGGACGCGCTGCAGCTGTTCACGCGCCTGGTCAACATCGGCGACGCCAAGTCCCTGGCCACGCACCCGGCATCGACCACGCACCGCCAGCTGGACGCCGAGGAGCTTGCCAAGGCCGGCGTGACCGAAGGCATGGTGCGCCTGTCCGTGGGCATCGAGCACATCAGCGACCTGCTGGCCGACCTGGAGCAGGCGCTGGCCAAGGTCTGATTGCCGCGCAAGGGCTGGCCGGACTGCGCTGCGGCCAGGTCCTTGCAGGCAGGCGCTGGCCTGTCAGCGCCGCTTGGCGCGCTCGCGCAGTTCCTGCGACGGGTAGAAGATCAGCGGATCGGGCCTGCGCTGCGGATTTGCGCAGGGCTCGATGGCATGGCCCTTGGGCGGTGCGCAGCGGGCCAGGTCGCGCAGCTGGGCCTGGGTGCGTTCGGCGTGGCGCGCGGCGGTCTCGCCTTCGGACGGACGGCTGCCGGGCACGATGAGGCGCAGCTCCATCTTGCGGATGGCAGGCTCCACGGCATAGGTGCCCTGGTACTGCATCACCACGCGGCGCTCGGCCAGGTCCACCGTGGCCAGCACGGCGCGCATGGGCACGGGAATCATGGCGCCCGACTGGTAGCGCACCAGCACGAAGGGCGCGAAAGGCTTGGGAATCTTCAGCTCCAGTGTCTGGCCCTTGCCGCCGCGCGCATCGGCGCGCACGCGCAGTTGGCCCCCATCGGGCAGGTAGCGGTCCAGCCGCCAGCCCGTGGACACGCGCTGCGCCCCTACGCAGGGCGCGTAGTAGTACTCGGTGGCATCGGCATCCTTGCCGGTGTAGAGCATCTGGGCACCTTCATGCTCGGTGAGCACCTTGGCGGCCACGTCCGCACCGTCGGCCCTGGCGCCGACCAGCGCGCCGCCCCGCACGAACACGCCCGTGTACGGGAACCAGGTGGTGCGCTGGTTGGCCACGGCGCCATAGGGCTTGCATTCGGTGGACATGCTCTGGTCCTGCATGTCGGCCTGGGGCGCCATGGGCTCGCCGCCCTGGCCCCCGCCCTGGTCGGCCAGGCTCAGGCGGCCATCGGCCTCGATGGTGAACGTGGCCTTGGCCACCATGGAGTAGTAGCGGCCGGCGGCGTCTTCGCCGATCAGCAGCAGACTGGGCAGGGGCGTGAGGTTGGCGACCTCGGGTTCGGCGTGCGGCGCATCGGCCTGGGCCTTGGCAGGCTGCTCGGGCCGGGGCTGGTCCTGTGGCTGGCTGGGCGCCGGTGCCTGGGGCGGCGCCGTGGCGCAGCCGACAAGGACCAGGGACAGCGGCATGGCAAGAACAAGCGAACGCAACAACATGGAACTCCCTCGGATCATTGAGGCCGACGATGCTACTGCATGCGCCGGCGCGCGATGCAATGCCATGCAACGCGGCACGGGCAGGCTCAGGCCGGATCCCTGGCCAGCCGCAGGCCCGTCATCTGCCAGCGCGCCTGGGTGGGGAAGAAATTGCGGTAGCTGGCGCGCGCATGGCCGGGTGGCGTGAGGCAGGAGCCACCACGCAGCACGTACTGGTTGACCATGAACTTGCCGTTGTATTCACCCACCGCGCCCTCGGCCACCACAAAGCCCGGGTAGGCGGTGTAGGCCGACTGGGTCCACTCCCAGACCTCGCCCAGCGCATGGCTGCCGGGCTGCATGGCACGCGGGTGCACAGGGCCGGGCGGCTCGCCGTGCTCGGGGCGCTGCGCCATCTGCGCGGCAAGGGCCGCCTCCCATTCCGCCTCGGTGGGCAGGCGCGCGCCGGCCCAGCGCGCATAGGCATCGGCCTCGAAGTACGAGAGGTGGCAGACGGGCCTGCGCCCGTCCAGCGCCAGCGCGCCATGCAGGCTGAATTCCTGCCACATGCCGTCCATCACGCCACCGGCCTGGCGCCGCCAGTACCACGGGTGCTCCAGCTGCTGCGCGCAACGCCAGTCCCAGCCTTCGGCCAGCCACCACTGCGGCTGGGCATAGCCGCCATCCTTGACGAAGCGCAGGAACTCGGCATTGCTCACGGGCCGCTGCGCCATCTCGCAGCCCTGCAGGAACACCTCGTGGCGCGGGCGCTCGTTGTCGAAGGCAAAGCCCTCGCCCGCATGGCCCACGGCGTGCATGCCGCGCGGCACGGTCAGCCACTGCAGCGGCGGCGGCAATCCACCGGGCTCTTGCGGCGCATGCGCGCCCTCTTCCTGCTCCCGGTACGCAGGCCACAGCGGGTGGCAGGACAGCAGGTGCTTGATGTCGGTCAGCAGCAGCTCCTGGTGCTGCTGCTCATGCTGCAGGCCCAGCTCCAGCAGCGCGGCCAGCCGTGCAGGCGGCTGCGTACCCCAGTCCTCGAACATCTGCAGCATGCGCTGGTCCACGGCCTCGCGGTAGGCCAGCACCCGCGCCAGCGAGGGGCGCGTCAGCAGCCCACGCCGGGCACGCGGATGCCGTTCGCCCACCTGCTGGTAGTAGGAGTTGAACAGCACGCGAAAGTCGGCATCGAAGGGCGGCACTCCGGGCGCGTGCTCGGCCAGCACAAAGGTCTCGAAGAACCAGGTGGTATGCGCCAGATGCCATTTGGCCGGGCTGGCGTCTGGCATTGACTGCACGCAGGCATCCTCGGCCGACAGGGGCGCGGCCAGCAGCACGGTGCTCTGGCGCACGGCCTCGTAGCGCTGCACCCAGCGGAAGACGGCGGGCATCTCACGCATGGGCATGGATGACGGCAAACCACTGGCGCTCATCCGTCCAGACCTGGCAGGGCCCGAAGCCCGCGCAGGCCAGCATTCCCAGGAATTCGGGCAGCGGGTACTTGTAGCTGTTTTCGGTGTGGATGGTCTCGCCGGCCGAGAAATGCCGCAGCCCCTGCGGCCAGCCCACGATCAGCGGGCGGCGCGCGCGCAGGTGCATCTCGATGCGCGATTGCTCGGCGTTGAAGAAGGCCACATGCTCCCAGTCGTCCGGGTTGAAGTCGCTGCCCAGCAGGCTGTTGACATGGCTGAGCAGGTTCAGGTTGAAGCGCGCCGTCACGCCCTGGGCGTCGTCATAGGCGGGTTCCAGCCATTGCGTGGACTTGGGCAGGTCTATGCCGATCAGCAGGCCGCCGTCGTCGTTGACCAGGGCACGCATCTGGCCCAGCATGCGCTGGGCCTGAACCGGGTCGAAATTGCCGATGGACGAGCCCGGATAGAACAGCAGCCGCCCGGCCTGCGGGATATGGGGCGGCAGGGCCAGCGGCTCGGTGATGTCGGCCGTGACGGCATGGGCCTGCAGCTGCGGAAACTCCTCGGCCAGCCGCCGAACGGACTGGCGCAGGAATGGTCCCGCGATGTCCACGCCCACGAAATGCCGAGGCCGCAGGCTGCGGCACAGGCCGCGCACCTTCTCGCAATTGCCGGCGCCCAACTCGATCAGCACCTCGCTGCCGCGCAGGGCCTCGGCCATGGCGGGGCCCGAGTCGGCCAGGATGGCGGCCTCGGTGCGCGTGGGGTAGTACTCGGGCAACCGCGTGATCTGCTCGAAGAGTTCGCAGCCGCGCGCGTCGTAGAGGTATTTGGGAGAGACCTGGGCCTGGGGCTGCATCAGCCCGTGCTGCAGTTCGGCGCGGGTTGCGCGCAGTGCGTGGTCCGCCCATTGCGGGGCTGCCTCGCGCCTGCCGCCTTCGGCGGGCGCACGCGGCGCCGAAGGCAAAGGCAGCGGCACGCGCTGGGCGCGCGATGCCAGGGCAGAGGAAGACACGGTCGGTTCGTGGGCAGACAGCATGGTGGGGGCCTCGCGTTGTGCACCGCCCGCCGCAGCATGGTGAATGCCGCGTCCCGGCTTGCAGCAGGGCGCGGTCGCCAAGGGACGGACAGCCAATGGTGACTGACGCCTGCCAACGGAAAACGAGCCTCGCAAGACGCGCACCGGCAGGCCGAGGCACCAGCCTAGGCGCCTGCCCATGGCATGCGGGTAGGACAGATTCCCCCGCGCGTGATTTTTTCGTGACCTGCCCGGTGGTGCACCGCAGCATGCCCGGGGCGGGCGCGAAGGTGCAGGTCCGGACGAAAAAAATCCGGTATGCCGCGAACGGCATACCGGACCAAGTACCCATCCTTGCCTCACTACGCGCTGCCGGATGAAGCAGCGCGTGCCTCGCTCATGATCCGGAGATCAGAAGCGATAGCCCAGTCCCACACCGACCAGCACCGGGTTCACCTTGAAGGTGCCCACCTTGTTGCCGCCGGAGCTCACGTCCGTTTCAATGAAGACCTTCTTCACGTCGAAATTCAGCGACCAGTTCTTGTCCAGCGCGTAGTCGAAACCGATCTGCAGCGCGCCGCCGAAACTGTTCTTCTTGATCGAGGGGTTCAACTGGGCCTGCACGTCCGAGTTGAAGCTCACGCTCGAAAAGCGGGTGTAGTTCACACCGGCGCCGACGTAGGGCTTGAAGGCGCCGAAATTGGTGAAGTGGTATTGCGCCAGCAGCGTGGGCGGCAGGTGCTTGAGGCTGCCGATCTGGCCCAGGCCGTTGGCACGCAGGTCGTGCTTTTGCGGGTAGGTCAGCACCAGCTCGGCCGCGATGTTGGGCGTGAAGAAGTAGGACACGTCCAGTTCGGGCATCCACTTGTTGTTGATCGACAGACCCAGACCCGTGCTGTCCTTGTTGGCGCTGTCCAGATTCACGGCGCGCACGCGCACCATCCAGGGGCCTTCGGCCTGCTGCGCAAACGCGGCACCCGACGACAGGGCGCAAACGGCAGCAACGGCGAGCAGAGTTCTTTTCATGATGGAGAGTCTTGGAGTAGCCCGGGGCAAATCCCGTAGCTGTATTGCATCAGGGGCCGGCGGGGCCGGTCTTGTCCTAGCTCAAACCCGAAGGTGCACGGCCCCGCGTGGCCGGATCGCGTTGGATGCATGCAACGCATTGCGCTGCGGGCCAGCGGCAACCGATTCGAGGTGCCTGGTTTGAGGCTCGAACTGCGAGATCGTGGCTCCATCGATCCATTTCGCCATTGCGGGCAGCCGGGCACTGGAATGCCGGGCCGGCATAAGCAAAGACGCAGATGCCACTTGCACGCCCATGCAATACGCACTAATTTGGAGGGCTGGCCCGGCCATCGGCGCCGAAGGCAGAATCTGCACGTATCCCATCCCTACCCGTCTCTTTCATGACCACCCTCAAGCTCTACTACGCGCCCGGCACCTGCGCACTGGCCACCCGCATCGCCCTGATCGAAGCCAATGCGCCCCACGAAGTCATCAAGCTCGACTTCCCCAAGGGCGAGCAGCGCAGCCCCGAATACCTGGCCATCAACCCCAAGGGCCGCGTGCCCGCCCTGGTGACCGAGCGCGGCGTGCTCACCGAAACGCCGGCCCTGCTCGCCTACATCGCCCGCCGCTTCCCCGAGGCACGGCTCGCCCCGCTCGACGATGCGTATGCCTTTGCCCACATGCAGGATTTCCACAGCTACCTGTCCTCTACCGTGCACGTGGCCCACGCCCACGGCCGCCGCGCAGGCCGCTGGGCGGATGACGAGGCGGCCGTTGCCGCCATGCAGCGCAAGGTGGCAGCCAACATGGCCGAATGCTTCGGTGTGATCGAGCGCCATTACCTGGGCGATGCCCCCTGGGTGCTGGGCGCCGACTATTCCGTGGCCGACGCCTATCTGTTCACCATTGCCGGCTGGCTGGAGGGCGACGGCGTGGACATCGCCGGCTTCCCCAAGGTGCAGGCGCATTTCAAGCGCATGGGCGAGCGCGCTGCCGTGCGCGGGGCGCTGGGGAGCTGAGAGGCGGAGACTGCCTGCGATACCCGCAATGAAGGCGCTTGGTCACGCACCTGTCGCAGGTTTGCGCCAGATGCCGTCCACTGGCTGATTCATCAGGAAGGAATGCTGGCGCGCAATGCCTTGATGCGAGCCTGCAGAGCAGGCAGATCATCGCGAACCGTTTTCCATACCAGCGGCAGGTCCACCTTGTCATACCCATGCGAGACACGATTGCGCATGGTGTAGATGACCAGCCAGGGAATATCGTCGTGCTGGGCGGCGAACTCCGGTTCTGCACGCTGGATGTTGTTCGATGCCTCGCCAAGGATCTCGATATTGCGAATCACGGCGTCTTGCACCAGTTCGCTGTGCAGAAAGGCAGTCTGGTCCATGTCAGCCGTGTAGCGGGCAATGCGCTCCATGGCGTTCAGCATGTGGGCCAGATAGTCTGCAACCCGCAGCGCCTTGCTCATACCGGCAGGGCCTCGGCCAGCACCTGGTTACGGAAAGACTCCGGCAAGGCACCGGGCGTGAGCACATCGACCGGCACGCCCAGCAGGCGCTGCAGTTCCACCTGGATGGCGGCCACATCCATCAGGGTCGTTTCTACAGTGGGGTCGATGAGCAGGTCCAGGTCGCTGCCTTCCGTATCCTGCCCGTGCAATACGGAGCCGAATACACGGGCATTGCGGGCACGGTGGGACTCGACCACATGGCGAATCCCGGTACGGTTCAAAGCCAGCGCTTCAGAAGGTTTCATGCATTCCTCGCCATACAAAGCCATCGCGTGACACGTGCCGTGTCGAGTGGATCCATTCTAGGTGGCCTGATTCAAGTGATGGGCGAGCACACTGTGGGGTGCGTTGCGCTGGTGGGATAGAAGGCTGCCCGCGGCCTGCGATGGCCGCGCTCCGCCAAACAGATCGCTGTGGGTTCCAAGCCGTTTGAAACTGTTGCTTCAATCTTCCATGCACATTCACTAGCAAAAACAAAAAACCAGACGAGCATTCGTAAGTTCTCCTTGGCAGTCCACCAAGCCCCGGGCCTCTACCGCCGTCCGCAGGCCTTGCCTACAGTCGCCAGGACAGGCAGGGGCGTTGCACAAGGCTGCGCCTTTTCGCCATTCCAGAAACGACGGATTCAGACGACAGGGTGGAGCATGCAAAGACAAGCCAGGGTGATTGCCATCAACAACCAGACGGGGCTCATCGGCCTGCAGCCGGATGGAGAGCACAGCTGCGTGCTGGTGCAGCAGCTCGATACCCGCCCCGTGAACACGGGCCAGATGCTGTCGGGTGAGATGGACAGCGTGGGCATGGAGACGTTTGTGAACGCGCAGACGCAGGACCGCATCGAGGTCTTCGTCGAAGCCTACGGGCTGTCTGCGGAGGCGGTGGAACTGGCGATGCGCTGAGTTGGCTGGAGGGTGCTGGAACTGATGCCGGTGCCGGTGCGGCAGTCTCAGGGCCGCGCCCACTGCGCCAGCGTGTGCCGCGCCAGGGCCTCGATATCCAGCGGAGACTGCGGGTCTACCGCAAGCTCTCCCAGCATCACCATGGCTTCGGGAATCTGGTTGCGCTCACGCAGCAACAGGGCCTTGTCCAGGAGCAGAAAGCCGCGGGTCTCGGCGTCGGGGCCGGCCTTCAGGCCGCTGTCCAGCAGGGCCAGGCGCTTGTCCGGGTCATCCTCCAGATGGGCGGCGGTCTTCCAGGCGGGGGCGAAGCCGGGCGTCTCGCGGGTCATGGCCAGGGCGGCCTGGCGCGCCTTGTCCCGGTCGGTTTCCCATTCCAGGGCAAGGTAGCGCAGGTAGGTGCCCTGGGGCAGCCTGCCGTCACGCTCCATGCGCAGGCTGTGCACGGCCGTCTTGGCGGTGAAGAAGCCCCTGGGCGCCAGTGCATCCACGCGCCGGTAATGCCGATAGGCCGCGTCAAAGTCCTTTTGCAGCAGGTAGGTGAATGCAGCGTCGTAGACGGGATAGGGCCAGCGCGGCGCCAGCTTAGAGGCGGTCTCGAAATGTGCCAGGGCGGCGCGGTGATCGCCGCTCTGCCCTGCAGCGCGGCCCAAGGCATGGGCTTCGCGCGCGGCCTGGCTGGCGGGTGTGGCGGAGGGCAGCTCCCAGCTGAAGCGGCCATCGGCCTTGTCCAGGTCGCTGCGCCTGAGCACGCGGCCGGCGCTGTCCTTGAACACGATGTCGTCGGCCGCCAGGGCAGGCGCCGGCCCCAGCAGTGGCAATGCCACAGCCGTGGCAGCAAGCAAGGAGAACTTCATGGTGTATCGGGCCTTGTCGGGAAGCCCCGATATTAGGGCGCAGCCCCTGTGGGGCTGACGGCAGGCAGGGATTCCACTGCGCGGGCAGCGGGGGCAGGCCGGCCCCTGGCCCGGCCGCGCTTGCTGGCCAGGTGGTTCATTTGCCATTCCAGCGATTCGGTGTCGAAGTCGAAGGCGTCGAGCAAGGCAATGGCCTTTCTGGCCTCCCTGAAGTCGATGTCCGTGATGGGCGGGCCGTGCCTCAGCGACAGGTCGTGCTTGAGCAGCCATTCCTGCAGATCGGCCAGGGCGACGAGGGAGATGCCCTGGTTGATGAGCTGGGACGCGCTGACCTGCGCGAGCATGGCCGGCGTCAGCTGCCTGGACGAGCGCAGGCCCAGCACCCGCTTGAGCTTGGCCACCAGCGGCGTGCGCAGCTCGAACTGGGGCATGCTCTCGAAGTGGGCCAGGGATTCGAGGTAGAGATCTGGCTCCGCGTGGATGGCGGCCAGGTCGTTGGGCAGATGCAGCAGCTCGCAGATGCGATGGAGTGCCGTGCGCGCTCGCTCGGTGCTGAGTTTCTCGGCCCTGCCCGCTTGCGCGAGCGTGCAGCCGGCGATGACGGACCGCAGCACCCTGGCCTTGGTGAGGTTGGAAATCATGGAGCCTCCTGATGAACACCCGGGGACCGGTGCGGGTGCGAATTCAGCCGCCCGGTCCCGACAACGGATCCGATGCGGCGATGTGCCGTTGTCGGAGCCTCGGCGGCCGGCACGCGCAAACGCATTGCGCCGCCCCCAAGGGACAGGAGGCCGCCTGGCCTTGCGGAGTTCCAGCGGAATGCATGTGCTTGCGCCTACAGTCAAATGCGATGCGCTGAAGCGCAAATTCCATGCAAACGGGGGCCTTCCGGCCCCCGTGGCGTGCCTTGCCGACCGCAGGGCCGGCCGGCGATGCTTGCCGCAACTCAGCGGTGGCGCAGGCGCTTGATGCCTTCGACAGCCGCCAGCACGATGGCGCCGGCCACGATGCCGGCCAGTGCGTTGAGCACATTGACGGCCAGCACCTGCCACAGGCCGCCCAGCGCGCCCTGGGCCACGGCCTCGCCCAGCCCCGCCACGGCGTGGTGCAGCACAGGCACGCCGTGCACGAGGATGCCGCCGCCCACCAGGAACATGGCGGCCGTGCCCGCAACGGACAGCCCCTTCATCAGCCAGGGCGCGGCGGCGACGATGCCCCGGCCCAGCGCGCGCGCAGCGGCGCTGGCGCGCTGGCCCAGCCACAGGCCCAGGTCATCGAGCTTGACGATGCCGGCCACCAGGCCATAGACGCCCAGGGTCATGATGATGGCGATGCCTGCCAGCACGGCCACCTGCTGCCCGAACGGGGCGGCGGCCACGGTGCCCAGCGTGATGGCGATGATTTCGGCGGAGAGGATGAAGTCCGTGCGCACGGCGCCCTTGATCTTGTCCTTTTCCATGGCGACGAGGTCCATGCCCGCATCGGCATTGGCCTGGGTCAGGCGCTCGCGCTCCACGGCATCTTCCTCGGGCGAATGCAGGAACTTGTGGGCCAGCTTTTCGCAGCCCTCGAAGCACAGGAAGGCGCCGCCGGCCATGAGCAGGGGCGTGATGGCCCAGGGAATGAAGGCGCTGATGAGCAGCGCCGCAGGCACCAGGATGGCCTTGTTGATCAGCGAGCCCTTGGCCACGGCCCAGACCACGGGGATCTCGCGCTCGGCCCGCACGCCGGTGACCTGCTGCGCATTGAGGGCCAGGTCATCGCCCAGCACGCCGGCCGTCTTCTGCGCGGCCACCTTGGTCATGACGGAAACATCGTCGGCCATGGCCACGCTCTTGCGTGCCGCGACCTTGGTCATGAGGGCCACGTCGTCCAGGATCGCCGCAATATCGTCCAGCAGCATCAGCAAACCAGCACCTGCCATCGCATTACTCCAGTGAATTGTTCGGGGAACTTCTTTTTGCCCGGGCGCCATCATGGCGCCTGGGCATGTCCTGCCCATGTAGGAGATGCCCGGCGGCGGGCCCGGTCACGGGGCCGACCGGCCGTCCGTCACTTGCTGGTCTTGAAGCCCTGCCCTGCCGCCCAGGCCGCCACGTCGTCGCGGCGTATGGCGGCAGCCATGAGCTGCGGGAAGGCGTCCGGCGTGCAGGCGAACGAGGGCACGCCCAGCGCGGCCAGCTTGGCGGCCAGTTGCGCGTCGTAGGCGGGCGCGCCTTCGTCGCTGAGCGCCAGCAGGGTGATGAACTGCACGCCCGACTCCACCAGTTCGGCGGCGCGGCGCAGCAGGCCGCTTTCCACGCCGCCTTCATAGAGGTCGGAGATGAGCACGACGATGGCGTTGCGCGGCTCGCTGATCAGGCCCTGGCAGTAGCCCACGGCACGGTTGATGTCGGTGCCGCCGCCCAGCTGCACGCCGAACAGCACGTCCACGGGGTCGGAGAGCTTGTCGGTCAGGTCCACCACCGCCGTGTCGAAGACCACCAGCTTGGTACTGACGGCCGGCAGGCTGGCCATGACGGCACCGAAGATGCTGGAGTAGACGACGGAGTTGGCCATGGAGCCGCTCTGGTCTATGCACAGGATGACTTCGCGCTGCGGGCGGCGCACCTTGCGGCCGTAGCCGACCAGGGTCTCGGGCACGATGGTGCGGTAATCGGGCTGCCAGTGGCGCAGGTTGGCGCGGATGGTGCGGTTCCAGTCGATCTCGGAGTGGCGCGGACGGCGGTTGCGCTGGCTGCGGTCCAGCGCGCCCGAGACGGCGCTGCGCATGGGCTCTTCCAGGCGGCGCATGAGGTCATCCACCACCTTGCGCACGACGATGCGCGCGGTCTCCTTGGTGTTCTGCGGAATGACGGAGCCCAGGGAGATGAGGTCGGCCACCATGTGCACGTCCGGCTGCACATGCTCCAGCATTTCGGGCTGGAGCATGAGTTCGCGCAGGTTCAGGCGTTCCATGGCGTCGCGCTGCATGACCTGCACGACCTGGCTGGGAAAGTACTTGCGGATGTCGCCCAGCCAGCGCGCCACGCTGGGCGAGGAGTTGCCCCGCCCGCCGCGGCGCGAGAGGCCGCCGTCCTTGCTGTCCTCTTCGTAGAGCGCGGCCAGGGCCTTGTCCATCTCGTCGATGGAGCTGCCCTTGGGGCCCAGCCCGCCGCAGCTGGCCTCGGATGGCTGGCCCAGCACCAGGCGCCAGCGCTGCAGGCGGGTGGTGGGCTGGAGGGCGGTTTCCTGTGGGTCGGCGCCGGCAAGGGATGCGTCGTTCACGGTGGCAGCGGTGTTCATGGCTGGGCCTCCTGCAGGCGGGTCAGCGGTTGCGCGGGCAGGTTCAGGCCCAGCAGTTGATCGAGTACGGGAATGGCGAGCACGGCACGCGCCTCGTTCCAGGCGCCGTCGTCCCCATCGCCCGCCGCGCCTGCGGCACCTGCGGATGCGGCCGCCACGGCGGCACTGCCCTGCCCGCGCCGCGCCTTTTCGCCCAGGCTCTGGCGGTCATGGTTGGAGAAGGCCGAGAAGCTGCGGCGCACCAGGGGCAGGATCTGGGTGAACTGTGTCTCGCCCAGCTGCGCCAGCCAGGCATCGACGGCGCCCCAGATGGCGTCGTCGTGCAGCAGCACCAGGGCCTGGCGGTTGAGAAAGCCGTCCAGCCAGGCAGCGGCGTCCAGCGGCGGCACGCCCAGCGAGAGATTGCGGCCCAGTTGCGTGGCCACGGCCTCGCTGTCCAGGAGGTGGGCATCGAGCAGCAGGCGGCAGGCCGCGCCGCGCAGCAAGGCGGCGCCCGCGTCGCCCATGGCAATGCTGCGCAGGGCGCCGAACCAGGCTTCGCGCGGCGCTTCGGCATCGCGCAGGCGCAGGGCCTCGTGGGCCTGCAGCACCGTGGCCTGCATGTGTCTTGCGGCGTCTTCGTCCAGCGCCATGCAGGCCAGGGGCAGCCCGATGGCGGCACGCAGCGCCATGCTGTCGATCACCGTGGCCAGGGCCTGGGTGTCGGTCTGGCGCACGCTGCCGTAGCGCAGCACATTGGCCAGCGGCGGCAGCGCCTGCATGAGCTGGGAGACATCGCCGGTGCTGGCCGAGCGGTCGGCCAGGTCGTGCATGAGGGCATCGACCAGGTGCGGCAGGTCGGCCAGCAGGGCGTCGTCGATGGTCTTGGCCAGTTCGGGCAGCGGGGTCTCGGGCGTGAGCGCCTGGCGCACCTTGGCGGCGGCGGCCTGCACCAGGGTGCCGCCGTAGCGGCTGGCCTCGATGATGCGCACGGCCAGCTCGGGCTCCCACTGCAGTTGCCAGCTTTCGCGGAAGGTGCCGCGGTTGCGCTGCTGGTCGGTGGTGACGCTGCCCCACTCTATGCCCAGCAGGCGCAGGCGGTGCAGGAAGCGGCTGCGGTCGCGGTCCGAGTCCTTGCGCAGGTCCAGTGCCAGGACCTTGGCGGCCGCCTCGGGCTTGAGGCGCAGGCTTTTTTGCTGCTGCTCGATGTCGCGCTGCAGCGGCACCTGGGGCACGTCGGCGGGCACGCCGCCGATGCGGTCGCCCACGCTGAGTTCGCGCTCGATCAGGCGCAGCGGCGTGCGCTCGCCCATGCTGATGACGGTGACGATGGCCTCGTCCAGCTCGGGCAGGCCGGGGCTGGCGTGGCCGCGCAGGGCCGCCAGGCTTTCGGCCAGGCGCGTGGCCTCGATGATGTGGGCGCTGGAGCAGTCCAGGTCCCTGGCGCGCAGCAGATGGGCCACGCGCGCCAGCCAGCCGACGGTGCGCAGGGTGCTGCCGCGTGCCGGGCCGGCAGCAGGTGCGGCCTGGGGCAAGGACTCGGGCAAGGCTTCGGGCGCGGGCGCGGAGCAGCGCCACAGGTGTTCATACCAGCCCGGCGAGTCCACGCCCGCGCCATAGCCGCTGGACGCGCACAGGTTGCGGTAGGTCCAGGGCGCCCAGGTGGCCTGGACCTTGGCCTTGGGCAGGCCCTTGAGCGTGGCGGCATCGGCCTTGGCGGTGACCTGGGCCTGCAGGGCGGGCACATGCCAGGCGCCGCAGACGACGGCAATGCGCTGGTGACCGGCCTTGACGGCCTCGCGCATGCACTGGCGCATCCAGGCTTCGCGCAGCGCCTCGCGCTGGGCATGGCGTGCGCCGCGCACTTCGTTGGGCAGCTCGGCGCGCACCACGGTCATGGCTTCGGCAATGCCCTCGAACAGGGTGGCGCCGTCGCCGCGTTCCTCGACCATGCGGTTCCACCAGCTTTCGCCGTCGGGGTAGCCAGCGGCCTCGGCCAGCAGGTCCAGCGGGTCGCGCCAGTCCTGAGGGGACGGTGCCGAGGGATCGACGGCAAGGTCGGCAGCCGGCACGGACTGCGTGGTGTCGTCGCGATCCAGGGCCTCGGCGGCATTGCTCTGGAGCTGGCTGCCGTCTGCCGCAGCAGTGTCGGCATCGGCCTCCGTGCCCTCGTCATCCGCATCGCTGACTGCCGCCTCGGCCTTGCGCCTTTCCTGCTCGGCCATGTCCAGCGCCATGCGGTGGGTCTGGGGCAGGTCGATGAAACGCGTGGCCACGCCCTGGCGCGCCGCCCATTGCAGGGCCTGCCATTCGGGCGAGAACTCGGCATAGGGATAGAAGGCGGCATGGGCCGGGCTGTCCTGCACATAGACCAGCATGGCCACGGGCGGCTGCAGGTCGGCATGCTGCAGCATGGGCAGCAGGGACTCGCCCTCGGGCGGTCCCTCCACCAGCAGGCAGTCGGGCTGCAGCTGCTCCAGGGCCTGCAGCAGGCTGCGCGCGCAGCCCGGGCCGTGATGGCGGATGCCGAAGAAATGAAGCGGATTGGCAGAGGTGGCCATACAGGGGATGCGCAGAGGGTGCGGTCGGTCAGCGGTGCGGGACTGGGGGCTTCAGAGCTGCTCGCGGCAGGCGCGGTACAGGTCCTTCCAGTCGCTGCGCTCCTTGACCACGGTCTCCAGGTATTCCTTCCAGACCACGCTGTCCTGCACCGGGTCCTTGATCACGGCGCCCAGCAGGCCCGAGGCCACATCGCCCGCGCGCAGCACGCCGTCGCCGAAATGCCCGGCCAGCGCCATGCCGCTGTTGATGACCGAGATGGCCTCGGCCGTGGACAGCGTGCTGCTGGGCGACTTGACGCGCACGGTCTTGCCGTCTTCGGTCTGGCCGTTGCGCAGCTCGCGGAAGATCTGCACCACGCGGCGCACTTCCTGCAGGGCCGGCGGCTCGGCGGGCAGGGCCAGGGCGCGGCCCTGCTCGGCCACGCGCTTGGTGACGATCTGCACCTCTTCGTCCTGCGAGGCCGGCACGGGCAGGACCACGGTGTTGAAGCGGCGCTTGAGCGCGCTGGACAACTCGTTCACGCCCTTGTCGCGGTTGTTGGCCGTGGCGATGACCGAGAAGCCCTGCACGGCCTGCACTTCGCTGCCCAGTTCGGGCACGGGCAGGGTCTTTTCGGAGAGCACGGTGATCAGCGTGTCCTGCACGTCGGCCGGGATGCGGGTCAGCTCTTCGATGCGGGCGATCTTGCCCAGCTTCATGGCATTGACCAGGGGGCTGGGGATCAGCGCCTTCTCGGACGGGCCGTGGGCCAGCAGCTGTGCGTAGTTCCAGCCGTAGCGCAGCTGTTCCTCGCTGGTGCCGGCCGTGCCCTGCACCAGCATGGTGGAGTCGCCGCTGACGGCGGCCGACAGGTGCTCGGACACCCAGGACTTGGCCGTGCCCGGCACGCCGTACAGCAGCAGCGCGCGGTCGGTGGCCAGGGTGGAGACGGCGATTTCCATCAGGCGCGGATTGCCGATGTACTTGGGACTGACCTCGAAGCCGTTGCCGAGCTTGCCGCCCATCAGGTACTGGAGCACGGCCCAGGGCGAGAGCTTCCAGTTGGGCGGACGCGGACGGTCGTCCACCTTGCGCAGGGCTTCGAGTTCTTCGGCGAATTGCTGTTCGGCATGCTGGCGCAGGACTTGGCTCATGGTGTGCTTCCGGGAAAGGGTAAGGGTTGGATTCGGTTCGGGGTATGCGGCAGGACGGGCGCGGCTCAGGTCGGTCCGCGCAGGGCGACAAAGGCCTGGTGCAGGCCCAGGCGCAGATCGACGATGCGCTCCAGATGGCCGCGCATGCGCTCTTCGTCCCAGGGCCGCACGCGGCTGCGTTCGAGGCGCGCCTGCTGCTGGGGCGTGAGGGGAATGCTTGCCGGGGCGGCAACTGCAGCGGCTGTGGCCGTGACTGCAGCTGCAGCGGATGCCGATGCCGCACCGGCATCTGCCGCAGATTCGGCTTGCGGCTCGGACTCAGGCTCGGGCTGCGCATCCAGCACCGAGGGCTTGCGCCACAGTTCGGCAAAGCGCTCCAGCGTGGTCACGTCCAACATGCGCGCGCAGGACAGCAGCGCCTGGTCGGCGCGGTAGCTGTGCCAGTTGCCCGTGATCTGCTTGCCGCCCACGGCCGCGTGCAGCGCCTCGGTCAGCCGCGCCGACAGCGCGGGCGAGAGCAGTTCGGCCCCGTCCAGCGACTGGGACATGCCCTCGATGGCGTCGATGAGCTTGTGCCTGTCGCGCTCGAACTGGGCAATCCAGCGGGACTCGCGTTCCTCGCGGGACAGCCGGGCCATGAGGGCGGGCAGGAGCGCGTCGTGGCGCATGTCGCGGCCCATGGTCTGGGCGGCATCGATCCATTCCACGTCCAGCTGGTATTGCAGGGCCCGCACCCAGCCCTGGCGCAGCGAGGACTTCCAGTCGCTGCGCCGGCTCCACTCCATCACTTCCAGGGGCGTCAGGCCCAGGATGCGCGTCCAGAAGGACACGGGGGTGAGCTGCACCATCTGCTCCAGCAGCCAGGCCTTCTTGCCGCCACGGTGGTAGGCGTCGGGCTTGAGCGCGATGCCGTCGCGCTCCCATTCCTTGAGGCCTTCTTCGGGAGGCTCCACGATCCACTGGCCCTTGTCGTCCTGCTGCAGCATGGACTGCATCCAGCCCATGACGCGCTGGCTGTGCGCGCTGTCCGGCAGGCACGAGAGCATTTGCGCGGCGTTCTCGCGGATCTCCTTGCTGCGGTCGGACAGCAGTTTTTCGAGCAGCGGCTCATCGTCCATGCCCAGCCCGACGGCCAGGGCCTGGACCAGGGGCAGGCGCTCCTTGGCGCCCAGCTCCTTCAGGCTGCCTTCCAGCCGCGCGCGGGCCTTGGCGGCATCGGTTGCGCGCTCGCTGCGCAGCAGGGCCACGCGCTGCTCCACCGAGCCCTCCTGCCAGACCAGTTCGGGGTCGGCGGTCTCCTCCACGCCGCTGGCATAGCCCCATTGCGGGTTGAGCGTGCCCAGCCAACGCCCGCGCTCGCCCAGCACGGGGGCCAGCCACTGGCGCAGCTCCACGGACTGGCGGCCCTGCTCCAGCGCAGGCACCAGCAGGTCATGGGGCAGGCGCTGGCCGGCCTGGTCCAGGGTGCGCAGCATGGAGGCCTGCAGCTCGAACGGGCCATCCTTGAGCACGTCGCCCATCAGGGTGTGCAGGCGCGCATCGGCAGGCGCGGCGCGCGACTCCGCAGGCGCGGCGGCCGGCACGGCCAGCGGTGCCGTCAGGCGCACCTGCGCGCCAGGCTGCCAGCCCGCACGCTCGAACACGGCCGCCACGGCGCTGGCGCGCAGCAGTTGCTGGGCGGGCGAGTCGCCGGGCAGGTCGGCGCGGGGCAGCAGCGCGGCCTGCACGGCCTGCTGCGACCGGGTCGCGGACGGGTCCACGCCCGAAGCCAGCGCAGGCGGCACGGCCAGCCGGTCCGAGCCGACCATGGCAGATTGCTGCAGCGCAGCCCAAAGTTGTGCGTTGCTCATACCGGATCACCCTGGTTCTGCCAGATACATTGCTGGGCGGTTTCGCCCTCGCGGGCCTGCCAGGCGCTCAGCAGCCGCCAGCGGCCCACGGCCGGGCCGGGTTCCCATTCGCCAAACAGCTGCATGGGCGCACCGCCGCTGAGCGCCAGCAGGCGCCAGGCCTCGGCATCGTCAATCGCCACGGGAACGGGCTGCACTGGCGCGGCCGTGCCAGGGGCGACCGGCGATGCATCCAGCGCTTCGGGCCAGGCCGCGAACCACTGGCCCTGGGCGGGCACCAGCCGCAGCCGGTCCTGGCACAGCGGCTGCGTGGCCTGCAGCGGGTTGGCGGCAATGCGCTGGCCCAGCAGTTGCAGGACGTCGCCCACGGCCGAGGTGACCAGCGGGCTGGCGCCATCGGCAGGCAGCGCAGGCCCGTTGCCATTGGCCGCAATGGCGCGCAGCGGCGCGTGGCCCGGATAGAAATTCAGCGCGCAGCCGTAGCGATGGCCCGGCACCCAGGCCGATTCAAAGCCGCGCCCGCCCTGCGCATAGTCCAGCACCAGGGCCATGCGCCCCGTGCGCTGGCCCTGCAGCCAGACGCGCCGCTCCATGAGCCGGCCTTCGCGCTCGATCATGCGCAGGCCGGCCACCAGCCACTCGTCCTCGACCAGCTGGCCCCTGGCCTGCACCTCGGCCTTGTCCATGGGCCAGCCCAGCGCGGCCATCACGTCAGCCTTGACCTCGGGGCTGAGCGATTCGCGGCGGCGCACGGCGTCGATGATCAACTGCCAGTGGCCCAGCTGCACCAGCATGTCGCGCGGCCAGTCGCGGTGGCTGTCCACCAGATCCCGGCAATCCTTGATGCGCGCCGCCATGCCCGTGGCCTGCGCATCGACCATGCGCGCGGCCATGTTGTTCCAGCGCTGGCGCATCTGCGTGTCGCTGGCCTGGTTGGCCAGGCCCGCACGCACCATGTCCTGCATCCACAGCGACAGTTCCTGCAGGCCCGCTTCGACCTTGTCCCAGCGCTTGTCCTCGCGCCTGGCCTGCTGCCTGGCCGCGACTTCGGGGTCGGGAGGCGGCTCGGCCGCCGCAGCGGCCGCCTTGGCCTCTTTCTTCTCGGCCTTTTCCTGGCGGCTGTCCAGCCAGACCTGCACCCAGGCGGGCGGATCGCCGCCCTCGGGGACTTGCCCGCCGGCACGCATCAGCATCAGCGCCAGCCCGTGCTTGCAGGGGAATTTGCGGCTGGGGCAGGAGCATTTGAAGGAAGGCCCCGACAGATCGACCTGGGTCTGGTAGGGCTTGCTGCCGCTGCCCTGGCATTCGCCCCAGACCGCCACATCGTTGGCGCCCATGGTCGGCCATTTGGCCGGCGATTGAAGGCCCTTGGCGGCCTTGCTGGAGGATGCGTCCGGCGACAGCGCCAGCACTTCGCTCTCTGTTCCTAATACACGCGACACCGAAGCTCCCTCTCCCAGTGTTTGTCATCGCCAGGCGCATTGAATGAAATGGCCGCGCCCGGCAAGCCCGAAAGCCTATCAGCAATAGGTATCGGCAATTTGAAACAATTCACAACAGCACCAAACCTCTCTCGAAAGAAGCCCGCACCGGCCGGCGGGACCACAGGCACGCTATATCAGCCCATGCATTGGCGCCCCTTGCCTTCCACCGCCTGCAGACTTTGGCAAACAGGTGAAAAACACCCATTCCCCATTTCCCACGATGCACATCGCCATCCATTGAAAGCAAGCACTCATTCAGCACTGCAAACGGTTTCATTCCATTGCCTCCACAAGCATTGCCAGCCAGCTGTCATTGCGATAGCGCAGCCCGCTCTTGCCTCCCAAAGCAGGATCAGCCCTGGCGCAGGCACGGGATCCGAGCAAGCGAGCGTGCAGCGCCAATATACTGTATATTCATACAGCCATGGAGCTGCAACGCAAACTTTTCATCCTCGCCGACGCCGCCAAGTACGACGCCAGCTGCGCCTCCAGCGGATCGCAGGGACGCGACTCGCTGGACGGCAAAGGCATGGGCTCGGTCACCGGCATGGGCATCTGCCACAGCTATGCGCCCGACGGGCGCTGCATCTCGCTGCTCAAGATCCTGCTGACCAATGTCTGCATCTTCGACTGCCGCTACTGCATCAACCGCAAAAGCTCCAATGTGCAGCGCGCCCGGTTCACCGTGGCCGAGGTGGTGCACCTGACGCTGGACTTCTACCGGCGCAACTGCATCGAGGGCCTGTTCCTGTCCAGCGGCATCATCCGCTCCAGCGACTACACCATGGAGCAACTGGTGGAAGTGGCGCGCCGCCTGCGCGAGGAGCATGACTTTCGCGGCTACATCCATCTGAAGACCATCCCGGATGCCGCCCCCGAATTGCTGGCCCAGGCAGGCCGCCATGCCGACCGCCTGAGCATCAATGTGGAACTGCCCACGGCCAGCGGCCTGGCGCAGTTCGCGCCTGAAAAGGATGGGCAGCGCATACGCCAGGCCATGCAGGGCGTGGACCGGCATGTGCAGGCTTGGCGCGCGGCCACGCGCGAGCAGCGCCAGGCGCAGTCCCTGCCCGGCGCGCCCGCACAGCGGGCCGCCGTGCCGCGCTTTGCGCCGGGCGGGCAGAGCACGCAGATGATCGTGGGCGCCGACCGCGCAACCGATGCCGACATCCTCGAATCCAGCCACACGCTGTATGCAGGCTACGGCCTGCGCCGCGTGTACTACTCGGCCTTCAGCCCCATTCCCGATGCCTCGCGCGATCTGCCGCCGCAGGCGCCACCGCTGATGCGCGAGCACCGGCTCTACCAGGCCGACTGGCTGATGCGCTTTTACGGCTACGGCGCGGGCGAGATCGCGGCGGCCAGCCGCCACGGCATGCTGGACCTGGAGATCGACCCCAAGCTGGCCTGGGCACTGGCCAACCGTCAGCAGTTCCCCGTGGACCTCAACCGTGCGCCGCGCAGCCTGCTGCTGCGCGTGCCGGGCCTGGGCACGCAAACGGTGGACCGCCTGCTGGCGGCGCGCCGCGTGCGCAGGCTGCGGCTGGACGATCTGCTGCGGCTGCGCGCCCCCGTGCAAAAGGCCCTGCCCTTCGTGCTGATCGACGGCCACCGGCCCCTGCTGGGCGAGACCGACTCGGCCGCGCTGCGCACCCGGCTGATCGCGCAGTCGCAGGCCAGCCAGGCCCAGGCACGGCACAGCGGCATGCGCGTGCAAAGCGCGCTGCAGGCCAGCCTGTTCTAGCGCCTGGAGCACGCCATGCAAGCACAGGCTCTCACCATCGAACTCGACAGCCCCGACGACTGGCCCGGCTTTCGCGCAGCCTGCCGGGCGCTGCTGGCCCATGGCGCCGACCCGGCTCTGGTGCGCTGGCGGTGGCCCGACATGCGGGGTGGGCAGCAACTCGGCGCGGGTGCGGACCTGTTTTCCAGCGCGCCGGAGCAGGCCATGCCCGCCTCGGCACTCGCCGGGCTGGCCGGCCCTGGCGAGGCCGGGCTGTCCCTGTCCGAAACCCAGATGTCCGCCCTGCGCCATGCCTGCATGCACCGCGCGGCAGGCCGCTTCGAGCTGTGCCACCGATGGCTGGCGCGCATGCAGGCCCGGCCCGGGCTGCGGCTGGATGCCCTGGATGCGGACTGGCGCGCCATCGAGGCCCTGGCCCGCCCCGTCTCGCGCGAGATCCACAAGATGCACGCCTTCGTGCGCTTTCGGACGACGCAGCGGCCTGACCAGCCCGAGCTGCACATTGCCTGGTTCGAGCCCGAGCACCACATCGTGCGTGCGGCGGCGCCCTTCTTCTGCAAGCGCTTTGCCAACATGCACTGGGCCATCCTCACGCCGCAATGCAGCGCGCACTGGGACGGCCATGCGCTGCGCCTGGCACCCGGCGCGCGCCGCAGCGATGCCCCGCCAGCCGACGCGGGCGAGGCCCTGTGGCTGACCTACTACGCCAGCACCTTCAACCCGGCGCGCCTGAAGGAGCAGGCCATGCTGCGCGAGATGCCGCGCCGCTACTGGCACAACCTGCCAGAGACGGTGCTGATCTCCACCCTGGTCCAGCAGGCCCGCGCGCGCACAGGGCAGATGCTGGAGCAGTAAGGACAGGCTCCAAAAAACAAAGGCCCCGAAGGGCCTTTGTCTGCTTTGCAGCGTCGCTCAGTGCATCAACCCAGCCACTTGCGGGCGTTGCGCCACACGCGCATCCAGGGGCTGAATTCCGACTTGTCGCCGTTGGTCCAGCTCATCTGCACGTTGCGGAACACGCGCTCGGGGTGGGGCATCATGGCCGTGAAGCGGCCATCGGCCGTGGTCACTGCCGTCAGGCCGCCGGCCGATCCGTTGGGGTTGAACGGGTACTGCTCGGTGGCCTTGCCGTGGTTGTCCACATAGCGCATGGAGGCGATGGCCTTGTCCGCATTGCCGCGGAAGCGGAAGTTGGCAAAGCCTTCGCCGTGGGCCACGGCGATGGGCAGGCGGCTGCCGGCCATGCCCTGCAGGAACAGGCTGGGCGACTCCAGCACTTCCACCATGGACAGGCGCGCCTCGAAGCGGTTGCTCTGGTTCTGCGTGAAGCGCGGCCAGTCCTGGGCACCGGGAATGATGTCGGCCAGCTCGGCAAACATCTGGCAGCCATTGCACACGCCCAGGCCGAAGGTGTCGCTGCGGCCGAAGAACTGCTGGAACTGTGCGGACAGGCTGTCGTTGAAGGTGATGGAGCGCGCCCAGCCGATGCCGGCGCCCAGCGTGTCGCCGTAGCTGAAGCCGCCGCAGGCCACCACGCCCGCAAAGTCCTGCAGCTGCGCGCGGCCGCTTTGCAGGTCGGTCATGTGCACGTCCACCGCGTCGAAGCCGGCCTCGGTGAAGGCATAGGCCATTTCCACATGGGAGTTCACGCCCTGCTCGCGCAGCACGGCCACGCGGGGCCGCGCGCCCAGGTTCAGGAAGGGTGCGGCGGGGTTCTCGGCCGGATCGAACGTCAGGTGCAGGTGCATGCCGGGGTCGGCAGGCTCGCCGGCTGCGGCGTGCTCGCTGTCGGCGCAGGCCGGGTTGTCGCGCTGCTGGGCAATCTTCCAGCTGACGGCATCCCAGACCTGGTGCAGGTCGCTGAGCGAGGCGCCGAAGACGGACTTGGCATCGCGCCAGACCTGCAGTTCACCCTTGCCCGCATCGACCTTGGACGAGACGGGGCGCGTCTTGCCGATGATGTGGCTGCAGGTGGACAGACCATGCTCGCGCAGGGTCTGCAGCACGGCGGCGCGGTCGGCCGTGCGGATCTGCAGCACGGCGCCCAGCTCTTCGTTGAACAGTGCGCGCAGCGTCAGGTCGTCGCGGCGGCCGCTGATCTGGGAGGCCCAGTTCTTGCCTTCGCCCGAGTCCATGCGGCTGTCGCTGATGCCGTCGCCTTCGGTGACCAGCATGTCCACGTTGATGGCCACGCCCACATGGCCGGCGAAGGCCATCTCGGCCACGGTGGCCAGCAGGCCGCCGTCGCCCTTGTCGTGGTAGGCCAGGATCTGGCCCTTGGCGCGCAGGTCGTTGACGGCATCGACCAGGGCGATCAGGTCCCTGGCGTCATCGAGGTCAGGCGTTTCATTGCCGGACTGGCCCAGCACCTGGCCCAGGATGGAGCCGCCCATGCGCATCTTGCCGCGGCCCAGGTCCACCAGGACCAGGGTGCTGTCGTCTTCCGAGGCGTCCAGCTGGGGCGTGAGCGTGCCGCGCACATCGTCGATGGAGGCGAAGCCCGTGATGATCAGGCTGACGGGTGAGGTCACCTTCTTGATCTGGCCGCCCTCGTTCCACTGGGTGCGCATGGACAGGCTGTCCTTGCCCACGGGGATCGAGATGTCCAGCTGCGGGCACAGCTCCATGCCCACGGCCTTGACGGTGGCGTAGAGCGCCGCGTCTTCGCCGGGCTCGCCGCAGGCGGCCATCCAGTTGGCCGACATCTTGACCCGGGACAGCTCGATCGGCGCGGCCAGCATGTTGGTGATGGCCTCGGCCACGGCCATGCGTCCCGACGCCGGGGCGTTGATGGCCGCCAGCGGCGTGCGCTCGCCCATGGCCATGGCCTCGCCCTTGAAGCCACGGTAGTCGGCCAGGGTCACGGCCACGTCGGCCACGGGCACCTGCCAGGGGCCGACCATCTGGTCGCGGTGCGTGAGACCGCCCACGGCGCGGTCGCCAATGGTGATCAGGAAGCGCTTGGAGGCCACGGTGGGGTGGGCCAGCACGTCGATCACGGCCTTTTCCAGCGGCACGCCGGTCAGGTCCATGGGCGGCAGCTCGCGCTGCACGGTGGCCACGTCGCGGTGCATCTTGGGCGGCTTGCCCAGCAGCACGTTCATGGGCATGTCCACGGGGAACTTCTGATCGCCCGAGGCCACGGCCGTGTCCTCCAGCACCAGCTGGCGTTCTTCCGTGGCCGTGCCGATCACGGCAAACGGGCAGCGCTCGCGCTCGCAAAAGGCCGTGAACTCGGCCAGCGACTCGGGAGCGATGGCCAACACATAGCGCTCCTGGCTTTCGTTGGACCAGATTTCCTTGGGCGCCAGGCCCGATTCCTCCAGGTTGATGGCGCGCAGGTCGAAGCGCGCACCGCGGCCCGCATCGTTGGTCAGTTCGGGGAAGGCATTGGACAGGCCGCCGGCACCCACGTCGTGGATGGCCAGGATGGGGTTCTTGTCGCCCTGGGCCCAGCAGTGGTTGATGACTTCCTGGGCGCGGCGCTCGATCTCGGGATTGCCACGCTGCACGGAGTCGAAGTCCAGTTCGGCCGCGTTCGTGCCGCTGGCCATGGAACTGGCAGCACCGCCGCCCATGCCGATGCGCATGCCGGGGCCGCCCAGCTGGATCAGCAGGGTGCCGGCGGGGAACTCGATCTTGCGCGTCAGCTCGGAGTCGATCACGCCCAGGCCGCCCGCGATCATGATGGGCTTGTGGTAGCCGCGCGTGATGTCGCCGACCTGCTGCTCGTACTCGCGGAAATAGCCGGTCAGGTTGGGACGGCCGAATTCGTTGTTGAAGGCCGCGCCACCCAGCGGGCCCTCGATCATGATCTGCAGCGGGCTGGCGATGTGCTCGGGCTTGCCCACCTCGCTGCCCCACAGCTTGGAGACCGTGAAGCCCGACAGGCCGGCCTTGGGCTTGGAGCCGCGGCCCGTGGCGCCCTCGTCGCGGATCTCGCCGCCCGCGCCGGTCGATGCACCGGGGAAGGGGGAGATGGCCGTGGGGTGGTTGTGCGTCTCCACCTTCATCAGCACGTGGTTGACGGCCTGCTTCTTCTGGTAGCTGGGCGCCTTGATCTTGTCCAGGGCCGCCTCGAAGGTGGCGACGAAGCGCTCGACCTCATGTCCTTCCATGATGGAGGCGTTGTCCGAGTAGGCCACCACCGTGTGCTGGGGCGAGACCTGGTGCGTGTTGCGGATCATGCCGAACAGGCTCTTGTCCTGGGCCACGCCGTCGATGGTGAACTGGGCGTTGAAGATCTTGTGGCGGCAGTGCTCGCTGTTGGCCTGCGCGAACATCATCAGTTCCACGTCCGTGGGATTGCGCTTGAGGCCCTTGAAGGCATCGACCAGGTAGTCGATCTCGTCGTCGGCCAGGGCCAGGCCCCATTGGCGGTTGGCGGTCTCCAGCGCGGCGCGGCCGCCGCCCAGCACATCGACGAACTCCATGGGAGCGGCGTCCAGGGCGGAGAACAGTTGCTCGGCCTCGGCGCGCGTGGCGAAGACAGATTCGGTCATGCGGTCGTGCAGCAAGGCGGCGATCTGCGCGGTCTGCGCGGCCGACAGCTCGGGCGCGCTGCCCAGCACATTGCCCAGCAGGCCGGTCTTGAAGGCGATGCGGTATTCGGTGATGCGCTCCACGCGGAACACGCCCAGGCCGCAGTTGCGGGCAATGTCCGTGGCCTTGGAGGCCCAGGGCGAGATCGTTCCCAGGCGCGGCGTGACCACCAGAGCGGCGCCATCGGCCGGGCCTTCATAGGGGTCTCCATAGGTCAAGAGCGCCTGGAGGCGCTCTTGCAATGCGGGCGTGGGTGCGGCGTCCGTGGCCACCAGGTGCACGAAGCGCGCGGCAATGCCGGTGATTTTGGGATGGATGGAGACCAGTTCGGTCAGGAGCTGCTGGGCGCGGAACGAGCTGAGAGCGTTTCCACCCTCCAACTGTGTCAGATGCAAGGTCACGTGGCGGCCTGTTGGGTGAGGAGGCTTGTGAAAAGCGCCCTGCGGCCCCGCCCTCCGGGGGCTGGCTGCAAGGCGCTGAATCGGTGAGGCCGCTATTTTACCGGGCTGCGCCGTCCCGATGGCGACAGCCGCCCCTTACCCCTGCACGCCCGAAGGCGCAATGGGATAATTGCGGGCATGAGCATCACCATCAAGAGCGCTGAAGACATCGCAGCCATGCGCGTGGCCTGCCGCCTGGCTTCGGAAGTGCTGGACTACATCACCCCCCACATCAAGCCCGGCATCACCACGGCCGAGATCGACCGCCTGGGCGCCGAATGCATGGCGCAGCAGGGCACGGTCTCCGCCACCATCGGCTACCAGCCGCCCGGCTACCCGCCCTACCCGGGACACCTGTGCACCTCGGTCAACCATGTGGTCTGCCACGGCATTCCCAATGACAAGCCGCTCAAGAAGGGCGACATCGTCAATGTGGACGTCACGGTCATCACCAAGGACGGCTGGTACGGCGACAACAGCCGCATGTTCCTGATCGGCGAGTGCTCCATCGCGGCCAAGCGCCTGTCGGCGCTGACCTTCGACGCCATGTGGCTGGGCATCCAGCAGGTCAGGCCCGGCGCCACGCTGGGCGACATCGGCAACGCCATCCAGACCTTTGCCGAGGGCCACGGCCTGTCGGTGGTGCGCGAGTTCTGCGGCCACGGCATCGGCCAGAAGTTCCACGAAGAGCCCCAGATCCTGCACTACGGCCGCCCCGGAACGGGCACCGTGCTGGAAGAAGGCATGGTCTTCACCGTCGAGCCCATGCTCAACCTGGGCAAGCGCGAGATCAAGGAACTGGGCAAGGACGGCTGGACCATCGTGACCAAGGACCACAGCCTCTCGGCCCAATGGGAACACACGCTGGTGGTGACCAGGACGGGCTACGAGGTCATGACCCTGTCGGCCGGCTCGCCCGCGCTGCCCCCCTTCGTTACCACCACGAGCTGCTGAGGCTCGGCATGTTTCTTGCGTGATGCGCAGGCAAAATGGCACGGCGTCCGGGGCATCCGCTCCCGGCGCCTTCCCTGCCCTCGCCGCGCATGAAACAGACCACTGACCACACTCCTTCCCACGCTGCGCCCTCTGCCCCGGACTCGCTGGAGCAGTTGCGCGCGCAGTACGCCCGGGATCGCGGGCGCTGGATAGGCTCGCTGCTGGCGCCCACCATGGGCCGGCGCGGCGTGCGCCTGGTGCTGCAGCACCTGAGCGATCTGGCCGACACGCTGCTGCGCGCGCTGTGGCATCGCGCCGACATGCCGCCCGAGGCCTGCCTGGCCGCCGTGGGCGGCTTCGGGCGCGCCCAGCTGTTTCCCTATTCCGACATCGACGTGCTGGTGCTGCTGCCAGCCGCCGGCACGGCAGATGCCGAGCTGGCCTCGCGCATCGAGAAATTCATCGGCAGCTGCTGGGACGCGGGCCTGGAGATCGGCTCCAGCGTGCGCACGCTGGCCGAATGCCTGGAGGAATCCGAGCGCGACCTGACGGTGCAGACCGCCCTGCTGGAGTCACGCCGCATCTGCGGCAGCGAGCCGCTGTTCGCCGAGTTCCAGGCGCGCTACCAGGCCCAGATGAATGCGCGCGCCTTTCTGTCCGGCAAGCTGCTGGAGATGCGCCAGCGCCACAACAAGTACGAGAGCACGCCCTACTCGCTGGAGCCCAACTGCAAGGAGTCGCCCGGCGGCCTGCGCGATCTGCACACCATGATCTGGCTGGCCCGTGCCGCAGGGCTGGGCAGCAGCTGGCAGGATCTGGCCGGCAAGGGACTGATCACCGATTTCGAGCGCCGGCAACTCGAGGACAACGAAGCCCTGCTGAGCCTGATACGTGCGCGCCTGCACGCGGTCGCGGGCCGGCATGAGGACCGCCTGGTCTTCGACCAGCAGACCGCCGTGGCCGAGGCCTTTGGCTACCGCTCCACCTCGGCCGAGGGGCGCAAGCTGGCCATGCGCGCCAGCGAGACGCTGATGCGCCACTACTACTGGGCGGCCAAGGCCGTGACCCAGCTGTGCCAGATCCTGCGGCTGAACATCGAGGAGCGCCTGAACCCGCGCCCCACGCCGCGCATCCGGCTGAACTCGCGCTTCTACGAGAAGGCCGGCACCATCGAGGTGGCCAGCGACGACCTCTACGAGCGCGAGCCGCACGCCATCCTCGAAACCTTTCTGATGTACGAGACCCATGTGGGCCTCACCGACCTGTCGGCGCGCACGCTGCGCGCGCTGTACGGCGCGCGCGACCTGATGGACGCCGCCTTCCGGCGCGACCCGGTCAACCGCGCCACCTTCATGAAGATCCTGCAGCAGCCCAGCGGCATCACGCATGCCATGCGGCTGATGAACCAGACCTCGGTGCTGGGGCGCTACCTGTGGCCCTTCCGGCGCATCGTGGGCCAGATGCAGCATGACCTGTTCCACGTCTATACGGTGGACCAGCACATCCTCATGGTGCTGCGCAATGTGCGGCGCTTTTTCATGGCCGAGCATGCGCATGAGTACCCGTTCTGCTCCCAGCTGGCCAGCGGCTGGGACAAGCCCTGGCTGCTGTACGTGGCTGCGCTGTTCCACGACATCGGCAAGGGCCGGGGCGGCGACCACTCCATCATCGGCGCCGTGGAGGCCAAGCGCTTTTGCCGCGCCCACGGCATTGCGCGCGCCGACGCCGAGCTGATCGAATTCCTCGTGCGCGAGCACCTGACCATGAGCCAGGTCGCGCAAAAGCAGGATCTGTCGGACCCCGAGGTGATCCAGGCCTTTGCCGAGCGCGTGGGCAACGAGCGCAACCTCACGGCCCTGTACCTGCTGACCGTGGCCGACATCCGCGGCACCAGCCCCAAGGTCTGGAGCGCCTGGAAGGGCAAGCTGCTGGAGGACACCTATCGCCTGACCTTGCGCGTCATGGGCGGACGCGCGCCCGATGCAGCCGCCGAAATCGAGGCCCGCCGCCGCGAGGCCCTGGTGCAGCTGGCACTGACAGCCCAGCCCTTCGAATCGCACAAGAAGCTCTGGGACACGCTGGGCGTGGACTATTTCATGCGCCACGAGGCGGCAGACATCGCCTGGCACACGCGCCACCTGTCGCGCCACGTGGGCACCACCCGCCCCGTGGTGCGCGCGCGCCGCTCCCTGGCCGGCGAGGGGCTGCAGGTGCTGGTCTACGCGCCTGACCAGCCCGATCTGTTCGCGCGCATCTGCGGCTACTTCGACCGGGCGGCCTTCTCCATTCTGGATGCGCGCGTGCACACGGCCCACAACAGCTATGCGCTGGACACCTTCCAGGTGGTCGCGCCCGCCATGCAGGAGCAGTACCGCGAGCTGATGCACATGGTCGAGAACGACCTGGCCGCCGCACTGATGCAGGGCGGGCCGCTGCGCGAACCATCCCCCCGGCGCCTGTCGCGCCGTGTCAAAAGCTTCCCCTTTGCGCCGCGCGTCACGCTGCAGCCCGACGAGAAAGCCCAGCACTGGCTGCTGTCCATCTCGGCCACGGACCGGGCCGGCCTGCTCTACACCGTGGCGCGCATCCTGGCCCAGCACCACCTGAGCGTGCAACTGGCCAAGGTCAGCACGCTGGGCGAGCGCGTGGAAGACAGCTTTCTGATCGAGGGCGCCGAACTGCAGAACAATCAGCGCCAGCTGCTCATAGAAACCGAGCTGCTGCAGGCCCTGGCGGTCTGAGCTTCTGGCAAAAAAAGGCCCGCCCTGTTTACAGGGCGGGCCTTTTGCATCCAGGCGCTGGCGCGGGTGCGTCCGTCAGTGCATGGCGGCCGCAGGCGCCGACACCGTGGCCACTTCCTTGCCCTCGCGGTCATAGAGCTTGCCATCGACCACCCGGTCGCCATCGGCCAGGGCAGACAGCACGGCCTCGCTGAGCACGCGCTCCGAACCTGCGCCGAACACCGAAGGCTCCTCGGGGTTGCCCTGCTTGAAGTGGTTGAAGACCAGGTTCAGCAGCAGCACGGTCACTGCCGTGGAGCTGATGCCCGAATGGAACATGGTGGCGAACCAGTCCGGGAAGTGGTGATAGAAGTCCGGCTTGACCATGGGCAGCACACCCATGCCGATGGACGCCGCCACGATGATCAGGTTCATGTTGTTGTGATAGTCCACCTTGGCCAGCGTGCGGATGCCGCTGGCCGCCACCGTGCCGAACAGCACCAGGCCCGCGCCGCCCAGCACCGAGGGCGGCACGCAGGCCACGATGCGCCCCATGATGGGCAACAGGCCGAAGGCGATCAGGATCAGGCCGCTGAAGGCCACGACATAGCGGCTCTTGATGCCCGTGACCGCGACCAGGCCCACGTTCTGGGCAAAGGCACTCTGCGTGAACGAGCCGAAGAACGGGGCCACCACGCTGGACAGCATGTCGGCACGCAGGCCGTCGGCTAGGCGGCGCGAATCCACGCGGGTGCCCACGATGTCGCCCACGGCCAGGATGTCGGCCGAGGTTTCCACCAGGGTCACCAGGATCACGATGGACATGGAAAGGGTCGCCGCCAGGCTGAAGGTCGGCCAGCCGAAGTGCAGCGGCATGGGCACGGCGAACCAGGCGCCGCTGCCCACCTCGGAAAAGTCGGACTTGCCGATCATGGCCGCCACCGCCGTGCCGATGACGATGGCCAGCAGGATGGACAGGCGCGAGATCATGGCGTTGCCCAGCTTGCTCAGCGCCAGCACGATGACCAGCGACAGGCCCGCCAGCCCGATGTTGCCCATGCTGCCGTAGTCGGCCGCCTGGGGATTGCCGCCCATGGCCCAGTGGGCCGCCACCGGCATCAGCGACAGGCCGATGATGGTGATCACGCAGCCATTGACCAGCGGCGGAAAAAAGCGCGTGAGCTTGGAGAAGATGGGCGCAATGATCAGGCCGAACACCGAGGCAAAGAGCACGGCGCCCAGCACGCCCTGCATGCCGCCGCCCGTGTGCAGGATGCTGACCATGGTGGCCACGCCCGAGAAGGACACGCCCTGCACCAGCGGCAGGCGCGAGCCGAAGAACGGGATGCCCAGCGTCTGCAGCAGCGTGGCCAGCCCGCCCATGAAAAGGCAGGCCGTGATCAGCAGGCCCGTGTCGGCCGCCGACATGCCGGCCGCATTGGCCATCACCAGGGGCACGGCCACGATGCCTCCATACATGGTCAGCACATGCTGCAAACCATAGAGGGTGTTGGCCGTGAGGCCGAGTTGCTCGTCCTCCGGGCGGATGTCCGTGCCCGGGGCCGGCGCATTGCCAGAACTTTTTTCCATCGCTGTCTCCTTGTCCTCTTGTTCACAGAACGCCGGACAAGTACGCGGCAGCCGGATGGCGGCAGGCGCGCCCCCGCGCACCGTTGGCCGCCGACCGGATAGGCCGCGCTCTCCTGCATCCTGCATCGCGAAGCCCGGTGGCTGCTTTGCAGCTCTTGGCGGGCAAACGCACACAATCCCCGCCTTGGCGGGAAGTGCCAATGTACGGCGCCAGCATGGAAAAATTGTCTACCGATTTGTATACAAAGACCTGACCGAAGATCCTTGAATACGGGCGGTGCCCGCCCGCTCAGTCGTCCTCGGCCACGCTGATGCCGGGGAACAGCACATCGGTGAAGCCGAACTGGCTGAAGTCGCGCATGCGCATGGGATAGAGCTTTCCCCAGAGGTGGTCGCACTCATGCTGGACCACGCGCGCATGAAAGCCATCCACCGTGCGGTCGATGGCATCGCCAAACACATCGAAGCCCGTGTAGCGGATATGGTTCCAGCGCGGCACCATGCCGCGCATTCCGGGCACGGACAGGCAACCTTCCCAGTCCAGTTGCTCGTCCTCGCCCACGGGCGTGATGACCGGGTTGATGAGCACGGTGCGCGGCACCACGGGCGCATCGGGGTAGCGCGGATTGGGCAGGCCGGAGCCGAACACCACCATCTGCAGGTCCACGCCGATCTGCGGCGCGGCCAGCCCCGCGCCGTTGGCTGCATGCATGGTGTCCAGCAGGTCGCTGAGCAGCAGGTGCAGTTCGTCGGTGTCGAATTCGGTCACGGGCTGGGCGACGCGCAGCAGGCGCGGATCGCCCATCTTCAAAATGGTGCGGACAGTCATGGCAGTGCAGGGCTATGCGTGTAGATGCGGGTTGCCAAGCATAGCGGCCGCCTGGCTCCCCGCCGCCCACTGGCCACTGGCCACCTCTCGGCCGCCATGACCACAGCGCGCTGGCACAATCGCAGCATGCCCAGCACCGCCAGAGAGTCATCCACCGCGTCCCCAGAGGAGCGTGACACGGGCGCGCAGCAAACACCGGCGGCACGGGCCGTGGAGCCGGATGCCAGCACGCAGCTTGGCACCGTGCCAGCGCAGGCCTTTCACGATGACGATCCCCCTCCCCTGCACCGCATGCCAGCCGCGCCGCTGCGCTGGGCGCTGCAGCTGTTCGCCTGCCTGAGCCTGGCCACGGGCATTGCCGGCATCTTCATTCCCGGCCTTCCCACCACGGTGTTCGTGCTCATGGCCGGATGGGCCGCAGCGCGCAGCTCTCAGCGCATGCACACCTGGCTGTGGCGTCATCGTTTGTTCGGCCCCATGCTGCGCAACTGGGCGCGCGGCGGCTGCGTGAGCCGGCGCGCCAAATGGAGTGCCAGCGCCATGATGAGCCTGTGCGCCGTCATGCTGCTGTGGACACGCCCCCCGACCTGGGTGCAGGCCGTGGCGCTGACCTCCATGGGCTGCGTGCTGGTATGGCTGTGGTTCAGGCCTGAGCCTTGATCGCGGCGAGGATCCTTGGGAGCCTCTGCAGGCCTTCCCGAAAAAAATTCCCCGAGTTTTCTGTGACGTGTTTTTTACGTCATATAATCTAGGTCTTGTTCCTCAATAGCTCAGTTGGTAGAGCGCCGGACTGTTAATCCGTAGGTCCCTGGTTCGAGCCCAGGTTGAGGAGCCAAGATGAAAAGCCCGCATGCCAACGCATGCGGGCTTTTTTCTTGTGTCAGGCTGCACGCACCATGCCCACGGTGGGCGTATTCGGCGGAGACGGAGCTGCGGCGGGCTCCACGGTGACGGGCTTGCTGTGCCTGGCATGCGTGCGGCGCGAAACATGGGCAGCACGGGATTGCTCGACACCCTCTTCCCATGCGCGCAACTCTTCTTCCAGCCGCGCGGCGCGTTCCGCATACATGTCCGCAGAGGACTTGTAGTACTCGGCGGCAATGGTGTGCTCCAGCATCGCCATGCGGGCTTCCTGCAGGTAGGCCCGTGTGCGACGGATATAGCGCGGCTCGGCAAGGCTTGCGCCAAAGATTTTGCTGAAAAACATCGCTCATCCTCCTTCGATGCCTTCACAGCGAAAGCCAAGCATCCGCAAGAAGACGGAACCAGCATAGCCCAAGCCTGCCAGGCGGCGCTGTCCCCTGGCGCGACAAGGCCACGTAGGAGGTTCACTTACCCCGGCCGGGCGATGCCCTCGCATCCACGCAACCCTCTTCACCATGGTTTGTGCAAGACTGCGGCTGCAGAGAATACAAAACCATTTCCTCCGTCCGCACCCGATCATGTCCCATCCCCTCCCATGGCTCATCCCCCACCAGGCCTTCCCTCCTGTGGAGACGGCATGGGGACCCAACGACCCCATCCCGGGCCTGCTGGCCGCGGGCGGCACACTGGATGCGGCGCACCTGCGCATCGCCTACAGCCAGGGGATTTTTCCCTGGTTCAGCGAAGGCCAGCCCACGCTGTGGTGGTCGCCCGATCCGCGCATGGTGCTGCAGACATCGCAGTTCCGGCTGCACCGCAGCCTGCGCAAGACATTGCAGCGCTTTCGCACCACGCCGGGCTGCGAGATCCGCATCGACAGTGCGTTCGAGGCCGTGATGCAGCACTGCGCACAGACGGTGCGCCATGACCAGGATGGCACCTGGATAGTGCAGGAAATTCTCGATGCCTATACCGAACTGCACCACCAGGGTGCAGCCCACAGCGTGGAGACCTGGGTGGATGGACGGCTGGTGGGCGGCCTGTATTGCGTGGCACTGGGCCGCGCCGTGTTTGGCGAATCCATGTTCGCGCATGCCACCGATGCATCGAAGATCGCGCTGGCAGCCCTGGTTGCGCTGTGCAGACACCATGGCGCCGTGCAGATCGATTGCCAGCAGGCCACGCAGCATCTGGCCTCGCTGGGGGCACGCGAAATGCCGCGCGCCCGGTTCCTGCAGACCGTGGCCGAGCAAAGCCAGCTGCCCCCCATGCGCTGGCAGTTCGAAAACGTATACTGGGACGCGTTGCTGCCACCGTCCGGTGAGGCTGGCGACACATCACCGGCTGCCGCCAGCACACCATGACGCACCCGAACGATCTTCCGCTGCAGGCCCTGCAGTTCTATGCCACCGCCGCTTACCCCTGCAGCTATCTGGATGGCCGGCTGGCGCGTTCGCAGGTGGCCACGCCCAGCCACCTGATCCAGAACAGCGCCTATTCGGAACTGGTCTCGCTGGGTTTTCGCCGCAGCGGAATGTTCACCTACCGGCCGTACTGCGACGGCTGCCGCGCCTGCGTGCCGATGCGCATCCTGGTCCACGACTTCCGCCCCGACCGCAGCCAGCGCCGCGCCGCAGCGCGCCACGCCGATCTCACGGCATCGATCCAGCGCCTGCACTACTCGAACGAGCACTACCAACTGTACCTGCGCTACCAGCAAAGCCGCCACAGCGGCGGAGGCATGGACCATGACAGCGTCGACCAATACACTCAGTTCCTGCTGCAAAGCCGCGTCAACTCGCGCCTTGTGGAGTTCCGCACGCCTGCGGCCGATGGCGGCATCGGCACGCTGAAGATGGTCTCCATCCTCGATGTGCTGGAAGACGGGCTGTCTGCCGTCTACACCTTCTACGAGCCCAACGACCCCGCCAGCTACGGCACCTTCAATGTGCTGTGGCAGATAGACCAGGCCCGGGCCATGAGCCTGCCCTATGTCTACCTGGGCTACTGGATCGCCGATAGCCAGAAGATGAATTACAAGGCGCGCTTCCTGCCCCATGAAGTGCGCGTTGACGAGCGCTGGCAGCGCGTGGATCAGCTGCCGCGCTGACAAGCGTCGCTCCACACCTTTTCAGCGACATTTCTTATGCGCATGGCCGCTGTTTGCTGGCGGCACATATGCCGCCATGCCGTGGCCGCCGCTAGAATGACCGAATGCCGAACCCCCACTCCGCCTCATGAAAAAAAACGATAACGCGGCCTCCTCCAAGCCCAGCGTCCAGGTCCTGGAACGCATGTTCACGTTGATCGACGTGTTGGCCTCGCGCGAGGAAGCGGTATCGCTCAAGGAGATCAGTGAGCGCACCGGCCTGCACCCCTCGACCACGCACCGCATCCTCAACGATCTGGCCATTGGCCGCTTTGTCGATCGTCCCGAATCGGGCAGCTACCGGCTGGGCATGCGCTTCCTGGAACTGGGCAATCTGGTCAAGGCCCGCCTGAGCGTGCGCGAAGCGGCCCTGATTCCCATGCGCCAGCTGCACAAGCAGATCCAGCAGCCGGTCAGCCTCAGCGTGCGCCAGGGCGATGAAATCGTCTATGTGGAACGCGCCTACAGCGAGCGCTCCGGCATGCAGGTGGTGCGCGCCATCGGCGGCCATGCGCCGCTGCACCTGACATCCAACGGCAAGCTGTTCCTGGCGGCGGACGATGCGCAGCAGGTCCGTGCCTACGCCACGCGCACCGGACTGCCCGGCAAGACGCACTTCAGCATCACACGGCTGGCCGACATGGAAAACGAGCTGGACAAGGTACGCCACCATGGTGTGGCCCGCGACAACGAAGAGCTGGAGCTGGGCGTGCGCTGCATGGCCGCCGGCATCTACGACGACCAGGGCAAGCTGGTGGCCGGCCTGTCCATCTCCGCTCCCGCCGACCGGCTGGATGAAAGCTGGCTGTCCAAGCTCCAGTCCACCGCGCAGGAGATTTCGGGCGCCCTGGGCTTCAACGCAGCCCGCCCGGCGGCACCGCCACCCAACCCCTACACACGCAGCAGCCACTGAGCGGTCACCAGCCCCCTCCATCGACCATCGGCAAGACGAGACACCTGCCCACCAGAAACAACAAAGGCGCCATCGGCGCCTTTGTTGTTGAGGGGAAAGAAGACTCAGCCCTTGACCTTGTGGATCATGGGATCGCCAGCCACCTGGCCCATGGACTCCACCCAGTGGCGCACGCGCTCGGCATCGCCGAGGCGGCTGAACTTTCCGGCCGAATCCAGGAAGACCATGATGATCTTGCGGCCGGCCACCTGCGCCTGCATGACCAAGCAGCGGCCCGCCTCGGAGATGTAGCCGGTCTTTTGCAGGCCGATGTCCCAGGTGGGGCTCAACACCAGGCGGTTGGTGTTGTTGTACTGCAGCGTGCGGCGGCCCACGGCCACTTCATAGCCGGGCGAGGTGGTGTACTCGCGCACCAGCGGATCGCTGTGCGCCACATTGACGAGCACGGCCAGATCACGGGCGCTGGACTGGTTGCGGCTGGACAACCCTGTAGGCTCCACGTAGCGGGTATCGGTCATGCCCAGCAGACGGGCCTTGGCATTCATCTGCTGCACAAAGGCCTCAAGACCACCGGGGAAAGTGCGGCCCAGGGCATGGGCAGCGCGGTTTTCGCTGGACATCAGGGCCAGGTGAAGCATTTCACCGCGCGTGAGCGTGGTGCCGACGGCCAGGCGCGAGCTGCTGCCCTTTTCGGTATCCACGTCATCCTGCGTGATGGTGATGGCCTCATCCATCGGCAGATGGGCCTGTGAAATCAGCAGGCCGGTCATCAGCTTGGTCAACGAGGCGATGGGCAAGACGGCATGGTCGTTCTTGCTCAGCAGCACCTCATGGGTGTCCTGGTCCAGAACCAGGGCCACGCTGCTCTTGAGATCCAGGGGATCGGCCACCGCATGCAGGCCGGCCATCTGGCCGAAGGACAGGCGTGGCTCGTAGGCAACGGCACGAATGGGGCTGGTCACGCTGCGTGCAGCAACGCGGCTGGGCTGGCGAGCGCTCTTGGCAACGCGCTTGCCCTGGGGAGCGGCCGTGGCGCGCTCCTTCACCGCCTTCTTCTTGACAGGGGCCACGGCCACCTGTTTCTTGGCAACTTTCTTGGCGGGCGCGGCATGTGCGCCCGGAGCAGCAAGAGCACAACTCAGGGCAAGAAAGGACATGACCTGAGCAAATCGACCGAGGCGGGCACGGCGTAGGGTGGGCATGAGAAATGCTCCAAGCAGCAAGAATTTGTGACTAGACCTTACATTAATCGAAAAAGTCGCACTGTGACAATAACTTGTGCGACTTTTCGATAATTTAAGTGAAATTATAAGGCGAGTGCTTACCCCTGCGCAGCCACGACCTCTGCATTGCTGTGTAATTTGTTCAACGCACTCAGATAGGCCTTGGCAGAAGCCACGACGATGTCAGGGTCGGCGCCCACGCCGTTGACCACGCGCCCGCTGCGCTGCAGGCGAACGGTCACTTCGCCCTGGCTTTCGGTGGAGCCGCTGATGGCGTTGACCGAGTACAGCAGCATCTCGGCACCGCTCTTCACCTCGGACTCGATGGCCTTGAACGAGGCATCGACCGGGCCATTGCCGTCGGCCTGGGCCTTGATCTCGCGGCCGTCGCGGCTGAACACCACCGACGCGTGTGGGCGCTCACCTGTCTCGCTTTGCTGCGCCAGCGAGATGAACTGGAAAGGATCGGCCTGCTGATGGGCATCCTGCTCGGTCACCAGGGCCAGGATGTCCTCGTCGAAGATCTCGCTCTTGCGGTCGGCCAGTTCCTTGAAGGCAGCGAACGCGGTATTGATCGCGGCTTCGCTGTCAAGTTCCACGCCCAGCTCCTGCAGGCGCTGCTTGAAGGCGTTGCGGCCGCTGAGCTTGCCCAGCACGATCTTGTTGGCGGTCCAGCCCACGTCTTCGGCGCGCATGATCTCGTAGGTGTCGCGCGCCTTCAGCACGCCATCCTGGTGAATGCCGGAGGCGTGGGCGAAGGCGTTCGCCCCCACGACAGCCTTGTTGGGCTGCACCACGAAGCCGGTGGTCTGGCTGACCATGCGGCTGGCGGCCACGATGTGCTGGGCGTCGATGTTGACGTCCAGGCCAAAGTAGTCCTTGCGCGTCTTGATGGCCATCACCACCTCTTCCAGCGAGCAGTTGCCGGCGCGCTCACCCAGGCCGTTGATGGTGCATTCGATCTGGCGGGCGCCGCCGAGCTTGACGCCGGCCAGCGAGTTGGCCACGGCCATGCCCAGGTCGTTGTGGCAGTGCACGCTCCAGACCGCCTTGTCGCTGTTGGGCACGCGCTCGCGCAGGTTCTTGATGAAGGCGCCGTAGAGCTCGGGAATGGCATAGCCCACGGTGTCGGGCACATTGATCGTGGTTGCGCCCTCGGCGATCACGGTCTCGATGACGCGGCACAGGAAATCAGGGTCGCTGCGGTAGCCGTCCTCCGGGCTGAATTCGATGTCGGCAATCAGATTGCGCGCAAAGCGCACGGATTGGCGCGCCTGCTCCAGCACCTGCTCGGGTGTCATGCGCAGCTTTTTCTCCATGTGCAGCGCGCTGGTGGCGATGAAGGTGTGGATGCGCGCACGGCTGGCGTCCTTCAGAGCCTCGGCCGCACGGGCGATGTCACGGTCATTGGCCCGCGCCAGCGAGCAGATGGTGGAGTCCTTGATGGCGCGCGCAATGGCCTGCACCGACTCGAAGTCACCGTTGGAACTCGCCGCAAAACCGGCCTCGATCACATCGACCTTCAGTCGTTCGAGTTGGCGCGCGATGCGCAGCTTCTCGTCGCGGGTCATGGAGGCACCGGGCGACTGCTCGCCGTCACGCAAGGTGGTATCGAAAATGATCAATTGGTCGGTCATGGGGAGTCTCGTCTTTCTTGTGGATGCGAAGTCCCTGCCCACGGGCAGGCGATGAAAAAAGCCGGTGCGCTTGTGGCTGCACCGGCTCGGGAACGGGATTCAGGCGGCGACCGCCTCCTGCGCCACCGCATTCTCGGCGGAGGGAACACGCTGCAAGCCCGACATGATGGCCCGGAACGAGGCCGAGACGATATTCGCATCGACCCCGACGCCGTAGCACACATGCGACTCGTCCACGCGCAGTTCCACATAGGCGATGGCCTTGGCGTTGGCACCTTCGCCAATGGCGTGCTCGGCATAGTCCAGCACGCGCACCGCGCGGCCGCTGTGCTCGCTCAGCGCCTGCACGAAGGCGTCGATCGGACCCGTGCCCTCGGCCTCGACCGTGCGCTTTCCGCCCTCGAAGGCCAGGTCCGCCGACAGACTGACCAAGCCATCGTTCTCGCTCAGGCGGTAATGCGGCGCCTGCACGGTTTGCAGGCCGTATTCGCGCTGGAACAGATTCCACAGGTCGGCCGCAGCCAACTCCTTGCCGCTGGCATCCATCTCGCGCTGCACGACCTGGCTGAACTCGATCTGCAGGCGGCGGGGCAACTGGAGGCCATATTCGCTTTCGAGCAGATAGGCGATGCCGCCCTTGCCCGACTGGCTGTTGACGCGGATCACGGCCTCATAGCTGCGGCCCAGGTCCTTGGGATCGATGGGCAGGTAGGGCATGTCCCAGATGTCGCCTTCCTTGCGATCGGCGAAGGCCTTCTTGATCGCATCCTGGTGCGAGCCAGAGAACGAGGTGTAGACCAGATCGCCCACGTAGGGATGGCGCGGGTGCACGGGCAACTGGTTGCAGTGCTCGACCGTGCTGCGGATGCCGTCGATATCGGAGAAATCCAGCCCGGGCGACACGCCCTGGATGTACATGTTCAGCGCCACGTTGACCACGTCGAGGTTGCCCGTGCGCTCGCCGTTGCCGAACAGGCAGCCCTCGAGGCGGTCGGCACCGGCCATCAGCGCGAGCTCGGCCGTGGCCGTGCCCGTGCCGCGATCGTTGTGGGGATGGACGGACAGCACGATGGAATCACGGCGCTGGATGTGGCGGTGCGTCCACTCCACCATGTCGGCAAACAGATTGGGCGTGGAATGCTCCACCGTGGTGGGCAGGTTGATGATGCACTTGCGCTCGGGCGCGGGCTGCCATACATCGGTGACGGCATCGATGACGCGCTTGGAAAACTCCAGCTCGGTGTCCGAATACATCTCGGGCGAGTACTGGAAGGTCCATTGCGTCTGGGGATAGCCAGCAGCGATCTCGTTGAACATGCGGGCATTGGTGGTGGCCAGCTCGACGATCTCGTCTTCGCTCATGTTCAACACCACGCGGCGCATCACGGGCGCGGTGGCGTTGTAGAGATGGACGATGGCACGGGGCACGCCTTCGAGCGCCTCGAAGGTACGGCGGATGAGGTGCTCGCGCGCCTGGGTCAGCACCTGAATGGTCACGTCATCGGGAATGCGGTTTTCCTCGATGAGCTTGCGCATGAAGTCGAACTCCACCTGCGAAGCGGAGGGGAAGCCGACCTCGATCTCCTTAAAACCGATCTTCACCAGCTGCTCGAACATGCGCATCTTGCGAGCGATGTCCATGGGCTCGATCAGCGCCTGGTTGCCATCGCGCAGGTCCACGCTGCACCAGATCGGAGCCTTGGTAATCGTCGCGTCGGGCCAGCTGCGATTTTGCAGACGCACGGGAGCGAAAGCGAACGGACGGTACTTGGTCGAAGGATTTTGCAACATGGCTGAAGTGCTTTCTATCGTCTAGGTAAAAACAAGACCCACCTGCTCCAGCGACCCCACAAATGCAAAACGGCCCGTCGCTGGTGCAAACGGGCCGTGAAAGTAGGTATGTACGCGCGCGCTACTGTCTCTGCCCGTTGGACATCAGTAGTAGAGCTAGCGACAGGTATTGCATTCGAACGACTTTAGCACAGGTTCACAAAGGCTGTGAAGATGCTGCGCCGCATCACTTGTGCAGGCCGCGCTCCTCGGGCTCGTCGGTCGAAGTGCTGATGACGCTGGTGCGCTGGCCCTTGGCCTTGCGCCAGGCGTAGACACCATAGCCCGAGAAACCGTAGAGCAGGAACACGCCGAACAGCACGATGGGAGGGTGGATATTGATGATGGCAATGCCCAGCGCAATCAGCACGATGGCGGCAAACGGCACGCTCTTCTTGAAGTGCACGTCCTTGAAGCTGTAGAACGGTACATTGGTGACCATGGTCAGGCCCGCGTACAGCGTCAGGAAGAACATGATCCAGGTGATCTGCGTCCAGCTCAGCCAGGCATCCTGGCCGCGCAGCAGGCCCGCTTCGTCCAGCAGCCATATGAAGCCCGTGACCAGCGCCGCCGCGGCAGGCGAAGGCAGGCCCTGGAACCAGCGCTTGTCCACCGTGCCGGTATTCACGTTGAAACGCGCCAGCCGCAGTGCTGCGCAGGCGCAATAGACAAAGGCGGCAATCCATCCCCAGCGGCCAATGCCCTTGAGCGCCCACTCATAGGCGATCAAGGCGGGAGCGGCACCGAAGGACACCATGTCCGACAGCGAGTCCATCTGTTCGCCAAAGGCGCTCTGCGTATTGGTCATGCGTGCCACACGGCCGTCAAGACTGTCCAGCACCATGGCGCAGAACACGCCTGCGGCAGCCAGTTCAAAGCGGCCATTCATGGCCATCACGATGGCGTAGAAGCCGCCGAACAACGCAGCCAGCGTGAACAGGTTGGGCAGGATGTAGATACCCTTGCGGCGCTTGCGCACCACCACACCCTCAATCTCGTTGGACTCATTGTGGTTTTGCATCAATCCAGCCTCCAGCACAGCGCCTACGGGCGCGGGCAGCTATTAAAACGATAGTATTCTAAGGGAGCAGACCGCGCCGCCCCGAAAGGGGCAGTGTACCTGCGCGCCACCCCCCCTTCCCTGCACGAAAAAGGCCACCCGTCGGGGTGGCCTTGTCCTGCACCTTGCGTAGGCCGCTTGCGCGACCCGGGCAAGATGGAATGCAGCAATCTCAGTTGCGGCTCTGGTCAACCAGCTTGTTCTTGGAGATCCAGGGCATCATGGCGCGCAGCTGGCCACCGACCTTCTCGATGGCGTGCTCGGCGTTCATGCGGCGGCGGGCCGTCATGCTCGGGTAGTTGGTGCGGCCTTCCTGGATGAACATCTTGGCGTATTCGCCCGTCTGGATGCGCTTGAGGGCAGCACGCATGGCTTCGCGCGACTTGTCGTTGATGACTTCGGTGCCCGTCACGTACTCGCCGTACTCGGCGTTGTTCGAGATGGAGTAGTTCATGTTGGCGATGCCGCCTTCGTACATCAGGTCCACGATGAGCTTGAGCTCATGCAGGCACTCGAAGTAGGCCATTTCGGGAGCGTAGCCGGCTTCGGTCAGGGTCTCGAAGCCCATCTTCACCAGTTCCACCGCGCCGCCGCACAGAACGGCCTGCTCGCCGAACAGGTCGGTCTCGGTTTCTTCCTTGAAGTTGGTCTCGATGATGCCGCCCTTGCCGCCGCCGTTGGCCATGGCATAGGACAGGGCCAGGTCACGGGCCTTGCCGGACTTGTCCTGGTACACAGCGATCAGCGAAGGCACGCCGCCGCCCTTCAGGTACTCGGAACGCACGGTGTGGCCAGGACCCTTGGGAGCGACCATGATCACGTCCAGATCGGCGCGGGGCACGACCTGGTTGTAGTGGATGTTGAAGCCGTGGGCGAAGGCCAGCGTGGCGCCTTGCTTGATGTTGGGGGCCACGTTGTTGTTGTAGACCTCGGGGATGTTCTCATCCGGCAGCAGGATCATGACCAGGTCGGCGGACTTCACGGCGTCATCGACTTCCGCGACGGTCAGGCCGGCCTTGGCGACCTTGTCCCAGGAAGCGCCGCCCTTGCGCAGGCCGACCACGACCTTCACGCCGCTTTCGTTCAGGTTTTGCGCATGTGCGTGGCCCTGGCTGCCGTAGCCGATGATGGCAACGGTCTTGCCCTTGATCAGGCTCAGGTCACAGTCCTTGTCGTAGAAAACTTTCATGTTGGCTCCAGGCTTCGTGTGTGTGTAGGGGTTGAAAAGGGGAAGGGGACAGGTTTCAGGTGCGTTGCAGCGCATCAAACGCGCAGGATGCGTTCGCCGCGGCCGATGCCGCAGGAGCCGGTGCGCACGGTTTCCAGAATGGCCGTGCGGTCCAGCGCCTGCAGGAAGGCGTCGTTCTTGGATTGGTCGCCGGTCAGCTCGACCGTGTAGCTCTTTTCGGTCACGTCGATGATGCGGCCGCGGAAGATGTCCGCCATGCGCTTCATCTCCTCGCGCTCCTTGCCCACGGCGCGGACCTTGACCATCATGAGTTCGCGCTCGGTATAGGAGCCTTCGGTCAGGTCCACGACCTTGACGACCTCGATCAGGCGATTCAGGTGTTTGGTGATCTGCTCGATCACGTCTTCGGAGCCATTCGTCTGAATGGTCATGCGCGACAGCGATGCGTCTTCCGTGGGGGCCACGGTCAGCGATTCGATGTTGTAGCCGCGGGCCGAGAACAGGCCCACCACGCGCGACAAGGCTCCCGGCTCGTTTTCGAGCAGCACGGCAATGATGTGTTTCATGAAAGAAAGATTCCTCTTTTCGCTGCCCTCCCCCGGCGCCGGTAAGCGTCGGGCTTGGCAGGCAATAGATTCGTCAAAGGGGCCGCCTCAAGGGCGGCTCACTGGAACGGATGCGGCAGGAATAGAACCCGGGCAAATCCCGCAAGGGACCATGCTCAGAGGTCGTCAGCTCCCAGCAGCATCTCGGTGATCCCACGGCCAGCCTGCACCATGGGGAACACATTCTCGGTGGGATCGGTACGGAAGTCCATGAACACCGTGCGGTCCTTGAGTTTGCGAGCCTCGCGCAGGGCGGGCTCCACGTCCTCGGGACGCTCGATCAGCATGCCCACGTGGCCATAGGCCTCGGCCAGCTTCACGAAGTTGGGCAGCGAGTCCATGTAGCTGCTGCTGTAGCGGCCCGAGTACTCGATCTCCTGCCACTGGCGCACCATGCCCAGGTAGCGGTTGTTCAGCGACACCACCTTGACCGGCGTGTTGTACTGCAGGCAGGTGGCCAGCTCCTGGATGTTCATCTGGATGGAGCCCTCGCCCGTGATGCAGAACACCTCGGAGTCGGGCTTGGCCAGCTTGATGCCCATGGCGTAGGGCAGGCCTACGCCCATGGTGCCCAGGCCGCCGGAATTGATCCAGCGGCGCGGCTCGTCGAAACGGTAGTACTGCGCGGCCCACATCTGGTGCTGGCCCACGTCGGACGTGATGTAGGCATCGGCGTCCTTGGTCATGTTCCACAGCGTCTCCACCACGTACTGGGGCTTGATGACCGAGCCATCGCCACGGCTGTACTGCAGGCAGTCGCGGCTGCGCCAGCCCTCGATGGTCTCCCACCATTGGCCCAGGGCCGCTGCGTCGGGACGGGCACTGGCCTCGCGGATCATGGAGATCAGCTCGGTCAGCACTTCCTTGACGTCGCCCACGATGGGCACGTCCACCTTCACGCGCTTGGAGATGGAAGAGGGATCGATGTCGATGTGGATGATCTTGCGCTCCACCGACATGAAGTGCTTGGGATTGCCGATCACGCGGTCATCGAAGCGCGCGCCCACCGCCAGCAGCACGTCGCAGTTCTGCATGGCATTGTTGGCCTCGATGGTGCCGTGCATGCCCAGCATGCCAAGGAACTTGCGGTCGCTGGCCGGGTAGGCGCCCAGGCCCAGCAGCGTGTGCGTGACCGGGTAGCCCAGCATGTCCACCAGCGTGCGCAGTTCGTTGCAGGCATTGCCCAGCAGAACGCCGCCGCCCGTGTAGATATAGGGTCGCTTGGCGGCCAGCAGCAACTGCAGCGCCTTGCGGATCTGGCCGGCATGGCCCTTGCGCACCGGGTTGTAGGAGCGCATCTCCACCTTCTCGGGGTAGCCGGCGTAGAGCGCCTTCTTGAAGGACACGTCCTTGGGGATGTCCACCACCACGGGGCCGGGACGGCCGGTGCGCGCGATGTGGAAGGCCTTCTTCATCGTGTCCGCCAGCTCGCGCACATCCTTCACCAGGAAGTTGTGCTTGACGATGGGGCGGGTGATGCCGACGGTGTCGCATTCCTGGAACGCATCGGTGCCGATGTAGGCCGTCGAGGTCTGCCCGCTGATCACGACCAGGGGAATGGAATCGGTATAGGCGGTGGCAATGCCGGTCACGGCATTGGTCAGGCCGGGGCCCGAGGTCACCAGGGCCACGCCGACTTCACCCGTGGCACGGGCAAAACCGTCTGCCGCATGCACGGCCGCCTGTTCATGGCGCACCAGCACATGCTGAATGGAATCTTGCTTGTAGAGGGCGTCGTAGATGTACAGAACCGCACCGCCCGGATAGCCCCAAAGCTGCTTGACACCTTCGGCCTGCAGGGACTTGACGAGGATCTCGGAGCCCATCAGCTCCTGGGATGCATGGGACTGCGACGCCGCTGCTGCCGCGCTGGAGTACTCGGCTTTGGAAATTTCCATGATCAACCTTTGTGAATTTCTCTAACGAAAAACCTTGGGTGCCCCTTGCCTGAAGCCCTTGTGAGGCCGGTGCGGGACTTAGGACCAACAGACATGGGCGAGTGAGTAAACGCCGGACCGTGACCCGTTTGCCTTTTTGAATTGCAGCGCACATTATCGCACTGCAACAAGCCCGTGCACCATCCTGCGAAAAAAATTGACAGTGCGGTGCGATAATCAGGCCCCGCACCCGTTCAGCCCCCTCATCAACGAGCCCCTCATCCGGGCCTGCGTTCCTTTTGGCAACCGAGCAAGAACTATCCGACTTCCTCAAAAGCGTAGAAAAGCGAGCCTTCAAGCGCAGCTTTTTCCACGTCCGGGATGAGGAGGCGGCGCTGGACATCGTGCAGGACAGCATGCTCAAGCTGGCGCAGCACTATGGCGACAAGCCCATCACCGAGCTGCCCATGCTGTTCCAGCGCATCCTGTCCAACAGCACGCTGGATTGGTTTCGCAGGCAAAAAACGCAGAACGCCCTCTTCACCCGCATGAGCGACCTGGAGGCGTCGGCCGGCGACGATGCGGACTTCGACTGGCTCGAAACCTACGCCGACTCCGCCCAGAACGGCGAAACCGCCCGCAGCGCTGAAGATCTGACCGAGCGGGCCCAGATTTTGCAAAGCATTGAAAAAGAGATACAGGAGCTTCCAGCACGTCAACGCGAAGCTTTCCTGATGCGTTATTGGGAAGAGATGGACGTTGCGGAGACCGCTGCCGCGATGGGGTGTTCCGAAGGAAGTGTAAAAACACATTGTTTCCGCGCCATCCAGACATTGAGCAAGGCACTGAAGGCCAAAGGAATCGAGCTATGAAGACTGCGCCCACTCTCCACAGCGAAATGGCGGCCGACCGCATCGCACGCCGGATCACCGCGCGCCTGGGTGACGGCGAGGCGTTGCTGCCATACGACATCACCGAACGGCTGCGGGCCGCGCGCGAGCGCGCCCTGTCCGTTCGCCGGCGTGAACTGCGCGCTGCACCGCTGCAGACCGCCAGCGCAAGCCAGGCTCAGGGTGGCACGCTGACGCTGGGCTCGGGCGACGAGGGTGGCACCTGGTGGCGCGCCCTGATCTCGGCCGTGCCGGTGCTGGCGTTGATCGTTGGTCTGGTGGTCGTCAACGTGCAGACGGACCAGACAGGTCTGACCGAGGTTGCCGAGGTGGATACCGCCCTGCTGACCGATGATCTGCCGCCCGCCGCCTACGCCGACCCCGGCTTCATCCAGTACTTGAAGACTTCGGCCACCAACACGGAACGCTGATCCCCGCCTTGCCTGCCTGCATGCCCACTGATTCACGCGCCGCGTTCCACCGCTCAGCCGCCGCCATCCTGGCGGCGGTGCTGTTGATGGCGCTGGCCTGGACCGGCTGGCGCGTCGTGCAGCAGGTACGGCTGGCACCCAGCACCGTCCCGCCGACCACGATCGCAGCCTCCAAGACCCTGCACGGTGATGCAGCCACGCGCCAGCGCGCCACGGACCTGGCCTCCGGCCCGCGCTGGGCAGAGCTGACGCCGGCGCAGAGCAGCGTGCTTGAACCCCTGTCCGAGCGCTGGTCCATGATGGACGCGCTGCAAAAGCGCCGCTGGATGGCGCTGGCCGAGGGCTGGGACAAGCTCAGTGGCAAAGAACAGGAAAAGCTGCGTGATCGCATGCAGACCTGGTCCAGCCTCAGTGCCCAGCAACGCAGCCAGGCCCGCCTGAATTTCGCCCTGACCAACCGCCTGGCCACGGACAAGCGTGCCCAGTGGGAGGCCTACCAGGCGCTCAGCGACGAGGAAAAACGCCTGCTGGCAGCGCGCGCGGCGCCCAAGGCCAAGGGGGCCGCCACGGCCATAGAGCCCGTGGCACCCAAGCGGCTGGCGCGGATTCCTGCGGCCTCGGTGGCTCCGGCCACCATTCCGAATCCGCCGAAGATCCCGCCCGCCACCATCTACAACCCGCCGCTTCCGGTACCCCCGGCCCCATCCTCTACGGCCGTGGAAACCCATCCCGTGCGCCCGCCAGCGCTGGTGGAGACAGCGCCGGTCGAGGTGCCCTCGGCCACGCCCATGCCCTTGCCGCCCATGGAACTGCATGACAGCCCCGATGCCGCATCCCAGCCATCGCACAGCGAAACGCCCCTCTCGCACTGACGCATCAACACACTGACGCACTGCCCCGTCCGCATGACGAACGCCACCTCCCCCGCCTCCACCACGGCAGCCGCAACCGCAGCCTCCCCACAGATGGCTCCGCGGCTGGCGCGGCGCATGGCCTGCTGGCTCTACGAGGGCATGCTGCTGTTCGGCGTGGTCTTCATTGCAGGCTATCTGTTCGGGACCCTGTCGCAGACGCGCAACGCCATGGACAACCGCCATGCGCTGCAGGCCTTCATGTTCGTGGTGCTGGGCATCTACTTCGTCTGGTTCTGGTCCAAGGGCCAGACGCTGGCCATGAAGACCTGGCACATCCGCCTGGTGGATGCGGCAGGCCAGCCCGTCAGCCAGTTGCGCGCGCTGCGGCGCTATGTGCTCAGCTGGATCTGGCTGCTGCCGCCGCTGGCGGCCTATTCGACCGGCGTGCCTGCACTGACCACGCTGATGCTGCTGGTGCTGTGGGTGGCGCTCTGGGCACTGCTCAGCCGCTTTCATCCGCGCCGCCAGTTCTGGCATGACGCATGGGCCGGCACCCAGTTGATCCACCAGGCACCGGCACCCAGGAAAAAGCGCTGACAGCCCCAGAGGCAGCGTCGCATCTCCTACACTCGCAAGCATGCCCGCCGCATCTCCCGAACCGACCGACAGTGCACCTGTCAATCCCCAGAAAAGCCGCACGGGCCTGACACGCGTCTGGTACGCGGCAGGCTATTCGCTCTCAGGCCTTCGCGCCGGATGGAACGAAAAAGCCTTCCGCCAGGAAGCGCTGGCCGCCATTGTGCTGATCCCTGCCGCCTTCTGGCTGGGAAGCGGCTGGATCGAGGTCGCGCTGCTGGCGGGCACGGTCTTGCTGGTGCTGATCGTGGAGCTGCTCAACAGCGGCATCGAGGCCGTGGTCGATCGCATAGGCCCCGAATGGCACACCCTGTCCAAGCAGGCCAAGGACATGGGCAGCGCGGCCGTGATGCTGGCACTGCTGCTGTGCGCCGGCGTCTGGCTGGCCGCCCTCTATCAACGGTTCATTGCATGACAAACCCCACGTTTTCCATTTGTGTGTATTGCGGCTCGCGCCCCGGCGACCAGCCTGGATTCATCGAGGCGGCGCGCGCCACCGGCCGCTGGATCGGCGAGCACGGCGGCCAGCTGGTCTATGGAGGCGGCCGCAGCGGCCTGATGGGCGAGGTGGCCGAGGCCACGCGGCAGGCCGGCGGCCGCGTCGTGGGCGTGATCCCGCAGGCGCTGGTGGACAAGGAGCTGGCCAACCATGCCTGCGACGAGCTTCACATCGTCCAGACCATGCACGAGCGCAAGGCCATGATGGCCGAGCGCAGCGATGCCTTCGTCGCCCTGCCCGGCGGCATAGGCACCTTCGAGGAATTGTTCGAGGTCTGGACCTGGCGCCAGCTGCGCTACCACGACAAGCCCATCGGCCTGCTCAATGTGGATGGCTACTACGACAGCATGCTGCAGTTCCTGCAGACCTGCGTGGGCCACGGCTTCATGGGCGAGTGGCAGATGGGATTGATCGAAAGCGGCAGCGACATCCCCACGCTGCTGCAATCCCTGGTACAGAACGCCGGCACGGGCCTGGAGACTGCCCCCTTGCGCGCCGTGATCTGAACCGAAGCGAAAACGGAAACGGCCACCCTTGAGAGGATGGCCGCCAGCATCGAGATATCAAGAATGCAGGGCGCCGAATGCGCCCTGCCCTGCCATCGGACTCAAATGGCTCCGTCGTCGAGCTCGCCGGTACGGATGCGCACCACGCGCTCCACGGCGGTGACGAAGATCTTGCCGTCGCCGATCTTGCCCGTGCGCGCCACGTTGACGATGGCGTCCACGCAGCGGTCCACGTCCTCGGTGCGGACCACGACCTCGATCTTCACCTTGGGCAGGAAGTCCACCACGTACTCAGCGCCGCGGTAAAGCTCGGTATGGCCCTTCTGGCGGCCAAAGCCCTTGACCTCGGTGACGGTCAGGCCATTGACGCCGCAGTCAGCCAGTGCCTCGCGGACCTCCTCCAGCTTGAACGGCTTGATGATGGCGGTGATCATTTTCATGGGGTGAACTCCTCAGTGCATGCAATACGGGGCAAGACGGCTGGCCGGAAAACACCGCCGCCTCAGGTGCTTCAAGCGCGAAAGCGGTTGGTGATGGGGTAGCGCCAATCCTTGCCGAAGCTGCGGCGCGTCAGTCGAGGCCCCACGGGCGCCTGGCGGCGCTTGTACTCGTTGATCTGGATCAGGCGCGTCACTCGCTCCACATCGGCGCTGGCGTATCCGTCGGCCACGATGGAGGCGATGCTTTCGTTATTTTCCATGTAACGGCGCACGATGGCATCGAGCACCTCATAAGCGGGCAGGCTGTCCTGGTCTTTCTGGTCCGGGCGCAGTTCGGCGCTGGGCGGGCGCGTGATGATGCGATCCGGGATGGGGTCCAGCCCCGTGCCGAAAGGATCATTGGCATTGCGCCAGCGCGCCAGCGCAAAGACCTCGGTCTTGAGCACGTCCTTGATCACCGCGAAGCCGCCCGCCATGTCGCCATAGAGCGTGCAGTAGCCGGTGGACATCTCGCTCTTGTTGCCCGTGGTCAGGACCACGGAGCCGAACTTGTTGGACAGGCCCATCAGCAAGGTGCCCCGGATGCGGGCCTGCAGGTTTTCCTCGGTCGTGTCCTCGGCGCGGCCCGCAAAGGCCGGGGCCAGCGCCGCCTTGAAGGCCTCGAACTGCGGTGCGATGGAGATTTCGTCATAGCGCACGCCCACGCGCTCGGCCATGTCACGCGCGTCGATCCAGCTGATGTCGGCCGTGTAGGGTGACGGCATCATCACCGTGTGCACCTTGTCCGCTCCCAGGGCATCGACTGCAATCGCCAGCACCAGGGCCGAGTCGATACCGCCCGACAGGCCCAGCAGCGCGCCGGGGAAACGGTTCTTGCCCACGTAGTCGCGCACGGCCAGCACCAGGGCGGACCACAGCGCCGGCAGGTGCCCTGCCGGCGCAATCACCTCGCCGGCCAGCACCAACCCCTGCGCGCCCGTGCGGACATCCACCCGCGGCAAGGCCTCGGCAAAGGCCGGTGCACGCGCGGCAATGGAGCCGCCCGGCTGCACGGCAAAGGAGCTGCCATCAAAGACGATTTCATCCTGGCCACCGACCAGGTGTGCGTAGACCAGGGGCAGGCCCGTCTCGCTTGCACGCGCGGCCAGCGTGGCTTCGCGTTCGGCCTGCTTGCTCTCATGGAAGGGAGAGGCATTGATCACGGCCAGCAATTGCGCACCGGCCTGGGCGGCGGCGCGTGCGGGCTCGGGATGCCAGGCGTCCTCGCAGATCAGCAGGCCCACATGCACGCCCTGCACCTCGATCACGCAGGGGGTTTGGCCGGCCACAAAGTAGCGCTGCTCGTCGAACACGCCATAGTTGGGCAGGCACTGCTTGGCGTAGCTGCATTCCACGCGCCCGTCCCGCAGCACGCTGGCCGCATTGCGCAACGCGCCACCGGCGCCCTGGTCGCGCCAGGGATGGCCCAGCACCAGCGCCAGGCCGGGCCATTGCGCGGTCTCCTGCGCAAGCTGCTGCACGGCATGGTCGCAGGCATCCAGAAAGGCGGGGCGCAGATAGAGGTCTTCGGCCGCATAGCCGCACAGGGCAAGCTCGGGCGTCAGCAGCAAGCGCGCTCCCGTGGCATAAGCTTCACGGGCTGCGGCAATGATTTTCTGGACATTGCCGGGCAGATCGCCCACGACAAAGTTGAGCTGGGCAGTGCAGATGGAGAGCGTCATGGAATGCAATGGAGCCAACAGGGCCGACAAGGCCACCCCACAGCGAAAGGCGGCAGCGCGCGTCACACCGGCCTGCAAGGAATGGCATGGCTGAAACCGCAATTATCACCCGCGTGCTGGACAGCGTGCAGCAGCTCGATGCCCAGGCCTGGAATGCGCTGCTGGCATCGCAGGCCGCGCCCACTCCCTTCATGCGCCACGAGTACCTGAGCGCGCTGGAATCCAGCGGCAGCGCCGTGCCGCAAACCGGCTGGGCCGGCCGCGTGGTCACCCTCTGGCAGGGCGGCGAGCTGGTCGCCGCCTGCCCGGTCTACGCCAAGGCGCACTCCTATGGCGAGTACGTGTTCGACTTTGCTTGGGCGCGCGCCTACGCCCAGCATGGGCTGGACTACTACCCCAAGGGCGTGCTGGCCGTGCCTTTCACGCCCGTGCCGGGCAGCCGCCTGCTGGCGCGCACGCCCTTGCTGCGTGCAGCGCTGGTACGCGCGGTGCGCGAATGGGCCCAGGCGCAGCAGCTGTCCTCGCTGCACCTGCTGTTCAGCGATGCCGAGGATCTGGCGGCCTGCGATGCCGACGGCTGGATGCAGCGCAGCACCGTGCAGTTCCACTGGAGCAACCAGGGGGCCGATGGCGCCGGGCATAGCGATTTCGACCACTTCCTGGCGACGCTGAACCAGGAAAAGCGCAAGAAGATACGCCAGGAAAGGCGCAAGGTGCATGAGGCCGGCGTGCGCTTTCGCGCCCTGCACGGGCCGGACATGGGCGCCGAGGACTGGGCCTTTTTCTACCGCTGCCATGAGCGCACCTACCTGGAGCATGGCAACGCCCCGTACCTCGAACCGGCCTTCTTCGAGGCCATGGCGCGTCAGATGCCCGAGGCCTGGCTGATGTTCATCGCTGAGCGAGATGGCCGGCCCATGGCCTGCAGCCTGATCGCGCTGGATGCTGAGGCCGCAAGGCTGTCGGCCGGCCATCCGGGCGGTCGCGCCCACGCGCCGCAGGCCCCTCAGGGGACGGCCTACGGCCGCTACTGGGGCGCACTGGAGCGCGTGGATTGCCTGCATTTCGAGGCCTGCTACTACCAGCCCATCGCCTGGTGCATAGAACGCGGGATCGCACGCTTCGAGGGAGGCGCCCAGGGCGAACACAAGATGGCGCGGGCACTGTTGCCCGTGGTCACTCCCAGCGCCCACTGGATTGCCCACCCGTCGTTTGCCGAAGCCATCTCGCGCTTTCTGGACCGCGAGGGCGAGGGCATGGCCGGCTATCTGCAGGCGCTGCGGGCACACAGCCCGCTGCGCCAGGAGTAAGGCCAGGGCAAAGGCTCAGAAGGTTTCCCAGTCGTCATCGCTCTGCCCGGGCTGGCCGGACTGGCGTGGAGCAGGTTTGCCGGCCTGCGTGGGTCCGGCGCGGGGCCGGATGGGGGGCGTGGCATCGCGCTCAAGCCGGCGGGCCAGCGTCTCTCCGCCTGCAGCCGCAGCGCTGCCGCCCAGGGCCGCAGGCCGCGCAGGGCTGGCGGGCCGGACAGGCGGGACTGCGGGGCGCGCTGCGGCGCTGGCCTGAGCCGGCGCCCTGTGCGGCACATGCGCGTGGCTGTCTGCGGCGCCACGCGGCAACTGGAAGACGGCCACGGCCTCGACCAGGTCCTGCGCCTGCTTGCGCAGCGCGGCAGCGGCGGCCGCGCTTTCCTCGACCAGGGCCGCATTCTGCTGCGTGGTCTGGTCCATCTGCGTGACGGCTTCGCCGACCTGGGCCACGCCGGAGCTCTGCTCAATGCTGGCCGAGCTGATCTCGCCCATGATGTCGGTGACCTGGCCGATGGCGGCCACCACCTCGCTCATGGTCGTGCCCGCGCGGTCCACCAGTTGCGAGCCCTGCTCCACACGCTCCACGCTGGCCGTGATCAGCGCCTTGATTTCCTTGGCCGCCTCGGCGCTGCGCTGGGCCAGCGATCGCACTTCGCCTGCCACCACGGCGAAGCCCCGGCCCTGCTCGCCCGCGCGTGCCGCTTCCACGGCGGCATTGAGCGCCAGGATGTTGGTCTGGAAGGCAATGGAGTCGATCACGCCGATGATGTCGCCGATGCGCCGGCTGCTGTCGTTGATGCCCTTCATGGTCTCCACGGCCTCGGCCACCACTTCGCCGCCACGGCGCGCAACGCTGGATGCATTGAGCGCCAGCTGATTGGCCTGGCGTGCGTTGTCGGCGTTCTGGCGCACCGTGGAGCCCAGTTCCTCCATGGAGGCTGCCGTCTGCTCCAGTGCGCTGGCCTGCTCTTCCGTGCGGCTGGACAGGTCGGCATTGCCGGAGGCAATCTGCGCGCTGGCCGAGGCCACGCCTTCGGCGTTCTGGCGCACGCTGCGCACGGTCTGCACCAGGCTGGACTGCATGCGCTGCAGCGCGCCCAGCAGCAGGCCGGTTTCGTCATGGCGGTCGATATGGATGGTCCCGCCCAGGTCGCCGTTGGCCACGCGGTCCGCTGCATCGACCGCATGCGCCAGCGGCGCGCGGATGGAGCGCGTCAGCCACAGGCCGGCCAGCACGGCCAGCAGCACCGCGGCCAGCGCCGCCACGCTGAGAACGACGACCGAGCGCCCGTACACGGCCTCGGCATTGCGGCTTTCCTGCAAGGCGGCATCGCTGTTGAGCTTGACCAGCAGATCCAGCGTTTGGGTCGAATCGTTGTACAGCTTCATCGACGCTACCTCCAGCAGGTCCTGCGCCTTGTCCTTTTCACCATCGCGCGAGAGCTTCAGCACCTGCCGGCTCAGCTCTTGGTAGCTCTCGCGTTCCTGAAGCAGCTGCGCGTACAGCCTGCGCTCCTCGTCCGAGGACAGCAGCGGCTCATAGACCTTCTTGCGTTCGGCCAAATGGCGCTGCAACTGGTCCAGCTGCTTTTCCGCCTCGGCCTTGCCTGACGAACTCTCGCTATGGACATGGATTGTTTCAAGCAAGCGGGCACGCACCACGTCGGCGCCGATCTTGTTGATCACTTCCACGCTGGGCATGGCGTTGCCCGTGATGACTTCCATGCTGGCGCGCATGGCGCGCAACTGCACCAGGGCCGCAGCCACCACGGCCAGCAGCAGCACCACCAGCAGGCCGAAGGTGCCCAGCATGCGCGTTGAGATCTTGAGGTTTTTCACATTCATCTTTCTTGTCGAAGTTCTGCCATCTTGTTGTGCCTAGCTTTGTGGTACGCCATGGAAAGGCGTCAGCCAGGCCCGGCGCGGACTTCGCAAAAACAGATCTGCCGCAACCGCGCAAGTCGGCTTGTCGGCAGGGATCGGAGAGGGAGAGCCACCGCAGTGGCGCGGTCTGCTGGAAGAGTGATTGCCGCCAGGCGTGGCGGCCATGAGAACAAGGTGATCACGGGATATCCCTTCGCTCCTGGGGAGCGGCGCCAGAAGCCGCCATTGTTCACACTGTAAGAATAGGACTACACCCACTGATATTCTGCCAGTATCCAGGCATTGTTCAGGACAAGTTCAGGTACTGGTAGTAAGCAGAAACCTGCACTGGCAGATTTGTGCCACAGCCTCTCGTTCCCCTCTTGCGCCGGCTCATCGCCAGACGCAAAAGAAAAGCGGCCCCATGCAGGGCATGGAGCCGCCAGAAAAGGGATAGGAACTGCGCGTGAAGCCTCAGAACGCGGCCCACTCCTCATCGTCGGCGGTGGTCGTCTTGGTGGCCTTGATAGTCTTGGCCGGGGTGGCCGCAGTGATCTGGTGCGCCGGCCTGGCGGCCATGGGAGCCAGGGCCGGACGCGATGCCAAGGGTGTCGCAACCGTCGCACGCGACGCTGCGCCACTCGCAACGGTGACAGCTGGCGCATCAGCAGCAGCCGTGCGGAATACCGAGACCGAGGCCACCATGGCCTGCGCCTGCTGCTGCAGCGACTGGGCGGCGGCCGCGCTTTGCTCCACCAGGGCCGCGTTCTGCTGCGTGGCCTGGTCCATCTGCGTGATGGCATCACCCACCTGGGCCACGCCCGCGCTCTGCTCGCTGCTGGCCGCGCTGATCTCGCCCATGATGTCGGTCACGCGCCGGATGGCGGTGACGATTTCCGACATGGTCTCGCCCGCCTTGTCCACCAGTTGCGATCCCTGCTCCACACGCTGCTCGCTGGCCTGGATCAGCGCCTTGATCTCCTTGGCCGCCTCGGCGCTGCGCTGAGCCAGCGAACGGACCTCGCCGGCCACCACGGCGAAGCCCCGGCCCTGCTCGCCTGCGCGGGCCGCTTCCACGGCGGCGTTCAGCGCCAGGATATTGGTCTGGAAGGCAATGCCGTCGATCACGCCGATGATGTCCGCGATCTGGCGGCTGCTGTCGTTGATGCCCTTCATGGTGTCCACCACCTGGGCCACGACTTCGCCGCCACGCGCGGCAATGCCCGATGCGGACGCCGCCATCTGGTTGGCCTGGCGCGCGTTGTCGGCGTTCTGCCGCACGGTGGCGCCCAGTTGCTCCATGGAGGCTGCCGTTTCCTCCAGCGCGCTGGCCTGGCTTTCGGTACGTGCCGACAGATCGGCATTGCCCTGGGCGATCTCGCCGGCGGCCAGTGCCACGCCCTGCGCGTTGGCGCGCACCTCGCCCACCAGCGAGGCGAGCTTGCGGCGCATGTCTTCCTGCGCGTTGATGAGCTGGCCCATTTCGTCGCGGCGGCGGCTGGTGACCGGCGTCTCCAGATGGCCGGCCGCCACGTTGCGCGCCACATGGACGGCCTGGGCGACGGGGACGGTCACGGCACGCGTGATGGCCCAGCCCACCAGGGCGGCAATGGCCACCACCACGGCCAGCGTACCCAGCACCCAGATGCGGGCGAGGTCAAATCCGGCCTGCGCCTGCTGGCGTGCCTGCTCGCCCGCCTCGCGCTGCAGGGTCAGCAGGCGGCCGGCGCTTTCGGCCAGCTTGCCGAACTGCGCCTCGGATTCGCCGGCAAACATCAGCCCCATCTCGTCGGCCATGAAGGCCTGCTCCTCGGTGGACGAATAGTTGCCGGCACGCGCGCGCTCCAGCAGGCGCGCATGCATGGCCAGGAACTGCTGCTTGAAGCCGAGATAGTCGTCAAAGGCCGCGCGCAGGCCCTCCTGGTCGATCAGCGCGCGCAGCGCCGTCTCGTGCTCGCCGATGGTCTTCAGCCGGTCCTGCACCTGCTTGGCAAAGCCGTCGACCTCGCCCAGGCTGCGCGCCGATGCGATGCCGGCCTCATAGCGGCGCAGGCGGTTGTATTCGGAGCGCATGGCGCCGGCATGGAACATGCTGGGCAGGGCCACATCCGACAAATGCAACGCGTTGCGGTGCATCTGCGCCAGTTGCAACCAGGCCACCGCCCCCAGGATGGCCGAGAACAGGACCATGACGAGGAATCCCATGCCCAGCTTCGTGCCCATGCGCCAATCTGCCAACTTCATTTGCTCGCTCCCGGGCTGATGGCTCGCACCAGCGCCTGATTGATCTGCCCAAACCCTGATCCACGACAAAACAAAAAACGCACCCGGCGCGTAGGCAACGGGTGCGTTTCAAATTGTATCAACTGCGAAGCGGGCATTTACCTCAGTGCAGTTGAGACTCCCTCAACGGGAGTGAAAAGGATCAGCCCTTGTAGTTGGCGATGCCGTCCACGACTTCCTTCTTGGCCTCGTCCACGCCCTTCCAGCCCAGCACCTTGACCCACTTGCCCTTTTCCAGGTCCTTGTAGTGTTCAAAGAAATGGGAGATCTGCTGCAGCGTGATGTCGTGGATATCGCTCAGGTGGTTGATCTTGTCGTAGGCAGGCAGCAGCTTTTGGGTGGGCACAGCCAGCACCTTGCCGTCCACGCCGGACTCGTCTTCCATTTGCAAGATACCGATGGCGCGGCAGGGCACGACCACACCGGTGGGCAGGGGGACGGGAGTCATCACCAGCACGTCCACCGGGTCACCGTCGCCAGCCAGGGTTTGGGGCACATAGCCATAGTTCACGGGGTAGTGCATGGCAGTACCCAGGAAGCGGTCCACGAACACGCAGCCGGTTTCCTTGTCCACTTCGTACTTCACGGGAGCGGAGTTGGCCGAGATTTCGATCACGACATTGAAAACTTCAGGCGCCTTGGAGCCGGGGGTCACATTGTTCAAAGACATGGTGGTGAATAGAGAGAAGTTGCAAACACGCGCCCTCAGCACAACCAAGGGCAAACCCAGGCATTTTAGGCGCTCACCCTTGCCAACTTCTTGCAGGGCGGTGGAA
>JAITUC010000048.1 GCA_031286585.1 Delftia acidovorans
TGAAACGACTTTGCGCCGATGATAGTGCGGGTTCCCGTGTGAAAGTAGGTCATCGTCAGGCTCTTACAGCCCAAGAAACCCCGTAGCCCAAAGCTACGGGGTTTTTTGCATTGGGGCTGCAGGAAACGGAGAAGCGGGCAGGACCGCCAAAACGGACAGCCCAACGGAACATCCAAAAACGGACATCCCAAAAAAGAGAGCGCTGACGCGCTCTCTTTTCAAATCCTGAATGCGCAATCGCTCAGAGCGGCAGGCATTCACCCTGTACAAATACCTTGAGTTCGCCCGACTGGATCGAGGTCCAGGTCTCATTTTTGGTCAATGGCGCCGTGACGATGATGGCCACACGGTCCTGTGGTGTGGTCTCCCGGGCGAAGTCCACGGTAAGGTCCTCATCCGACAGATGGGCCTGGGCAAAGGGGTGGCGACGCTCGATGTAGCACAGGTGTGTGGTGGCATGGGCCCACAGCGCTTCGCCGTTGGACAGCAGGAAGTTGAAGGTACCGTGCGGCGAGATGCGCCTGGCCAGTTCGCGCAGCGTGTGCGTGAGTTCCTGGACGCTGGGCAGGCCGGCATGGGACTTCCAGAGCTCCTGAAGAATCCAGCAGAAGGCCTGCTCGCTGTCGGTGTTGCCTACCGGATGGAAGTGGGCATGCAGTTTGGGAGCGAAGCCCTTGAGATCTCCGTTGTGGGCAAAGACCCAGTTGCGGCCCCACAGTTCACGCACGAAAGGGTGGCAGTTCTGCAGGCTTACCGCGCCCTGCGTGGCCTTGCGGATGTGGGCGATGACGTTGCGGCTCTTGATCGGGTACTCGCGTATCAGCTTGGCGATGGGCGAGTCGATGGCGCGCTCGTAGCCGACGAAGTGGCGCAGGCCCTTGTCCTCGAAGAAGGCGATGCCCCAGCCGTCCGTATGGTCGCCGGTATTGCCCGCCCGCTGGGTGAACCCCGAAAAGCTGAAGCGCACGTCGGTGGGCGTGTTGCAGTTCATTCCAAGCAGCTGGCACATGGCGGTATCGTTGTTTGCGTAGTTCAAGCCATAGCCTAACGCTTGGCGCGGCAGCTGCAAGCACAATGCGGGGTAACGGCAAAAAAACGGAAGACACCCATGCCCATCCTCTGTCTGCATACGGCGCGCAGCAACGCAGTTATCTTCGAGCAGGCTGCTGCCGAACTGGGCTTGCCGGCCCACTCAATCGTTCATCAGGTGCATGAGGAACTGTTGTTGGAGGCGGAGGCTGCAGGTGGCATGAATGCGTCGCTTCGGCAAAAAACGGCGGTGCAGCTCGATGCACTGGCAGACCGTGCCGATATCGATGCCGTGCTGCTGACCTGCTCGACCCTGGGCCCGGCCGTTGCGGATTGCCGCAGCGGCAAGGTCTGGCGTGCCGATGGCATGCTGGCCCGCAAAGTGGCCGCTGCCTTGCAAAGTGACCCCGAATCGCGCATTGCTCTGCTGTGCGCCGCTCCCACCACGTACGAAGCCACGCGCAATCTGTTCATGGGAGAACTGCCGCAAGGCGACGCAGCCCAACGCGTGCAGTTGCAGTGCGTTGAAGGGGCCTGGGCTCTTTTCCGCAGCGGTGATGTCGCCGGCTACGTGGAGTGCATGGCCGATGCGGCTGTTCAGGCCCATGCCGCCGGTGCCACCCAGGTGGCCCTGACCCAGGTGTCCATGGATGGTGTTGCCAGGCACTGGAAGCCAGATGCCACCATGCCCGTGCCCTGGACGGTGGCTGGGAGTGCGCTGCGGGCACTCATGGAAATGCGGGTTTAAGGACCAGCTTTCATGAAAAAAGGCAGCCAAAGCTGCCTTTTGCACGCATCGAGCGAAAGACCCTCAGCTGCGTTCGGACCAGAGCTTGCCGCCCGTGGCCCAGTTTTCGCGCTTGATGTCGGTGATCAGGATGTCCACCGATTCGGGCGAGCCACCGAGGACTTCGACCGAGACGCGCGTGATCTCTTCGACCAGCTTGCGCTTTTGTTCGACGGTGCGGCCTTCCATCATTTCGACGTGGTACGTGGGCATGTCAATCTCCTCAGGGATCAAGTTCTAGGGGGGGGTCGGCGACATCATATCGGCCGACGCGGGCGGTCGAGTGTTATCGGTGCCAAGCGCGCAGGCGGGGCACAGGCAGGCCTTGTTGCGCATGGGCTCCGGAATGCGCGCCAGTGCATCGGGTGCAACCGGCGTGTCCATGCACCAGCAGTTCAACGGATCAATGCCCGCCAGAATGGCGCACTGGTTGCTGCGGCCGCACAGCGGACACAGGCTGGCATCGAGGAAAGGGGCACTCATCGTGGTTCTGAGTGTAGGCCCATGAAAAAAGCACCTCAGGCAAGCCTGGGTGCTTTTGCAGCGTTGGGCGCCGCCAGGTGTCAGGCGGCTGCCTTTACTTTCAGGCGCCAGGCATGCAGCAGGGGCTCGGTGTAGCCGCTGGGTTGCTCCTTGCCCTTGAAGACCAGATCGCAGGCGGCCTGGTAGGCCATCGAGGTGTCGAAGTGGCCGGCCATGGGCTTGTACAGCGCATCGCCCGCGTTCTGCTGGTCGACCACGGCGGCCATGCGCTCGAAGGTCTCGCGCACCTGGGCCTCGGTCACGATGCCGTGCTGCAGCCAGTTGGCGATGTGCTGGCTGGAGATGCGCAGCGTGGCGCGGTCTTCCATCAGGCCCACGTTGTGGATGTCGGGCACCTTGGAGCAGCCCACGCCCTGGTCCACCCAGCGCACCACGTAGCCCAGGATGCCCTGGACGTTGTTGTCCAGCTCCTGCTGCTTCTCGGCCGCGCTCCACTTGTCTTCCTTGACCACGGGCACCTGCAGCAGGTCGGCCAGGATGGTGGCGCGCTCGGCGTCGGCATTGGTCTGCTCCAGCTGCTTTTGCACTTCGGCCACGTTGACCTGGTGGTAGTGCAGGGCGTGCAGCGTGGCGGCCGTGGGCGAGGGGACCCAGGCGGTATTGGCGCCGGCCTTGGGGTGGCCGATCTTCTGCTCCAGCATGGCCTTCATCAGGTCGGGCATGGCCCACATGCCCTTGCCGATCTGCGCCTTGCCGCGCAGGCCCAGGCCCAGGCCCACGAGCACGTTGCTGCGCTCATAGGCGGCCAGCCAGGCGCTGCCCTTCATGTCGGCCTTGCGGACCATGGGGCCGGCATACATGGCGGTGTGCATTTCATCGCCCGTGCGGTCCAGGAAGCCGGTGTTGATGAAGGCCACGCGCGATGCGGCCGCGGCGATGCAGGCCTTGAGGTTGACGCTGGTGCGGCGCTCCTCGTCCATGATGCCCAGCTTGACGGTGTTCTCGGGCAGGCCCAGCACCTTTTCCACGCGGCCGAACAGCTCGCTGGCGAAGGCGGCTTCCGCGGGACCATGCATCTTGGGTTTGACGATGTAGACGCTGCCCGTGCGCGAGTTGCGGATGCCGTTGGCGCCCAGGCCCTTGATGTCATGGACGGCGATGGCCGTGGTGACCATGGCGTCCAGGATGCCCTCGGGGATTTCCTTGCCGTTGCCCCAGAGGATGGCCGGGTTGGTCATCAGGTGGCCGACATTGCGCACGAACATCAGCGAACGGCCATGCAGCTTGACGGGCTTGCCATCGGCGCCCGTGTACTCGCGGTCGGCGTTCAGGCCGCGCGTCATGCTCTTGCCACCCTTGTCGAAGGTTTCGGTCAGCGTGCCCTTGAGGATGCCCAGCCAGTTGGCATAGCCCACCACCTTGTCTTCGGCATCCACGGCGGCCACGGAGTCTTCCAGGTCCAGGATGGTGGACAGGGCGGCTTCGACCACCACGTCGGCCACGCCGGCGGCATCGGTCTGGCCGATGGCCGTGGTCTTGTCGATGCGGATGTCGATGTGCAGGCCGTTGTTGATCAGCAGCACGGAAGAAGGCGCTGCGGCATCGCCCTGGTAGCCGACGAACTGGGCAGTGTTCTTCAGGCCCGTGGTGCCGCCGCTCTTGAGCGCGACGACCAGCTGGCCAGCTTCCACGCGATAGCCGGCGGCATCCTTGTGCGAGCCCGAGGCCAGCGGGGCTGCCTGGTCCAGGAAATCACGTGCGAAGGCGATCACCTTGGCGCCGCGCACCGGGTTGTAGCCCTTGCCCTTTTCCGCGCCGCCGTCTTCGCCGATGGCGTCCGTGCCGTACAGCGCGTCATACAGCGAGCCCCAGCGCGCGTTGGCGGCGTTCAGCGCATAGCGGGCGTTGAGAATGGGCACGACCAGCTGGGGGCCGGCCTGGATGGCCAGTTCCGCATCCACGTTGGTGGTGGTGGCCTTGGCATCCTTGGGCTGCTCGACCAGATAGCCGATCTGCGTCAGGAACTGCTGGTAGCCGGCCATGTCGGTGATGGGGCCGGGATGGGCCTTGTGCCAGGTGTCCAGCTCGGTCTGCAGGCGGTCGCGTTCGGCCAGCAGGGCGGCATTGCGGGGAGCCAGATCGTTGACGATCGCGTCAAAGCCTTTCCAGAACGCCTCGGGAGTGACACCGGTGCCCGGGAGCACTTGTTCATTGATGAAACGGTGCAGCTCTGTAGCGACCTGCAGGCTGTGGGCTTGGGTGCGATCGGTCATGGTGGGAACCCCGGGTTGGATGGATGGAAAGGCTTGGCAGACCCTTTTCGGGCCTGACTATAAGGAATACTTTATTAGATTTATTTGCGTACATAAATAGACCATAAATCTTAAAACTCGTGACTTTTACGCAAAAATGTGGGAAGGTTATGCGCGCGCCAAAACCGGCCGGCTTTGGCGCGCAGCCCTATGCATGGTGCACATGGAAGACAGCCAGTGCCCACTATGCAGAAAGGCGTGTCACAGGAGACGGGTATGCGTTCGCATGCCCCACAAGAACACGGAAAAGAAACGGACAGCGGTCATGGACAAGCTCAAGGCATTCGAGTCATTCGTATCGGTGGCAACGCGCGGCAGCCTCACGGCAGCGGCCAAGGCGGAAGGCGTGGCGCCGGCCATCATGGGGCGGCGCCTCGATGCCCTGGAAGAGCACCTGGGGGTCAAGCTCATGGTGCGCACCACGCGGCGCATCTCCCTCACGCATGAGGGCAGCGCCTTTCTGGAGGATTGCCAGCGCCTGCTGTCCGATGTGTCCAACGCCGAGGCCAGTGTCAGCGCGGGCGGGGTCAAGGCCACGGGCCACCTGCGCATCACGGCGCCGGCGGGCTTTGGCAGGCGGCATGTGGCGCCGCTGGTGCCGCTCTTTCGGGATCTGCACCCGGATGTGACGATTTCCCTGAACCTCAGCGACCGCGTGGTCGATCTGGCCGGCGAAGGCTTTGACTGCGCGGTGCGCGTGGGCGATCTGCCCGACTCGGCCCTGGTCAGCGTGCGCATTGCCGACAACCGGCGCCAGTGCGTGGCCACGCCCGCCTACCTGGAGCGCCGGGGCACGCCGCGCCACCCCAGCGAGCTGACCCAGCACGACTGCCTGACGCTGTCCAGCGACGCCTCGCAGACGCGTGGCTGGGCCTTTCGCATTCCCCATCCCGACAGCGGCACCAGCGAGGTCGTGCACTTCAAGCCGGGCGGCCCGCTGGACTGCTCCGACGGCCAGGTGCTGCACGACTGGTGCCTGGGCGGCTGGGGCATCGCCTGGCGCAGCACCTGGGAGGTGGAGGCCGAGATCACCTCGGGCCGCCTGGTGGCCGTGCTGGAGGCTTTTGCGGCGCCGCCCAATGGCATTTTTGTCGTCTTTCCCCAGCGCAAGCACATGCCGCTGCGTGTGCGGCTGTGGATCGACTATCTCAAGCACCACTACGAGCAGCCGGATTTCTGGCGGCGTACCCACGCGGCCTGAGCGGGCCACCCGGCAAGAAGGAATGAGCATGGCAGTGTCGATAGCGACGAAAGCGATACCCGCAACGCAGGGCGCGGCCTCAGGACGGCGGCGCTGGATGCGCATGGCGCTGGGAGCCGCCTGCCTGGGCATGTTGGCAGGCTGCGCCGTCCAGGGGCCGGGGCAGGGCGGGATGCGGCAGGGCGCGGTGCCTGCCGGCATCGTGAGCGTGACCTTCGACGACCCCTCGCGGTTCGATGCCGGGCGCAACGGGCCCCAGGAGTCCGAGAAGGCGCGCCGCGCCTGGGTCGATGCGCTGGCCCAGTTCCTGGCCGAGCGTGCCGCGCCCAGGCTGCGCCAGGGCCAGCGGCTTGAAGTCCACCTCACCGATGTGCAGCGCGCAGGCGGCTTCGAGCCCTGGCGCGGGCCCCAGGCGGCCGATGTGCGTATCGTGCGCGACATCTACCCACCGCGCATCGACCTGCGCTTCAAGCTGCTGGGAGCCGATGGAAAGCTGCTGCGAGAAGGCGGCCGTCAGCTGCGCGATGCCAGCTTCATGATGCGCCCGGACCTGTATCCCAACGACCCCCTGCGCTATGAAAAGACACTGCTGGACGACTGGGTGCGCACGGAACTGGGGCGCTGACCGGACCGCAGTGGTCTACCGATTGCCTCGGACATCACGATGGCAGTCCCCGTTTCTGGCGTAATGGACGCTTGGCCCAAGAGGCCCAATTTCTATACGGATTCCCCATGACGATAGAAGCCATCCTGGCCAGCCTCCACCTGCTGGCCATCCTCACCTTCGTGGTGTTCCTGTCCAGCCAGGCGGCGCTGTGCCGCAGCGAGTGGATGAACGCCGCCGTGGTGCAGCGCCTGGCGCGGCTGGACATGATCTATGGCCTTGCCGTGGTCTTCCTGGTGCTCACCGGCATCGCCCGTCTGGTGTGGGGCGTCAAGGGCATGTCCTGGTACGTCTCGCAGCCACTGTTTCATCTGAAGATGACTTTGTTTGTCGTCGGTGCGCTGCTGTCGATCAAGCCCACGCTGGCCTTCAGGCGCTGGCGCCGCGCGCTGGATGCCGGCCAGGGCCTGCCCCAGGCGGCCGAGGTCGCCAGCACGCGCCGCTGGGTGATGTGGCAGGCCCATGTGGTGCCCGTGATCGCCGTCGTCGCGGTGTTCTGGGCGCGGGGCATGTAGGCTCCGTTTTCCTGTCCGGCGGCATGGGGTGGGCCTGCCACGTAGAATCCGCCGATGCTCTCCGTCAAACAGGAACTGCTCGCGGCTCTGGCCGGCGAGCTTGAAACTTTGTCGCCCGGCGCCGGTGCCCGTGCCGCTTTTGAATCCCCCAAGGTGGCTGCCCATGGCGATTTCGCCTGCACGGCCGCCATGCAGCTGGCCAAGCCGCTCAAGCTCAACCCGCGTTCGCTGGGCGAGCAGCTCAAGGCTGCGCTGGAGGCCACGCCCTCTTTCCAACGCTGGGTCGATGCCATCGAGATCGCCGGCCCCGGCTTTCTGAACATCCGCCTCAAGCCCGCCGCCAAGCAGCAAATCATCCGCGAAGTGCTGGAGCAGGCCGAGAAGTTCGGCTGGCTGGCCGACCGTGGCGCAAAGATGCTGGTCGAGTTCGTCTCCGCTAACCCCACCGGCCCGCTGCACGTGGGCCATGGCCGCCAGGCCGCGCTGGGCGACGCCATCTGCAACCTCTATGCCACCCAGGGCTGGGGCGTGCACCGCGAGTTCTACTACAACGACGCGGGCGTGCAGATCGACACGCTGACCAAGAGCACGCAGCTGCGTGCCAAGGGCTTCAAGCCCGGTGACGAATGCTGGCCCATCGACCCCGAGAATCCGGCAAGCAAGGCCTTCTACAACGGCTCCTACATCCAGGACATCGCTGACGACTTCCTGGCCTGCAAGACCGTCAAGGCCGATGACCGCGAATTCACGGCCAACGGCGATGTCGAGGACTACGACAACATCCGCCAGTTCGCCGTCGCCTATCTGCGCAACGAGCAGGACAAGGACCTGCAGGCCTTCAACCTGCACTTTGACGAGTACTACCTCGAATCCAGCCTCTACACCAACGGCTATGTCGAGGAAGCGGTGCAGCGCCTGATTGCGGGCGGACATACCTACGAACTCGACGGCGCGCTCTGGCTCAAGTCCACCGACTACGGTGACGACAAGGACCGCGTGATGCGCAAGCAGGACGGCAACTACACGTACTTCGTGCCCGATGTCGCCTACCACATCCAGAAATTCAAGCGCGGCTACTCCAAGGTCGTCAACATCCAGGGCACGGACCACCACGGCACCATCGCGCGCGTGCGCGCCGGCCTGCAGGCCGCCGACGTGGGCATCCCTGCCGGCTATCCCGACTATGTGCTGCACACCATGGTGCGCGTGGTGCGCGGCGGCGAGGAGGTCAAGATCAGCAAGCGCGCCGGCTCCTACGTCACGCTGCGCGACCTGATCGAGTGGACCAGCAAGGACGCGGTGCGCTTCTTCCTGCTGTCCCGCAAGCCCGACACCGAGTACACCTTCGACGTGGACCTGGCCGTGGCCCAGAACAACGACAACCCCGTGTACTACGTGCAGTACGCCCATGCGCGCATCTGCTCGGTGCTGGCCGCCTGGGGCGGTGACGCGGCCACGCTCAAGGACGTGGACCTGTCGGCGCTGGAAGGCCCGCAGGCCCAGGCGCTGATGCTGCAGCTGGCCAAGTACCCGGCCATGCTGACCTCGGCCGCCGAAGGCAATGCGCCGCACGACGTGACGTTCTACCTGCGCGAACTGGCCTCGCTGTACCACAGCTACTACGACGCGGAACGCATCCTGGTGGACGACGAAAAGGTCAAGCTCGCCCGCCTGGCGCTGATCTCGGCCACGCGCCAGGTATTGCACAATGGCCTAGCAGTGCTGGGCGTTTCGGCCCCGCAACGCATGTAACTTCGAGCGACAAGCGATCTATGAAGACACAGCAACGTGGGGGCACCGTCATCGGTCTCATCATCGGCATGATCGTCGGGCTGGCAGCAGCCCTGGCCGTCGCCGTCTATGTGACCAAGGTGCCCGTGCCCTTTCTCTCCAAGGGCGGCAAGACGGCCGACCAGGACGCGGCCGAGGCCCAGCGCAACAAGAACTGGGACCCCAACGCACCGCTGCAGGGCAAGAACCCGGCGCCGCCGCCACCGGCCGCCGTCACGCCCAGCCTCCCCGGCAGCACCGCACCAGCCGCCCCCACCCCGCCCGCCGTGGCAGGGGGCGTGACTCCGCCACCCGCGCCCGTGGACCCGGCCAAGCCGCCCGCCAAGCCCGAAACCAAGGCCGATGGCAAGAGCTCGGCCGATCCGCTGGGTGACCTGGTCAAGTCGCGCTCCGCTGCCGCCGAGAAGGCGGAAAAGGCGGAAAAGGCCGAAGCCGCCTTCAACTACTTCGTGCAGGCCGGCGCCTTCCGCAGCCAGGGCGATGCCGATGCGCAGCGCGCCAAGCTGGCCATGCTGGGGTGGGAGGCGCGCGTGAGCGAGCGCGAGCAAAACGGCATCACCATCTTCCGCGTGCGTGTGGGTCCGTTCACCAAGCGCGACGATGCCGAGCAGCTCAAGCAAAAGCTCGATGGCGCCGGGGTCGAGTCCACGCTGGTGCGCGCCGCACGCTGAAAGCGCGTTGCGACAAGAGCGCTGAACTTTTGGCGGGCCCCTGCCTCCTAATCTGCAGCATTGAACGAGGAGTTTGTTTTGATGAATCGCCGCGACTTTTCCCTGGCTGCCTCGGCAGCCGCTGCCAGCGCACTGACGCTGGGCACTTCCGCCGCCCAGGCCCAGGCCGCAGCGCCCAAGGAGGGCAAGGACTACATCAAGCTGGCCAAGCCCGCACCCACCAGCGCCGGTGCCGGCAAGGTCGAGGTGGTCGAGTTCTTCTGGTACAGCTGCCCGCACTGCAATGCGTTCGAGCCCACCTTTGCCGCCTGGAAGAACCAGGCGCCGGCCGACGTGGTCGTGCACCGCGTGCCCGTGGCCTTCAACGCCAGCTTCGTGCCCCAGCAAAAGCTCTACTACGCCTTCGAAGGCATGAACCTGCTGGACACCATGCATGCGCGCGCCTTCCACGCCATCCATGTGGAGCGCAACCGCCTGGCCAAGGACGAGGATATCTTCGCCTGGGTCGGCAAGCAGGGCGTGGACGTGGCCAAGTTCAAGGAGGTCTACAACTCCTTCAGCGTCTCCAACCAGGTTCGCAAGGCCACCCAGCTGCAGCAGGACTATGACGTGGAAGGCGTGCCGGCCATGGGCGTTGCAGGCCGCTACTACACCGACGGCACCAAGGCCGGCAACATGACCAATGTGCTGCGCGTGGTCGATCAGCTGATCGCCACCAGCCGCAAGGGCTGAGGCCGGGGCCTCGGTCCAGCCGGTCCGCCACAGCGCCACAGGCCCGCCATTGCGCGGGCCTGTCGCTTTTGGAAACCTCTTTTTGTGCCTTTGTGCCGGCGCTTCCCGTGCGCGTTGAAAGACGCCAGGAACGGTTGCGCGCGACACCCCCTACAATGGATGCAAGAAGCGTGCCCTCCATGAAACAACGACTTTCCTCCCTCCTGCTCGCCGCCGCCCTGGCGGCTTTCGCCGGTATGGCCCAGGCCGAAAAGGCCGACAGCACCAAGCCCATGAACATCGAGGCTGATGCGCTGCGCCATGACGAACTCAAGCAGACCAGCGTGTTCACCGGCAACGTGGTGATGACCAAGGGCACCATCGTGCTGCGCGGCGCCCAGCTCGATGTGCGGCAGGACCCTGAAGGCTTCCAGTACGGCGTGGTGACGGCCGAGTCGGGCAAGCGCGCCTTCTTCCGCCAAAAGCGCGATACCGTGCCGGGCCAGCCCGAGGAATTCGTGGAAGGGGAGGGCGAGGTCATCGAGTACGACGGCAAGGCCGACCTCGTGAAGTTCATCCGCCGGGGCGAACTGCGCCGCTATCGCGGCGGCCAGCTCAGCGACGAGATCACCGGCTCCATCATCGTCTACAACAACCTCACCGACGTGTTCACCGTCGACGGCCAAAAAACCAGCGGCGGCCAGCCCAGCTCCACGGCCGGCCAGGGCGGGCGCGTGCGCGCCGTGCTGGCGCCCAAGGAAGGCACGCCGGGCTCCCAGCCGCGCGCCCCCGCAGCGGGCACGCCGGGCACGTCCCTGCAGCCCAGCAACAGTCTGGACAGCCTCGGCGGTACCAAGCGATGAGCGGGCAAGCCGCAGCCCCGGCCGCCACTGCACGCGCCGACCAGGGCAGCAGCCTGCAGGCGCGCCATCTGGCCAAGTCCTACGGCAGCCGCAAGGTGGTCAAGGACGTGTCGCTGTCCGTAAAAAAGGGGGAGGTCGTGGGCCTGCTGGGCCCCAACGGCGCGGGCAAGACCACCTCGTTCTACATGATCGTGGGCCTGGTGCGCAGCGACGGCGGCGACATCTTCATCGACGGCCAGGCCGTGGGCAACATGCCCATCCACCAGCGCTCGCGCCTGGGCCTGTCCTACCTGCCGCAAGAGGCATCGATCTTCCGCAAGCTCAGCGTCGAGGACAACGTGCGCGCCGTGCTGGAGCTGCAAAAGGACGAGCAGGGCCAGCCGCTGTCGCGCAGCGTCATCGAGGAGCGCCTCACGGCGCTGCTGCAGGAATTGCGCGTGGACCATCTGCGCGCATCGCCTGCGCTGGCGCTGTCGGGCGGCGAGCGCCGCCGCGTCGAGATCGCGCGCGCCCTGGCCACGCAGCCGCGCTTCATCCTGCTGGACGAGCCCTTTGCCGGCATCGACCCCATCGCCGTGATCGAGATCCAGCGCATCATCGGCTTTCTCAAGGCGCGCGGCATCGGCGTGCTGATCACCGACCACAACGTGCGCGAGACGCTGGGCATCTGCGACCATGCCTTCATCATCAGCGACGGCCACGTGCTGGCCCAGGGCACACCCGAGGAGATCGTGGACAACGCCGAAGTGCGGCGTGTCTACCTCGGCGAACATTTCCGGATGTAGCGCCATGCCCTGCCTGGCCTGTCTGCGGGACTGTCTGCGCGAAGGAGCTGCCGCTTGAAGCCCGGTCTGTCGCTGCGCGTCTCCCAGCATCTTTCGCTCACTCCCCAACTGCAGCAGTCGATACAGCTGCTGCAGCTGTCCACGCTGGAGCTGGCGCAGGAAGTGGAGCAGATGCTGGGCGACAACCCCTTCCTGGAGCTGGCGAACGAGGACGGCGACCATGAAGCGGCTGCCGGCACCCGCGAGCCCGCCGCGCCCGGCGCCGAGGCCGCGGAGTCCTTCCAGGAAAACCGCGCAGACACGCCTTCGGCGGCGGTGGAGTGGGAGTCCTCGTCGGACGCATCCTCCGGCGATGCCGCGGAGACTTCCGGCACGGCCGAGTCCCTGAGTTGGGAGGGCGACGGCCAGACCACCTCGGGCAATGATGATCGCGACTGGGGCAGCGATGCGCCCTCCAGCCGCACGCGCGGGCAGGGCGAGGAGGACGAGGCCGATGCCACCGAACTGGCACGCAGCGCCGAAAGCCTGACCGACCACCTGCACCGCCAGGCCCTGAGCCTGCGCCTGGGCGAGGTGGATCGCGCCGCACTGCGCTTTCTGATCGAGAACCTCAACGACGACGGCTACCTGGAAGACCCGCTCGAGGAGCTGGCACAGGGCCTGGCGGGCGACGACCAGGAGGAGTGCGAGGAACTGGTGCACCGCTTCACCGTGGCGCTGCGCCTGCTTCAAAGCCTGGAGCCCGTGGGCGTGGGCGCGCGCGACCTGGCCGAATGCCTGACGCTGCAACTGCGCGACCAGCTGGCCGATGCCGAGCGCGAAGGCAACGGCAGTGCCGAGGACGAAGACCTGCAGGCCGTGCTGCGCACCGCGCTGGACATCTGCGCCCAGCCCATGGACCTGCTGGCGCGGCGCGACCTGCGCAAGCTCGCCAGCCTGTGCGGTGCGCGCGAGGAGCGGCTGCGCGAGGCGCTGGTGCTGATCACCCGGCTGGAGCCGCGACCGGGCCGGCGCTTTGCCGACGTGCAGCGCCATATCGTCGTGCCCGACGTCATCGTGCGCCCCGTGCGCAGCGGCGCGGGCCGCGTGGACTTCAGCGTGCAGCTCAACCCCGATGTCATGCCCAGGCTGCGCGTGCACGACATCTATGCCAGCGCGCTGCGCAGCCACAGGGGCAGCGAAGGCCATGCGGCGCTGCAGCAGCGGCTACAGGAGGCGCGCTGGTTCATCAAGAACATCCAGCAGCGCTTCGACACCATCCTGCGCGTGTCGCAGGCCATCGTGGAGCGCCAGAAGAACTTCTTCGTGCATGGCGAGCTGGCCATGCGCCCGCTGGTGCTGCGCGACATTGCCGACGCACTGGGCCTGCATGAATCCACCATCAGCCGCGTGACCACGGCCAAGTACATGGCCACGCCGCAGGGCACCTACGAGCTCAAGTACTTCTTCGGCTCGGGCCTGGGTACCGAGGCCGGTGGCAATGCCTCCAGCACGGCCGTGCGCGCGCTGATCAAGCAGTTCGTCGCGGCCGAAGACCCCAGGAAGCCGCTGTCGGACAACCAGCTGGCCGACATGCTCAAGGAGCAGGGCATCGAATGCGCGCGGCGCACGGTGGCCAAGTACCGCGAGCTGCTCAAGATCCCGCCGACCACGCTGCGCAAGGCGCTGTAGCCCAGGCGCGCAAACGCGCCGTCGTGGTGGCTACGGCGCTCGGCCCGCCACGGCATCCCACTTCAAGCCGAATTTCAGCAGGTACTTGCGCAGGCGGTCGGCGTCGTTGACCACGCTGCGCTGGGTGCGCGACCGGTCGAACAGGCGGCGCCCTGCGTCGGATAGCGAAGGCGACTCACGGCACACGCGCAGCACCGCTTCGAGCTGCATGCGGTCGAACAGGTCCAGCGGCTCCAGCACGTCGGCAGACAGCAGGCTTTCCAGGCTGGCGCTGGCCGGCTGCACGGCATCGCCTCTTTGCCACAGCCACTTCAGGCGCTGGATCTCGGCATCGACCAGGGCCGTGGAGATTCGCCCCCCGTCGGCCAGCGTGGCCAGGCGCGTCATGCTGGCCGACAGGTCGCGGAAGTTGCCGCTCCACAGCGCATCGGGCGAGCGCGCAAAGCGCAGATAGCGCTCGCGGGCCTCCACGTTGAAACGCACCATCTGGCCGGTCTCGTCGGCCGAGCGCGCGAGCAGGTGGTCCATGTTGGGTTCTATGTCCTCGGGGCGCCCGGCCAGGCCCGGCAGCGCGTAGGACCACAGGTTGATGCGCGCGAACAGATCCTCGCGAAAGCGCCCCTGCGCCACGTCGATGCGCAGGTCGCGGTGGGTGCCGGCGACCAGCTGGAAATCGCTGCTGACCTCGCGGTCGCTGCCCATGGGATAGAAGCGCTTTTCCTCCACGGCCTTGAGCAGCATGGCCTGTTCGTCCAGGCCGAGCTCGCCGATTTCGTCCAGGAACAGCACGCCCTGGTGCGCGCTGCGCAGCAGGCCGGCGCGGTCGGCCGCAGCGCCCGTGAACGCGCCCTTCTTGTGGCCGAACAGCACCGAGGCCGCGCCATCGCCGCGCAGCGTGGCGCAATTGACCTCCACGAAATCGCCCTGCACCTGGTGCCTGGCCTTCTTCAACTCGTACATGCGCCGCGCCAGATGCGACTTGCCCGCGCCCGTGGGGCCCGTGAGCAGGATGGGCGCGCGCGAGCGCACGGCCACGCGCTCGATCTCGTCGATCAGCGCGTTGAACCCGGCATTGCGCGTGGCGATGCCGCTCTTGAGAAATTGCACGGCCTCGCTCTGCTCGGCGCCGAAGCGCTGGGCGATCACGTCGTAGCGCGACAGGTCCAGGTCGATCAGCGCATAGCTGCCCGGGTCGCCCATGCGCTGGCGCCGGGGTGGGGAGGTCTGGGCCAGCACGCCGGGAATGCGGCGCGACTCCACCAGCAGGAACAGGCAGATCTGTGCCACGTGCGTGCCCGTGGTGATGTGCGTCCAGTACTCCTCGCGCTCGGGGTCGAAGCGGTAGGCCTGCGTCCAGTCGAACAGCCGCGCATAGACCTCCCCGAAATCCCAGGGGTCGGCAATGTCCATGGGCACGAGGTTCACCTGGGTCTCGGGCGATGCCGTGGCGATGTCGCCCTGCAGCAGCTGCGCCAGGGCCAGATGGGGCGGCGTGTAGAGCAGTTCCAGCCGCTCCACCACCAGATCCTCATGCTGCATGAGGGAGAGGGTCGGCCGCCATTTTTCCCAGCGCCCCGCGCCCCTGCCGGAGTCCAGCTGCGTTCCCAGAAAGCCGATGACGACCTTTTTCTTTTCCATGTTCTTGTCTAGTTAAATAGCTGAAATTCTAGTTTCTTTGGATTGAAGAAGAAATCAGGAAAAGTGCGATTCGAGATTTATCCAAACAAATCAATGGGTTGAGGAATATTTTGGCGCCTGATCCCAGGTTGGCACGCATCTCGCAATAGACAAGGCATCCAGTGCAAGCGGTGACCGCTCACAGGCCGGGGTTGGGGCAAAGGCCCGCCTCGCCGGTGCCGGAAGTCCGGGTCCTCAGGGGCTTGTCGATTTCCTGCATGCCGCACGCCGTAAGCACTGGGTGAGGGCAAGGTCGCGGTGACGTCTCCAAAGGAGAACATGCCGGGTTCGAGTCCCGGCTTGCCCACCACTGGTAGCTCAGTCTGGTAGAGCACCCTCGCAAGAGGACTGTCGCAGGTTCGATTCCTGTCCACTCTTCCGGCCGCAAGGCCGGGCTATTGAAACGGTCGAAAGACCACCCGCCGAACGCGGGAGGTGGCCACCGGGTTGCGATGCAGCCCAAGGCCGCCACCCGTCAGCGGCGGCGGCTGCGCCAGGTCCCGGCACGGTCCGCGCCCGCAGCCAGCCACGCTGCAACCTGTTTCCAGGGTTGCCCGCCACGGCGCACTGCAAGGCCCGGGCCGCGCCCCCTGGAACCCCGCCACTGCTGTAACGGCACCCCTGTTGATTGCGGCGAAGGCGCCGAACGAGGAGAAGAAGAAATGCTGAAGATCCAACGCATCACCATCAAGAAGAACGAACGCGCCCTGCTGCTGCGCAATGGCGATTTCGAACGCGTGCTGCACAGCGGCCGGCACTGGCTGTTTGCCGGCACCGACCAGTTGCGCGTGGAAACCTTTGCCCTGGAGCAACCCGCCTTCACGCACGGCCTGGCCGACTACCTGATGGCCCAGGAGCCCGCCGTGGTGGCTGCCGAATTCCTGCGCGTGGAACTGTCCGAGACCGAGGCGGGCCTGCGCAGCGAAAACGGCGTGCTGGTCGAGATCCTGCCGCCCGGCACGCGCCGCCTGTACTGGAAGGGGCTGGTGGAGGTGGACGTGCAGGTGGTCGACTTGCAGGCCGGCGCCGAGCTGCCCGCCGCCCTGGCGGCGCGCCTGACCCAGACGCAGCTGCGACAGCGCAGCGTGTCCGGCCTCAACGGCGTGCTGCAGGTGCAGGTGCCCGCAGGCCAGTGCGCGCTGCTGACCATCGACGGCAAGGTGGACCGCCTGTTGCAGGCCGGCAGCTATGCATTCTGGAAGTTCGGCCGCAGCATTGCCGTGGAGCTGGTGGATCTGCGCCTGCAGGCCGTCGAGGTCTCGGGCCAGGACATCATGACCCGCGACAAGGTGAGCCTGCGCCTGAACCTGAGCGCCACCTACCGCCACACGGATGTGCTGCGCGCCTTTGCCCAGTTGCAAAAGCCGGCCGAGCATCTGTACCGGGAACTGCAGTTCGCGCTGCGCGCCGCCGTGGGCACCCGCACGCTCGATGAGCTGCTGGAGAACAAGACGGTGATCGATGACGTGGTGACCGCGCACATGGCCGCCAGGCTGCAGCCGTTCGGCATGGTCCTGGAGAGCGTGGGCGTGAAGGACATCGTTCTGCCCGGCGAGATGAAGACCATCCTGACCCAGGTGGTACAGGCGGAAAAGCAGGCCCAGGCCAACGTGATCCGCCGCCGCGAGGAAACGGCAGCCACGCGCTCGCTGCTCAACACCGCCAAGGTCATGGAGGACAACCCCGTGGCCCTGCGCATGAAGGAGCTGGAGACGCTGGAGCGCGTGGCCGAGCGCATCGACAAGATCTCCGTGTTCGGGGGGCTGGACCAGGTGCTCAACGGGCTGGTGAAGATGCGTTGACCGGCAGGCCGGTCGGGGCACAACGGACAACGAAGAAACAAAAGAAAGGTACGGCCATGGCCGCATTCGAAGAACTATGGAGCTATGAGGTGGGCAAGGCGGGCTGGGCGACGTTGAAGTTCAGCACGCCCGAGGAGGAACTGGTGTGTGCCGTGTCCTATCTGCACGATTCGCTGGGGGATCTGGCCGCCATGGCGCTGGCCTTGGCCAAGGGCGCTCACCGGGCTGCCGCCTTGTTCATGGACGAGCCCGGCGAAGTGCATTTGAGCATGGAAGGTGATCGCGACACCCTTTCCTACGAGCTGCGGCAGTACGCGGACTGGGCCAGCTGGGGCATCACCGCCATGGATGACTATGAAGTGCTGGCCCGTGGGCAGGTGGCCCGCGAGGACGTGGTGCGCAGCGTGTACCGCGTGCTGGACGGCATTTATTGCGGCATGGGTGTCGAGGAATACAGAAAGCGCTGGCTGGAGCATGAATTCCCGCTGCGGGACTATCAAAGCCTGGGCAGCGCCATCCGCAAGCGGGACCTGTCTCGCCTGATGCGTGGATGAGCCGGGCGGCAGCAAGATCTAAACAAGACGAACAGACAAGAAGACTGAAGGACAACGCAATGAACTACCTGCAACACAACGTGGAAAACGGCGTCCCCATCAAGATGTGGACCCGAGGCGTGCCCGTGGAGGACGAGGCGCGCAAGCAGCTGGAGAACGCCGCGCGCCTGCCCGTGGTGTTCAAGCATGTCGCGGCCATGCCCGACGTGCACCTGGGCATAGGCGCCACCGTGGGCTCGGTGATCCCCACCATCAAGGCCATCATCCCGGCAGCCGTGGGCGTGGACATCGGCTGCGGAATGATGGCTGCCAAGACCACGCTGCGCGCCGAGGACCTGCCCGACAACCTGGGCCCGCTGCGCTCGGCGATAGAGCAGGCCGTGCCGCATGGCTCGGTGCCGCGCCACCGGGGCCGCGATCCCGGCAGCTGGGAGAACCCGCCCGTGTCGGTGGACCAGGTCTGGGCCACGCTGGCCGATGAGTTCGACCTGCTGTGCGAGCTGCATCCGCGCCTGGCCAACACCAACAACCGCAAGCACCTCGGAACGCTGGGCAGCGGCAACCACTTCATCGAGATCTGCCTGGACGAGGCGGGCTTCGTGTGGTTCATGCTGCACTCGGGCTCGCGCGGCGTGGGCAATGCCATCGGCACCCATTTCATCGAACTAGCCAAGAAGGACGCAGAACTCCATCAGCGCAACCTGCCCGACAAGGACCTGGCCTACTTCGAGGAAGGGGCCCGCTACTTTGGCGACTATGTGCGCGGCGTGTCCTGGGCGCAGAAGTTCGCCATGCGCAACCGCGAGGTGATGATGGCCAACCTCATCGCCACGGTGCGCAAGGTGATCGCCAAGCCCTTCGAGTCGCATGTGGAGGCGGTGAACTGCCACCACAACTACGTGCAGCAGGAGCGCCATTTCGGGCAGGACGTGTTCATCACACGCAAGGGCGCGGTGAGCGCGCGGCGCGGCGAGCTGGGCATCATCCCGGGCAGCATGGGCGCACGCAGCTATATCGTGCGCGGCCTGGGCAACCCGGAGAGCTTCGAGAGCTGCAGCCACGGTGCGGGCCGCGTGATGAGCCGCACCAAGGCCAAGAAGATGTTCAGCGTGGAGGACCACATCAAGGCCACCGAGGGCGTGGAATGCCGCAAGGATGCCAACGTGGTGGACGAGATTCCCATGGCCTACAAGGACATCGATGCGGTCATGGCCGCGCAGCAGGATCTGGTCGAGGTGGTGCACACGCTCAAACAGGTGGTGTGCGTGAAAGGGTGAGTGGATGAGGGCCCGGGGCTCTCATCCTCCAGAACAGAAAGCAGGATGAGAGCATGAGGGAAGAGAAGGTATTGAGCGCGCATCCGGTCTCCGACGCCATGCGCGCCACGGTGCTGGCCAACCTGGCCGAGGTGGAGCGCAGGCACGAGGTCACGGTGCTGTTTGCCTGCGAGTCGGGCAGCCGGGGCTGGGGCTTTGCCTCGCCCGACAGCGACTACGACGTGCGCTTCATCTATGTACACCGCCTGCCCTGGTATCTGACCGTGGCGCCGGGCCGCGATGTCATAGAGCAGCCGCTCGGGGGCGAGCTCGATGTCAGCGGCTGGGAGCTGCGCAAGGCGCTGGGGCTGCTGCGCGCCTCCAACCCCACGCTGCTCGAATGGCTGCGCTCGCCCGTGGTCTACCGGCAGGAGCAGCCCTGGGCCGAGCGCCTTCATCTGCTGGCCGAGCAGGGCTTTTCGCCGGTGCGCGGCTACCACCATTACGTGGCCATGGCGCGCAAGAACCTGCGCGCCCACCTGCAGGGCGATGTGGTGCGCTACAAGAAATATTTCTACGTGCTGCGCCCCTTGCTGGCCGCGCGCTGGATACGCGAGGGGCGTGGTGCGCCGCCCATGCGCTTTGCTCAGCTGGCGGCGGGCACGCTGGAGGATGCAGGCCTGCTGGCCGAACTCAATGAGCTGCTGGAACTCAAGATGCGCCTGGGCGAGGCCGCCAGGGGGCCGCGCCGGGTGCGGGTCCATGATTTTCTGGAGCGCGAGCTGGCGCATGCCATGGCCCATGCGCCCGATCCAGGGGAGCAGGCCGATGCGGCGCCGCTGGACCGCTATCTGCAGGATGCCGTGGCGCGCTTCGGCGGCAATGAATGAAAGAGAAAAATGAAAGTGATCGAGATCGACGGCTCCGCCGGGGAGGGCGGAGGCCAGATGCTGCGCAGCGCGCTGGCGCTGTCCATGTGCACGGGCCAGCCCTTTGCCATGCAGCGTATCCGTGCCGGGCGCGCCAAGCCGGGCCTGATGCGCCAGCACCTGGCCTGCGTGAATGCCGCCGCTGAAGTCTGCGGCGCGCAGATGCAGGGTGCCGAGATGAATTCGCAGGCGCTGCAATTCACACCGGGGCCGGTGCGCGCGGGCGAGTACCGCTTCGTGATCGCCTCGGCGGGCAGTTGCACCCTGCTGCTGCAGACGCTGTGGCCCGCGCTGATGCTGGCCGATGGCGAAAGCCGCCTGACCCTGGGCGGCGGCACTCACAACCCGGCCGCGCCGCCCTTCCATTTCCTGGAGCGCAGCTATGCGCCGCTGCTGCACAGGCTGGGCGCGCGCTGCGAGCTGCGGCTGCGCCGGCTGGGCTTTTATCCGGCCGGTGGCGGCGAGATGGATGTGACGATCACGCCGGCAGCCAATGGGCTTGCGCCTTTCGATATCACCGAACGCGGCGCCCCCATGGCCAGCCACGCCGAATGCTTTGCGCCCGCGCTGCCACGCGCGGTGGCCCAGCGCGAACTGGACCATCTGGGCCAGGCCCTGGGGTGGTCTGGCGAGCAACTGCAGGTGGCTGCCGTGCGCCAGAACGAGGGGCCGGGCAACGCGCTGCTGGCCACGCTGGCCTACGAGCACCTGAGCGAAGTCTTCACGCAGTTCGGCATGAAGGGCGTCAGCGCCGAGAAGGTGGCGCACGACCTGGCGCGCGAGGTGCGCCGCCACCAGGGCAGCCGGGCCGCGCTGGGCCCGTACCTGGCCGACCAATGGGCCCTGCCGCTGGCGCTGGCTGTCTGGCGCAGCGGGCGCGGTGCCAGCTACACCTGCACGGAACTGACGCCGCATGCGCGCAGCAATTTCGAGGTGATCGAGCGCTTTGTGCCCGTGCGTTTTGCCACGGACGCCACTGGCGATGGCTGGCGTGTTTCGCTGTCGCCCGCCTGATCGGTTTCAGCGATCGGCCCGTACCAGCGTGCTCTTGCCGAACAGGCTCTCCAGCAGGTCCACCACCAGTTCGGCCGTCTGGTTGCGCACATCCAGCGCGGGATTGAGTTCCACCAGATCCATCGAGCCCAGGCGTCCGGTGTCGGCCAGCATCTCCATGCACAGCTGGGCCTCGCGGTAGCTGGGGCCGCCGCGCACGGGCGTGCCGGTGCCGGGCGCGATGTCGGGATCGAGGTAGTCCACGTCGAAGCTCAGGTGCAGGTGGGTGTCGCTGCCTTCCAGGTCTTCCAGCGCGCGGCGCATGACCTCGCGCATGCCCAGTTCGTCGATGGCGCGCATGTCATAGACCTCCACGCCCAGCGAATGCAGCAGGCGCTTTTCCTGGTCATCCACGCTGCGCAGGCCGATCTGGCACAGCGAGGCGGCTGCCAGCGCCGGATCGCCGCCCTGGGACAGCGCGGTGAGCGCCGCGGGCCCCAGGCCGCACAGGCTGGCCACGGGCATGCCGTGCAGGTTGCCGCTGGGCGAGATATCGGGCGTGTTGCAGTCGGCGTGGGCGTCCAGCCAGATCACGCGCAGCGCGCGGCCCAGACGGCGGCAGTGGGCCGCCACGGCGCTGATCGAGCCCATGGCCAGGCTGTGGTCGCCGCCCAGCATCAGCGGCAGCTCGCCGTCGTCCAGCGCCTGGCCCACGGCCTGGTGCACGGCGTCCATCCAGGCGCGGGCCGGTGCGAGGTGGCGCAGCCCCTGCTCGGGTGGTGTCTGCGGATTGGGCGGGCCTGCCAGATTGCCGATGTCGCTCACCTGGCAGCCCAGCTGGCGCAGCGCCGGGCCCAGGCCGGCCACGCGCAGTGCGTCGGGGCCCATGGCGCTGCCCAGGCGGCTGGCGCCGATGTCGGTGGGCACGCCGATGAGTCTCAGGGCGCGTGCGGTCTGCGGGGTCGTATGGGTGTTCATGCTCATGGGACCCATGGTATGCAGTCCCCGTGTCAGCCAAAGCCGCGTTCTGCCTGCCCGGCCTCGCGCACCAGCCGGTACAGGTCGCGGGGGTCGGCCAGCGCAGGCACCAGGTCGATCGACTGCATCAGTTCGGTGTCGTGGGCCAGGGCCCGCAGCCAGCGCAGGGCCGAATAGTCCTCCAGCGCAAAGCCCACGGAGTCGAACAGCGTGATCTCCGTGTCATGCCCGCGGCCCGGCGCCTGGCCGTTGATGACCTGCCACAGCTCGGTCACGGGCGCATCGGCGGGCAATTGCTGCAGCTCGCCTTCCACGCGCGTCTGCGGCGTGAACTCCACGAAGATGCGCGCGCGCCGCAGCAGTGCCAGGGGCAGCTCGGTCTTGCCGGGGCAATCGCCGCCGACGGCGTTGATGTGGGTGCCCGGGCGCACATCGGCATCGGCGATCACGCAGGCGCGGTGCTTGGCGGCCGTCACCGTGGTCACGATGTCGGCGCCCTCCAGCGCTTCGGCGCTGCTGGCACAGCAGGTGATGCGCTGGGCCGCGATGCCCGCATGGCCCAGGTTGTCCACCAGCTTGCGCATGGCCTGGACATCGATGTCGAAGATGCGCAGCCGTTCCACGCCCAGCAGGTGGGTGAAGGCCAGGGCCTGGAATTCGGACTGCGATCCTGCGCCTATCAGCGCCATGCTGCGGCAGCCCGGCCGCGCCAGCCGGCGCGCGGCCAGTGCCGAGGTGGCGGCGGTGCGCAGCGCCGTGGCCAGCGTCAGGTCGGACAGGAAGACCGGCAGGCCCGTGGCCACGTCGGCCAGGGCGCCGAAGGCCATCACCGTGGGCAGGTCACGATCGGCGTTGTCCGGGTGGCCGTTGACGTACTTGAAGGCGTAGTCGAGCGCATCGGACACGGGCATGAGCTCGATCACGCCGCCGGGCGAATGGTGGGCGATGCGGGCCGATTTCTCGAAATCGGGCCAGCGCGCGAAGTCTTCCTCGATGACTTCGGCCAGGCCGGCCAGGCAGGCGGCAACGCCGACCTGCGCCACCAGGCGTGCGGCCTGCGTGGCGCCGAGGAAATCCGTGTGGACGGGCGTGGTTCGAGGCTTCATGGTGCTCTCCCTCGCGGTTGCTTCCACTGTAGGCCCGGGCCGAAGCGCAGGCAAGCGGGTTTCGGCTGGCGCCTGCGCGGGGAATCGCGGTGCGCGTATGCTCGGCACCCTAGCTATGAACCAACTGCATCTGTTTCTGCCCTGCGCCGCCGGCGTCGAGGGATTTCTGGCCGACGAGGTCCACGCGATCACCGGCCTGAGCGGCCACGACCTCATGGTGGGCCGTGGCGGCGTGATGGTGCGCGGCCTGTGGCGCGATGCCCTGCTGCTGAACCTGCACAGCCGGCTGGCCCAGCGCGTGCTGGTGCAGCTGTCGCAGACCCTGTACCGCAACGAGAACGACCTGTACCGCGCCGCCAGCGAAGTGGCCTGGGAGATCTGGTTCTCCCCGCGCGAGAGCTTCAAGATCGAGGTCACGGCCCAGCACAGCCCGCTGACCAGCCTCAACTTCGCGGCGCTGCGCGTCAAGGACGCCATTGCCGACCGCTTCCGCGACAGGAAGGGCGTGCGCCCCGACGTGGAAACGCGCCACCCCGACGTGCGCGTGCACCTGCACCTGACCACGGACGAGGCCACCATCTACATCGACACCTCGGGCGAGGCGCTGTTCAAGCGCGGCTGGCGCGAGGACAAGGGCGATGCGCCGCTCAAGGAAACCCTGGCCGCGGCCATGATCGCCGCCACGGGCTGGGACCCGCACGGCGACCATCCCCAGCCGCTGTACGACCCCTGCTGCGGCAGCGGCACGGTGCTGATCGAGGCCGCGCAGATCGCCCGCCGCATTCCGGCCGGCATCCTGCGGCGCTTCTCGTTCGAGAAGCTGGTGCCTTTCCAGAGGCATGTGTGGGAAGCCATGCTCGATGAGGCCGAAGCCGCCATCCTGCCCGACAGCCCCGTGGCCATCTATGGCTCCGACGTGTCCCACCGCATGGTGGACTTTGCCCAGCGCAACGCCGAGCGCGCGGGCGTGGGCCAGACCGTGCAGCTGCGCGGTGGCGATGCGCTGCAGCGCATGCCGCCCTGCGAGCAGCCCGGCCTGATGCTGCTGAACCCGCCCTATGGCGAGCGCATTGCCGCAGCCGGCTCGGCCGGCCGCAGCGCCGGCGAGCGCATGGCCGTGGTCGAGCGCGCGGGCCGCGAGACGGCCCAGACCGAGGACGGCGTGGAATTCTTCAGCCAGCTGGCCACCCACTGGAAGAAGAACTACAGCGGCTGGAGCGCCTGGATGCTCACGCCCGACCTCAAGCTGCCCGGCAAGATGCGCCTCAAGGAGGCGCGCCGCACGCCCATGTGGAACGGCCCCATCGAATGCCGGCTGTTCCGCTTCGACATGATCCGTGGCGCAGTCAAGCCCAGAAAGGCCGCCGAAGGCCCGGGAGAGGGCGCCGCGCCATGAAGATCGTGCTGCGCTGGCCGCAGTGCAACGATGGCTACCAGGGACCGCTGCCCCGGCCCGTGGTGCTTGATACCAATGTGGTCCTTGACATGCTGATCTTCGACGATCCCCATGTTCCCCCGATCCGCGAACTGGTGGCGCAGGGCCGGATGCGCTGGATCGCCGACCAGGCCCAGCGCATCGAACTCGAACGCGTGCTGCACTACAGCCAGATCGCGCCGCGCGTGGCCTTCTACGGCAAGACGGCCGAAGGCGTGCTCTCGGCCTTCGACGGAGCCGTCGAATACGTGGCCGATGCGCCGCGCATCCGCTTTGCCTGCACCGACCCGGATGACCAGCATTTCCTGGATCTGGCCAGCCAGCACCAGGCGCTGCTGATCAGCAAGGACAAGGCCGTGCTCAGGCTGCGCAAGCGCGTGGCCAGCCTGGGTGCCACCGTGGGCAACATCCTGCTGGCTGAACAGGAAGAGGCACTGGCCGCCTGAAGCCCCCTGTCGCTGTGGTGCGGCAACCACCCAGGCCAGGCCGGGGTACCGGCGCAGGCGCACCCGCCTTGCCGGCTTTCTCCTAAACTGGCGGCCATGCAGGAGGCGCAAGCCCTTCTGCCAGGAGGACGGCCTCCCCCACACCGGGACATGCATGCGCCGGGACGACCCGGCTCCACAAGGAGTTTTCCATGGCATGGGTCTATCTGTTGGTGGCGGGGCTGCTCGAAGTGGTCTGGGCGTTTTCGATGAAGCAATCGCACGGCTTCACGCGGCTGGTGCCCAGCGCCGTCACCATCGTCACCATGATCGCCAGCTTCGGCCTGCTGGCCGTGGCCATGCGCAGCCTGCCGCTGGGCACGGCCTACACGATCTGGACCGGCATCGGCGCCGTGGGCGCCTTCCTCGTCGGCATCCTGGTCCTGGGCGAGCAGATCAGCGCCATGCGCATAGGCGCGGCCGTGCTCATCGTCTCGGGCCTGGTGCTGATGAAGCTGTCCTCGGACTGAGCAGGGCGCCTTCAGCGGTCCGCGCCCAGCTCCAGCGTCAGGCGCAGCATGTCGCGGTGCTGCACGCCGCGCTCCCACAGTTGCGTGGTGTAGTGCTTCAGGAAGAAGTCACGCACGATGCCCGTCACGCGAAAACCCGCGCGCTGGTAGAAGACCAGCTGGTCGCCGAAGCTGCCCGTGCCGACCTCGATGCGCGGCGCCCGCTGGGAGCGCGCCCATTCGATGGCACGGCGCAGCAGGGCGCTGCCCAGGCCCCGGTGGTGCAGCGACTCCACCACCGCAATGTTCATCAACTCCCAGGCAGGAGGGCCCGATGCCTCGTCGCCGCTGGCGCGCAGGGGCACCAGCACGCACATGCCCAGCACTTCGCCGCGCCCGCCGGGACGCGGCAGCTGGCCCTCGCGCTGGAAGGACTCGCGCGCGGCAAAGCAGGTGGAACCTGCCAGGTAGCCGCGCACCTTCTCCCGCGACGGGTCCGCCGACAGCAGCAGCGGCCACGGCGCCTCGGCCGGGTTCAGCGGCTCTATGTGCCAGGGTGCGAGAGAAACGGAAGGCGCGGTCATAAGCCTGAATCATCCCATGTCTGCCATTGGGACAGCGTTGGACGCCACTGCGGAATCTTGACGTGCGCTTACAACTGTGCGTTTGCGCGTCGAGATCTAGTGGTTTATACTTAGAACTAGGGTAAATACTTAGAGGGTTTTCCCGACATTCGCGGCAGTTGAGATGCATGCCGCCAGTGATTGTTGAGCGTCTCAGTAAGGAAGTTCACCATGCGCCAAGCAATCTATTCCCTGATCGATTTCATCCAAGAAGCTCGCAGCGCCTCGCTGGAAATCGCCAACCAGTAATCCGGTTGGAGGCAGGTGCGCCCTGAAGCGCGCCCACCGATGCGATCGCCCCATTGCCGATGATGGCCTTGGGGCTTTTGTGTTTCTGGGCCCGGGCATCCGGGCGCGCCGCAGGCTACAGACCCAGTACCAGCCGGCCGCCCCTGGCCCTTGAGCAGCAGCTCATCATCTTGGTGCAGGCCGTGCGCTCGCCGCGCGTGAGCACCATGTCGCGGTGGTCCACCTCGCCTTCGAGCACGGGCACTTCGCAGGACCCGCACAACCCTTCGCGGCAGTCGCTTTGCACTTCGATCTTCGCGTTGCGCAGGGCGTCCAGCAGCGTCTGGTCGTTGCGCACCTGCAGCACCAGGCCCGATGCGCGCAGTTCGACCTCGAAACCCTGCTCCCTGGCGGGGTCCAGCGCGCCCACGGTGGAGACGAAATGCTCCACGCGCAGGCTGTCTTCGGGCCAGTGGCGGCTGGCGGCCTCCAGGCCGTCCAGCATGCGCGCGGGCCCGCAGGCATGGATGCGGGCACCGGCGCGCGGCGTGGCCAGCAGGGCGGCGTAGTCGGCGCGCCGGCCTTCCTGCGCCACGTACAGATGCAGCCGGTCGCCATGCTCGGCCTGCAGCCGTGACAGCAGCGCCATGCCCGCGCGGCGCCGCCCGCTGTAGTGGATTTCATAGGACAGGCCCAGCGCCCTGGCGCGCCGTGCCATGGCCGAGATGGGCGTGATGCCGATGCCGCCGGCCACCAGGATCAGGTGGCTGGCGCCTTCGTCCAGCGGGAAATGGTTGCGCGGGCCGCGCACCTGCACGGGGGCGCCGCTGCGCAGGTGCTCATGCACCCAGGCGGAGCCGCCACGGCCGTTGGCCTCGCGCAGCACGGCGATCTCGTAGCTGCCGGTGTCCTGCGGGTCGCCGCACAGCGAGTACTGGCGCGACAGGCCCGTGTCGCCGCATTGCAGGTCGATGTGCGCGCCCGGCGTCCAGCGCGGCAGGGGGTGGCCATCGGCGGCCTCCAGGCGCAGGCGCAGCACGCCGTCGGCGGCGGGCTCGGCCTCGGCCACGACCATGGGCCGGCTGGCGCCGCCCTGCAGGGCTTCACCGATGCGCACGGGCTGGCGCGCCTGCAGCAGGGCGGGACGGGCGCGCTCGGGGTTGAGGGCGGGGTCCCACTCCACCCACAGGTGCTCGGGGCCCCGGAACGAGGTGTTGGGCACGTAGGTGAACCGCTGCTCGGCCAGCCGCATGTGGGGAAGGCGGCGCGTGAACTCCTCCAGGAAGATCTGCATCTCCATGCGCGCCAGGTTCTTGCCCATGCACTGGTGCGAGCCGTAGCCGAAGGTCAGGTGGTCGCCGGCGTTGTCGCGGTGGATGTCGAAGAAGTCGGCATCGGCGAAATGCCGCTCGTCGTGGTTGGCCGACGAGGTCACGATGAGCAGCTTCGAGCCCGCCGGCACGGCCACGCCGCCGATCACCACGTCGCGCGTGGCCAGGCGCCGCCAGGCGGCCACCGAGCCGTTGTGGCGCAGGCATTCCTCCACGGCGTTGGGGATCAGCGCGGGGTTCTCGCAGATCTGCTTCCAGGCGCCCGGATGCTGCAGCAGCAGCTTGACGGCGTTGGCCGTGGCATTGGCCGTGGTCTCGTGCGCGGCCACGATGCCGGCCATCATCATGGAGTGCAGGTAGGAGTCGGTGACGACCTCGGGAAGCTCCCTTTGCTTGCGGATGCCGTATTGCATCCAGCCCGGCGCGTCGGGGTTCTCGCGCATCTTGGCCAGCACCTTGCCGGCCAGCTGCCAGAAGTTGCCCACCGCATGGGCCACGGCCACCTGCTGCTCGGGCCGGGGCCGGCCCCAGGTGTTGACGGTGTGGGCGATGGAGTATTCGCGCAGCCGGTCCATGTCCTCCTCGGGCACGCCCAGGAAATGCAGGGCCACGGTCAGCGGCACTTCCCACAGCATCTGGTCCACGAGGTCGGCGCGGCCGTCGTCGATGAAGCGGTCCACATAGGCGCGCGCCAGCTCGCGCACCATGGGCTCGTGGTGGCGCAGCGCCTCGGGCGTGAACGGGTCCATCAGCGCGCGGCGGCGCGGCATGTGAGCGGGCTCGTCCTCGTTGACCAGGGTGCGGTTCAGCGCGAAGCCATACGAGGCCAGCACGGCATTGGCCTCCTCGCCCGTGGGCGTGATCTTCTCCAGCGCGATCGAGGGGCTGAAGGCGATGTTGTCGCGGAATACCGCCTTGATGTCGTCGAAGCGCGTGACCACCCAGTAGCCCAGCTGCGGGCTGTAGAACACCGGTTCCTGCTCGCGCGCCCAGCGCACATATTCGGGCGGGTCCTGCTGGTAGCCGTCGCTGAACGGGTCGAAGGCCGCCGCGCCGGCACTGACGGGGCTGCCCGTGGGGCCGGTCTGGCCACTGGACTGGCGGTGGTCGAAGGGGCAGCGCGCGGAGGCGGCCGGGGAGGTGATGGATGCGGCGGAGGCAGTCATGGCAGGTTCGCAGGCAGGCGCGGAGGGTCAATCCAGAGTGATGTTCTGGTCGCGGATCAGCTTGTGCCAGCGCGTGCTTTCGCTGGCCAGCAGCGCGGCGAACTGCTCGGGCGTGTTGCCCACGGGCTCCACGCCGAAATCGACGAGCTTCTGGCGCACGGCGGGCTCGTTGATCGCGGCCACGACCTGCTTGTGCAGGGCCGCGATGACGGGTGCCGGGGTTCTGGCGGGCGCCACCAGCCCCACCAGGGCGGCGGCCTGCACCTTGGGCAGCCCCAGTTCGGCGAAGGTGGGCACGTCGGGCAACTGGGGCAGGCGCGTGGCGTTGGCCACGGCCAGCGGGCGGACCTTGCCGCCCTTGATGAAGCCTGCGCCCGCGGCCAGGTCCACCATCATCATGGGCACCTGGCCGCCGGCCACGTCGCCCAGGGCCGGCGCCGCGCCCTTGTAGGGCGCGTGCACCAGCTTCAGGCCGGCCTCCACCCTGAGCAGTTCCATGGCCAGGTGGTGCGGGCTGCCGGCGCCGGCCGAGGCGTAGTTCACGCCGTCCTTGCTGGTGCGCGCCTGGGCCAGGAAGTCCCTGGCGCTGGCGGCGGCCAGGCCGGGGCCGGCCACCAGGATCATCGGGAAGCGGCCCATCAGCGTGACCGGCGCCAGGTCCCTGGCGGGGTGGTAGCTGAGGCTCTTGTAGAGCACGGGATTGAAGACCAGGGTGCCGTTGTCGGCCGACAGCACGGTGTAGCCATCGGCGGCGGCGCGCGCGGTTTCCGAGGCGCCTATGGCCGTGTTGCCGCCCGGGCGGTTGTCCACCACGATGGGCTGGTGCACCTGGGCGCCCCAGGCCTGGCCGATGGTGCGGGCCAGGAAGTCCGAGCCGCCGCCGGCCGCGTAGGGAACGATCCAGCGCACGTTCCTGCTGGGGAATCCGTCCTGGGCCAGCGCGCCGGGCAGGGCGGCGGCCGATAGCAGGCCTGCGGCCAGTGCGGTGAGGAAAGGGCGCTTGTGCATGGGGCTTGTCTCCGGTGAGGCCTGGGGGGAATCCATGGAATCTTGTTTTGCGTAATTTTTCTACGCATTGCGTAAAAATACCGCCCGGGATTACCCGCAAGCTGCGGCACAATGCCCCGCCAGCCTTTAAAAACAGGCCTTTCCAGACCCGTCCTGCCGCCATGACTTCCTCCGTTACGCCCGAGATCGACGAGCCCGCGCCGCAGCGCGAAAGGCGCCAGCGCGTGCAGGCCGCCGAGACCTGCCTGGCCGTGCTCAAGGCGCTGGCCACGCTGGGCGGGCGCGCCAGCCTGACGGCGATTGCGGGCGCAGTGGAAGAAAGCCCGGCCAAGGTCCACCGCTACCTGGCCAGCCTGATGGCCGAGGGGCTGGTGGAGCAGGACCGCGGCGGCACGCAGTACGCGCTGGCGGCCGAGGCCATGCGCGTGGGCCTGGCCGCCATGCGCCAGTCCGACCCCATCCGCCTGGCCGAGCCGGCCCTGCTGCACCTGCGCGAGGCCTTGCAGGTCACCAGCTTCGTGGCCGTGATGGGCAACCTGGGGCCGACCATCGTGCGCTTCGAGGAGCCGGGCCTGCCGGTCACCGTCAATGTGCGCGTGGGCTCGGTGATGTCGCTGCTGTGGTCGGCCACGGGGCGCGCCTTCTTCGCCTTCATGGACGACGATGCCCGCGTGAACGCGCTGCTGGCCCGCGAGCTGGCCGAGGCGCCGGCCGCACGGCGCGCGCTGCTCGATGGCGAGGACCCGCTGGGCACGCTGCGCCGCGAGATCCGCGCTGCGGGCTGCGCCTCGGTACGCGATGTCAACCTGCCGGGCATCAGCGCCGTTGCGGTGCCGCTGCACGACTACACGGGCCATGTGGTGGGCGTGCTGTGCGCGCTGGGCGCCAGCGGCGGCTTCGACCCGGACCCGCAGGGTGCGGTGGCCCGGGCCCTGCGCGCGGAGGCCGTGCGCGTCAGCGCCTCCCTGGGCTATCTGTCCGCCTGAGCCTGCGCGCTACGGCGTCACCAGCGCATAGGCCATTCGCACGCGCTGCATGTCGCGGCCCAGACGGCGGCTTTCGGGCAGGCGGCGCACCCAGGCCAGCTGTTCCACGGTGCGCGCCATCAGGGCGCGGGTTTCGGGCTCCATGGACTGCACGAAATCCTGCCAGGCCGCGCGCGCGGCCGGCATGGCGCCGGCCTGCGCCAGTATCCAGGCCGTGGAGTGGGCGTAGCACAGGGCATCGCGCACGCGGCACAGCGGCAGGGGAAGGTGGGCCGCGGGGTCGTCCTCGAAGTCGATGAAGCCGATCACGCCATCGGCACAGCAGACCATGTTGCGCGCAAAGGCCTGGCTCAGGCAGTCGCCGCTGCCGTGCACCTGCTGCAGCGTCTGCAGGCCCTGCAGCCACAGCGCCAGCGTGCTGCCATCACCCCGGGGCAGGGCAGCCTCCATGGCATTGCCCAGCGAGGGCGCCTCCACGCCGGGGCTGCCCAGGTGGCGCATGGCAAAGCCGTCCTCGCATTCGGCCAGCACGGCAGGCACGCGCAGGCCGCGCTGCGCCAGCTGGCGCAGGCGGCGTACCTCGGTGCGGATGGCTTCGTGTCCGCCGGGGTTGGGCACGGGCCGCAGCACGGGCAGGCGCAGGCACAGGGCGAGCAGGGCCAGCGCGCGATAGCGCCATGCCGGGTTGCTGGCGCCCGCGCGCTTGACCCAGATGGTTTCGTCTTCCCGGTCATAGCGCTGGATGCTGAGGGGCTGGCTCAGCACATGGGCGCGCAAAAAGGCGTCGTAGTCTGGCGGCTCGGGAGGCGGGGCGGCGGAGAACGGTTCGGACACGGCAGGCTCTGGAAAGTGAGTGGCTGGCGCGCAACGCCAGCCGGATGCGGCGATTGTGCCGTGCCAGGACTTGCCGCCTGCGCCGGCCGGCAGGTACGCCAGGGTTTGCACTGCGGCAAGGCCGGTGGATTTGCCGTCCGGCAGCCGGAAAATTGAGACAATCGTTTCATCTTTAGCCGTGCCGAAAACCATTCATGAACACAGAAGACAGTGGCAAGCTGGTGGCGGCCCTGGTGCGCGGCATCTCCGTGCTCCAGTGCTTTTCCAACAAGCACCAGGAACTCAGCGCCCGTGAACTGATGGACATGACGGGCCTGCCCAAGCCCACGCTGTTCCGCCTGATCGACACCCTGTGCGAACTGAACCTGATGCGCTACTCCGAGCGCCTGTCCAAGTACGTGCCGGGCGTGGGGCTGCTGAACCTGTCCTCGCCCGTGCTGGCGCGCATGCACATGCGCCAGTTCGCGCGGCCGCACATGCAGGAGCTGGCCAATCACCTGGAGGGCCAGATCCAGCTGGCCGTGGGCCACGGCCGCCAGCTGTGCCTGGTGGAGCTGGCCAACGGCCTGACCAACAAGGTCTTCCTGCCCGAGATCGGCGTGCACATCTCGCTGTCGCGCACGGCCACGGGCCGCGCCTACCTGCTGAGCCTGCCCGAGGACGAGCGCGAAGCCTTCATCGCCGAGCTGCAGGCCAGCGACCCCGCACGCGCCCAGCAACTGCGCGAGCGGCTGGACGATGCGCGACGCGATCTGGCCGAGCATGGCTTTTGCCGCAGCCACGGCGACCTGCACCGCGAGATCCAGTCCATTGCCGTGCCCATGTCAACGGCCCAGGACGGCGAGTACTGGGTGTTCTCGGTCTCCCTGCCCATCTACAGCCCGCAGAGCCGCGCGCTGGAAAGCGATGCCGGGCCGCGCCTGATCACGCTGGTGCGCCTGGTCGAAGGCATGCTGGGCGCCTCCAGCCTCTCGTGAATCAGCGGGCGCTGCGCCAGACCTCCTGCGCGCGCCCTGCGATCACCTTCTCCAGCACGCTGGCGGTGTCTGAGCCTGCGGCATTCGAAGGCCCCGGCGCATAAGCTTGGCCGTCGAAGCGCGGCGCGGGGCTGGCCTGCAGGGCACCGTCTTCGGGCTGCAGATAGACGCCGCGCGCCTGCAGGTGCGGATGGCGGGCAGCCTCCACGGGACTGAGCACGGCGCCGAAGCAGGCATCGCTGCCCTCCAGCAATTGCTGCCAGTGCGCGCGCGGCCGGGAGGCGAAAAGGGCCTGCAGATGCGCGCGCCGCGCGGGCCAGGCGGCACGGTCCCACTGCGGGCCCTGGAACGCAGCGGCATCGGCCAGGCCCAGCCTGTCCAGCAGCAGGGCATGGAATTGCGGCTCGATGGCGCCCACGGTGATGAAGCCGCCATCGGCACAGGCATAGGTGTCGTAGAACGGCGCGCTGTCGTGGATGCTGTGGCCGCGCTCGTCGGCCACCAGCCCGCGCTGGCGCGCATGCAGCATGAGGTTGAGCATGTGCGCCGCACCATCGACGATGGCTGCATCCACCACGGTGCCGCGCCCCGTGGCGCGTGCCTGCACGATGCCGGCCAGCAGCCCCGTCATCAGGTACATGGCGCCGCCGCCGATGTCGCCCAGCGTGGCAAAGGGCGAGACCGGCCGGGCATCGGCCGGCGCGCATCCCCACAGTGCGCCCGAGACGGCCGCATAGTTGTTGTCGTGGCCGGCAGCCCGGGCCAGCGGGCCGTCCTGGCCCCAGCCCGTCATGCGGCCATAGACCAGGCGCGGGTTGAGGGCCTGGCAGGCCTCGGGTCCCAGGCCCAGGCGCTCCATGGCGCCGGGCCGCATGCCCTCGATCAGCGCATCGGCATCGCGCACCAGGGCCAGCACCAGGTCACGCCCTTCGGGCGACTTGAGATCGGCAAAGACCGAGCGCTTGCCGCGCGATAGCGCGGAGGCGCCCGCAGCAGGTCCGGCCTCGGGCCGGACGATGGAGATCACATCGGCCCCCAGGTCCGCCAGATGCATGGCGCAGAACGGCCCCGGGCCGATGCCGCCGATCTCCAGCACGCGCACGCTGTCCAGCACCTTCATGGCGTCTCCGTCGAAATCAGTCGAGCTGCAGCTGGCGGCTGGTGATCAGCGCGCCCCAGCTCTTGCGGTCGTTGTCCACCAGCTGGGTGAACTGCGCCTGCGGCATGCCGCCCGGGCGGCCGCCCAGCTCGCGGTAGCGGCGCGCCACCTCGGGGTCCCGGAGCACGGCGATCAGGTTGTCGGTGAGCTTGCGCACCACGGCGGGTGGTGTCTGCGCGGGCAGGAAGAAGCCCATCCAGCCCACCTTGTCGAAGTCCTGCAGGCCCAGCTCGGTGGCCGTGGGCACCTCGGGCAGCTCGGGCTCGCGCTGTGCGCCGGTCACGGCGATGGGATGCAGCTTGCCGGCCTTGATGTGCACCAGCGAGGCCGTGAGGTTGTCGAACATGAACTGCGTCTCTCCCGAGACGATGGCCGCCGTGGCCGGCGCCGAGCCGCGATAGGGCACGTGCACCACGTCCACGCCCGTGCGCTCGCGCAGCAGCTCGCCCATGAGGTGCGTGGTCTGGCCCACGCCGGCCGAGGAGAACGACAGCTTGCCCGGCGCCTGCCGCGCGGCCTTGAGCAGGTCCTCCAGCGAGCGCACCGGCGATGCCTGGGGCACGACCAGCACGTTGGAGAACGAGATCATGTCCGTCAGCGCCACGAAGTCCTCGGGCCTGTAGGGCAGCTTCTTGTAGGCCGTGTAGTTGATGGCGTTGGAGCCCGTATTGCCCACCAGCACCGTATGGCCGTCCGGCTGCGCGCGTGCCACCTGGCTGGCGCCGATGGAGCCGCCCGCGCCGGGCTTGTTGTCCACGATGACGGGCTGCCCCAGCCGCTCGCCCAGCTTGAGCGCCAGCAGCCGCGCGGGAATGTCGGTGGAGCCCCCGGCCGCGCCCGGCACGACCAGGGTGATGGGCCGTGTGGGCCAGGCATCGGCTGCAATGGCCGACATGGCGCACATCAGGGCGGCGGCCGCCAGCGTGAGGCGTTTGAACATGGTGTCTCCTCTTTCAGGTTCCGCGCCTCATGACACTTGGCGCTGTCCAAAAAGCGAGGGACACCGAGGAAGGGCCGCCCCGCACCGAGGGTGTCGTCCCCCTCCCGCTTGCGAGAGAGGGGGAAGGCGCGTAGCGCCTCAGGGGGTCATCGAGAATTCATGCGGATGGCTCCATCGAGGCGGATGGTTTCGCCATTGAGCATGGGATTTTCAAGAATGTGCAGCGCGGTCAGCGCGTACTCGGACGGGTGGCCCAGGCGTGCGGGGTTGGGCACGGAGGCGGCCAGCGACTGGCGGATGTTGTCGGGCAGCTTGGCCAGGATGGGCGTGTCGAACAGGCCTGGCGCAATGGTGCAGACGCGGATCATGCGCGTGGCCAGGTCGCGCGCGGCGACGATGGTCATGCCGATGATGCCGGCCTTGGCCGAGGCGTAGGGAATCTGGCCGATCTGCCCCTCGTAGCCCGCCACCGAGGCCGTGAGCACGCAGGCGCCGCGCTCGCCTTGCACGGGCTCGTTGCGCGCCATGCTCGCGGCGGTCAGGCGCAGCGTGTTGAAGGTGCCGATCAGGTTCACGCGCACGATGCCCGTGTACTTGTCCAGCGAGCCGGGGCTGCCGTCCTTCTCCACCAGCCGCAGCGGCCCGCCCACGCCCGCGCAGTGGACCAGGGCACGGAACTCGCCGAAGTCCTCGGCGGCCGCAATGGCGGCGGCCATCTGGTCGGCGTCGGCCACGTCGGCCTTCACGAAGCGCAGGCGGCTGCCGTGGCGCTGGCGGGCGGCGTCCACCATGGCCGCGCCGCGCTCCTCGTTCAGGTCCACCGCCACCACGTTCAGGCCGCGCTCCAGCAGCGCCAGGGCCGATGCCTCGCCCAGGCCCGATACGCCGCCCGTCACCAGGGCCGTCATGTTCTCTTGCAGTTGCATGGATGCGTCTCCGTTGCCTGGCTCACAGGCGTTCGATGATGGTGGCGTTGGCCATGCCGCCGGCCTCGCACATGGATTGCAGGCCGTAGCGTGCGCCGCTGTCCTCCAGCGCGTGCAGCATGGTGGTCATCAGGCGGATGCCCGAGGCGCCCAGCGGATGGCCCAGGGCGATGGCGCCGCCGCGCGGGTTCAGCCGCTCGGGGTCGGCGCCCAGTTCCCTCAGCTCTTTCAGCCAGGCCAGGGGCACGGAGGCAAAGGCCTCGTTGATCTCGCAGTGGTCCATCTGCTCCAGCCGCATGCCGGCCTTGGCCAGCACGCGCCGCGTGGCGGGAATGGGGGCCGTGAGCATGTACAGCGGATCGTCGCCCACCACGTCCAGCGCCACGAAGCGCGCACGCGGGCGCAGGCCCAGCTGCTGGGCGCGCTTCTCGCTCATCAGCAGCATGGCGCTGGCGCCGTCGGTCATCTGCGAGGCATTGCCCGCCGTGGTGTGCCAGCGGATCTGCGGAAAGCGCGCCGACAGCTCGTCGTTCTGGAACACGGCCTTGAGCGCGCCCAGCTTCTGCGCCGTGGTGTCCGGGCGGATGGTCTCGTCGGCCATGACGAGGCCGGCTGGCGTGGTGATGCCCACGATCTCGCGCTCGAAGTGCCCGGCCGACTGCGCCGCATGGGCGCGCTGGTGCGAGCGCGCGGCATAGGCATCCAGTTCCTCGCGGCCCAGGCCCCAGCGCGCGGCCACGAGGTCGGCCGACACGCCCTGGCCCACCAGCCCCGGCGCAAAGCGCGCATCGAAGCGCGCGCCCGTGGTGTTCTGCCCCATGCGCGAGCTGCCCATTGGCACGCGGCTCATGGACTCCACGCCGCAGGCGATCACCATGTCCTGCGTGCCCGACATGATGGCCTGCACGGCAAAGTGCACGGCCTGCTGGCTGGAGCCGCACTTGCGGTCGATGGTGGTGGACGGCACATGGGCCGGCAGGCCTGCGGCCAGCCAGGCCAGGCGGCCCGGCGTGCCGGCCTGCTCGCCAGCCTGGCTCACGCAGCCGGTGATCACATCGTCCACCGCGCCGGGGTCGATGCGGTTGCGCTGCACGAGCTGCTCCAGCACCTGGCTGAGCAGATCGACGGGGTGGAGCTGGGCCAGGGCGCCATCGGGCTTGGCCCGGGCCATGGGACTGCGGATGGCATCGACGATGACGGGTGTGTTCATGCGGATTTAATGAGACTGGAGGTTCATGAAATGAATGATAAGTCTCGAAATTTGCATTGAACAAAGCGTTTTCCCGGATGAAAAACCGCGAGCAAACAAAAATACTTGCTGAAAACCCGATGAATTCGAGACAGCGGATTCAAAAAAGCAAAGGAGACAGGCGTGCATGACTTTCACAGCTGGGCCGATGCCCGGCCCGACCGCGTTGCGCTGACCATGGGCGACAGCGGCCAGCAGCACACGGCGGGCGCGCTGGCGCAGCGTTCGCGCGAGGTGGCGCAGTGGATGGCCGGGCAGGGCCTGGCGGCCGGCGACACGGTGGCCGTGCTGATGGAAAACCGCGTGGAGATCCTGGAGCTGGTGCTGGCCGCGCGCCTGGCGGGCCTGTACGCGGTGGTCATCAGCACCCACCTGACGGCGCCCGAGGTGGCCTACATCCTGGGCGACAGCGGGGCGCGCCATGTCTTCGCCTCGGCCGCCACGGCGGCGCAACTGCCGGCCGTGCTGGCCGCCACCGTGCATTCGGTAGACGGGGACTGCGCATCCACGGGCCTGCCGTCGCTGGCCGATGCCCTGGCCGCCTGGCGCGCGCAGGCGCCCGCGCCCATCGACCTGTCGGGCCGCCCGCTGGGGCGCGACCTGCTGTACTCCTCAGGCACCACGGGCCGGCCCAAGGGCATCAAGAAGGCGCTGCCGGCGGCGCTCTACCGCACGCAGGCCGACCCCGAATTCCTGGCCTGGCAGCGCAACATGGGCTTTGACGCCGACACCATCTACCTGTCGCCCGCGCCGCTGTACCACGCCGCCCCGCTGCGCTACTGCCTGCGCACGCTGGACGGCGGCGGCGCGGTGGTGATCACGGCGCGCTTCGACGCGCAGCAGGCGCTGGCGATGATCGAGCGCTACCGCATCACCCACAGCCAGTGGGTGCCTACCATGCTGGGCCGCCTGCTGCAGCTGCCCGAGGAGGTGCGGCGCGGCTACGACCTGTCCAGCCACCGCTGCGCCATCCATGCGGCCGCGCCCTGCCCGGTGGCCGTCAAGCAGGCGTTGCTGGACTGGTGGGGCGACATCCTGCTGGAGTACTACGCAGGCTCCGAAGGCTGCGGCATCACCCTGATCAACTCCGCCGAATGGCGCCGGCGCCCAGGCTCCGTGGGCCGCGCCAGCTACGGGCGGCTGCGCATCGTGGGCGACGACGGGCAGGAGCTGCCTGCGGGCCAGATCGGCCGCGTGTTCTTCTCGGACGTGGCGCCCTTCGCCTACCTCAACGATCCCGCCAAGACCCGCGAGGCCATCGACGAGCGCGGCTGGGCCACCTATGGCGACCTGGGCCATGTGGACGAAGAGGGCTACCTCTTCCTCAGCGACCGGCGCGCCGACCTCATCCTGTCGGGCGGCGTCAATCTCTATCCGCAGGAGATAGAGAACGCCCTGGCCACGCATCCGGCCGTGCAGGAGGTGGCCGTGGTCGGCGTGCCCGAGCCCGACTTCGGCGAGCAGCCCATGGCCGTGGTCGTGCTGCGCCAGGGCCACGAGGCCAGTGCCGAGATGGCGCGCGCCATCGTCGCCGAGGCGGGCCACACGCTGTCGCGCCTCAAGCGCCCGCAGCGCCTGCAATTCGTGGACGAGCTGCCGCGCCTGCCCACGGGCAAGCTGCTGCGCCGCGTGCTCAAGGACAGGCTGCGCGAGCAGCCCCAGGCCGGCTTCCACCTGCGCGGCGCCTGAACGGCCCTTCACCGTCTTTCCTCATCGACCACCACCGGATACCGACCCATGCAAGACCTGACCGAGCGCTCCGTCTACCGCGAAGACCATGAACAGTTCCGCGAGCAGGCCCGCCGCTTCTTCGAGCGCGAGATCGTCCCCCACCATGCCGAATGGGAGCGCCAGGGCATCGTGCCCAAGGAGGTCTGGCGCAAGGCCGGGCGCGAAGGCCTGCTCAACCCCATGCTGCCCGAGCCCTACGGCGGCGGCGGCGACTTCGGCCATGCAGCCGTGCTGCTGGAGGAGATCGCGCGCACGGGCGCCAGCGGGCTGGGCTTTCCGCTGCATTCGGACATCGTTGCGCCCTACATCCATGCCTATGGCAGCAAGGCCCAGAAAGACCGCTGGCTGCCGCGCATGGCCGCGGGCGAGCTGATCGGCGCCATCGCCATGACCGAGCCCGGCGCGGGCAGCGACCTGAAATCCGTGCGCACCACGGCGCGGCGCGAGGGCGATCACTACGTGCTCAACGGCCAGAAGACCTTCATCACCAACGGCATCAATTCGGAACTGGTCATCGTCGTTGCCAAGACCGCGCCCGAGATGGGCGCCAAGGGCGTGTCCCTCATCGTGGTCGAGGACGGCATGCCGGGCTTTTCCAAGGGCCGCAAGCTCGAGAAGATCGGCCTCATGGCGCAGGACACCTCGGAGCTGTTCTTCGACAACGTGCGCGTGCCGGCCGACCACCTGCTGGGCGAGGAGAACGCGGGCTTCAGGTACCTCATGCACGAACTGGCCCAGGAACGCCTGGTGGTGGCCGTGCGCGCGGCCGCATCCATCGAGGCCTTTTTGCACAAGACCATTGCCTACACGCGCGAGCGCAAGGCCTTCGGCCAGCCGGTGTTCGACTTCCAGAACACGCGCTTCAAGCTGGCCGAGGCCAAGGCCCAGGCCACCATGCTGCGTGTCTTCGTGGACGACTGCATCGCCCTGCACCTGCGCCGCGCGCTGGCCCCCGACCGCGCCGCCATGGTCAAGCTCAATGCCACGGCGCTGCAGAACCGCCTGCTCGACGAGTTTCTGCAACTGCATGGCGGCTACGGCTACATGACCGAATACCAGATCGGCCGCGCCTGGACCGATGCGCGCATCGGGCGGATCTACGGGGGGAGTGACGAGATCATGAAGGAGATCATCGCTAGGACTCTGTGAAGCCCCCCTGAGCCGCTGTGCGGCTTCCCCCCTCTCGCTTCGCGGGGGGAGACGGCACCCTCGGTGCGGGGCGGCCCTTCCTCGGTGCCCCTCCTCTGGGGCGCGCCAGTTTCGAAGGTGTGGTCGATGCAAGGGGGAGGGCTTTCGGGGGCTAGTTCCGACCGGGCGCCACGGGCATGGCGGCGCGGCTACACTGCGGGCCATTCATTCGAGGGGCTGGCCGTGGCCGGTTCCTTCCCCCTGTTTTCCCCAGAGATTTCCGCCATGTCCAACGACGCCCACGAAGCCACCGCCCTGCCCGACGAGCCTGCCCTGACGCCCGAGGCGCTGGAGGAGCTTGACGACCTGCTCGACGAGCTGCGCACGCGCGGCGAGGAGATTCCGCAGTGGGAGTTCTGCGACGGTTTCCTGACCGCGCTGGTCTGCACGCGCCGCGAGGTGCCGGCCGCCGAGTGGCTGCCCATGCTGCTGGGCGACGGCGGCATGCTGGAGGCGGACGAGGGCCAGCCGCTGCCGCTGATGGAGGTGTTCAAGGACGCGGCGCAGCAGGCGCGCTTTTTGGAGCTGGTGGGCCTGCGCATGGACGAGGTCCGCACCCAGCTGGACGCCGACGTGAAGACGCTGGAGGACGAGCGCACCTTCCACCCCGAAGCCATGGACATGCGCGGCGCCATCCTGTCGCTGCCCGAGGAAGAGCGTCCCGATGATGGCGAGATCCCTTCGTTCGGCCAGATCTGGGCGCTGGGCTTCATGTTCGTGGTCGAGAACTGGGCCGAGGAATGGGCCGCCCCGCGCGACAAGGAAGCCGCCGGCTGGCTCAACGAGGCGCTCAATGCCGTCGTGGCCCTGACCGAGGACGACACCGGCAAGCCCGAAGTCTGCATGTACGACGAGGACGGCCCCGCCAGCACCAGCCAGGAGCGCGTGGAGCAGTTCGGCGAGGCCATCTGGGCGCTGTACGACCTGCGCCAGATCTGGAAGAGCATGGGCCCGCGCCAGGAAACCATCGTCAAGGGCGAGCAGCCGGGCCGCAACGACCCCTGCCCCTGCGGCAGCGGATTAAAGTGGAAGAAGTGCACCTGCGCCGAGTACCACACCGGGGACGAGTAAGAACTAAAGATTGCCACGCCGGGGTTCGGCGTGGCAATCCGTCTATTGAGGAGCTGCTATGAACTTTATTGAGACGAGCGTCAACGGTCTTCCCCTGAACATGGCGGATGGGTTCGGGCCGGGGGTAGCCCACGGCTTCTCCACCCGACTGGGCGGGGTGAGCGAGGGTATCTACGCCTCCCTCAACCTAGGGCTCAACCGGGGGGATGATCCCAGGAGGGTGCGGGAAAATTTTGGCCTGTTCTGTGCTGCCGTCGGGGTAGAGCGGGACATGCTGGTTTTCTCCGCCCAGGTTCATGGGGATGCAGTGCGAAT
>JAITUC010000033.1 GCA_031286585.1 Delftia acidovorans
GATGGCCGAGAAGGCTGCGGAATGGATACGCGCCGATTTGCAGGCCCGCCGCGCCACGCCGCAAGCGGCCGCTGCATTGGTGTGAAAAGGTAAGCGCATGTTGAGCCAACCTGCGCGCAGATCTGCCCATGCTCTGCGCTGCATCAAGCCGAAAAACCAGTCCTGGTATACGCTGAGTGCTCTTGTATTTGTATAAGCCACTGCCTTGCAAACCGCCCTCCGCTGCGGCCGCAGTTCGCACTGCGTTGCATGCAAAACGTTTGCTGGCAGCCAGTTTTTGCTAGGCTGCGGGAAATCCCCGATGCACCATGTCAGTGCAAGTCTTACAGTAAACCTACTTCTGAGCGCACCGCGGTGCGACACGGAGGAGCCGAGGAGACGACTCGACACAACCAGACCAATATTCAAAAAAAGCATCCGTCAACGAGATTGCTTTCCAAGCGCCGCTCACCCCGGCGCTTTTTTATTGCCCTAATTTCCACGGCCCGCATATCTGTGTCTGCACCCATCCGGTGCGACAATGCGCGCCGCTATGGAATGGATACTCGTCTCTCTCGCCTCGGCGCTGGCCGGTTTTGTGGATGCCATCGTGGGCGGCGGCGGGCTGATCCTGATTCCTGCCATGTTTGCGGCCTTCCCCTCGGCCCCGCCGGCCACCTTGTTCGGCACCAACAAAAGCGCCGCTGTCTGGGGCACGGCCATCTCGGCCTGGCAATACAGCCGCAGGCTGCAGATCAGCTGGCCCACCATACTCCCCGGCATCATCGCCGCCTGCCTGGGTGCTTTTGCCGGCGCCTATGCCGTCACCCAGGTCGACCCCAGTTTTCTGCGCAAGCTGCTGCCCTTTATCTTGCTGGGCGTGCTGCTCTACACCCTGGCCAAAAAAGAGCTGGGCCGCGAACACGCGCCGCGCTACAGCGGCCGCACTGCGCAAGGCATCATCTTCAGCATCGGCCTGGTGATCGGTTTTTACGACGGCTTTTTTGGCCCGGGCACCGGCAGCTTCTTCGTTTTTCTGCTGGTGCGCCTGCTGGGCTTTGACTTTCTGAACGCCTCGGTCAACGCCAAGCTGCTGAACATTGCCACCAATATCGCCGCCCTGGCCTTGTTCACACTCAAGGGCCATGTGTGGTGGCACTTTGCCGTGCCGCTGGCTGTGGCCAATGTGCTGGGCAGCATGCTGGGCACCTGGATGGCCTTGCGCCACGGCACGGGCTTTGTGCGCGGCATCTTCATCGCCGTGGTCAGCCTGCTGATTCTCAAGACCGGATACGACGCTTTCTAAGCGCGTTGTGATGCCCTCTACACAGGCGCGCCAAAGCCCAATCGTGAGGGGATAGGCCGTATCCATCGCAGGGCACGAAAGCCGCCATCGGCAGTTGCGCAGCGCCACTTTTATAATCTCAAGGTTTTGCCACCCGGGCCGCAGCATTGGGAGAGCGCCAGCAACCGCGCTTTCTTTCGCCTGCGGCACAGCATTCGCCTCGCCTTTGGAGAGCGGTAGCTGTCGTCCCGCGTTGTTTGACCGCCGCGCCACGCGCGCTGGCGGCGCCCCATCCACATGGGGCCGGGGTGCTGCGTGCGGCAAGGTCTTCTGGAGCCTTTTTCCATGCAACGCTTTTCTCTGATTGCCGCCGCGGCGCTGGCCCTGCTGGGTACGACCGCGGTCCAGGCCCGTCCTCTCGATGCCATCCAGAAAGACGGCACCATCCGCCTGGCCACCGAAGGCTATTACCCGCCTTTTGCCTATTTCGAGGGCAAGAAGCTGGTGGGCTTCGAGGTCGATCTGGCCGAGCTGATGGCCCAGAAAATAGGCGTGAAGTTCGAATGGAAGACCGTGCCCTTCGACTCGCTGCTGACCGGCCTGTCGCAAGACCGCTGGGACTTGGTGATCTCCTCGCACGGCATCACGCCCGAGCGTGAAAAAGCCGTCACCTTCACCCTGCCCCATTACTGCTCGGGTGCTCAGGTGATTGCACGTGACGACAGCATCAAAAACGCCAAGGACCTGGCAGGCAAGGTGGTCGTGGCCCAGACTGGCACCACCTATCTGCAGTACGTGCAAAAGAATGTGCCTGGCGTGAAGCGCCTGGTGAACTTCCCCACCAACGAGGCCGCGCTGCAGGCCCTGATGTCCAAGCGTGCCGACGCCTGGGTGACCGAGCGCTTCCTGGCCAAGGAAATGCTGGCCAAGAACCCCAACGCCCACTACAAGCAGGGCGAGCTGCTGTTTGTGGAGCGCAGTGCCGCCGCCGTGGCCAAGGACAACACGACCCTGGTGACCGCCTGGAACCAGGCGTTTGAGGCCGCCCTCAAGGACGGCAGCTACGCCAAGATCTCGCAAAAGTGGTTCAAGGAAGACATCCGCTGCCCCGAGTAAGCATCGCTGAGCGCACCCGCCTGCGCGGGTGACTGCACGGCAACACAGGCGGTGCTGCACTGCTTGTCAACATTGCTACACACCATTACACGCAAGCCGACACCCTGCCGGAAAAGCTGCTCTGTACCATGACATGCCCGCCATATGGGCAGCGAAATTTGGGGCGGATTGGCTTTTTCTACGGGTTTAGGCGCTTTACCTTCCCGCCCTGCTGCTCCCCATAATCTGCCTTGGCTGGCCTGCATGCTGGCCGGTTTTTTGCATAACCACACCACAAGGAAACGAGGAGTGCCCATGAAAGTGTTGAAGGCCTTTGCTTTGGTTGCTGCCCTGTGCGGCGCTGTCACCGTCCAAGCCCGCTCGCTGGAAGATATCCAGAAAAGCGGCACCATCATCCTGGCTTCCGAAGGCCAGTATGCGCCCTTCAACTTCTTCAAAGGCAAGCAGCTGACGGGCTACGAGATCGACGTGGCCGAGGCCGTGGCCAAGAAGATGGGCATCAAGTTCGAGTGGAAGACCGTGGGCTTTGACGCCCTGTTGACCGGTCTGGCCCAGGACCGCTGGGACCTGGTGATTGCCTCGCACGCCATCACCGAAGAGCGCGCCAAGGCCGTGACCTTCACCCTGCCCCACTACTGTTCCGGCGGCCAGATCGTGTCCATGACACCCTCCATCGCCAAGGCCGGCGACCTGGCCGGCAAGACCGTGGCCGTGCAAACCGGCACCACCTACCTGGAGCACGTGAAGAAAGTGCCCGGCGTGAAGGAAGTGAAGAACTTCCCCACCGATGAGGCCGCACGCAATGCGCTGGCTTCCAAGCGCGTGGACGCCTGGGTGACCGACCGTTTCGTGGCCAAGGAAATGATGGCCAAGAACGCCAAGGCCGGTTTCAAGGCCGGCGATATGCTGTTCATCGAACAGGTGGCATCCGCCGTGTCCAAGGGCAACCAAGGCCTGGCAGACGCCTGGAACAAGGCATTGAAGGCCGCCATCGCCGATGGCAGCATCGCTGCCATCTCGCAAAAGTACTTCCAAGAAGACGTCACCTGCAAGTAACCCTCTGCCCCTGGCTGGGTCTGTCACCTCGCCAGGGGTTTTTGCTTTTTTCTCCCATGTTTCTTCATCTGTGGCCCTCTCATTGGAGCCGAACCCAACGCAGCAACGCCACCCTGATTGCGGCCCTGTTGCTGATGGTGCTGGTGCTCTCCCTCCTGGGCCAACTCCTGGCCTCTTTCCCTGAGCCCATTGGCTCCAATGCCGCGCTGTGTGCCGAGGGTGCCCTCACCACACTGAGCCTGACCCTGGCCAGCGGCGTCGTGGGCCTGCTGCTGGGCGTGGGCGCAGCCCTGGCCCGCACCTCGCGCAGGGCCTGGCTGCGCTGGCGTGCCAGCTTCTACATCTGGGCCATTCGCGGCACGCCGCTGCTGGTGCAGATTCTGTTTGTCTACTTTGCGCTGCCGGTGCTGGTGCCGGGCTTGAACCTGCCCGACTTTGCCTCGGCCGTGGTGGCCCTGGGCCTGAACGTGGGCGCCTATAACGCCGAAGCCGTGCGCGCCGGCCTGCTGGCCGTGCCGCGCGGCCAGACCGAGGCCGCCCGCGCCCTGGGCCTGCCCAAGAGCCGGGTGTTTCTGGACGTAGTCTTTCCCCAGGCCTTCAAGATTTCCCTGCCGCCGCTGGTGAGCAACTTTGTGGCCCTGCTCAAAGACTCCTCGCTGGCCTATGCCATTGGCGTGGTGGAGCTGACCAATGTGGGCAACCGCATCCAGTCGGCCACCTTCCAGCCCGTGGCCACGCTGACCACGGTGGCCATTACCTATCTGATCCTGACCACGCTGGTGACCCAGGTGACCCATGCGGTGGAGTACCGCTTCGACGTGGAAGGACGCGTGAAATGAGCACCACCGAAGCAAGCCCCTATATCGTTGCGCAGGATGTGCGCAAATCCTTTGGCAACCATGAAGTGCTCAAGGGCGTGTCCACGGTGTTTCGCACCGGCGAGGTGACGGTCATCATCGGCGCCTCCGGCTCGGGCAAGTCCACCTTGCTGCGCGCCATCAACCGGCTGGAGCCGCATGACAGCGGCACCATCACCATCGGCGGCATTCCCGTCACCGATGATGAATCCACACTGCTCAAGCAGCGCAGCGAAGTGGGCATGGTGTTCCAGCAGTTCAATCGGTTTGGCCATATGACGGTGCGGGACAACGTCTCCCTGGCGCCGCGCCGCATTCGCAAGCTCAGCCGCGCCCAGGCCAACGACAAGGCCATGCAGTTGCTGCAGCGCGTGGGCATGCAGGACCACGCCCACAAATACCCCTGGCAGCTCTCCGGCGGCCAACAGCAGCGCGTGGCCATTGCCCGCGCCCTGGCCATGGAGCCGCAGGTGATGCTGTTCGACGAACCCACCAGCGCACTGGACCCGGAGATGGTCCAGGAAGTGCTGGACGTGATGCGCGAGCTGGCACGCGGCGGCATGACCATGATCGTGGTCACCCACGAAATGGGCTTCGCCCGCGAAGTCGCCGACCGCGTGATGTTCTTCGACCAGGGCTGCATCGCCCACGAGGCCCCGCCGGCCGAGTTCTTCGGCAACCCGGCCAGCGAACGGATCGCTGCGTTCATCGGGCGCATGGGGCATTGAGGCCGGGGCCTGCGAACGCCGGCTCCTTTGTTTTCTCAATCCTCCAGTTCGGCAGCAGACGGCGGCGGCAGCGCGGCGGGGCGGCTGGATGCCACGGGCGCCGATGCCTCGGGCGGTTCGTAGCGCGGCAGGCCGGGCAGGTTCACGGTTTCTGCGTCCAGCGTGATTTCGGAGACGCGGCGCGGGGTGCCTATGGGCACGCCGGCCTGGCCCTTGCGCATGGCGGCCATGTCCTCCAGGCTGGGATAGCGGCCCAGCAGCCAGTAGTCGAACACGCGGCGCGCCAGCGGCGCGGCGGCGGCGGCGCCGAAGCCGGCGTTCTCCACGATGGCGGCGACGGCAATGGTGGGGTTGTCGGCCGGCGCGTAGGCGATGTACAGCGAATGGTCGCGCTGGAATTCGGACAGGCGCGCCGCGTTGTACTTCTCGTTCTGGCGCACGCCCACGGCCTGGGCCGTGCCGGTCTTGCCGGTGGAGGTGTAGGGTGCGTTGCCGAAGATGCCGCGCGAGGTGCCCTCCACCGTCACGGCGGCCACGGCGGCGCGCACGGCTTCCACGTTCTCGGGCTTGTAGCCCATGCTGGTGCCGGGATCCTTGTTGATGGCAGAGAACTGCTGGGTCACGGCATCGACACGGCCCACGGCCAGGTGGGGCCGGTGCTTGACCCCCTTGGCCGCCAGCGTGGACATGGCGTTGGCCAGCTGCAGGATGGTGAAGTTGTTGTAGCCCTGGCCGATGCCCAGCGAGATGGTCTCGCCCGCGTACCACTTCTTCTGCTCGGGCCGCTTGTAGGTGTTGCGTTTCCACTCGGTGCTGGGCAGCACGCCGCGCGCCTCGCCGCGCACGTCGATGCCGGTGATCTGGCCGAAGCCCAGCGGCTTCATGTAGTCGTGGATCATGTCCACGCCCATGTCGTTGGCCAGCATGTAGTAGTACACGTTGGACGACTTGATGATGGAGCGGCGCAGGTTGGTCGGCCCGTTGGGGTGGCCCGAGCGGAAGGTATGGCCGCCGAAGGTCCAGCTGCCGTTGTCCATGATGGTGGTTTCGGGGCGGCGCTTGCCCGACTCCAGCGCGGCAATGGCCATGAAGGGCTTGTAGGTGGAGCCCGGCGGATAGGTGCCCCGCAGCGCGCGGTTGAGCAGCGGGCGGTTGATGGATTCGTTGAGCGCGGCCCAGCTTTCCTGGTCGATGCCATCGACGAAGAGATTCAGGTCGAAGGTCGGGCGGCTGACCATGGCCAGCAGCTCGCCGCTGCGCGGATCGATGGCCACCAGGGCGCCACGGCGGTCGCCGTACAACTCCTCCACCATGCGCTGCAGCTTGATGTCCAGCGACAGCACCAGGCTGTCGCCCGGCGTGGCGGGGCGGCTGCCGAGCTTGCGCACGGCATGGCCGCCGGCCGAGGTTTCCATCTCCTCCCAGCCGGTCTGGCCGTGCAGGTCGGTTTCGTAGCTCTGCTCCACGCCCAGCTTGCCGATGACGTCGGTGCCCCGGTAGTTGGCGGCGTCGTCGGAGTCTTCCAGCGCCTCTTTCTCGCGCTGGTTGATGCGGCCGATGTAGCCGATGACGTGGCTGGCCGTGTCCTGCATGGGATAGGTGCGGAACAGCCGCGCCTTGATGTCCACGCCCGGGAAGCGGTAGCGCTGCGCGGCGAAGCGCGCGACCTCGTCATCGGTCAGGCGCGTGCGGATGGGCAGGGAGTCGAAGCTGCGGGAATCGTCCACCAGGCGCTTGAACTTGCGGCGGTCGCGCGGCGTGATCTCGACGATCTCGGCCAGGCCGTCGATGGTCTCTTCAAGGTTGCCCGCGCGCGAGGGCATGATCTCCAGCGTATAGGCCGAGTAGTTGGTGGCCAGCACCACGCCGTTGCGGTCCAGGATCTGGCCCCGGTTGGGCACGATGGGCACCACGGCCGTGCGATTGCTTTCGGCGCGCTCGGCCAGCTCCTCATGGCGCTGCACCTGCAGCACCAGCAAGCGCGCCACCACCAGCCCGAAGGCCAGCAGCACCACCACGCTCATCACCCATGTGCGCAGCCTGAATCGCTGCAGCTCGGCTTCTGTATTGCGGATTTCCATCACGCGTCAAGCCTTCACAAGGGGCGATTTTCGTCGCTGTCGGGGGGGCGGCGCTGGGGCGCCAGCAGCAGGCCGCTGACCAGCGGCCACAGCAGGGCCTCGATCAAAGGCGCCACCACCACCAGCGGGCCGGGCACGATGCCGCCGGCCAGCATGCGCAGCAGCACCTGCAGTCCGTGCACGACGGCGAACAGGGGCAGCAGGTGCAGCGCCTGCACCGGCGTGGAGAACCAGGACAGGCGCCGGCTCATGGCGCCGGCCGCGAACACCAGCAGCGCATAGGCCAGCGCATGCTGGCCCAGCAGGGAAGAGCGGTCCACATCCATGCACAGGCCCAGCAAAAAGGCCACGCCCATGCCCACGCGCTGGGGCTGGTTCAGCGCCCAGAAGGCCAGCAGCACCATCAGCAGGTCGGGCTGCCAGGCCTGGCGGCCCAGCGGCAGCATGTTGAGTGCCAGCGCCGCCAGCAGGCTGACGACGATGAACAGGGGGTTGACCGGCAGCAGCAGCTGCTGGCCGCGCGGCATGATCATGCGGGCTCCTTCCTGGGGGCGGGAGCAGCGGGCGCTTCGGCCTTGCCGCCCTTGCCGTCCTTGGTGGCGTCCTTGCCCTTGCCGTCCTTGGCAGCCTCTTTGCCCTTGCCGTCCTTGCCTTTGCCCTTGCCTGCGCGGATCGGCTCGGCGGCGCCTTCGGCCTCGGGGTGGGTGGCACGGTCCAGCGGCTTGAGCACCACCACGTGGCGCACGCCCTGGACACGGCCCACGGGCTCGCAGTAGATGCGCGAGAAGGCCGAGTCGGCGCGGCGCTCCACCGAGACCACCTTGGCCACGGGCAGGCCCGGCGGGTACAGGCCATCGACGCCGCTGGTGGTCAGCAGGTCGCCTTCCTGGACATCGGCATTGCTGGGCATGAAGCGCAGCTCGATGCCGCCGGTGCGCAGCGGCGACGGATCGCCATAGGCCACGCTGCGCGCGCCGGTGCGCGGATTGAAGACGGGAATGGCCTGGTCGCGGTCGATGAGCAGGGTGACCTCGGCACGCAGCGGATACACGCGCGTGACCTGGCCGACCACGCCCTTTTCATCGAGCACGGGCGAGCCCTGGTCGATGCCATCCACCTGGCCGCGGTCGATGACCACGCGGCGCGTATAGAGGTCGGGGCTGTCGTAGACCACCTCGGCAGCGGTGCCGGGGGTGGTGAGGCGATCGCGCAGCTGCAGCAGCTCGCGCAGGTGGTCGTTTTCCTGGATCAGCTCGTCGGCCAGCGATGCACGCTGGGCCATGGCCACCAGTTCCTTGCGCGCGGCCTGTTCGCGGGCCTGGGCATCGTCCAGCGAACCCAGGTAGCGGCTGGCGTCGTGCACGGCCTGCACCGGCTTGAGCATCACCCATTGCACAGGGTACAGCACGGTGGCCACGGCCACGCGCACGGGATCGGTGATCCTGAAACGCGCGTCGGCCACCATCAGGAACAGCGCCAAGGCGCTGTACAGGGCCAGCTGCGAGACCCGCGAGGGCCGTCGCTTGAACAGCGAGGGCGCCGAGCGGTCCAGAGTATTGGGATTCATGCGGCCCTCCCGCGTGGCAGGGCCTGCCCTGCCGCACTTGCTGCAGCCTGGAAAGCACGGGCCGGTCCCGGTGCGAAGGAAGGCAGGGCAAGCATGCAGGTCACCACGGAAGGGGGAGAAAAATCGTTGCAGTCAGACGGCTGGGCCGCAAGCCCGCGACAACGGGCCCCGGCCTGTGCCGAATCAGTCGCTGGTGAAGATGCTGCCCTGGCGGTCCATGGTCTCCAGCGCCATGCCGCAGCCGCGCACCACGCAGGTCAGCGGCTCTTCGGCCACCAGCACGGGCAGGCCGGTTTCTTCGGCCAGCAGGCGGTCCAGGTCGCGCAGCAGCGCGCCGCCGCCGGTGAGCATCATGCCGCGCTCGGCAATGTCGGCGCCCAGCTCGGGCGGCGTCTGCTCCAGCGCGTTCTTGACGGCGCTGACGATCTGGTTGAGCGGATCGGTCAGGGCTTCCAGCACCTCGTTGGACGAGATGGTGAAGCTGCGCGGCACGCCTTCGGAGAGGTTGCGGCCCTTGACTTCCATCTCCTTGACTTCGGAGCCGGGGAAGGCCGAGCCGATGTTCTTCTTGATGGACTCGGCCGTGGGCTCGCCGATCAGCATGCCGTAGTTGCGGCGGATGTAGCTGATGATGGCTTCGTCGAATTTGTCGCCGCCCACGCGCACGGAGCCCTTGTAGACCATGCCGCCCAGCGAGATGACGCCGACTTCGGTGGTGCCGCCACCGATGTCCACCACCATGGAGCCCGAAGCCTCGGACACCGGCAGGCCGGCGCCGATGCCGGCGGCCATGGGTTCCTCGATCAGGTAGACGGAGGTGGCGCCTGCCGCCTCGGCCGCGTCCTTGATGGCGCGGCGCTCGACCTGGGTGGAGCCGCAGGGCACGCAGATGATGATGCGCGGGCTGGGGGTGAGCACCGAGCGCGGATGCACCATCTTGATGAACTGCTTGATCATCTGCTCCGTGATGACGAAGTCGGCAATCACGCCGTCCTTCATCGGGCGGATGGCCTCGATGTTGCCGGGCACCTTGCCCAGCATGGCCTTGGCCTCGCGGCCCACCGCCTGGATCACCTTCTTGCCGTGCGGCCCGCCTTCGTGGCGGATCGCGACAACGGAGGGTTCGTCCAGAACAATGCCCTTGTCGCGGGCGAAAATCAGGGTGTTGGCTGTGCCAAGATCAATGGCAAGGTCGGTGGAGAAATACCGACGGAAAGCTCCGAACATTACGAGAGTCCTCTCAGGCACGGCATGCTCGTCGGCCTGCCATCGCCGGGATGAAAGTTAGGGAGTCTGGATGGGGTTGGCTTTTCGCACAATGACCGGCTCGGAGAGGGTCTTGCGGCAAAGCCGAGATAATACCGTATCCCCTGTGAATAACTTCTACTGCCGGGGCTTGAAATACGGGTTTACATCCCGTTGCCCCCTTCAGAAATCCTATGGCACTGAACGCACAAGACATCGCACGCATCGCGAACCTCGCACGACTTGAGCTCTCCTCCACCGAGAGTGAGCGCATGCTTGGCCAGCTCAATGATTTTTTCGGCATCGTGGAGAAGATGCAGGCTGTGGATACTTCGGGCGTCAGCCCGCTGTCACATCCGGTCGCCGCCATCCAGGACATTGCCCTGCGTCTGCGCGAGGACATTGCCAGCGAGCCCGACCAGCGCGACGCCAATCAGCGCAGCGCACCGGCCGTCGAGCGCGGCCTGTTCCTGGTCCCCAAGGTGATCGAATAAGCGCCCCGCGCCCTCGTCCCTGGCATCCGTCCCCGTTTTCCGCATTCCATACATGACCCAGCAAACCACTGATCTGCACACGCTCGGCGTGTCGGCCCTGTCGGCCCTGCTGCGCGAGCGCAAGCTCGGCGCCGTCGAAGCCGCCCAGCATTTCCTGGCCCGCGCCCAGGCGCACCAGAACCTGGGCGCCTTCGTCTGCATCGACGAAGAGGCCACCCTGGCCCAGGCCCGCGCCGCCGACGCCCTGATTGCCCAGGGCAAGGGCGGCCGCCTGGCCGGCGTGCCCATTGCGCACAAGGACATCTTCGTCACGCGCGACTTCCCGACCACGGCCTCCAGCAAGATGCTGGCCGGCTACCGCTCGCCCTTCGACGCCACCGTGGTGACGCGCCTGGCCGAGGCCGGCGCCGTGACGCTGGGCAAGCTCAACTGCGATGAATTCGCCATGGGCTCGGCCAACGAGAACTCGGCCATCGCGCCCGTGGGCTTCGATGCCCCCGCGCCCGTGCGCAACCCCTGGAACACGGACCGCGTGCCCGGCGGCTCCTCGGGCGGCTCGGCCGTGGCCGTGGCCGCCGGCCTGGCGCCCGCCGTCACCGGCACCGACACGGGCGGCTCCATCCGCCAGCCCGCATCGTTTTGCGGCATCACGGGCATCAAGCCCACCTATGGCCGCGCCAGCCGCTACGGCATGATCGCCTTCGCCTCCAGCCTGGACCAGGCCGGTCCCATGGGCAAGAGCGCCGAGGACTGCGCCCTGCTGCTGTCCGAGATGTGCGGCCCCGACCTGGACCGCGACTCCACCAGCCTGGACGTGCCCGCCGAGGACTTCACGGCCCGCCTGAACGACGGTATCGAAGGCCTGCGCATCGGCATTCCTGCCGAGTTCTTCGGCGAAGGCCTGTCGGCCGACGTGCGCGCCGCCGTGGATGGCGCGCTCAAGGAATACGAGAAGCTGGGCGCCCGCCTGGTGCCCATCTCGCTGCCGCGCACCGAGCTGTCGATTCCCGTGTACTACATCCTGGCCCCGGCCGAGGCATCGTCCAACCTCTCGCGCTTCGACGGCGTGAAGTTCGGCCACCGCGCCAAGGACTACACGGACCTGGTGGACATGTACAAGAAGACCCGCGCCGAAGGCTTCGGCGACGAGGTCAAGCGCCGCATCATGATCGGCGCCTATGTGCTGTCCGAGGGCTACTACGACGCCTACTACCTGCAGGCGCAGAAGATCCGCCGCATGATCGCCGACGATTTCCAGGCGGCCTTCCAGCAGTGCGACGTGATCGCCGGCCCCGCCGCGCCCACCGTGGCCTGGCAGCTGGGCTCACAGCGCGACCCGCTGGCCAACTACCTGGCCGACATCTTCACGCTGCCCGCGTCGCTGGCCGGCCTGCCCGGCATGAGCGTGCCCGCGGGCTTTGGCGAATCCGGCATGCCCGTGGGCCTGCAGCTGATCGGCAACTACTTCAAGGAAGGCCAGTTGCTCAACGCCGCCCACCGCTTCCAGCAGGCCACCGACTTCCACCTTCAAGCTCCGAAGGGCATCTGAGACCCCATGACCGCGAAACTCATCCAGGGCTATGAAGTCGTCATCGGCTTCGAGACCCACGCCCAGCTGGCCACCCAGTCCAAGATCTTCAGCCGCGCCAGCACCGCCTTCGGCGCCGAGCCCAACACCCAGGCCTGCGCCGTGGACATGGCGCTGCCCGGCACGCTGCCGGTGATGAACAAAAAGGCCGTCGAGTGCGCCATCCGGCTCGGACTGGCGCTGGGCTCGCACATTGCGCCGCGCAGCATCTTCGCGCGCAAGAACTACTTCTACCCCGACCTGCCCAAGGGCTACCAGATCTCGCAGTTCGAGATTCCCGTGGTCCAGGGCGGCGAAGTGTCCTTCTTCCTCGGCGACGAGAAGAAGACCATCCGCCTGGTGCGCGCCCACCTGGAGGAAGATGCCGGCAAGTCGCTGCACGAGGACTTCATCGGCCAGTCGGGCATCGATCTGAACCGCGCCGGCACGCCGCTGCTGGAGATCGTGACCGAGCCCGACATCCGCAGCACGGAAGAAGCCGTGGCCTACGCCAAGACGCTGCACCAGATCGTGACCTGGATCGGCATCTGCGACGGCAACATGCAGGAAGGCAGCTTTCGCTGCGACGCCAACGTCTCCGTGCGCAAGCCCGGCCAGCCGCTGGGCACGCGCCGCGAGATCAAGAACCTCAACAGCTTCAAGAACATGCAGCTGGCCATCGACTACGAGATCCGCTGGCAGATCGAGGAAATCGAGGACGGCCGCCGCATCCAGCAGGCCACCGTGCTGTTCGACCCCGACACGGGCGAAACGCGCTCCATGCGCACCAAGGAAGATGCGGCCGACTACCGCTACTTCCCCGACCCGGACCTGCCGCCGCTGGTGGTCGCGCCCGAGTGGGTGGAACAGGTCAGGGCCGACATGCCCGAGCTGCCGCGCGCCATGGCCGCGCGCTTTGTCGAGCAGTACGCCCTGCCCGAGTACGACGCCACCACGCTGACGCAAAGCCAGGCCATGGCCGCCTACTTCGAGGACACGGCCCGGGCCTGCAATGCGCCCAAGCTGGCCAGCAACTGGATCATGGGCGAGATCTCGCGCCGCCTGAACACCGAGGAAATCGGCATGGAGGCCGCCAAGGTCTCCAGCACCCAGCTGGCCGCGCTGATCCAGCGCATCGGCGACGGCACCATCTCCAACAACGCCGCCAAGCAGGTCTTCGAGGCGCTGTGGACCGGCGAAGGCAGCGATGTCGATGCCATCATCGAGGCCAAGGGCCTCAAGCAGATGAACGACACGGGCGCCATGGAGAAGATCATCGACGAGGTGATCGCTGCCAACCCGGCCAACGTGGAGCAGTACCGCGCCGGCAAGGACAAGGCCTTCAACGCCCTGGTCGGCCAGGTCATGAAGGCCTCCAAGGGCAAGGCCAACCCGGCCCAGGTCAACGAGCTGCTCAAGGCCAAGCTGGCCTGACCGGGAGCGGCGGGCGCCCCCCGCGCTCCTGGGGACGCCCGCCTCAATCCACCGAGGCGCCCGACTGCCGCACGGCCTGGCCCCACTGCGTGATCTCGGAGGCCACGAAGGCATCCATCTCCCGGGGCGTCGTGGGTGCGGCTTCCGAACCTCGGTCGCTGATGAACTTGCGCATTTCGGGGCTGCGCAGGATGGCCACGGCCTCGCGGTTGAGCCGGTCGATCACTTCCTGCGGCGTGCCCCTGGGCGCCATCAGGCCCAGCCAGCCCACGGCCTCGAAGCCCCGGAACTCGGGCAGGCCCGATTCGGCGATGGCCGGCACCTCGGGCAGCTGGCTGGAGCGGGTGCTGGAGGTCACGCCCAGCGGCACGGCCTTGCCCGCCTGGATATTGGGCAGGGCGGCCGTCACGGAATCCACCATCAGCGGCACCTGGCCGCCCACGAAATCCGCCTGCGCGGGGCCGCTGCCCTTGTAGGGGATGTGCTCTATCTGTATCTTGGCGCGCGCCTTGACCATCTCGGCGCTCAGGTGCTGAGTGCCGCCGATGCCGGCGCTGGCGTAGTTCCAGCGGCCCGGCTCGGCACGCGCCTTGTCCACCAGGTCCTTCATGGATTGGATGCCCGCACCCGGGTGCGCCAGAAACACCAGCGGCACCTTGGCGATCAGCGTGATGCCCACCAGGTCGGTGCGCGGGTCGAAGTTCACCTTCTTGTACAGCGTCTGGTTCACGGCCATGGCACTGCCGGCCACGAGCAGCGTATAGCCGTCGGCCGGGCTGCGCACCACCTGCTCGCTGCCGATGTTGCTGCCGGCCCCGGCCTTGTTCTCCACGACCAGCGGCTGGCCCAGCTTCTGGGCGAGCTTTTCCGCCAGCGCGCGCGCAAAGATGTCCGTGGCCTGCCCGGGCGGGAAGGGCACGACCAGGCGGATGGGCTTGTCGGGATAGGCGGCGCTGGCCGGCAGGGCCAAGGCGGCGGCCGCGCAGGCTGCGGCCAGAATGATGTGCTTCATGGTGTCGTTGTCTCCTGCGGGCCAGTTTAGCGGCGGCATGCCCGCTGCCCCCGCACGCCGCTGTCCCGCAGCCAACAGCGCACCAGGCCATCTGCCGGAACAATCGGCACACACCACAGGAGACTCCATGACCGCCAGCACCGACCGCCTGCACATTCCCGGCCTGCCCTGGGCCGACTCCCCTGAAACCGTGGGCCTGGGCAGCACGCGCCTGGCGCGCCTGTCGGCCCGGCTGCAGCGCGGCGTGGACACCGGCGAGATCCCGGGCGCGGTGGCCCTGGTGGCGCGGCGCGGCAGGCTGGCCTACCTGGAGAGCTTCGGCCTGCTGGACCCCGAGGCCGGCACGGCCATGCGGCCCGATGCCATCTTCCGCATCGCCTCCATGAGCAAGCCCATCACCTCGCTGGCCATCATGATGCTGGCCGAGCAGGGGCGGCTGTCCATCATCGAGCCCGTGCAGCAGTACCTGCCCGAACTGGCCGCGCTGCGCGTGGGCCTGGAGCGCGCGCAGCTGGCGCGGCCCATCACGCTGCAGGACCTGCTGCGCCACACCTCCGGCATTCCCTATGGATTTGCAGGCACCGAGCACCCCGTCAAGAAGATGTACCTGGATGCGGGCCTGTTCACCGGCAAGTTCACCAATGCGGAGTTCATCGCCAAGCTCACGCAGCTGCCGCTGGTGGCCCAGCCCGGCGAGACCTGGGAATACGGCATGTCCACCGATGTGCTGGGCCGCGTGGTCGAGGTGGTCAGCGGCCAGACGCTGGCCGCCTTCGTGCGCGAGCACATCACCGGGCCGCTGGGCATGGCCGACACGGGCTTTCACGCGCCCGACAGCGAGATCGCGCGCGCCGCAAGGCCCCAGCCCGAAGGGCCGCAAAAGCAGATGCCGCCCATCCCCCCGGTTACGCGCGCCATGATGTTCGAGTCAGGCGGCGGGGGCATGGTCTCGACCATTGCCGACTATGCGCGGCTGTGCCTGTTCTGGCGCAACGGCGGCACGCTGGACGGCGTACGCCTGGTCTCGCGCAAGACCGTGGAACTGATGACCTCCAACCACCTGCCCGCCGGCGTACGCATGGGGCCGGACATGGCCTACTTCGGCGCCCAGCTGCCCGCGCCCGAGGTGGGCCAGGGCTTCGGCCTGGGCTTTGCGGTGCGCACGACGCCGGGCCTCAACCCGCTGCCGGGCAGCGTGGGCGATTTCTCGTGGAGCGGCATCTACGGCACCTTCTTCTGGGTCGATCCGCAGGAGGACCTGTTCGCCATCCTCATGATGCAGTCCATGGCCCAGCGCATTCCCTACCGCTGGGTGATGCGCGAGGGCGTGTACCAGTCCGTGGTGGACTGAATCCCCCAGGTTTGCACCAAGGCAGTGCAAAGTCCATGCCGCCAGCATGAACGCCGCCCCTTCCTAAAATGGCGCGCTTTTGCGGCCCTCCCCCGGGGCCGCGCAGGCAAAGACAAAAAGACAACAAGGCAATGGGCTGGAACAGAAAAGCATGGGGGCCGGTGGTGCCACGCCCCGCGCCTGCGGACATGTGGCGCGTGGCCATGGGCGCCATCGTGGGCATGGGGATGGCCACGGCCCTGGTCTGGCTGGCGCATGCGGGGACCTGGGATCTTCCCCTGCGCCTGTTCGCGCCGCTGGGCGCCACGGCCGTGCTGCTGTTCGCCGTGCCCACCAGCCCGCTGGCCCAGCCCTGGTCCTGCGTGGTCGGCAATACGGTGTCGGCGCTCTGGGCCCTGTTCGTGCTGCAGTGGTGCCCGCCCCAGCTGGCCCCGGCGCTGGCCGTGGGCGGCGCCATAGGCTGCATGCTGCTGACGCGCTCGCTGCATCCGCCGGGCGGTGCCATGGCGCTGCTGACGGTGCTCAATGCCAAGGCCTCGCTGGCCACTGGCTGGATGCTGCCCTTTATGCCCGTGGGCGCACTGACGATGGCCCTGGTCCTGGCGGCCACGGCGCTGCACCGCGCCACGGGCCGGCGCTACCCCCACCATGCCGACACGGCGCCCAAGGCCGCGCCCGCCGTTGCGGCCCATCGCCATGCCTCGCGCCTGGGCCTGTCCCATGCCGATCTGGAGGGGCTGCTGCTGCGCTTCGGCCAGGAAAACAACCTGGAAGCCGACGACCTGGCCGAGCTGCTGGCCGCCGCCGAGGAAACCGCCATCGAGCACCGGCTGGGCGGCGTGCGCTGCGCCCAGCTGATGACGCGCGATCCCGTGGGCTGCTCCCTGGACGACGACGTACACGCCGTGGCTGCACGCTTTCGCATGCACCCGGCCAAGAGCCTGCCGGTGCTGGACGCCAATGGCGGCCTGGCCGGCACGGTCTCCCGTGCCGAGCTGTACGAGTGGCTGTGGATGAGCCCTGTGCGCCCGGCCGAATCTGCGGCAAAACCTTCTTTGTTGAACTGGCTGGGCCAGCGCCTGCCCGGCAAGACCCGGGCCGCGCCCCGCCTGTCGGAGCTGCCCCAGCTGGTTCATGCGCCTGAACTCAGCGTGGACGAAGACACGCCCGTGGGCCAGTTGCTCGACGCCCTGGCCCGGCACAGCGTGCCCTGCATTCCCGTGATGCGCGAAGGCCGGCTGACCGGCCTGATCACCCGCACGGACCTGATGAGGTTGTTGCTCAACGCTCGTTGAGACGGCATTGACTTCTGGAACTGGCGCGGCCCAGCTCAGGGACACCAAGGAAGGGCCGCCCCGCACCGAGGGTGTCGTCCCCCTCCCCTCGCGCAGCGAGGTAGAGAGGGGGAAGGCGCGTAAGCGCCTCAGGGGGTGATCAGAACAACACGCGGCAGCGGATGGTGCCCGGGACCTGGGTGAGCTTTTCCACGGCCAGGCCCGAGGACTGGGCCGCCAGGTCGATCACCACATAGCCCACCTTCTCGTCGGTGCGCAGGTACTGGCCGGCGATGTTGATGCCGTTCTCGGCAAACACCTGGTTGATGGCCGACAGTACGCCGGGCTGGTTGTGGTGCACGTGCAGGATGCGGTTCTGGCCGGGGTGGGCGGGCAGGGCCACTTCAGGGAAGTTCACCGCCGAGGTGGTGGTGCCGTTGTCGCTGTACTTGACCAGCTTCTCGGCCACTTCCAGGCCGATGTTGGCCTGGGCCTCCATGGTGGAGCCGCCCACGTGCGGGGTCAGGATGACGTTGTCCAGGCCCCGCAGCGGCGAGGTGAACTCTTCCTTGTTGCTGCGCGGCTCGGTGGGGAACACGTCGATGGCGGCGCCCAGCAGCTTGCCGGCCTTCAGGGCCTCGGCCAGCGGCTCGATCTCCACCACGGTGCCGCGCGAGGCATTGATCAGGATGGAGCCGGGCTTCATGGCCGCGATTTCCTTGGCGCCGATCATCCACTGCGTGGAGGGCAGCTCGGGCACGTGCAGGGTGACGATGTCGCTGCTGGCCAGCAGTTCGCCCAGCGATGCGGCCTGGCGCGCATTGCCCAGGGGCAGCTTGGTGGACACGTCGTGGAAGAGCACCTGCATGCCCACGGACTCAGCCATCACCGACAGCTGGGTGCCGATGGAGCCGTAGCCCACGATGCCCAGCGTCTTGCCCCGGATCTCGTACGAGTTCTCGGCGCTCTTGAGCCAGCCGCCGCGATGGGCCGAGGCGTTCTTGGCGGGCACGCCGCGCAGCAGCAGGATGGCTTCGGCCAGCACCAGCTCGGCCACCGAGCGCGTGTTGGAGTAAGGCGCGTTGAAGACCACCACGCCACGCTCGCGCGCCGCGTCCAGGTCCACCTGGTTGGTGCCGATGCAAAAGCAGCCCACGGCCACGAGCTTTTGCGCGGCGGCGAACACGTCGGCCGTCAGCTGCGTGCGCGAACGGATGCCGACGAAATGCACGTCGGCGATCTTGCGCTTGAGCTCCTCGCCTTCCAGCGCGCCCGTCACGGTCTCCACGTTGGTGTAGCCCGCGTTGCGCAGCACTTCGAGCGCGGAAGGATGGATGCCTTCGAGCAGCAGGAACTTGATCTTCGATTTATCCAGCGACGTTTTGGTCATGGGCGAGCCCTCTCTAGTCAGTCAGAAATCAAAGCGAGCATTACAGCGGATTCGGGAAGCCGCTACAGCCGGTAGGCCCAAAGCCTGCGCGCCCGCAAGCGGGAGAACCATGCACCCTTCGGCCATGAACGCCTCGCCATCCGGCAGACGCTCGTTGCGGGCAGATGCATGCCACGTAAGCACATGCACACTCCGCGATTGGCACGAAATGTAAAACATTGAGAAGCGGTGCGCCCGTGCGCGGCAGGCTTCCTAGAATTCGCGCGTCTGCGTCCGGTGCTTTCAAATCAATAGCAACAGGACAGGCCCACAGGCGGTCCGGACGCGGCCCTTGTTTTACGAACCAACCGAGGATTCCGATGATTACAAACATGCTGCGCAGGATCGAGGACCTGCTGGTGCAGGTGGTGCGCGTGGTGCTGCTGGTGTTCTCCCTGCTCGTGCTGGTGGGCATGGCACTGTGGACCTGGGAGAGCTTCCGACCCGGCAAGGCCGAGGCGCCCCAGGCCGTGGCCCAGGAATTGAACTGGAAGGACGCCAGGCCCGACCTGCAGTTCGTCGTGGACGAAACCAGCCGCGACCTGGGCGCGGGCGGCGGCGAACCCGCCATGGAAAAGCGCCTGGCCGATCCAGCGCTGCGCCCCGCCTTCCAGAAGGCCGACGCCCTGGTGCGCGCCTTCGTGAACAAGGATCCTGCGCGGCGCGAGCGCACCGAGCGGGACAACCAGGCCCGGGGCCTGGCGCCGCTGCACCCGCTGCTGCAGGGCGACGCCCTGCCCTCCGAGGACGATGTGCAGCGCCGCATCCAGGAGCGCAAGCAGCGCGAAGGCGATGGCGGGGCCGTGGACGCGGCTGCCGAAGCAGCGGCTGCCGATGCAGCGGCTGCGGCTTCAGCGGCCTCCACCGGCGAGGAAGAGGGCTGGATGGTCGAGCCCGTGGATACCGCCGCCGCCATCCACGAGCGTGCCCAGGCCGCCGAACTGGAACATGGCAAGGGCGCCTATGCGGCCTATGTGCAGGGCCTGCCCGCCGCGCTGGAGCAGGTCTTCGGCAATGCCGCACTGGAACCACGGCTGCAGGCGCAGACGGCCCAGCAGATCCTGTCCACGGTGCTGCTGAACTACACGCTGTCCCTGGACAATGCGGCGCGCGCGCTGCGCGGCGAGGACAGCCACGGCAGCAGCTCCTGGAAGGAGCGCTTCGGCGCCGTGGAGACCGCTTTCTGGAGCATGCTGATGTCCTTCCTCGTGCTGGTGGTGATGGTGCTGGTCTTCATCCGCATGGAGAGCCACCTGCGCGCGATCAGCCAGCAACGGGGCCAGGCACCGCGCCAGCCCTGAGGCCTTGCGCTATCGTTTCGGCTTTCCTTCCTGCATCCCGACCATCCGCATGACACGCAACACCACCACTCCCATCCATCCGCAATTCCTGGGCCGCATGTCGCCGCGCGCCTTCAGGCCCGAGGCACTGAGCCAGGCCCAGATCGAGCAACTGGCCGACGCCGCGCGCTGGGCCCCTTCGGCCAGCAACAAGCAGCCCTGGCACTTTGCCTATGCGCTGCGCGGCGATGCGAACTGGCAGGCCTTCAGCACCATTCCCAACGAATTCAACCGCCGCTGGTGCCTGGAGGCGGGCGCGCTGATCGTGCTGCTGTCCGACCGACTGGCCTCGCCCGGCAAGCACAGCTTTGACGCGGGCTGCGCCTGGGGCTACCTGGCGCTGGAAGCCCACGCCATGGGGTTGGCCACGCACGCCATGGGCGGCTTCTCTGCCGAGGCCGCACGCGAGGTGCTGCGCCTGCCCGAGCACCTGGAGCCCGAAGTGGTGATCGCCGTGGGCTGGCGCGGCGACGCGGCCACCCTGCCCGACGATCTGCGCGAGCGCGAGGTACCCACGCCACGCAAGCCGCTGGCCGAAGTGCTGAGCGCGGGCCCCGTGTCCACGGGCGGCTGACAGCGGGGTTCCAATTCCTACGCCGCTTTGCGGGGATGCCCCGGATGGCCTGCCCAGGCCCCGGGGCTACACTGGTCCACAGGCCTGCGGCGCAGCAGGCGCCCATGACCACAGGAGTTGCCATGACCCCATCCTCCAGCCCCAATCTCGACAAGCTGCGCAACATCGTCCAGAAGTTCGGCGCAAGCTCCTTCACCACGGACCAGGTGGCCAGCGAATACGACGAAGCCCCCGCCACGGCGGAAAGCACCGAGCAGTTCGACGCCCTGCTGCAGCGCCACGCGGCCGTGCTGGGCATCCATGCCGTGCCCGGCAGCGGCGGCCAGGGCCACGGCGCCACCGTCTGGCAGCCCGCCTGAGCCCGCAGGCAGCGCCAAGCACGGCGCCGCTACACTCGCTGCGGCCGGCAACGTGCCGGCGCGCAGCTCCCTCTTGATGCCCTCACTCTCTCCCGATACCTGGCTGCTGCTTTCCGTGGCAGCCAGCGCCCTGCTGGTGCTCGCCTCCATAGGCTGGGTCTGGCACGGCACGCGCGCCCTGCCTGCGGACTCACGCGATGGCCGCAGCGCCCGGCGCATGGCAGCCCTGTTCGCACTGGGCGCCGTGGCCTGGCTGGCCTACGGGCTGTACACCGGCTATGCCGCGCTGTGGCGGGCAGACGCCCTGATGCTGTTTGCCCAGCAAGGCGCGCTGCTGCGACTGCCGCTGCTCATCGGCGGCCTGGCCTGGGTCGCTGCCCTGCTGGTCACGCGCGTGCTGCGCACGCTGGGCCGGGCCGGATCGCCATAAGCCGGATCAACAGGCGCGCACGATAGGTCGGCACGGCCGGTCACGGCCTTGCGCGCTCAGGGCGCGCCCACCTCCTTGGGCAGGACATAGGCACGCACGCTGTCGCCAGCCTTGGTGCCGGTCGATCCATGGCCGCCCGCCGCCACCACAACGTACTGGCGCTGGTCCGTGCCCAGGTAGGTCATGGGCGTGGCCTGGCCGCCTGCGGGCAGGCGGTCCTGCCAGATCTGCCGACCGCTGTCCACGTCGTAGGCGCGCAGATAATTGTCCAGTGCCCCCGAGTAGAAGGCCACGCCGCCCGCAGTCACCATCGGGCCGCCAATGCCGGGCACGCCCATGCGAAAGCCCAGCGGCAGCGGGCTCAGGTCACGCGGCGTGCCGTTGCGGCGCTGCCAGACGATCTGGCCCGTGCGCAGGTCGGCACCCGCCACAAAGCCCCAGGGCGGGGCCTGGCAGGGAATGCCCAGCGGGGAGACAAAGGGCTTGAGCCGCACCGCAAACGGTGCGCCGAAGTTTTCGTTGAGCGCGGGCAGGCCGTCCTTGGGCGGGCCGCCGTCCTGCACCAGCAGCGAGGTATCGTCCGCGCGCGGCACCAGGGTGGAGACGAAGGCCAGCCGCGTGGGCGTGGCAAACACCACCTGGCGGCGCGGGTCCACGGCCACGCCGCCCCAGTTGAAGACGCCGAAGTTGCCCGGATAGACCAGCGAGCCCTGCTCCGAGGGCGGCGTGAAGCGCCCCTCGTAGCGCAGGCGGCGAAAGGCCAGCCGGCACCACAGTTGCTCGAAGGGGCTGGCGCCCCACATGTCGCGCTCGGTCAGGGCCGGGGGGTTGAAGCTCAGTTGCGAATGCGGCTGCTTGGGCGCCGTGCGGTCGCCGCGTGCCGCGCCCTGCGGCGCAGGCACCTCGGTGACGGGCAGCAGCGGCTGGCCCGTGCGCCGGTCCAGCACGAACAACTCGCCCTGCTTGGTGGGCTGGACCAGGGCGGGCACGCTGCGGCCGCCGATCTCCAGGTCGATCAGGCTGGGTTGCGAAGGCACGTCGTAGTCCCAGAGATCGTGGTGCACGGTCTGGAACACCCAGCGCACGGCGCCCGTGGCAATGTCCAGCGCCACCACCGAGGACGAATACTGCTCGGCCTCGGCGCTGCGCCGGCCGCCCCATTGGTCGGGCGGCGCATTGCCCATGGGCACAAAGACGAGGCCCAGTGTCTCGTCCACGCTGGAGATGGACCAGCTGTTGGGCGAACTGGGCACATAGGTCTGCCCCGGGGGCAGCGGCGTGCTGTTGCCTGGCCGTCCCGGGTCCCAGGCCCACAGCAGCGCGCCCGAGCGGATGTCGAATGCCCGGATCACGCCCGAGGGCTCGCGCGTGGAATGGTTGTCCAGCACCGTGCCGCCCACGATGATGCGGTCGCGCGCCACCGCCACCGGCGAGGTCGAGTAGTACGAGCCCGGCCTGCGCTCGGGCATGCCCTGCCAGAGGTCGATCTGGCCCTGGCCGCCCGCCACATTGCTGCAGGTCTGGCCATCCGCGGGATTGAGCGCGACCACCTTGCCGTCGGCCGTGGCCATGAACAGCTTGGCGGTACAGCGGCCATCATCGCCAGGGGCTGCAGATGCAGAAGCCGAGGCCGTGGATGCGGCGGTGGGTGCAGGCATGGCCTTCGCACCGGACCTCCTTGCAGCCGGCGCCACCGCCGAATGCGCCTGCCCTGCCGCCGCATCGAACTGCGCGGCCGCCTGCGCCGACTGGTAGGACAGGCCCCGGCAGGTCAGATGCTGCAGCGCCAGCCCCTTGGGCATGGGCAGGTCGCGCCGCCACAGCTGCTTGCCCGTGGTGGCATCGAGCGCAATCACCGATTGGTGGGGCGTGCACAGGAACAGGCGCTCGCCGATCTTCAGCGGCGTGACCTCGAACGTGGTTTCTTCAGGATCGCCGGGTCTGCCGCGCACATCGCCCGTGCGGAACTCCCAGGCCAATTGCAGCAGCCGCACGTTGTGCGGGCCGATCTGGCGCAGCGGCGAATAGCGCTGGCCTGCTCCGGTGCGGCCGTAGGCATGCCATTCGCCATCGGGCACGGCATCGGTGGCGTCGCCCTGCAGCGCCGGCGGGCTGCGCAGGCCGCCCGCATCGGAGGCCACCATGGACATGTTCTGCACGGCCGTGACCTGGCCGTCGGCCGGCAGGTCCGACGCGGCGGCGGCCGTGCCCGCAAACTGGCCCTGGGTTTCATGGGCATCGCGCTGGCGCCCGAAGGACAGGCCCGCAAGAATGGCCGTGCCCAGCACCACCAGCGCCAGCGCCGTATGGGCCGGGGCAAGACCCTGGTTCTGGCCCATGTCGGGCTCATGGCGCAGCGCGCGCACCGACCAGGGCAGCACCAGCAGCAGGCCCATCAGCCAGGGCACGCCCAGGCGCCCCGCCAGCGGCCACCAGTCCAGCCCTATCTCCCAGACGGCCCACAGCGCAGTGCCCAGCAGGCACAGCGCAAACAGCCACAGCGCCATGGCCGAACGGCGCGCCATGCCCAGCCCCACCAGCAGCAGCAGCAGGCCTGAGATCAGGTAGTAGCCACTGCCGCCCGCCAGCAAAAGCTGGGCGCCGCCCCAGGCCAGCCAGGCCCCGGCTGCCCACAGCAGCAAGGCCATCAACCAACGCCATACCGTCATGCCTGCCCCCTTGATGCCAGCCCGCAGACTCGATGCGCAAAGCCTAGCCCTGCCTGCGTGCGCCGCATGCAGGACGAATTCGACTCAGGCAGCGTGGAAGGGAAAGGGGGATGGAGAAGGGAGAAGGAAGAAGTGAGAAGACAAAGCGCGGCGGCCGGTCCGCTTCAGCGGCGAGCGCCCGCAGCCCAAAGCTGGCGCAGCTGCACCAGTTCGGCATCGAATCGCTCGTGGATGCGGCGCTTTTCCTGGTCCTGCTGCTGGACGAAGCGCTGCTGCTCCTCCTGCGAGGCCGTGTTCTCGTTGACCTGGCGGCGCAGCGATGCCGGTGCCTTGGCGGGATCCTTCCTGTAGAACTCCATCTCGGCGTTGAGGGCGGTGCGCTGCGTCTGCAGTTCCTGCTGGCGCTGGTGCGCCACGGAGATCACCTGATCGACCTGGGAGATGGCCTCGGCACGCTCGGCATCGTGGGCAGCCTGGTTGGGGTAGCGCATGATCAGCGCCTTGTCGCGCGAGCGCTCCTCGCGCAGGCGGCGCTGCTCGGCCTGGTCGCGGCGGCGCTGGGCATCGAGTTCGGCACGCTCGTTCTCGGTCAGCGTGGGCCCCACGCGGCGCAGTTCCACGCCGGAGCTGCCCAGCACGCGCTGGTCACGGTCCAAGCATTCGGCAATGGGGCGGTCGGCCGTCAGGCGGCGGCCCCGGGCGTCGGTGCAGGAATAAATGCCCGGCCCGATGGGCACATCCTGGGCGAGCACGGCGCCGCCCATGGCAGCCAAGCCCATGGCACACAGCAAGGATCGTGCATGCATCGCCCGTTTCATGAACCGCTTACCCCTCGTCGTTGACTCCATAACGCTGGCGGTAGGCCAGCACGCGCTCATGGTGGCCGCTGCCCGCGCTGCCGCCCTGAATCTCGAGATAAAGCAATAAGTCTGCCAACTTTGCAATGGTGCAGACCTGCATGCCCAGCTGGTTGCGCACGTACTGCACGGCGCTGTGGGGCACGTCCTGGCCATTCTCGGTGGCCATTTCCTGGCGGTCCAGCGCGATGGCCACGGCATGCGGCGTGGCGCCGGCCGCGCGGATGATGGCGATGGACTCGCGCGCGGCCGTACCGGCGCTCATCACGTCGTCCACGATCAGCACGCGGCCCTTGAGGGGCGCGCCCACCAGGGTGCCGCCCTCGCCGTGGTCCTTGGCCTCCTTGCGGTTGTACGCAAAGGGCTTGTTCAGCCCCATGCGGGCCAGTTCCACGGCCACGGTGGCGGCCAGCGGTATGCCCTTGTAGGCCGGGCCGAAGATCATGTCGAACTCGATGCCGCTGGCCGCAATGGCTTTTGCATAGAATTCGGCGAGACGGCCCATCTTGCCGCCGTCATCGAACAGGCCGGCATTGAAGAAGTACGGGCTCATGCGCCCGGCCTTGGTCTTGAACTCGCCGAAACGCAGCACACCTGCGTCCACCGCGAACTGCACAAACTCCTGCGCCAGACGGCCTGCGTCGTCGGCTTGCAGATTACTCACCACCATGGATTCATCCTTGTTCAAATTGACCAGCCTCAACCTCAACGGCATCCGCTCGGCCTCGACCAAGGGCGTCGAAGCCTGGATCGAGGCCACTGCGCCGGATTGTATTTGCGTGCAGGAAATCAAGGCCCAGGCCGCCGACATGACCGGACGCTTCGAGCTGCTGGCCGGCCTGCGCGGCCACTTCCACTACGCCGAGAAAAAGGGCTACTCGGGCGTGGGCGTCTACAGCCGCCACGAGCCCAGCGATGTCGTGGTCGGCTTCGGCTCGCACGAGTTCGACGCCGAGGGCCGCTATGTGGAGGCGCGCTTCGACACGCCCGCGCGCAAGCTGTCCATCATCAGCGCCTACTTTCCCAGCGGCAGCTCGGGCGAACTGCGCCAGACGGCCAAGTTCCGCTTCCTGGCCGAAATGCACGCCCACCTGATGCGCATGAAGGGCGAGCGCGAGTTCATCCTCTGCGGCGACATCAACATCGCCCACCAGCAGATCGACCTCAAGAACTGGCGCAGCAACCAGAAAAACAGCGGTTTCACGCCCGAGGAACGCGAGTGGATGACAAAATTGTTGAACAAAACTGAGCCGACTGGCGGCCTGGTGGACGTTTATCGCCTGCTCCAGCCCGACACCACCGACGCCTGCTACACATGGTGGAGCAACCGCGGCCAGGCCTACGCCAACAACGTGGGATGGCGCCTGGACTACCACCTGGCCACCCCGGCCACTGCCGCGCTGGCACGCACCGAGCATATCTACAAGGATGTGAAGTTCTCGGACCATGCGCCGGTGACCATCGGCTATGACATGAAGCTGTGAGCGCAAGGAGCGGCTCGCGCCGCCCCTTGTCCCTTGTGCCCCACGCAGCACCTCACTCCAGCGCCTTGCCCATGTCCTCCACCACCTTCTTGGCGTCGCCGAAGACCATCATGGTCTTGTCCATGTAGAACAGTTCGTTGTCCAGGCCCGCATAGCCTGCCGCCATGGAGCGCTTGTTGACGATCACCGTCTTGGCCTTGTAGGCCTCCAGGATGGGCATGCCGTAGATGGGGCTGCCCTTGACGTGCGCGGCGGGGTTCACCACGTCGTTGGCGCCCAGGATGATGGCCACGTCGGCCTGGCCGAACTCGCTGTTGATGTCCTCCATCTCGAAGACCTGGTCGTAGGGGACCTCGGCCTCGGCCAGCAGCACGTTCATGTGGCCCGGCATGCGGCCCGCCACCGGGTGGATGGCATACTTCACCGTCACGCCGCGCTCGGTGAGCTTGTCGGCCAGTTCCTTGACCGCGTGCTGGGCACGCGCCACGGCCAGGCCGTAGCCGGGCACGATGACCACGGTCTCGGCATTGCCCAGCACGAAGGCCGCATCGTCGGCGCTGCCGCTTTTCACGTTGCGCTGCTGCTGCGAACCCGCCGCCGCGCTGGCGGCCTCGCCGCCGAAGCCGCCCAGGATCACGCTGAAGAACGAGCGGTTCATGGCCTTGCACATGATGTAGCTCAGGATGGCGCCCGAGCTGCCCACCAGCGAACCCGCAATGATCAGCATGCTGTTGTTCAGCGAGAAGCCGATGCCCGCCGCCGCCCAGCCCGAGTAGCTGTTGAGCATGGACACGACCACCGGCATGTCCGCGCCGCCGATCGGAATGATCAGCAGCACGCCCAGCAGCAGTCCCAGGGCGATGACCAGCACGATGTCCATCCAGCTTTGGCTGTGCCAGAAGCCGAAGACGAAGAAGGCCGCCGCCAGCCCCAGCACGGCGTTGAGCGCATGCTGGCCCTTGAACTGCACGGGTGCGCCCTGGAACAGGCGGAACTTGTACTTGCCGCTGAGCTTGCCGAAGGCGATCACCGAGCCCGTGAAGGTCACGGCGCCGATGAAGGCGCCCAGCGCCAGCTCCACGCGGTTGCCGCCCGGAATGGCTCCGCCCTTGGCCGTGATGGCAAAGGCCCAGGGCTCGGCCACGGCGGCCACGGCGATGAACACCGCCGCCAGGCCGATCATGCTGTGCATGAAGGCGACCAATTCGGGCATCTTGGTCATCTCCACGCGCTGGGCCATGACCGCGCCGGCCGTGCCGCCGACCAGCAGGCCCAGCAGCACCCAGCTCAGGCCCAGGGCGTTGCCGCCGGCCAGCTGCACGATGAGCGCCGCCGTGGTGAGCACGGCGATCACCATGCCGGCCATGCCGAACAGGTTGCCGCGGATGGACGTGGTGGGATGCGACAGCCCCTTGAGCGCCTGGATGAAGCAGACGCTGGCCACCAGGTAGAGCAGCGTGACGAGGTTCATGCTCATGGCTGGCCCTCCGCCTTGGCGTCCTTGCCGTCCTTGGCTGGAGCGCTCTTGCGCTCTTTCTTGCGGAACATCTCCAGCATGCGCCGCGTGACCAGGAAGCCGCCGAACACGTTGACCGCAGCCAGCGCCACGGCCAGCACGCCCATGGTCTTGCCCAGGCCCGTTTCCGTGAGCGCCGCCGCCAGCATGGCGCCGACGATGACGATGGCCGAGATGGCATTCGTCACCGCCATCAGCGGCGTGTGCAGCGCAGGCGTGACGGTCCACACCACGTGGTAGCCCACGTAGATGGCCAGCACGAAGATGATGAGATGGATGATGGTGGGGGATACGGCTTCCATGTCATTTCCTCCGCAGCTGGCCTTCATGGGCCATCAGGCAAGCGGCCACAATGTCGTCCTCCATGTCCACATGCAGGGCGCCATCCTTGTTGATGATGAGCTTGAGAAAATCGAGCACATTGCGTGCGTACAGCGCCGAGGCATCGGCCGCCACCATGGCGGGCAGGTTGGTCAGTCCCACGATGGTCACGCCATGCGTGACCACCGTCATGCCGGCCTGGGTCAGCGGGCAGTTGCCGCCGCGCTCTGCCGCCAGGTCCACGATGACGGCGCCGGGCTTCATGGCCTGCACCATCTCGGCCGTGACCAGCACGGGCGCGGCCCGGCCCGGGATCAGCGCCGTGGTGATGACCACGTCGGCCTGGGCCACGCGCTTGGCCACCTCGACCTTCTGGCGGTCCAGCCAGCTTTGCGGCATGGGGCGCGCGTAGCCGCCCACGCCTTCGGCGGCTTCCTTTTCCTCGGCAGTCTCATAGGGCACGTCGATGAACTTGCCGCCCAGGGATTCGACCTGCTCACGCACGCTGGGCCGTACATCGCTGGCCTCGATCACGGCGCCCAGGCGCTTGGCCGTGGCAATGGCCTGCAGGCCCGCCACGCCCACGCCCAGCACCACGACGCGCGCGGCCTTCACCGTGCCCGCCGCCGTCATCAGCATGGGAAAGAAGCGCTGGTACTGGTTGGCCGCAATCATCACGGCCTTGTAGCCGGCGATATTGGCCTGGCTGGACAGCACGTCCATGCTCTGCGCACGCGTGGTGCGCGGCGCCGCCTCCAGCGCATAGGCCGTGATGCCCGCATCGGCCAGGCGCTGCAGGCCTGCGGGCTGGAACGGGTCCAGCATGCCGACCATCGTCGCGCCCCTGCGGATGCCGGCCAACTCGTCCTCCGAAGGGATGCGGACCTTGAGCACCAGGTCGGCGCCCAGGGCGCCGGCCACATCGACGATCTCCGCACCCGCTGCCTCGTACAAGGCATCGGGCACGCTGGCCGCCACTCCCGCCCCCGCCTGCACGCGCAGCACATGGCCTTGCGCACGCAGCTTCTTGACGGTCTCGGGGGTCGCAGCCACCCGGGTTTCTCCTGCCATGGTCTCGGCAGGCACGCCAATCAACATACCGGTTCTCCCTCGCGTGATGCCGGTACCCGCCCTGCATTGCGCAGGTGGCGGCCCGGCCCATCCTCGAAAAAATCCTTGCGTGCCTGCATCGGGGGCAGGCTGGCTCGGCGGCACGGCTAGCTTGTAACACGGCCGCGTGGCGGCAGCCACGGGGTCTGCCCGCGAGACTGTCTCCTGTCCGTCACAGGACCTGGATTGCCACGAGATGACAGCCACATTAAATGATCGCCATCCACGGCCCGGCGGACCGCTGACGTGTCCCAATGCACCTTTGAACGACTGCAGCGGCGCATCCGCGCAGTGCGAAGGAATGCACCATGGGACTCTTGCAAAGACTGTTCGGAAATCATTCGCGCGGCGGCCACCACGGCGGCAGCGCATACCGTGCCGCCGCGGTGGCGGCGGTCTGCCCCGGCTGCCGTGCATCCATTGCCGCCAGCTCGCGCTTTTGCCCGCAATGCGGGGGCGCAGTGCTGCCGCAGGCCTGCAGGCGCTGCAATGCCAGCCATCCGGCCGGCGCCCGCTTCTGCGGTCAATGCGGCGAACCGACCACCTGACTGCCTGAGCCGTGCGGCTGTGCGCCACCGGCAGCGCAAGGACCGGGAATAATGGGCGCTTTCGCCAGAAGAATCCCACGCCGCCCATGCTCCAGTACCACACCATCCCCGTCACCGCCTTCCAGCAGAACTGCTCGCTGGTCTGGTGCGACCAGACCATGGAAGCCGCCGTCATCGACCCGGGCGGCGACCTGGAGCAGATCGGCTGGGAAATCGAGCGCCTGGGCATCGCGCTCAAGGCCATCTGGCTCACCCACGCCCACATCGACCATGCGGGCGGCACGCGCGAACTGGCCGATGCGCAGCAGTTGCCCATCATCGGCCCGCACACCGGCGACCAGTTCTGGATCGACGCCCTGCCGCAGCAGGGCGCCATGTTCGGCTTCCCGCACTCGGACCCCTTCACGCCCACGCGCTGGCTGAACGATGGCGACACGGTGAGCATCGGGCAGGAGACGCTGCAGGTTCGCCACTGCCCCGGCCACACGCCCGGCCATGTGGTGTTCCACGCGCCGCAGATCGACCGCGCCTTCGTGGGCGATGTGCTGTTCGCGGGCAGCATCGGCCGTACCGACTTTCCCCAGGGCAATCACCAGCAGCTGATCGACAGCATCGTCCAGCGCCTGTGGCCCATGGGCGACCAGACCGTGTTCATTCCCGGCCACGGCCCCGAAAGCAGCTTCGGGCGCGAGCGCAAGAGCAATCCCTACGTGGGCGGAACCTGAGCCATCCGGGAGTCCCCGACTGGACTCCATGTGCCCGCGCCCATCGGGCATCATGCCGTCACAGCCGGCGGCGCCCCCGGGCCGCCTCCCATTCCAACCAATGGAGACAGCTTCATGAGCACGCAAGAGCACCTGCAGTTCTATATCGACGGCCAATGGGTTCCCCCGGCCGTGCCGCGCACGCTGGATGTGATCAACCCGTCCACCGAAGAGGTGGCGGCCCGCATCAGCATGGGCTCGGCCGCCGATGTCGATGCCGCCGTGGCCGCCGCACGCCGCGCCTTCGACGGCTTCTCGCAGACCACGCGCGACGAGCGCCTGGCCCTGCTGGACAAGGTGCTGGCGGTCTACATGCGCCGCATCGACGAGGTGGCGCAGACGATCTCGCTGGAGATGGGCGCGCCGCTGTGGCTGTCGCGCGCGGCCCAGGCCACCGTGGGCGCGGGGCACCTGAAGCAGACCCTGCAGGTGCTCAGGGACTTCGAGTTCGAGAGCGTGCGCGGCACCACCGGCATCGTGCATGAGCCCGTGGGCGTGGTGGGCATGATCACGCCCTGGAACTGGCCCATCAACCAGATCATGTGCAAGGTGGCGCCGGCCCTGGCGGCGGGCTGCACCATGGTGCTCAAGCCCTCGGAGATCGCGCCGCTCAACGCCATCCTGGTGGCCGAGATCCTGCACGAAGCGGGCGTGCCGGCCGGCGTGTTCAACCTGGTCAACGGCGACGGCCCCTCGGTAGGCGAGGCCATGTCCGTGCACCCCGGCATCGACATGATGACCTTCACGGGCTCCACGCGCGCGGGCATTGCCGTGGCCAAGGCCTCGGCCGATACCGTCAAGCGCGTGACACAGGAGCTGGGCGGCAAGTCGGCCAACATCGTGCTGGACGATGCCGACATCGAAAAGGCCGTGGCCCAGGGCGTGAACGCCTGCTTCACCAACTCCGGCCAGAGCTGCAACGCGCCCACGCGCATGTTCGTGCCGCGCGCCCTGCATGCGCGCGCCGTGGCGGCCGCCAAGGCCGCTGCCGAAGGCGTGAAGGTGGGCGATGCGCTGGCCGACACGGGCGCCATGCACATGGGCCCCGTGGTCAGCGAGGCGCAGTTCCGCAAGATCCAGGGTCTTATCGAGGCCGGCATCGCCGAAGGCGCCACCCTGGTGGCCGGCGGCACGGGCCGTCCCGAGGGCCTTGCGCGCGGCTACTTCGTGCGGCCCACGGTATTCGCCGACGTGCGCAACGACATGACCATTGCGCGCGAGGAAATCTTCGGCCCCGTGCTGGCCATCCTGCCCTATGACACGGAGGAAGAGGCCATCGCCCAGGCCAACGACACGCCCTACGGCCTGTCGGGCTACGTGCAGTCGGGCAGCCTGGAGCGCGCACGCCGCGTGGCCTCGCGGCTGCGCACGGGCATGGTCCATCTCAACGGGGCAGGGCCGGACTTCGGCGCGCCGTTCGGCGGCTACAAGCAGTCGGGCACGGGCCGGGAATGGGGCGAGCACGGCTTCAAGGAATACCTTGAAGTGAAAGCTGTCATGGGCTACCAGCCAAAGCAAAAAGCTGCTGTCTGATAGTGATTTCTAACCCCGCCGGGCGGCCTCGTACAGGCCTTCCACGCGCGGGATGTTGCGCTCCAGTTCGCGGATGCGCTCGGGACCGGCGGGGTGGGTGGACAGGAATTCCAGGCCACCACGGTCGCCCGTGGCCTGGCCCATCTTGCGCCACAGCGAGACCGAGGCCTGGGGGTTGTAGCCGGCGCGCGCGGCCAGTTCCAGGCCCACGAGGTCGGCCTCGCTCTCGTCGCCCCGGCTGAATTTCAGCGACAGCAGCTGGCCGCCCAGGCGGGCGGCCGCATTGCCCAGGTCGCCCAGGCCCAGCAATTGGGCACCCAGCGAGATGCCGATGTTGGTGGCCTGGTTCTTGGCCAGCTGCTCGCGCGAGTGCTCGCGCAGCGCATGGGCCATTTCGTGGCCCATGATCATGGCGATCTCGTCGTCGGTGAGCTGCAATTGCTCGATGATGCCCGTGTAGAAGGCGATCTTGCCGCCCGGCATGCAAAAGGCGTTGATCTCCTTGCTGCCGATCAGATTCACCTCCCAGCGCCAGGAGTTGGCGCGCGGGTTCCATTGGGCGGTGTACGGAATCAGCCGCCGGGCAATGGCGCGCAGCCGCTGCAGCTGCGGGTTGCTGTCGCCGGCCAGCGCGCCCTGGGCGCGGGCCTTGGCCAGCAGTTGCTGGTATTGGTCCACGGCCGCGCCTTCCAGCGTCTCGGCCGGCACCAGCTTGCGCAGGCCCGAGGCGCCGCCCACCTGCACCTGGGCCGCCACCGGCGCCGTGGCCAGGCCCATGGCCGCAGCACTGCCGGCCAGCAGAAAACCGCGACGCGCGCGCCAGGGCGCGCAGGCACAGCCCCAGGCGGTCGGGGCACAGGGCTCGGAGGAGGGATGGGATGGCTGCTGCATGCCGCCAAGTCTAGCGGCCCTGCATGCCCGGCAGCCACGGAGAACAGCGCATCGTGGAGATGGAAACCGGCCTACAAAGAGTTACGCCATCTGCACGGTCTTCACCGTGCGTTGCGCCTTCTGCGCCCGCATTTCGGCGCCGATCACCAGCATCAGTCCCGCCAGCACGGCCAGCAGCCCCAGCCACGATTGCAGCGGCTGCCGCTCGCCCACGATCCACACGGCCAGCACGAAGGCCGCCACGGGCTCGATCAGGCTCAGCGTCACGCCCGTGGGGCCGGAGATGCTGCGCAGGCCGATGGAAAACAGCATGTGCGCCATGCCCGACACCACCACGCCCAGGTAGACCACCACCAGCACGGCCGGCAGGCTCCACTGCGGCAGGCCGCTTTGCAGCAGCGCAATCGGCACGGCCATGCAGGCCGCTCCCGTGAAGACATAGAAATTCACCACGCGCGGCGACATGTGGGTGACCAGGCGCTTGTTGATCAGCGCATAGCCTGCATACGACAGCCCCGCCAGCAGGCACAGGGCCAGGCCGCTCCAGGACAGCGTGGCGCCGCCCCGGGCCATCACCATGGCCGCGCCTCCCGCCACGCTGACCAGCGTGCCGGCCCACCACAGGGCCGACAGGGGCGCGCGCAGCACCAGCGCCTGCATCAGCCCGGCCCAGATGGGGCCGCTGCCAATGGCCACGGCCGTGCCCACGGCCACGCCCGTGAGCGTCACGCCCTCGTAGAAAAAGATGCTGTAGCCGCCGATTCCCATGGAAGCCAGCACGAACCAGGACGGGCGCAGGCCCAGGCGCACGGGGTTGGGCAGCAGCGGCTGGACGGGCGCCCCGCCCTGCCCGGCACGCCCGCGCAGCCTCCAATGAGAGACCGCCAGCAGCGCCCCCAGGAACATGCTGGAGACGGCCAGCTGCGCGGCGCCCACCCAGAAGGGCGAGAGCCCGCCCGCGCCCAGGCTTTGCGCCGTGCCCGTCGTGCCCCAGAGCACGGCGGCCACGGAGACGAAGGCGATGCCGACAACGGAGGAAGAAGCGGAAGAATTGCGAACCATGGCGCCATGTTGCGCCCGGCGCGGCCGGGCATTTGTCGAGAAACGCTCGTAGTCCGGAGGACTGTGAACGGGCTAGCCGCGCAGTTGCCGCGCCGTCACGCCCCGGTCGCGCCGCAGCGCATAGGCCAGCGCGCTGGCCGAGGCATAGCCGCAGCGCAGCGCCGTGGCCTCCAGCGGCAGGCCCCGCGCCAGCCAGCGTTCGGCCGCATCCAGGCGCAGGCCGCGCAGCCAGGCCTGGGGCGGCTGGCCCGCCAGCTCCACGAAGCGCGCGTGGAAGCGCTGGGCGCTCATATGGCACAGGGCGGCCAGCCGGGCCGTGGGCCAGTCCTCGTGCAGCGCGGCCTGCACCTGCGCGGCCAGCCCTTGCAGGTCCAGCCCCCGGCGCGCCAGCAGGCCGGGCGCCTGCAGCACCTGGGCCAGTTGCTCGGCGGCCGGGCCTTCCGTGTCACGGCCGCGCAGGGCGGACGGCACGGAAAAGCGCCTCAGCCGGTCCAGTCCCGGGCCGCTGGGCGCGTCGATGACGAAGACGCGCGATCGGGGCGCGGCCAGGTAGCCGTGGTCCACGCCGGCGGGGATGAGCATGCCGCTGACGGCGTCCACAAAGGCGCTGCGCCCGCCCACCTCCAGCTCCATGCGGCCCTGCAGGGCATAGAGGATCTGCGCATGGCCGTGGGCATGGGCCTGGTGCTCGCCGCTGTAGCTGCGCACCGAGCTGTGCGGCGCGAATGCGGTATCGGCGGTATCGCTGAGGAGGGAGGAAAGGGTGTAGGCCATGGCGGCATCCTGTGCCAGCGATGGTAGCGCGCGCCAGCCCGGCCCACCATGGGCCCGATAATGGCCGCAGCCTGCCGCAGCACAACATGACCGAGCCGTCCACCTCCTCCTCCTCCGCCCCGTCCACCGCCGCCGAAGCGCCCCGCCGCAGCTGGGGCCAGACCCTGCGCGTCTATGCCGAGCCGGCCAGCCTGCGCATGCTGGCCCTGGGTTTTTCGGCGGGCCTGCCGCTGCTGCTGGTACTGGGCACGCTGTCGTTCTGGCTGCGCGAGGCCGGCGTGGACCGCACCACCATCGGCTACCTGAGCTGGGTGGGCCTGGCCTATGCGTTCAAGTGGGTCTGGTCGCCGCTGGTGGACCGCATGCCGCTGCCGCTGCTCACGCGCTGGCTGGGGCGGCGGCGCAGCTGGCTGCTGTTCGCGCAGATGCTCATCATTGCCGGGCTGTGCGGCATGGCGTTCAACGATCCGCGCGTCTCGCTCACGCCGCTGGTGTGGTGCGCGCTGGCCGTGGCCTTCGGCTCGGCCACGCAGGACATTGCGCTGGACGCCTTCCGCATCGAGTCGGCCGACACCGAGCGCCAGGCCGCGCTGGCCGCCACCTACCAGACGGGCTACCGGCTGGCCATGATCTGGGCCGGGGCCGGCGTGCTGTGGCTGGCCGCGCGCGCGGAAGCCGCAGGCGCGGCAGGCTACCAGAGCGGGGCCTGGAGCTTCGCCTACCTGGTCATGGCGGCGTCCATGGGGGTGGGCATGCTCACCGTGCTGCTCTCGCCCGAACCCGCGCCGCGCCCGCTGGCGCCCGCACGCAATGCGGCCGAATGGCTGCGCGGCGCGCTGGTCGAGCCCTTTGCCGACTTCCTGCGCCGCTACCGCTGGCAGGCCCTGCTGGTGCTGGGCCTGATCGCCATCTACCGCATCAGCGACGTGGTCATGGGCATCATGGCCAACCCCTTCTATGTGGACATGGGCTTCACCAAGGACGAGGTGGCCGCCGTGACCAAGGTGTACGGCGTGATCATGACGCTGGCGGGCGCCTTCCTGGGCGGGGCGCTGGCCATGCGCTGGGGCGTGATGCGCGTGCTGATGCTGGGCGCCGCGCTGTCGGCCGCCACCAACCTGCTGTTCGCCTGGCTGGCCACGCGCGGCCATGACGTGCATGCGCTGGTCTGGGTGGTGAGCGCGGACAACCTGGCCGGCGGCATCGCCTCGGCGGCCTTCATCGCCTACCTGTCGGGGCTGACCAATGTGCAGTACTCGGCCACGCAGTACGCGCTGTTCAGCTCCATGATGCTGCTGGCGCCCAAGTGGCTGGCCGGCTTCTCGGGCGCCTTTGTCGATGCGCATGGCTACGTGAGCTTCTTCCAGGCCACGGCCCTGCTGGGCCTGCCCGTGCTGGTGCTGATCGCGCTGGCCTCGCGTGTGCAGGCCGTGCGCAGCGGCGGCTGACCGTCCCCGGCGCTGTTTACCGAACTTTACGCAAGCGACAAGCGCGGCTGACGGGGCGCTGCGAGCATCGTCGTAACACGACGCCAGGCCCAGCATGAATACACTGCCCTCCATGAGTACGCACCATCTTCTGATGATCGAAGACGACACCCGCCTCGCGCAGATGGTGGGTGACTACCTGGGCAACAACGGCCTGCAGGTCACCCACATGGGCGACGCCCGCAGCGGCCTGGAGCAGCTGCAGCCCACCGACGGCGGGCAGGGTGCCGACCTGCCCGACCTCGTCATCCTCGACCTCATGCTGCCCGACATGGACGGCCTGGAGGTCTGCCGGCGCATCCGCGCCCTGCCCGGCCCCGCAGCCCAGGTTCCGGTGCTGATGCTCACGGCCAAGGGCGACCCCATGGACCGCATCATCGGCCTGGAGATCGGTGCCGACGACTACCTGCCCAAGCCCTTCGAGCCGCGCGAGCTGCTGGCGCGCATCCGCGCCATCCTGCGCAGGCGCGGCGGCGGCGAGGGCACGGCCGCCGCCCAGACGGCCACGGCGCTGCGCTTCGGCAGCCTGGAGATCGACCGCGACGCGCGCAGCGTCACCGTGGCAGGCCAGCCCTGCGAGCTGACCTCCTACCAGTTCGACCTGCTGGTCACGCTGGCAGAGCGCGCGGGCCGCGTGCTCACGCGCGACCAGATCATGGAGGCCGTGCGCGGCCGCGAGCTGGAGGCCTTCGACCGCTCCATCGACGTGCACATGGGCCGCATCCGCGCGGCCATCGAGGCCGACCCCAAGGCGCCCAAGCGCATCCTGACCGTGCGCGGTGTGGGCTACGTGTTCGCAAAACAGCAAGACTGACCGCCCCGCATGAAGCTGCTGTCCCTCTTCTCCCAGCGCCTGTACCTGCGCATCTGGCTGGCCGTGGTGGGCGGCGTGGCCGTGCTCACGCTGACGGTGGCCTGGGCCTGGCAGATCGCTGCCGAGCAGAACGCACAGAACGTGCAAAGCGCCAGCTCGCCGCCTTCACGCGACATGGCCATGCGCGATGCGGACGGCAACGTAATCGCCCAGGGCCGCGCGCGGCGCGTGCCCGGGCCGCCCGAGGAGGGGCTGCGCTTCGAGATCGAGGGCACGGACGGCCAGACCTACATGCTGCACATGGCGCCACGCCCGCAGCGCGGGGACCGTCCGCCGCACGATGGCGCTGTCGCCTTCTGGCTGCGCCCGCCCTTCGGCTTTCTTTGGCTGCTGGGCCTGGTGGGCGTGGCCGTGGCCGTGGGCGTGTTCCCCATCATCCGCCGCCTGCTCAAGCGGCTGGAGAACCTGCAGCGCGGCGTCAAGCGCTTTGGCGAGGGCGACCTGTCGGTGCGCGTGCCCGAGCACGGCAGCGACGAGGTGGCCGACCTGGCCCACCAGTTCAACGCCGCCGCCGCGCGCATCGAGACCCTGGTGACCTCGCACAAATCGCTGCTGGCCAACGCCTCGCACGAGCTGCGCTCGCCGCTGACGCGCATCCGCATGGGCCTGGAATTCATGGGCGACGACCCGGCCAGCGCCCGCGCGCGCGCCGAGATCCAGCGCAACATCAGCGAGCTGGACCAGCTGGTGGACGAGATCCTGCTGGCCAGCCGGCTGGAGACCTATGAGGGCGACGTGGGCACGATCGAGCCCGTGGACCTGATCGGCCTGGCCGCCGAGGAATGCGCGCGCGTGGATGCCGACCTGGACCTGCAGTCCACCGACGCGCTGGAAGTGCCCGGCATCTCCAAGCTGCTGCGCCGCGCCGTGCGCAACCTGCTGGAGAACGCGCGCCGCTACAGCCAGGGCGCCATCACGCTGGAGCTGTCGCGCCAGGGCGCCATGGCCGAGATCCGCGTCTGCGACCACGGCCCCGGCGTGGCCCCCGCCCACCGCGAGCGCATCTTCGAGAAGTTCTTTCGCCTGCCCGGCGCCAGCGAGCGCTCGGGCGGCGTGGGCCTGGGCCTGGCCCTGGTGCGCTCCATCGCCCAGCGCCACGGCGGCAGCGTGCACTGCGAAGGCCGTGCCGACGGCCAGCCGGGCGCCTGCTTCGTGCTGCGGCTGCCGCTGGCCTGAGCTGCCGCCTGCGGCTCAGCCGCGCCGGTGGTGCCACTCCACACGTTCCACCAGATCCCTGAGCAGGTCGAAATGCCAGCGGGTGCGCTTGAGCAGGCGGCCGTAGCGCGAGCGGGGGAAGCGGTAGGCGCCATCGGCCAGTTCGATGGCGCATGACGCCAGGTGCCACTGCTGCTCGAACGCCTGGTGGCTCTCCGGCGGGTGGGCTCGCATGCGGCGTATGTGTGCCAGCGCCAGCTCCACCGCGCATTCCACGTCGAACTGGCGGGCCTTGCGGTCGGGCTTTTTGCCACAGACCTCGGCCAGGGTGACCAGCCTCCCCTCGATGACGACCAGACAGACATGCATGGCCTGCCACGCGCTGGGCCAGTCGGAAGGCTTTGCGGCTGGCGACCGCTTCGGCAACGGCTGCGCCTGCACTGCCGCGCCGGCAGTGTTTTTGCGCGATGTCATGGGGTCAGCCCTCCTGGTAGAGAAGAGGGCTGAAAGCGGCGAGCACAGCGCCGGGGCTGGCAAGGATGGGGATGGTCATGGTCTGTTTTCCTACGAGATCACAGAAAACCACCGGTTGAGTTTCTACGCACAACAGGTGGGCGTGGTGGTTAGAAACACGTCCGTAGCCGTGCGGGCGTCCTTGCGGATAGCCCCCACCACGCCCGAAACCATGCGGACAGGCGCAAGCAAATGCGCCAATCCGACGAGATAAGGCATGACAAAGCCCCGCTTTAAGGTGGGGGCTGCAACCTCACGGAAGGTGTTTCTACGCACCGGGCCTTTCGGCTTGCGGGCAGTTTAACGGGACCAGAGCGGGCCGGCCAGCCGCGCGCTCAATCCCGGCCCAGGTGCTCGCACAGGAAGTCGATGAACACGCGGGTCTTGCGCGGCAGGTGGCTGCTGTCGGGAAAGACCACGCTGATGGGCTGGGGCGGCAGCGCGTGGTCCGGCAGCACGCGCTGCAGCACGCCGCCGGCCAGGTCGTCCTCCACAAACCACGCAGGCAGCACGGCCACGCCCAGCGAAGACCGGGCCAGGGCGCGGATGGCGGAGGAGGAGTTGGATTGGTGGGCCGCCCGGCCCACCACGTCCACGCCCTGGTCGCCGGCAGTGCTCAGCGTCCAGGCCGTGGGGTGGGCGAGGTTGCTATTGGCAATCCAGGGCAGGTCCGCCAGGTCCTCGGGCCGGCGCACGGGATGGCTGCGCAGGAAGGCGGCAGAGGCCACCAGCACGATGTCGTAGCCGGCCAGCCTGCGGCTTTTGAAGCTGGAGTCCGCCAGGTGGCCCAGGCGCACGACCAGGTCCAGCTTCTCGGCCACCAGGTCGCTCAGCGAAGAGTTGACGTCATAGGCCACCGAGATGCCCGGGTAGCGCTCCAGGAAGGCCGGGATCAGCGGAAGAATGTACTTCTCCCCGTATTCGCTGGTGGTGCTGATGCGCAGCCGGCCCGCGATGCGGTTGCCGCTGTGCATGGCGTTGTCGAAGGCGCTGCCCACGTCGCGGACGATGCCCTTGAACTCGTCGTAGAACTCCCGCCCGGTTTCCGTCAGGGCGATGCTGCGGGTGTTGCGGACCAGCAGGGCCACCGACAGCGCCTCTTCCAGCGCCTTGACGTGCAGGCTGGCCATGGCCTTGCTGATGCCCAGGAAGTCCGCCGCCCTGGTGTAGGAGCCGAAATCCACCACGGCCAGAAAGGTCTGCGCGCGGTGGAGCAGCGTGTGCATGGCCGGGCTTGTGGGGGTCATTGTTCAATCCAGTCAAACAAAGAGTCCAGCATAGCCCCATCGACGTCGCCGCCTGCGCTCTTTAGTCTTGCCCCTCCTGAAAGCGCAAGATGACATACCGATACCGCCTGGCCACCGTTTTCCTGATGGGTTTCTTCGTCGACTGCATCAACATCTTCATGCCCGCCGTCGCGCTGCCCACGATTGCGGCCGAGTTCCATGTGGGCATCTCGGCCGGGGCCTGGGTGGCCAATGCCTACATGCTGGGATTGACGCTGGCCATTCCCCTCGCCCCCTGGCTGGCCGACCGCTGGGGCGCGCGCCGGCTGATGGCAGGCTCCATGCTGGCCTTCGCCCTGGCCGCCTGGGCCTGTGGCGAGGCGGGCAGCTTCGGCCAGCTGGTGGCCTGGCGCTTCATCCAGGGCATGGCGGGCGGGCTGGTGATTCCCGTGGGCCAGGCCCTGGCCTTCAACCAGTTCCAGGGGCCTGAGCGCGCGCGCGTCTCCACGCTGGTCATGGCCGTGGCGCTGATCGCACCGGCCCTCTCGCCCTGGCTGGGCGGGCTGATCGTGGACCACGGATCCTGGCGCTGGGTGTTTCATTCCAATATTGCGCTGGCCCTGGCCGCCGCAGGCCTGGCCTGGCTGTGGGTGCGCGATGCGCCGGCCACGGCCCGCCAGCGGCCCGACCTCAAAGGGCTGGTGCTGGTCAGCGCCGCGCTGGCGGCCTGGCTGCTGGGCATGTCGCTCTATGGCTCACAAGGTTCGAGCCAGGGCTCGGCGCTCTCCTGCCTGGGCATGGCGGCGGGCCTGGCCTTCACGGTGCTGTATGCCGTCCACGCCCGCAGGGCCGCCCACCCCATCGTGGAGTTGCGGCTGCTCCAAAGCCCGCGCCTGCGGATGTCGGTGGCCGTCTACCACGCCATTCCCGGCGTGTTCACGGGCGTGAACCTGCTCAACATCTTCTACCTGCAGGACATGCTGCACCTGAGCGCGCAGGCCACCGGCAAGTACATGATGGTCTACGCCGGGGGCGCGCTGGTGGCCATGCTGATGGGCGGGCGGCTGTACAACCGGGCCGGCGCGCAGCCGCTGTTCATCGCCAGCATGGTGCTGCACAGCCTGGGCATTGCCACGCTGGCCACCGTGGCGGCGGCTGCCGATACGGCGCTGCTGGTGGCCGCCTACGGCCTGATGGGCCTGGGCGGCGGCCTGGGCGCGAACACGGCGCAGACCTCGGCCCTGCTGGATTTCGACGGCCGGCAGACGCAGCAGGCCAGTGTGATCTGGAACATCAACCGGCAGATGGCCTTCAGCGTGGGCGCTGCGTTCTTCCTGATGGTTTTCAACGCTCTCGCAACCCGCCTGGACGCAGTCCGGGCCTATCACACGACCTTCGTGATCGCGGCATTGGCGGGCCTGCTTCCACTGCTGCAACTTGGATCAATCACCTCCCGCAAGGACCACCATGCACGACAACCTCACTGACATCGACCTTGATATCGGCATCGCCGAACGCAGCATCCACCAGGTGCACGCGCTGATCCACACCGTCTTCACCCAGCCTTCGGGCGCACAGGCCGCGCTGCAGGCGCTGCTGCCCCAGTTCAGCCCGGAGTTCAGCATGGTGACCACCGCGGGAAAGCTTGTCGGCCTGAAGGATGTGGAGCAGATGTTCCGGCGCGCGGCTGGCCAGCGGCCCGGGCTGGAGATTTCCGTATCCGACATGCAGCCCGTCTGGCAGGACCCGGCCGGCCTGGCCATGCGCTACCTGGAAACCCATCGCCTGGACGGCGTGGAGACCTCGCGCCGCTCGGTGGTCATCCTCCAGCGCGCTGGCCAGGGCGTGCTGTGGCGCTACCTGCATGAGACGGCTCTGGGCTGATGGGACAGTCCGCGCTCGCCGCTCAGCCCCGCAGGTAGCGGTCGGCGATGCTGCCGGGCACGTAGAGGCCGCGTTCCAGGTAGTGGTCCAGCTTCTTGCGGTCGGGGGCGCGCAGCTTGATCAGCGGCACGGGCGCCTGTTCGGCGCGCGAGAACATCAGGCGGATCTTGAGCGGGGTGCGGCCCCAGCCGCCCAGTACGTGCAGGAAGAAGGGCCCGTCCTCGGCCCTGGCCAGCTGCAGCCGGTAGCTGCCGCCGGCGCGCAGCACGCGCTGCATGGCCAGGTGCATGCTCAGGTAGGCGGGCATGTCTATGCCCTGGCGCAGCTGTTCGTACTCGCCGGCCTGCTGGAGCTGGGCGATATAGGCCTCGCCCGTCTGCGGCAGGACCTGTTCCACGTATTCCTTGTGCAGGGCGGCGATGAAGGCGCTGCCCGGGGGCGCGGCCATGAGCCAGTTCTCGACCACGGGCACCTGCGGGTCGCGGGTGTAGCGCTCCAGGTAGTAGGCAACGAGGTCGGCGCCGCTGCGCTGCTGCTGCTCCAGCAGCCAGTCCAGCGGCTCGGTGAGGATGGTGCTGGCATCCAGCCAGATGCCGCCATGGCGGTGCAGCAGCTCCAGGCGCAGCCAGTCCGAGCGCTTGGCCACGGGCAGTTGCTGCAGGTTGTCGGGCAGCTGCGGCACGTATTGCGGCAGCTGCGCGTCGTTGAGGATGCGCAGGCTGTAGCCGGGGTTCAGGCGGGCCCAGTTGTCAAAGCAGCGCTGTATCAGCAGCGGCACCGAGTCGCCGTTCCAGTAGGCCCAGATGATGCGGGGTATGGGCGTGGAGACGGGCACGGGCGCCGCAGGCCCGATGTCATGGCTGCGGAAGTCGGGCACCGGACCCTGCTCCAGGCGGCGTGGGAAGGTGGCGTAGAAGCGGCGCATGCCGGCCGCCAGCCACAGCTCGCCACGGGTTTTCAACTTCAGGCCGCTCATGCAGAGGCTCCTTGCTGGCGTGCCCACTGTTCCCAGCGGCGCAGCTTCCAGGCGCGCAGCACCCAGCCCCTGCGCACATAGGCCTGGCGCAGGGCTGGCAGGGATAGAGGCGAGATGCGGCCGAAGTCCGCCAGGAACTGCTGCGCCAGCGCCTGCCGCTGCGCCGCAGGCATGTCCCGCTGCCGGTCGAGAAAGCGCAGGGCGCCGATGAGGTTGCGCGCGGCCTGGTGCGCGAAGGCGAATTGCACGCGCGCGTCGTTGCGCAGCACATCGTCCTGCAGGGCTTGCACGGCCTGCGCCAGCGGCCACAGGGCGGCCGACTGGTCTGCCGCCTTGGCAGGCGTCATGGACGCGAGGATGGAGTTGGCACGCTGCCGGTAGGCCACCCAGGGCCGGGGGCTGTAGTAGAAGCTGGCGCAGCGCAGGGCCATCTGCGGCATGGTCATCATGTCCTCGAAGTAGCGGCCTGCCGGAAAGCGCAGGCCGGCATCCCAGAGGCTGCGGCGCGAGATCTTGGACCAGGCATGCAGCTGCCCCGTGCGCAGCAGGCCGGCCAGCAGGGCGCCCCGGTCCTGCGAGCGCTGCAGCGTGGGGCCCTGGAAGCTGTGCCGGTGCGCTTCGCCACGCAGGTGGTGCTTGAGGCGCGGGGCCTCGCGCCAGACGGAGAAGTCGCAGAGCACGGCATCGGGCGCATGTTGCTTCACGATGGCCGACAGCCCGGCAATCGCGCCGGGCAGCAGCTTGTCGTCCGAGTCCAGGAACCACAGGTAGTCGCCCGTGGCCGCCTCGATCATGGTGTTGCGCGCAGCGCTCAGGCCGGCGTTGCGCTCATGCTGCATGAGCTGCAGGCGGCCGGGCCAGCGCTGGTCCAGCTGCTGCATCAGGGCCCAGGAGCCGTCGGTGGAGCAGTCGTCCAGCACCAGCACCTGCACGCCCGCATCGGCCTGGTCCATGACGGACTGCAGGCATTCCTCCAGGTAGGGCAGCACGTTGTAGACGGGCACCAGGATGCTGAGCCAGGTCACGGCGCGCCTCCTTGCAGCAGGCGCGCGAACAGGTCTTCGTACTGGCCGGTCATGCGCTGCAGGCTGTAGTGCGACAGGGCTTCCTGCCGTGCGGTGGCGGCCATGCGCACGGCGGCCTCATCATCCTGCAGCGCCTGCTGCAGGGCGTCGGCCAGCGATTCGGGGTCGGCGTGCGCGGCCAGCAGGCCGTTGTCGCCGGGCCGCACCACTTCCTGCACGCCCACCACGCGGCTGCCCACCACCACGCAGCCCGCCGCCATGCCTTCCAGCAGGGACAGGGGCATGCCCTCGTAGTGCGTGGACAGCACGCAGACGCGGTGCGCGCGCAGCAGGCCGGGCACGTCGTTACACATGCCGATGAATTGCACCTGGTCCTGCAGGCCCAGTTCGGCGCTGAGCCGCTGCGCCGCCTGCTGGGCGCGCGCCTTGCCGCCGCCGGCCAGGGTCAGCGTGGGCTTCAGGCCGCGCTGGCGCAGCACGGCCAGGGCGCGCAGCAAGGTGGCATGGTCCTTTTGCCGCGCAAAGCGCGCCGCCATGACGATGTCCGGGCGGCGCTGCAGCAAGGGGGGCGGTTCCTGCAGATAGGGCTCGGGCCGGATGCCGTTGCTGATGGCCATCAGTTTGGCCGCAGGAAAGCCGCGGTCCTGCAGGCTCTGGCGCACGCCTTCGGAGCAGCCGACGATGGCGGCCGTGCGCTCGGTCAGCCACAGGGCCTGCGCCAGCCGCCAGCGCGTGTAGCGCTCGCGCGAGTTGTGTTCCACATGCACCAGGCAGGGCACGCCGGCCCACAGCGCGGCAAAACGGCCCCACAGGTGGTCGCTGAAACCATGGGCCACGACGATGTCCGGCCGGAAGTCCAGGCAGATGCGGCGCAGCTGCCAGACGGTGGCGGCATGGGACCAGCCGGCCACCACATCGACATCGAGGCCGCCGTCGCGCAGCTTCTGCACGCGTTCATCGGAAGTATTGCGCTTGCGCCGCAGCACCAGCCTGGCCTCGAAGCGGCCCGATGCGCGGTGCGCCGACACCAGATCCACCGCCACCTGGGTGGCACCCGAGAAGCCGCCCGTCACGAAGTGCAGCACCCGGGGCCGGGCCGTGGCGGCGCGCTCCGTCACCGCACGGCTCCGCTGGCCCTCTCCAGGCCATGCAGCGATGACCACAGGGCCACCACGAGGAAGACGAAGAAGACGATGCCGCTGTTGTGCACGAAAAATTGCTGTGACATGCCGAATGCCAGGTACATGGCTGGCATCAGGCTGCCCAGGATACGCAGCAGCAGGGCCTCGCGCCAGGGGGTGCTGTCCGCAGGCCACAGCGCCATGCGCTGCCGCGAGGGCCAGAACAGCCACAGCAGCGAGATGAACAGCGCCGCCTGCAGCAGCACGCCCGGCACGCCGAGCTTGACCCAGATGTCCAGGAAGTCGTTGTGGATGAAGTTGTACTCGCGGATGGACTGGCCATAGTCGCCCGCGTCCACGCGGCGGTGCATCTCGTCCACATAGCCCTGCATGCCCCAGCCCAGCAGGGGCTTCTCGCCGATCATCTGCACGGCCAGCCGGTACTGCTCCAGCCGCGTGCCCAGCGAGGTGTTGGAGTTGCCGGTCTGCAGGTAGGTGTGCACGTCCAGGTAGACCTCGTCCACGCGCTCGCTGACGCGCGGAATGAAGGCCATCACGGTCGCCAGCGCAAGCAGCAATGCGGCGCAGCCCAGCAGCAGGCGCCCGAAGTACTGCGGACGGTACATGCGCACCAGGACCATCAGCATGAAGAACATCGGCAGCAGCGCCAGCCATCCACCGCGCGAGCCCGACAGCAGCGAAGCCAGCGCGCCCAGCGCGGCCGCCACCAGCACCAGCAGGCGCCAGAGCAGGGAGCGCTGGTGCCAGAAGGACATGGCATAGATGCAGGAGAAGCAGCCCAGCAGCAAGGCCATGTTGCCCCACTGGATGGCATTGGTGTAGCCGGTGGCCCGCTCCATGCCCAGCACGCAGACCTGCCACAGGGCCATGAAGCCCGCGCCTGCGCTGCCCAGCGGTATGCCCCACAGGAAGATCCGCGCCGTGGGCGGGTAGCACATGGCGAACAGCAAGCTGACCGCGCCCAGGATGAATTTCACGGGCCGGTCGAACTGCCCGGTGCCCCCGTCCAGCACGGACAGGAAGTACCACATCACCGCCATGCCCAGGAACAGCGCCACCAGCAGCCAGGTGCCGTTGGACTGCCGGTATCTGACCCAGCGGGGCATAAAACACAGGGCGCCCAGGACCATGAGGCCGGCGCCATAGGAATAGCCCGAGCGCAGCCACAAGGCCAGCCCGGGCACCAAAATAGCGGCCAGGGTCGTGAGGAGCCCTGGCAGCTTCGACTTGTCAAATCTCATCAAGACCGCAACTTTCTGCCCCAAAATGCGGGCATTCCGCTTTCCATCCGCTCATGAAAAAAATTCCTGCGGTCTTATTCAGGCTGCTCCATCGCTGGGCGGCGCCTTCCAAAATCGGCGCAGATTACACCATGCCTGCGCCCTTGCAGCTGCCGCCATCGCCCCCGGCAGCCGATGGTCTTGCAGCGGAAATCCCGAAAACGATCTGGACGTACTGGAACCAGTCCGGCCTGGATCCCTTCGTCCAGCAGTGCGTGGACAGCTGGCGGCGGCAGTGCCCGGATCACCAGGTCATCGTCGTGACGCCGGAGAACCTGGGCCAGTACGTCGCCCCCGGCGACCTTCCTGCGTCGTTTGCCGAACTCCATCCCACCAAGCAATCGGACTGGCTTCGCCTGTACCTGGTGGCACGCCACGGCGGCTACTGGTTCGACGCCACCACGCTGCTGACCGCGCCGCTGGACTGGATGAGCGCCTCCCCCGGCGCAGGCGCTGCCGAGCTGGCAGGCTTCTACCTTGAGGGCTTCACCAGGGACAGGCGCTACCCCGTGATCGAAAGCTGGTCATTCTGCGCTCCGGCCGGCTCGCGCTTTGTATCGGAATGGCAAAAGGAGTTTCACCAGGCGCTGATCGTGGACGGTCCCGAGGCCTATCTGCAGCGCCTGCAGTCGCGGCCCGACGCCGCCGAGCTGCTGCAGGGCATTCCCGATCCGCATTACCTTCTGATCCATGTGACGGCCCAGCAGGTGATGCGGCGCTTTCCCGATGCCCGGCTCACGCTGTTCAAGGCCGAGGACACGGCCTTCTTCTATCACTCTGCCCTGCGCTGGAAGTGGTACCTGCTCTACCCCCAGCTGTGCCTGGCGAAGGCGCCGCAGGTGGCGGCGCCCATCGTCAAGCTGCGCGGCGGGGAGCGGCGCCACTTCACGGACATGCTGGCTTTGCACGGAGGTGCTGCGCCCGGCAGCATCTGGAGCCGCGCGCTGTCGGCGCGCTGAGACACACAAAGCGGGCCGAGGCCCGCTTTGTTCAATGCCCGCCTGCGAAGACTTCGCCGGCCTTGAGGCGGTACAGCGTGCCGCAGTAGGGGCACTTGGCTTCGCCGGTGTGGGCCACGTCCAGGTAGACCTTGGGGTGGCTGTTCCACAGCTTCATGTCGGCCTTGGGGCTGGGGCAGAACACGCCGCCCTGGGCGTTGAGGTCCTTGGCCGCCAGTTCGACGGTGGCATTCGTTGTCATGCTTGCTTATCTCTTTCGTGGGACTCTGGAAGTGTTCAGACCCGAGTCAGCCAATGGGCGTACTTGGGGTTGCGGCCGTTGACGATGTCAAAGAAGGCCTGCTGGATCTTTTCGGTGAGGGGGCCGCGGCTGCCCGCGCCGATCTCGATGCGGTCCACCTCGCGGATGGGCGTGACTTCGGCGGCCGTGCCGGTGAAGAAGACTTCATCGGCGATGTACAGCTCGTCGCGCGTGATGCGCTTTTGCACCACTTCCAGGCCCAGGTCCTTGCAGATGTGCATCACGGTGTTGCGCGTGATGCCGTTGAGCGCGCCGGCCGACAGGTCGGGCGTGTAGACCACGCCGTCCTTGATGACGAAGATGTTCTCGCCCGAGCCTTCGGAGACGAAGCCCGAGGCATCCAGCAGGATGGCCTCGTCGTAGCCGTCGTCCAGCGCCTCGGTGTTGGCCAGGATGGAGTTGGTGTAGTTGCTCACCGCCTTGGCCTGGCTCATGGTGATGTTCACATGGTGGCGCGTGAAGCTGGAGATCTTCACGCGGATGCCGCGCTGCATGCCTTCCTCGCCCAGGTAGGCGCCCCAGGCCCAGGCAGCGACCATCAGGTGGATGGTGTTGCCCTTGGGGGAGACGCCCAGCTTGCGGTCGCCGATCCAGGTCAGCGGGCGCAGGTAGCACGATTCCAGGCCGTTGGCGCGCACGACCTCGACCTGGGCCTGGTTCACCGCTTCCTGGGTGAACGGGATCTGCATGCGCAGGATCTTGGCGCTGTTGAACAGGCGCCTGGTGTGGTCTTCCAGGCGGAAGATGGCCGGCCCCTGCTCGGTCTTGTAGGCCCGCACGCCCTCGAATGCGCCGCAGCCGTAGTGCAGCGTGTGGGTCAGCACGTGGATCTTGGCATCGCGCCAGTCCACCAGCTGGCCATCCATCCAGATCTTGCCGTCACGGTCGGCCATCGAGGGAACAACGGGGCTCATAGGAACATCCTTGGGGGTATTGAACGGAACACCAACCCGGTATTTTAGGGCGCAGGGGCTGCGTCGGGGGCCGCGGGTGCCGGCTCTGGTTCGGGCGTGGGGCGCACCAGGGTCCACTTCATGAGCCGGCCGTGCATGAATTCGCAGGTCACATGGGACTGCGTGCCGTCGGTCCAGCGGTAGATCTCGGGGTGCTGGCCGTCTTCGGACAGGCGCTCGCCCAGGGAGCGCGTCATGGCCACCACGTGCATCAGCGAGACCTTGGGCTTGAGCTTGACGTTGAGCATGACGGCGCTGCCCACATAGCCCATGGGCCGGTCCGAGGCCTTCCTCATGATGGACATCAGCCGCGTGAAGTGCAGCAGCAGCCACATCATGATGCCGCCGCCCACGGCGACCACGCCCATCCAGCCATAGGACTGGTGCGCAGCCACCAGCAGGATGAGCAGGCCCAGGGGAATCAGGATATTGCGCAAATTCATGGCGCCGATTGTCTTATGGAGGCGCCGCAGGGCCGCTGCGGACAGTGCGTATGCCCCCGCAATGCGCTCGGCAAGCGCGTGCCTCAGCCCATCCCTCTCACGATGTTCATGGCTTCATCCACGCGCTCCACTGCATGCACGGTCAGACCCGGGATGGCCTTCTTGGGCGCATTGGCCTTGGGCACCACGGCCATGGTGAAGCCCAGCTTGGCCGCTTCCTTCAGGCGCTCCTGGCCGCGCGGCGCGGGGCGCACCTCGCCGGCCAGGCCCACTTCGCCGAAGGCGAGGAATCCCTTGGGCAGGGCGCGGCCGCGCAGGCTGGAGGTGATGGAGAGCATGACGGCCAGGTCGGCCGCAGGCTCGCTGATGCGCACGCCGCCCACGGCGTTGACGAACACGTCCTGGTCCGCGCAGGCCACGCCTGCGTGGCGGCTGAGCACGGCCAGCAGCATGGCCAGCCGGTCGCGGTCCAGGCCCACGGACAGGCGCCGGGGCGCGGGGCCGCCCTGATCGACCAGGGCCTGTATCTCCACCAGCATGGGGCGCGTGCCTTCCAGTGTGACCAGCACGCACGAGCCCGGCACGGGCTCGCTGTGCTGGGACAGGAAGATGGCGCTGGGGTTGGTCACGCCCTTGAGGCCCTTCTCCGTCATGGCGAAGACGCCGATCTCGTTGACGGCACCAAAGCGGTTCTTGATGGCGCGCACTAGGCGGAAGTTGCTGTGCGTGTCGCCCTCGAAGTACAGCACGGTGTCCACCATGTGCTCCAGCACGCGCGGGCCGGCCAGTGCGCCTTCCTTGGTCACGTGGCCGACCAGGATCACGGTGATGCCGGTGGTCTTGGCCGCGCGCGTGAGGTGGGCCGCGCATTCGCGCACCTGGGCCACCGAGCCCGGCGCCGAGGACAGCTGGTCCGAGTACACGGTCTGTATGGAGTCGATGACGACCACGGCCGGCTGGGTGGCCTCCATGGTGGCGAGGATCTTCTCCAGCTGGATCTCGGCCAGCACGTTGACCTGGCTGGCCTCCAGCCCCAGGCGGCGCGAGCGCAGCGCGACCTGGGCACCGCTTTCCTCGCCCGTCACATACAGCGTGGGCAGACCCAGTCGGTGCAGCGCATCCATGGCCTGCAGCAGCAGGGTGGACTTGCCGATGCCCGGGTCGCCGCCGATCAGCACCACGCCGCCCTCGACCACACCGCCGCCCAGCACGCGGTCCAGCTCCTCGATGCCGCTGGGCGTGCGCGCCACGTCCTGGGCCTCGATGGCCGACAGCGGCATCACGGCCTGGGCATTGGCCAGGCCCGCATAGCCCTGGGGCTGGCTGAGCCGGTTCTTGCCCGCGCCCGCAGGCTCGGCAACGGCCTCGACCAGCGAGTTCCAGGCCCCGCAGGCCGGGCACTTGCCCAGCCAGCGCGGGCTGGTGCCTCCACAGGCATTGCAGATGAACGTGGTTTTGTCTTTGGCCATGGGGTGAGCACTATACCGAGCGGTAGCTGCCGCCCTGGCATGCATGTTTCGCGCCTATCGCAGTTGCGTGACGGAAAGATATCGGTTATAGTCGCCTTCTTCGCTGCACAAAATGCAGTGGAAACGAAATTACTGCGGATTACCGCGCGATGGAGCAGTCTGGTAGCTCGTTGGGCTCATAACCCAAAGGTCGGAGGTTCAAATCCTTCTCGCGCAACCACCACGAAAAAAAGCCCACTTCGGTGGGCTTTTTTTCGTCTGTACCGTCCGTTCTCTTCCGTTCTTTCTCCAGGCAGCTCAGCTGGGATCGTTCAGGTCCTCATGGTGGTCGGCCGTGCCCTGCTTCCAATAGGAGGCCACGCGCATGCGCTTGGGCGATGCGCCCTTGGCCAGCAGCAGGCGGCGCAGCTCGGCCATGGCGCTGTGCTCGCCCGCCGCCCAGATATAGCCCTCGTCCTGGGGCAGCTCCAGCGCCTGCACGGCATCGGCCAGCGATTCGACCCAGTCGCAGTCCAGCCGGGCCGTGCTGCTCCACTGGCGGCGGTCGGCCGGGTTGCGCAGCTGCACGCGCACCACGGCGCGGCTGCCGGCAGGCAGCTCGGCCAGGCGCCGCTCGATGGCGGGCATGGCGGTCTCGTCGCCGAACAGCCAGTGCCATGGCAGGCTGGCCGAGATCACCAGGCTGCCGCGCGGCCCGGCCAGGCCCACCCACTGGCCCAGCGGGGCGTTCAGCGCCCATTCGGTGGCGGGGCCGGCATCGTGCAGCGCGAAATCCATGACGAGGTTCTGGCGCGCAGCGTCGTAGCGCAGCGGCGTGTAGTCGCGCAAGGTGGGGCGCTCGTCCTCCACGAAGGTCGGGCGGCCATCGAGCAGCACGGGAAGCGCGGGCAGTTCGCGCCCGGCCTGCGGCAGGATGAGCTTGACGTGGTCGTCAAAACCGGCGCTCACGAAGTCCTCCAGATCGGGGCCGCCCAGGGTCAGGCGGACAAAGCCGGGGCTGGGCTGCTCGCGCGAGAGCAATTGCACATGGCGGGCGCGGAAGGAATGGCGGACACGATGGACGACGGGTGCCGGTGTCGCGGCAGAGGTGGCTGGATTGGGCAAGTTCATTGGCGAAACGGCCTGCGACGGCCTAGAATGTTGATTTAGTCCACCAATTCTCTGCAATCCGTTGACTTTGTCAACATATTTCCACGCGACCCCTGCCATGAATGCCTCCCTGCCCGCCGATATCTTCGAGGCCATGCACGAGCTGCTGCACCTGTTCCGGTCGCGCATGCGCGAGGACATGGAGTCCATGGAGCCCGGGCTGACGCCCAACGAGGTGCGCGTGCTGATGTACGTGGGCCGGCACCCGGGCCGCACGCAAAGGGATCTGGTCGATCACAGCCACATGGACAAGGCCCAGCTCGCGCGCATGCTGGCGCAGTTGCAGGAGCAGGGATGGCTGGACCGCGAACCGGACGCCCGCGACCGCCGCGTGCGCTGCCTGAGCCTCAGCCCCCAGGGACAGGCCCTGTTCGACCGGCTGCGCCAGTCACGCCAGGCGCTGGCGGCCCGGCTGCTCAAGGATTGGGAGCCCGCCGCGCAACAGCAGTTGATGGCGCTGCTGGAGCGGGCCAGGGAGAGCGTGGAAGCGGCTCCCTGATCAATCGACGGTCTTGTTCACGCGAGGGGCGACGGCGCACATGAGCTCGTAGCCCAGCGTGCCTGCGGCCTCGGCCACCTCGTCGATGGGCAGCACGGCGCCGTTGCCGGCGCGGCCCCACAGCGTGACCTCGCTGCCCATGCCGGCATCGGGCACGGGCGTCAGGTCCACGGCCAGCATGTCCATGCTCACGCGGCCCAGGGTGCGGGTGCGCACGCCGTTCACCAGCACGGGCGTGCCGGTGCCGCAGTGGCGAGGATAGCCGTCGGCATAGCCGCAGGCCACGGTGCCCAGGCGCAGGGGCCCATCGGCCGTGAAGCGCGATCCATAGCCCACGCTGTCGCCTGCGGCCAGTTGCTGCACGCCGATGATGCGCGAGCTCAGCGTCTGCGTGGGCTGCAGGCCCCAGTGGGCTGCCGTGTGCTGCGGATAGTCGGGGGAGCTGCCGTAGAGCACGATGCCCGGCCGTACCCAGTCGCAGCGCACCAGCGCGTCGTCGCCCTGGCGCAGCGTGGCGGCGCTGTTGCCCACGCTGCGCTCGCCGGGCAGGTCGCGCGTGGCGTCATGAAAGCGCTGCAGCTGTACCGAGATCCCGGGCTGCCCGGCCCCTGCGTCGGCATCGCTGAAATGGGTCATGAACGAGATTTCCTCCACCTGGGGCAAGGCGTTCAGCCGGGCCCAGGCCGCGCGGTATCGCTCGGGCGTGAAGCCCAGGCGGTTCATGCCGGAGTTCATCTTGAGAAAGACGCGGTGGCCGTTCTGCGTCTTGTGCGCGGCCAGCCAATCGATCTGGGCGTCGCAGTGCACGGCATGCCAGATGGACAGGCGCGAGCACAGTTCCAGGTCGCGCGGCTCGAAGACGCCTTCCAGCAGCAGGATGGGGCCGCGCCAGCCCAGCTGGCGCACGCGTTCGGCCTCGGCCAGGTCCAGCATGGCGAAGCCGTCGGCGCCGCGCAGCGCCTCGAACACGTTCTCGATACCGTGGCCATAGGCGTTGGCTTTGACCACGGCCCACAATTTGGCATCGGGAACCGCCTGCCGCACCCGCTCCAGATTGTGGCGAAGCGCGGCGGAATGGATGGTGGCAAGAATGGGACGCGGCATGGTTTTCACTCAGTCAGAAGCTTGGGATTCTGGCACTGCCAGCCAAAGGCCGCGTGATATAACCGCCAGTCACTTGCCACGGGGCCCTTATTTAACCGGTCAGCAGCCCTGCCGCTGACCCCATCTGCCTATCCATGAAGCGCGGTTTCTACACCATCATGTCAGCGCAGTTCTTCAGCTCGCTGGCAGACAACGCCCTGTTCGTGACCGCCGTGGAACTGCTGCGCACCAATGGCGCCCCCGAGTGGCAGCGCGCCGCCCTGGTGCCCATGTTTGCGCTGTTCTACGTGATCCTCGCCCCCTTCGTCGGCGCCTTTGCCGACGCCCTGCCCAAGGGGCGGGTGATGTTCATCAGCAATGCGATCAAGATCGTGGGCTGCCTGATGATGCTGTTCGGCAACCACCCGCTTCTGGCCTATGCCGTGGTGGGCCTGGGCGCTGCCGCGTACTCGCCGGCCAAGTACGGCATCCTCACCGAGCTGCTGCCGGCCTCCCAGCTGGTCAAGGCCAATGGCTGGATCGAGGGGCTGACCATCACCTCCATCATCCTGGGCGTGCTCGTGGGCGGGCAGTTGCTGAGCCCGGGCATCTCGGCCCATCTGCTGGACTTTGACCTGCCCCTGCTGGACACGGGCGTGGACACGGCCGCCGAAGCGGCGATTGCCGTGCTGGTCGGCGTCTATGCGCTGGCCGCCTGGTTCAACCTGCGCATTCCGCTGACCGACACCGTCCTGCGCCCGCTGCGCCAGGACCCCAGCAAGAGCCTGCTGGCCAATACCCTGGCCCTGCTGCCCGATTTCTGGACCTGCAGCCAGCGCCTGTGGGCCGACAAGCTGGGGCAGATCTCGCTGTCCACGACCACGCTGTTCTGGGGCGTGTCGGGCAACCTGCGCTATATCGTGCTGGCCTGGGGCGCAGCGGCCCTGGGCTACGGCACCTCCCAGGCATCGGCCCTGGTGGGAGTGGTGGCCATCGGCACGGCCGCAGGCGCCATCCTCGCGTCCATGCGCATGCGGCTGGACAACGCCACGCGCGTGATTCCGCTGGGCATCACCATGGGCCTGCTGGTGATCGCCATGATCTTCATCAAGAGCGTGTGGGTGGCCATTCCCTTCCTGATCCTGCTGGGCGGCCTGGGCGGCTTCCTGGTCGTGCCCATGAATGCGCTGCTGCAGCACCGCGGCCACAACCTCATGGGCGCGGGCCGCTCGATCGCCGTGCAGAACTTCAACGAGCAGGCCTGCATCCTGGCGCTGGGCGCCTTCTATGCGCTGTCCACCAAGTTCGGGCTGTCGGCTTTCGGCGCCATCACGGTGTTCGGCCTGGTGGTGGCCGGCATCATGTGGCTGATCGGCCGCTGGCACTCCAGCAATGTGCGCAACCATCCCGAGGAAGTCGAGCGCCTGCTGGCGATTGCCCGCAAAGACTGCCACTAGCCTGCCCTTATCCCCACGGCGTCCGAGCAGGCCCTGCCTGCCCGGGCGTTTTTCATCGCCGGGCCGCCCCAAGATGACAAGCGACCCCCTCGGGGGGCAGCGGACCTTGCGCAGCAAGGGTAGCGTGGGGGCCATTTTTCATTGCCCCATGCACAGCCCCCTGCCCGTTCTCGCCCTGCTGTTCAACACCCTGGTCTGGGGTCTGGCCTGGTGGCCGTTTCGCGCCATGCACGAGGCCGGCCTGCATCCGCTGTGGGCCACGGCGCTGATGTATGCCCTGGTGCTCACGGGGCTGGTGGCGCTGCGCCCGGCCAGCCTGCGCCAGGCGCTGCAGTACCCGGCGCTGATCCTGCTGGGCGCCTGCGCGGGCAGCAACAACATCGCCTTCAACTGGGCCGTGACCATTGGCGATGTGGTGCGCGTGGTGCTGCTGTTCTATCTGATGCCGGCGTGGTCCGTGCTGCTGGCCTGGAAGATCCTGGGCGAGCGGCCCACGCCGGCCGCGCTGACGCGGCTGCTGCTGGCCTTTGGCGGGGTGGCGCTGGTGCTGGTGCCCGAGGGCACTTTCGGCGGCGGCTCGCCCGGGCTGCTGCGCGGTCTGTCGCTGGCGGACGGCCTGGCGCTGTTTGGCGGCTTCACCTTTGCGCTGACCAATGTGCTGCTGCGCCGCCTGCAGGCCGTGCCTGCGCAGGCGCGCATGCTGGCCATGTTCAGCGGCTGCATGGCCATGGGGCTGGCCAGCGCCTTCGCGGGCAGCAGCGTGGGGCTGGTGCCGCCCATGCCTGCGCCGCAGGCCGGCTGGATGCTGATTGCCGCCGGCCTGGCCGTGCTGCTGATGCTGGGCAACTGGGCGCTGCAGTTCGGCGCCGCGCGCCTGCCCGCCGGCGTGACCGCCGTGGTCATGCTGGCCGAGGTGGTGTTCGCCAGCGTCTCCTCGGTGTTGATTGCAGGCGAGGTGCTGACGCCGCGCACGCTGCTGGGCGGCGCCTGCATCATCGCGGCCGCGCTGCTGTCGGCACTGGCGCATGCACGGCGGCGTGGGGCTTGACGCCCTGCCCGCACTCACGCCGCGCAATCAGCCCGTGAGCTGCCCCGCCAGCAGCAGATAGCCCGGCAGCCAGCCCGTGAGCACACCCTGCGCAATGCACAGGGCACCCGTCACGCGGCCGATGCTGCGGCCCAGGGCCAGCAGCACGAAGAACATGGCCCACAGCACGGCCCAGGCCGCCCAGTTGGCCGCCATCCACCAGTCGATGGCGGTGCGCGCGCCCAGCAGGGTGTCGATGGCCACGGGCACGGCGGTGATGGCCACGAACAGGCTGAACCAGCCCAGGCCCCGGCCATCGGCGCCCGTGAAGCGGTTGATGGCCACCCACAGGTAGGTGAAGGCGAACAGCAGGGTCAGCGCGCCGGTCTTGACCGACGCCGCATCGGGCTCTGGCCCGAAGGCGGAGGCCAGGCCGATGATCAGCGAGACCAGGCCCGCGAACACGTTGATGACCCAGATCTCCCGGTCGGCGATGCGCCCCAGCATCCACAGGCCGTTCAGGCACAGCACGGCGCCCACGTAGAACAACGACAAACCCAGCCACATCGCAAGTCTCCTTTTGCATTTTTGCTTTTGAAGTGCCTTGCGCGCCATGTTCATTTCCCGGAACGAGCGCGCACGGCAAGGCGCCGCCGCCCCGTGGCCGGGTGCGGCGGCGTCCGTGAAACAGTTCATCCCCGGGCCCGCCCCTGGTGGGCATCTGCGTGCTGGCGGAAGGGTCCGCTGCAGAGATGCCGCTTGTGATCCAGGGCAGGTGCACCGGCGCGGCCCTTGCCGGGCACGCGGCGGTGGAGTGTGCCGGCAGGCGGTGCTGCCGATCTTTGGCGCCGGTCCTTGGCGCCGGCCCTTGTGCCTCAGGCCGCCTGCGTCTGCAGGCGGCGGCGGGCGCGTTCCAGCTGCTGCGCCACCTGGCGCGGGTTCATGCCGTACATGTCGGCAAAGCCGGCTTCGGAGGTCTGGCCGCTGGCCTCGAAGGCGCGCAGCAGCGCCTCGTCGCGTGCGGTGCGCGCATCGGCCTCGGCCAGTGCCTCGGCCACCAGGGCGTTGGTGGCCTCGTCACGGCCTTGCACGCGCGCCGCGTAGTCGTCGCGCGACAGGCCCGATGCCTCGTAGGCCGCGATGATGCGGTTGCGCAGCTTGGGCGCCAGGTCTTCGGGCGAGCGGTGCTGGCGGCGACGGAAGACTTCGATCAGCGCATGGTGCACATGCTCGGGCGCCATGGCCTCGACCGACTGGCCCTGCAGGTCATGCCGGGCCTGGCCGCTGGCCACCACGGTGAGGTAGCGGCTCGAGCGCGTGTGCTGGGACAGGGCCAGCTTGAGCTGGTCGCGGTCAATGGCTTCAGGGTGGGCGGCCAGCAGGTCTTCGAAGATGCCGCGCTTGAGCGGCAGCGGCTGCTCGCCGAACAGGTTCGGATGCCATTCGGCCAATTGCGCCAGCAGCGGGTGCTGGGTCCGCACGGGCCTGGAAGCGTTGGCCTCGGCACCGGCGGCCGTGCCGGATGCGGCATCGGCGGCAGGCTCGGTGGCCTTGCCCTTGTTGCGGCCACGTCCGCCACGGCGCGAGCGCTTGCGGCCCTGGCCATCGGCGCTGGCGGCAGCCTGCGGCTCGGTGCCGGCAGCGGCGTCCGCCGGCAGCGCGGCGCTCTGTTCTTGCGGTTCAGACACGGATTCAGTCATGGCGGAGCACGTGGGCTTGGGGAAAACGAAACCCCGCATCATGCCAGCATTGCAAAGGCTTGCGCGGGCATAGGCCCCACGGCGTCGCGCTGGAGGCACAGATGCGCAGTTGGTACGCGGGTGGCATCAGGCCAGCAAGGCCTCGTCCAGCACCTCGATCCAGTGCCGCACGGGCAGGTCCGTTCCGTTTTGCAGGTGGACGATGCAGCCCATGTTGGCCGAGAGGATGGCGGCGGGCCGCCGGGCATCGAAGCCTTCGGTCAGCGCACCGATCTTGCGGTCACGCAACTGGTGCGAGAGCTCGGGCTGCAGCACCGAGTAGGTTCCCGCCGAGCCGCAGCACAGGTGCGACTCGGTGCGCGCCACGCGCAGCTCGAAGCCCAGCCTGGCCAGATGGGTTTCCACGCCGCCGCGCAGCTTCTGCCCGTGCTGCAGCGTGCAGGGCGGGTGGTAGGCCATGGGCGCGGCCGGTGCGCGCACCCTGCCCTGCAGGCGCTCGGCCAGCTCGGGCAGCAGTTCAGGCAGCAACTCGCTCAGGTCGCGCGTGAGGGCGCTGATGCGGGCAGCCTTGTCCGCGTACTGCGCATCGTCCTTGAGCAGATGCCCGTATTCCTTGACGGTGACGCCGCAGCCCGAGGCATTCATGACAATGGCCTCCACCGCGCCGCTGTCCACCTGCGGCCACCAGGCGTCGATGTTGGCGCGCATCTGCGCCTTGCCGCCTTCCTGGTCGTTGAGGTGGAATTTCACGGCGCCGCAGCAACCGGCCTTGGGAGCGATCACGGTCTGTATGCCGGCCGCATCCAGCACGCGCGCGGTGGCGAAGTTGATGCGCGGCATCATGGCCGGCTGCACGCAACCGGCCAGCAGCAGCACCTTGCGCGCATGCTCGCGCACGGGCCAGGCACCCGCATCCTGCGGCTGGGGCACTTTCTCGGCCAGGACTTCGGGCAGCAGGCCGCGCACGGCCTGGCCCAGCTTCAGGGCCGGGGCGAACAGCGGCGAGTTCAGTCCTTCCTTGAGCGCCCAGCGCCGCGCGCGCTCGCCCAGCGGGCGCGGCACCTGTTCCTCGACGATCTTGCGGCCTATGTCCACCAGGTGGCCGTACTGCACGCCGCTGGGGCAGGTGCTTTCGCAGTTGCGGCAGGTGAGGCAGCGGTCCAGATGCTGCTGGGTGGCGCGCGTGGGCGTCTCGCCCTCCAGCACCTGCTTGATCAGGTAGATGCGGCCGCGCGGCCCGTCCAGCTCATCGCCCAGCAATTGGTATGTCGGGCAGGTGGCCGTGCAAAAGCCGCAGTGCACGCACTTGCGCAGGATGGCTTCGGCCTCCTGCCCTTCGGGCGTGGCACGGTACTGGGGTGCGAGTTGGGTCTGCATGGTGGGGCTCTTGTTGTGTATCGGGAAATCGGTCGGGCGAGCCGCTCAGGCGCGAGGCGCGGGGCGCCGGCCCAGCAGCAGGGGCAATCGCGCACGGTCGGCCCACAGCGGCGGCAGCGACAGCAGGCACAGCACCACGGCCAGCGGCACGACGAAGACGAAGCCCAGGTGCCGGAAACCCAGTGCACCCGCAATGCCGCCCAGCAGGAACATGGACAGCAGACCTGCGAACAACCGCAGCCGCACATGGTTGGCGTGGACGCGGTGCTCGGGCGGGCTGCCGTGGCGGTTCCAGTAAAGGGCTCGGCCCAGTTCCATGCCCAGGTCGGTGATCACGCCCGTCATGTGGGTGGTGCGGATCTGCGAGGAAGACATCTTGGTCACCGTGGCGTTCTGCAAACCCATGATGAAGGACAGCAGCAGCACGGCCAGCGGCACGGCGAACGGCGTGGGCCAGGCCAGCATGGCCGCGCCCAGCAGGCCGAAGACCAGCATCAGCCCTGCCTCGAGCAGCAGCGGCAGCGCATAGCTGCTGCGCAGCCGGTGGTGCCGCGCCCAGTTGACCAGCAGCGACGTCGCGGCCGCGCCGCACAGAAAGGCCAGCAGCGCGCCGCAGGCACTGAGCACCAGCGCCGTATTGCCCAGCACGAGGTTGTCGGCCAGCAGCGAGACAAAGCCCGTCATGTGCGAGGTATAGGAGTGCACCAGCAAAAAGCCGCCCGCATTCACCGCGCCCGCGTTGAAGGCCAGCAGCAGGCCCAGCGTGCGGTTGCTGGCCACCGTGCGGTGCCGGTCCGTGAGCAGGTGCAGGCGGTGGCGCATGCGCATGGGCGGGGCCGGGCGTTGGCCCGGCCTACCAGGCGGCGGCCAGCCGGCCGCGGTTGAAGATGCCCGCAGGATCGAAGGCCTGCTTGAGCCGCGCATGCAGCAGGGCTGTGGCATCGGCCGCCTGGGCGTCGAAATCGGGCTCGGCGCCGGGCTGGCCTGCGGCTTCGGAGCGGAACAGGGTGGCCGATCCGCCCGCTGCTTTTGCCAGCGCGCGCAGCGCATGGCCCAGCGCGCGCGGCGCCTGCACCCAGCGCAGTGCGCCGTGCCATTCGATCAGGGGCCCCGTGCAGCCGTCTGGCAGCGCCAGGACCGGCGCCGTCTGCGGCACGGACAGGCGCCACAGCGCATGGCCCGGTGCACGTGCGGCGAACCAGGGCAGTTGCTGATCGCGGCAGGCCTGCCAGTCGGCAGCGGCATGCAGATGGTCCATGCGCTGCACACGCTCGCCACCCAGGCGCTCGCAGGCCGCCTGCACGGCGGCACGCGCGCCGCGCAGGCGCAGGTACAGCGCGCCCTGGGCTGCGCCCTCTTCCTGCAGCCAGCAACTGGCATTGAGCGGCAGCGGCTGCCCGCCCCAGGCATTGAGCCAGTCCAGCGCCTGCTGCTGGCTGCACGCGAAGCGCAGCGTGGCCTCGGCCGGCGCCACGGGCAGCACCTTGAGGCTGACTTCGGTGATCAGGCCCAGCGTGCCCCAGGAGCCCGCCATCAGCCGCGAGACGTCGTAGCCCGCCACGTTCTTCATGACCTGCCCGCCGTAGCGCAGCAGCTCGCCCTGGCCGTTGATCATCTCCAGCCCCAGCACGAAGTCGCGCACGGCGCCCACGCTGGCGCGCGCCGGCCCGGACAGGCCGCTGGCCACCATGCCGCCCACGGTGGCGTTGCGGCTGTCTCCATCGAAATGCGGCGGCTCGAAGGCCAGGCACTGGCCCTGTGCCGCGAGCAGGGCCTCGACCTCGGCCAGCGGCGTGCCGGCGCGCACGGTCACGACGAGTTCGCTGGGCTCATAGCTGACCACGCCGGCCAGCGCGCGCGTGTCCAGCAGCTCGCCCTGCAGGGCCAGGCCGTGGAAATCCTTGGTGCCGCCGCCGCGTATGCGCAGCGGCGTGGCGTCGGCCGCAGCGGCGCGCACGCGCCCGGCGATCTGGAGGAGGTGGCTTTGGGCTGAATCCATGGCCTGCATCGTAGCGGCTGGGCTCTTTTGCGCCTCGGTGCGGACCCGTGAATTTTTTGAACGGCGCGCTTGAAGTTCTGCGCGCGGCGCAAAACAGCAGGGACGAAAAGGCAAAGACGCCATCTCTGCATCGGCTCCAAAGCAAAAAAGGCCCCGGTGCGAGCACCGGGGCCAATCCGCAATGAAATCCCTGGAAACCGATCAGCGGTAGTACGCCACCTCGCCGTGCGTGGTGATGTCCAGGCCCTGGCGTTCGGACTCTTCGCTGACGCGCAGGCCGACGACCAGGTCGCAGATCTTGTAGGAGATGCCAGCCACCACGCCGGACCAGACGATGGTCAGCAGCACGCTCTTGACCTGCACCCACACTTGATGGCCCATGTTGAAGTCTGCGGGCTCGATGCCGCCCAGGCTGGAGGCGCAGAACACCCCGGTCAGGATGGCACCCAGGATACCGCCCACGCCATGCACGCCGAACACGTCGCAGACATCATCGACCTTGAGCAGCTTCTTGAGGCCGGACACACCCCACAGGCAGACGGGACCGGCGATCAGGCCCATGACGATGGCACCCATGGGGCCGACGAAGCCGGCCGCCGGGGTGATGACCACCAGGCCGCCCACGGCGCCCGAGGCAGCGCCCAGCATGGAGGCCTTGCCCTTGTGCAGGGCTTCGGCGGCCAGCCAGGAGACGGTGGCGGCGCCCGTGGCGACGATGGTGTTGATGAAGGCCAGGCCGGCGATGCCGTTGGCAGCGCCTGCCGAACCGGCGTTGAAGCCGAACCAGCCCACCCACAGCAGCGAGGCACCGACCATGGTCAGCGTCAGGCTGTGCGGGGGCAGTGCTTCGCGGCCGAAGCCGATGCGCTTGCCCAGCATGTAGGAACCCACCAGGCCGGCGATACCGGCGTTGATGTGCACCACGGTGCCGCCGGCGAAGTCCAGCGCGCCGTCCTTGCCCAGCAGGCCGCCACCCCAGACCATGTGGGCCATGGGGATGTAGCTGAAGGTGAACCACAGCACCGAGAACAGGATCACGGCCGAGAACTTGATGCGCTCGGCGAAGGCGCCGACGATCAGGGCCACGGTGATGGCCGCGAACGTGGACTGGAAGGCCACGAACACGTACTCGGGGATGGTCGGCAGTGCGCCGGCCAGCGTGTCGGGCGCAATGCCCTTGAGGAAGATCTTGCCGAAGCCGCCGAAGAAGTTGCCTTCGCCCGCAAAGGCCAGCGAGTAGCCGTACACGGCCCACAGCAGCGTGATCAGCGAGAAGATCACGAACACCTGGCAGAGAACGGACAGCATGTTCTTCGTGCGCACCAGGCCGCCGTAGAACAGTGCCAGGCCCGGGATCACCATCAGGATCACCAGCATGGTCGAGGTCAGCATCCAGGCCGTGTCACCGGCGCTGAGTGCGGGGGCCGGCGCCTCGGCTGCGGCCGCAGCGGCGGGGGCTGCTGCAGCGGCCGCATCGGCAACGGCTGCAGCGGCGGCGGGCTCCTGTGCCAGGGCGGCGGCGCCTGCGGCCAGCAGGCCCAGCCCCAGGCCCAGGCCCATGGAAAGAAGTCGTTTGGTCATGGCAGTCTTTCGGGAAACGAGGGGTTGAAACTCACAGTGCGCTGTCGCCGGTCTCGCCGGTACGGATGCGGACGGCCTGCTCGATGGGCAGCACGAAGATCTTGCCGTCGCCGATCTTGCCGGTGCGCGCGGCGGCCTCGATGGCATCGATCACCTGGTCCACCAGTGCATCGGGCACGGCGGCCTCCAGGCGCAGCTTGGGCAGGAAATCGACCACGTATTCCGCGCCGCGATACAGCTCGGTATGGCCTTTTTGGCGGCCGAAGCCCTTGACTTCGGTCACGGTGATGCCCTGCACGCCGATGTCGGAGAGCGCCTCGCGCACCTCGTCGAGCTTGAAGGGCTTGATGATGGCGGTCACCAGTTTCATGATGCTTTGCTCCTCAGGTCCGGTTACAGGGTCTTGGTCAGCGTCACGATCAGGCGCGCCTTGTTGACGTCGCCAAAGTACGACTTCTTGTTCGCGCCCGTCACGGCCGCGCCCAGCGACACGCCGTCGCCGAAATCGTAGGCGCCGCCCACGCTGTAGTCCATGTAGTTGGGCACGCCCAGGCCCTTGATGTCGCTGGCAAAGCGGGTGAAGCCCAGCGATGCCTTGACCGTCACCTTGGGCATCACTTCCTGCGTGAAGCCCAGCCACAGGTAGCCGGTGTTGCGGCCCGACAGTCCCGAGCCGCCCTTCTCGCCAGCCCAGTTGAAATAGTCCTTGGAGACGGTATGCGAGTACTTGGCCGTGAACGGCCCATAGGTGGCCGCGCCGTACAGCTCCGTCGTGTTGCCTGCGGAGTTGCCCGAGTACAGGTATTGCAGCGCGCCGAAGTCCAGGTCCACCTCGCCGGCCTTGAACTTGTAGCCGCCGTAGAAATCGGTTTCCAGCGAGTTGCGGGGGAGCCAGTCCACGCTGGAGTTCCAGTTGCCGATGTACCAGCCGCTGTCGCCGAAGGCATAGTCGAAGCCTCCCTGCAGGGCCGGCTTGACGGACTTGTTGCGTCCTGCGTCCTGGTCCTGGCCGCGGAACTTGTAGTTCGTGGTCAGCGACACATTGGCCGTGAGCTGGGCGTGGGCCCAGAGCGGAGCGATGGCGACACAGGCGATGGCAAGCGACTTCAGGCTGGCACGGGACATGGGATCCTCCGGTTTGAAAAATTTCGTGACAACCGGGTTAAGCACGGACCGTGCCAGTCTTCTGATGCCGGGGCGTGCGCCTTTCCGGCTCCCAATGCGGCACTGCAGCACACAGCGATGCACCGGCTTTGTGCAAAAAATGTGCACCGATGCGGCGATAGCGGGCACTCACATGGAGCATCATCAAAATTGCACCAATATAGTGCATATCAACCTTCAATTCTGCTTGCACTGCCCTGAGAGGCCCGATATTGCTGGAACGCACTGTAAGGAGGGACTCGAAAAACGCCTGTATCGGGGTATTCCGATATCGATGATTTTCCAAATACACACCGCCTTGTATCCCAGATATGGCAATTGCTTACATATCCAGGATATTTCCTACCCCTCATTTGATTGCCCTATGGGCATCGGCTTGTCTATGATCCCCGCTCACCAAGAGCAGGGAGGCCGCCTACAGGGCGGCGCGCACTATGACACGCCGAGTCACCATACACACGCCATTGGGCGAGCAGCTGCATTTCCGTGAATTGCGCGGCCAGGAAAACATCAGCCAGCTCTTCAGCCTCGATGTGGAAATGCTCA
>JAITUC010000047.1 GCA_031286585.1 Delftia acidovorans
CGCCGTCAGGCCGTCCATGACCGGCATGAGAATATCCATGAGCACCAGGTTGAACGGTTCTTCCTGGACCATGCGCACGGCTTCTTCGCCGTTGGCGGCCAGGCGGACCACGGCCCCTACCTCGCTCAAGAGGTTGACGGCGATTTCCTGGCTGAACTCGTTGTCTTCCACCAGCAGGATGCGCACGCCGAGCAGGGGCCATTCCTCGACAACGTCCTGTTTTGGTTCAAAGCGCAGTTCCTGATCGTCCGCCCGAGGAAAGGTCAGGGTGAAAAAAAAGGTGGAGCCTCCGCCCACTTTGCTGTGCACGAGCAAATCGCCGCCCATCAACTGCACCAGGTTGCGGCAAATGGCCAAGCCCAGGCCGGTCCCCCCGAATTCGCGGGTGGTGGAACTGTCCGCCTGGGTGAAGGCCTCAAAGACGCGCACGGACTGTTCGGAGGTCATGCCGATGCCGGTATCGCGCACGGAAAAGTACAAAGTTTCCGTCGAATCCGTGCCGGACAGCCGCTTGACGTCCAGCTCCACTTCCCCCACGGCCGTGAACTTCATGGCGTTGCTGATCAGGTTGGTCAGTATCTGCTGCAGGCGTATGGGATCGCCGATCAGCATGTCGGGAAGCTTGTCGTCGATGCTTACCAGAAACGTCAGACTCTTTTTTTCCGCCATCGGGATAGGCAACTGCTGCTGCATCAGGATGAGGTCGGTCAGGCTGAAATGGATGCTCTCCAGTTCCAGCTTGCCCGTCTCAATTTTGGCCACGTCGAGGATGTCGTTGAGAATGGCCAGAAGACTTCTGGCCGAAATCTGGAGCTTGAGCATCATGGCGCGCTGCTCGTTGCTCATTGATTCTTTTAAAAGAAGATGCGCGTAGCCGAGCACCGCGTTCAGGGGCGTGCGGATTTCGTGGCTCATGTTGGCCAGGAAGGTGCTGCGCGCGGCGGCGGCCGCCTCGGCATGCTCCTTGGCCAGCACCAGTTCCTGGGCCAGCTTGCGCTGGGCACTGATGTCGGTGAGCAGCTTGACGATCTTGTAGGGCCGGCCGTCGGCGTCGCGTATGGGGTTGTAGGTGGCCTGCACCCAGATGCGCCGCCCCTCGCGCCCGCAGCGCAGGAACTCGCCGGCCTGAAAATCGCCCTCGGCCAGCCGGCGCCAGAACTGCACATGCTCGTGCGAATGCGCATAGCCGGGCTCGCAGAACATGCCGTGGTGGCGGCCCACGACCTCGTCGAGCCGGTAGCCGAACAGGTCCAGGAAATTGCGGTTGGCGCGCAGCACATGGCCCAGCAGGTCGTACTCGATGGTGGCCAGCGACAGGTCGATGGCGCGCACCGTGCCCTCGAACTCGGCATTGCGCGCGCGCGCCGCCGTCTGGTCCATGATCACGCCGTCGATCCAGGTCAGCTCGTCGTGTTCGTTGAAGACGCCGCGCCCGGTCTCGGACACCCAGCGGGTGCTGCCATCGCGGTGCAGCAGGCGGTAGTCGGCGTTGTAGGTCTGGCGCCGCGACAGCGCATGCGAGACCGCGGTCTCCAGCCGGTCGCGGTCCTCGGCATGGATGAGCCGGTCCCAGCCCGTGAGCCCGTCCGTGAAGTCCTGCTCGGTCCAGCCGGTCAGCTCCTTGATGGAGCGGCTGAGCAGCAGCGGCGTCCACTTGCCGTCATACAGGCAGCGGAAGGTGGTGCCCGGCACGTTGTTGATCAGGGTGCGGTACTGCTCCTCGCTGCGGCGCAGCGACTGCAGCATCTGGCGGCGCTCGCGGATGTCGGTCACAAAGCCCACGAACAGCGGATCGCCCGCAATCGCCACCCGGCCCACGGCCAGGCGCACGGCGATCTGCGTGCCGTCCTTGTGCAGGGCATGGACATCGCGGCTGGAGCCGAGCAGGCCTGCAAAGCCCGCGGCCAGCTGCTTTTCCAGCGAGCCGCCCTCGCCATCGCAGCCCGACGCAGGCATGAGCAGGCTGGCGCTGCGGCCCAGCACCTCCTGCGCCGCCCAGCCCAGCAGCCGCTCGGCCGCGCCGTTGAACGAGACGATGCTGCCGCGCCCGTCGATCATCACGATGCCGTCCACGGCCGTATCCACCACGGCGCGCAGGCGCGACTCGCTGCGCTGGACCTGCCGGTAGATCTGGCGGTAGCGCAGCGTCATGTTGACCGCGAACACCAGGCCGAAGATCAGCACCACCACGCCCACGATGGAGAACACCAGCAGCGCATGCGTGGGCGCCTGCTGCTGCGCCAGCGCATCGATACCGGGCTTGAGGCGCAGTGCGTACAGGCCCGCATAGTGCATGCAGGAAATGGCCAGGCCCATGACCATGCCGGCCACCAGGGTAGGCCACAGGCGGCCCGTGTTGCCCAGCCGAAAGCGCACCCACAGCGACAGCATGGCCATGGTGGCGGCCACGATCACCGACAGCAGCACGCCCCAGGGGTCGTAGAGCATCAGGCTCCAGGTCTGGGCTGCCGCCATGCCGATGTAGTGCATGGAGCCGATGCCCAGCCCCATGAGCACGCCGCCGCCGACCAGCGCCTGGGCGGACAGCCGGGGCCGCACCATCAGCGTCAGCGCCAGCCAGGACGCCAGCATGCTGGGCAGCATGGACAGCGCGGTGATCCAGGGGTCGTAGTCGCCGAAGGTGCAGGGCACAAAGGCGAGCATGCCGATGAAGTGCATGGCCCAGATGCCGGCGCCCAGGCAGAAGGCGCCGGTCAGCACGCCGGTGCGGCGTATCCGGGGCGAGGCGGCATTGCGCGCCAGTCCCGCGATCTGCATGGCCATCATCGACGTGGCCACGGCCACCACCACCGACAGCGCCACCAGGCCCGGATGCAGCCACTGGAACCACTGTGGATGGGGTGCCCATCCGAGCACGAAGATCTCGTCCCAATTCATGGCGCTCCCCCTGAATGGCACAGGGCCACGGCACCCGCCTGCCCGCCATCGATAGTCTTCATGTCTTTGATAATCATTTTCGATTGGCAACGGCTATTGATCACACCTAGCATGGAGTCTCATCACGAAAAAAGCCCCGAGGAAAGCACCATGACCCGCATCCGCCAGACCTTGCACCACCACCGTCACACGCTGATGAAAACCGCCAGCTACTACGTCATCCACGTCACGGTGGCGGCGGCCGTGGCCTATGCCGTCACCCGCAACCTCTGGGCCGCGCTGACGCTCAGCCTGCTGGAGCCCACTGTCCAGGCCGTGGCCTTCTTCTTCCATGAAAAGCTCTGGGAACGGGGCCTGCGCCGCCGTGCCGATGCCGCCGCCGTCATGGCGCAGCCCACGGCTGCAGCCTGAGCCTGCCGGGAGCACGGAGATGCCCATGCCGACATCCATGCAGCCCCTTGGCGCAGACTCATTTGGGAAATGGCTGGCCGAGACCCTGGCCAGGATGGTCGATGGCGGCACGGGCTGAAATCCGGCCCAGCCGTGGCGGCAAGAGAGGTGGATAGGGCGGCGCATGGTGGCAAGAACCCGGGAAATGCGAAATCGTTGGTATCAAGGCGCTGCTCGTGCGGCCCAGGGCCGACACGGAATCCATGCATGCATGTCGGCGCAATCGGGGCGGACTGAAGCCCTGGCCCCGGCCACAATGCCAAACATTGTCAAGCGCATACGCTGCAAAAACCTGGGCACAAGCTGTGCAAAAACCTGTACACATCCTGAATTCAACCCTGTGAATTTCCTATTCCCAAGGCTGTGATGAACCCGTTCATCCATGGTGCACGGCCAGCAGGGCGTCAATGAAGAACCGGGCCGCACGCCCAGGGGCCACGGCATTGCGCCAGACGGCGAAGAAATCACACAGATAGAAAAAACGGTGCGGTGCCACGGCCTGCAGCAGGCCCTGGTCCTGCATGGCCTGTGCATAGTGATCGGGCAGAAAGCCCAGGTAACGGCCCGATCGCACCAGCATGGCAATGGCCTCCTGGTCAAAACCCGTGGCCTGGCGCTGCAGGCCGGCCTGGTGGCTGAGCGCCATGTTGGGCGACTGGTAGCCCAGGCCTGCGAAGGCATGCGCCCCCAGGCTGCCCCAGTCCAGCGCGCCATGGTCGACGCCATGCAGCGGATGACCGGGGGCGCAGTACAGCTGCATGCGCTCGCCAAACAGCCGGGCGCTGTCCAGCGCGCCCGAACTGGGTGCCGATGGCAGCACGCCCACCTGCCAGCGCCCCTCCATCAGCCCGCGCTCGATGGCCTGGATGGAGGCCACATGCAGGCGCAGATGCAGCTGCGGCGCCTGGTCGTGCAAAACGCCGATCGCCTCGGGTATGCGCGACTGCGGATTGCCCACGGTCTTGTCGAACAGCGCCACGTCCAGCGTGCCGGCCAGCCGGCCATGGATGTCGTCCACCTGGCCCAGGAAGCCTTCCACGCCACCGAGCAGTTGCAAGGTGGCCTCGTAGATGCGATGGCCTTCGGGCGTGAGCGCGAAGCCCGCGCGCCCGCGCCGGCACAGCGTCAGGCCCAGTCGCTCCTCCAGGTCCTTCATATGGCGGCTCAGCGTGGAGCTGCCGATGTTCAGCTCCAGCTCGGCAGCCGACATGCCGCCGCACTCGACCACGGCCTTGAACACGCGCAGCAGGCGCAGGTCCATGTCGCCCAGTTGGCCCAGCGCGGCCCGCGCGCGCCCGTCCCGCGCCGGGCGGCCTGGGGTGCTGTCCATCGAAAAATCCGCCATCGCCCTTCGCCTCCCGGTGCTCGCCGGAACCGGCCACCACTACAGGGGAGCCACTATAGGCGAGCACCAGGGAGGAGACGGCCATGGATTCCCACACTGCGCGCTCTCCGGGCCCGGATCGGCAAGCCCTTTCTCACTTGCAGGAATCTGCAAGTGAACCTCGCTATCACGCACTTCGAGAAATCAAAAGGCACGATCACAATGGGCCGGTTCCTTTTTTCTTTCCCGGCCCGAGGAGATCACCATGACCCTGGTTCCCACCGAACAAGGTACTGCAGCCGCCACGCGCACCGATGCCGCCTGGCTTGACGCCCACTGGATGCCCTTCACCGGCAACCGCGAGTTCAAGGCGCGCCCGCGCATGATCACCAGCGCCCAGGGCGCCTACTACACCGATGCCGACGGCCGCAAGATCTTCGACGGCCTGTCGGGCCTGTGGTGCTCGGGCCTGGGCCATGGCCGCCGCGAGATCGCCGAAGCCATCGGCCGCGCGGCCCAGCAGCTGGACTATGCGCCGGCCTTCCAGTTCGGCCACCCGGCCTCGTTCGCGCTGGCCAACAAGATCAAGGAGCTGACGCCTGCAGGCCTGGACCATGTGTTCTTCACGGGCTCGGGCTCGGAGGCGGCCGACACGGCGCTGAAGATGGCACGCGCCTACTGGCGCGCCAAGGGCCAGGGCGGCAAGACCCGGCTGATCGGGCGCGAGAAGGGCTACCACGGCGTGAACTTCGGCGGTATCTCGGTCGGCGGCATGGTGGGCAACCGCAAGACCTTCGGCCAGGGCGTGGAGGCCGACCATCTGCCGCACACGCAGCCGGCGTTGGGGTCCTTCCACAAGGGCATGCCCGCCACCGATGGCCGCGCGCTGGCCGACAGGCTGCTGGACCTGATCGCCCTGCATGACGCCAGCAACATCGCGGCCGTCATCGTCGAGCCCTTCTCGGGCTCGGCCGGCGTGGTGATCCCGCCGGCCGGCTACCTGCAGCGCCTGCGCGAGATCTGCACGCAAAACAACATCCTGCTGATCTTCGACGAGGTCATCACGGGCTTTGGCCGCTGCGGCGCCATGACGGGGGCCGAGGCCTTCGGCGTCACGCCCGACATCATGAACATCGCCAAGCAGGTGACCAACGGCGCCCAGCCCCTGGGCGCCGTGGTGGCCAGCAAGGGAATCTACGACACCTTCATGGCAGCCGGCGGCCCCGAGTACATGCTGGAGTTCCCGCACGGCTATACCTACTCGGCCCACCCCATCGCCTGCGCGGCGGGCGTGGCCGCCCTGGACCTGCTGCAGCGCGAGGACGGCCCGGGCCGCGTGCGCGCGCTGGCCCCGTTCTTCGAGCAGGCCGTGCACAGCCTCAAGGGCGCCAGGCATGTGGCCGACATCCGCAACTTCGGCCTGGCGGCGGGCTTCACCATCGAGTCGCTGCCCGGCGAGCCGGCACGCCGCCCCTACGAGATCGCCATGAAGTGCTGGGACAAGGGCTTCTACGTGCGCTACGGCGGCGACACCATCCAGATCGCGCCGCCCTTCATCAGCGAGAAGGCCGAGATCGAGCGGCTGGTCAGCGCGCTGGGCGATGCCCTAACCGAAACGAACTGAGCGCCTGCCGACCCTGCAAAAAAGCCCCTGCGGCCTCGCGGCCCAGGGGCTTTTTTGCATGGCGATGGCGCCGCTGCGCCATCAGTCCAGCGTGATGCCGGCGTTCTTGATCACATCACGCCACTTGTCCACTTCCACGCGCAGGAACTGGGCCGAGGCGTCGGGCTTGAGACCGGAGGGCAGCACGCCCATGGCGTCCAGCTTTTCCTTGACCTCGGGCGCGGGCAGGGCCTTGGCGATCTCGGCGTAAAGCCTGTCCACGATGGGCTTGGGCGTGCCCGCGGGCACGGCCGCGAGGAACCAGGCATCGGCCGTGAAGTCCTTGAGGCCGGCCTCGGACATGGTGGGCACGTCGGGCATGGACTGCAGGCGTTCGTTGTGGGCCACGGCCAGGGCGCGCACCTTGCCGGCCTTGAGCTGCGCGGCAATCGTCACGGCCGTGAGAAAGCCGAAGTCGGTCTCGCCTGCGGCCAGCGACACCACGGAAGGCGCACTGCCCTTGTAGGGCACGTGGCCGATCTTGACCTTGGCCTGCATGGCATACAGTTCGGCGCCCAGATGGTTGGGGCCGCCCGTGCCCGACGAGGGGTAGTTGAGCTTGCCGGGCTGGGCCTGGGCCGCCGCCGTCAGCTCCTTGAGCGAGTGGAACGGGCTTTGCGCTCCCACGGTGAGCACCAGCGGGCTGCGTGCCACCAGGCTGATGGGCGCGAAGTCGCGCAGCGGGTCATAGGGCAGCTTGGTGTACAGGCCCTTGGCCATGGCCATGCAGCCCACATCGCCCAGTACCACGGTGTAGCCGTCGGCCGGCGCCGTGGCCACCAGGTCGCAGCCGATGGTGCCGTTGGCGCCGGGCTTGTTGTCCACCACCACCGTGGTGTGCATGCTCTCGCCCATCTTCTGCGCCAGCAGGCGGCCCAGGATGTCGGTGGAGCCGCCAGGCGCAAAGGGCACGACCAGGCGGATGGTCCGGGTCGGATAGCTGCCCGCGCCCTGGGCCTGCGTCTGCGCCTGGACGGCGGGCGCCGCCAGCGTGGCGGCCAGCGCCAGACCGCCTGCCAGGCCGCCTGCCAGGGCGCGCCACAGGGCCGTGCTGCGCACGGGGGTGCGGGAGGATGGGGAAGGGGTTTGTCTCATGCTGTTGTCTCGTGAAGGTTGGGATGCGTGAAGGCCGGGCGCGCGGCAGCATACCAGCAGCCGACGGCGCGAAACGCGTGGCCTGGGCCGGCAATGACCGGCGCGGGACAGTTCAGGAGGCCGCGCGCTTGCGTGCGGCTGCGGGACGCACGGACGGTGGCTTGGCGGGTGCCTTTGGAGCCGCCTTTGCAGCGGGCTTTGCGACGGCTTTTGCGGTGGTCTTTGCGGCCGGCCTTGCCGTTGTTTTTGATGCCGCTTTTGGTGCAGTCCTTGGCACCATCGCAGGCTTGCCCACCGGCTGCACGGCGCGTTGCGGACGCGGGCTGCGCAGGCTGTCGGCATCGAGGATGAGCCGGCCCTGGATGCGGCCCTTCATGCGCTTGACGCTGCTGGCCGCATCGCGCATGTGCTCCTGCATCAGTGCGCGCACCCTCGCGGCATCGCGCTCGCGCGCGGCCTGGACGATGCTGCGGTGGAACTGCGCATTGGCCTCGCCGAAGCGCCGGTGCTCTGCTTGCGGCGTGCGGTTGGCGAAGACGATGAGCTGGCGGATCATCTCGTTGATCAGCTCGCAGGTGAAGCGCAGGAAAGGGTTGGGATTGGCGGCCGCCAGGATGTCGTGGAAGTTCACGTCCTCGCGCCGCTGGCTCACCAGGTCCTCGCTGCTTTGCGTGGGGTCGCAGCAGGCGATGCTGTGCTCCAGCGCGTCGAAATCCGCCTCGGTCAGATGGGGCACGGCGCCTGCCGCCAGCTCGGGCTCCAGCATCTGGCGCACCGTGTAGATGTCGTCGATGGTCACCTCCTGGAAGAACAGGTAGTTCTGCATGAACTGCAGCGTGCGGTCCAGCGGCACCTCGACGACCGTGCCACCGCCCGAAGGGCCGGTGGAGATGGTGATCAGCCCCTGCACTTCCAGCGATTTGAGGGCCTCGCGGATCGTGCCCTTGCTGACCTGGAACTGTGCCTGCAGCTCGCTTTCGCGCGGCAGGCGGTCGCCGGGGCTGAGGTTCTTCTCGGTGATCAGGCGCTTGATCTCCTGGGCCACGAGATCCGGGCGCTTGAGCTGCCGGATCACCAGGGAAGCCGACTTCGATGTAGCCATTGTGGTGTGTTCTCCGAGGGGCGCCGGATCGTGTCCACGCCCGGTCTGCATGCGGGTTTGGTGCAGTATGCACCGCGATGGCGCGCGGGAAATTCCGCCTAGGGTTAGCACGCGCCCTATTCCTTCTATTTATCACTATAAATATGAATCAAGGAGCCTGCACGCACCCATTTCGACTGGCATGCAACTTGCTCTGAAAAGCGTACCCGGGCCGCCGCGCCTTCAGTCCCCACCACGGAGATCCCATGCAACGTCGTCACCTCCTGCAACTCTCGGCACTGGGCGCATTGCCCGCCTCGCTGGGTCTGGGCCGCAGCGTCTGGGCGCAGTCCAGGGACAGCATCCAGTTCGCCTGCCCCGTGCCCATGTCGGGCGCCTTCGCGGCCAACGGAAAGTATGCGGACCTGGGCATGAAGCTGGCCATCGAGCAATACGGCAAGGCGCTGGGCCGGCCGCTGGCCTACACCGTGCTGGACACCGAGGGCAAGCCCGCCACGGCCGTGCGCAAGCTGCAGGAGTCTTCGCAGCAGCAGGGCACGCGCTTCTTCGCAGGCGGCATCCTGTCGTCGGAGGCGCTGGCCATGGGCAAGGAGGCCGAGAAGGCCGGCGGCATCTTCATCACCACCGCGGGCGCCGACGAGATCACGGGCAAGGACTGCAACAGCGCCACCTTCCGCTGGTCGGCGCCCACCTTCGGCGCCATCGAGCAGACCGTGCGCCCGCTGGTCGAATCGCTGCCCAAGGCCAAGCGCTGGTACACCATCACGCCGCAGTACGTGTTCGGCGACGGCCTGCTGACGGCGGCCAGGAACATCTTCAAGGAAAAGGGCATCGAGCATGTGGGCAACAGCTACCACTCGCTGACCGAAAAGGAGTTCAGCGGCTACCTGACCAATGCCGTGGCCGCCAAGCCCGACGTGCTGCTGCTGCTGAACTTCGGCGCCCAGTCCTCGGACACGCTGCGCCAGGCCATCAGCTTCGGCATGAACAAGAACATGACCATCCTGATCGCCTGGGCCTCGGGGCTGGAGCAGTTCGAATCGCTGGGCGCCGACCTGTGCGACGGCGTGTACTTCGGCGCCCAGTACTGGCACACGGTGGACACGCCGCTCAACCGCGACCTGGTGCAGCGCTGCAACGACAAGTTCAAGGCCAATCCCAACTACAGCCTGGCCGGCCACTACATCTGCACCAAGCTGATGATCGACGCCATCGTCAAGGCCGGCACAGCCGACCCCAAGGCCGTGGTCGCCGCGCTGGAAGGCATGAAATACCAGGGCCTGACGGGCGAGGAAGAAGTGCGCAAGGCCGACCACCAGGTGCTCAAGAGCTACTACCTGCTCAAGGGCAAGGCCAAGTCCAAGATGAAGAACAAGGACGACTACGTGGACGTGGTGAGTTCGGGCAAGTCCTTCCTGCCCGTAGACCAGACCGGCTGCAAGCTGGTTTGAGATGGAAGGCACCCCCTGAGGCGCTGCGCGCCTTCCCCCTCTCCTTCGGGAGGGGGACGACACCCTCGCGGCGGGGCGGCCCTTGCTCGGTGTCCCTGAGTTGGGCCGTGCCAGTTCAAGGGCTCAGCCCTGTGTCGCACGGGGTTCAAACCATCGCGCATTCCGCGCCGCCTCCTTCGTCCATCGTTTCGGACCCTGTATGAGCATCTATCTGCTTCAGACCATCAACGGGATCGGCATAGGCATGCTGTATTTCCTGTTGGCCGTGGGCCTGTCCATTGTTTTCGGCCTGCTGCGTTTCGTGAATTTCGCGCACGGAGCCTTCTACCTGCTGGGCGCCTATTTCTGCTACCAGATGACGCGCTGGGGCATGAGCTTCTGGCTGTCCCTGGTCGTGGTGCCGCTGGCCGTGGGCGCGCTGGGCTGGCTGGTGGAAAAGCTCATGCTGCGCCATGTGTATGCCAAGCCGCATGAGTTCCACATCATCGTCACCGTGGGCCTGGCCCTGGTGGTGCAGGAGCTGGTGATCGTGCAGTGGGGCCCGCTGGGCGACAGCGTGGCCGTGCCCGATCTGCTGCAGGGCGTGGTGATGTGGGGCAGCTTCGTCTATCCCAAGTACCGGCTGTTCGTGATCGGCTTCACCGCCGTGCTGGCCGTTCTGCTGTGGTGGCTGCTGGAGGGCACGCGGCTGGGCAGCGCGGTGCGCGCGGGCAGCGAGTCGACCGAGATGGTGTCCCTGCTGGGCGTGAACGTGCTGCGCATCTTCAGCCTGGTGTTCGCGCTGGGCGCGGCCACGGCGGCGCTGGCCGGCGTGCTGGCCGCGCCCATACGCGGCGCCGAGCCCTTCATGGGCGTGGAGGCGCTGGGCGTGGCCTTCGTGATCGTGGTCGTGGGCGGGCTGGGCAGCTTCGGCGGCGCCCTGGTCGGCGGCCTGCTGATCGGCATCGTGCAAAGCGTGATGAGCACGCTGTGGCCCGAGGGCGCGCGCCTGATGATCTACGTGGCCATGGCTGCCGTGCTGCTGCTGCGACCCCATGGCCTGCTGGGCCGCAAAGGATGAAGACCATGACCAGGCATTCCCATCTCCTTCTCGCGCTGGCCATCGTGGTCGCCATGCCGCTGTGCATGCAGTCCGGCTCGCTGGCCAGCGAGGTGCTGATCTTCGGCCTCGCGGCCATGGGCTGCAATCTGCTGCTGGGCTACACGGGGCTGCTGTCCTTCGGGCAGGGCATCTTCTTCGGCCTGGGCAGCTACACCATCGCCCTGCTGCTGACGCGCTGGCCCCTTCCCATGCCGCTGGCCCTGCTGGCCGCCACGGCCATGGGAGCCGTGGGCGCGGCCATCGTCGGCTGGGTGGCCATACGCCAGCGCGGCACCTACTTCGTGATGCTCACCCTGGCATTTGCGCAGATGTTCTACTTCATCGCCTACTCGGCCACGGGCCTCACGGGCGGGGACAACGGCCTGCTCGATGTGCCCCGCCCCGCCCTCGCGGTGGCAGGCCAGACGCTGTGGCCGCTGACCACGCCCTGGCAGTACTACGGCTTTGTGGCCGTGCTCTTTCTGGTGGTGTTCTGGCTGCTGCGCCGCGTCTGCGACTCCATGTTCGGCCGCACCCTGCTGGCCGTACGCGACAACGAGGAGCGCGCCGCCGCCGTGGGCTACGACCTGAGGCTGCTCAAGCTGCAGGCCTTCGTGATCTCGGGCGCGGTGACGGGCCTGGCCGGCGCGCTGCACGCCATGATGACGGGCATCGCCCCGCTGTCCAACGCCGAGTACCACACCAGCGAAATGATCCTGGTGATGACCGTGATCGGCGGCACGGGCAACCTGCTGGCCTCGGTGCTGGGCGCGGCCTTCTATGTGCTGCTGGGCGACTGGCTGTCCACCCTGTGGCCGCGCTGGCTGCTGCTGCTGGGCGTGGTGCTGATGATCGTGAGCCTGGGCCTGCAGCGCGGCCTGTGGGGCCTGGGCGAGAGCCTGTGGTGCCTGGTGCGACGCAAGGGGCCGGCAGATGCCGAGGCGGCCGCCGCAGAAACCAAAGGAGGCCAGGCATGAGCGCCGCCGCATCTCCCATCCTGCTCGAGGCCGTGGGCGTCGAGAAACGCTATGACAAGTTCGTCGCCCTGGGCGGCGTGGATCTCAAGGTCCGCGCCCACACCGTGCACTCGGTGATCGGCCCCAACGGCGCGGGCAAGACCACCCTGTTCCACATGCTCACGGGCACCAAGAGCGTGAGCGGCGGGCGCATCGTCTTCGACGGCCACGACGTGACGCGCGAGCCCGACCACCGCCGCGTGCGCCGTGGCATGGCGCGCTCCTTCCAGGTCACCAGCCTGTTCCTGACCCTGCCCGTGCGCGAGAACCTGCGCCTGGCCGCACAGGGCGTGGCCCCCGCCAGGGCCCTGGACTGCTGGAACCCGCCCGTGGGCGCGCGCGCCCTGGCCGACACCGTGGCCAGCGTGCTGTCGCGCCTGGGCCTGGAGCGCCATGCGGATACGCCGGCCGGCAACCTCTCGCACGGCCAGCAGCGGCGGCTGGAGGTGGGCATGGCCCTGGCCGCGCGGCCCAAGGCCATCTTCCTGGACGAGCCGACCTCGGGCATGGGCATCGACGACCTGGACGAGATGAAGCGCCTGATCCAGGGCCTCAGGGACGAGCACACCGTGGTCCTCATCGAGCACAACATGAACATCGTCATGGACATCTCCGACACCATCACCGTCATGCAGCAGGGCCGCGTGCTGGCCGAAGGGCTGACCCACGAGATCCGCGCCGACGAACGCGTGCGCAGCGCCTATCTGGGCAACATGATCACGGGAGGAAAGGCATGAGCAGTCCCCTGCTTTCGGTCGAGGGCATACACGCCCACTACGGCAAGAGCCATGTGCTGCAGGGCGTGTCGCTGCAGGTGCAGGACGGCGAGCTGGTCACGCTGCTGGGCCGCAACGGCGCGGGCAAGACCACCACGCTCAAGTCCATCGCGGGGGTGATGCAGCCCTCGCAGGGGCAGATCCGCTTCGGCGGCGAACCCGTGCACCGGCTGGCCACGCACCAGGTGGCCCAGCGCGGCATCTGCCTGGTGCCCGAGCATCGCGGCATCTTCAAGCTGCTCACGGTGGAGGAGAACCTGCTGCTGGGCCAGCGCAAGCACTCGCCCTGGCAACTGGCCGACATCTACCGCATCTTCCCGCGCCTGCAGGAGCGGCGCGGCAACGGCGGCGGCCAGCTGTCGGGTGGCGAGCAGCAGATGCTGGCCATAGGCCGCGCCCTGATGAACGCGCCGCGCCTGCTGATGCTGGACGAACCCGTCGAGGGCCTGGCGCCCGTGATCGTGGAGGAGATCGTGGCCCAGCTCAAGACCATCAAGGCCGCCGGCGTGGCGATCTTGCTGGTGGAGCAGAACCTGGAGGTCTGCACCCAGCTGGCCGACCGCCACTACATCATCGAACAGGGTGCGATCGCGCACGAGGCCGGCAATACGGCCTTCCTCGCGGACGACGCGGTGAAGGACCGCTACCTGGGCGTAGGAATCGCTTGATCCGCGCCCCTTTGCATTGCCAGGAGTCATTCATGGATCTCAGTACCCCTCTTGCAGCCACCGCCGTCGCGGCCGGGCTGCGCACCGACGGCGCCCGCCTGTGGCAATCGCTGATGGACCTGGCGCGCATAGGCGCCACGCCCAAGGGCGGCGTGTGCCGCCTGGCGCTGACGGACCTGGACCGCCAGGGGCGCGATCTCTTCGTGCAGTGGGCGCGCGAGGCCGGCTGCAGCATTCGCGTCGATGCCATCGGCAACATCTTCGCGCGGCGCGCGGGCCTGGACGATGCGCTGCCGCCCGTGATGACGGGCAGCCACATCGACACCCAGCCCACGGGCGGCAAGTTCGACGGCAACTACGGCGTGCTGGCCGGGCTGGAAGTGCTGCGCACGCTCAACGATGGCGGCGTGCGCACGCGCGCGCCGGTGGAAGTGGCCGTGTGGACCAATGAGGAAGGCTCGCGCTTCGTGCCCGTGATGATGGGCTCGGGCGTGTTCGTCAATGCCTTCACGCTGGAGCATGCGCTGGCCCAGCGCGATGCCCAGGGCGTGAGCGTGGACGAGGCGCTGCGCGCCATCGGCTATGCCGGGCCGGACGGCCCGGCGCCTGCGGTGGGCGCGTATTTCGAGGCCCATATCGAGCAGGGCCCGGTGCTGGAAAACCATGAACGCGTGATCGGCGTGGTCAGCGCCGCGCTGGGCCAGCGCTGGTACGACGTCAGCGTGCAGGGCATGGAGGCCCATGCCGGCCCCACGCCCATGGAGCTGCGCCACGACGCGCTGCTGGCCGCCAGCTGCATCGTGGCCGAGGTCAACCGCATCGCCCTGGACCGCCTGCCGCATGCGCGCGGCACCGTGGGCTCGCTGGAGGTGTTTCCCAACTCGCGCAACGTGATCCCGGGCGGCGTCAAGCTCAGCGTGGACCTGCGCGCGCCGGACGACGGCCAGTTGCTGGACATGGACGCCGCGCTGCGCGCGGCCTGCGCGCGCATAGCTGCCGCGCGTGGCGTGACCGTTGGCGTGGAGCAGGTCGTCTACTTCCCGCCCCAGCCCTTCACGCCGCATCTGGTGGAGGCCGTGCGCGCCAATGCCGCCGACCTGGGCTACAGCGCCATGGACGTGGTCAGCGGCGCGGGCCACGATGCCGTCTACCTGGCCCGCGTGGCGCCTGCGGCCATGATCTTCGTGCCCTGCGCCGGTGGCATCAGCCACAACGAGATCGAGGACGCCGAGCCCGCCCACCTGGAGGCCGGCTGCAACGTGCTGTTGCGCGCCATGCTGGCAGCGGCAGGAGTGGCTGCATGAAAATCCTGATCGCCCGGCTCAACCACGAGACCAATACCTTCTCGCCCGTGCCCACGCCCATCGAGGCCTTTGCGCCCACCTATGGCGAGGCGGCCTACGCGGCCAACAAGGGCATGCGCACGGCCATGGCCGCCTTCATCGACCTGGCCGAGGCGGCGGGCGCCACCCTGGTCACGCCCGTGTCGGCCACGGCCAACCCCAGCGGCCCCGTGCATGCGGCCGCCTATGACGAGCTCACGCGCCGCATCGTCGAAGCCGCACCGGGCTGCGACGCCATCCTGCTGGACCTGCACGGCGCCATGGTGGCCGAGAACAGCGCCGACGGCGAAGGCGACCTGCTCGAACGCGTGCGCGCCGCCGCACCCGGTGTGCCCGTTGGCGTGGCGCTGGACCTGCACGGCAACCTCACCGAAAAAATGGTGGGCAATGCCGACGTGATGGTGGGCTTCAAGACCTATCCGCACATCGACATGTACGAGACCGGCGAGCATGCGGGCCGCCTGCTGCTGGAGATGCTGGCGGGCCATGCCAGCTACGCAGTGTGCTGGCACCGCCTGCCGCTGATGAGCCACACGCTGCGCAGCACCACGCTGGACGGCCCCATGCTGGACGCCGTGAACGCCGCGCGCGCCCTGGAAGCGCAGGGCCTGCCGGCGGTCTCGGTGTTCGGCGGCTTCTCGCTGGCCGACATCGCCGCGCCCTGCGTGAGCGTGGTCGCCACCTGTCGCACCGACGAGCGCGCGGCCACCCAGGCGAGCGTGGACGCGCTGGCCGCCCGGATCTGGCAGCGGCGCGCCGACTACGTCTACCGCAGCGAGCCGCTGGCCGATTCGCTGCGCCGCGCCCAGGCCCTGGCCGAAGGCGCCGACCGCCCCGTGCTGCTGCTCGACCATGGCGACAACTGCATGTCCGGCGGCACCTGCGACACCATGGACGTGCTGCAGACCGCGCTGGAGCTGGGCCTGACGGGCATTGCCGTGGGCCCGCTGTGCGACCCCGAGGCCGTGGCCGCGCTGGCGGCGGCGGGCGAAGGCGCCGAGGTGGAGATCGCGCTGGGCAACAAGGTGTCGCTGCAACGCATAGGCCTGCACAAGCAGCCGCTGCGGCTGCGCGGCACGGTGCGCGCCGTCAGCGACGGGGCTTACACGGTCAGCGGCCCCATCTACACCGGCCAGCGCTGCCACATGGGGCGCACGGTCTGCCTGGACACGGGCGCCGCGCAGATCGTGATCACCGAGCAGACGCATGAGCCCTGGGACCTGGGCGTGTTCCACTGCGTGGGCATGGAGCCGACGCATTTCCGCTTCGTGCTGCTCAAGTCGCGCATGTACTGCCGGCCCGTCTTCGTGCCGCTGTCCGCCGGCCTGGTCGAGTGCGACAGCCCCGGCGTGACCACCTCGGACTATTCGCGCTTTCCGTTCGCCCGGGTCAGCCGCCCGGTGTTTCCGCTGGATGCCATCTGATTGCCCGGCTTTGCGGCGGCGCGCAAGCAAAGACCGCCGCCGCTGCGGGGCATTGGGCAACCAGGCATCACAACAGTTTCACAGCAGGGCCCGGCTATTGCCTGTCGGCCTACAATCGGTTCCCCCTACCTCGGCCGACGGCACGCGGGCTGATCCGCGCGTGCGTTGGCCATGCCTTCGCTGGAGACGCTTGATGTCCGACAACACGGCCCCGACCCCTTCCGATAAACGTGCCCAGCTGCGCCGTGCCGCACTCGAATACCACGAGTTTCCCAAGCCCGGCAAGCTGACCATCGTGCCGACCAAGCCCATGGCCAACCAGCATGACCTGGCCCTGGCCTACTCGCCCGGCGTGGCAGCGCCCTGCGAAGAGATCGTCAAGGACCCGGCCGCCGCCTTCAAGTACACGGCGCGCGGCAACCTGGTGGCCGTGATCTCCAACGGCACCGCCGTGCTGGGCCTGGGCGACATCGGCGCCCTGGCCTCCAAGCCGGTGATGGAAGGCAAGGCCGTCCTGTTCAAGAAGTTCGCAGGCGTGGACGTCTTCGACATCGAGATCAACGAGAAGGACCCGCAAAAGCTGGTCGATGTGATCGCCGCGCTGGAGCCCACCTTCGGCGCCATCAACCTGGAAGACATCAAGGCACCCGAGTGCTTCTTCGTGGAGCGCGAGCTGCGCCGCCGCCTGAAGATCCCGGTCTTCCACGATGACCAGCACGGCACGGCCATCACCGTGGCAGCGGCCATGGTCAACGCGCTCAAGGTGGCCGGCAAGAAGATCGAGGAGGTCCGTCTCGTGGCCTCTGGCGCGGGCGCGGCCGCCCTGGCCTGCCTGAACCTGCTGCTCAAGGTCGGCCTGCGCCGCGAGAACGTGTTCGTCACCGACCTGGCCGGCGTGGTCTACGAGGGCCGCACCGAGCTGATGGACGAGGACAAGGCACAGTTCGCGCGCGCCACCGAGCTGCGCACGCTGGGCCAGGTCATCGAAGGCGCCGACGTCTTCCTGGGCCTGTCGGCCGGCGGCGTGCTCAAGCAGGACATGGTGGCCAGGATGGCCGCGCGTCCGGTGATCTTCGCTCTGGCCAACCCCAACCCCGAAATCATTCCCGAAGACGTGAAGGCCGTGCGCAACGACGCCATCATCGCCACGGGCCGCTCGGACTACCCCAACCAGGTCAACAACGTCCTGTGCTTCCCGTACATCTTCCGGGGTGCCCTGGACTGCGGCGCGACCACCATCACCACCGAGATGGAAATCGCCACCGTCCACGCCATCGCCGAGCTGGCCCAGGCCGAGCAAAGCGAGGAAGTGGCGGCCGCCTACGTGGGCGAGCAGCTGAGCTTCGGCCCTGAGTACCTGATCCCCAAGCCCTTCGATCCGCGCCTGATGATGAAGATCGCATCGGCCGTGGCCCAGGCCGCCGCCGAGTGCGGCGTGGCCCAGCGCCCGATCCAGGACATGGATGCCTACCGCGCCCACCTGCAGACCTTCGTCTACGCCTCGGGCACCATGATGAAGCCGCTGTTCGCCACGGCCAAGAAGGCTGCCAAGAAGCGCGTGGCCTACGCCGAGGGCGAGGAAGAGCGCATCCTGCGCGCCGCGCAGATCGTGGTGGACGAGCGCATTGCGCGCCCCACGCTGATCGGCCGCCCGGCCATCATTGCCCAGCGCATCGAGAAATTCGGCCTGCGCCTGAAGGAAGGCGCGGACTACGACGTGGTCAACGTCGAGCACGACGAGCGCTACCGCGACTTCTGGCAGACCTACCACCGCATGACCGAGCGCAAGGGCATCACCGTGCCCATCGCCCGGATCGAGATGCGCCGCCGCCTGACCCTGATCGGCTCCATGCTGCTGCACAAGGGTGAAGTCGATGGCCTGATCACCGGCACCTGGGGCCAGACATCGCACCACCTGCAGTATGTGGACCAGGTGATCGGCCGCCGCGCCGGCGTGCAGACCTATGCCTGCATGAACGGCCTGCTGCTGCCCGACCGCCAGGTCTTCCTGGTGGACACCCACGTCAACTACGACCCCACGGCCGAGCAGCTGGCCGAGATCACCATCATGGCCGCCGAGGAAATGATGCGTTTCGGCATCAAGCCCAAGGCCGCCCTGCTGTCGCACTCCAACTACGGCTCCAGCAACCAGCCCAGCGCCGTCAAGATGCGCCAGACCCTGGAGCTGCTGCGCGAGCAGGCCCCGTGGCTGGAGGTGGACGGCGAGATGCATGGCGACGTGGCCCTGGACGGCAAGGCCCGCGCCCAGCTCATGCCCAACAGCACGCTGCTGGGCAACGCCAACCTGCTGGTCATGCCCAACATCGACGCGGCCAACATCAGCTACAACCTGCTCAAGCAGGCTGCCGGCGGCGGCATTGCCATCGGCCCCGTGCTGCTGGGCGCCGCCCGTCCCGTGCACATCCTCACGCCGAGCACGACGGTGCGCCGCATCGTCAACATGACGGCGCTGACGGTGGCGGACGCTAACGCTAACCGTTAAGCACCCCCTGAGCGGCTGACGCCGCTTCCCCCTCTCTCGCTTCGCGGGAGGGGGACGACACCCTCGCGGCGGGGCGGCCCTTGCTCGGTGTCCCTGGTTTTTGGCCGCGCGCGTTTTTGAGGCAACGGCCGGCATTTGCATTGAATGGCAGGCAACTCAGGCGCAGAGTTGCCTGCTCACTGTTCAATCCCCAGACATTTCCTTGGTCAAGCTGCCTGTTTTTTGGGCAGAACTTGCATTTTGAGGGGTGTTCCGTCACACTAGCGGGTCGAGATTTCAGGGCTTCCCTGGATTTCTGAAAGGTGTAGTTGATGCTGAAGGCAGCCGCCGCCAAGGCGTACCAGTCCGGTCTAGCGCTCATCGTCGGGGCCGCCTTTGTGCTGTCGCCCTCGCTCGCTGATGCGCGTCGCCCGGCGCCCGAGAGCGTGGAAACGACGGCGGCCTTGGCCACCATCGCCCTGTCCGAGTTGCCGCGCGAAGGCCGTTCCACGTACACGCTGATCCTGCGCGGGGGGCCTTTTGCCCACGACAAGGACGGCACGGTGTTCGGCAACCGCGAGCGCATCCTGCCGCGCCAGTCGCGCGGCTATTACCGTGAGTACACGGTGCGCACGCCCGGTTCGCGTGACCGCGGCGCCCGCCGCATCGTCTGCGGCGGAGAGCCCCAGCAGCCCGATGCCTGCTACTACACCAGCGACCACTACAGCAGCTTTCGCAAGATCATCGAATGACCTCGACCCAGTCTCTACAGCCAGTTCGACCCTCCGTGTCCGACGCAGTGCGCTGGCAGGGGTCTGCATTTCATCCACAGCCCAGGGATGCCGAAGGCCACGAGCCCGTCCCCGCAGGCCACATCCACGTTAGAGAAAGAGCCACGGAGATGGATGCACCACTTCGTAAGATCCCCGACACCCCTTTGCGGAACGTGCGCGCCAACATCGTGCAGTCGATCCGCGCCTACAGGGTGGAGGATCTGCAACAGGCGGCCGAGACGCTGGGGTGCCATTTTCTGTATGCCAACCTGGCCCATGCCCAGACCAAGGCCGACATCCTGGAACTGCTGGCCACGCAGTTCTTCTTTCCCGCGCATTTCGGCAAGAACTTCGACGCGCTCTACGACTGCCTGACCGACCCCATCCACAAGGCCGGCCCTCAGCCGGGCTTCGTGCTCGTGCTCGACCAGATCCCGACCACGCCCAAGTTCGACAAGGAAGTGCGCGAGCAGCTGCTGGACAGCTTCCGCGACGCGGCCGAGTACTGGGCCGAGCGCAAGATCCCCTTCCGCTGCTTCTACTCGTTCCTGTAAGGTCAGGGCATTGATTGCGCAGCGCCTCATCAGGCGCTGGGGGCGCTGCCGTCAGTCGCTTGGCGCCTGTCCCTAGGTGCGCGTGAACCGGGCGGCGAGTGCCTCGTATTCGGACACCGGCACTTCCTCGGCGCGGCGCTGCAGGTCGAATTCCCCGTCAAAGCCCTTGGCTTCCAGCCAGCGTCCCAGCGTGTTGCGCAGGATCTTGCGCCGCTGGCTGAAGGCCACCTGCACCATCTCCTCCAGCAGCTTCGCGTCCAGGGCCGCCGGCGCCTCGCGCGGGACCATGCGCACGACGGCGCTGTCCACCTTGGGCGGCGGATTGAAGCTCTCGGGCGGCACGTACAGCACGCTCTCCATCGCATAGCGCCACTGCAGCATGACCGTCAGCCGCCCATAGGCGGCCGTGGCCGGAGAGGCCACCATGCGGTCGATGACTTCCTTTTGCAGCATGAAATGCTGGTCCTCGACCACGTCCACCTGTTCGAGCAGGTGAAAGAGGATGGGGCTGGAGATGTTGTAGGGCAGGTTGCCCGCGATGCGCAGCTTGGGCACGCCCAGGCGCGCGGCAATGGCACGGAAGTCCACCTTGAGCACGTCGGACTCGACCACGTCGAGCTGCTCGTGCAGGCGCAGGCGCACGGCCAGGTCCCGGTCCAGCTCGATCACGGTGAGCCGGCCCAGGCGTTCGACCAGGGGCTGGGTCAGGGCCATCAGGCCCGGCCCGATCTCGACCATGGGCTGGCCCGGCCGGGGATCGATGGCGCGCACGATGCCGTCGATGATGCCGTCATCGGTCAGGAAGTTCTGGCCGAAGCGTTTGCGAGGAATGTGTTTCATAGAAAAAGCAAGGCGGTGCGCCATGGCACCGCCTTCCATTGTGGACTGCCGCAGCCGCAGCTGCTCGGGGGTGTCTTATTGCGGAGGCTCGCGGTACTCGACGTAGGCGCGGCCACGCAGCTCCTGAAGCCAGGTCTGGTAGTCGGTTTCCAGCTTGCGCTCGCGCACCACGTTGCGCACCATGTCGCGCTGCTCGCGCGGCGTCAGCGCAGCCTGGCGGCGCTCGATGAGCTGGATCAGGTGCACACCGAAGCGCGAGACCAGCGGGTCGCTGACCTGGCCGGGCTGCAGCGCATTGAGCACCTGCTCGAACTCGGGCACGAACTGGCCGGGCGAGGCCCAGCCCAGGTCGCCGCCGTTGCGTGCGCTGCCGTCCTGAGAGAACTCGCGGGCCAGCGATTCGAAGCTGGCCTGGCCGCTGTCCACGCGGCGCTTGTAGTCGGCCAGGCGCTTGGCGGCATCGGCCTCGGTCATCTGGTCGCCAATGCGCAGCAGGATGTGGCGCGCATGGTTTTGCGTGACCACGGACGGCATGCCGGCCTGCGACTTCTCCAGCACCTTGAGCACGTGGAAGCCAGCGCCCGAACGGAAGGGGCCGACGATGCCGCCCTGCGGCGTCTGGCCCACGGCCTTGGTGAACAGCTCCGGATAGCGGTCCAGCGGGCGCATGCCCATGGCGCCGCCGCCCTGGCCGTCGGGCACATCGGAGAACTCCTTGACCACGGCCAGGAAGTCGCCTTGCGTGCGGGCCGCCTCGGCGGCCTGCTTGGCGCGGGCCTCGCGCTCGGCCACTTCGGCGGGGCTGGCGTTCTCGGGCACGGAAATCAGGATGTGGCCCAGGTTCACGGCGGCCGGCGCCTTGTCGGCACCGCCGCTGCGCTGCTCGGCCAGGTAGCGGTCGATGTCGGCTTCGGTGACGCGCACGCGGCCGTCCACATCGCGCTCGCGAAGGCGTTGCAGCGTGATCTGGCGGCGCAGCTCTTCGCGGAACTGCTTTTCGTTCACGCCTTCGGCCCGCAGGCGGGACTGCAGGCCGGCCTTGTCCAGGCCGTTTTGCCGCGCCACGTTGGTCAGCGCCTGGTCCACGGCGTAGTCATCCACGCGCAGGCCCGTGTCCTTGGCTTCCTGCAGCTGGGCCTTTTCGACGATCAGGCGCTCCAGCACCTCGCGGGCCAGCAGCGCCTCGGGCGGCATCTGGCCGCCCTGCTCGGCAATGTTCTGCGCCACGCGCGCCATGCGCGCACGCACCTCGTTGTTGGTCACCGGCTCGGAGTTCACCACGGCAACGATGTAGTCGGCAGAGCGCAGTCCGGCCTTGGCGCCGCGATCCCGCGTCGAGGACAGGTTGGTGGCGTCCAGCGCGCGCGAGACGGCCGGATCGCCTGCCTGGGGCACGGCTGCCCTCGACTGGCCCGGAACACGCAGGCCTTGCGCCTGGACTGTGGTGGCCAGCAAGGCCAGCGCCACAGCGGCAGCTGCGCTGCAATGGGTCTGGGAAAGAAAACGCATGGGAGAAAAGCCTTGCAAAAAGCGTGTTTGGAGCGTTGGCTCTAATCGTAGTTGGTGAAGCGGCTGGGAGGCGTCACGGACTCGCGCAGGTACTGGTAGCGCGGCACATTCTGCTTGAGGCTGCGCTGCGGGTCTGCACCCAGGCTCAGCCGCGAGAAGCCGACGAACTCGATCTGGAACAGCAGCCGGGTGTTGGACTGGGTGATGGAGCTTTGCAGGCGCTCCAGCACCACGCGGCCGATCCAGCAGCAGCCGTCGTACTCCAGCCCGACCACGGTATCGACGAGCTTGCGGTCCTTCAGGCTGTAGTTCAGCCGGCCCACCGTGTACCAGCGCCCGCCACCCTGGCCACGGCCGGCGCCCAGGTCGCGCCCCTTGTCGCCCCACAGGTCGTTGATGGGCCATTGCCAGCCCACATCGACCAGCTTGCTGGCGTCGGTACGCGCCACGGTGTCGTACTGGGTACGGTAGGCCACGTTCACCGTGCGGTAGGAGCTGGGGCTGTAGCGCGCGCCGAACGTCGTGCGCACCGAGCGGTTGAGGTCGCGGTTGTACTGGGTCGTGCCTTCGGTGGACCAGGCATCGGTCCAGTTGATGGCCGCGCCCAGCAGCACGTCGGACAGTCGGCTGGTGGCAGGCACCTCGCCGGGCAGGATCACCTTCTGGTCGGAAAAACGCACGCGCTGCGCAATGCCGAAGCGCGCCTTTTCCGCACCCGTGGTCCCGTCGATCAGGCGCGTGGTCGCGCCCAGGGTCAGCAGGTGGTTGTCGGCAATGCGGTCCTGGCCGTTGTAGTCGTTCTCGGAGTAGATGCTCGCGAAGTTGAAGTCGTTGCGCGCCGTGTCATACAGCGGCAGAAAGCTCTGGTCGCGGTAGGGCGTGTAGGTGTAGAAGGCGCGCGGCTCGAAGGTCTGCAGCAGCTGTCGGCCGAACAGCGTGGTGTCGCGCTCGAACACCAGGCCGCTGTCCACGCTGACCGTGGGCAGCGTGCGCGAGGCATTGCGGCTGCCGTTGCTCATCAGGCTGTCCACCTGGTAGTTGCTGGTGTGCAACTGGATCTTGGGCGTGATGAAGGCGCCCGGCGACAGGAAGGGGCGGCTCGCCTGGGCCAGCATGTAGCTGCGCTGGCCGTTGTTGTAGGTCATGCCGGCCAGGGGCCTGTCGATCTCGAAGCGCGTGGTGTCGGCCACAAAGCTGAAGTCCAGGCCGTGCGGCAGGTCCAGCGGCGTGTAGCGCCATTGCAGTTGCGGCTTCATGCCGTAGGGCGGGGCAATCGGCGCCGTCACATCCTGCATGGTCTGCCAGTACAGGGTGCGCAGGGTCAGCACATTGTCGCCACGCGCCCAGGACAGGTTCACGTCGTTGGGCAGCAGGCGCTCGCGCAGCGATCTCGCGGCCAGCGGGAAGTCGCGCCAGTAGTTGTCGTCGCTGACGCGGTTGAGGTTCATGTTCAACCCCAGGCCACCGATGGGCGAGTCGATGACGCCCCGGTGCTGCAGCGAGTAGGCCCAGCGATCCCGGTCACGCTGGCGGTCGCCGGGCATGTAGGCCGCATAGGCCTCGCCCGAATAGGTCGGCTCCAGGTAGCGGAACTGGGCGCCCAGGTTGACGCCGCGCTTGCTCATGACCGAGGGATACAGGGTCATGTCGCGGTTGGGCGCAAGGTTCCAGTAGTAGGGCTGCGTGTACTCGAGGCCGCTGAGCTTGTCCAGGCCCATGGTGGGAGGCAGCAGGCCCGACTTGCGCTTGTCCGACAGCGGAAAGCTCATGCGCGGCACGGGCAGCACGGTCACGCCCTTGAACTGCAGGGCCGCGCCCTCGGCCACGCCCACTTCCTCGGCCATATCGATGTGCAGGGTCCGGGCGCGCAGCATCCAGGCCGGCTCCCAGCTGGCCTCATCGTCGCGCTGGCAGGTGGTGTAGGTGGCATCGTGGACCACGGCATGGTCGCGGTCGATGAAGTCCACGCGCGAGGATTTTCCGTAGGCGCCATTGGCCAGGAAGCGGTAGCCGGCGTTGTCGAAAAAGCCCTTGAACGCATCGACCTGCAGGTCCAGCTGCGTGCCCTCGTAGACATTGCCGGCCTGGTTGATGTGCACTGCGCCCGAGGCATTGACGCGGTCGTCGGGCACCTGGTATTCGAGCCGGTCGGCGCGGATCATGGTGTCGCCACGGCGCAGTTCGGCATTGCCCTCGACCACCGAGTTGATGTCCGGCTGGCCGCTGAGCGCGTCGCCGCGCACATAGACGGGCTGCTGGGAGCGCACCGCCTCGGGATAGGTTTCCTGCATCAGCGTGCTGGGACGCAGCGGGCGGACCTGCTGCAGTTGGCCTTCGTCGGCCGCAGCGGGCTGGGCCTGGGCCATCGTCGAGCCGCCGGCCCATGCAAGAGCCACAAGCCAGGCCAGCGGGCGTACAGCGGGGCGCGCGGGCGCGCGGGCAGCCAGCGGATCGGGGAGCGGCGGTCGGAGGTACACGGTGGTCAACAGCGGCGGGTGGACAAAGGCGCAAGCCTAGCATCACCGCCGGGCATTCGCCGGGGTGGCGGTTTGTAGAATCGCGATTATCCATGAGCCATCCAAACACCCCCACGGCCGGCGTTGTCTGGGCCGACCCCGCCCGCCATGCCGCCTTCGACGCCTGGCTGGCCCCGCTGTCCGCCCGCCACGCGCTGCGCCCCGAAACCCTGCGCCCTGCCTCGGCCGATGCCAGCTTTCGCCGCTATCTGCGCCTGGACACCAGCGCAGGCGCCAGCCTCATCGTCATGGATGCCCCGCCGGACAAGGAAGATTGCGCGCCCTTCGCCAAGGTCCAGGCGCTGATGGCAGAAGCCGGCCTGGCCGTGCCCCAGATCCTGGACTGGGACGCCACGCACGGCTTCATGCTGCTGTCCGACCTGGGCGGCCACACCGTCATCGAAGCGCTGGACCCGGAAAGGCCCCAGGACGCTGAAGCCTGGTATCGCTCGGCCCTGGAAGTGCTGCTGGCCTGGCAGACCGCCTCGCGCCCGGACGTGCTGCCCGCGTATGACGACGCCCTGCTGCGCCGCGAGCTGCAGCTGTTCCCCGACTGGTACATCGCGCGCCACCGCGAGACCGTGCTGGACGACAGGCAGCAGGCCACGCTGGCCAAGGCCTTCGACCAGATCGTGGCCCACAACCTGGCGGCACCCAGCGTCTTCGTGCACCGCGACTTCATGACGCGCAATCTCATGCAGCCCGTGACCGCCAGCGGCCCGCTGGGCGTGCTGGACTTCCAGGATGCGGTCTATGGCCCGGTGACCTATGACATCGCCAGCCTGCTGCGCGATGCCTTCATCAGCTGGGAAGAGGACTTTGTCATCGACATTACCGTGCGTTACTGGGAGAAGGCGCGCAAGTCGGGATTGGTCGGCGCGCGCAGCCAAAGCGGCTGGGGCGACGATTTCGGCGAGTTCTACCGCGGCGTGGAGTGGATGGGCCTGCAGCGCCACCTCAAGGTGGCCGGCATCTTCGCGCGGCTGACGCTGCGCGACGGCAAGCCCCGCTACCTGGCCGATGCACCGCGCTTCATCCACTACATCCGCTCCACCTGCAGCCGCTACCGCGAGCTGACGCCGCTGCTGCGCCTGGTGGACCAGATCGAAAACATCCAGCCCCAGGTCGGCTGGGCCTACGGGCGCGTCTGAGAACGGATACGCCATGCCACGCTTTCACTGCCCCATTGCGCTGCGCAGCGGCGACGATATCGACCTGCCGCCCGGCGCGGCGCGCCATGTGCAGGTGCTGCGCCTGCAGCCCGGCGACGGCATCACCCTCTTCGAAGGCCGCGCCGGCGAAGGCTTCAGCGGCGGCGAGTTCGAGGCCACCGTGCTGCGCATGGGCCGCAGCGACGTGGCCGTGCGCATAGGCGCGCACCACGCCGTGGAACGCGAGCCCCTGCGCCCCGTGCACCTGCTGGCAGGCATCACGGCCAACGAACGCATGGACTGGCTGGTGGAGAAGGCGGCCGAGCTGGGCGCCGCCAGCATCACCCCGCTGGTGGCCGAGCGCAGCGTGCTCAAGCTCAAGGGCGAGCGCGCCGAGAAGAAACTTGCCCACTGGCAGGCCGTGGCCGTATCGGCCTGCGAGCAGTGCACGCGCAACCGCGTTCCCCCGCTGCACCCCCCTGCAGACCTGGAAGACTGGCTGGAGGGCGGAGCGAAACAGCTGCCGCCCGGCACGCTGCGCCTGCTGCTGTCGCTGGGCGAGAGCACGCGGCCGCTGGGGGAGATCCTGGATGCCACGGCCGAGGATGCACCCGTGGTCTTTCTCTCCGGCCCCGAAGGCGGCCTGTCGCCTGCCGAGGAGGCCCTGGCCCGCGCCCAGGGCTTTGTGCCCGTCACGCTGGGGCCGCGCGTGCTGCGCGCGGAAACCGCGCCCCTGGCCGCTCTGGCAGCGCTCACGCTGGCCTGAAGCGGCCCAGCCACTCACGCAGCCGCGCGAACACGGGTGCGGCGAAGTCATCGCTCTCGTTGAACAGCTCGTGGTAGGCGCCGTCAAAGCACTGCGCCTGCACCACGGCCGGCGGCGCGCGGTCGGCAAAGGCCTGGCTGCCGCCCGGCGCCACCAGCCGGTCATCTCCCGCCCACAGCAGCAGGCTGGGCACGCTCCAATGCCCAGCGCGGGCCAGCACCTGCGGGCCGCCCTGCGCCAGGAAACGCGCCAGCCGCGCGCAGATGCGGTCATGGCACAGCGGATCGGCACGGTAGGCATCGCAGACCGCCGCGTCATGCGAGAGATAGGGAATCTGCAGTCCGTTGGACACGCGCAGGTCGGGCACCAGGCGCGGCAGCGTGCCCACGAGCAGCTTCTGGAGGGGCGACAGGCCCACGTCGAAGGCCGGCGAAGACAGCACCAGCGCATCGACAGGCCGGATGGCACGCGCCACGAACAGCGCAGCCACCAGGCCGCCCAGGCTGTGGCCCAGCAGCACCAGCGGCTGGCCGGCGGGCTGCTGGGCGCGCGTGGCATCGACCACGGCCGCCAGGTCATCCAGCAGCCGGCCATCGGCCGTCAAGCCGCCGCGCGGCCCCGCCGAGCGCCCATGGCCGTAGTGGTCATAACCGCGCACCGCATGGCCCCAGGCATTGAGGCGCCGGGCCAGCGCCTCATACCGGCCGATGTGCTCGCCCAGGCCGTGCACCAGCAGCACGGTGGCACGCGCCTGGCCCCCGTCCACGGGCCAGTCGCGCAGTGACAGCTCGGCGCCGTCGCCGGACGCAAGGCGCGTGACCCGGCCTTGCGAGGCGGGAACGGGTGCGGGGGCCGGCGCTGCCATCACGCCACGCCAGCAGCGCCCGCCTCGGCGGCTGCCTGCGCCCCGGCCATGGCGGCGATCACCTGGGCCACGGCGGCCGTGAGCTTCTTGGCATAGGGCACGTGCAGGAATTCATTGGGACCGTGGGCATTGCTCTTGGGACCGAGCACGCCGCAGACCATCATCTGGGCCTTGGGAAAGCCCTGGCTGAGCATGTTCATCAGCGGAATCGTGCCGCCCTGGCCGATGTAGCCGCAGGAGGCGCCGAAATGCGCCTGGCTTGCCGCGTTGAGCGCGTCCTCGAACCAGCCGTCCATGGCCGGCGCATTCCAGCCGCTGGCGCCCGACAGGCCCTGCCAGGTCACACGGGCCTGGTAAGGCGCGTTGTCCTCCAGCAGCGCCTTCATTTCCTGCACGCAGGCAGCGGCATCGACCAGGGGGGGCAGGCGCAGGCTGAGCTTGAAGGCGGTATAGGGGCGCAGCACGTTGCCGGCGTCCTGCAGCGCGGGCAGGCCCTCGGCGCCGGTCACGCTCAGCGTGGGCTCCCAGGTGCGCCTGACCAGGGCCTGGACCGGGTCGGTGGTGGTGGGCAGGGCGAACAGCGTGGAGCCGCCGCAGTCGTAATGCGCCCAGGGGAAGCGGGCATAGGTCTCCTCGCCCAGGATGGCCGCCGTGTCGCGCATCTGCGCCATGCGCTCGGCCGGCACCTCGCAGTGGAAGCTGGCAGGCAGCAGGCGCCCGGTCTTGCTGTCCTCCAGCCGGTCCAGCACCTGGCGCAGGATGCGGAAGGACGACGGCACGACGCCCGAGGCATCGCCCGAGTGCACGCCCTCGGTGAGGATTTCCACCTTCAGCGTGCCGCTGGCCATGCCGCGCAGGCTGGTGGTCAGCCACAGCTGGTCGTAGTTGCCGGCGCCACTGTCCAGGCAGATCACCAGGCCCACATCGCCCAGGCGAGGGCGCAGGGCATCGACATAGGGCAGCAGGTCGCGCGAGCCGCTTTCCTCGCAGGTCTCGATCAGGCCCAGGATGCGCGGGTGCGGCACGCCCTGGCGCTTGAGCTCCTGCACGGCCGCGATGCTGGCGTAGACCGCATAGCCGTCGTCTGCGCCGCCACGGCCATAGAGCTTGCCGTTCTCGTACTTGGGCGTCCACGGGCCCAGGTCGCTGCGCCAGCCGTCGAACTCGGGCTGCTTGTCCAGGTGGCCGTACATCAGCACCGTGGGGCTGGAGGCCGCCTTGTCCTGCGTGCCTTCCACCTCGAAGAACAGCACCGGCGTGCGGCCCGGCTGGCGCACGATCTCCAGCGTCAGGCCGACCACCTTCTGCGCCAGCACCCAGTCGGCCGCATTGCGCAGCACGGTCTCCAGGTGGCCCTGCTGCTCCCAGTCGGGCGCGAACATGGGCGACTTGGCGGGGATGGCGATGTACTCGGTCAGCGCCGGGACGATGCGTTCATCCCAGGAGCGGCTGATCTGGTCAAGCGCGGCTGCGGGCTGCAGCAGCTGCGAAGGGGTGCGTGCGTTCATGGCGGGTCCTCGTGTCATGGGTCGGCGCACCGTTCGAGCGAAGCCAGCGCCGCGATCCGGTCATTGTGCGCCAAGGCGGCACGGACCCCGGAGACCCCGCCGCCAACGACTACGATCGCGCCATGTATATCGGAGAACTCGCCCGACGCGCCGGCTGCTCGCCCAAGGCCGTCCGGCTGTATGAAGCGCGGGGCCTGCTCGGCGCCGTGGCACGGGCAGGCAGCTACCGCGTCTATGGCGAGCAGGACCTGGTGCTTGTGCAGCGCATACGCCAGGCGCTGGGACTGGGCTTTCGGCTGGACGAGCTGCACGGCCTGCACCGCATCCATGAGGCCACAAGCTGGGAGGCCCTGGCCCGGCTGCTGCGCGAGCGCAGCGCCCGGGTTCAGGCGGAAATCCGCCGCCTCCAGGCCCAGCAGTCCCAGTTGGCGGCGCTGGAGCGCGAACTGCTCGAGTGCAGCCTGGAGACGGCAGGTACCCAGGGCGCCTGCGAACCCGCATTGGCCTGAGCACGGGGCCTTGGCCTGGGGCTTGACCCTGCCCCAAGGGGCAAGGCGAACATGGGCGCCATGTCTCCAAGCACCTCCCACCCCCCTGCCGATACGCATCCCCAGCGCATCCTGATCATCCTCGGCCACCCGTCGGCCAGCAGCCTGTGCGCAGGCCTGGCCGATGCCTACGCCCAGGGCGCACGCGACAGCGGCGCCGAGGTGCGCCTGCTGCGCCTGGGCGAACTGGACTTCGATCCGCTGCTGCATGCCGGCTACCGCCAGGACCAGCCCCTGGAGCCCGACCTGCAGCGGGCCCAGGCCGACATCCTCTGGGCCAGCCACCTGGCATGGGCCTATCCCACCTGGTGGGGCGGCCTGCCGGCCTTGCTCAAGGGCTTCATCGATCGCATCTTTCTGCCGGGCTTCGCGTTCAAGTACCGCAAGGGCTCGGTGCTGTGGGACCGGCTGCTGGCCGGCCGCACGGCCGACCTGCTGGTGAGCATGGATTCACCGCCCTGGTACTACCGCTGGGTGGCGCACATGCCGGGGCACCACCAGATGCGCCGCGCCATCCTGGAATTCAGCGGCATCCGGCCCGTGCGCATACACAGCTTCGGCCCCGTGCTCGGCGCCGAGGCCGCCCGTGTGAAGCACTGGCTGGAGCAGGCGCAGGCAGCAGGCCGGCGCGCGGCGGCACGCCGTCTCAAGGCTTCGGCTTGAGCAGTTCATCGATGGCCGCGCGCCCCACCGACGGATCGTCGGTGAAGATACCGTCGATGCCCGTGCGCAGGAAATCGTCCATGTCGGCGCGTGCATTGCCACGCCGGGCGCCGTCCTGTGCGGGCGGCGCCTTCAGGCTCAGGGGCAGGAAGGCGTTCTCGGGCCGCAGCGTCCAGGGATGGACCAGCAGCCCCGCACGGTGGGCATCGGCCACCAGCGCCGTGGGCGCCGCATTGGCGCCCTGTACCACGGGGATCACCATGCTCTTGCTCGGCCCGATGCCATTGGCATAGCGCGCGATCTCGGCCAGGCCGGCGGGCGTGGCCATGTCGGCATAGCCAGGGCCCGTGCCGCGCACCACGCTGTCATAGGGCCGGCCCGTGGGCGCCAGCAATTGCACCAGGCGCAGGCTGCTGCGCGCGCGTATCCAGCGCAGGTTCTCGACCTCGAAGGACTGCACGAAGACTGGCGCCTGGGCATGGTTCCAGCCGTTGTCCGCGAGCAGCTTCAGCAACACGGGCTCCAGCGGCAGTCCGATGGACTGGAAGTAGCTCGGATGCTTGGTCTCAGGATAGATGCCTATGGTGCGGGTCGTGCGGCCCGTGCGTGCGCTCTCCGCCTTGGCCAGGTCGATGATCTCCTGCAGCGTGGGCACCTCGAAACGGTCATTGAACTGCACATTCGCCGGGCGGATCGCCGGGATGCGTTCGCGCGCACGCAGCGTCTTCAACTCGGCCAGCGTGAAATCCTCCACGAACCAGCCCGTGATCGCCTGCCCGTCGATGGTTTTGGTGGTCTTGCGCGCCGCGAACTCGGGGCGGTCGGCCACATTGGTGGTGGCCTCCTTGAGGCTGCCGTCGGCCGCGAGGATGGCGATGGCGTTCTCATGCCGCGCCACCAGCACGCCATCACGCGTGATGACCAGGTCGGGCTCGATGAAGTCGGCGCCAGCGCGTATGGCCTCCCGGTAGGCCTCCAGCGTGTGCTCTGGCCGCAGCGCCGATGCGCCGCGGTGCGCGATCAGCGCGGGCCGGGGAGGCCAGTCCGCGGCCCGCGATGGGGAATGGGCGGCCTGCGGCGTGGCGCAGCCTGCCAGCAGCAGGCCGGCGGTCGCGCCGGCCAAGGCCAGCGCGCGGCGGCGGGGGAATCGGTTCATGTCGGTCTCCTGGATCCGGGGTCGGCCGATTGTGCGCCCCGGCGATGACAGGGACATGGCCTCGCGCCGCTCAGGCGTGCTCGAAATGGAAGACCGCCGTGCCCGCCATGAGATTGGGCAGGGTGCGCACGCTGCGGCCGTCCTGCAGGCCGAAGGAGTCCAGGATGCGCAGCCGGTTCCTGGTGGCCAGCACCTCGAAGTCCTTGTAGGTGCCCACGCGGATATTGGGCGTGTCGTACCACTGGTAGGGCAGGCGCCGCGTCACCGGCATGCGCCCGCGCAGCACGGACATGCGGTTGGGCCAGTGCGCGAAGTTGGGGAAGGCGACGATGCCCGCGCGCCCTATGCGCGCCGTCTCCTGCAGCATGGTCTCGGCATTGCGCAGATGCTGCAGCGTATCGATTTGCAGCACCACGTCGAAGCTGTTGTCCTGGAAGATGGCCAGGCCGTCCTCCAGGTTCAGTTGCAGCACGTTCACGCCCCGGCGCACGCAGGCCAGCACATTGGCGTCGTCCAGCTCCACGCCATAGCCGGTGCAGCCGCGCTCGCGCTGCAGGTGCGACAGCAGGGCGCCATCGCCGCAGCCCAGGTCGAGCACGCGCGAGCCCTCGGGGATCAGGCGCGCAATCGCCTGCATGGTGTTCAGCTCGGTCATGCGGCCTCCTTGGCGGCTGTCGTGGTTTCCTGGGCGATGCCGTCGAAGTAGGAGCGCATCACATTCATGTAGCGGGGGTCGTCGAGCAGGAAGGCGTCATGGCCGTGGGGCGCATCGATCTCGGCGTAGCTGACGTCGCGGTTGTTCTCCAGCAGCGACTTCACGATCTCGCGGCTGCGTGCAGGCGCAAAGCGCCAGTCGGTGGTGAAGCTCACCAGCAAAAAGCCGGCCTTGGCCACGGACAGCGCCTGGGTCAGGTCCCCGCCATGCGTGCGCGCCGGGTCGAAGTAGTCGAGCGCGCGCGTGATCAGCAGGTAGGTGTTGGCGTCGAAGTAGCTGCTGAACTTCTCGCCCTGGTAGCGCAGGTAGCTCTCGATCTGGAACTCCACGTCCTGCGTGCTGTACTTCAGGTCCAGCCCCTCCCTCAGCTGGCGGCCGAACTTCTGGTTCATCACATCGTCGCTGAGGTAGGTGATGTGGCCGATCATGCGGGCGATGCGCAGTCCCCGCGCCGGCACCACGCCGTGTTCGTAGAAATGCCCGCCGTGGAAATCCGGGTCGGTGACGATGGCGCGGCGCGCCACCTCGTTGAAGGCGATGTTCTCGGCATTGAGGTTGGGCGCGCTGGCCACGACCACGGCGTGGCGCATGCGGTCAGGGTGGCGCAGCGACCACGACAGCGCCTGCATGCCGCCCAGGCTGCCGCCCAGCACGGCGGCCAGCTGGCCAATGCCCAGCCGGTCCAGCAGCCGGGCCTGGGCGTCCACCCAGTCCTCCACTGTGACCACCGGGAAGTCGGCGCCATAGATCTTGCCGGTGTCGGGATGCGCGTGCATGGGGCCGGTCGAGCCAAAGCACGAGCCCAGGTTGTTCACGCCGATCACGAAGAACCGGTTCGTATCCACGGGCTTGCCCGGGCCGATCATGTTGTCCCACCAGCCCTCGCTCTTGGCCTGGCCCTCGTAGACGCCCGCCACATGGTGGGAGGCATTGAGCGCATGGCAGACCAGCACCGCGTTGCTGCGATCGGCATTGAGCTGCCCGTAGGTCTCGTAGGCGAGGTCGTAGTCCCGGATCGAGCCGCCGCCCTGCAGCGGCAGTGGCTCGTCGAAGTGCATGGTTTGTGGTGTGGCGATGAAGGACATGAAAAAACCCGGCATCGCTAAAAACGAGGCCGGGTTCTCTGGTGTCGTCTTTAGCAGGATTTATAAAGCGCCCGCAAGCAGAAGCAAATCGGCGCATGAAGGCCCATTATGCCAAAACACCCGTCCCCGGCAGGAACAGGGCGAGCACGCCCAGCACCAGGAAGATCACGGCCGAGACCACATGCACCAGGCGTATGGGCACGCGCTTGACCAGCCTGTCGCCCAGCCACACCACAGGCGCGTTGGCCAGCATCATGCCCAGCGTGGTGCCGGCCACCACCCACAGGTAGGCGTTGTACTTGGCCGCCAGCATCACGGTGGCGATCTGCGTCTTGTCGCCCATCTCGGCCAGGAAGAAGGCCACCAGCGTGGTGCCGAAGACGCCCCAGCGCGAATGCCCGGAGACCTCGTCCTCGTCGAGCTTGTCGGGGATCAGCATCCAGATCGCCATGGCGATGAAGGACAGGCCCAGGATCCAGCGCATGGCGTTCTCGCCCAGGTAGCTGGTGATCCAGGCGCCCACGGCACCGGCCAGCGCATGGTTGACCAGCGTGGCCACGAAAATGCCCAGGACGATGGGCCAGGGTTTGCGAAAACGCGCGGCGAGCACGAGCGACAGCAGCTGGGTCTTGTCCCCCATCTCGGCAAGGGCGACGACGGAGGTTGAAATCAGGAAGGCTTCCATGGTGTGGGGATTTATCCGGCCGGATAGAGCACGCATTGACCACGCTCCGACTCCGGCCTTTGGATCGGTGCGCGGTCAATGGTCTCGATCGGTCACACGCAGCATTGCGCTGCGCGCCGCATACGCCATAGGCCAGCGAAGGCCCAAGTTTGTTGACGCATGCATCCGGCCCATGAGCCGAACGATCTACTCCCCAAAGACTGAGCCGGCGATCATAGCAGCACCCTGATCCGCATGCCGGCCACCACTGCCGCCACGGCACTTGCTTATGCGCTGCCGCAATTTCAGGGTTACTCCCAGGGACATTCTGTGGCGGGCATGACGAATTTTTGCGAAACAGTAATAACGTGCGAAAACTTCTGCCACATAATGGGCAGGCTTTCGTTCGGGCTTCGGCTCAATGAGGGCGAGTGCGTTTGCGTCTCTAACGTTGTCATCCCGTGTTGACTCCCTAGGGCTCCATCGCGTTTTCCAGTTTTTTCAGGAGTCCTCCATGGGCAACAAGCTTTACGTCGGCAACCTGCCGTACACCTTCCGTGACAGCGATCTGGAGCAAGCCTTCAGTGAATTCGGCGCCGTCAACAGCGCCAAAGTGATGATGGAGCGCGACACCGGCCGTTCCAAGGGTTTCGGCTTCGTCGAAATGGGCAGCGATGCCGAAGCACAAGCTGCTATCCAGGGCCTGCACGGCCAAAACCGCGGCGGCCGTGACCTGGTGGTCAACGAAGCCCGTCCGATGGAGCCCCGCGCTCCCCGTAGCGGCGGCTTCGGCGGCGGCTTTGGTGGTGGCGGCGGCGGCGGCTTCGGCGGCGGCAACCGTGACGGCGGCTACGGCGGTGGCCGTCGCAACAGCTACTAAGTACTCGCTTAGAGCTTGCGCTAGCAAAAAAATGGGGCCTTCGGGCCCCTTTTTTGTTGCCAAACGTTATCAGCTTGTGTTTTCGAGCATTTATCTTTTTGATTTTTGTGCTTCATAATTTGGTTTCGGGCAGACCCGTTCGAACGCTATGTGTTTAGGAAGGTTGGACAGGCTCTTGTATACAAAGAACCTGATGTCTGTGCGTCCTGAAGCCGAGCGCAAACCAGTGAGCATTGAGGAGTTGAGGAGTTTTTGATGGGCAATAAGCTTTACGTCGGCAACCTTCCCTATGGTGTGCGTGACAACGACTTGGAGCAGGCATTCAGCCAGTTCGGCGCTGTCACCAGCGCCCGGGTCATGATGGAACGCGACACAGGCCGCTCCAAGGGATTCGGGTTTGTCGAAATGGGCAGCGATGCCGAGGCGCAGGCAGCCGTTCAGGGCATGAATGGACAACCATTGGGCGGGCGCAGCCTCGTGGTGAACGAAGCGCGCCCCATGGAGCCCCGTCCCCCGCGCTCGGGCGGCTTTGGTGGCGGCGGTGGTGGTGGCGGTTATGGCCGTGGTGATGGTGGCGGCTACGGTGGCGGTGGCCGCGGCGATGGCGGTGGCTACGGACGCAGCGATGGCGGCGGTGGCTATGGCCGTGGTGAAGGCGGTGGAGGCGGCGGCTACGGCGGCCGTGGCGATGGCGGTTTCCGCAGCCCCTATGGCTCCGGCCCCCGCAATGGTGGCCGTGGCGGCGGCTGGGGAAACAACAATAACAACGGAGAATGAGACCCGGTCTCCATGTTCTCCCCAACAAGAAAAGGCTCCTTCAGGGAGCCTTTTTTGCGGGTGCGCGTTTATGCATGAACATATTCCCTGGGCATATGAACTTCAGGGATTTTTCGAATGACGATGTTTGCGCTTTCGTCCTACAAGCATCCGATCAAACAAGGGGTTTGGCAGAAATTTCATCAAACGGCCAACCCATGCCATTTGCCAGGGGATGATGGCCAGGCTGCGACCGGCATCAATGGACCGCCAGGCCTTCGCGGCAAACTCATGGGGCTGCAATAAGAATGGCATGCCATAGCGGTTACCGCGTGTGAGGGGTGTATCCACATAACCAGGAAGCAATGTAGTGACTTTTACGCCACTACTGCGCAATTCACCGCGAAGGCTTTCGCAATAGGCAATGACTGCGGCCTTGCTGGCGCAATAAGCACCATGTCCGGGCAGGCCGCGCAGCCCCGCCACACTGGCGATACCCACCAACTGCCCGCTGCCACGCCGCACCATGGGCGCGATAAAGGGATGGAAACTGCTCACCACGCCCATGGTGTTGACGGCCAGCACCTGCTGCATGGTGTCGATATCCTCGCGCATCGAGGTGTCCACGCCCCAGCTGACGCCGGCATTGGCAATCACGACATCGGGCAGGCCCTGCTGCTGCTCACAGCGCCGGGCGGCAGCGATGATGCTGTCGGGCACGGCCACATCGGCCTCGTAGATGGTGAAGCGCGACGCCTCCAGGCCCTGCTGCGCAGCCCATTGCGCCATCACGTCGCCACGCCGTGCAACCAGTGCCAGCGACCAGCCTTGCTGGTAGGCATGCCATGCCAGGGCCTGGCCTATGCCGCTGGATGCGCCGGTGATGAAGGCCAGGGGTGCCGGGCTGCGCGAGGATGTCGTCATGGCTTGTTCTCCATCGGACGCCTGCGCCGGCGCCTTACTTGGTCCTGGACGGCTGCAGGGTGCCGCGCACGCGGCCCTGCAGCTTCATCACCAGATCCAGGTTGCTGTACTGCATGCTGTCGGCCGTGAAACGGTCCTTGCCACGGGTCAGCACCACGGGCTGGTTGGAGCTCACTCTTTCCTCGTTGGGCCAGGCTTGCAGGAATTCACCCTCGAATTGCAACTGCGGTTGCGGTTGTTTACCCGCTGTCACAAATGGCTCGCGCGTGACGACGGCATTGCCAAACATCTGCACCTCGGAACCATCGGCATTGCTCAGCGCCCGCTTGGCGCTGCCGCGCGTGATGCGGCCTTCAGGCGAGACCGCAAACATGCGCACGTTGTCGATTTCGAGGGTGTCGGTATCCGGATAGTGGCGGCCCACGCTGCCCTCGATCTGGCTCTTGAGGCGCCCCGTGGCATCGAAGCTCTTGATCGAGAAATCCTTCATGAAGTAGTCGGGCTCATGCGCCACGGCCTTTTCGGTGCCGCTGGCCACGGGCTGCGGGGCATTGCGCACCAGCCACCAGGTGCCCAGCGCCAGCAGGCCCATCAGCAGCACGGGCAGGTACAGGGAAAGCCGGTCACCGACGCGGCGCCAGGCCTGGATCATGATGCGTATTCCGCCAGCAGCCCGGCATAGGCGCCACGCGCGGCCAGCAGCAGGTCGCACAGCTGGCGCACCGCCCCTTCGCCACCGCTGCGCGGCGTGATCCAGTCGGCCACGGCCAGCACCTCGTCATGGGCGTTGGCCGGCGCACAGGCAAAGGCGGAGCGCCGCATCACGGGCAGGTCGGGCCAGTCGTCTCCCATGGCTGCCGCCTGGTGCCACTGCAGGCCCAGCTCGCCCAGAATGGCCTCGGCGGCAGGCACCTTGTCTTCCGTGCCAAAGCGCGCATGCGTGACACCCAGATTGCTCAGCCGCAGGCGCAGGGCAGGCGAGTCGCGGCCCGTCACCACGGCGGGCGTGATGCCGGCCTTTTGCAGCAGCTTCAGTCCATGGCCGTCCAGCGTGTTGAAGCGCTTGAGCACCTCGCCCTCACCAGAGAACAGCAGGCCGCCATCGGTGAGCACACCATCGACATCGAAGAAGGCCACCCGCACATCCTGTGCCTGCAGCAGCAGTCGTGCATCCCAGTTCTGCACGGGCGTCAAAGGAGCGCGTGCCATCAGATGACCTTGGCGCGCATCAGGTCGCGGATATGGACCACGCCGCGCAGCTGGCGCTGTGCATCGGTCACCAGCACCGCGGTGATGCCGTGCTCCTCCATCATGCTGGCGGCGTCCACGGCCAGCGCGTCTTCGGTGATGGTGCGGGGCCCCTTGTGCATGACGTCGCCGGCCTGCAGCGCGCGCAGGTCGGTGCCGGCCTCCACGCGGCGGCGCAGGTCTCCGTCGGTGAAGATGCCCTGCAGCACGCCTGCCGCATCGACGATGGCCGAGCAGCCCAGGCCCTTGGCGCTCATTTCGCGCATCAGTTCGACAAAGCTGGCATCGGCACCGACCTTCGGCAGCTCATCGCCGCTGCGCATGACATCGCGCACATGGGTCAGCAGCTTGCGGCCCAGCGCACCGCCCGGATGGGAGCGCGCAAAGTCCTCGGCGCCAAAGCCGCGCGCATCGAGCAGGGCCACGGCCAGCGCGTCGCCCATGGCCATCTGCGCCGTGGTGCTGGCCGTGGGTGCCAGGTTCAGGGGGCAGGCCTCGCGCTCGACACGGGTGTCCAGCACCCAGTCGGCATGGCGGGCCAGCGTGGATTGCGCGCCGCCGGTCATGGCCACCAGCGGGATGCCCTGGCGCTTGATGGCGGGCAGCAGCGCAGCGAGCTCGTCGGCCTCACCGCTGTTGGACAGCGCCAGCACCAAGTCGATGCCCGTCACCATGCCCAGATCGCCATGGCTGGCCTCGGCCGGATGCACGAAGAACGCAGGCGTGCCCGTGGAAGCCAGGGTGGCGGCCACCTTGCGCCCGACATGGCCGCTCTTGCCCATGCCCATCACGACGACGCGGCCGGACAGCCGCAGGATGCGCTGCACCACTTCGCCGAACACGCCATCAAGGCGCTGCGACATGGCTTGAAGGGCATCGGCCTCGATGCCCAGGGTGTCGCGGGCCAGGCGCAGGGCACGGGGCGCGTCCAGCGCATCCAGGGTGGCAGCATCAGAATTCATCTGGATGATTTTAGGCGGTCTGGCCATCCGGCGGCGGCGGTCGCCGTCGGGCGCCTGGGTACACTGGCCCGTCTTCTCCAGCCCCCGATCCAGCGCCATGCATACCACCCCCAGCGTCAACGACTACCTGCGCACGCACATACGCACCGTTCCCGACTGGCCGGCGCCCGGCGTGCAGTTCCGCGACATCACGCCGCTGCTGCAGGACCCGCAGGTCTTTCGCGTGATGACCGACGCCTTCGTGCACCGCTACATGCAGCGCGGCATGCGCCCCGATGTGGTGGCCGGGCTCGATGCGCGTGGCTTCATCCTGGGCGCCGTGGTGGCACACGAGCTGGGCGTGGGATTTGTACCCATCCGCAAAAAGGGCAAGCTACCCTTCACCACGGTAGAGGAAACCTATGAACTCGAATACGGCAGTGCCACCGTGGAGTTGCACACCGACGCCGTCAAGGCGGGCGACCGCGTGCTGCTGATCGACGACCTGATCGCCACCGGCGGCACCATGATGGCCGGCAAGAGGCTGCTGGAAAAACTCGGCGCCACCGTGATCGAGGGCGCGGCCATCGTGGACCTGCCCGAGCTGGGCGGCTCCACCTTGCTGCGCGACAGAGGACTGCCGCTGTTCACGCTGGTGGATTTCGCCGGCCACTGAGCCAGGCCGCAGCCCGGTCAGCGCAGTTCGCCGTACTGGGTGACGCCCAGGTCCAGGTGGTCCAGCGCGCTGTTGGGAAAGTCCGCACCGCGATCGCCTGCGCCGGGGCCAAGCAAGGGCCCTGATCGGCGCACGCCAACGGCAGTTGCAGCTGCAGATCCCGCGCCACGGCTCGCCGAGGGCATGGCCGCCACGGCGAGCTTGAAGGCCGCCATTTCCTGATCGTCTATGGGTTCGAACGGCGCCATGTCCTGCCTGCGGCGCTGGGGCGCTGCCGCCTCCATCGCGGCCGCCACCGGGACGGCCATGGGCGGGGCGGGACGCGGTGCGCGCGTCGCGGCGGAATGCGCCTGGGACTGGGCCTGTGCAGCGTTCTGGTCGCTGACCCGCCAGTACACGGCCGTCACGACCGCGCCCATGCGGGCCTTGGCCGCCTGGGCCAGCATGGCCTCGATCTCGCTGAGCCGCGCGGTTTCGCTGGCATAGGCCCGCGCCAGGTCCATCATCACCACGAAGCGCTGGCCCACGTTGTCCAGCGAGAGCACCTTGAACTTGTAGCTTGCCGACAACACACCGGCACGCACCATGACATCGCGCACCACACCGTAGAGCTGCTCGCGGCGCTCGGAACGCTCGCTGCGGCGCCCGCCCGTCACGGCATCACGGCGTGCTGCGGAATGGGCCTGGCCATCGTCTCCGGGCGAACCACGGCCCTGCTCCGGCACAGGCTTGCGGGAAAACCAGTTGAACACAGACATGGGGGGCTCTCATTGTCACGAATAGTCACAAACTCGCGGCATTGTGCCTGCAACTTGGCGACATTTCGAGCACGGGTGCTGCAAAACCGCTGTATCAATTTGTCGCAAAGCAAAGCCCGGTCTGTAATCTGCCCCGGCTCCTGCCAGGGCCCCTCCCCAGGCGCTGTCCGGATGCAGTTCAGGTGCTGGCCACCCGGCGGCGGCTGTCCACCGCACGGCGGGCCAGTACCTGGCCGGCCGCCATGACCAAGGCCAGCGCCACACCGGGCTGGCGATTGCTGAGTTCGGCAAAACGCATGGCCGTCAGACACCACAGCCGCCCCGGCGCGGCCGCCTGCACGGTGGCATGGCGCGCACGGTGGGCGAAGAAAGCGCCCTCGCCCAGGATGGAGCCCGGGCCGACGATGGCCAGGCGGATGCGCTCCTTCGCATCCTGGTAGTGCACGCTGAGGCTGCCGGACTCCACGAAGTACAGATTGCGGTCCAGCGAACCTTCTGCAAACAGCAGTTCGCCCGCCGCCAGCGTGACCGGCACCAGATAGGGCGCCAGCAGATCCCATTGCTCCAAGGTCAGCGCGTTCTGCACACCATCGACAGCCACGGCCGACGACATGGCCTGGGCCAGTGGCCGCAAATCATTGTGGGAGGAAGAAGACATGGCGGATCCGGTTCGAAGTGGGCCGCGTACCCGCGCCAGGGCTGCGCCCGGCGGCAGGCAGCGACGAGGGCCGCTGCGGCACGCCGCATGCTAAGCGACAGCAGCGGACACGCCAATGCCGGTGCCCGGGTTTTCGGCGGCAAATTTTGTAGCAAAAGATAAATATCGCCACTGCTCCACCATCCGTGCGAGCGTGCCGGGCTGCACCGGCACTCCAGTCACTTGCCGATGCAGAAGCTGGAAAAGATCACGCCCAGCAGATCGTCGGAGCTGAATTCCCCGGTGATGGAGTTCAGCGAGACCTGGGCCAGGCGCAACTCCTCGGCCAGCAAGTCCAGGTGGGCGGCCTGGGCCGCCAGTTGCAGCTCGGCCTCCTGCAGGTGGGCAGCCACGGCCTGCAGTGCCTCCACATGGCGCGCGCGCGCCAGGTACAGGCCTTCCGGGGCCGACTGCCAGCCGGCCACGTCCAGCAGGCGCCGGCGCAGGGCATCCAGGCCGTCGCCCGTGCGTGCCGACAGTGCCACGCTGCCTTCACGGCTGCCATGCGCCTGCATCCGGGCAGGTTCCGCACGATCGGTCTTGTTCCAGACATCGATGACGGGCACCTGGCGCGGCAGCTTCTGGGCAAGGGTTTCGGCAATGGCGGCATCGGCCGCCAGATAGTCGTCCTCGCCCATGCGTGTGAGGTCGTGCAGAAAAAGGACGGCATCGGCCGCGGCGATCTCGTCCCAGGCGCGCGCGATGCCGATGCGCTCGACCTCGTCGCTGCTCTCGCGCAGGCCTGCCGTGTCGATCACATGCAGGGGCACGCCCTCGATCTGGATGGTCTGCTGCACCTTGTCGCGCGTGGTGCCTGCAATCGGGGTGACGATGGCCAGTTCCGCACCGGCCAGCGCGTTGAGCAGCGAGCTCTTGCCCGCATTGGGCTGGCCCGCGATCACGACCTTGATGCCTTCGCGCAGCAGGGCGCCCTGGTGGGCGCGCGACAGCACCTGGTCCAGCTTGCCGCGCAGCCGCGTGAGCTGTCCGCTGGCATCGGCCTTCTGCAGGAAGTCGATCTCCTCCTCGGGAAAGTCCAGCGTCGCCTCGACCAGCATGCGCAGGTGCACCAGCGCGTCACGCAGGCCATGGATTTCCTCGGAAAAAGCGCCCGACAGCGAACGGCTCGCACTGCGCGCGGCAGCCTCGGTGCTGGCGTCGATCAGGTCGGCAATGGCCTCGGCTTGGGCCAGGTCGATCTTGTCGTTGAGAAAGGCGCGCTCTGTGAATTCACCGGGCTGGGCCAGGCGCAGGCCCGGCAGCACGCTGCGATGGCCTTCGCGCGGGGCTTGCGCGGCCTCCAGGCAGCGCGCCAGCAGCAGCTGTAGAACGACGGGGCCGCCGTGGGCCTGCAGCTCCAGCACATCCTCGCCGGTATAGCTGTGCGGCGCCGGGAAGAACAGGGCCAGGCCGTGGTCGATGGGGCCGCCCTGGGCATCGCGAAACGGCAGATAGGTGGCCTCGCGCGGCTTGAGGTCGCGCCCGCACAGCGCCCGCACCAGCGGCGCCACGCCCTTGCCGGACACACGAACGATGCCCACGGCGCCACGCCCCGGGGCGGTGGCGATGGCGGCGATGGGGTCGTTGTGGCGGGGCAGCATGGATGGAGCTTTCTTGGGAGGGATTGCAGGCCGCCGATGATAGGCCCGGCGATGAAAAAAAGCCCCCACGCTCCCCTTGTTGCGCAAGGTCCGCTGCCCCCATGGGGGCGTTTTTCATCTTGGGGCGGCCCGGCGATGAAAAAAAGCCCGCCGAAGCGGGCTTTGGAGCAAGGGCCTTCGCAGGCTTACTTGGCCGGCGTGGACTTGCCGAAGTTGGGCAGGTTGAACTGCGGCGGCACGCCCATGCGGGTGTTGATGATCCACTGCTGGGCGATGGACAGGATGTTGTTCGTCAGCCAGTACAGCACCAGGCCGGCCGGGAAGAAGAAGAACATCACGCTGAAGACCAGGGGCATGATCCACATCATCTTGGCCTGCATCGGGTCCGGCGGAGCGGGGTTCAGCGCGGTCTGCAGCAGCGAGGACAGGGTCATCAGCACGGGCAGGATGAACAGCGGGTCCTTGGCCGACAGGTCGGTGATCCAGCCGATCCACGGCGCGTTGCGGATTTCCACGCTGGACAGCAGCACCCAGTACAGCGCGATGAACACCGGAATCTGGATGATGATGGGCAGGCAGCCCCCCATGGGGTTGACCTTTTCCTCGCGGTAGATGCGCATCATCTCCTGCTGCATCTGCTGGGGCTTGTCCTTGAGGCGCTCGCGCATTTCCATGATGCGCGGGTTGATGGCCTTCATCTTGGCCATCGAGGAGTAGGCCTTGGCATTGAGCCAGTAGAAGGCGATCTTCAGCAGCAGCACCAGGGCCACGATGGACCAGCCCCAGTTGCCCAGGAAGCCGTGCAGCTTGTCCAGCAGCCAGTACAGCGGCTTGGCCAGGATGGTCAGCCAGCCATAGTCCTTGACCAGCTCCAGGCCGGGCGCCAGCGATTCCAGGCGCTTTTCGATCTGGGGACCGGCGAACAGGCGTGCTTCCACGCTCTTGCTCTGGCCGGGCTCGATGGTGCCCACGGGCGTGATCATGCCGACGGCGTAGAGGTTGTTGTCCACCTTGCGCAGGAAGTTCTCGCGCTGGATGCCTTCGGCCAGCAGCCAGGCGCTGGCGAAGTAATGCTGGACCATGGCCACGTAGCCGCCCGAGGACGATTTCTCGACGCTGGCCTTGCCGCTCTCGATGTCCTTGAACTCGACCTTCTGGTACTTCTTCTCGTCGGTGTAGACGGCCGGGCCCGTGAAGGTGGAGTACATGGTGGACTGTTCGCCTTCAGGCTTGTTGCCGTCGCGCACCAGCTGCAGGTACAGCTGCGGGCTCACGGCCGCCGTGCCGGTGTTCACCACTTCATGGCGCACGCCGATGTCGTAGGCGCCGCGCTTGAGCGTCCAGATCTTGACCAGCTTCACGCCACCCATGTCGGGCGACTCGAAGCGCAGTTCCATCTGGTCCTCGCCGTCCTTGAGCTCGCGTGCGCCGGGCAGCGCGGTCATGGTCGTCTTGTGCGTGGGGAAACCGCCGCCGATCAGGCCCGACTGGCCCAGGTACACGCGGTGCACGCTCTCGTCGAACAGCACCACGGGCTTGTCCTTGTGCACGGAATCCGCGTACTTGAGCAGCTCGGCATGGCGCAGCGTGCCGCCCTGGCTGTCGAAGGTCAGGCGCAGCACGTCGGTGCTGATGGTGACGTTCTGGCGCGGGGCCGCCTCCGGCGCGGCGGCAGCGCCGCCAGGCACTTCGCCGGCACCGGCCGTTGCCGCAGCAGCCGCCGAGGGCACGCTGGCATCGCCGGGCGCCTTGCCCGTTTCAGGTGCCGGGGCCGTGGCAACGGCAGGCGCGGGGAAGAAAGTGGCCTTCTTGCCGCTGTGCACTTGCCATTTGTCCCATAGCAAGACCAGCGAAAAGCCAAATATCACCCACAGGATGGTGCGGCGAATATCGTTCATGAAGACTTCTTAGGTGAGGAAGGTTGGGTGTTTCCGGGCGCAGCCGTCAGGCTGGTGAACAGCCTGGGCTTTTGCTCTGGCACAGGGTCATGCCCCCCGTCACACCACGGATGACAGCGCGCCAGGCGGCGCAGCGTCAGATAGGAGCCTACCGCAGCGCCGTGTTGCTCCAACGCTTCAAGGGAATAGGCCGAGCAGGTGGGAGTGAAGCGGCAGGCCGAGCCCAGCCAGGGACTGAGCATCAGCCGATAGCCGCGCACCAGCGCCATCAGCAGCCGCTGCATCATGGCGCAACCCCGATGCTCTCGCCAGCGGCTGCGGCGCGTTCCTGTGCGGGCTGCGGCATCTCGGGGGCAGGCTGCGACAGGCGTTTCGCGGCATAGGCGAACAACTGCTGCAGCTCGGCGCGCACGGCCTGCCGGAGCACATCAGAAGTGGCACTCACGAACTGGCGCCGGTCAAAGCCCGAGCGCAGCCGCACCACATGGGCGCCTTGGAGCATCAGGGTCTCATGCTCGCTGCCCACGGCATAGATCTGCCGCTTGATGGTGTGTCGCGTCACCGAGCGGCGCGCCCAGCGCTTGGGCACCATGGCGCCCAGCCAGGCATCCTGGCGCACTGCACCAACGCCGAACAGGGCCTGCGGAACTTGCGATCCGGGCCCTGTCGGTGGCGCCATGGCGCTGCCCTGCTCCGTCAGAACGAGACGGTGCAGGGCGAAATGCGCGGTACGCGATACCGTACCGGCAGCCATGGCGGCCTGAAACTGCGGACGTGTTTTCAGCCGTTGCATGCCAGCACCCCGTTCAGGGGTTCAGTGCAGCGAGCAAACCGCCCAGCAATGGCTGGCCTTAGACGGCCAGACGCTTGCGGCCCTTGGCGCGGCGAGCGTTGATCACGGCGCGGCCGCCCTTGGTCTTCATGCGGACCAGAAAGCCGTGGGTGCGGGCGCGACGGGTCTTGGAGGGTTGGTAAGTACGTTTCATGTTGGTTCCTAGAGAAGGTTCAGTTTTGCACCGGTCCCGTATCCGGCACGCTACACGCAGTGCAGCCAGCAGCCGCCACGAAGGCAACCGCCAGGCCAACTGCCAAAAATCTGCACGATGCACTAGCCATGTGCAGCCCAAGGCGCAACCCCGAGAGGTTTCGCCCCAAGGCCGCCAGCGGCAGCATGCAGACCCGATGCAGACGGGCGGGACATATCACCCTGAACACATTCAGGGAAACCCGCGATTATCACAGCGTTGCCCACTTGATGCAATGCCCTTCGAACCCGAAGGATGCCTGCCCATTTTGCGACAAGGCGGAGGACAAGCTCCTGATATTTTGTGGATAACTTCCGTAAAAGCTACAATGGCAGCCTCGCAACAGTTCCTCCTATCCACAACTAGACTTCGACAATGACAGAGGAACCTACGAACGATGCAGGCCAGGGCCTGTGGCAAGTCTGCGTTGAGCAACTGGGGCAGGAAATGCCCGAACAGCAGTTCAACACCTGGATCAAGCCCCTGACCGCGCACGTCGCCGAAGACTTCTCCAAGGTCACCGTCTACGTGGCCAACCGCTTCAAGCTCGACTGGATCCGCGCCCAATATGCAGGCCGCATCTCGGCCATGCTGGAGTCGCTCTACGGCCAGCCGGTGACGCTTGAGTTGGCGCTTGCTCAGCGGGAAAGCGTTGTGCGGACTTACGTTCGCCCCTCCACCAGCGAGCGCTCGGCACCGCCGGAAACCATTGTCACATCGGTGCCCACGGTCACCAGCGAAGACGCGGCAGCTCCCGTCTTTCGCACGCGCCTGAACGCCGCGCTGACCTTCGAGACCCTGGTGGAAGGCACGGCCAACCGCATGGCACGCTCGGCCGCCATGCATGTGGCGGGCTCGCCCGGACACCTGTACAACCCGCTGTTCATCTACGGTGGCGTGGGCCTTGGCAAGACCCACCTGGTGCATGCAGTGGGCAACAAGCTGCTGGCCGACAAGCCCGACGCCAAAGTTCTCTACATCCATGCCGAGCAGTTCGTCTCGGATGTGGTCAAGGCCTACCAGCGTCGCACCTTTGACGAATTCAAGGAGCGTTATCACTCGCTGGATCTGCTGCTGATCGACGACGTGCAGTTCTTTGCCAACAAGGACCGCACGCAGGAGGAGTTCTTCAACGCCTTCGAGGCCCTGCTGGCCAAGAAGAGCCACATCGTGATGACCTCGGACACCTATCCCAAGGGTCTGGCGAACATCCACGAGCGGCTGGTCTCGCGCTTCGACTCCGGGCTGACGGTGGCCATCGAGCCGCCCGAGCTGGAAATGCGCGTGGCCATCCTGATCAACAAGGCCCGTGCCGAGAACGCCGAGATGCCCGAGGAAGTCGCCTTCTTCGTGGCCAAGAACGTGCGCTCCAATGTGCGCGAGCTCGAAGGCGCGCTGCGCAAGATCCTGGCCTATTCGCGCTTCAACCAGAAGGAAGTCTCCATCCAGCTGGCCCGCGAGGCCCTGCGTGACCTGCTGTCCATCCAGAACCGCCAGATCAGCGTGGAGAACATCCAGAAGACCGTGGCCGACTACTACAAGATCAAGGTGGCCGACATGTACAGCAAGAAGCGCCCGGCCAGCATCGCCCGGCCGCGCCAGATTGCCATGTACCTGGCCAAGGAATTGACCCAGAAGAGCCTGCCCGAGATCGGCGAGCTGTTCGGCGGGCGCGATCACACCACCGTGCTGCACGCGGTGCGAAAGATCGCCGGCGAACGCCAGCAACTGACCGAGCTGAACCAGCAGCTGCACGTGCTGGAACAAACTCTCAAAGGTTGATGAAAACTCCCCCGTTCAGCTCGCATGTACGCGGCAAAATGGGGGATTCGAGCGGCAAGAGGGGGCTCATTTGTGAGCCGCCGCTCCCACCGAGACCCGCATCCTGAAATCAGAGGTTGACATGATCGTCCTGAAAGCCACACAAGACAAAGTTCTCGCGGTCCTGCAATCGGTGTCCGGCATCGTCGAACGCCGCCACACGCTGCCCATCCTGGCCAACGTGCTGATCAAGAAGACCGGCAACGCATTGCAGCTGACCACCAGCGACCTGGAAATCCAGATCCGCACCACCGCCGAGCTCGGCGGGGACACCGGCGACTTCACCACCACGGTGGGCGCGCGCAAGCTGATCGACATCCTCAAGACCATGCCCGGCGACCAGACCGTGAGCCTGGAGACCCAGCAGGCCAAGATGGTGCTCAAGGGCGGCAAGAGCCGCTTCACGCTGCAGACCCTGCCGGCCGAGGACTTCCCGCTGGTGCAGGAGGCAGCGGCCTTCGGCCCTTCCTTCAGCGTGCCGCAGAAGGTGCTCAAGGATCTGCTGGGCCAGGTCTCCTTCGCCATGGCCGTGCAGGACATCCGCTACTACCTCAACGGCATCCTGTTCGTGGCCGAGGGCAAGCAGCTGTCCCTGGTGGCCACCGACGGGCACCGCCTGGCTTTTGCCAGCGCCACGCTGGACGTGGAAGTGCCCAAGCAGGAAGTGATCCTGCCGCGCAAGACCGTGCTGGAGTTGCAGCGCCTGCTGTCGGATGCCGGCGGCGAGAACCAGCCCCACATCGAGATGCAGTTCGCCAACAACCAGGCCAAGTTCACCTTTGGCGGCATGGAGTTCGTGACCAAGCTGGTCGAGGGCAAGTTCCCCGACTACAACCGCGTCATCCCGCGCAACCACA
>JAITUC010000035.1 GCA_031286585.1 Delftia acidovorans
CGACTGGGCTGCTTCAACGAAGAGGATGTGCGAGGACCCCAGAAGGACTATGTGAGCTTGAAGTGTTACCCATGTCTGTGAGCTGAGTTGTTACCCATGTCCTTGACACGTACAACCCGACTGCCCGCGACCCCTTCGCTTCGCTGCGGGGCAACCTGCGTCGGGCCGCCTGCGGGGTTCGCCGCAGAACTCACTGCGCGCTGCGCGCTCCGTTCAGACAACTGCGGCGAGTCAGTTGACGAAGCAGTCCTGTCCTTCGGCAGGACTGCAACCCCGCAGGCGGCCCGACGCAGGCGCGGGCATACGGGAGGGGGGAGATGGGGCGGTGCCCGGGGGCGTCAGCCGTTCTTTTGCAGGGAGCGGATGACGCTGGAGAAGTCCAGGGCGCCGTTGCCGGCGATGGAGTGCATGGCGTACATGGCGCGGGCCATGCCGCCCAGGGGCGTGGAGGCCTTGACGGCCATGGCGTTTTCCTGGGCCAGGCCCAGGTCCTTGAGCATGAGGTCGGTGCCGAAGCCGCCTGCGTAGTTCTTGGAGGCGGGGGCGTTTTCGTGGACGCCGGGGAAGGGGTTGTATTTTTCCAGGGCCCAGTTGCCGCCCGAGCTGCGGCGCATGATTTCGCTGAGGACCTTGGGGTCCAGGCCGTTGGCCACGCCCAGGGCAATGGCTTCGCTGGTGCCGATCATGAGGATGCCCAGCAGCATGTTGTTGCAGATCTTGGCGGTCTGGCCCGCGCCCACGGCGCCGGCGTGGAAGATATTGGCGCCCATTTTTTCGAGCAGGGGGCGGGCGCGTTCGAGGTCGGCGTCGCTGCCGCCGACCATGAAGGTGAGGGTGCCTGCAACGGCGCCGCCCGTGCCGCCCGAGACAGGCGCGTCGATGAAGGCAATGCCTGCGGCCTGGGCGGCCTTGGCGACCTTTTGGCTGGTGGCGGCGGCGATGGTGGAGCTGTCGATGATGAGCACGCCCTTGGCAATGCGCTGCAGCAGGCCGCCTGCGCCGTCACGGCCGAGGAAGAGGCCTTCCACATGCTGGCTGGCGGGGAGCATGGAGACCACGGCTTCGGCGCCCTGCACGGCGTCCTCGGCGCTGGCGGCAATGACCAGGCCTTCGGCGGCGACTTTGGCGCAGGCGTCCTTGGATAGGTCGAAGGCCTTGACCGTGTGGCCGGCCTTGTGCAGGTTGATGGCCATGGGGCCGCCCATGTTGCCGAGTCCGATGAATGCGATCTGCATGTGCTTGTCTCCTGTGTTGTGAAGCTTGTGGTGTGTCTCAGTGGCCGGTGTCGCCAGTGTTCGTGTCGCCATTGGCAATGTCGGCGCCGCGTTCCTTGAGCAGGGAGCGCAGGATGCCGCGATGGCAGCGCGCCTCCTGCTCGCAGTAGCAGCCGATGGCGAAGGCGCTGTGCTGGGAGAGCGCGGCCAGCAGGTCCAGGGTGCGGCTGGCGGCGGGCTCGGCCATTTCCTTGCGGAATTTGCGCACGAATTGCTGCCAGAGCTTGTCTGCCTCGGCCTGCTGGCCGTGGTCCTGCAGCCGGTGCGATTCGAGCGCGCCTTGCATGGTGTCGGGCTGGGGCGAGAGTTCGGGGTACCAGACGTCGTAGTAGTCGCGGCTGGCGAATTCGGCCTTGGGCACGCCGCGCGGCGGGCGGCGCACGGTGCCTATGCGCAGGCCTTCATCCGCATGGCGCGGGCTGCCGAGCTGGACGATGCGGATGGGCATGGGGGCTCTCCTGCAAAGGGGCTTATTCGTCGCCGAAGATGGGGTGCTTGCGCGTGCGGCGCCCGGCTGGGGCGGGCGGCGCTGGCGGGGTCTTTGCGTCGGCGGGCGCGGGTTCGCTGGCCTGGGGCTTGCGTTTTCTGGGGGGCGTGGCCTTGGCGTGGGGGTTGAAGGCCAGGGCCTGGGCAATCCAGTGCTGCCACTGCTGGCGCGTGGCGTAGGCGGCGGGGCCGATGAAGAAGTAGCCGTCCATCTGGCCCTTGGACGAGAGCGGGCGCAGGCCCGGCGTCTCGGCCACGGCCGCGTGCTGCGAGGGGGGCAGGCGCACCAGCAGTTCGTCGTCTTCCACGCCCAGGCACAGCTTGCCGTTGACCATGAAGACATGGCAGCCGAACATGCGCTTTTCCTGCACGTCTTCGCAGCCGGCCAGTGCTTCGCGCACGGCGTCTATGAGGTGCAGCGTGGTGTCTGAGAGCGGGCGGGCGGGCATGGCGTGGGCTGGATGTGGATGAATCAGCGGATCATGTCCGGCGCATCGCCTTCCAGCATGCGCCGCGCGATGATGACGCGCATGATTTCGTTCGTGCCTTCGAGGATCTGGTGCACGCGGGCATCGCGCATCAGGCGCTCCAGCGGGTATTCGCGGATGTAGCCGTAGCCGCCGTGCAGTTGCAGGGCCTCGTTGCAGACCATGAAGCCGGCGTCGGTGGCAAAGCGCTTGGCCATGGCGCAGTAGGTGGAGGCGTCGCGCGCACCGGCATCGAGCTTGGAGGCGGCCAGGCGCACCATCTGGCGCGCGGCCACGAGTTCGGTGGCCATGTCTGCCAGCTTGAACTGCAGGGCCTGGAAGCTGGCAATGGGCTTGCCGAACTGCTTGCGCTCCTGCATGTACTGCTGGGCCTGGGTGAGCGCGCCCTGGGCCGCGCCCACGGAGCAGGTGGCGATGTTGATGCGCCCGCCGTCCAGCCCCTTCATGGCGATCTTGAAGCCTTCACCCTCGCGGCCCAGCAGGTGGTGGGCGGGGATGCGCACGTTGTCGAAGCTGATGACGCGCGTGGGCTGGCTGTTCCAGCCCATTTTTTCTTCTTTCTTGCCGTAGCTGATGCCGGGCAGGTCGGCGGGCACGGCAAAGGCCGAGATGCCGCCGGCGCCCGAGCCTGCGTCCCCGGTTCTGGCCATCAGCACCAGCATGTCGGTGCTGCCCGCGCCGCTGATGAAGGCCTTGGCGCCGTTGATCACGTATTCATGGCCTGCCAGCTCGGCCCGGGTCTTGAGCGAGGCGGCGTCCGAGCCCGCGCCGGGCTCGGTCAGGCAGTAGCTGGCCAGCTTGCGGCCGCTGGTCAGGGCCTCGCCCCATTCGGCGCGCACGGTGTCGGTGGCCCAGGTGCCCAGCATCCAGGTGGCCATGTTGTGGATGGTGATGAAGGCGGTGGTCGAGGGATCGACGGCGGCCAGTTCCTCGAAGACCATGGTGGCGTCCAGGCGCGGCAGTTGCAGGCCGCCTGCGTTCTCGGGCGCGTACAGGCCGCAGAAACCCAGTTCGCCCGCCTTGGCGATGGCCTCGCGCGGGAAGATGGATTCACGGTCCCAGTGCGCGGCATGGGGCGCGAGTTCGGCTTGGGCAAAGGCGCGGGCCGATTCGGCAAAGGCGCGCTGGTCGTCGTTGAGTTCGAAGTCCATGGCTGGCTTGTCTCCTGCGTTGGGCTCTGGGGCCCTTGTTGTTCTGGGGTGTCTGTCGGTGCCTGTCGGCGCTTGAGTGCGCGTGCGGCGGTCAGTGCTGCAGCCAGCGGTCCAGCGCCTGCATGCGCTCCTGTGTCGCGGCCGTGAGGCATTCGTGGTACAGGCGCGGGCCCTCGGGCTGGGTTTCGCTGTCGCGCGTGGCGGCCTTGCAGCGCGCCGTGCGGCCCTTGATCCAGCCGTTCTGGTCATGGCGCAGGCCGGTGCGCTTGCCCTGGGGCAGTTGCTGCATGACGTCCAGGTAGCGGATGTTGAGCGCGGTATCGGCCTCCTGGAAGGCCAGGATCGCACAGGCATTGCGGCTGGCGGCGGCGGTGGAGGCCGGGTCGCAGGCTGCACCGGCCTGCGCGTGAAGGGTCAAGGGCAGGGCGCACATGGTGGTCAGCAAGGTAGTGCCCAGGCACCGGGAGAGGGAGACGGTCATTGGAAAACGCATGCCGCCATCATCCCAGAGCCAGGGCCTGCCCCGCGTCAATCCGCGACTGCCGGCCCGTGCATCAGCGCAGGCTGATGGTGGTGTTCACGCCCTGGCTGGTGGTGCTGTCGTCGAACCAGCGCGCCGTGACGGTCTTGGTCTGCGTGTAGAACAGCACGACCTGCTTGCCGTAGGGGCCCAGGTCGCCCAGCTTGGAGGCGCGGCTGCCCGTGAAGGAGAACAGGGGAACCGGCACGGGAATCGGCACGTTGATGCCGACCTGGCCCACGTCGATGTCTTCCTGGAACTTGCGCGCCGCAGCGCCCGACTGCGTGAAGATGGCCGTGCCGTTGCCGTTGGGGTTGGCGTTGATGAACTCGATGGCCTCGTCCAGGCTGTCGGCAGCTGCCAAGCACAGCACGGGGCCGAAGATTTCCTGGTCATACACGCTCATGCCGGGCTTGACACCGCTGAACACGGTGGGGCCGACGAAGTTGCCCTTGTCATAGCCGGCCACCTGGGGCTTGCGGCCGTCCAGCTCCAGCTTGGCGCCGTCGGCCAGGCCGCGTTCGATCAGGCTTTCCACACGCGACAGCGCCGCGCAGGACACCAGCGGGCCCACGTCGGTGCCGGGCTCGGTGCCGCCGCTGACCTTGAGGGTCTTGGACTTCTCGACCAGCTCGGGAATCCACTTCTGCGCATCGCCCACCAGCACGGCCACCGAAAGCGCCATGCAGCGCTGGCCCGCAGCGCCGAAGGCCGCGCCCAGCAGGGCGTTGAGCGTTTGCTCCTTGTTGGCATCAGGCATGACGATGGCGTGGTTCTTGGCACCCATCATGCATTGCACGCGCTTGCCGGCCAGGCTGGCGCGGTTGTAGACATGGGTGCCGACCTTGGTGGAGCCCACGAAGCTGATGGCCTTGATGTCGGGGTGGTCGCAGATGGCGTTGACCACGTCCTCGCCGCCGTGCACCACGTTCAGCACGCCGGGCGGAATGCCGGCTTCCAGTGCGAGTTCGCACAGGCGCATGGTGACCATGGGGTCCTGCTCGGAGGGCTTGAGCACGAAGGTGTTGCCCGTGGCAATGGCCATGGGGAACATCCACAGCGGAATCATGGCGGGGAAGTTGAAGGGCGTGATGCCCGCGCACACGCCCAGCGGCTGCAGCACGGAATAGGTGTCCACGCCGTTGGCCACGTTGTTGGCCAGCTCGCCCAACTGCAGCGAGCCGATGTTGGCCGCATGCTCCACCACTTCCAGGCCTCGGAAGACATCGCCTTCCGCGTCAGGCAGGGTCTTGCCCTGTTCGGCGGTCAGCAGGGCGGCCAGCTCCTTCATGTTCTCGCGGATCAGCTGCTGCAGCTTCAGGAAGATGCGGGCGCGCTGGCCGATGGGGGTCTTGCGCCAGGTCTTGAAGGCTTCCTTGGCGTTGGCGACGGCGGCATTGACCTCGTCGGGCGTGGCGAAGGGCACGCGGGCCAGCACTTCCTGCGTGGCCGGGTTGACCACATCGCGCCATTGGGTGCTTTGGGATTCGACCAGCTTGCCGTTGATCAGCAGCTTGACCGTGGGCGCCAAAACCTTGGCGGACGTGGATGCATTCATGGCTTGTCTCCTGTTGCGGTGGTGTCAACCCGGCATGCGTGCGCCGGGCGTTCATCGCATGGTAGCTGTGCGGTTTTTCGCAAGCAATGGCGATATATGCAGTCTTCATGTGCGTTTTTGCACAGGCTGGCGCAAAAAAGAGCATGGCCTGCGGCAGGCGCAGGCCATGCTCTGGTTCAGGCGGTCAGCGGCTCAGTCCGTGCCGGTGGCCGGCAGGCGGGAGTCGTCGGCATGAGCAGGGGGCTGAACGGCGCGGGCGCCAGGCTTGCGCAGCGGCTCCAGCTTCACGCGGGCATTGGCGCCCAGGCCGGACTCCAGCTTGGTCAGCAGGCGCAGCAGCTCCTGCAGCTCGCCGTCTTCCAACGGAGACACCAGGCGCTGGTAGGCCTGGTCCACCAGCGGCACGCTGGCGGCCAGGAGGGCGCGGCCCTTGTCGGTCAGCGTCAGTTCGTGCTGGCGGCGGTCACGCGTGCTCAGGGCGCGGTGCACGTATTCGCGCTCCTCCAGCCCGCGCACCAGGCGCAGCGTGGTCACCTTGTCAAAGCCCATGGCGCGCGCCAGGGAGCTTTGGTCGGAGCCGGGGGAGGCGTCGATCAGGACCAGGGCGCCGTACTGTGGCGGCGTCAGGCCCAGAGGGCGGCATTGCTCTTCGAAAATGCCGACCGAAATCTGGTGAGCGCGCCGCAGCAAAAAGCCAGGGCGCTGATATAGCGGCAGTGGTGCAGGCGTCATCGTGTCCATATGCGTCTAGTATTCTTGCAGAAGTGTCCAGTATTCATTCGATTTCCACCAATTGTGCCCATTTTGGTGCATGATTACCATGCGTTTGCATGCTAACTACAAAAGAGGTCTACATGCGAAATTTTGTTGGCAGACGGCAGTTTTTGAAGACGACCGGATTGGGAGTATTGGGTTTACCCGTAGCAGGTGCCATCGCCAGTACCGAGAGTGTGCCTCTGAAATTGATTGTGCCTTTCACTCCCGGGACAGGAATCGACACGATAGCGCGAACCATCGGCCCTTTGCTGGCCAAGCGCCAGGGCCGGCCGGTGGTGGTGGAGAACAAGCCGGGCGCCTCTGGAAATATCGGGACCGAGGCCGTTGTGCGCTCGCCCGCCAATGGCCAGACGCTTTTGGTGACAGTGAATACCCTGGTGATGAATGCATCGCTGTATCCCAAATTGCCATTCAATCCGCTGACAGACCTCGAACCCGTGACGCTGACCAGTTGGGGGCAGCTGATTTTGGTGACGCCCACGGCCTCGGCCTATCAGACGGCGGCCGATCTGGTGAAGGCCGCCAAGGCCTCGCCGGGCCGCATCAATTACGCATCGCCGGGAGTGGGCACTCCGCACCATATGGCCATGGAGCTTTTCAAGAGCACGGCCGGGGTGTCGATCACGCACATCCCGTACCGGGGGACCGGCCCGGCCCTGACCGACCTGCTGGGCGGCCAGGTGGAATGCATGTTTTTGCCCATTCATGTGGCCCTGGTGCATGTGAAGGCCGGCAAGCTGCGCGCGCTGGGCATTGGCAGTCACCAGCGGCACCCGCTGCTGCCCGATGTGCCCACGCTCAAGGAGGCCAAGGCGGGCGATGTGAACGTGGATATGTGGTACGGCGTGTTTGCGCCGGCCGGCATGCCGGCGGACCAGGTCGATGCCCTGAATCGCGAGATCCGCGCGATTTTGGCGTCGGAGGAAGTCCGGCATGCCTTCGCGCCCCAGGGCATGGATCCGGCCGGCAGCACGCCGGCCGAGTTCAAGGCCCTGGTGCAAAAGGACGCCCGGCGCTGGGCCGAACTGGTCAAGGCGCGGGGGATTACCGCCGAGTAGGCGGGACGGGCGCCCAGGGCGCCCCTGGAGAAAGCATGGAGAGGCAGCGGATGAAAGTAGCGATCGTGGGGGGCGGCATCGGAGGCCTGTGCCTGGCATTGGCCCTGCAGCAAAGAGGCATTGCCTGTGAAGTCTTCGAGGCCGTGCCCGAGGTCCGCGAGATCGGCGCGGGCATCACCTTGCTGCCGCATGCCATGCGCGAGCTCAGCGACCTGGGCCTGCAGCCGCAGCTGGAGGCCCTGGCGATCGAGAACCTGGAGAGCGTGTTCTTCAACCGCTACGGCCAGTTCGTCTACCGCGAGCCGCGTGGCCGCCATGCGGGCTATGAGCTGCCCGAGCTGGGCATCCACCGGGGCCGCCTGCACCGCGTGCTCTTCGAGGCCGCCATGCAGCGCCTGGGCCAGGGCACCGTGCACACGGGCCACCGCTGCGTGCGCGTGGACCAGTCGGCCCATGGCGCCACCGTGCATTTCGCGCCCGATGCGCAAGGCCATGTGCCGCCACCGGCCACGGCCGACATCGTCGTGGCCTGCGATGGCGTCAACTCTTCCGTGCGGCGCCAGTTCTATCCGCAGGAGGAGCTGGCCTTTGGCGGCATCAATACCTGGCGTGGCGTGTCGCGCTTCAAGCCCATCCTCACGGGCAAGAGCTATCTGCGCATCGGCTCGGTCGATACCGGCAAGATGGTGATCTATCCCATCGAGGACGATATCGACGGGCAGGGCACCCAGCTCATCAACTGGGTGGCCGAGATCCGCGACCCGCAGATGCGCATGAACGACTGGAACCGCGCAGGCCGCATGGAGGATGTGCTGGAGATTTTTGGCAGCTGGAGCTTCGACTGGCTGGATGTGCCGGCCCTGATCCGATCGGCCGAGACCATCTTCGAGTACCCCATGGTGGACAAGGACCCCGTGGCCCAGTGGAGCTTTGGCCGCGTGACCCTTCTGGGCGACGCGGCCCACCCGATGTATCCGCGCGGCTCCAACGGCTCGGCCCAGGCCATGCGCGATGCGCGGGTGCTGGCCGACCTGCTGGCCGCTGACCCGCAAGGCGACCCGCTGGCGCTGCTGGCCGCCTATGAGGCCAGCCGCCTGCCCGCCACCAGCCGTGTGGTGCTGACCAACCGCTCCACGCCGCCCGACTTCATCATTATGAAAGCCGACGAGCTCAGCGGCGGTCAGCCCTTCGGCCATATCGACGAGCTGATCAGCCAGGACGAGCTGCGTGCCATTGCCCGCCATTACGAGCAGGTGGCGGGGTTTGCGAATCCGCAGTCGCAGGGCTGAGGCAGGCGGCGGGCTCAATCCAGGCTGATATTCGCCTTCTGAATCAGCAGCTTGTACTGGTCCGCCTTGGTCCTGGCGAATTTCTCCATCTCCGGCACCTCCCAGGTGATGGGCTGGAAGGCGAAGGTGGCGAACTTCTCGCGCACCTGCGGGTCCTGCAGCACGGCGACCACGTCGGCGTGGATCCCGTCGCGCAGGGCGGCGTCCACGCCCTTGGGGGCCAGCAGGGAGACGAAGGAGTTCACGATGAGCTCCGCCGGCCCGCCCGATTCGGCCACGGTGGGCACGTCGGGCATCTGGGCGATGCGCTGGGGTGCTGCCACGGCCAGGTAGCGGATCTTGCCGGACTTGTAGATGCCCTGGCTGGAGGGAATGCTGGCAAAGCTCCAGGCCGGGTCGCCATTGGCCACCGAGGTGTAGAGCTGGCTGACCTCGCGGTAGGGCACGTGGGTCATCTTGCTGCCCGTCAGGAAGTCCAGCCATTCACCGCCCAGGTGGCCGGGGCTGCCCACCCCCCAGGAACCGTAGCTGACCTTGCCGGGCTCGGACTTGGCCGATTTGATCAGCTCGCCCATGCTCTTCCAGGGCGAGTTCGCGGGCACGGCCACGAAGAAGGGCGTGAGGAACAGCGGCGCCACCGGGTCGAAGTGCTGCAGCGGATGGAAGTTGCGCTGCTTGTAGAGGTAGGGCAGGGCGGAGACATGTTCGCTGTCGAGCTGCAGCAGCGTGTAGCCGTCAGGCTTGGCGCGGCGAGCGGCCTCGATGGCGACAAAGCCCCCGCCGCCCGGGCGGTTGTCCACGGTCACGCCCTGCTTCCAGCGGGCTGCCAGCTTTTCGCCCACGATGCGCAGCACGGCGTCCGGGCCGCTGCCCACGGCAAAGGCCGTGATCACGGTGACGGGGCGGGTGGGGAAGCTGGCGGTGCTGCTGGAGTTGCTGGATCCGCTGGACCCGCCTTGTGCCCATGCGCAATGCAGCGGGGCGATGGCGGCCAGCAGCAGGGCGGCGCCTGCAAGGGCATGGCGGCGGGAGGGGGCGATTCCGAGGCGGTTGGATGGGGATGCTTTCACAGTCTGTCTCCTGTTGGATCTGCTTTTCTCACTGCTTGCAATGCCCCGGTCCTTCTGGTGAGGACTCGGGGCGGGGTGGGGCTGCCGGCAAAGGCGCGGCAGGGTTCAGCCTGCCTCGGGCTGGGCCGAGGGCGCGGCCCTTGCAAAGGCGGGCAGGGCGGCGCAGGCGCGGTCCACGGCGCTGATGAGCGGCCAGCGTGCCAGGTCCACGCCAAAGCGGCGTGCGCTTTCGATCTGGGGCACCAGGTAGACGTCGGCCAGCGTGGGCGCGTGGCCGAAGCAGAAGTCGCCGCGCTGCGTGTCCTGCGCGAGCAGGGCCTCGATGGCGTCGAAGCCGTCGGCAATCCAGGTGGTGCACCAGGCGTTGATGGCGGCTTCGTCCGCACCGAACTGGCGGCGCAGGGTCTGCAGGATGCGGCGGTTGTTGATGGGGTGCACGTCGCAGCCGACGATGGCCGCCAGCGCGCGCACGCGGGCGCGGTCCTCGGGATTGGCGGGCAGCAGCGGCGGCTCGGGGTGGCGCTCTTCCAGCCATTCGATGATGGCGGGCGACTGGATCAGCGTGCGTCCATCGTCCAGCGTCAGCGCCGGCACCAGGCCTTGCGGGTTGATCTGCTTGAACGGCGCCTGGGCCTGTTCATCCACGCGCAGGTCTACGGGGAAATGGTCAGGGCTCAGGCCCTTGAGGTTGAGCGCGATGCGCAGGCGGTGCGAGGTGCCGCTGCGGAAAAAGCCGTAGAGCTTCATGGCGGTTGTCTCCCTGGTCTTATGCGGGCTGGCCCACAGTCAGCGCGATCTCGCCCACGCCCTGCACATGGCCCGTGATGCGGTCGCCCGGCAGCACGGCGCCCACGCCTTCGGGCGTGCCCGTGTAGATCAGGTCGCCGGGCTGCAGGTGATAGAACAGCGAGAGGTCGGCAATGATTTCGCGGATGTTCCAGATCAGCTTGTCCACGTCGGATTGCTGCCTTGTCTCGCCATTTACGGCCAGCGCAATGGCGCCGGATTCGATCACCTGGCCCGGCATGGGCACGATCTCGCTGGCAACGGAAGATTGCTCCACATCCTTGCCCAGGTCCCAGGGCCGGCCCTTGTCGCGCGCCACCAGCTGCAGGTCGCGGCGCGTCATGTCCAGGCCGCAGGCGTAGCCGTAGATGTGCTCATGCGCCTGGTCCGCCGCAATGCGAAAGCCCGCCTTGCCGATGGCCACCACCAGTTCCATCTCGAAGTGGTAGTTGTTCGTCTCGGGCGGGTAGGCCACGGTGGCGCCCGATTCGGTCAGCGTGGAGGGCGCCTTGGTGAAGTAGAACGGGCGCTCCACGCTCTTGTCCACGGGGCGGCCCATTTCGACGGCATGGGCGTGGTAGTTGCGGCCCACGAAGAACAGGCGGTTCACGGGCAGGCGCTGCATGCTGCCGCGCACGGGCAGGGATTGGACGGGGGGCGGGGTCCAGAGGTATTGGGAGGCGGTTTGCGGATCGGTCATGGTGCAGGGAGTGGAGAGGAAAGGGGTGGAAGTGCTCAAGACCTGACTTCGTACAGGCCCAGCTTGCGGTGCAGCGGGGCCTCGTCTGCCAGGAAGAGGAAGGCGGGCTCGCTGGCGCTGGCGTTGGTCAGCGTGGCGGGCGCCCAGCCGGGCACGCAGCAGGTGTCGGCCGTGGCCAGGTCGAAGTGGCGGTCCACGGCGGCCACGCTGGCGCCGCCCTCGATCACATGGAACACGCAGGCCGGCGAGCGGGCGGGCAACTGCAGCGTCTGGCCCGGGCGCAGCATCAGCGCGTAAAAGCCCAGGATGTTTTCGCAGTCGGCCCCGGTCTCTGGGTTGGTGTAGGTGAGCTGAAGGCAGTCCAGGTCCGGCCGGTCGGCGGCCAGCTCCAGCAGCGCGGCGCGCGCATCCTTCCACGGGTAGCGCAGCATGGGATAGGCCTTGGCGCTGCGCGCGAACACCTGCGTGGGCGCCAGGCCACCGCGCGCATAGGCGCGATCGCCACGGCCGGGCAGGGCGGGCTGGCGCGGGCCGTCCACGTGATAGGTGACTTCCAGGTAGTAGGCCAAGGGCAGGTCCAGCACATCGAGCCAGACCACGGGCTCGTCGCCGTCGTGACCATGCTCGTGCCACAGCCCCGTGGGCGTGAGGATGAGATCGCCGCGCTCCATGGGGCATTTCTCGCCATCGACCGTGCTCCAGGCGCCTTCCCCCTCCACCACCATGCGCACGGCGTTGGGCGTGTGGCGGTGCGAGGGCGCCCACTCGCCGGGCAGCAGCAGCTGCATGCCCAGGTAGATGGAGGAGCTGGCCTGCATCTTCTCCAGCCCATGGCCGGGATTGGCCAGCACCAGCACGCGGCGCTCGGCCTTTTCGATGGGCGTCAGCTCGCCGGCCTGCATCAGCAGCGGGCGGATGCCCTGGTAGGGCCAGGCGACGGGCTGGGTGCGCGGGCGCGGCGTGTGCGGCGGCATCACGTTGCGCAGGCTGGGCCACAGCGGCACCAGGTTGTTGCGCGTGAGTTCGTCGCGGTAGTCCTGGGGCAGGTCTTCCAGGCGGCCAAGTTCTTGCATGGCGGTCTCCTTGTATTCAGTCTTCGGCGAGGCAGGTTTCGGCCTTCCAGCCGTACAGCCATTCCATGGCGTCGTAGAAACGCTCGGGCGTGCGGCCCTTCCAGAGGTCGTTGCGCACCAGGCGCTCCACGCCGCTGGCGTGAAAGATGCGGCCCATCTCGCGTGCGGACAGCACCACGCGCGCCGTGCGCGCAATGCGCGAGCGCTCGTACAACTGCAGCGCCCGTGGCCAGTCGCCGCCGCAGCGCTTGAGCGCCTCGCCCAGCGTCACCGCGTCTTCCAGCGCCATGCAGGCGCCCTGGGCGATGTACTGCAGGGTGGGGTGGGCCGCGTCGCCCAGCAGCGTGGCGCGGCCGAAGCTCCACTGGCCAATGGGCTCGCGGTCGGCCGTGGCCCAGCGCTTCCAGCTTTTGGGCAGGTCTATGAGCTGGCGGGCGCGCGGGCAGCAGTCGCGGTAGTAGCTTTGCACCTCTTCGCGGCTGCCTTCGCGCACGCCCCATTCCTCCTGCTCGCGGCTGTGGAAGGTGACGACCACGTTGTATTGCTCGCCGCCGCGCAGCGGGTAGTGCACCAGGTGGTAGTTGGGGCCGACCCAGATGCTGGCGGCATTCCAGCGCAGGTCCTCGGGGAAGTCGTTCTTCTCCACCACGGCGCGGTACACCACATGGCCGGAGACGCGCGCCGCATCGCCCACATACTGCTGGCGCACCACGGACTTCACGCCATCGGCGCCGATCAGCGCCTGGCCCGCGTGGAGGCAGCCGTGCTGGTCGCGCACGGTAACGGTGTCGCCCTCCTGCTGCACGGCCTCGATGCGCGTGCCCGTCAGCGTCTCGATATTGTCGTGGGCGCGTGCGCCCTCCAGCAGCGAGGTGTGGATGTCGGCGCGGTGGATCACCGCATACGGGTTGCCAAAGCGGGCGCGAAAAGCCTCGCCCGTGGGAATGCGCCCCACCAGCCGTTCATCGAGCGCGTCGTGCATCACCATCTCGTCGGTATAGACGGCGCGGCCGCGGGCCAGCTCGCCAATGCCCAGCGCGTCAAAGGCCGCGAATGCGTTGGGCCCCAGCTGTATGCCGGCGCCGATCTCGCCCAGCTGCGGCGCCTGCTCCAGCACCTTGACGGCAAGGCCCTGGCGCGCCAGGGCCAGCGCGGCCGCCACGCCGCCAATGCCGCCGCCCGCCACAAGAACGGGCAGGGCCCGGGAGGAAATGCTGGTGCTCATCGATGTCTGTCCTTCTGGTGGGGCATCGCCGCGATGCGGGTCGCTCGCATCGGGAATAATTAAACAGTATGCTGATGATGAGTGTAGTGTTGATTTGCATCGGGCCAGCCTGGGGTTTCCCTGGATGCAGGCAAAACGGTGGTGCACAGCGTGTTCGGGTGAATCACCTGTCCGCCAGCCAAGACCAACGGGGTGCGCGGTTCATGCGAACATCTGCGCTTGCCCGCAGGGACCCGGAAAAGAGCGCAATGGCCATGGACTACCAACCCGCAGAACTGGAAAACTACCCCGGCTACCACATCCGCCGCCTGCAGCAGATCGCGGTGGCCGTCTTCATGGAGGAGACCCAGGAGTTCGGCGTGACCCCCGTGCAGTACGCGGCGCTGTCGGCCGTGCTGCGCCAGCCCGGCGTGGACCAGCGCACGCTGGCGCGGATGATCGGCTTCGATACCTCGACCATTGGCAGCGTCATTGATCGGCTGGAGGCGCGCGGCCTCATGGTGCGCAACACCAGCCCGGCCGACCGGCGCGTGCGCCTGCTGTCGGTCACCGCAGAAGGCGCAGCGCTGCTGGCCGCTGCCGAGCCATCGGTACTGCTTGCCCAGCAGCGCATGCTGGAGCCGCTTCCGGAAGACCAGCGCGGCCTGTTCATGGAAATGATGGCTGTCCTGGTCCGGCAGAACGACGATCTGGCGCGCGCGCCCAGCGCATTGGCCGCGCGCCGCGCCGCTGCAGACTGAGGCCTTGGCCCTCCATGGACTGGGACCACCTGAGATTCTTTGGCGAGCTGGCGCGCAGCGGCAGCATGGCCGCCGCCGCGCGGCGCCTGGGCGTGGAGCACACCACGGTGTCGCGCCGCATCCAGGCCCTGGAAAAACAGCTGGGCGCCGTGCTCTTCGAGCGCGAAGCGGGCCAATGGCGGCCCACGGAGGCCGGCCGACAGTTGCTGGGCGTGGCAGACGCCATGCAGCGCGCCGCCGCCGGGCTGGAGCGCATGCCGCTGGCGGCCGAATCCACCAGCCAGGGCCCCTCCGGCCTGGTGCGCGTGGGCGCCACCGAAGGCTTCGGCACCCAATTGCTGGCCCCGCAACTGGCCGCGCTGACCCAGCGCCATCCACTGCTCAGCATCGACCTGCTGGCCCTGCCGCGCCTGCTGCACCTGTCGCGGCGCGAGGCCGACATCGTCATCTCGCTGGAGCGCCCCACGCGCGGCTCGGCCGTGGTCACCAAGCTCACCGACTACCGGCTCTTCCTCTACGGCCAGCGCGAGTACCTTGCGCGCCGCCCCCTGGTGGCGCGCACCGAGGACCTGCGCCACCACAGCTTCATCCACTACGTGGACGACCTGCTGTTCACGCGCGAGCTGCAACTGCTATCCACGCTGTTCCAGCCCGAGCGCTTTGCCTTTCGCAGCACCAGCATCACCGCCCAGTACGAGGCCGTGCGCGCCGGCGCAGGCCTGGCCGTGCTGCCCGCCTTCATCGCCGACCGGGACCCCGTGCTCAGCCGCGTGCTGCCCGCCGAGGCCTGCTTCACCCGCACCTTCTGGATGAGCATGCCCTCGGATGCCCGGCAGGTTCAGCGCATCGAGGCGGTCTGGGGGTTTTTGCGGGAGGCTGTGCAGGGCATGGGCGGCTTGCTGAAGCCCAGAGCCTGAGGGCCTGCGGCGGTCAGGCCCCTGCCGCTATACTGCCCGCCCCGAATCTCGTCATCCGACAGCAGGATCCCTGGCATGCGCCTGAAAGCCCTTTTGCGTCCACTGGTGTACCTGAGCCTGGCGGGGCTGGCCGCCTGCGGCAGCAACCCGCCCAGCCCCTCGGCGGCCACGCCCGAGTCCACGCCCACCGCGCCGGGCACACCCGTGGCGCCCATCAGGATCGGTCTGGCCCTGGGCGGCGGGGCCGTGAAGGGCTTTGCCCATATCGGCGTCATCAAGATGCTGGAGGCCAACGGCCTTGCGCCTGCGGTGGTGTCCGGCACCAGCGCGGGCAGCGTGGTGGGTGCGCTGTATGCGAGCGGCATGAACGCCTTCGAGCTGCAGGAAAAGGCCGTGGCGCTGGATGAAACCAGGATCCGCGACCTGCAGCTGTCCTCGGGCGGCCTGCTGGTGGGCCAGAAGCTGGAAGACTATGTGAACGAACAGGTGGGCCGCAAGCCGCTGGAGCAGCTGGCCAAGCCCTTCGTGGCCGTGTCCACGCGGCTGGAAGATGGCGAGCGCACCGTGTTTGCGCGCGGCAATACGGGCCAGGCCGTGCGTGCGTCCAGCAGCATCCCGGGTGTGTTCCAGCCCGTGGCCATCGGCAAGTTCCATTTTGTCGATGGCGGCATCACAAGCCCCGTGCCCGTGGACGCTGCGCGCCAGCTGGGCGCCGATCTGGTGATCGCCGTGGACATCTCCAACAAGGCGCGCGGCAAGGCACCCGAGAACATGCTTGGCGCCCTGGGCCAGTCCATCGCCATCATGGGCCAGAAGCTGGGCCAGGCCGAACTGGCCCGCGCCGACATCACCATCCGCCCCAAGGTGCTGGACATCGGTCCTGCCGATTTCAACCAGCGCGCCAGTGCCATCCTGGAAGGCGAAAAGGCCGCCGTGGCCGCCATGCCCCAGATCCGCGAGCGCATCGCCCAGCTGCAGGCCGAACGCGCCAAGGCCGCGAAGCTGGCGCAGCAAAAGGCTGCCGAAGCCCAGCACCAGGCCTGCCTGGAGCAGCGCTCGCGCATGCAGAAGCTGGCGGAGATGGCAGGCATGGATGGCGCCTGCGCCAAACCCTGATGCCATCCCTGCGTTGCAGCCGGGTTATCCGTACACCGGATAACGCCGGCACAGCTCCGTCACCTGATCGCGCACCTGCGCCGCCACCTTGGCAAAGCGGTCGCCCTCCAACGCATCCAGCACATCGCACAGCCAACCGGCCAGTTGCTCGCACTGCGCTTCGCCAAAGCCGCGCGTGGTGACGGCGGGCGTGCCTATGCGCAGGCCCGAGGTCACGAAGGGCGAGCGCGGGTCATTGGGCACGGTGTTCTTGTTGGTGGTGATGTGGGCTTCGCTCAGGGCGGCGTCGGCGTCCTTGCCCGTGTAGCTGCGGTCGGACAGGTCGATCAGCATCAGGTGGTTGTCCGTGCCACCGGAGACGATGCGGTAGCCGCGCTGCTGGATGACGGCGGCCATGGCGCGGGCATTGGCCAGCACGTGGCGCTGGTAGGTTTTGAACTCGGGCTGCAGCGCTTCCTTGAAGGCGACGGCCTTGGCGGCGATCACGTGCATCAGCGGCCCGCCCTGCACGCCGGGGAAGACGGCCGAGCTCAGGCGCCGGTTGAAGCTTTCGTCCTGGCCTTTGGACAGGATCAGCCCGCCGCGCGGGCCGCGCAGCGTCTTGTGCGTGGTGCTGGTGACCACATGCGCGTGGGGCAGGGGGCTGGGGTATTCGCCCGCCGCGACCAGGCCCGCCACATGGGCCATGTCCACCCAGAACACGGCGCCCACCTTGTCGGCAATGGCGCGCATGCGGGCCCAGTCCTTGTGGCGCGAGTAGGCGGAGAAGCCGCCGATGAGCATGCGGGGGCGGTGCTCCAGGGCGATGCGCTCCATCTCGCCGTAGTCGATCAGGCCCGTGGCAGGGTCCAGCCCGTAGGGGACGATGCGGTAGTGGCGGCCCGAGAAATTGGACGGGTTGCCATGCGTCAGGTGGCCGCCCTGGGCCAGGTTCATGCCCATGACCGTGTCGCCGGGCTGGGCCAGCGCCAGGAAGACGGCGGCATTGGCCTGGGCGCCCGCATGGGGCTGCACATTGGCGTAGTCGCAGTCGAACAGCGCCATGGCGCGCTCCACGGCCAGGCGCTCGGCCACGTCCACGTTCTCGCAGCCGCTGTAGTAGCGCTTGCCGGGGTAGCCCTCGGCGTACTTGTTGGTGAAGACCGAGTTCTGCACGGACATCACCAGCGGGCTGGCGTAGTTTTCCGAGGCGATGAGTTCCACATGGTCTTCCTGGCGGCGCCGTTCGGCCTGGATGGCCTGGGCCAGCCGCAGGTCGAAATCGGCCAGGGTCAGGGTTGCGTCGTACATGGGCGGGTGTTTCCTGTGTCTGGATGGTTTGCAGGGACGGGCCTGTCAGGCGGCCGCCAGCTGGTCGGCAGAGGCGGCGGCCGCTGTGGCTGTCTGCGATGCCCCGGCGGGCTTCAGCAGGCGGGCCACGCGCGCGACGATGTCGTCGATCTCGGCCTCGTCGCAGATCAGCGGTGGCAGCAGGCGGACGGTGGTTTCGCGCGTCACCGTGATCAGCAGCTGGTGCTGGGCCAGCGCACGGCCCACCAGTTCCTGGCAGTTGTGGTTGAGCTCGATGCCCGCCATCAGGCCCTGGCCGCGCACGGCCAGCACGTCCGGATGACCGTGCAGCGCCTGGTGCAGGCCGTTGAGCAGGCGACGGCCCAGGCGCTTGGCGCGCACGGGGATGTCCTCGCGCTCCATGATGTCCAGCACCGTGCAGCCCACGCGGCAGGCCAGCGGGTTGCCGCCAAAGGTCGATCCATGCTGGCCGGGCGAGATCAGGTCGGCTGCCGGGCCGCGCGCCAGGCAGGCGCCGATCGGGATGCCGTTGCCCAGGGCCTTGGCCAGGGTCATCACATCGGGGGCGATGCCCGCGTGCTGGTGGCCGAACCAGGCGCCGGTGCGGCCCAGGCCGGTCTGGATTTCGTCCAGCATCAGCAGCCAGCCGTGCTGGTCGCACAGGCTGCGCAGCTGGCGCAGGTAGTCGGGGCTGGCCACGCGAATGCCGCCTTCGCCCTGCACGGGCTCGATCAGCACGGCCACGATGTCGCCATGCTGGGCTGCGGCGTGGCGCACGGCACCGATGTCGTCATAGGGCACGCGCACGAAGCCCGGCATCAGCGGCTCGAAGCCGCGCTGCTTGGCCGGGTTGCCGGTGGCCGACAGCGTGGCCAGCGTGCGGCCGTGAAAGCCGTTGTCCATCACCAGGATCTGCGGCCGCGCCACCTGCCTGCGGTGGCCGTGCAGCCGCGCCAGCTTGAGCGCGGCCTCGTTGGCCTCGGCGCCGGAGTTGCAGAAGAAGGCGGTCTCCATCCCGGCCAGGGCGCACAGGCGCTGGCCCAGGCGTTCCTGCCAGTCGATGCGGAACACGTTGGAGGTGTGCAGCAGCAGGCCGGCCTGCTCGGCAATCACGGCGGCGATTTCCGGGTGCGCGTGGCCCAGGCCGGTCACGGCCACGCCGGCAATGGCGTCCAGGTACTCGGTGCCGTGCTCGTCCCACAGCCGGGCCCCACGGCCACGGACGAAGGAGACGGGCTGGCGGGCATAGGCCTTCATCAGGCGGGAATCAAGGGGTTGCATGGCTTTTTGCATGTCAAGGTCCTCAAGCGGGGTCAGGGTTGAATCGAAAAGGGTGGCGAGGGGGCGCGTTCAGGGCAGCGCCAGGGCGGCGGGATCGGGGCCGCCGACGGGCCAGTAGAAGCTGTCCGGCTGGGCGCGGGCGCCGAAGATGGCCTGGCCCACGCGCACCACGGTGGCGCCTTCCTCGATGGCGATCTCGAAGTCGCCGGACATGCCCATGGACAGTTCATCCAGCGAGATGCCCGCCGGCGCGCTCTGGCGCAGCTGGTCGCGCAGGCGGCGCAGCAGCACGAAGCACTGGCGCACGCGCTCGGCCTCGCTGGAGAACAGGGCCAGCGTCATCAGGCCGCGCACGCGCAGCGCACTGAAGGCGGGCAGGGCCTGGACAAAGCCCTGCACCTCGCCGGGTGACAGGCCGTACTTGCTGGCCTCGCCAGAGGTGTTGACCTGCACGAACACGTCCAGCGCCCGGCCCTCGGCCTGCAGGCGCCGGTCCAGCGCCTCGGCCACGCGCAGGTTGTCCAGCGCCTGGAATTCGCTGGCAAATCGGGCCACCAGCCTGGCCTTGTTGGTCTGCAGGTGGCCGATGACGGACCACTGCAGGTCGGCCAGGTCCTGCATGGCTTCCCACTTGCCGAAGGCCTCCTGCACCTTGTTTTCGCCCAGCATGCGGCAGCCCGCCGCGTGGGCCAGGCGCAGGCTGGACTCGGGCTTGGTCTTGCTCACGGGCAGCAGGCGCACGCTGTCCGGGTCGCGCCCCGCGCGGCGGCAGGCAGCGGCGATGCGGGCCTGCGCGGTGGCCAGGTTGTGCCGGAAATCGTCCACGGTCTCGGCCTGGGGGTAGCGGCCATGCTGGTCGTGGCGGGTCAGGGTGTCGTTGGTTTGGGCGGTGCCGCCGGTGGTGTCTTGTGTGGCAAGCATGGGTCAGATCCTCTTGATGGCGGCATCGGCGGCGGGCACGTGGCTGGTATCGCTGCGGGCGGCCCGGCGCGGCCACTGGCCGTTGAGCACGGCATGGGCTACGAGGCCGATGACCAGGCCCCAGAAGGCGCCGCCTATGCCCAGCATGGAAATATTGGCCGCGGCGGCCAGGAAGGTGATCAGCGAGGCCTCGCGGGTTTTTGCATCGGCCAGGGCATTGGCCAGGCTGCCGCCGATGGTGCCCAGCAGCGCCAGGCCCGCCAGCGTGGTGATGAAGGTGGCGGGAAACGCCATGAACACGGCGGCCAGCGTGACCCCGAACACGCCGACCAGGATGTAGAACACCCCGGCCGCGACGCCCGCGATCCAGCGCCGCGACGGCTGCTCATGCGCCTCCTTGCCCGTGCAGATGGCGGCCGTGATGGCGGCGATGTTGAAGGCGTGCGAGCCGAACGGCGCCATCAGCAGCGAGCCCAGGCCCGTGAGCGTGACGATGGGGTTGGCGCTGGTCTTGAATCCGTCGTTGCGCAGCACCAGCATGCCGGGCATGTACTGGCCGGTCAGCGTGATCAGGAACAGCGGCAGGGCCACGCTGAGCAGGGCGTTGAGCGTGAATTCCGGCCGCGTGAACACGGGCGCCGCGAATCGCAGCTGCAGCCCGGACAGGTCCACACGGTCCTGCGCCAGCAGGAACGCCAGGCCCAGCGCCAGGATGCCGACCACGGCGTAGCGCGCCGTCAGCCGCTTGAGCAGCACATAGGCCACGATCAGCAGGCCGGCCAGCACCGGGTCCACGCTCATGCCGCCAAAGGCCTTGATGCCGAACTGCAGCAGGATGCCCGCCAGCAGGCCCGAGGCCACGCCGGGCGGAATCAGCCGGATCACGCGCTCGAACCAGCCTGACAGCCCCAGCAGCACGAAGGCCGCCGCCGACACCACATAGGCGCCGACCGCCTGCGCATACGGCGTGGTGGCCAGCGCTGTCACCAGGAAGGCCGCCGCCGGCGTGGACCAGGCCGTGATGATGGGCTCGCGCGAGAGCCAGCTGAGCACCAGTCCCGTGACGCCCACGCCGATCGAGATCGACCACACCCAGGACGCCGTGAGCTCCGGGCTCAGGCCGGCCACCTTGGCGGCCTGGAACACCAGGATGAAGGTGCCGCCGTAGTTGACGATGACCGAAATCAGCCCGGCCACCACGGGGTGGAGGAGGTCGCTGAAGCGAAGGGGTGAGTGGGTGTCTGATGAGGGCATGGTCTTCTCGTTTTCCTTGGTGGGTTGGATTCCTGGTGGTCTGGGAAAGGGGTATTGGGGGTATTTGAACGTTGCAGTGGACTGATTGATCAATACACTTTGTCCGCTTGTTTCAGACCACTTTGCGATCTGCGCAAGCCGGTGGCATCGCTAGAATGGCCTGCCATGGAGATGCATGGCGATGAAAGGCAGCAGACCGCATGAGCAAGACCTTCGAGCTTGAGACACTGAAGATCCGCATGGGCGATGCCGACCTGCGCCAGCTTGACCTGCACCAGCGGGTGCAGCGCGCCATGCGCGCGCTGATCCTGGACGGGGCGCTGCTGCCCGGCCTGAAGCTTCCGGCCACGCGCTCGCTGGCCGACTCGCTGGGCATTGCGCGCGACACGGTGGAGAACGCCTACACCCAGCTGCACCGGGACGGCTTCATCGTGCGGCGCCAGGGATCGGGCAGCTATGTCTCCGAGACCATCGGCACCGAGCTGCGCGGCCGGGCGGCGCGGCGCGGCCGCTCGCCCGAACAGGAACGCAGCGCCCAGGTGGCCGCAGCGGGCAGGGCTGGTGCCGGCCTGAGCCGGCGCGGCCAAGCCATTGTGGATGGCGGAGGCATCACGGACCAGCAGACCATTCGGGCCTTTGCCACCGGCCTGCCCGAGACGCGCACCTTTCCCACCGATGTCTGGGAGCGCCTGCAGCGCCAGGCGCTCAAGGACTACCGCGCCAGCGTTCTGCTGCACGGCGATCCGCAAGGCGCCGAGCCGCTGCGCAAGGCCATTGCCACCTACCTCAACCTGGAGCGCGGCGCCAAGGTGGGGGCCGAGCAGATCGTGGTGCTCAGCAGCACGCGGCAGGCGCTGTTCCT
>JAITUC010000051.1 GCA_031286585.1 Delftia acidovorans
GAGCGCGCGGGCTGCACCGTGGTGCCCATGTCGGGCGGGCAGACCGAAAAGCAGGTGCAGCTGATTGCGGATTTCAAGCCCGACATCATCATGGTCACGCCCAGCTACATGCAGGTGATTGTGGAGGAGATGCAGCGCCAGGGGATGGACCCGCGCGAGAGTTCGCTCAGGATCGGCATCTTCGGCGCCGAGCCCTGGACCGAGGCCATGCGCCGCGAGATCGAGGGCAAGGCGGAGCTGGATGCCGTGGACATCTACGGCCTGTCCGAAGTCATGGGCCCGGGCGTGGCCAGCGAATGCGTGGAGAGCAAGGACGGGCCGGTGATCTGGGAGGACCATTTCTACCCGGAGATCATCGACCCCGACACGGGCGAGGTGCTGCCGGACGGAAGCGAGGGCGAGCTGGTCTTCACGTCGCTGTCCAAGGAGGCCATGCCCATTGTTCGCTACCGCACGCGGGACCTGACGCGGCTGCTGGCGCCGACTTCGCGCAGCTTCCGGCGCATGGGCAAGATCGTGGGTCGCAGCGACGACATGCTCATCATCCGCGGCGTGAACCTGTTTCCCACGCAGATTGAGGAGATCGTGCTGCAGAACGCCCAGCTGTCGGGCCAGTACCAGTTGGTGGTCACGCGCGACGGCAATCTGGACCGGCTGGCCGTGCGCTGCGAGATGCAGCCGGGCACGCAGGGCGACACCGAGGCGCTGGCACTGTGGGTGCAGCAGCGCATCAAGACCCTGGTCGGCGTGAGCGCCGAGGTCGAGGTGCTGCGGCCCGACTCCATAGAGCGCACCCTGGTGGGCAAGGCCCGCCGCGTGATCGACCACCGTAGCCGCTGAGCGCGCACAGGAGTCCCATGGCCCGAGGCCGATCTTCCGGATACGACGACCAGCGCGAACTGATTCTGGGCCATGCCGCCGCACTGTTCGCGCGCAGCGGCTACCCCGGCACTTCGATGAACGAGGTGGCCCAGGCCTGCGGCCTGTCCAAGCCCACCATCTACCACTACTTCCGCGACAAGTACGCGCTGCTGGTGGACATCACCGATGGCCACATGACGCGGCTGCAGTCGCTGGTGGACGAGGTGCAGTCCATGGGCCTGCCGCCCGAGCCGCGGCTGCGCATGCTGATCGAGCGCTTCGTGCAGGAATACGCCCATGCCCGCCATGCCCACCGCGTGCTGACCGAGGACGTGCGCTTCCTGCAGGACGACGACCGCCAGCGCGTGCTGGGCAAGGAGCGCGCCGTGGTCGAGACCTTTGCCCAGGCGGTGGCCCAGCTGCGGCCGGACGCCGATGGCGCGGGCCTGTCCAAGGCGCTGGCCATGCTGCTGTTCGGGATGATGAACTGGATGTTCACCTGGCTGCGGCCCGACGGCTCGCTGGACCACGAGGCCATGGCCCCCGTGGTGGCCGACCTGTTCCTCGGAGGCCTGCCGGCCGTGCAGACCCCAGGCAAACCCGGGCATCAAACCGCTGGCAAAAAAATAGTTACCACGGTAAATTGTGGCGCCTGAAGGTGCCACGCCCCATCCAACACAAGGAGACAGACATGAAGCGTTTGACGAAACTGGGCCTGCTGGCCGCGACCCTGGCCACGGTCTGGGGCTCGGCCCTGGCCGACATCAATGTGGGCGTGGTGGTCTCGGCCACCGGACCGGCCGCCTCCCTGGGCATTCCCGAAAAGAACACCGTGGCGCTGATGCCGCGCACGGTGGCGGGCCAGAAGGTCAACTACATCATCCTGGACGACGCCTCCGACACCACGGCGGCCGTGGCCAACACGCGCAAGCTGATCAGCGAGAGCAAGGTCGATGTCATCCTGGGCTCCAGCATCACGCCCAACTCCCTGGCCATGGTGGACGTGGTCTCCGAGGCCAAGACGCCCATGATCACGCTGGCCGCCTCGGCCAAGATCGTCGAGCCCGTGGATGCCAAGAAGTTCTGGGTCTTCAAGACGCCCCAGCACGACGCCATGATGGCCGCCGCCATCGGCGAGCACATGGCCAAGGCCGGCATCAAGACCGTGGGCTACATCGGCTTCAACGACGCCTACGGCGAAAGCTGGCTGCAGGAGTTCCGCAAGGTGGCCGAGGCCAAGGGCATCAAGCTCGCCGCCACCGAGGCCTATTCGCGCAGCGATACCTCGGTCACGGGCCAGACGCTCAAGCTCATGGCGGCCAAGCCCGATGCGGTGCTGATCGCAGGCTCGGGCACGCCGGCCGCTCTGCCGCAGAAATCGCTCAAGGAGCGCGGCTACCAAGGCAAGATCTACCAGACCCACGGCGTGGCCAATGCCGACTTCCTGCGCGTGGGCGGCAAGGATGTGGAAGGCACGCTGCTGCCCGCCGGCCCCGTGCTGGTGGCCCACCAGCTGCCCGACGCCAACCCGGTCAAGAAGTCTGCCGTCTCCTATGTGGAGGCCTACGAGGCCGCCAACGGCAAGGGCACGGCATCGACCTTTGGCGCGCATTCCTGGGATGCGGGCCGCGTGCTCGAAGCAGCGATTCCCGCCGCGCTCAAGAAGGCCCAGCCCGGCACGGCCGAGTTCCGCGCCGCCCTGCGCGATGCGCTGGAGCAGACCAAGGACGTGGCCGGCGCCCACGGCATCTTCAACATGACGCCCACCGACCACCTGGGCCTGGACCAGCGCGCGGCCGTCATGGTCAAGATCGAGAACGGCACCTGGAAGTACCAGCCCTGAACCTGCGGGCCTGAGGCCGCAGCGGCTGCCGCACCTGGCGGCGGCCGCTGCGGCGCTCGGCCGCGCCTGCTCGAAAGTCGATCATGGATCTGCAAATCGCCCTGCTGCTGGGGCAGGACGGCATCGTCAACGGCGCCGTCTACGGCCTGATGGCGCTGGCCCTGGTGCTGGTGTTCTCGGTCACCCGCATCATCTTCATTCCGCAGGGCGAGTTCGTCGCCTTCGGCGCGCTCACCCTGGCCATGATGCAGGCCGGCCGCGTGCCCACCACGCTGTGGCTGCTGCTGGCCCTGGCCGCCGCCGTGCTGGTGGTGGACCTGCTGCGCTGGCGCGCGGGCAGCCAGGTGAGCTGGCCCGCCACCTTCCTGTGGTGCCTGGCGCTGCCTGCCATTGCCGTGGCCCTGGCCTGGGGGCTGCGCCCGTCCTCGCTGATGCTGCAGGCACTGGCCACCCTGGTGCTGATCACGCCCATGGGGCCGCTGCTGTACCGCCTGGCCTACCGGCCGCTGGCCCATGCCTCGGTGCTGATGCTGCTCATCGTCTCGGTGGCCATGCACGGCGTACTGGTCGGCCTGGGGCTGCTGTTCTTCGGTGCCGAAGGCTCGCGCACCCCCGCGTTTTCCGAGGCGCAGCTGCGCCTGGGCGACATCACGATCTCGGGCCAGTCCCTGGTGGTGGTGGGCGTGACCCTGGTGCTAGTGGCCCTGCTGTTCGTGTTCTTCGAGCGCTCCATGATCGGCAAGGCGCTGCGCGCCACGGCCATCAACCGCGTGGGCGCACGCCTCATGGGCATTCCCACGGCCATGGCCGGCGACGTGAGCTTTGCGCTGGCCGCACTGATCGGCGCCATCTCCGGCCTGCTGATCGCGCCGCTGACCACGGTGTACTACGACACCGGCTTTCTGATCGGCCTCAAGGGCTTCGTGGCCGCCATCGTGGGCGGGCTGGCCAGCTACCCGCTGGCCCTGGCCGGCGCGCTGCTGGTCGGGCTGCTGGAGGCCTTCTCGTCGTTCTGGGCCAGTGCCTACAAGGAGGTACTGGTGTTCACGCTGATCATCCCGGTGCTGTGGTGGCGATCGCGCAATAGCCACCATGTGGAGGAAGAAGAATGAGCGCCCCCGTTTCCTCGCAGGCCGCGGCGCCTGCCAAGGCCGCTTCGGGCGGCATCAGCGCGCGCGTGCTCACGGTGGCCGCCATTGCGCTGCTGGCCGCGTCCTGGGGCTTTCTGCCTGATTTCACCGTCGTCATCCTCAGCTACATCGGCCTGTTCGCCATGGTGGCCGCAGGCCTGGTGATGCTGACCGGCGTGGGCGGCATGACCTCGTTCGGCCAGGCGGCCTTCGTGGGCATCGGCGCCTATGCCACGGCCTGGGTCTGCACGGCGCCTGCCTCGGTGGCCGCGCTGGGCGGGCTGGTGGGCGCGGCGGGCCTGCCCTGGGTGGGCCTGGCGCTGGGCCTGCTCATCACTTTCGTCGTGGCCTGGCTGCTGGGCGCGGTCACGGTCAAGCTGCAGGGCCACTACCTGCCGCTGTGCACCATCGCCTGGGGGCTGAGCCTGTACTACCTGTTCGGCAACATGGAGTTCCTGGGCGGGCAGACCGGCATCACGGGCATTGCGCCGCTGGTGATCGGCGGCGTCTCGCTGGCCTCGCCGCGCGCCATGGGCGTGGTGATCTGGGCCGTGCTGCTGGTGGCGCTGTGGCTGCTGCACAACCTGCTGGACTCGCGCGAGGGCCGGGCCATCCGCGCGCTGCGCGGCGGCCGCGTCATGGCCGAGTCCATGGGCATCGACACCGCGCATTACCGCGTCAAGCTCTTCGTGCTGGCGGCCCTGCTGGCCACGCTGTCGGGCTGGCTCTACGCCCACATGCAGCGCTTCGTGAGCCCGGCACCCTTCAACCTGAACGTGGGCATCGAGTACCTGTTCATGGCCGTGGTCGGCGGCGCCGGCCACCTGTGGGGCGCGGTGCTGGGCGCCACGCTGATCACCCTGGTCAAGCAAAAGCTGCAGGACATATTGCCGGCCCTGCTGGGCACCAGCGGCAACTTCGAGGTCATCGTTTTCGGCCTGCTGATGGTGCTGGTGCTGCAGCGCTTTGCCGAAGGCCTGTGGCCCACGCTGCAGGCGCTGACGGCACGCTGGGTGCGCCGGCCCGTGTCTTCGCTCAAGCTGGCGGACGCCGCGCCGCTGCAAGTGCGCGCGCTGCCGGCGCCGGGCCAGGTGCTGCTGGCGGCCGAGCATGTGACCAAGCGCTTTGGCGGCCTGGTGGCCAACAACGATGTGGCCATGACGCTCAAGTCCGGCGAGGTGCATGCGCTGATCGGCCCCAACGGCGCGGGCAAGAGCACCTTCTTCAACATGATCTCGGGCGTGGACTCGCCCACCGAGGGCCAGGTGCGCTTCATGGACCAGGCCATGAACAATGCGCCCTCGCGCCGCTTTGCCGCCCTGGGCCTGGGTCGCACCTTCCAGCATGTGCGCCTGCTGGGCCAGCGCAGCGTGCTGGAGAACGTGGCCGTGGGCGCGCACCGGCGTGCGCACAGGGGCTGGCTGGCCTCCATGCTGCGCCTGGACCGGGCCGAGGAGGCCTCGGTGCTGGCCGAGGCGCGCCGCCAGATCGAGCGCTGCGGCCTGGGCGCCTTCGCCGACGCGCCGGCCGCCTCGCTGGCCCTGGGCCAGCAGCGCATCGTGGAGATCGCACGCGCCCTGGCTGGGCAGCCTGCGGCCCTGCTGCTGGACGAGCCGGCCGCCGGCCTGCGCCACCTTGAAAAACAGGCCCTGGCCGACCTGCTGCGCCAGCTGCGCGCCGAGGGGCTGGGCATTCTCGTCGTCGAGCACGACATGGAGTTCGTCATGAATCTTGCGGACCGCATCACGGTGCTGGAATTCGGCACCGTGATCGCCGAAGGCACGCCCGCCGAGATCCAGGTCAACCAGCGCGTGCTGGATGCCTACCTAGGCGGTGGTGATGACGACGAGGCAACGGGAGAGACGGCATGAGCGACACCCTTTTGCAGCTCAAGGGCCTGAGCGTGTCCTACGGCCCCGTGGAGGCCGTGCACCAGGTCGATCTGGATGTGCGCAGCGGCGAGATCGTCACCGTCATCGGTCCCAACGGCGCGGGCAAGACCACGCTGCTGTCGGCCGCCATGGGCCTGCTGCCCTCGCGCGGCGAGATCCATCTGGACGGCAAGCGCATTGCGCGCCCCGGTGTCGAGGTCATGGTGGCGAACGGCGTGGCCCTGGTGCCCGAAAAGCGCGAGCTGTTCGGCGAGATGTCGGTGGAGGACAACCTGCTGCTGGGCGGCTTCTCGCGCTGGCGCCGGGGCCTGCGGGACCAGGTGCAGCGCATGGACGAGGTCTTTGCCATCTTCCCGCGCCTGAAGGAGCGGCGTCCGCAGATGGCCTCCACCTTGTCGGGCGGCGAGCGCCAGATGCTGGCCATCGGCCGCGCGCTGATGGCACGCCCGCGCCTGCTGCTGCTGGACGAGCCCTCGCTGGGCCTGGCGCCGCTGATCGTGCGCGAGGTGCTGCAGGTCGTGGCCGGCCTGCGCGACCACGGCGTCTCGGTGCTGCTGGTCGAGCAGAACGCGCGCGCCGCGCTCAAGGTGGCCGACCGCGCCTATGTGCTGGAAATGGGCGCCGTGGCCCTCAGCGGCGCAGCCAGGGATCTGCTGCATGACCGGCGCATCATCGATACCTATCTGGGGATGGGGCGCAGTGCGGAGGTGGTTGCGGCATAAGCGAGTGGAGTGAGCGCTGTTGTCTGGTGCTGGTGACTGTGGTTGTGACATACAGGCATGCTGCCAAGTCATCCAAGTCAATTCACCGCCGGCATCAGCGCTTCATGTCATCAAGATAATCCTGCTTTGCCTTATTGATGCTCTGGGCGACGCTGTTGCCTGGATAGTCTTTGATGTATCCCGAAATATAAAACAAGTATCTTTCGCGTGCTGTTGGGTCTATGTGGTTCAAGAACTTTTCGTCCCGAAATGCGGACTGCAGCGCCAGCATTTCCCTGGGATCAGCCATCCTTGTTTGAATAAGATTTTCAAGAGTTTTATGAAAACTCGCTTCGTCAGGAGCATACGCCTTGAGGGATTTCAGCCAATCCTCATATCTGAAGACATCTGAAAATCCCAGTTCATGGATGCCGCCGCCCAATTCCGGCTTGGCGCCATTTACCATATCGAAAATGGCATTCCTCTCGGAAGCGGAGATGCTGTTGGGCAGGTCAAGATTGCTGCCTAGATTGCCCAGCAGTACATCACGGCCATATTTATTTCCTGATTCCAGAACTTCCTTGGTGATACTTGCAGGAGCATCCACCGAGATTGAAAGCATATGGGCCAATTCGCCGTAGTACTCGTTTGCGGTCAGGGTTTTTTCGTCGAAGGACTTTTTCAGACGAACGCGAGTGTCAGGAAAGTTTCCCTCCCTGGAGTAGCTGAAAACGGCTTGTTTCTTTTTTTCGAGAAGCTCCTCCATGCTGACCGAGGCAGTGCCTTGCACCGTTGACGATGGCACCATATTTCCGGTGCGTTCTGTTTGTGAACCGCTCGTACGTGTGCTGCTGATGTGCTCGGATCGATGATAAGCGCTGGCCGGAGGCATTGAAGATGGAGCCCTGTGTCCGCTTGCCAGCGAACCCGTCTGTGGATGGATGGGCTCCGATGAGCTGGTATTTCGATAGACATACAAGCCTATTGCCGAGGCCGTGGTGATCAAGACGACCACCAATATGATAATTTTTCTGCTTGAAGACATCTCTACCAATTTATTTGTTGGAGGTTTGCATGCACATTTGCCGGAGTAATGATTCTGTTCCAGGCGATTTGATAGCTCATTTGTCGGTTCCAACTATCCACCACGCTTTGATGCGGAGTTGCATAGATTTCCTGACCCAGCAAAGGGGTGCCGCCTCGAATGGCAGTACTGGTCCAGGCATCCAGTACAAGGCCATCACAGCGGTAAATCCCTCGCGTCGGTTTTCTTTCTACCTTCGTCATTTGGCATTGACTCGCGAACGGGCTGCAAAAGCTCTTGGTCCAGTAGCTCAGTCCTTGTCGAGCTGGCGTGAAGTAGGCGCTCAATGTATAGGAGGCGCCTATTTTGTATTTGACATATGCGGATCTTGCCGCCATTTCCTGGAGCCACGTGGTACGGGTTTGGTTGCCCAATAAATACAACATGCCATTGTCATTTTGTCTATGCCAGCAAACCGACTCATCGCAAAAGCTCTGTCTGAAATCTTCTTGCCATACAGGGGAAATTGTTTTCCAGAGGTTGGGCCTGCTGGAAAACGATGACCAAGGCGTCTCCTTGATGGTGTCATTGGCATCGCCGTACCCGATGGCTTCAAGCACGTTGCGACCATCCCAAATGCCGATATGCCCCAACGACCCCACTTCCTGACTACCCAAGTCTCTGCCGACTACATCACCAATTACAGTGGGTTTTTCTCTTCCGGGTAAGGCGATAAATTTAATTTTCACTGGTGTGTTGTTTAACCTTTCGCTCCGATTGTTGGCATATATTGCGTATACCGCCACATCGCGGACGGTGCCGTCCAGCAGAATAGCGGGAACATTGATGGGAATATCGAAGCCATGACGTGAGGTGACGCTGTCGCAGGCGTATTGCACGGCAAATTCACGGACGATGGCTGCGTTGCCGCCACCAATATAGTGCCCATCAGCATAGATATGGATGCCTACGGGGTCGGCCGATCCCGGTTGGCAGGCCCATCCGATATATCTATTGTATGTGGTGCTAACGTCTAACCACCCTTTGCAGAATGCTGCTTTTGGGATCGAAAACAATAGCGCAATTGTGAAAATAATATGGAATCTTTTCATCTCGACCCTCCTGTGTTGATGACGCAAGGTAAATTTGAATTTGATTAATATAATTTTCTTGCGCTTTATGTTTTTGGTTGTGGATTGCTCTGGAATTAATTAAAGAAAGACTGCGATATATAAGCTTCTATGTCTGATGAAGCAGGATTTGTTCTGGGACTTTTTGTGGCTGCTGATTTTTTAGTCAAGCACTAAAAATTCCAAGAAAAAGCAGGATTTAAATTGGGGGAAGAACTCTCATTTTTCTCTGTTGTTTTCTGGGTAAAGCGTATTGGAAATTTTTTGGGGGATGTAGGGAATAGGGCTGAATCTGAAAATGAGGCCGCAGCGCATAAGAATCTTCTTATATTTCACAGGGTTTGCTCGGATAAATCTTTGATTGGCTTATGAACGCTGCTTTGGCAAGAGCACAGCCACAGGTAGGCGCGTGCACGCCCTGGTTGACCGGGTGGTGTGTGAAAAGGGGGCGCCCGTTATCTGATACGGACGGATTTGCGAAGCCTCAGCGAGAAGAAGAATTGTGCAAGTCGTCCATGCCACGCGCTGGTGATCCGAAGGCTTGGGAATCAGGCGCGGATCTGGTCAAGCCTTCACAGCCACCCTCGCCGATGCTTGCTACGGCCGGGCGGTCCTGCGCCAGCGAGCTTGGAAAGGCAAAGGTTTGCAAGGCAAGGCCGTCTGGGAGGTGTGGTGGATTTGCTGAACGGGGCTTCGCCACTCAGGAAGCCTTGCCTGGGGCGAATGGGAATTCCTGCAAGGCGGCATCCGTCCCCTGGATTTGCTGGAAATGCCGATCACCGGCGCAAGGGCCTGCTGAGGTCGGGCACTTTCATGGAGTCATCGCCGCTCTGGGCGGCGAGGGCTTGATCAATCCAGCTTGATGTTGTTGGCCGAGATCACCCGACCCCATTTGCTGCGTTCGGCGCGCACGAACTGGCCCATCTGCTCGGCGCTGCCGGGCATGGGTTCCACGCCCATGGAGGCCAGGCGTGCCTTGGTGCGGGTGTCGGCCAGGGCCTGCTGCAGCGACTGGCTGAACTTCCTGACCACCTCGGCCGAGCTGCCCGCGGGCACGACGATGCCCTGCCAGGCATAGCCCTCGAAACCCTTCAGACCCTGCTCCTGCAGCGTGGCGACCTGGGGCAGAACGTCCACGCGGGCGGGGCTGGCCACGCCGATGGCCTTGAGCTTTTTCTCGCTCAGGAAGGGAATGATGGTGGCGCTGTCGGCCCACATGGCGGGAATCTGGCCGCCGACCACGTCCTGCACGGCCGGGGCCGCGCCGCGATACGGCACATGGGTCATGTTGGCTATGCCCGCCTGTTCGCGGAACAGTTCGCCCACCAGATGGTGGGGGCTGCCCAGTCCGGCCGAGCCCCAGCTCACGCCGGTCTTTTGCTGTTTGGCCCAGGCCAGGAATTCGGAGAGGTTGGTGGCGGGCACATCGTTGTTGACCACCAGCAGCATGGGAAAGCGCACCAGCATGCCCACGGGCTTGAAGTCGCGCTCGGCGTTGTAGTTGAGCTTGCTGAACAGGAAGGGGTTGGCCGCCAGCGTGGCGAAGTCGGCCGTGAACATGAGGTTGCCGTAGTCGCGCGAACGGGCGCTGTACTCGGCCGCGATGTTGGTGCCCGCGCCGGGCTTGTTGTTGATGACGATGACCCGCTCCATGTTGCGGCCCATGGCTTCGGCGATGACGCGTGCGACCACGTCCGAGCCGCCGCCGGCCGCATAGCCCACGACCCATTCCAGGGGCTTGTCCTGTGCCAGGGCGGCAGGCCCTGCGGCCAGGGCCAGGCCCGAGCAGGCCAGTGCGGCCAGAAACTGCTTGCGTTGCATCCTTGTCTCCATGTTGTATGCGGCGCCCTTGTGAGATGTCCGAGGTGTGAGGCGGGCGCCTTTGTGGGGATGGCAGGCCGCCGCGCGTGCGGCGGCGCGCGGCTTCAGGCGGCCGCGTGCACCGGGGCGACCGGCGTCACGGCGCCGCGCTCGGCCGGGTCCGCGCCGGCAGGGGCAAGTCCTGCGCTGGCGCGGGCCAGTTCGAGCGCATGCAGCAAGGTGCCCTGGTGGCCGATGTGATTGGCCAGCAGCAGCACGAGGCGGGCATTGAGGGCATGGCTTTGCGCGGTGTCGAGTCCCTGGTGGGTGGCGATCAGGGCTTCGTAGAAATCGTCGCAGGCCTGCAGGTTGGGGTGGGTGGACAGCAGCATGGCGGTCTCCTGTGGATGGGGCGTAAGAGGTTCAGGCCGTGGCGGCGGCGCCGCAGGCTCTTTGCAGCGCGGCGCGCACGCCGGCCTCGTCGGGGCGGCGCCAGCGCGCACAGACATGCTGGTCGGGCCGCAGCAGGTAGCTGGTGCCGGGGCGCGCATCGAGGCGTTTGGCTGCCAGGCCGCGCGCATCGATGAGGTCGGCGCTGTGCGCATGGGCCTCGCCCTCGGCCGCGATGGACAGGTTGAGCACGCCGGGCAGCGCCTGCGCCCAGGCGGGCGTGGGGCCGAAGTGCAGCAGTGTGAAGTCCGGGCCCAGGGCGCGCAGCAGCCAGGCCGTGCCGTCTGCGCCGGGCCGGCGCATGGGCGCATCGGCCAGCACGGCGCCGGGCAGCTGCGTCCCGTCGAAGGTGTCCGTGTCGGGCGTGTTGAGCACCGAGCCATGCAGCGTGGCCGGCACGGACAGCCGCCCGCTGTTGACGATGCGGCGCGCGAATTCATGGTCGCGCGCCAGGTCCAGCACGGCGTCGCGGAACAGGCGGCTGATCTCGCTCTTGGGCGTGATGAAGTCGGTGGCGCGCGTGGAATTGCGGATGTTCTCGTCGGCCGCGTATTCGCGCTCGGCGCCGTAGGTGGCGATCAGCGAGGCGTCGGCCTGGCCGCGCAGCACGCGGTCCAGCTTCCAGGCCAGGTTCTCGGCATCCTGCACGCCGCTGTTGGCGCCGCGTGCGCCGAACGGCGAGACGCCGTGGGCGCTGTCGCCCGCAAAGACCACGCGGCCATGGACGAAGCGGTCCATGCGCAGGCAGGCGAAGGTGTAGACGCTGGCCCATTCGAGCTCGAAGGGCGCGTCCTTGCCCAGCAGGGCGCGGATGCGCGGAACGATGTTCTCGGGCTTTTTCTCTTCCTCGGGATCGGCGTCCCAGCCCAGCTGGAAGTCGATGCGCCAGACATCGTCGGGCTGGCGGTGCAGCAGCACGCTCTGGCCCGGATGAAAGGGCGGGTCGAACCAGAACCAGCGCTCGGTGGGGAATTCGGCATGCATCTTCACGTCGGCGATCAGGAAGCGGTCGCGGAAGATGCGGCCATGGCTTTCCTGGCCCAGCAGGCCGCGCAGCGGCGAGCGCGAGCCGTCGCAGGCCAGCACCCATTGCGCATCGATGCGGTAGCTGCCGTCAGGCGTCTCCACGGTCAGCAGGGCGCCCTCGGCCTTTGGCTCCAGCTCCGTGACCTTGCTGTGCCAGCGCAGGTCGATCAGCGGCAGCTGCAGGGCGCGCTCGACCAGATAGGCCTCGGCGTAGTACTGCTGCAGGTTGATGAAGGCCGGGCGCTCATGGCCGTCCTCGGGCAGCAGGTCGAAGCGGTACAGCGGCTGGTCCTTGAAGAAGACCTTGCCCAGGTTCCAGGACACGCCCTTGTCCACCATGGGCTGGCCCACGCCCAGGCGGTCCCAGATCTCCAGCGTGCGCTTGGAAAAGCAGATGGCGCGCGAGCCCGTGGACAGCCGGCAGTCGTTGTCCAGCAGCACCACGCGCTGGCCGCGCTGGGCCAGGTCGATGGCCAGCGACAGGCCCACGGGCCCGGCGCCGACGATGACTACGGGATGCCGGGCGGGCGTGTCCGCACCGGCGTCCTGGTCGGCATGGCGCTCGTAGGGGATGTGGATGGACTGTATGTCTGCGCCGCTGCCGCGCAGCGCTTGCAGGGGGATGGCGGGGTGGGACATGGGGGTCGTCCTCTGGCGTGGGCAGTGTGGAAAAAAGGGCGCAGCCATCCCCGCCGGCGCGCCAGGGCGCCGGTTCACGGACGGGTGCGATGGGCGGGCGTGCCGGTGTTCAGGCCCGGACGCCGCCGTGCATCAGCCTTCGAGCGCCAGCCACATCTGGCGGTCGCGCTCGGCGGTCCAGATGCGCGGGTCGGCGTGGCCCGATGCCTCGTCATAGGCGCGGGTCACGTCGAAGGGCATGCAGTGGTTGAAGATCACCCACTGGCCGTACTTGGGCTGCAGCTTGGCGAAGGCGGCCTCGTAGACCTTGCGCAGGTCCTGTTTGGCGTCGGCGCCGGCCTTGACCTCGGTCCACAGGTCGCTGATGAAATCGCGCGTGCCGGCCAGGCCGGCCTGCACCTCGGCCGGCGTCTGCAGAGCGGCGCCCCGGCCGGGCACGAGTTTCTCGGGCTGCAGGGCGGCGATGGCGTCCAGCGTGTGCGGCCAGTCCTGGAAGTAGGCGTCGCCCGCATAGGGCGTGGCGCCGAATTCCACCAGGTCGCCGCTGAACAGCACCTTGTCCTGGGGCAGCCAGACCACGGTGTCGCCCTTGGTGTGGCCGCGGCCCAATTGCAGGATCTGAACCTCCAGCTTGCCCAGCCACAGGGTCATCTTGCCGGTGAAGGTCAGGGTGGGCCAGGTCATGCCGTCGGGCACGCTTTCCACGTTCTGGAACAGGCGCGGGAAGCGGCCGATCTCGCTGGCCTTGTCCTGCTCGCCGCGCTCCACGATGAGGTCGTAGGTGTCCTGGCTGGCAATGATGTGCTCGGCGCCTTCCGCGAAGAAGGCCGAGGCGCCCAGCACGCGCACTGCGTGGTAGTGCGACAGCGTCACGTACTTGATGGGCTTGTCGGTGATCTCGCGGATGCGGCGGATCACGTCCTGGGCCATGACGGGCGTGGCCTGGGTGTCGATGACCATCACGGCATCGTCGCCAATGATGATGCCGGTGTTGGGGTCGCCCTCGGCCGTGTAGGCGTAGGCATGCTCGGAGAGCTTGTCGAAGCTGACCTGCTTGATTTCGAGGTCGGCGGCGGAGGCAAAGGTCTTGGTGGTCATGGGCATCCTGTTTTTGAGATGAACAAATGCATTTGTTTTTATCGAATGCCTGAATGCTAGGGAAAAATTCAACATTGAACAATTCGTTTGGCATAGTGAAAAACCCTCGGAGCCGCAAACTCCGGGTTCCAGCCTTCACAATGCCTGCCATGTCCGATGCCGCCTCCTCCCCGAACGACCCTGTCTTCCCTTCCGACTGCGCCGATGACGAGCCCGCGCGCGGCCCGCGCGGCATCCAGAGCGTGGAGGTCGGCGGCCAGCTGCTCAAGGCGCTGGCGCGCACCGGCCGGCGCATGGCGCTGAAGGATCTGGCGCGCGAGGCCGGCATGACGGCGGCCAAGGCCCATCCCTACCTGGTGAGCTTCTGCAAGCTGGGCCTGATGGAGCAGGACCGCGCCAGCGGCCACTACGGCCTGGGGCCGCTGGCCATACAGATGGGGTTGATCAGCCTGCAGCAGGCCGATCCCGTGCGCCTGGCGATTGCCGAGCTGCCTGCGCTGGCGCAGGAGGTGGGCAGCACGGTGTCGATTGCCATGTGGAGCGGCCAGGGGCCGACCATCATCCGCGTGGAAGAGGGGCCCACCCATGTCTATGTGGCCATGCGCCACGGCACGCCCGCATCGCTGCGGCACACGGCCACGGGCAAGATCTTTGCGGCCTTCGGCGAGCCCGGGCGCATTGCGCCCCTGCTGGACGCGGAAGGCCACAGCCTGGAGGAGCCCGCCTTTGCAAAGGAGCTGGCCGCCATCCGCGCCAGCCGCCTGAGCCGGGTCGAGAACCAGCTGCTGTCAGGCGTGAGCGCGCTGGCCGTGCCGGTGTTCGACGGCTTTGGCCAGCTGGTGCTGGCCATTGCCGCCATCGGCCCTTCGGCCACGCTGGACCTGGACCCGCAGGGCCGGCCGGCCCTGCTGCTGAAGGACCAGGCGCAAAGCCTGTCCCAGCGCCTGGGAGCGCCGGCCCAGGCCTGAGCGCGCCGGTCGGTGCGGCTCAGTGGGTGAGCAGCAACTGATCCCGGGCAGGCGCACGCCCTTCCAGCGTGAAGCCGGCCACCGTGCGCGACAGGTGGTGGGCCTGCTCGTTGAGCACGGACGATGCGGCGGTCGACTCCTCCACCAGCGCGGCGTTCTGCTGCGTGGCGCGGTCCATGTCGGCCACGGCCTGGTTGATCTGGCCGATGCCCACGCTCTGCTCGGTCATGGCGCCGTTGATCTCGACAATGATCTGGGAGACGCGCTGGATGCCGTCCACGATCTCGCCCATGGTCTGGCCGGCCGCGCGCACGCGGTCCGTGCCCATGGCCACGCTGGCGCCCGAGGCGTCGATCAGGGTCTTGATCTCCTTGGCGGCCGCCGCGCTGCGGTGCGCCAGGCTGCGCACTTCTGCCGCCACCACGGCAAAGCCCCGGCCCTGCTCTCCGGCGCGGGCCGCCTCGACGGCGGCATTGAGCGCCAGGATGTTGGTCTGGAAGGCGATGGCGTCGATGACGCCGATGATCTCGCCGATCTTGGACGAGGCCCTGGAGATGTCGTCCATGGTGCTCACGGCGCTGCCCACCACGTCGCCACCCTTGGTGGCCGAGCTGCTGGCCGACTGGGCAAGGCGCGTGGCCATGGCGGCCGCCTCGGCCGACTGGCGCACATTGGCCGTCAGCTGTGACAGGGAGGCCGAGGTCTCCTGCAGGCTGCTGGCCGAGGATTCGGTGCGGTTGGACAGGTCCAGGTTGCCCAGCTTGATCTCGTCGGTGGCGGTCTTCATGGACTCCACGCCGTTGCGCACATCCTTGAGCACGGTGCCGATCTGCTCGACGAAGCCGTTGAAGGACGAGGCGATCTGTGCCACTTCGTCATTGCCCGACACCGGCAGGCGCTGCGTCAGATCGCCGCCGCCCGAGCCGATCTTGTCCATGGCGTCGCGCACCTGCGACAGGCGCCGGAAGGACTGTGCCGTCAGTGCCGCCGCCACGGCAGTTGCCAGGCAGGCCAGCAGCACGATGGCAATGGCCAGCGTCTTGAGCACGCTTTGCAGGCCGGTCGTGGCCTCGGCCTTGTCCAGCGCCACCACCAGCAGCCAGTCCGTGCCCTGCACGGGGCGGGCCTTGAGCAGCTTGGCGCTGCCGCCCAGGCTGACTTCCAGCGGTGTCGTGGCGCTGGCCAGCGCGGTCAGCGCGGCCGGGGTCAGCAACTCGGAGATGTCGGAGGTGGGCTTGAGCAGCAGTTTGGCATCGGCATGCGCCAGCACCTGGCCGTCACGGCTGACCACAAAGCCCAGGCTGCCGGGCGTGGGGCGGATGGCCGAGACCACCTCGCGCACGCCCTCCAGCGGCACGGCGCCGCTGATCACGCCCTGCAATTCGCCGCCGCGCAGCATGGGCGCCACGAAGGCCACATAGGGCACGCCCGTGGTGGAGTCGCCATAGGGCTTGGTCAGCGTCAGCTTGCCGGCCTGCACGGCGCTCTTGTACCAGGGGCGGGCCGTGGGGTCGTAGTCGGGCGGGGTGCTGGTGGTGGACTTGAAGGTCTTGTCCTGCCAGCCCACCGTGGTGATGGGGAAGCCGCTGGCCTGGCCCATGTGGGCGGCAAAGCCCTGCGGGTCGCCATGCTCGATCACGGCGGCGGCGGCGCTGACGGCGCGTGCCTTGGAGGCCACCCACTGGTCGATGGCCATGGTGTTGCCGGCGGTGATGGCATCCAGATCCTGTTCGATGGTCTGGAAGGTGCTGCCGCGAACGATGTGGTACGTGGCGGCCCCCGTGATGGCAAGGGCGCCGACCACGGTGGCTGTGCTGATGGCAAGAATCTTGGAGCGAAGGGTCTGGAGCATGGCGCGGCAAGGGAGGGCTGATGACGTGCGCATGCCGCGATGGCCGGGCATGCGGCCCCGTCATTAACGCACAAATTGTTTCATTTTTGACGACATGCCGGACCTGTGGTGGCGTGCACCAACTTGCGCGCGACACCTGTCATAGAGGCATTTGCTGCAGTGCACCATCGCGGTGCGGCGTGACATGTTGCTGTAACGCAACCGTCGCGGGACTTTCATGGCGGCTTTCCACAATGGCGGCACGCAGGCAAACCGAGTGGCACAGGCAGGTCACCGACTGCGTCCAACATGACGAGGAAGGCGGGCATATGGACGTTCTTGACACCCTTCGCAACGCGGCGATCGACGTCGCCAAGCCCCCGCTTTCCGCGCTTCTCCAGCCATCGCAGACCGCAGACAAGCCGCTGCGGCTGGACGTGCGCTGGGCCCGGCACCTTGATGAAGTGCGACAGGTGCAGCGCCTGCGCCACACGGTGTTCGCCGCCGAGATGGGCGCCGTGCTGCAGACGCCGCTGGCCGGACACGACATCGACGCCTTCGACGATTTCTGCGAGCACCTGATGGTCTGCGACGCCGACCGGGGCGTGGTCATCGGCACCTACCGCCTGCTCACGCCCACCCAGGCGCTGCGCGCCGGCGGCCTGTACTCCGACCAGGAATTCGACCTCGCCCCGCTGCACGCCTGGCGCCCGCGCATGGTGGAGCTGGGCCGCAGCTGCGTGCATGCATCGCACCGCCAGGGCGGCGTGATCCTGGCGCTGTGGGGCGCACTGGCCGAATTCATGCAGCGCAACCAGCTGGACGCCATGGTCGGCTGCGCCAGCATCCCCATGCAGTACCCGGGACTGGCCCACGGCGAAGGCCCGGCGCGCGTCTGGCAGCAACTGCGCCAGACCCATCTGGCCGAGCCAGAACTGCAGGTCAAGCCCCGCGTGGCCCTGCCCGAGGAATTGGCCTCGGTCAGCACCAGCGGCATGAGCGTGGAGCCGCCCGCGCTGATCCAGGGCTATCTGCGCACGGGCGCCAAGGTGCTGGGCGCACCGGCCTGGGACAGCGACTTCAACACGGCCGACCTGCCCATCATGATGCGCATGCAGGACCTGCCTTCGCGCTACCTGCGCCTTTTCACGCGGCGCGGCTGAGGCCGACGCGGCGCTTTGGGGGAATGGGGGGATTTTCGGAATGAGGGGGCGGATCCGGCTTCTTGTGCAGTGAGCCGGACCGTGATCTGCATCACAGGGCTGTCACAAAGCCGGTGCATGATGCTGGATGTGGGCTGAAGCAGACACCCGGACGGAGGCAGGTAACCTGCACCGGACTGACCGGGCCTTGGTCCACGCCAATTGCAGGCCGCAGCCTTTTCGGGGCTGCGGCCTTTTTCATGGGCAATTATGGGCAGTTCCTGGGCTACCGGGCGGCGGGCGGGGCATCGGCCAGCAGGCGCTGGTGTTCGATCTTCACGCAGCGGTCCTGCACGGTCCACAGGCCGGCGGCACGGGCCAGTTCCAGGGCGGCATCGTTGACCACGCCCAATTGCAGCCACAGGCAGCGCGCGCCGATGGCAATCGCCTCGGCGGCCAGCGGCGGGATGTCCTCGCTCTTTCGGAAGCAATCGACCATGTCGATGCGCAGGCCCTGGGCGGCCAGCGCGGCCGCAGCGTCGGTCAGGCTGGCATGGACGGGTTCGCCCAGGATGCGGCCGCCTTCGCGTGCCACCACCGGATTCACGGGAACGATGCGGTAGCCGTGGCGCTGCATGTACTGCGACGCCTGGTGGCTGGGCCGGTCGGGCTGCGGCGACAGGCCGACCACGGCCAGGGTGCCGCACTGCACAAGGATGTCGCGCAGGCGGGAGTCTGTGGCTGTATCACTCATGCGCCGCAGTGTACGCAGCGCATGCGGATCAGGCCGGCTGCGCTGTCGCGGCCGCAGCATGGCGGCGGCGCAGCACCAGGCCCCAGGCCAGGCCCAGCACGGCGGCCGTGGCCGAGGCCATCAGCACCCCCAGCTTGGCGGCATTGAGCAGGGCCTCGCCGTCAAAGGCCAGCGTGGCAATGAAGATGGCCATGGTGAAACCAATACCTGCCAGCAGGCCGGCCAGCAGCGTGTCGCTCCAGCCCATGCCTGGCGGCAGCGCGCACAGACGCAGGCGCACGGCCAGCCAGCAACTGAGCAGCACGCCCAGCGGCTTGCCCAGCACCAGGGCCAGGGCCACGCCCCACATCACGGCCGATGTGCCCGCCACATCGGTGCCTGCGCCGCCTGCCCCCTGCAGCGGCACGCCGGCGTTGGCCAGCGCAAACAGCGGCATCACGCCAAAGGCTACCCAGGGATGCAGGTCCGCCTGCACGCGCTCCACGGGCGCTGCGCTTTCGCGGCCGGCCAGCGCGTGCACGGGCGTCACCAGTCCCAGCACCACGCCTGCCAGCGTGGGATGGGCGCCGGTCTGCCAGATGCCCCACCAGAGCACGGCGCCCGGCAGCACATAGGCCCAGGCGCGGCGCACGCCCAGCGACTGCAGCAGGAACACGCCGGCCAGCCCGGCAGCGGCCACCAGCAGCTGGCTCCACTGCAGCCCGCCCGAATAGAACAGCGCAATGATGAGCACGGCCACCAGGTCGTCGATGATGGCCAGCGCCAGCAGGAACACGCGCAGCGCGGGCGGCAGGCCCCGGCCCAGCAGGGCCAGCACGCCCATGGCAAAGGCGATGTCGGTGGCCGTGGGCACGGCCCAGCCGTTGCGCAGCGGCGGCGCGGCATTGAAGGCCAGGAAGATCAGGGCCGGCGCCACCACGCCGCCCAGCGCAGCCATCACGGGCAGCAGCGCCTGGCGCGGCCGGGCCAGTGCGCCGGAATGCATCTCGCGGCGTATCTCCATGCCGACCACGAGGAAGAACACGCTCATCAGCGCGTCATTGACCCAGAAATGCAGGGACTGCGACAGCTGCCATGGGCCCAGGCCCAGGCTCAGCGGCGTGTGCCACAGCGCCTCATAGGCGCCCGCCCAGCCGGAGTTCGCCCAGACCAGGGCGGCGGCCGCTGCCAGCAGCAGCACGATGCCGCCCGCAGCCTCGGCATGGGACCAGCGGGACAGGAAGGCGCCGACGCGATCGGCGAAAGACAGGAAAAGGGGCGTGCGCGGGCCGGACGGCCGCGGGGTCGTGTGGGTGTTCATTGTGCAAAGCAGCAAAGGGGCCTTGCGGCCCCGGTGCGCAGGCGGCCCGACCTGCGCTATCAACACCTGTCCTGCCGCCCCATGCGGTCTGGACACCCAGCTTTCATTATAGAAAACCGGTGGCCGGGACCTGGCTGCAAGACCCTGCGCAATCAGGGTCTGGGTGGTTCATTGCGCGACACGCATTCGGCCAGCAATCCCAGCGAGGACAGCGCGATCATGAAGACCAGGAACACATAGGCCGCCGTTGCCACGCCCAGGCTCATGCTGAAGCCCCATTGCAGCACCGAGCAGGCCATGCCGGCCTGCGGGTACATCGCCGTGCACTGCGACGCGGCGGGCATGTGCACATACCAGGTGACGGCGACGAACATGGCGCCCGCCACCATGGCCGCATTGCCCCAGGGATGGGTCTGCGGGTGGTAGAGCGCATAGATCAGCGCCACGGGAACGGCCAGGCCCCAGGCGAACATCATCAGCCAGCTGAACACCGGCGAGACGGCCAGGATGGACTGCAGCCATCCCATCTTGGGCAATCCGTTGACGAAGCCCAGCAGGTCCCAGACAAAGGGCAGGACGATCCCGGCGACGGCCAGGCTGGCAAGCCCCAGCGCCAGCAGCAATCCCTTGCCGCGTGAACGATGGTGCCCCCCCGAAGGGTGCGAATGGGTGATCAGTGCATGCATGGCCCACCTCCTGTGTCGTGCAGGGCGGGCAGTTGCCGCGCGGGCGGGTCTCCGGAGTCGGGCGGCAGCCGCGGCGCCTAGCGTTCGGATTGCGGTATTCCCCGGATGCATCCAGTCTAGGACGGCGTGCGCTGCAACAAATGTAGGCCTGGGACCTACCCAAAATCGGGGTTTGTCCCAGGAGGGCGTGCCGTCAAAGCGCGGCCAACGCCCCCAGCACCTCGTTCTTCGACAGCAGCTCGTTGAGCACTACCGGCGGCTTGCCCGGCGCATGCAGCACGTAGACGGGCACGCCGCTGCGGCCCAGTTGCTGCAGCGCGGCGGTGATGGCCGGATCGCGCCGCGTCCAGTCGGCTCGCAGCAGGGTCACGCCGCGCTGTTCGAAGGCGGCCAGCACCTCCTCATGGTTGAGCGTGGTGCGCTTGTTGACCTGGCAGGTCACGCACCAGGCGGCCGTGTAGTCCACGAACACGGGCTTGCCCGCCGCCTGCAGCTCGGCCACGCGGGCGGCCGACCAGGGCTGCCAGCGCTCGCCTGCAACGGACGCCGTGCCTGTTCCCCCGGCCTGGGCAGGTGTGGCGATCAACGGTGCGGTGGTGGCCAGCAGCGCGCCCCCCAGCACCAAGGCCAGCGTGGCCAGCACGGCCCGCGTGCGGCCCTTGAGCGTCAGCGTCCAGACCAGGGCGCTGAAGGCCAGCAGCAGGGCCAGCAGCGCGGTGGCGGCGTCGATGCCGCTCTGGTGCCCCAGTACCCAGACCAGCCAGACCACGGTGGCGAACATGGGGAAGGCCATGGCGCGGCGGAAGGTGTCCATCCAGGCGCCAGGGCGCGGCAGCCAGCGCACCACGGCGGGAACGAAGCTGGCCAGCAGATAGGGCAGGGCCATGCCCAGGCCCAGGGCGGCAAATACCGTCAGTGCCTGCAAGGCCGGCATGTCGATGGCAAAGCCCAGCGAGGCCCCCATGAACGGCGCCGTGCAGGGCGAGGCAATGGCCACGGCCAGCACGCCGGACAGAAAGGCATCGGCCACCGGATGGCGCGCATGGGCCGCAGCCCAGCGGCCGGGCAGCATGGAGCCGAACTCGAACAGGCCGGCCAGGTTCAGTCCCAGCAGGGTGAACAGGGCTGCCAGCAGGGCCACGATGGCCGGCGACTGCAGCTGGAACCCCCAGCCCAGCTGCTCGCCCGCCGCGCGCAGCGCCAGCAGCAGGCCACCCAGGGCCAGGAAGGACAGGACCACGCCCGCCGTATAGGCCAGCCCGCCCAGGCGCTGGGCGCGGCGGTCCTGGCCATGGCGTGCAAAGCCCAGGATCTTGATGGCCAGCACCGGGAAGACGCAGGGCATGAGGTTGAGGATCAGTCCACCCACCAGGCCGCCGAGCAGGGCCATCCACAGGCTGGTGGCGCTGGCAGCAGGCGCAGCGGCCTGGTTGGCTGCCAGGGCCGCAGCCAGTGCGGGCGAGACACTGGCCATGGCGGCGGCCGTCCAGCGGCCCTCGACCGGGGCCTCGGCGCGCCAGGCCACGGGCTGGCCCTGCTCCAGCGCTGCGGCGCGCTCGGCAGGCGGCAGGGCCAGGACCACGGGCAGCTTGGCCGGGGTCTCGCCGCGCATGTCGGACAGGGGCAGCTCGGCCACCCAGGCCGAACCATCCCAGCGCTGCTGCCAGTCCTTGCCCAGCTCGGCCGCGTGGTGGAAGGTGTCGGAGGATTCGGGATAGAAGTCCAGCGTGCGGCCCTGCAGGGATTCCGGCAGGCCCTCGATGCGCAGCTGCACGCGCTCGTCGGGCGTCTTGCCGTCTGCGGCGGGCTGGCTGGCGGGCAGCACCTTGGCCTGGGCCGGTGCGGACAGCGCCTGGGGCTTGAGCGCCCAGGCCTGGGTGAAGGCCTGGCCCTGGCCTGCCGTGCTGCCCTGCACGGGCAGCTGCAGCTGGAAATCGCCTTCCTCGGGAATGCACTCCACGCGGCAGACCAGCCAGTTCGCATGCAGGCGCAGGTCCAGCATGCCGGAGGCGGGCGGCTTGAAGTCTGCGGCCACCTGCACGGGCACGGGCAGCAGCACCTGGCCTTCATAGCCGTAGTTGACCAGCGGGCCCACGCGCAGCGCCTCGGGCACGGGCCACTGGATCTCGCCAGCCGTCAGGCCTGCGGGCAGCTGCCAGTTCAGCTCGGTGGCCAGGCCGGAGTCACCGGCGTTCTTCCAGTAGGTATGCCATTCGGGCTGGTGGGTGATCAGCAGGCCCAGCCACAGCGTCTGTCCGGGCTGAACGCCCTCGGGTGCCTGGGCCACGAGCTCGGCGCGCACGCGGGGCGTGTCCAGGGCCGCTGCCGGGCCGCTGCCGGTCTTCAGGCGCAGCTGGGCGCCGGCAGGGGTGGCAAGCAGGCTGGCGGCGGCAAGGAAAAAGGCGAGGAGCCAGAAGGCGAGGCTCTGGGACGCGGTGTGGCGAAGTGGCGGTTGGTGCGGCATGGCGGACTGTGGGAGCCAGGGGCATGGTCTTTGGTTCCCCCGGCTGCAGGCTGCGATGGTAGCGGGCCGTCCAGAGAGATCGCCTGTGGCCCGCTGCAGGACGATTGGCAAAAGATATCGTTGCATAGGCGCTTGGTATTGGACAGGCGACGGGTCCGCTGCCCATCATGGACCGGCCACCCATTCGGGATAGAGCAACACAAGGAGACAAGCCATGCAGGAGACATCTCGCCGCCATTTCCTGGCCGCTGGCGCGGCAGCGGCCGCAGCCTGGGGACTGCCGCAGCACGCGCGCGCGGCAGCCGCCTATCCCGACAAGTCCGTGCGCGTGATCGTGCCCTTTCCCGCCGGCGGCACCACCGACGTGGTGGCGCGGCTGGCCATGCAAAAGCTCGGGGAGCTGACCGGCCAGTCCTTCGTGGTGGACAACAAGGGCGGCGCCAACGGCGTCATCGGAACGGAACTGGCCGCCCGCGCCACGCCCGACGGCTACACCCTGCTGATGAACACGGCCGGCGCACAGACGCTGAGCCCCGTGCTCTACAAGACCAGCTACGAGGCGCTGTCCAGCTTCGAGCCCATCAGCCACCTGTGGGACGTGGGCTTCGTCCTCATCGCACGCAAGGACCTGCCCGTGAACAGCCTGCAGGAGCTGGTCGCCATGGCCAGACAGGGCAAGCCGCTGAGCGTGTCCTCGGGCAGCAGCATGATTTCGCTGATCACCGAGCAGTTCAAGAAGGTGATTGGCGCGCCGGGCATCGTCAACGCCCAGTACAAGGGCACGGCGCCGCAGATGCAGGCCGTGGTGGCGGGCGAGGTGGATTTCTCGTTCGACTCCTTCACCTCGGTGGAGATGATCCGCACGGGCAAGGTCAAGGCGCTGGCCGTGCTCTTGCCCCAGCGCGCCGAGGTCTTTCCCCAGGTACCCACCATCAAGGAGGCCGGCGTGGACGGCATGGGCTTCAGCTCCTGGTCGGGCCTGCTCGCGCCCAAGGGCACGCCCCGCGACATCGTGGCCCAGCTCGCGCAGCAGATGGACAAGGTCATGCAGATGCCCGACGTGCTGGCCAAGCTGCGCAGCTACAGCTATGTGCCGCGCCGGGGAACGCCCGAAGAGTTCGCGCGGCTGATCGAGTCCGACAACGAACGCTGGAAACGCATCGTCAAGGAATCCAACTTCAAGGCCGAGTGAGGAGGGCGCCGGCAGCCCGTGGATGGCCCTAATATCGGGCCATGCAAGACTCCCCGCCCGAACAGATCTCCCCCGGCGCCTGGCCTTCCCGCTGGTGGGCCGAGGCCTCGGCACGCGACTTTGCGCACGCCCAGGCCAGCGGCCTGGCCGCCCGCACCGTGGCGGTGCTGCCCGTGGCCGCCGTGGAGCAGCACGGCCCCCACCTGCCGATGTCCGTCGATGCCCGCCTGCTGCAGGGCGTGATCGATGCGGCCCTGCCGCTGCTGCCGCCCGAGCTGCCCGCGCTGTTCCTTCCCCCGCAGAACATCGGCTTCAGCGTGGAGCACCAATCCTTTGCCGGCACGCTGACGCTGTCGCCCGCCACCGTGATCGCGCTGTGGACCGAGCTGGGCGCCTGCGTGGCGCGGGCCGGCGTGCGCCGGCTGCTGCTGCTCAACGGCCATGGCGGGCAGGTCAGCGTGATGGACATCGTGGCGCGCGAGCTGCGCATTCGCCATGGCCTGCTGGTCTACAGCAGCAGCTGGTTCGGGCTGGTGGACGATGCTGCCAATGCGCAGTTCAGTGCGCACGAGCACCGCTTCGGCATCCATGGCGGCGAGGTCGAGACGTCGATGATGCTGCACCTGGCTCCGGGGACCGTGCGCATGGAGCATGCGCGGGACTTTCATTCCACTTCGGAGGATCGGGCGCGGCGGCATGCCTTGCTGGGCAATGGGCGAAGCGCCAAGATGGGCTGGGCCATCGAGGACTACAACCCCTGTGGCGCCGTCGGCAATGCCGCCGGGGCCACGGCCGAGCGGGGGGCTTTGATGGTGGAGGCTTCGGCTCGCGGGCTGGTGCAGTTGTTGTCCGAGATGGTTGCGCTGCCTGCGGATACTGTGGGAAGGGCGCCGGAGCCTCTTTAGTTTTTGGTCTTTTTTGGGCCCTGCCGGGTGGTGGTTTTTCGAGGCCGGGATTCGGCCCGATGCAGGCGCTGTCTTTTACTGCTTGGGGATCTTGGCCTGGACGATCACGTCGCCCCAGCGCTTGATTTCCGATTGCAGCAATTGGGCGGTCTGCTCGGGCGTGCTGGACTGGGCCTGCACGTTCATTTCGCGCAGTTTCTGCGTGACTTCGGGGGAGTTCACGGCGGCGGCGATTTCCTTGTTCAGGCGGGCGATGATTTCAGGGGGGGTCTTGGCGGGGGCGGCCAGGGCGTTCCAGGAGGAGGCGACGAAGCCCTTGACGCCTGACTCCTGGGCCGTGGGCACGCCGGGCAGCAGGGCCGAGCGCCTGTCGCCGGTGATGGCCAGCAGGTTGACGGCCTTGGAGTTGATCTGGCCCATGATGGGCGTGAGGATTTCAACGGCCGCGTCGATCTGCTTGCCGCGCAGGGCCGTGACCACGGCAGGGGTGCCGTTGAAGGGCACGATCTGGGCGTCGATGCCGGCCGTGGTCTTGAACAGTTCGGCCGCCAGGTGCTGGGTGCTGCCGATGGCGATGCTACCGATGTTGAGCTGGCCGGGGTGGGCCTTGGCCCAGGCCACGAGTTCGCCCAGGTTCCTGAAGCGCGAGTCGCTGGCGGTGAGCACGCCGATGTCGAAGTAGCCCAGGGTGGAGATGGGCCTGAAGTCCTTGACCATGTCGAAGGGCAGCTGGCTGAAGAGGCCCACGGTGACGGCGCTGCCGTTGGACATGAGGAACAGCGTGTGTCCGTCGGGCGCGGATTTGGCCACGGTGTCGGCTGCGACGATGCCGCCTGCGCTGGGCTTGTTGTCGATGATGACGGGCTGGCCCAGTTGCGAGGCCAGCTTTTGCGCGACGATGCGCGAGGTGACGTCGGCCACGCCGCCTGCGCCAAAGGGCACGACGATGCGGATGGGCTTGTTCGACAGCGGCTGGGCGTGGCTGGCAAGGCCGGCCAGCAGCAGGGCCGCGCAGGCCAGGGCACTGCGCGCGAATCGGCGTTTGTTCATGGGTCTTCGTCTCCTGGCCGGCGAGTGTGGCGCAAAAGCGCAGGCCGGCCCAGAGCACCGCTGTTCTGCCTGCTATGCCCCGGCGCGATAGCTGTGTGACAGCGTTGCCCGGGGGCGGATCAGGCGTGGGTGATCCAGCTGCGGTGCTCGTCCGTGTCCAGGTGGTTGAGCGTGTTGAAGGTCTGCAGCATGAGGCGCTTGGGGCTGGTGGTGAACTCGGTCACGGCGCTGTTGCGGATGCGCATATTGAGCGCAATGGTGACTTCGGGCGAGGTGCCCAGCACATGGCCCACGGCCGTGGAGATGGGGCCGCCGCTGCTGACCAGGAGCACGTTTTCGTCGGCGTGTTCGTGGCGCACGCGCTCCAGCACCTGGCGCACGCCGCCAGAGAAATCATCCCAGCTGGGCATGCCCCTGGGGCTGATGGTGCCTGCCATCCACTGGGCGAGGGCATCGCACAGCAGGCGGAAGTGGTGGCGGTACAGCTCGGGCGTGTCGGGCTTGGGCAGGGGCGCAGGGTGGATGGCCTGCAGCAGTGCGCCGCTGTCGTATTCGTCAAGACCTGCCAGGGCATGGGTGCGGTGCTGTTCGGCAGGCAGGCCGCCCAGGCCGTCGGCGATGCCGGCCAGCGTCTGGGCATGGCGGCGCAGCGTGCCGGTGTAGACCGCGTCGAAGCGCAGGCCGCGCTCCCGCCAGTAGGCCCCAAGCCTTTGCGACTGCGCCGTGCCGCGCTCGCTGAGCTGGTCGTAGTCTTCGGCACCAAACGAGGCCTGGCCATGGCGCACAAGATAGAGGGTTCCCATGGCGCGGATTGTGGCCAGCGACGGCGCTGGCGTTTGTCCTGCGGGCGACTGGCTGCCGCCTTGGCGACAGGTCTGTCGTGCCGGCTCCATGGCGTGTCCAAGCGGGTCTGCAGCGGCTCTACAGCAGTACCTGGCCGCTCACGCATTCCACGACATGGCCGCCTATCCACAGCGCGCCCTGCGCGTCCTCGCTGACGTGCACGCGCCCGTCGCGCCCCACGCAGCAGCCCTGGCTGGCGATGTAGGGCGCACGCAGCAGGCCTTCGCCGCGCAGCCACAGGGCCAGGCTGGCGTTGAGGCTGCCGGTGACAGGGTCCTCGGTAACGCCGACGGGGCTGGCGAAGCCGCGCACTTCCAGGCTGGGGGCGGCATCCGCCCCGGCTGCGGCGGGCCGCTGGCCCGTGGCAAAGGCGCGTGCCTCGCGGCTGCTGCGGCCGATCAGTGCCGGTGCATCTTGCGCGCTTTCGTTCAACGCGCAGGCGCCCACCTTGGTGTTCAGCGCCTTGAGCCTTGCATGGTCGGGCTCCAGCGCCAGCACCTGGTCGGGATGCTCGAAGAGCACGCCCATCCAGCGCGGGCCGTTGTCCAGCCAGGCAGCACGCAGGATCTGGCCGCGTTCTGCGCCCAGCGCGGCCGCCACGTCATCCAGCAGGCCGGGCTCCACGTCGCCGATGTCAGTGGACGGTGCCTGAAAGGCCAGGCGCCCGTCCTGGCGCTCGATGCCGATCAGCCCCTTGGCGCATTCCTGCACGATGCGCTGCGCCTGCTGCGGCACGCCGCCCTGCGCCAGCCAGGCATGGCAGCTGCCCAGCGTGGGATGGCCGGCAAAGGGCAGCTCGCCGCCCGGCGTGAAGATGCGCACGCGGTAGTCGGCGCCTGCAGCGCGACCGGCCTCGGTGGGAGGCAGCAAGAAGGTGGTCTCGGACAGGTTGGTCCAGGCCGCGAAGGACTGCATCTGCGCATCGGTCAATCCGGTGGCATCGAGCACGACGGCCAGCGGATTGCCCAGGTAGGGCCGTGCCGTGAACACATCCACGGTCATGAAGGGGCGCTGGCGGGGAGCGGCGGTGGAGGTCATGGCAAGGGGCAGGGTTGCGATGGGCAATGCAGGATGAAGAAAGCCGGCGCAAAGCCGGCTTTCAGCGAACAGCCGGGGCTGTGCGTTGTGCGTATCAGGCCGGCAGCTGCGAACGAATCGCGGCGGCCAGGGCGGCGATGCCCTTGTCGATCTGCTCGGCCGACACCGTCACGTAGGACAGGCGCAGCGTGTTGGCCTGGGGCTCGTCCGCATAGAACGGCGCGCCGGGCACGAAGGCCGTGCCGCGTTCGACGGCGGCGGGCAGCAGCTTTTGCGCATCCATGCCCTTGGGCAGGCGAACCCACAGGAACATGCCGCCCACAGGACGGGTCCACTGCACGTCCAGGCCGGCCATTTCGCGTTCCAGCGCGGCCAGCATGGCGTCGCGCTGGCGCTTGTACATGGCGCGGATGGTGGGCACATGGCGGTCCAGGAAGCCGTCCTTGATGACCTCGGACACCACGCGCTGGTTGAAGCCCGGCGTGTGCAGGTCGGCCGCCTGCTTGGCCTGCAGCAGCTTGTTGTAGACGGACTTGGGCGCCACCAGGAAGCCGATGCGCAGGCCCGGGGCCAGCACCTTGGAGAACGAGCCCAGGTAGATCACGCCTTCGGGGTTGCGCGCGGCCAGTGGCAGGGCGGGGGCCTGCTCGAACCACAGGTCGCCGTAGGGGTTGTCCTCGATCAGCGGGATGTCGAGTTCGCGTGCCTTGTCCACCAGGGCCTGGCGGCGTGCCTCGGCCATGGTGCGGCCGGTGGGGTTCTGGAAGTTGGGCAGCACATAGGCCAGGCGGGCCTTGTCAGCGCCTGTGCCGGCCTTGGCAGCGAAGTCCTCGACGAGGATGCCGTCGTCATCGCTGTCCACGCCCACGGGAATGGGTTCCTGCGGTGCAAAGGCCTGCAGAGCGCCCAGGTAGGTGGGCTTTTCCACCAGCATGCGGCTGCCCCGGTCCAGGAAGACCTTGCCGATCAGGTCCAGCGCCTGCTGCGAGCCCGTGGTGATCAGTACCTGGTCAGGGTCCACTTCCCAGGGCAGGAAGTCGGCCACGGCCTGGCGCAGGGGCGCGAAGCCCTCGCTGGTGGCGTACTGCAGGGCCGAGGCGCCATCGCGCTCCATCACGGTCTGGCAGGCCTGGGTGAACTCGTCCAGCGGGAAGGCCAGCGGCGAGGGCAGGCCGCCCGCCATGCTGATGATGCCGGGACGGTCGGTGAGCTTGAGGATTTCGCGGATGGCGGAGGGGTTCATCTTGGCAGCACGGTCTGCCAGCGTCCAGGTCGTCATAAAAAAACAGTTCTAGGTCTTGCGGTGCCCGCCATGCGGGCGGACTGGTATGGATTGCCATGCCGTCGTGGGGCACGGGCCGGCCGCATGTGAAGAGCGGAGTGCGGATAGTGCGTTCGCTCTTGCGCCGGCAATGAGGGTATTTTGTCGCGGCCGTGAAGGGTCTGCGCATCCTCCCTTCAATAGCTGGGCAGGCCAGTACGGCCTTTGCCTGGGCATGGGTGGAGGACCCTCATGCGGCCACCATCCACATCGCCGTCAGCGCCAGCATGGCCGCCATGGCACGGTTGAACCACAGCAGCCTGCGTCCCTGGGCCAGCCAGTGGCGCAGCAGCGCGCCCACGCAGGCATACAGCAGATTGCTGGAAAAGGCATAGGCGGCCATCACGGGCAGCACCACGGACAGCCGCTCGGTCAGGTCCTCGCGCCCCGCCAGCCAGCCGGCCACGATGGCCAGGGCCAGCAGCCAGGCCTTGATGTTCACGAATTGCAGTCCCACGCCCTGCCAGAAGCCCACCTGCAGCTGCTGCTGCGATTGCAGCGAGGCCATCTGCGCGCTGCGGCTCAGGCGCCAGGCCATCCACAGCAGGTAGCCGATGCCGGCGGCCTTGACCAGCCACAGCATCAGCGGCGCCGCGACAATGGCCGCGCCCACGCCGGCCGTGCTCAGTACCAGCAGCACGCACCAGCCCACGGGCACGGCCACGACGAAGCGCAGCGCCGGGCGCAGGCCGTGGTTGGCGGCCAGGGCCGTGGACAGCGTGGTGTTGGGACCGGGGCTGAAGCTCATGGAAGCGGCGAGCAGCAGCAAGGCGGTGAGTTCGGACGGTGGCATGAGGCGGTGGCCCCGAAGGTCTCCATACAGGCGGCAGGGGCTGTTGGGGAGGAGGGCCCGGCAGGCCTTCTCCGCAGCACGAATGCATGGAATATAGGTGCAAGACCTGTACAGTGCCAATACAGTTGGACCCTCAATTGCATGTTCTGTATTGGTGCCTATCCCGATACAGTGACTTTCTGGTGACCCGTTCGCAGCCGCTCACACCCGTTTCCGTATGACCGTTCCCCTCTCGCGGCTGGCGCCGCAGACCCTGAGCACCCAGCTGGCCGAGCGCCTGGGCGAGCGCATCCGCATGCGGCTGCTGCCTGCGGGCGCACGCCTGCCTTCGGTGCGCGAATGCGCGCGCCAGCAGGGCGTGAGCACGCACACGGTGGTGGCCGCCTATGACCTGCTGCAGGCCCAGGGCCTGGTCGAGGCGCGGCCGCAAAGCGGCTTCTTCGTGCGCGACTTCGTGCAGGATGCGCCGCTGCTGCAGCCCGAACAGGCCCGTGCGGTCCCTGCCGAGGAGGCCCCTGGCGTGCCCAAGGGCACGCGCATCAATGCCTCCATGCTGGTGCGCGGCATGTTCCACCAGAGCGTGGGCGGCAGGCCGCAGCCCGGTGCGGGCGTGCTGCCGGCCGAGTGGCTGGAGGCCGGCTTCCTGGCGGCCGCCATGCGCAAGGCCTGCTCGGGCAAGTCCCTGCACGACTCCTGCGTGGGCTATGGCGACCCGCTGGGCGACATCGGCTTGCGCGAGGCGCTGTCGCGGCGCCTGGCGCGCCTGGGCATTGCGGCGGCGCCGCAGCACATCATCACCACCATGGGCGCCACCCATGGGCTGGACGTGGTCAGCCGCGCCCTGCTGCAGCCGGGCGACCCGGTGATGGTGGAGGAGCCCGGCTGGGCCGTGGAGTTCGCGCGCCTGGCATCGCTGGGCATGCGCGTGCTGCCCGTGCCGCGCGGCCCCGACGGGCCGGACCTGGCCGTGATGCAGCGCTACTGCGAAAGCTGCGCGCCCAAGCTCTACGTCAGCGTGAGCGTGCTGCACAACCCCACCGGCTACAGCCTGTCACCGGCCAGCGCCCACGAGGTGCTGCAGCTGGCGCGGCGATTCGGCTTCTACGTGGTGGAGGACGATACCTATGGCGAGATCGCGCCCGACCACGCCGCGCGCATGACCGTGCTGGACCGCCTCAGCCACAGCATCTATGTGAGCGGCTTCGCCAAACTGCTGGCGCCCAACTGGCGCGTGGGCTACCTGGCGCCGCCGCCTGCCCTGGTGGAGCGCCTGGTGGACACCAAGCTGCTGTCCACGCTCACCACCCCCTCGCTGATGGAACGCGCCCTGGCCCACTGCATGGACCAGGGGCAGCTGCGCCGCCATGCCGAGCGCCTGCGCCAGCACCTGGCCCAGGCCCGCATGCGCAGCGTGGCACTGGCCCAGCAGGCCGGCGCCCGCTTCGCGGCCGAGCCGGCCGGCATGTTCGGCTGGGTGGACACCGGCGTGGACACCGAAACCCTGGCCCAGCGCCTGCTGGACGCCGGCTACTTCATCGCCCCCGGCGCCATGTTCCACGCCGGCCGCCAGCCCAGCACCTGCATGCGCATCAACTTCGCCACCACGCAGGAACCCGCCTTCTGGCGCATCTTCGAGCGCGAAGTCCAGGCCCTGCGCGGCAGCGCATAGAAAAAGGGGAGTGAGAGAGAGGGTGGGCGGTATCAGCCCGAAAGCTCAAATGAGATGCGCGGCACAAAAAACCGGCACGGCCCAAAGCGAGGGACACCGAGCAAGGGCCGCCCCGCCGCGAGGGTGTCGTCCCCCTCCCGCGCAGCGAGAGAGGGGGAAGGCGCGTCAGCGCCTCAGGGGGAGCGCTTAATGCGCCCGCATTTTTGTGCGCAAGCGCGCAATCGCCTGGCTGTGCAGCTGGCACACGCGCGATTCGGTCACGCCGAGCACGGCGGCGATTTCCTTGAGGTTCATGTCGTGCTCGTAGTACATGCCCATGATGTACTGCTCGCGCTCTGGCAGGGCCTTGATGGCCTCGACCAGGGCCACGCGCAGACGGTGGTCGCGCAGCAGCGCAAAGGGATCGGCGCCGCTGTCGGCCACATGGCGTTCGAGGAAGTCCTCGCCCTCGTCGCCGCCCGACATGTCCTCCAGATACACCAGCTGCGTGCCGCGCACCTTGCCCAGCAGCGACTGGTAGTCGTCCAGGTCCATGCCCAGTTCATCGGCGATCTCGGATTCCAGCGGCGTGCGCCCCAGGCGCTGCTCCAGGCGGTGCAGCGCGTGCTCTATGTCCTTTTGGCTCTTGCGGGAGCTGCGGCTCATCCAGTCGCCCTCGCGCAGCTCATCGAGCATGGCGCCACGGATGCGCTGGCTGGCGAAGGTTTCGAATTGCACGCCCTGCTCGCTCTCGAAGCGGGACAGGGCTTCGGCCAGGCCGATCATTCCGACCTGTATCAGATCATCAAGCTCCACATTGGGAGGCAGCTTGGCGATCATGTGCAGCGCGATCCGGCGTACCAGGGGTACATGCCGACGGATCAGTGCATCGCGGTCGAGTTGGCCTTTGGCGGTGTACATGGCAGTCAGTGGCTCCAGGCATGGGATGCGGGCAGCGGCGCGAAGCCGGCGGCCAGATCCTGGCCGCCATGTGGCAACACGCTGCCCGCATGGTTGAGCAGTTGCAGCGCAAGGCGCTGCAAGTCCGGTGCATGGTGCAGGCGTACGGGCAGCAGTCCCGGCGCATGGCCCAGGTGGCGTTGCGCGCAGCGCATCAGCGCGTCGATCTGGGACTGCAGCTGTTGCGCATCCTCGGCCTGGCTGCGGGCGCCGGTCTGTCCGCGGCGCCAGTCGTAGCTGGTCACGCCCAGGTCGTCAGGGTTGGGCAGCAGCGGCGCCAGCAGGCAGCGCAGGCCGGCATGGACGGCCAGCTGCTTGAGCTGGCGGTAGCAGCCCAGCACGCGGGCGCCTTGTTCGGGCAGCACCATCAGCGGGTGCACGGCCTGGCCTGACAGGTTGCCGGCCAGCGTGTCCGCATCGGCATACAGCATGACGATGGCGTAGCCGCGCACATGGCGCTGCAGCCACTGCATGGGCGTCATGCCGGCCTGGCGCGCCTGCTGGGGCAGCAGCTGCAGGCCCTGGCGGGCGGGCAGCACGGCCACCGAGCTGTGGCGGGGATCGGGGTGCAGGCCGGTGCGGGCCTGCCAGGCGCTTTGCTGCAGCAGCTGCGCCAAGCCTGGCGCATCCGGAGACTCGGCCTGGCTGGCGTCCAGCACCAGAACGGGCAGGCCCAGGCGCTGCAGGCTGGCACAGACCGGCCACAGCAGGGATTGTTCGGCCTGGCCCTGCGGGTCGTTGGCCGTGTCGCGCAGCAGGGCCAGCACACGCAGGCCCATGGGGGCGGCGGCGCCGGGCTGGCCGTGCAGGCCCAGGCCCTGGTGCAGCTGGGGGAAGGTTTCAAGCATGGTGGATCTCGCCTTCCGTGCTGGGGCTGGACGGGGTGAAGAAGAAGTCCAGGTCCAGCGCCTTGGGATCGAAGGCCGAGCGGGTGGCGGCGCGCATGGAGGCGGAGACCAGTTGCTGCGCATCGGCGCGCTCCCAGTCTTCGGGCACGCGCTGGCCGTTGGTCACGCCGCGCAGCTGCATCTGGTGGCGGATCAGCGTGTCCACCGAAGGGCCCAGCTTCACGGCCTCGTCCACCTTGGTGAGGATGGCCTGGCTGGAGCCGCGCGCCTTGAAGGCCTGCATCACATCGTCCAGCGCATCGCCCTGGCCGGCCGCGTTCACGGCCAGCAGTTTCTGGATGCCGGGCAGGTCCAGCAGGTCGAGGATCTCGTCCTTGCGCGGATCGCGCGGGGCCACGCCCGTGGTGTCGATCAGCACCAGCTGCTTGTTGGCCAGCAGGCCCAGCAGGTCCTGCAGCGCGGCGCGGTCATGGGCCAGGTGGGCCACCACGCCCAGCATGCGGCCGTAGGAGCGCAACTGGTCGTGGGCGCCGACGCGGTAGGTGTCCAGGGTGATCAGTCCGACGCTGGCGGCGCCGTACTTGGCTGCGCACAGGGCAGCCAGCTTGGCCGTGGTCGTGGTCTTGCCCACGCCGGTGGAGCCCACCAGGGCGAAGACGCCGCCTTGCTCGTACAGCGGGGCCTGGTCGGCGTCGGTGCGCAGATTGCGTTCCAGCACCTGCATCAGCCAGCGTACGGCGTCGCCGGCGGACAGGTCCTGGGGCATGTGCTCGACCAGGGCGCGGGCCAGCACGGGGGAGTAGCCCGCGCGGATCAGCTTGTGCGTGAGGTTGGCGTGGATGGGGTTCTGGCGCGTCTGGCCCAGCCAGGTCAGGGTGTTGAAGCGCTCCTCGATCAGGTCGCGCACGGACTGCAGTTCATCGCGCAGTGCCTGGGAGGCCATGGCCGGGGCGGGTTCGCTGCGCAGGGGTTCGCGCAGCGGTGCTTCGGCGCTGGCGCGCAGCGGGTTGTGGCGGGCCACGGAAGGCGCGGGCGGCGCCTTGAACGTCTGCTGTGCGGCCATGGGCGCGGCGGCCGGTGCTTCGCGCAGGGCGTCGCCCAGGCTGCGGCGCTGGGCAAAGCTGGGCAGCGGCTCGTCGATGCCGGCCTCGTGGCGGCGGCGCAGCATGCGTTCGCGCACATAGTCCTGGAAGGACAGGGTGCTCATGGCCAGTTGCTCGGTGTCTTCCTGCACGCTTTGGCGCAGGCCGGCCGGCTCGGCACCGTCTGCCGACAGCGAGGCCGCCTGCGAGATGGCCTGCGCAATCGCCGACGACGTTGCCAGGGAAGCACGCGACTGGGCCGACTGCGAGGCCTGCAGCGCCGCTTGGGCTGCGCGCGGCTGGGTCTGCGCCTGGATCAGCTGGGCCTGCACCTGCGGGCGCAGGCCCGTGGTTTCTTCTGCGGAGCGGCGCTCGATGGCCTGCTGCAGCGGCGTGCTGCTGGCAGCGGCCTTGCTGTGCTCCAGCGTGTCCTCGGCCGTGGCCATGACCTCGACGCCATCGGGCGTGCTGCGGTTGGACAGGATCAGGGTGCCCGCTCCGAAAGCCATGCGCGCCTTGGCCAGGGCCTCGCGGGAGGTGGGGGCGTAGAAGCGTTTGATGTTCATGCGGATGCACCTTTAAGAATCGAGCCGATGCGGATGGTGTGCGTTTCGGGGATCTCGCTGTGGGCGAGAACCTGCAGACGCGGCGCCACGCGACGCACCAGGCGGGCAATGGAATTGCGGATGGAATCGGGAACCAGCAGGCAGGCAGGCAGGCCCAGCTCTTCTTGCTGGTTGGCCATGTCGGCCGCCTTCTGGGTGAGGATCTCGGCCACGCCGGGATCCAGTGAGGGGGAGCCGGGGTTGGACAGGGCCTGCACCAGCAGGCGCTCGAGTCCGGGCTCGATGGCGATGACGTTCAGCTCGCGGGTCGGGCCGTAGATCTGCTGGACGATGGAAGGCGACAGCGCGATGCGCACGCGGCGGGCCAGCTCCACAGGGTCCTGCGTGGTCGAGGAATGCTCGGCCAGCGTCTCGATGATGGTGCGGATGTCACGCACGTGCACCGAGTCTTCCAGCAGCAGCTGGAGCACTTTCTGGAACGTCGTGATGGACACCATTTTCGGAATGACTTCTTCGATCAACTTGGGAGCCAGCTTGGCCACATGCTCCACCAACTGCTGCGTCTCTGTACGGCTGATCAGCTTGGCGGCATGCACTTGCATCAAGTGTGACAAATGGGTGGCCATCACGGTTTCCGAATCAACCACGGTAAAGCCTGCCATTTGTGCCGCTTCCTTCTGGCGCTCGTCGATCCAGTGGGCGGGCAGGCCGAAGGCCGGGTCCGTGGTCTGGGTGCCGATCAGCGGGGTGCTGATGCCGCCCGGATTGATGGCCAGGAACATGCCGGGGAAGGCCTCGCCCTCGCCCACCATCACGCCGCGCAGGGTGATGCGGTAGGCGCTGGGCTTGAGCTCCAGGTTGTCGCGCACATGCACGGCGGGGGGGAGAAAGCCCACTTCCTGGGCGAACTTGCGGCGCACGCCCTTGATGCGGGTCAGCAGGTCGCCCTGGCGGCCCTTGTCCACCAGGGTGATCAGGCGGTAGCCCAGTTCCAGGCCCAGCAGGTCCACGGGCTGCAGGTCGTCCCAGGTGGCTTCGCCGTCGCTGGGCGCGGCCACGGGTGCGGGCGCCTGGGTCTGCTGGGAGGCACGTTCCTGCTGGCGGCGCGAGAGCATCCAGGCCAGCCAGCCCAGCAACGCGCCCGTGCACAGGAACACGACGTGCGGCATGCCCGGAATGACGCCCAGCAGGCCCAGCACGCCGGCCGTGATGCCCAGCACCTTGGGCGACATGAACAGCTGCTGCGCGATCTGCTGGCCCATGTCGGATTCCTTGCCCACGCGCGAGATCACCATGGCCGCGGCCACCGAGATCAGCAGGCCGGGGATCTGCGCGACCAGCGCATCGCCCACGGCCAGCAGGATGTAGCTGTCGGCGGCCTGGCCGGCCGACAGGCCGTGCTGGATCATGCCGATGGCGAAGCCGCCGATGATGTTGATCACCAGGATCAGGATGCCCGCGATGGCGTCGCCGCGCACGAACTTGCTGGCACCGTCCATGGAGCCGAAGAAGTTGGCCTCTTCCTGAACCTCGGCGCGGCGGCGCTTGGCTTCCTTTTCGTCGATCAGGCCGGCGTTCAGGTCGGCGTCCACGGCCATCTGCTTGCCGGGCATGGCGTCCAGGGTGAAGCGGGCCGAGACTTCGGCGATACGCTCGGCACCCTTGGTGATCACCACGAAGTTGATCACCACCAGGATGGCGAACACGATCAGGCCGACGGCGAAGTTGCCGCCGATCAGGAAGTGGCCGAAGGCCTCGATCACCGCGCCTGCCGCGCCGGGGCCGGTGTGGCCCTCCAGCAGCACCACGCGGGTGGAGGCCACGTTCAGCGACAGGCGCATCAGCGTGGTCAGCAGCAGCACCGAGGGAAAGGCGGCGAAGTCCAGCGGCCGGATCATGTAGGCCGCCACCATCATCACCATCAGCGCCACGGCGATGTTCAGCGTGAAGAAGGTGTCCAGCAGCCACGGCGGAATGGGGAGCACCATCAACGCCAGGATGGCCACCACCAGCAGCGGCGCCATCAGGCCCTGAGCGAACTTGGCGTTCTCGCTCGACCACATCGATTGCAGGGATTGGAGCGGATTCGTCGTCATGGAGCAGTACCTTCAGCGGTCGCGGCGGCGCCTGGCGCGCGGCGGCCCTGGTGCGGATCGAGTTCGGCGGGCACGGCGGGTTCGCCGAGATCGCCAGGCATGGGGCCTTCGCCGCGCAGCGCGGCCTTCAGGCGGTAGACGTAGGCCAGGACCTGGGCCACGGCCGTGTACAGCGCGGCGGGAATGGCCTGGTCCAGGTCGGCGTGCGCATACAGGGCGCGCGCCAGCATGGGGGATTCGAGCACCGGAATCTTGTGGGCGCCCGCGACTTCGCGGATCTTCAGCGCCACCAGGTCCGTGCCCTTGGAGATGACCTGCGGGGCGGCCATGGTCTTTTCGTCGTAGCGCAGGGCCACGGCATAGTGCGTGGGGTTGGTGACCACGAAGTCGGCGCGCGGCACGGCGTTGACGCTGGCGCGGTCGGCGATCTCGCGCTGCTTCTGGCGGATCTTGCTCTTGATCTGCGGATTGCCGTCGGACTCCTTGTGCTCCTGCTTGACTTCCTCATGGCTCATCTTCAGGCGTGACTTGAACAGGTAGGCCTGCAGCGGCACGTCGATCACGGCCATCAGGAACACCACCAGCAGCAGCACGGCCACGCCGCTGGCCAGCCATTGCCCCGTCATGGACAGCGCCATGGCCGAGGGCTGGGAGGAGATGGCGGCGATCTCGGCGAGATGGCTGCTCAGGAACTTCCAGGCCACGAAGGCGAGGATGGCCGTCATCGCCACCATCTTCGCCACGGTGACCATCTGCTGCTTGGAAAACAGGTTGGTCAGGCCCGACAGCGGATTGAGCCGGTTGAACTGCGGCTGAATGGGCTTGAGGCTCAGGATCCAGCCGCCGGCCAGCATGCCCGACAGCACGGCTGCAGCCGTGGTCACGGCGGCAACGCCCAGGGAAATCTTCAGGCCCAGGCTGCCCATGGACAGCATGCGTTCCATCATCAGGGCCGGCGTCTTGGCCGTGTGTGCGTCGAACGCCAGTTGCTGAGCCAGCGCCATGCGCAGGTGCTGGATCAGGGGCTCGGCGCCCATCAGCATCATCAGCGCGCCGGTGCCCAGGATGGCCAGGTGGGACAGGTCCCGAGAGCGCGCACCCTGGCCGTCAGAACGCGTCTTCTGCAGTTTGCGTTCGGTGGCGGGAAGGCTTTTGTCTTGGCTGGAGTCCATGGCGCAATGACGGAAGGATTTGCGTCATTGTCGGAACAAGCCAGGAAGGCGAAGCCCCGATAAGCGGGGCTCAAGCGGCGCTTATGGGCTGTCTGCACAAGGGGTGGCGCGGCAGCCGCATGGTGCAAGGGCGCCGCGAAGATGGCACGCAGCCCCTTGCGCCCAGGCGAAAGAGGCTGCCGTGCAATGGGGGGAGGCGACGGGCGCCTCCGGGGCGATCAGAATCCCAGGCTGGCCAGGAGATCGTCCACCTGGGACTGCGAAGTCACCACATCGGGCGTCTTCTCGGGATCGACCACGGGGCCGGCGAGGTGCTCCTTGGGTTTTTCCAGGGGCTCCAGCGCCGTCTGCTGCGGGTTGGGCGAGGTCTGGATGAGCAACTGCACCAGCTGGTCCTCCAGATCGGCGGCCAGCGAGACCACGCGGGCGATGACCTGGCCCGTGAGATCGTGGAAGTCCTGGGACATCATGATCTCGGTCAGGTGCTCGTCGGCCTGCCGCGTGCCCTGCTCGACTTCCTCCAGGAAGTTCATCACCCGGCCCTTGGCCACGGCCGCCACGGGATCCTCGACCATCTGTGCCCGCATGGCGCGTACACGCTCGGCCAGCCGGTCCTGCTGGACCTTGGCCAATTCGACGCGGTTCAGAACCTTCTCGGCGGCTTCTCCGGTCAGCCGCGCAATGTAGGAAAGGCGGCTTTGCGCGTCCGGCAGCTCTCCCATGCTGCCGCGCAATCGGTCCGCATAGCCCAGCTCGTTGAGCGAGTCATGCAGCTGGCGCGTGAGAACGCCCACCTTGTAGTGGACGCTGTCGGGGACATCCGGGTTGCTCATGGCACGTGCCCTACAGGCCCAGCTTTTTGAGGATCAGGTTGACTTTCTCTTCCAGCGTGGCCTTGGTGAAGGGCTTGACGATGTAGCCTGCCGCGCCGCCCTGGGCCGCTGCCACGATGTCCTCCTTGCGTGCCTCGGCCGTCACCATCAGCACGGGAAGGTGCTTGAGTTTGTCGTCCTGCTTGATTTCGGTGAGCAGCTGGAAGCCGTTCATGTTGGGCATGTTGATGTCCGTCACCACGAAATCAAACTTGCTGTTGCGCAGCTTGTGCAGTGCCACGACGCCGTCTTCGGCTTCATCGGCTTCGGGAAAGCCGCTCTCCTTGAGCAGATTGCGCACGATGCGCCGCATGGTGGAGAAGTCGTCAACGATCAAAAAACGCAGGGCATTAGCCACGTGAGGCCCTTTCGGTCGGTAGGTGCTCGGTACTGGTAAGAATCCGCCGCGATGGTAACAATATGAAACCTTCTTGGCGCAATGTGGGAATTTTCCTGCTTTTCGGCAGCATCGGGCGCAAACCTTAATTTGTTACACGATCAGGTGACGCGGGCGCAGACGGGGCAGTTGCAGGCGAGGTGGCAGCGGGCTGTGCCGCGGTCTCGCCGGTTGCGGGTTCGGTGGTGGCCGCATTCGCCGTGCCGCCATTGCCGCCTGCCAAGGATGGCGGCAAGGCGTTGCGTGTCACAGGTCCGCGGTGGCCCAGCAGGCGCTTTTCGGCCTCCTGCGTGAGCACGGTGATGGTGATGCGCCGGTTCTGCGGGGCACGCGGATCATCGGGCAGCAGCAGGTCGCTGCTGGCCAGGCCGGTGATGCGGGCCAGCTGGTTCAGCGGCATGCCGGCCGCCACCAGCTCGCGGCGCGAGGCGTTGGCACGGTCGGACGACAGCTCCCAGTTGCTGTAGCCACGGTCGGCGTTGCCGTAAGGGGCGGCATCGGTATGGCCGGACAGGCTGATGCGGTTTTCCGCGCCCGCCAGCGCTGCGCCCACTTCGCGCAGGATGTCGCGCATATAGGGTTTGACCATGGCGCTGCCGCTGTCGAACATGGGGCGGTTTTGCTCATCCACGATCTGGATCTGCAGGCCGTCGGGCGTCACGTCGGTGCGGATCTGCGAGCGGAATTCGTTCAGGCGCGCATTGCTGGTGATCATCGCGTCCACCTTGGCCTTGAGCGCCTTGATGCGGTTGGAATCCACCTGGGCCTGATCGGCGCGGCCTGCATCGACGCTGGTGCGCCGGTTGGAGCTGTCCGCCGCCTCCGAGCGCCGCACCTGGCCGTGCACCTTGGCCAGGTCGTTGCCGCCGCCGGGAATCACGCTGGAGCTGTTGCCTGCGCCATCGCCGCCGGCCATCGCCACCTTCAGCGGCGAGGAAAAATACGCCGCAATGCCCTGCAGCTCGCCCTTGGCCGTGGAGCCCAGAAGCCACATCAGCAGGAAGAAGGCCATCATCGCGGTCACGAAGTCGGCATAGGCGATCTTCCAGGCACCGCCGTGGGGTGCATGCGCAGTCTTCTTGACGCGCTTGATGATGATCGGCTGTAACTTTTTCTCTGCCATGGCTTGACGCTGCTGGACGCAGGATTACTTCTTGCCCTTGACGTGGGTTTCCAGTTCCAGGAACCCGGGACGTTCGGTAGAGAACAGCACCTTGCGGCCGAACTCGATGGCCGTGGCGGGGTTGTAGCCCTGCATGCTGGCCAGCAAGGTGGTCTTGATGCACTCCAGTTCCTTGGCGGCATCCTGGGCGCGTTGCTCCACCAGGCCGGCCATGGGTTCCACCAGCGCATAGGCCAGCAAAATGCCCAGGAAGGTACCGACCAGGGCCGAGGCGATCATGCCGCCCAGCACGGAAGGCGGCTGGCCCACCGAGCCCATGGTGTTCACCACGCCCAGCACGGCCGCGATAATCCCGAAGGCGGGCAGGGCGCCGGCCAGGCGGGTCAACGCATTGACCGGGGCATGGGCCTCGGCGTGATGCGCCTCGATCTCGCTGTCCATCAGCGACTCGATCTCATGGGAGTTGAGGTTGCCCGACACCATCATGCGCAGGTAGTCGGTCAGGAACTCCACCACATGGTGGTCTGCCAGCAGCTCTGGGTACTTGGTGAAGATGGGCGACTCGTTGGGAGCCTCCACATCGCCTTCGATGGACATCAGGCCTTCCTTGCGGGCCTTCTGCAGAATCTCGTACAGCAGGGCCATCAGCTCCATGAAGCGGGCCTTGGTGTAGCGCGAGCTCTTCATCACGCCAGGGATGGCCTTGGCCGTGGCCTTGAGCACCTTGGGCTGGTTGCACACGATGAAGGCGCCGATGGCGCCGCCGCCGATGGTCACCATCTCGAAGGGCAGGGCCTTGAGAATGACCTGGACGTTGCCCCCGTGCAGCACATAGGTGCCGAAGATGCAACCGAAGGCGACGATGTATCCGATGATGACAAGCATGGGAGTGGATTCTGTCAGAGGTGTCCCGATGGAAAAGTCGGAACTGGCTTGGAAATGCGCGCTTGTTTTGACACTGGGCCTTGGCGGGGCGGCGGCCATCGACGAACCCATGGCTTGTCAAGCTATCGGCCGCAGGCATCAATACTTGAGAGTCCTGGGATGCAGGTGTAAACGCGCCGCTGAGCGCCAAAAGCCCAAAAAGGCCGGCAAATCGGTGCCTGTTTGAATCTTGCAAGGCGGGCGCTTAACGTTGGATCGCGCCGCGCGCATGCGAGGATAGTCGGCACAGTTTTATTCTTTGTGTCACCGCGCGCACAAGCGTGCCGACTGCGGGCCGGCCGCGGGCGGGCCTGATACTTCCTCTGCTGCACCGTCATGTCATCTTCACCTCTTGCCAACGCCTTCGCTGCCGCTGCGCAGCCGCCCAGCATCGACAGCGAGCTGACCCGCATCCGCGCCATGGTCGATCGTGCGCAGTTCCTCGAAGCCCTGTCGGAACTGGCGCAACTGGTGGCGCGGGAGCCGCGCAACTCCAAGGTCTGGCTGCACATCGGCTTTGTCTACGTGCGCATGAGCATCTGGCCCCAGGCCATGGACGCCCTGCAGATGGCGCTGGAGATCGAACCGCGCATGCCCAACGCCCAGCGCCTGCTGGCACTGGCACTGTTCAGCACGGGGCGCCGCCAGGAAGCCTGCGACCTGATCGACGACGCCTGCCGCCATGCCAAGAACGAGAACACGCACTGGATGACGCGGGCCTACATCCACTCGCACACCAGCAGCGACCCGCTCAAGTCACTGGAAGTCGCACGTGACTGGGGCCGGCGCTTCGCCGACCCGCTCACCCGCAACGCCAAGCCACTGCCCCCGCGCGACCGCAATCCCCGCAAGAAACTCAAGGTCGGCTATGTCACGGCCGACTTCCGCCAGCACTCGGTGGCCTTCTTCATGCGGCCCGTGCTGGAGCACCACAACCCCGACAACGTCGAAATCCACGTCTACTCCAGCGGCCGCCCCGACAAGATGACCGAAAAGCTGCGCGCCCTGGTGCCGCACTGGCACGATGCAGTCGAGCAGACCGACGACCAGCTCTACGAACAGATCCGCGCCGACGGCATCGACGTGCTGGTAGACCTGTCCGGCTTCACCCTGGGCCACCGCCTGGAAGTCTTTGCCCGCCGCGCCGCGCCCGTGCAGGTGACCTGGCTGGGCTACATGCATACGTTGGGGATGAAGGCCATGGATTACCGGCTGGTGGATGGCGCCATTGCTCCACCCAGCCATGCTCCCCACTATTCGGAAAAGCTGTTCCAGCTGCGATGCATGGCCAGCTACGCGCCGCCCGAATACTCGCCGTTGTGCGACGAGCCTCCCATGCTGCGCAATGGCTATCCCACGCTGATCTCACTCAACAACTCGGCCAAGCTCACCGACGAGATGCTGGCCGTCTGGGCACGCATCCTGCACGAGCGCCAGGACGCGCGCCTGATCATCATGGTCAAGGAACAGGACCCGGACGCCGCGCAAGCCCACATGCAGCCGCGCGTACAGGCGGCCGGCATGCCGCTGGACCGGGTGTCCGTGCTGCACCAGCAGCCGCTGGATGGGTTCATGGAACTGGCGCACATTGCCGACGTGGCTCTGGATACCTCGCCCATTTCCGGAGGGACGACGACCTTGCATGCGCTGTGGATGGGCCTGCCCATCGTGACGCTGGACGCGCTCCGCGGCGTGGATGCGTCCACGGCCGCGACATTGCGGGGCATCGGTTTCGGGGGTGAGATTGCCAAGGATGTGGACGGTTACGTACAGGCTGCGCTGCGCCTCATGGAGGACCCGGCGCGGCTGGCGCAGCAGCGCAGCCAGGCCCGTTCGTTGCTTGAGGCCAGTGTCCTGATGAACTATCCCGAACGCACGGCGGAGCTGGAGAAGGCCTACCGGTTCATGTGGATCAACTGGCTGCGCGGCGACCATCAGACCCTGAGCGTGGGAGCCGATCTCCAGCATTTGCTGGCCCAAGTGGAAGCCGCTGCATGACCCGCCATCCCGAGCCGGGCTGGATGCCTTTGCTGGTGCCGGACATGCCTTCTCCGCAAGCGCTGATGCCATGGCTGGAGCGCATGCAGTCGGCACGGCACTATTCAAATTTCGGGCCGCTGGTGCGGGAGCTGGAGGCGGAGTTCGCGCAACGCTTCGCATTGCCTGTTGAACAGGTCACTACGGTAGCCAATGCCACACAGGGGTTGGAGCTTGTGCTGCAAGCGCTGGGGCTGCCGACAGGCGCTCGCGTACTGCTGCCCACGTTCACCTTCGTGGCCAGTGCCACTGCCGTGCTGCGAGCCGGTTTGGTGCCCGTGCTGGCGGATGTCGATCCGTGCAGCTGGATGATGACGCCCGATATTGCTCGAGCGGCCTGTGCCGGCGTGCGTATTGATGCGGTGCTGACGGTGGCGACTTTTGGCATGCCGCACGATATGCAGGCGTGGCAGCAGTTCGAACAGGACACTGGCGTGCCGGTCATCGTTGACGCAGCTGCTGCCTACGGCAGCCAGTGGTTGCAAGGCGCGCAGGGCACCTTGGTCTTCAGCATGCACACGACCAAAAGTCTCCCCGCAGGGGAGGGCGGACTGGTTGTTTCTACCCGTCCGGGGTTGGCGGCCAGGGTTCGTCAACTGTCCAACTTCGGCATCAACCTCGATCCGGAGGCGGGCCTGCCCGTTGGGGCACTGGCCCATGCCGGTACCAATGCCAAGATGAGCGAGTACCACGCCGCCATTGCGCTGGAAATGCTCGGGCGGTGGGAACTCCATGCCGAAGAACGCCGCAATCTGCATGACAGCTTGAGGCAAGATCTGAACCTGGCCAGCAACCGATCCCTGGTATGGCAGGCACAAGGCGGCGGGGCGTGCCTGATGGCTCCGACCTTGTTGTGTGCACAGCTACCCAGCGAGAAGGCGCGCGATCGATTGGAGCAGGCCTGCCGGCAAGCCCGTATCACTACGCGACGCTGGTATCAGCCGCTGCTGCAGCATATGGATGTGCTGCACAAGCATTGCATTGTGCTTGAGACCCCTCACGCTGAAATGCTGGCAAGAACCCTTTTGGGCTTACCATTTTTTATGAGCATGTCTTGCGAGCAGCGTCGAGATATTCTGGATGTGATGCGTGAATCTATGGGTTCATGTGTATTGAGCGAACACCATTGATTTGGTGACTCAAGTGGTCTGTGGCGATTCGGTTTGCTGCGACGACGCCGCGCAAAAAGAGATGAAACCCAAATTCCGGAATGCCCAGGTAATGCCATGTGAGGTAAGCGCGTCATCTTGGCAGTCTGGCCCGCTTGGGTAGTCTGTGCGTCGACTTTTTTCCTGCGCATCGCCGCGCTGCTACAGGACGGTGCAGCGGGCGTGGTCGGATCGGCGAGCCCATGGAGGGGTTGGCGAACCAGACCGCCTCCCGCGGCAAGGGCGCGTTGATGTCTATCAATCCCACGTCATGGACGCACTGAGCCTTACCCGTAGACATGGATGGGAGCGTCATAGCGCGTGTCATACACCGTCTTGGCGGCGATGTCGTTGTCATAGCGCCGGGGCCAGCCCAGTTCGCAGCCGCGGCCTACCTGCACGCCAGCGGCCACCAGGGCGCCGCTGCGCAGGATGCTGTGCGCGCCTATTTGCGCGCCATCACCGACGACGACGGCGGACTCCAGCCAGCAGGAAGCGCGCACGTGCACGCCGCTTCCCAGGCACACTCCGGGCAGCAGGACGCTGTTGTAGTCGATGCGGCTGCCATGGCCGACGATGGCACCGTCGCCCACGAAGGCATTTGGGCCTATGCGCACGCCACCGGCCACCATGGCGCGGGGGCTGACGAAGGAAGCCAGCTTGAAGCCGCGCTCCATGGCGGCCTGCATCAGTTCCACACGCTTGAAGTTGCCGAAACGCTCGTCGAACGCCACGAACATCAATCCCTCAGCGGGGTCTAGTACGTCCAGCGGACCGAGTTCGAATGCGTACTGCGCGTTCTGGGCGATGGAAATCTTTTCGATCCGGGCGTCTGGAAAGGCCTGGCACCAGGATGCGTGTGCCATTTCGAGAGGCGTTCCCGCCCCGATGATCCACTTACAGGACATGGTCGGTCTCCATCAGGGTGGCGTACCAGCGCTCGATCCGGCGATTGGTGGTTTCATAGGCGCCTTGCGTGGGAAGGGGGGCGTGGGGATGCAGGGCCGACTGGATCTTTTCCAGGATGCCGAAATCTTCACCAAGAATCAGCTTGCTGTGATGCATCTCGGACAGCAGCACCTGGGCGGAGGATGGATAAGCCCTTTTCTTGCGCGCCGTGAAGCGGTATATCTCCACGTCGGTGCGGTCCGGGGCCATCGGTATGTGGTGCTCTATGACAAAGGAGTGCCCTCCATTGCCGCTGGCGATGTGCAAATTCGGGAAGGCCAGCCAGTTGAAATAGGCATCGTCCTGGCGATCATCGGCCACGGGCTGATTATGTGTATCGCCGCTGCTGACCCCGGGGTTGGGGGTGGCACTGGATTTCCATCGCTCCACCTCCGAGTGCCAGCCAAAGGCCTTGAATTCCGAGGGATCGCCTTCCGCGCCACCGTAGCTGAAATGACGCATCTCCTGGCGCAGGCCCGCAGGACTGGTGTTCACAAGGGGTTCCTGCGTGCGCGCGGCAGCAGCGTGGTCGACCACGGGCAGAAAGCTCACAAAGGGTGCCAGCGTGCGTGGATGCACAAAGGCCACATGGTTGGCATCGCGCAGATTCTCGTAGACCAGCTTCCAGTTGAAGCGGCATTGCCAGGTCGTCACCATGACTTCGCTGTCATAGGCACTGGAGCTGCTTTCCAGCGAGGCCAGGAACTGCGCCGAGAACTGCTCCTCCAGTGGCAGCGGCTCATCGCTCAGATTGACGAACAGCAGGTTGCCGACCGCGCGCAAGGCGAACTCACGCAGCTTCAGCGATTTCTTCTGCGGTTCGCTGAACTGGTAGAGCGCATCGCAATGGGGAATATTGCTGACCTGTCCTGCGGCGTCGTATTTCCAGGCATGGTACTGGCACACCAGTGGCCGGCGGCCCATCGGCTCCGACTGCAAGGGGGCGCTGCGATGCAGGCACACGTTTTCGAAGGCATGCAACTCACCCTGGAAATTCTGGATGACGACGGGAATGCCGGCGATCTTGCGCGTGATGAAACAGTTGTTTTCCGGCAGCAGGGTCTTGAGGCCCGCGAACAACCAGAGCTTGCGAAAGAGCTTTTGCTGTTCGCGTTCAAAGATGTCCGCAGACAGGTAATAGTTTGGGTGCATCCGTGAGCGCATCGGTTCACTCCTGCCCGGATGGCGCGTGGAAGATCACGCGTGCGGGGTTGCCGAAGACGGTGGCGCCCGCTGGAACATCCTTGACGACGACTGCGCCGGCTCCGACGCTTGCCCCGTCGCCGATGCGTATGCCCGGCAGGATGGTGGCATGGGGATGGATGGTGACCAGGTCGCCCAGTTGCACGCCGCCGCCCAGGAAAGCCATGGCCCCGATCTGGCAATAGCTGCCGGTCCGTACGTCATGGCCCAGCACGGTGAGCGAATGGATGTTGGTGAAGCGGCCGATATGGGCATCGGGGCTGATCTGCACATTGGGCGAAAAAATGCACCCGGTGTCTATGCGCACGCTGTCCGGGACATAGGTGCCCGGTGGAATGACGCTGATGAATCGCGCGCCTTTGGCAAGCAGGGCCTCGGCGTATTTCCGCCGCATGGCGGCAGAGCCCTGGGCACAGACGAACAGCTCGTCGTCTTGCGGCATATGTGCCAGCGGGTCGCCATGGACAGCGAGGCCCTGATTGTCATAGTTGTCCAGCATGTGGGGCCGGCTGTCGAGGAAGCCCTGCAGTACCCACTGCCGGTCGGAGGCCGGCTGGCCCCGGACGAGGAAGACGACCTCGCGTCCCCAACCGCCGGCGCCGATGATCCAAACTTTCTTCATGCGTTCTTCGTACATTCAATAGTCTTATCTGGTGGCCTGCCCGGTGATGACCAGGTCGCTGCCGGTGACCCAGCGGCTCGCAGGGGACAGCAGATAGACGGCCGCATGTGCGAAGTCTTCCCTGTCATGCGCCTCGGCAAAGGCCTTGGTGGTGATGGTGTTGACGCGGATGGCTTGCGCAGCGCATTCCAGCGCCAGGCTCGCAGCCAGGGTGCCCAGGCCACCTTCCACGCTCACAAAGCGTTGGGCCCCGGCGCTGGCGAAGCTGATCTTCTCCAGGACGATGGATGCGCCGTCACGCAGCAGTCCACCTTCCATCAGTTGGCGGATCGCAAGAACGGGCGCCGCAAGGCGGCTGGCGACGAACTGGTGTAGGAGGCTTTCCGTGATGTCTGCCAGGCCCATCGGTGCCTGCGCCGAGGCCGTGCAGTACAGAAATCCGTCGACCGCCGTCTTCACGGGGGTGAACGCCGGCTGCTCGATCACCTGCGCCCCCCTGCGAGCGAGTGTGTCGGCCGCCTGCCGGCCCGTAGGCGTATCGGCGCCGACCACGAGTATGGCCTTGCCGTCCAGAGAGAAAGGGTGCGAGGCATTGCGGGGCAGCTCAGGGGCATGGGTAGAGTTCATGGCATGCAGTCAGAGGCCCATGGAAATGGAGATGCCCCCGTCCACCATGAAATACCCGCGGTTGATTGAACGGCTGGCATCGCTGAGATGGAACGTGGTTGCGTAGGCGATATCCTCAGGCTGACCCAGGCCCAGGGGTGCCCATTGGGTACGTTCGTGCAGATTGGCGCCACCCTGGCCCAGGGCCTCCAGCATGGGCGTCTGCACATAGCCGGGAGCGATGCAGTTGACACGGACGCCATGCTTGGAGAGATCCTCGGCGATAGAGCGGGAGGCCCCCAGCAGCGCGGACTTGCTGGCAGCATAGGCGGCACTCGCTACAGGCCCCGCATGCGAGGCCACGGCGGCGATGAAGACGATGGATGCCTGCGGCAGCAGCTTGCGCCCTGCCACCAGTTTTTGCGTCAGCAGCAGGGGGGCCAGCGTATTGCTGTTGAATGTGTCGTTCAGGTGTTTGGCCCGTGCCATTCGGAACGGCACCAGCTGGGACATGCCCGCCGCATGGACCAGTCCATGCAGCGGTTGCACGGCCTGCGCCAGCTGGTCGAGATCGGATTCGCTGCCCAGGTCGGCGACCAGTGCATGCCGGCCTTGGTCGCCCAGCTGGGCCAGGGTGTCCTGCAGGCGCTCGGCGTTGCGCCCCGTGACGGAAACCTGGGCCCCCATGCGGGCGCATTGCAAGGCGATTTCTCGGCCGATGCCGGAACTGGCACCAGTCACGAGGATGTGCCGGCCTTCCAGGGAGAAGGGGTCGAAGTCGCCGGTCATGCTTCGATCAGTGCGGGGAAGCGGGCTTTGTCTATGTCCACGATGGCCGTTCCCCACGAAAGGCCTATGCCGAAGCCACCGAGCAGCAGCCTGTGGCGCTGCGCCTGCAGTTGCGCGTTGAGCCGGGCGGTCATGGTGACTGGCAGGGACGCTCCGCTGGTGTTGCCCAGGTCGTGCAGCGTGGAGGGCACCTTCTCGACAGGCAGCCCAAGCTTCTTGCGAATGGTTTCGTTGATCATCCGGTTGGCCTGATGGAAGATGAAGTAGTCGATATCTTCCTTGGCCACCTGTGTGTATTCAAGCAGGCGCTCAACGGCTGGCGGCACGCGCTGGGTGGAAAAGCTCAGCACGGCCGGGCCATCGAGGATCAGGTCTGCGGGCGTGCGCAGATAGCCGTGCTCGTCGCGGACGGGTATCAGATGCTGCACGCCGTAGGGCTCGCGGTGGCCGCCAGCCGGCAGCATGATGGCCTTGTAGCCGCTGCCGTCGCTGTTGAGGTCGAAGTGCATCGGGGCGGCGCTGGCATCGAACTCCAGCGCCGTGGCCGTGCCTGCGTCCGAGAAAAGGGGGTCCTTGACGGTCGCAGACCGGTCGCCCACCAGCAACAGGCCTTTCTTCACGCCGCCTGCCGAGATCATGCTTCCCAGCAGGTGCAGGCCGAAGGGGTAGCCTGAGCAGCCGAGATTCACATCGAAGGCGATGGTGCCGTGCGGCAGACCCAGGCGATCCTGAAGAATGATGGCCGTGGCGGGAATGGGATAGTCTGGCGATTGCGTGACGACGATCAGCGCATCGATCTCCGCGCGCTGCCACTGCAGTTCATCCAGCAGCTTCTCCGCAGCCACAAAGGCCAGATCCGAGAAGCATTGCCATTCCGGGCAGATGCGGCGGGTCTGGATGCCGATGTTGCGAACCAGCCGCTCGCGCTCGGTGCGCTGCGAAGGGGGGCAGTCCTCCAGATTGGAGATGACCCGCTTGGGAACGCAACTGGCCATGCCCGCAAAGCGGACGTTGTGCAGGGTGGACAGCGCCATGGTGTTCAGCCCAGGAGCTTGTAGAGATCGTTGACGGTGAGGCAGTTCTTGATGTCGTCGCCGGTGATGGTCTTGCCGAACTCGACATCGAACATGACGATCACGCCCAGCGCCGCCAGCGAGTCCCACTCGGGCAGGCTCTTGAGCTCGGTCTCGGACGTCACTTCCACGGCTTCCTGGAAGTCCACGGCAGTCAGAAAGCTTTCGATGAATTGATCAATGGAGGGCATGGGATGGGTTCCTGAAAAAGGGCTGGGCACCTGCCTATGGAGGCAAACGCTTCGATGAATTTTCGCAGAGCGCCCCTGCGCCGGAAGGCTGGAACTGTGGGCGAAAGCGAGTCCTGTTCCGATGCTGCGCAGGGCAATGCTGTCCTGATGGAGCCCGGGATGATGGCATACGGCTCCCTGGGGCGCTTCCTGTTTTGTAGCAGGAGGTGACCGGGCCGCTTGGTAAAAGTCAAAGAAATGCGGTTTGCTCCCCCTTATCCACGGGCCGTGTTTGCCGGCTTGCCTGCACGATGGCGGTATTTGTGCGGGTGCTGGCCTGGGTGCCGGGCCTGTGGTGGGGCGCTTGCCCGCAACCTTGAAAACCCAAGATGAATACGACCGAGCATTTGCAGCAGGCCCGCCAGTTGCACGACCAGTGGCAGTTCGAACGCGCCCGCCAGGCTTACGAGAAGGTTCTGGAGCAGGAGCCCGCCCATGCCGACGCCCTGCACGGCATGGGCATGCTGCTGGGGCTGCACCAACTGCGCAGCGCAGAGGCGCTGCCCTATCTGGAGGCGGCCATCGGCGTGCGGCCTGCGGACTTTGGCTACTGGCGCCTGTACATCCACATGCTGATCCGCGAGGGGCTGCTGGACATGGCCATCTCGCTGATCGACGTGGCACGGGCCAACGGCATGCAGGAGATTGCGCTGGAGCAGTTGGAAAAGGATGTGGCTCTGGTGCAGGGTGCACAGGCCGCAGCTTTTCTGGAGGAGCAGGCCGCGCGTTGGCCGCTGGGGCCGGCTGAGCCGGACATGGCGCCTGCTGCCGGAGATGGCCGGGGTCGGGTGCCCGAGGCGCAACTGCGGCTGCTGATGCAGCTGTTCGCCCAGCGCGAGCATGCCGAGGTCAGCCAGCTGGCGGGGTCGCTGGTCCGCCAGTACCCCAGGAGCGGCTTGGTCTGGAAGCTCAAGGCGGCAGCCGATCATGCGAGCGGCCGCATCGAGGCCGCCCTGCAGGCGGCGCGACAGGCAGCCGTTTTGCTGCCGCGCGATGCCGAGGTGCAGTTCAACCTCGGCGGCATCTGCCTGCAGGCCGGCCACATGGCCGAGGCCGAGCGGGCCATGCGCGTGGCTTTGGCGCTGCGGCCGCATTGGACCCAGGCTTTCTCGCATCTGGGCGATGCGCTTTGCGCGCAGGACCGTACCGAGGACGGCCTGCCCTGCTACGTGAACGCGCTGCTGCTCGATCCCGAGGATGTGGACACGCTGTCCAGGCTGACCGCTGCGCTGCAGAAGACCGGACGGCTGCAGGAGTGCGCACAGTTCCTGGTGCTGCTCATGCAGCAGCGGCCCGAGGATCTGCGGCTGTGCCTGGCCAGCGCCCATGTGCTGGGCGAGGCCGGCTGGGTCTTGCAGGCTGAAACCGCGTATCGGATGGCGCTGCAGATCGAGCCTGAGAGCCTGGAGCTGCTGTTGCATCTGGCGTTGCTGCTGTGCGCAGGAGGGCGTCTGGGTGAGGCCGAGACCTGCCTGCGCAAGGCACTGCAGCTGCAGCCGGGCAATGCGGTGCTTTGCTGCGAGACCGCATTCACGCTGTTCGCCCAGAAGAAGTGGAATCAGGCACTGGAGTTGCTTGAGGAGGCGCTGCGCGTCCAGCCCGACAATGCCCGCGCGCACATGCTTCGCTGCCAGGTCCTGCTGGAGACAGGTGATCTGCCCCGGCTTGACCGGGCCTTGGATGAAGCGCTGGAGCGCCTCCCCGATGACCGGGAACTGATGTTCCAGCGTGCCGCCTACTGGGACCGCTGCGGCGATGCCCAGCGCCACATGCAACAGCTCGATGAACTGGTGAGGCTGCACCCGGACTACGAGCCCGCCTACAGCGCGCGCCTGTTCGCCATGATCCATTCGCCTGAGGCCAGTGCGGCCTCGGTGGGGCGGGCCAACCGCGAATATGGTGCGCTCATGCGGCGGCACTCCGCGGGGCAGCAAGGGGCCGTGCACGACAACACGCGCGATCCTGCCAAGGCATTGCGCCTGGGCTTTGTGTCCGGCGATCTTCGCGCACATGCAGCCGCCAAGTTCTTCCTGCCAGTGATGCGTGAGCTGTCCCGGCACAGCGATCTGGTGTGCGTTGCCTATTGCAACAACGAGATCCACGACGAAGTCACCAAGGAGTTCCAGGGCCTGTTCCAGCTGTGGCGCGGTATCCGGGACATGAGTGTGCAGTCGCTGTCGAGCCTGGTGCGGGCCGACGGCATCGATCTCCTGATCGATCTGAGCGGCCATACGCGTGGCCACCGGCTGGATCTGTTTGCGGCCAAGCCCGCGCCGCTGCAGATGACCTGGATAGGCAACCCCGGCAGCACGGGGCTGGAGAGCATGGACTACATCGTGCTCAGCGACCTGATCCTGGAAGATGAACTGCTCAAGACCCAGCTGACGGAGCGGCTGATGCGTGTTCCGCTGGCCTACGTCTTCGACGGAGGCATCCACCAGGAGGCCGTGGCGCCACTGCCGGCGCTGCGCAACGGGCATTTGACGTTTGGCTCCTTCAACCGCCTGTCCAAGATCAACCGCAAGGTGGTTTCAGTCTGGGCTGAGGTACTGCGCGCATTGCCCACGGCGCGGCTGAAGATAGCGGCCTGTCCCCGCTCCGGTCCTCCCCAGCACCTGCGTGACTGGCTGGCCGAGGAGGGCGTGGCAGCGCAGCGCGTCGATTTTGTGGAGCAGATGGGGTTCGAGCACTATCTGCAGGCCCACCATGACATAGATATCTGCCTGGATACCCTGCCGTTCACGGGCGGAGTGGTCACCAACCACGCGCTGTGGATGGGCGTGCCCACGCTGACGCTGATGGGGGAGCTGCTGGCGGGGCGGCAATCGGCCGAAGTGATGGCTCGTGTGGGCCTGGACCAGGGCTTTGCGGCGCGGGACCTGGCGCAATTGCTGGATCAGGCTGCGTACTGGCAGGCACATTTGCCGCAGCTGCAGCAGATACGCCAGGGGCTGCGCGCACGCCTGCAGGCGCAGGAGCCGCAGCAGGCGGACATCGTCGCGCGCTCGGTGGCGATGGGGATGCGCCAGGCCTGGGGCCGCTGGTGCCAGGGGCAGGAGCCTGTGGACCTGCGCGTCTCCTATGAGGATCTGGGGCTGGCCGCTCCCGTGGCGCCCGGGTTGTAACAGCGAACCATGCACAGCGCGGATGGCCATGCCGCGCGGTGCAAAAAAATCTTGTGAAGTCCCCCTAAAGTTCGCCGGGGCAGCTCCGAAAACCAACTCAGCAGAGGGACAAAAAGTCCTGAGCCCACCAAAAGCCGCGCAATTCGATGTGAAAGCGGCCGATGGTCGGATTGGGCCGCCGCCGCCCGCCTTGCGATAAGCGAGGGCACCGTGGCGGCGACGTAACTGACTTTACTAGGAGTTGTCACCATGGCCATGTCTATCAACACCAACGTGCAATCGCTGAACGCCCAGCGCAACCTGGCTACTTCGCAGCACTCGCTGTCCACCACCATGCAGCGCCTGTCGTCCGGTCTGCGCGTCAACAGCGCCAAGGATGACGCCGCTGGCCTGGCCATTGCCGAACGCATGAACGCCCAGGTCCGCGGCATGAACGTCGCAGTGCGCAACGCCAACGACGGCGTGTCGATGGCGCAGACCGCTGAAGGCGCCCTGTCCAAGGTGACCGACGCCCTGCAGCGCATGCGTGAACTGGCTGTGCAAGCCCGTAACGGCACCAACGGCGCCAAGGACCAGGTTTCGCTGAACAAGGAATTCGTCGAACTGGGCAAGGAAATCGACCGCGTGATCAAGGGCGCTGATTTCAACGGCAAGAAGATCCTGAGCACCGACTCCGGCGCCATCAACTTCCAGGTCGGTGCCAACACCTCGGCCAACGACTCGATCACCGTCACCACGAGCAACCTGGGTACGAACGCCGACATCACCGGCATCACCAGCGCCTCTATCGGTTCCGACGCCACCACGGCTCTGGACGCCACCGCCCTGGCCACCGTGATCTCCAACCTGGACACGGCTCTGGACACGGTCAACTCCGAGCGCGCCGTGCTGGGTGCCACGCAGAACCGCTTCGAGGCCGTGGTCTCGAACCTGCAAGTGGCTTCCGAGAACACCGCTGCGGCACGCAGCCGCATCATGGATGCAGACTTCGCTTCGGAAACCGCCAACCTGAGCCGCTCGCAGATCCTGCAGCAAGCCGGCACGGCGATGGTGGCCCAGGCCAACCAGCTGCCCCAGGGCGTCCTGGCCCTGCTGCGCTGATCGCAGTACGAGTCCGGCAGCCTTCCCAAGCAGGAGGTGGCCGGAATTCTCCAGGCCCCAGGCATCTGCCTGGGGTTTTTTTATGCTCGAAAAAGTGGGCGAAGAGGGTGTTCGAAGGGTGAATTGGCGTCCGATCATGGGCTTTATCGGCGCTTTGGCGAAAGGGCTTTTCCGCACAATCGTTGACATCAGATAGGCAGAGCTGGAAGTCCTGGCGTGCTTTCTGGCGTTCTGGCGGCTTGGGGTCGTCGAACGGTTGGCCATTGTTCATGCCTAACGAGGAGCTGCCCATGGCATCCATCATCAACACCAATCTTGTTTCGCTTAACGCCCAGCGCAATCTCAGCACGTCTCAGTCGTCTCTGAGCACGACCATGCAGCGCCTGTCTTCGGGTCTGCGTGTCAACAGTGCGAAGGACGACGCGGCGGGTCTGGCGATTGCCGAGCGCATGAACGCCCAGGTGCGCGGCATGAATGTGGCCATGCGCAATGCCAATGACGGCATTTCCATGGCCCAGACGGCTGAAGGCGCGCTGGGCAAGCTCAGCGACAACCTGCAGCGCATGCGTGAGCTGGCCGTGCAGGCCGCAAACGACACCAACGGCACGACGGACCGTGGTTCGCTGGACAAGGAGTTCCAGCAACTGGCGCAGGAAATCGCCCGTATCGTCGGCAGCACGAGCTTCAACGGCCGCCAGCTGCTGGACAACAACAATCCCACCGTGTTCCAGGTCGGCGCCAATACCGGCGCCGACAACCAGATCACGATCACGGCGGTCAACCTGACCGGCGCATCTCCCGGTGGCTTGGCCATCACGGCCGGCACGCCCCCCACCCTGGGCGGCGCGCTGGGTTCGCTGCTCGGCGCAGGTAGCTCGGCGCCCGATGCACGCCTGTCCATGGAAGCCATCGATACGGCGCTGGACCTGGTCAACAACACGCGTGCCACCTTCGGTGCCGCACAGAACCGCTTCGAGGCCGTGATCTCCAATCTGCAGGTGGCTGCCGAGAACACCGCGTCCGCACGTTCGCGCATCATGGATGCCGACTTTGCTGCCGAAACCGCCAACCTGAGCCGCACGCAGATCCTGCAGCAGGCCGGTACAGCCATGGTGGCCCAGGCCAACCAGCTGCCCCAGTCGGTGCTCAAGCTGATCCAGTAAGAGGGAGCCAGCGGGGCTTTTGAGCCCGGCTGCGCGGGGCGTGGCCAAGAAAAGCCTCAGGTTCGGGAAAAACCGGTCGATAAGGTACCGGGGAATGCCCTCGGGCATTTGGTGTGCGTGTTCGCAGGGGCACGCTCTGCGCTTTGGCGCGGAGGTGTTCTGCACTTAGAAAGGGATGGTCATGGCCACCTTGAGTTCAGCTGGCATCAGCGGCAGCGGCCTGGACGAGACGATGATCGCCAAACTGGTGGCCCTGCAAAGGCAGTCACTGGTTCCGCTTCAGCAAAAAGCGTCTGTCCTGGATTCCAAGATATCCACGTTCGGGCAGATCAAGTCCCTGATGTCCACGCTTCAGGATGCGGCCACGTCGCTGGCCAATGCCGATACGTGGCGTTTGTCCAATGCCACCTCGACCAATACGGCCGTGGCGGTTTCCGTGACGGATGCCAATGCACTGCCGGGGTCTTCGGTGATCTCGGTGGACAAGCTGGCGCGCAGCCAATCGGTGGCCACTGGCATCATGCCGACGGCCACGCAGTTCGGCGCGGGCAAGCTCACCATTACCATGGGCACCTGGAACGAGGACGGAACGCAGTTCAGCAATCCGGGAACGCCGCTGGAAATCGATATTGCGGCGGGCGCCAAGCTGGAAGACGTGGTCCAGACCATCAACAGCAAGGGTGGGGGCGTGGTTGCGTCGGTGCTCAAGGATGCCCAGGGCGAACGTCTGGTGCTGCGCTCGCGTGCCACGGGCGCAGATGCCGGCTTCACGGTCGATGCCAGTGGCGATTCCAGCCTGTCGGCCCTCGCCTTCAATGGCAAGGCCACCACGGGCTCCGTGGCGCAGTACGCCCAGAACGCCCAGATCAATGTCAACGGCATCACGGTGCAGTCGACCACCAACGAGTTCAAGCAGACCGTGCCTGGCCTCAACATCACCGTGAACCAGGTGACGGCGGCGGCCACCCCGGTGACGGTGACGGTGTCTTCGGACACTGAGGGCATGAAGAAGAAGATCCAGGCCTTCATGGATGCCTACAACGCGCTCAATGACGCGTTGGCCAGTTCGACCAAGTACGACGCCGAAAGCAAGACTGCCGGCGTGCTGCAGGGCGACTCCACCACGGTGGGCATGACCAATAGCCTGCGCAGTGTGGTCTCGGGTACGGTTGCTGGCGCAGCGGACTCGCTCAAGCGCCTGTCGGACATGGGCATTCAGATCCAGAAGGGCGGCAAGCTGGCCTTCGGTACGACGGCCAGCGACAAGACCAAGCTGGACGCAGCGCTGAAGGACCCCGAGTCCATGAGCAAGATGTTTGCTGCGGTGGGGACGGAAGGGCAGCCTGATACGCAGGGCCTGGCCGCGCGCATGAAGGATTTCACGCGCAAGGCGCTGGAATTCGATGGCACCTTCGACACCAAGAGCAAGAGCCTGCAGGCGCTCAAGAAGGACAACGGCAAGTCCCAGGACCGGATCAACGACCAGGCCGATTCGCTGGAAAAGCGCCTGCGTGAGCAGTACGCATCCCTGGACAAGAAGATGAGCGGCTACTCGGCGCTGAGTGCCTACATGAACCAGCAGGTTTCCCAGTGGAATAGATAGACAGGAGCCATGCGGAGCGGCGGTCGTGTTTTCTGCAACCAATGCCCGGTGCCTCTAAATTTTCAGGCATTGCAGCCGAAGAACAAGACATCAAGGAAACGAACATGTACACATCGCTCAACCGTCGTGCTGCAAGTGCCTACGCCCAGGTCGGCGTCCAGTCCTCCGTGGACGGCGCATCGCCCCACCAGCTGATCCAGCTGCTGTTCGATGCGCTCGAAAAAGCGCTGAACGCGGCCAAGGGAGCCTTGCAGCGTGGCGACATCGTCGAGAAGGGTGTGCAGATCGGCAAGGCCGTGCGCATTCTGGAAGAAGGCCTGAAGGCCTCCGTCAACCCCGATGAAGGCGGCGAGCTGGCCCAGAACCTGATTTCCGTCTACGACTACAGCATCACCCAGCTGACGCTGGCCAATCTGCGCAACGATGCGGCGCTGCTGCAAAGCGCGCAGGATGTGCTGGCTCCGATTGCCCATGGTTGGCGCGACATCGCCAATACGCCAGCCGTTGCCGGGACCTAGAAATGGAGCTGACATTGATTGACTTTTACCGGGCCATAGAAGACAGCAGCGCCAAGATGCTGCAGGCCGCACAGAACAAGGATTGGGAGGGAGTGACGCGCTACGAGGGCACCTGTGCCGTGCTGATCGAGCAGCTGCGGCTCAAGTCGCATGACGAGCCGCTGGCGCCCGATCAGCGCAAGGAGAAGGCACGCATCATGCAGCGCATCCTGCGCAATGATGCCCAGATCCGCACGCTGGCCGAGCCCTGGCTGGCACAGTTCGAACATATGTTTGATGGTCAGCCCCACGCCATGCATTGAGCAGGGCAGGTCGGCAGGAGCTGCATCCGCAGCGCTCCTGCCGGGCATAAAAAACCGCCTGATGGTCAGGCGGTTTTTTTATGGGCGGAATCTTCGGAGGGCAGCGGCCGCGTGCTGGGCCGCCGTGCGTCGTCGCCGTCGGTCAGGCCTGGGGAGCAGGCTGCACCTGCAGTTCGCTGAGCATGCGCAGCAGGATGCGGTTCACGTCCTCGATCTCGAAGTCGTTTTCTTCGCGCAACTGGCGGATCGGTGCGGGGTCGTCGGACTCCAGTGCAATGGCCATGAGCAGGGCCGGCGCGTAGGGGCCGGTGCGCGTCACGGCCGCATCGAAGATGCGTTCGGACAGGGGCACGCGGCGCAGCGCGGCGGGCAGGGGCTCGCCCAGCAACTGGTCCAGCTGCGAGAACAGCCCCAGCAGATAGACCTCGCGCTGCAGGTCGTGGCTGATGCCGGCTTCGATCAGTCGTTCGGTCAGGCTGGCGCGCAGCCGGATGGCGGTGCGCACGGGCACCAGGCTGGGCTCGGTGCAGGCGTGGGGCAACTGGTCGGACAACCAGCGCTGCAGCGTGCCATAGCCCAGCATCACCAGGCCGCGGCGCAGCGAGTCCACATTGCCCCGCAGGCCCAGGGCTGCGGAGTTGGTGTAGAGCATGAAGCGATAGGCCAGGATGGGGTCTTCGCCCAGGATCTGCTCGAAGGCTTCCAGCGACTGCTCGGCATCCACGGCGCGCATCAGCGCGAGCACGGTGTCGCGGCTGGGCAGGGCGGCGTGATGGCGCTGGGCATGCAGCGTATCGGCCACGGGCCAGCCGGCGATGGCGCCCGCATGGAAGCTGTCCAGGCACAGATCGGTCAGGGCCAGGCTGTCCAGCCCCTCGTACATCTGGCCGCCCAGCAGTTGCAGGGGCGGCAGGGTGGGCGCGGGCCTGGCGGCCTGCTTCAGTGCCTGCAGCTTGGTCGGCGCCTGGGCTGCCTGCGCGGCCTGTTGCAGCGCAAGCGCTGTCTGGTTGGGCATGCCCGAGGCGCCTTCGGGAGGCAGGTGCAGCAGGCTGCTGGCAAACCAGTGGGCGGCCTGGGCGTCGGGCACATCGGACAGCGGCCCGCGCCACACCAGCATCAGGCCGCGCGCATGGGCCTGGCGTACCAGGTCGTAGATGGCGGAGTCCTGCAGCCAGTCGCCGCGCACCTCGATCCATGGGCTGCCCTTGGAGGCGTTTTCCAGCAGGTCGCACAGCACCTGGCGCGACTGGGGCGACAGCAGTACCGGCGGCGACTGCGTGCCCCAGGTCTCGCGCAGTATGCGCAGCAGGTGGGCCACGTCGGCCTGGACGCCGGGTTCCTCGTGAAGATAAAGCTGCACGCCCGCCAGACGGCGGGCCTGGTTCCAGAGCGGCCTATAGCCGAGGGTCAGAGAGCTCAGGACGGACTGGACCATGGATGCATGCGCGGGTGGCTATCAGTTGATGAAGTTGAACAGTGACAGTTTCTGGATCGAGGCATAGGACTGCAAGGCAGCCTGCATGCCCACCTTCTGCATGTCCACATCGGAGAGGGCCTTGATCATATCGATGTCTTCGGCCCGCGAACGCGCTGCTTCCTGCTGTGTCGCCTGGTTCTTCATGTCGTCTTCAAGGCGGTCGGCGCGGTTGAGCTGGTCGCCGGCGAAGCTGCGCATCGCCTGGACGCGGCTCATGCCGGCGTCCAGCTCGTTGAGGCCGCGGCCCAGCGCCTGCTGCATGGCGCCGGCATCTGTGGCGCCGTTTTTCACGCCCGCGATCACGTTGTCCAGCACGCTGAACAGGTCGGTGCGCTGGCTGGGGCCCAGCGTGAAGCTGTCGCCCGTGGCCAGGTTGCCCGAGATCTTCATCGACATGCCGCCGACGGTGATGGTGTCGCCGGCGGTGTAGGGAACAGCCGTGGTGCTGGGGGGAATGGTGTAGCTCAGGGCGCCCGTCGTGGCGTCCTTGGTGAAAGTCAGGGTGTAGCTGGCCCCCGTGATGGCACTGGGGTCCGACACCGTGCCCAGGTCGGCATAGGCCGAGCTGCCCGTGGGCGACTGGCGCGAAATGGCGAACACACCGTTGCCCGTGGGCACGTTCATCCAGGTCGAAAAGCCGTCCAGCGCCAGCGGCAGGCCGTTCTCGCTGCCCGTGGCCTGGCCCGGTTGCAGCTGGGAATTGGCGCCCGGGTTGTTGTTGGTAAGCGGGTCTTCCTTGCTGCCCAGCCCGCGGAAGATGGGCAGGCCGTTGGAGTCCTTGGCATTGGCGTAGCTCAGCACCTGGTTGCGCAGGCTCTCGAGCTGCTGCACCAGCGCATCGCGCGCCTTCTGGTCATAGGAGCCATTGCCGGCCTGCAGGATCAGGTCGCGGAAGTCCTTGAGCGCGTCCTGGGCCGTGCCCAGCTTGGATTCGCCCTGGGCCATCACATCGCGCTGCAGGCCCAGCACGCGCTGGTCGTTTTCCGAGCGCGAGATGCGCGTGAGCGCGCGCTCGGCCTGTGCGGCGGCCACGGGGTCGTCGCTGGCGCGCACCACGCGCTTGCCGGAGGTGGTCTTTTCCATCAGGTCCACCAGACTCGTGTTGCGCGAGTTCAGGTTGTTGATGGTGCTTTCGTACATGTTGGCCGTGCCAATGCGGGAGATGCTCATGGTGGAATGCTCCTGTCCGGTGATCAGCGGCCTACGGTTTGCAGAACGCTGTCGAAAATGCTTTGCGCGACCTGCAGCATCTTGGCCGAGGCCTGGTAGGACTGCTGGTACTGCAGCAGCTTGGCGGCCTCTTCGTCGAGGTTCACGCCCGAGACGGCCGTGCGGTCCGCCTCCAGGTTCTTGGCAATGGTCTCGGACAGCTTGGCCGCGTACTGCGCGCTCTGCGTGCGCGTTCCGACCTGGGCCATGGCGGTGGAAAAACCGTCGCTCAGCGTGGTCGAGCCATCGAAGAGCTTGCTGTCGCGCAGGGCCAGGAAGGAGCTGGCATTGCCTGCATCGCGCTGATAGGCCGTGCCGTATTGCGGGTCGGTGGCCTTGCCCAGCGTGACCTTGTCGCTGGTGGTTCCGTTGATGGCGGGCGTGCCGGTGATCTTGACCTGCAGGCCCGGTGCCAGCTGGATCGGCTGGCCGGAGGTGTAGAGGCCGGTGGCGGGGATGCCGCCTGCCGGTGCCGGGGTGATGGTGTATTCCAGCTGCCCGGCGGCGTTCTTGCTGAACGACACCTCGGCGCCCGCGAAGCCTGACAGGTTGAAGCCGGCACTGACCTGGATGCCTCCCATCTGCAGGGTGGCGTCGCCCAGGGATTTGATGCTTGCAGCCACGGGGTTGGCCACGGCCAGGTCATTGGGCGAGTGCACGGCGGCCTGGATGTCGTGGGCGCCCGCCGCCATGGGGCGGAACAGCACGGTGTTGCCTGACACGCCCTCGGCCTTGAGGTCGAAGCGCAGGCCGTCGATCTCCTTGCTGCTCAGGTCGGCCATGCTGGTGAAGTCCGTGACCTTGCCGTCCGACAGGCGGATGACCTTGCCTGCCGGCGCCGTGCTGCCGAAGACGATCTGGTAGTCGGATGCCTTGAGCTGGCTGGAGTCGACCACCGTGGTCGTCGGCGTGGTGGCGCCTGTCCACTGCGCGCCCGTGGTCGAGCCGTTGCTGACCATGGACAGCTTGAACAGATTGCTGCCGCTTTGTCCCGACAGCGTCAGGCCCAGGTTGTTCTGCTGGTTCAGCGAGTCGCCGATGGCCAGGGCCATGCGGCCCAGCAGGTTGCGGCCTTCGGTCAGGTCGCTGCCCTGGAACTGCAGCAGGCCGGCGATCTCGCCGCCCCCCAGCATGGAAGGCGTGAGTTCCACGTTCTGGCCGCCGGGCTGCTGGAAGTACAGGGCCATCTTGCCGCTGCCCGGGAACTCGGTGGCTTCCTTGAGCGTGAGCTGGGCGGAATTGGGGCCCAGCACCAGCGGCTGGCTGCCGCCCACGAACAGGCTGATGCTGCCGTCGTCCGCAGGGATCTGGCTGGTCTGCACGTATTTGTTGATGTTGCGCACCAGCTGGTCGCGCTGGTCCAGCAGGTCGTTGGGCGTCTGGCCCGAGGCGATGGAGCGGCTGATCTGCGCGTTGAGCGTGGCGACCTGGCCGGCCAGGCTGTTGACCAGGGTCACGTCGTTGCCCATCTGCTGCTTGGCGCTGTAGTCCAGCTCGTCCAGCTGGGCCGATGCCGAGCGAAAGCGCGCCGCCAGCTCGTTCATGCGCGTGAGCACCACCTGGCGCGCCGAAGGGTCGGTGGGCGCACCGGCCACGTCGCCGAACGAATTCATCATGTCGGTGATCGCAGCGCCCAGGCCGCTCTTGCCGCCGCCGAACACTTCCTGCATCTGCGTCAGCGAGGTGGCACGCGCCGAATCGGCCGCCGACACGGCGCTGGCCGTGGCCGCCTGGCGGTTGAGCAGGTCATTGAAGTTGCGCAGGATGGTGTTCACATCCACGCCATTGCCGATGTAGCCGCTGCCCATGTTCTGGCCCGGCGAGGTCTGGAATGCCACGCTCTGGCGCGAATATCCGGCCGTGTTGACGTTGGCGATGTTGTGGCCTGTGGTCTGCAGGGCGATCTGGTTCGCCATCAGGGCGCGGGACCCGACGTTCAAAAGGCTCATGACGTGTTCTCTGGTTAGGCTTGGGCACGTGCCGCGCTCTGCACGGCGCTCTGGATGGCGCGGCTGAGCTTGCTGGCGTATTCGGGATCGGTGGCGTAGCCGGCTTTCTGCAGCTCGGTCGCATAGGCCAGGGCCGAGTCGGTCTTTCCCATGGCTTTCTCGTAGCGCGGATTGCTGGTGATCAGGCGCGCGTAGTCGCGGAAGGACTCCTCGTAGGAGTCGTAGGCTCGGAACTTGGCCGTGACCTTGCGCGCCACGCCGTCGATGTATTCGGTGGTCGTGACCTCGGCGACCTTGCCCGTCCAGCCCTTGCCGGCCTTGATGCCGAACAGGTTGTGGGCATTGCTGCCATTGGCATTCTTGATTTCGCTCTTGCCCCAGCCGGTCTCGTGTCCGGCCTGGCCCAGCATGAAGGCGGCCGGAATGCCGCTTTCCTGTGCCACGCGTGCAGCGGCGTCGCCATGGTGGGCGACGAAGTTGTCACGGCCCTTGGGCGCAGGCGCGTAGGCGTTGACGGACTGGGCCGCGCTGCTGCGGCTGCCGCTCCAGGCACCTGCGGTGCCATTCGCGCTGCCGGCCGTGCTGCGCCAGGCGATGCGGCTCATGCTCAGCGTGGAGGGCACGGAGATCTCGGCGTCCTCGGCGGCTTCCGAGCCCATGGTGCGGGCCAGTTGGCGCGTGATGGCGTCCGACAGGCCGCCGGGCTGGCCCGACATGGCCACCGACAGCTGCTGGTCCAGCATGTCGGTGCTCAGGTTGCCCTGTGCGCTGTCCAGCAGGCCGGACTTCATGGTGGCCTCGCGCATGCTCTTGATCATCTCGCGCATGAACAGCGATTCGAGCTGCTTGGCGGTTTCCTTGGCGGCCTGCGGGCTGTTCTCGCCGGCCGCGAATTTGAGTGCGTTGAGGGATCGCGCATCCGCCGCCAGCGCGTTGCTGGCCGCAGTCTGCGATCCATTGGGAAGTGCGATGCTCATATCACCTCCAGTTCGGCGTTGAGGGCGCCTGCGGCCTTGATGGCCTGCAGGATGGCCAGCAGGTCCTGGGGCGTGGCGCCCAGCGTGTTGAGTGCGCGCACCACGTCGGTCAGTTGCGGGGAGCCGGGCATGTTGATGATGTTGCCGGGCTCCTGCTTGATCTGGATGTCGGACTTCTGGGCCACCACGGTCTGGCCCTGCGAGAAGGCGCCTGGCTGGCTGATCACCGGCGTGGTGCTGATGGTGATGGCCAGGTTGCCGTGGGCGATGGCGCAGGGGCCCAGGGTCACGGCCTGGTTGAGCACGATGGAGCCCGTGCGTGCATTGATCACGACCTTGGCCGAGGGCTTGGATGTCTCGATCGGCATCTCCTGGATCTCAGCGATCATGCGCACGCGCGATCCCGGGTCCTGCGGAGCGGACACGCGCACGGTGCGGCCGTCCAGCGCCTGTGCCACGCCCTGGCCCATGCGCTGGTTGATGGCGCGCACCACCTTGTCGGCGGTCTGGAAATCGGTGGCGTTCAGGCCCAGCGTGATGCTGTCGCCTTCATTGATCGGCGTGGGAACGGCGCGCTCGACCTGGGCGCCCTGCGGCACGCGGCCGGCGCTCAGGTGATTGATCTGTACCTTGGAGCCTCCGGCCGAGGCGCCGGCGCCGCCGACTACGAGGTTGCCCTGGGCCAGCGCGTAGATCTCGCCATCGGCACCGCGCAGCGGCGTGGCCACCAGGGTGCCGCCCTTGAGCGACTTGGCATTGCCTACGGAGGAGACCACCACGTCGATGGCCTGGCCCGGCTGGGCAAAGGCCGGCAGTTCGGCGGTGACGATCACGGCCGCCACGTTCTTGAGCTGCAGCTGGCCCGTATTGCCTGTGGCGGGCAGCGAGATGCCCATCTGCTCCAGGTAATTGGACAGGGCCTGCTTGGTGTAGGGCATCTGGGTGGTCTGGTCGCCCGTGCCGTCGAGGCCGACCACCAGGCCGTAGCCGGTCAACTGGTTGCTGCGCACGCCCTGGATGGCAGCGACCTCCTTGATGCGTGTTGCATGCGCCGGAATGGTCAGCATGCTGGCGCCGAGTGCGGCTGCAACCCAGAAGGGGCGCTGCGCTTGGCGCAATGTCAGGAGCATGGACAGTACTTTCATGCTGTCCATTCTCCGGAGAATCAGAACGGCATAACGTTCAAAAAGAACCGGGACAACCAGCCAATTGACTGCGCTTCCCCGGCCTGTCCGCGGCTGCGCGATTCCACGCGCACATTGGCCACCTGGGTCGATGCGACCAGGCTGCCGGGCTGCATCGTGCGCGGGTCCACCGTGCCCGTGAAGCGCAGCACATCCACGTTGTGGTTCACGCCGATCTGCTTTTCTCCGGCGATCACCAGATGGCCGTTGGGCAGCACATCGACCACCGTCGTGCTGATGGCGCCCGTGAACGTGTTGTCGCTGGACGTCGAGCCCGAGCCCGTGTAGTCGTTGTTGTTGTTGAAGCCGATGTTGGAGCGGTCCTTGAGATTGGCCAGCGCATTGCCCGAGAACAGCGGCAGCGCAGAAATCCCCGCCGTGGTCTTGTTGGACCGCTTGAGGCCCGAATCCGACTTCTGGCTGGCCGTCACGCGTTCCACGATCTGCACCGTCACCATGTCCCCCACCAGGCGCGCGCGCCGGTTCTCGAAACCGGGACGGTAGCTGGCGGCATTGAACAGGCTGCCCGTCGGGGTGCCCGCCACGGGCGCGGCCGGCATCAGCACGGGAGGCGCGGTGGACGGCATGTCCACCGGCGGCGGTTCATTGAGCGTCGTGCAGCCCGACAGCACGGCAGCCAGCGCCAGGCATGTGCCCGTCGCGGAAAGGGAGAAGGTTCGTTGGGTCATGGCGATGTTCCCGGTGTTTCAGTGATCCATGCTTCGCATGAACCTGGCGAGCCACAGGCATGTGGCGCGACCCCGGAGACCGGCGTGGCCCAGGTCAGGGACGCCGAGCAAGGGCCGCCCCGCAGCGAGGGCGTCGTCCCCCTCCCTCGCGAAGCGAGTAGAGAGGGGGAAGCGGCGAAGCCGCTCAGGGGGAGAGATCAATTACAACTGCGCCAGCTTGGCCAGCATCTGGTCCGAAGTCGTGATGGCCTTGGAATTCATTTCATAGGCGCGCTGGGTCTGGATCATGGTCACCAGCTCCTGCACCACGTTCACGTTCGAGCCTTCCAGGTAGCCCTGCTTGATCATGCCCATGCCGTTGACGCCGGGCTGGCCCTGCTGGGGCTGGCCCGAGGAAGCGGTCTCGGTGAACAGGTTCTGGCCGCGCGGCTCCAGGCCGGCCGGGTTGATGAACTGGCTCATGGCGATATTGCCCACCTGCTGGGGAGCGGCCTGGCCGGCCATGGTCACGCTGACCACGCCTTCGGGGCTGATCGACACCTTGGTCGCCCCCTGGGGAATGGTCACGCCGTTGGCGATGGGCATGCCGCTGGCCGTCACCAGCTGGCCCTGCGCATCGACCTGGAAAGAGCCGTCACGGGTATAGGCCGTGGTGCCGTCGGGCATGTTGACCTGGAAGAAGCCGTTGCCGTCGATGGCCACGTCCAGCGCATTGTTGGACTGCTGCAGGGCGCCCTGCAGGAAATTGCGCGAGGTGGCTACCGTGCGCACGCCCAGGCCCAGGTGCAAACCGGTAGGCAACTGGTTCTGCTCGGTCGTCTGCGAGCCGGACTGGCGCAGGTTCTGGTAGATCAGATCCTCGAACACCGCGCTGGCGCGCTTGTAGCCCGTGGTCGAGACGTTGGCCAGGTTGTGGGAGATCACGTCCAGCTGGGTCTGCTGGGCTTCCATGCCGGTCTTGGAGATGAACAGCGAATTGATCATGGCGTTTCCTTTTCAGTGGTTTCAGCCGTTCATGCTCAGCAGCTGGCTGGCCGTCTTGTCATTGGTTTCTGCCGTCTGCAGCAGGCGCATCTGGGTCTCGAACTGGCGGGCGGCGGCAATCATGCCGACCATGGTCTCCACCGAGTTCACGTTCGAGCCTTCGATGGCGCCGGACAGCAGGCGTGCGTTCTCGTCGTTGGGCAGCGGATCGCCGTCGCCCGTGCGGAACAGGCCGTCATTGCCGCGCACCAGCGCGGTGTCCTCGGGCGGCGTGGCCAGCTTGACGCGGCCCACGGCCACTGGCAGCTGGTTGCCGGTCTTGGCGGTCAGCGTGCCATCCGAGCCCAGCGTGATCGTGGACTCGGGGGGGATGTCGATGGGGCCGCCGCCGTCGGACAGCACGGCTTGGCCGTTGCTGTTGACCAGCTGGCCTTCGGGGGACACCTCGAACACGCCATTGCGCGTGTAGGCCTCCTGGCCATCCAGGCCCTGGACGGCGAACCAGGCGCGGCCCATGGCCATGGCGTCCAGTGCGCGGCCCGTGCGCTGGGTAGGGCCTGGCGTGTCCACGTAGCCGGAGGTCGCCTCCAGCGCGAACACGCGCGTGCCCGCGCCGCTGCCCTGCAGGGGCACGGAGCGGAAAGTGGACATTTCGGCCCGGAAGCCGTTGGTGCCGGCATTGGCCAGGTTGTGGGCCAGCACGGACTGACGCTGCGCCGCTGCGTTGGCGCCCGTCATGGAGGTGTAGATGATGCGGTCCATGCCGGCTCTCCTGACTCAGTTCTTGGCTATCAGCGCAGGTTCACCAGGGTCGAGAAGACCTGGTCCTGGGTCTTGATGGTCTGCGCATTGGCCTGGTAGGCGCGCTGCGCGGTCATCATGTTCACCAGCTCGGCGGTCAGGTCCACGTTGGAGTCTTCCAGCGCGCCCGAGCGCAGCGAGCCGAAGGTGCCCGTATCGGCCGTGCCGTTCAGCGCCGGGCCCGAATCGGCGGTCTCGACCCACTTGTTGTCGCCCACGGCGCCCAGGCCCTGGGTATTGGTGAAGGCGGCCAGGGCCAGTTGTCCCTCGGTGCGCGTCACGCCGTTGGAGTACGTGGCCACGATGGAGCCGTCTTTGCCGACATTGATGCCCGTGAGCGCGCCAGCGGTATAGCCGTCCTGCTTGACGCTGCTGACGGCGAACTTGGTGCCGAACTGGGTGACGCTGGAGAAGTCCAGCGTCACGCCGGCCGTGCCGTTGATGGTGCCGGGCGTTGGGGCATTGGGGTTGCTGCTGGTGATCTGCACGCCAGTCACGGGACTGCCGCTGGTGATCTTGCCGGAGGCGTCGAACACCAGGGTCGTCAGCAGCTTGGCGACCTTCGGAGGCGATGCCGTCGGATCGTCCAGGCCGTCATAGACCTTCCAGGTATTGGGCGCCGTGTCCTTCTCGAAGTACATCTGCACCGGCGTGGGCACGCCCTGGCTGTCATAGACGCTGAGCGAGGTGCCATAGGTGGCGCGCGGTGTGGCGGGCACGGGCGGAGTGGCGGTGGGGTTGCCGGCTGCGGGCGTGGCGCGCGCATCGAGGTTCAGTTCCACATTGATCTTGGTCGTGGTCTTGGCCGCAATCGGCTGGCCCGAAGGGAAGACCATGGGCACGGGCTGGCCGCCCGCCAGAACCTTGCCCGTGGTGGCATCCACGGGGTAGCCCATGACGTTGTCGCCCTGCACGGTCTTGAGGTTGCCCTGCTTGTCCAGTCCGAAGCTGCCGGCGCGCGTATAGGCCGTGCTGCCGTCGGGCTGGCGCACCACGAAGAAGCCGTTGCCGTTGATGGCCACGTCCAGGTTGTTGCCCGTGGTGGTGATCGGGCCCTGGCGGAATTGCTGGGTCACGGCGGCCACATTGACGCCGATGCCGCTGTTCTGGCCGCTGGCCGAGCCCACGGCGCTGGCCACGGCCTCGGCGAACTCGGCGCGCGAGGACTTGAAACCCGTGGTGTTGGCGTTGGCGATGTTGTGGCCGATCACGTCCAGGTTCTTGCTGGCGGCGTTCAGACCCGAGAGGCCTTGTTGGAATCCCATGGTGTGCTCCTGCGATGGTTTGGGTTGGATGGTGCGGGGGTCAGTACACGGCCTTGACGGCGGCGTAGGCGACGCTGGAGCCGTTGTCCAGCTCCAGCGTCAGCTTGCCGTCGGTGGTACCCGTGGCGAGCACCGCGTGGGGCGACAGCGTGGTCGAGGCCACGACCTGGTCGGCATTCGTGGCCTGCACCGTGTAGCGCAGCTGGCTGGCGTCGCCCGTGTACTTGCTGCCGTCCCAGGTGAAGTAGTTGCGGCCTGCGGTGCCGCTGCCCAGCTCGATGGTGTCCACCAGCTCGCCGCTGGCGGTGGTGATCTGCACCTTCACGTCGGCGGCCGGGCCTTCGAGGTCGAAGGCGGCCGTGTAGGACTTTTCCTTGCCCACGCCCAGCGTGTTGCCCTCGGTCAGCACGGTGCGGCCGATCATCTGCGTGCCCTGCAGCACCTGCATGGCGGTGAACTGGCCGGCCATGCTTTCCATGGTCTTGTTCAACTGCTGGATGCCGGTGACGGTGTTGATCTGCGCCATCTGCGAGGTCATCTGCGCGTTGTCCATCGGATTCATGGGATCCTGGTTGTTCAACTGCGCGACCAGCAGCTTCAGGAAGCGATCCTGCGCTGCCGCAGGGTCGGTGTTCGAGTTGCTGGTGGTGTTCTTGTTGTTGATGTCGGCCGTGCTGGCGACGCTGCCTGCGCCATAGATCATGGGAGTGGCTCCTGGAAAGTGGTGCGGACGGGGCTCATTGGCCCATCTGCAGGGTTTTGAGCAGCAGCGACTTGGTCGTGTTCATGACCTCGACGTTGTTCTGGTAGGAGCGCGAGGCCGAGATCATGTTGACCATCTCGTCCACGGCGCTGACATTGGAGTGCGTCACATAGCCTTCGGCATCGGCCAGCGGATGCTGGGGGTCGTGGATGCGGCGGCCGGGCGTGTTGTCCTGGCTGATGGCGCTGACGCGCACGCCCGAGGAGCCTTCCTCGCCCATGGCCACGGTCTGGAAGACCACCTGGCGCGCCTGGTAGGCCTTGCCGTCGGGGCCGGCGACGGCATCGACGTTGGCCAGATTCGAGGCCACGACGTTCAGGCGCTGGGATTGGGCGCTGACGGCACTGCCGGAGATGCTGAAGATGGAGAACATGGACATGGGAAAGCTCCTGTGATCTGTGGCGCCGGCTTACTGGCCCTGGATGGCCGACAGCATGGTCTTTGCCTGGCCGTTCAGAAAGCGCAGCGTGGCTTCGTAGCGCACGGCGTTGTCGACGAAGTTGGCGCGTTCGCGGTCCAGGTCCACGGTGTTGTTGTCCATGTTGGTCTGGGCCTGCACCGAGTAGCCGAGATGGCTTTGTGCGCTCTGCCCCGAGGCGGCGGCAGGCAGCGGAATGTGGCCGCCCTGGCTGACGCTGGCCAGCGTCATGGGCGAGGGGCCGGAGGTAACGGCCGTCAGCGCCTCGCGGAAATTGAAGTCGCGTGCCACATAGCCCGGGGTGTCGGCATTGGCGATGTTGCTGGCGATCGCACGCTGGCGCTCGGCGCGCAGCACCAGCGCCTTGCTCTGGAAGTCCAGTCGTTCAGTCATCTTGTCGAGCATGTCGGCCTCGCCCTCTGGGATTTGCGGTGATCGGTTGACGAAATGGCGGCAGCCCACGGACTGCGGCATGCGTCGATTATGGAAATCGGGCCCGGACGCTAAAGCGCGAAGAAAGCGCGTTTGCCTGCGCAGTTCGGCGCTTCGGAAAAGAGCGCTCGCCCTATATTTGCTGGCATCGCTCCAGGTGTCCCGCCCATCCTGACGGGAGGCCGGAGCAAGTCAGGAGCCACAGCCATGCCGAACTTCAGCACCGCCCATTCGCCATCCGCCGCCCGGGCCCTCGCTCGCGCCGCCGCATGCGCTGCGCTTGCCGCTGGAGCGTCGCTGGCAGGTCCTGCCTTCGCGCAGAACGCTCCTGACGGTGCCGCCCAGCTCAGCCAGATCGGCCAGCGCTTTGCCGACGAGGCCCTGCAGCAAGGCATGGCCGGCGCGGGCGCCTTGCCCCTGCGCATGGAAGTGCAGATGGGCCAGCTCGATCCCCGCCTGCGCCTGGCCGCCTGCGCCAAGGTTGAACCCTATCTGCCCGCAGGCTCGCGCCTGTGGGGCCGTACCCGCCTGGGTCTGCGCTGCCTGCAGGGCGCCGTGGCCTGGAATGTGTTCCTGCCCATCACGGTCAAGGCCTGGGGCCCGGCCTGGGTGCTGCAAAACGGCGTGCCTTCGGGCCGCCCGCTGTCGGCCGACGATGCCGTCCAGGCCGAAGTGGACTGGGCCGAGGAATCGGCCGCCGTCTACGCCAACCAGCAGGACTGGGTGGGCCTGGTGGCCTCCCGCCCGCTGGCCGCGGGCCAGGCGCTGCGCCAGAACATGCTGCGCACGCCGGCGCTGTTTGCCGTGGGTGCCGAAGTGCGTGTGCTGGTCAACGGTGGTGGTTTTTCCGTCACATCGTCGGGCAAGGCCATGTCGGCAGCCGGCGAAGGCCAGACCGTGCGGGTTCGCATGGATAATGGTCGGCTCATCTCCGGGGTGGTGAATCCCGAGGGCGTGGTGCTGGTCCAGTAAAAAAACCTCAAGTTTTGTTCCAGGCAGTCGAAAGCTAGGCACAGCGCCTTACGCCGCCAGGGCGATTGGAGAATCAAGATGAAGATAGGTCAAAAACCGGAACTGCCCGCCGCTGCCTCCCAGGCCGCCGCCAAGCAGCCCAAGACAGCCAGCACCATTGCCACCGAGGAATCCTCCGCCCAGGCCCAGCCTGCCAAGGCGGCCGGTGTTCCCGTGTCGTTCTCGACCTCTGCCCGCGCACTGGACCAATCTGGTCGCGCCACGGCCGACTTCGATGCCAACCGCGTCAAGGAAATCCGCGAAGCCATTGCCAACGGCACCTTCCGCGTGAACGCCGACGCCGTGGCCGACAAGCTGCTGGCCAACTCCGAAGAATTCCTCTCGCACTCGCGCGTCTGAGCGCGGGTTCGGTTCTCTCTCGGTTTTTTTCTTCCGGCGCGAGCACGCGCTTTCTTTTTTCAGCAAGGCCTGTCCCATGACTCTCAGCGAGATGCTCGATTCCCTGGACGCGGTGGTCCGGATGGTGTCCGCCTCGCTGCAGTCCAAGGATGCGGTTGCGCTGGAGCAGTCCAGCACCCGGCTGCGCGATGCCATGGCGGCATTCTCCGAACTGGCCCGGCGCTTCAGCGCGGCCGACTGGACGCAGGAGCTGCGCGAACGCGCCCAGGCGCTGGGCGAGCAGATGGCCATGCAGCGCGACCAGCTGGCGCGCATGGCGGTGGTGGCCCAGAGCCAGGCGGCGGCGCTGATTCCCCAGGCTTCGGACCAGGCCACGTATGGACGCGACCTGTATGGACACCCCCATGCCGGACCGGGCAAGGCGCGCATCTACCACTCGGCCAGCTGAAGCCGCGTCCCTTTTCTCTCTCTTCTTTTTCCCCTGATCAACCCTCCGGCATCCGTGTCCGAGGGTTTCGTCTTGTCCGGGCCCGGATCCGGTTGAATGAATCCGCGCGGAGGGTGCAGGCACGGCTGCGGCCCGGACATACCCATCCATGCGCTGGATGAGGCTGCGCCCGGTCAATGAGGTGGAGGCGGGGAATGCTTGATGGCCGTGCGCGAGAAGGGCGGCCAGGAATGAGGGACGGCCGGAGGCCAGATCCGGGGGAGACTAAGCAAGGACCCTGAACACGGCAAGATCCGAAATGCGCGGAAATGACGCTGCCATGCAATGGCAATCCAATCGCAATGGCGCGCGCAAATCCCGTTCAGTCTGCGGTTTGCGGTCGGTGATCCGGGAGGGCAAAGAGGGTCCGGCCGGGGCCGGACATCCTCACACCTGCATGTTCATCACGTCGGTATAGGCCTGCACGAGCCGGTTGCGCACCTGCATCGTGGCCTGGAAGCCGATCTGCGCCTTTTGCATGGCGATCATGGTTTCTTCAAGGCTGACGGCCGGATTCTCCAACTGCACCTCACGCTGCAGCTGGCTGGAGTGGTTCTGGGCTGAACTGACGGACTGCAGCGCGCCTTGAAGGGCCTGGCTGAAGCCGCCAGCCGCCACTTTGGTCGATGCGTCGCCTGCGCCCACGCCTTTGGGGAGCTGGGTGCCGTACAGGGGAGAGGTGGTACTGGGGATGCGAAGGTCCATGACACATTCCATCGGAGTTAGCAAGATGACGAGATCGTAGGTCGGCAGGGTTTTCGCATCCGGGCAAATAGAAGGTCAAACGGCGCGCTTATCGGGCGAATGTGAAGCGACGGACTTCGAATAATCGACAGCACGCTAGGGTCCTGTGTGTGCAGGGCTCGAACACCTGGAATCAAGATGTCTGCTGTCGCTGAAATCCCTGTCCCTCAAGCCACTCCCGTGCCCCAGCCCGCCTTGCAGCAGCGCTGGATGGCCATGGACCGTGGCGCGCGCCTGCGTTGGGGCGCGATCGCCGTGCTGCTGGTCGTCGCCCTGGGTGCGGCGGCCATGTTCTACCGCCAGCCGGACTACAAGGTGCTGTTCTCCAACCTGAGCGACAAGGATGGCGGTGCCATCGTCGCCCAGCTGTCGCAGATGAACGTGCCTTACCGCTATACCGAAGGCGGCGGTGCCATCCTCATCCCGTCCGACCGCGTGCACGATGTGCGCCTGAAGCTGGCCACCCAGGGCCTGCCCAAGGGCTCGGTGACGGGCTTCGAGCTGATGGAGAACAGCAAGTTCGGCATCACCCAGTTCCAGGAACGGCTCAATTTCCAGCGCGGCCTTGAAGGCGAGCTGACACGTTCCATCCAGGCCCTGGCCGCCGTGCAAAGCGCACGCGTGCACCTGGCCCTGCCCAATCAGAACGGCTTTTTCCGCGAGCAGCAAAAGCCTTCGGCCTCGGTGCTGCTGAGCCTGTACCCGGGCCGCGTGCTGGACCGCACGCAGATCGCGGGCATCGTGCACCTGGTGGCGTCCAGCGTGCCCGAGATGGCGCCCACGGCCGTGAGCATCCTCGATGACTCGGGCAAGCTGCTGTCGCAGTCGCCCGACGGCAACGCCAACGCCGTGGACATGCAGCAGCTGAACTACACCCAGCAGATCGAGCAGCAGTACGTGCGCCGCATCCTGGAGATCCTGGAGCCCGTGGTCGGCAAGAACAATGTGAAGGCCCAGGTCTCGGCCGAGATGGATTTCAGCCAGACCGAATCGACTTCGGAGCAGCACCGTCCCAACCAGTCCTCCGACGCGGGCGTGGTGCGCAGCCAGCAGGTGGTGGAGAGCACGGGCGAGCAAAAGCCGCCCCAGCCCACCGGCATTCCCGGCGCCACCAGCAACCAGCCGCCCCAGAACGCTTCCGCGCCCGTCAACGGCGCCAATCCCGCGCCCCAGGCGGCCGACGGTCAGAACGCCGCCCGCTCTGCCAGCAAGCGCGAGTCCATCACCAACTACGAAGTGGACAAGACCGTGCGCCACACACGCGGCAGCACGGGCAGCATCAAGCGCCTGACGGCCGCCGTGGTCATCAATGCGCCCCTGGTGGCTGCCCCTGCGCCGGCCGCTGCCGGTGCGGCTGGTGCGGCCACCGATGCAGCCACCGTCGCTGCCGCCGCACGCGGCCTGACGGCGGCGCAGCAGGCGCAACTGCTGACCCTGGTGCGCGAGACCGTGGGCTACAGCGCCGAGCGCGGCGACTCGGTCAACCTGGTCAGCACGCCCTTTGTGCAGGACGAAGTGCCCGCCGATGTGCCGCTGTGGCGCCAGCCCGAAGTGCTGGACATGGCCCGCAGCCTGGGCGTGCCCATCGGCCTGGCCCTGTTCGGCGCCATCCTGCTGCTGGGCCTGGTGCGACCCATGCTCAAGGGCCGCAAGACGGTGGCCGTGGGCGGACAGCTCAATGCCATCGAGGGCGAGGAGCTGGACCGTCCGGCGCTGGCGGCACCCGCTGTCGATCTTTCGCCCACGCAGGAGCAGGTGCGCCTGGAGCAGGCGCGCCAACTGGCCAAGCAGAACCCGATCGCGGTGGCCAACATCGTCAAGACCTGGATCAACGGCGAGGCCACCTGAGCCTCTCAAAACACGGATTGCTGAGATATGGACGAACGAGGCCTGAACGACGCCGCCATCTTGCTGGTCTCCCTGGGCGAGGAGGAAGCGGCCGAGGTGTTCAAGCACCTCACCCCCAAGGAAGTGCAAAAGCTTGGCGAGACCATTGCGCACATGCGCGGTGTCTCGCGCGAGAAGGTGGACTTCGTCATCAACCGCTTTGCCGATGACGCGGCCGCGCAAAGCCTGCTGGTGGACGACGCCAGCGGCTACGTGCGCTCGGTGCTCAAGCGCGCCCTGGGCGACGACAAGGCGGCGCTGCTGATCGACCGCATCCTGCAGGGCGGCGATGTCTCCGGCATCGAAAGCCTCAAGTGGATGGACCCGCTGTCCGTGGCCGAACTGCTGCGCGGCGAGCATCCGCAGATCGTGGCCGCCATCCTCGTGCACCTGGAGCACGAGCAGGCCGCTGCCGTCCTGATGCAGCTGCCCGAGCGTTTCCGCAGCGAAGTCATGCTGCGCGTGGCCACGCTGGAAGGCATCCAGCCGACCGCGCTCAAGGACCTCAACGAGGTGCTGTTCCAGGTGCTGGCCGGCGGCGACAAGATCCGCAAGACCTCGCTGGGCGGCGTCAAGACGGCGGCCGAGATGATCAACAACCTCGGCGGCAATGCCGACGTGGCCGTGCTGGACACCATCCGCAACTACGACCCGGACCTGGCCCAGAAGATCATGGACAAGATGTTCGTGTTCGACGACCTGGTCAAGCTGGACGACCGCTCGGTGCAGCTGGTGCTGCGCGAGGTGGTGTCCGAGACGCTGATCATCGCGCTCAAGGGCGGTTCGATGGAAGTGCGCGACAAGATCCTTGCCAACATGTCCATGCGTGCCGCCGAGTCGCTGCGCGAGGACCTGGAAGGCCGCGGCCCGATGCGCCTGTCCGAAGTGGAGGCGCAGCAAAAGGAAATCCTGAAGGTGGTGCGCCGCCTGGCCGAAGAAGGCCAGATCACCATCGGCAGCGGCGCGGAAGACAGCTATGTCTAACGGCATGAACTCGCGCTTCATCCCCTCCGAGGAGATCGACGAGCGCCAGGTGGTGCAGTGGCGCTTCGGCGCCGTGGACCACATGGGCGGCCTGAAAAGCCTGCCCAGCCTCGCGGGCCTGCCGGACATCCAGGGTGCACCCATCGCACAGGCCGCGCCCGGTGGCGCCGGTATGGCACGCGCGCCTGCCTCCTCGTCGGGCTTTCACAGCCTGTCGCTGCCCGGACGCTCCGATGCGCCCCGGCTGGAGGCCGACTCCATGGTGCTGGATGTCGAAGCCGACACGCCGGGCGCCCCGGCCCCCACCGCCCCCGCCGTGGACGAGGAACAGCTGCATGCCCTGCTGGAGCAGGCACGCGCCGAAGGCCATGCCGAGGGCCTGGAGCAGGGCCGCCAGGAAGCCCAGCAGCAGTGGCAGCAACACATGGACGACTATGTCTCCGGCACGGGCCGCGAGACGGCGCAGCGCGTGGACGCGCTGCTGTCCGGCCTGGATGCCGGCTTCAAGCAGCTGCAGACGGATGCAGCGCAGGAACTGCTCAACCTGGCCTGCGACATCGCGCGCCAGGTGATCCGCCAGGAGCTGCGCAGCCAGCCCCAGGCGCTGTTGCCCGTGGTGCGCGAGGCGCTGGACATGCTGGCTGCCGACGGCCGCGCCGCCACCGTGCGCCTGAACCCCGCCGACTTCGCCGTGCTGGACGAGGCGCTGCGCGCCGAGCATGGCGCCCAGTCCAAGGTGCAGTGGATCAGCGACGCCTCCGTGGCCCAGGGCGATGTGCGCGTGGAATCGGGCGGCGCCCAGGTCGATGCCGGCATGGACAAGCGCTGGCGCCGTGCCGTGGCCGCGCTGGGCCTGGTCTCCACCTGGTATGACGGAGAACGCGATGCCGGTTGATACCCCGCTGGCCGACGCGGCCTCACGGGCCGCCGAGCCTGCCGCCAAGCCCTGGCAGCAACTGCTGTCCAATGCCCGCGCCCGCCTGCAGGGCGGCATTCCCCTGGAAACCCACGGCACGCTCACGCGCCTGACCGGCCTGGTGCTGGAGGCCACGGGCCTGCAGGTGCCCGTGGGCTCGCAGTGCTGGATACGCCAGCAGGGCCAGGACCCGGTGCTGGCCGAGGTCGTCGGCTTTGCCGGCGAGCGTGCGTTTCTCATGCCTGCGGGCGACATCCAGGGCCTGTCCAGCGGCGCCATCGTGACGCCGGCCGAACCCTTTGTCGCACCGCTGCGCTTTGGCGACGGTGCCGAGCCGCCCGTGTCCCTGGCGGCCGGCGTGCTGCGCCTGCCCATTGGCAGCGGCCTGCTGGGCCGTGTCGTGGATTCGCAGGGCCAGCCCCTGGACCACGGCGGCCCGCTGGCCGACGTGAGCGCCGATCTGCTGGACCGCAACCCCATCAACGCCATGGACCGCGACCCGGTGCGCGAGACGCTGGACACCGGCGTGCGCTCGCTCAACGCCCTGCTCACCGTGGGCCGGGGCCAGCGTCTGGGCCTGTTCGCGGGCTCGGGCGTGGGCAAGTCCGTGCTGCTGGGCATGATGGCGCGCTACACCCAGGCGGACGTGATCGTGGTCGGCCTGATCGGCGAACGCGGCCGCGAGGTCAAGGAATTCGTCGAGGACATCCTCGGCGCCCAGGACCGCAGCCGCGCCGTGGTCGTCGCCGCCCCGGCCGATGCGCCGCCGCTGCTGCGCATGCAGGGCGCCGCCTATGCCACGGCCATTGCCGAACATTTCCGCGACAAGGGCCAGCATGTGCTGCTGCTCATGGACTCGCTCACCCGCTATGCCATGGCCCAGCGCGAGATCGCCCTGGCCATTGGCGAGCCGCCGGCCACCAAGGGCTATCCGCCCTCGTGCTTCGCCAAGCTGCCGGCGCTGGTCGAGCGCAGCGGCAACGGCCTCAACGGCGTGGGCTCGATCACGGCCTTCTACACCGTGCTGTCCGAAGGCGATGACCAGCAGGACCCGATTGCCGATGCGGCGCGCGCCATTCTGGACGGTCACGTCGTGCTGTCGCGGGCGCTGGCCGAGTCGGGCCACTACCCGGCCATCGATATCGAGCAATCGGCCTCGCGCGTGATGCACAACGTGGTCTCGCGCGAGCACTTCGAGCTGGCACGGCGCTTTCGCGCTGTCTATTCGCGCTACCAGAAGGGGCGGGACCTGGTCCAGGTCGGCGCCTACATGGCGGGTTCGGACCCGCAGATGGATGAGGCGATACGCCTGCAGCCGGCCATGGCGGCCTTTCTGCAGCAAAGCATGTTCGAGTCGGCTTCCATGGACGAGAGCATCTCGGGCATGGCTGCCGCACTCGGTGGGCAGTGACGCGGCGACGCGGTACCGCCAGAACGCGACCAACGCGATAACGAACACAGGGAGGAAACCCCGGTATGTCGTCCTTGAATGCCTTGATGGTGGCCATCGATGCCGCGTCGCGCAAGCGTGACGAGGCGCGCCAGGCGGTGCAGGAGCGCCTGCGCTCGCAGCAGGCCGCGCAGGCGCAAATGGAGCAGCTGCAGCACTATGTGCAGGAAATGCAGACGCGTTGGGGTGCGCAGGAAAACCAGTCCGTGCAGCCCGAGGTCATGTTCCACCAGTACCAGTTCATGGACCGCCTGCAGCACGCCATCGGCCTGCAGACGCGGGTGCTTGCCGACCTGGCGATCCGCCTGGAGGCCGCGCAAAAGGCCTTGATGGCCTGCGAGCTGCGGGTCAGCAGCCTGCGCAAGGTCGTCGAGGTGCGCCGCCGCGATCTGGCGCTGAGCCAGATGCGCCGCGAGCAAAAGGAGACCGACGAACGTGCGGCCATCCAGTTTTTCCGTCGCAGCTTCGGGCTGACATTCCAGGAGGCTTGACGCATGTCCACCAACCAGATCGAACAGCGCGCCGATGCGCGCAGCGCCATGCAGCGCGCCATGGAAGGCGTCCGTTCCGCGCGCGGCACGCAGCCGCCCTCCAATGACCAGGCCGCAGGCTTTTCTTCGTTGCTGGCAGCGATGGACGGCATTGGCGGATTGCCGGCGCTGGCCTCGGACGCCCTGGGCCAGGCCTTGGGCGAGGACGGCAGTGCCGCTCTTTCCGCGCTGTCCAGCCTCAAGGGCGCAGCCAAGGACGGCCTGAAGGATGCCGCAGACCTGCTGGCCGATCCCGGCCTGGCGCAGGGCCTGCTGCAGCAGCCGCAACTGCCGCTGCAACCCCAGGCGAAGCCGACCGATATGACCACCTCGGCGCAGGCCGATGCCATGGCGCTGGCTGCCAACGGCCAGGCGCCCTGGCTCAGCCTGGTCGGGCAGACCGCCCACCTGGACGGCAAGGGCGACCGCGACATGCTGCAAGGCGTGGCGGGCGACTGGCTTTCCGGCCGGGGCAGCGCCGCCATGATGGCCCTGCGCCAGGAGCAGGGCGCCGTGGCGCACGCGGCCTTCCTGGCACCGCAGTCCGCAGCCGGTGATGCCGCAGGCACGGCGCTGGCCACGGCCGGCGCCAATGCTGCGGCCCTGGCTGCCGCTGCGGACCCCAATGCAGCCGGGACCCTGACCGATGGCGCTGCGCGCAGCACCCAGGCACAGGCCCAGGCCGCCGATGTGCTGGCCGCCGTGCAGTCCGATGCGGCACTGACGGCTGCCGCCGCACGCACGGCAACCACCGCCCAGGCCACGCATGAACACATGCCCCAGGCCCTGGCGGCCGGTGTGCGGCAGGACGTGGCCCTGGCGGCGGGCATTGCGCTCAACGGCATGGCCGCAGTGCGGCCCGAGGAATGGCGCGGCCTGTTCGAGCGAGCCCGGGAAGGCGCCACCGCCTCCGCGGAGTCGGCGGCGAACGGACTGCACGGCGTTGCGGCTGCCGTGGGCGCGGCCCATGCCGGCCAGTCCCTGGGCCAGCAGGCGGCCGGCCAAAATGGCGCGGCCTTTGCCCAGCCCGACGCCCAGGCCCAGCCGGGCAACTCCACCGAGCGCGAGCAGCAGGTTTCCGAACAGGTGGCTTTCTGGGTCCACAACAAGAACCAGAACGCCTCGCTGTCCGTGGAGCATGAGGGCAAGGCCATTCAGGTGCAGGTCAGCCTGCAGGGCAACGAGGCCCATGTGCGCTTTGGCGCCAGCGAAGCCCAGGCGCGTGACTGGCTGGGCAATGGTGCCGACCAACTGCGCGAGCTGCTGCAGGCCCAGGGCCTGCAACTGGCCGGCGTCAGCGTGGATGCGGGCGGCCAATCCGGCAGCGGCGATTCGGGAAGACAGGGTGCGGACGCCCAGGCGCGCCAGGGCCGCGTGAGCGCCATGGTCGATGCCGCCGGCGTCACGGGCGGCAATGGCGCCGCACAGGCCGGTGGTGGCCGCGCGGCAGCGGGAGGGGTGGATCTGTTCGTCTGATTCTTCCTGCGCTTCTTGCGGGGCGGCGCATGCGCCGTTTCAGGGTTTTCAGGACAGGCCGGGTGGCGACAAGCTGCCCGGCCTGTGGCGTTTGAGGGCCATCAAGCCAGCGAGAAACCGGGGATTCATGCGCTTATTCAGGCCATGGTCCGGGGTCCAATCGCCGAATAATTCCTGCCATGGGCCTGCTGCGTCATGGCGCCGCGCATGAAGCGCGAGCGCGTGGCGGTCCCGCTCACCCAGAGGAATTCCAGTGTCTGCCACACCCAATGCCGCCAACAATGCAGCTCCCGCCCCGGCCAAGGGCAAGAAGCTGATCGTGCTGATCGTCATCATTGCCGTCCTGGCCATAGGCGCGGCCGCTGCCTTCATCCTGCTGTCCAAGCGCCACAGCAGCGGCGATGAGGAAGAGGGCGGCTCCAGCAAGGCGGCAGTCACCGTGCCCACCTTCCTGCCGCTGGACAACCTGGTGGTCAATCTGTCCGATACGGGCGGCGACCGCTTCGTGCAGATCGGCATCACGCTGGAGCTGGCCGACGAGAAGACGGCCACCACGGTCAAGCAATACCTGCCCAGCATCCGCAACGGCATCCTGATGCTGGTGTCCCAGCGCACGGCCGAGGAACTGCTGGAGCGCGAAGGCAAGGAGCGCCTGGCCGCCGACGTGCTCAACGAAGTGTCGGCCCCGCTGGGCTACGGCAACCAGGCCAAGGCCAAGAAGCGCAGCCGCGACGAGGACGCCGAGGACGAAGACGGCGAGCGCCGCCGCTCCTCCGCTGGCAAGAATCCGGTGCGCCGCGTGCTCTTCTCCAGCTTCATCATCCAGTAACCGGGGAGGCCAGGCGCCATGAGCGATTCGTTTCTCTCCCAGGAAGAAGTCGACGCCCTTTTGGAGGGCGTGACCGGCGAGAGCCAGAAATCCACGACCGAGGAGGTCGAGGCGGGCATCATCCGCCAGTACGACATCTCCAGCCAGGAGCGCATCGTGCGCGGGCGCATGCCGACGATGGAAATCGTCAACGAGCGCTTCGCCCGCAACTTCCGCATCGGCCTGTTCAACTTCATCCGCCGCAGCCCCGAAGTGTCCGTGGGCACGGTGTCGGTGCAGCGCTACAGCGCCTTTCTGCGCGAGCTGGTGGTGCCCACCAACTTCAACATCGTCGCCATCCGTCCGCTGCGCGGCAGCGGCCTGGTGGTCTGCGACCCCTCGCTGGTGTTCGGTGTCATCGATACGCTGTACGGCGGCACGGGCCGGCTGCAGACGCGCATCGAGGGGCGTGACTTCTCGCACACCGAGCAGCGCGTGATCAACCGCCTGGTCAACGTGATCTGCGAGGAATACAAAAAGGCCTGGCACGGCATCTATCCGCTGGAGCTGGGCTACCAGCGCTCGGAGATGCAGCCGCAGTTCGCCAACATCGCCACGCCCAGCGAAATCGTCGTGTCCACGGCCTTTCAGCTGGAGATCGGCGACATCTCGGGCTCCATCCACATCTGCATGCCCTATGCAACGCTGGAGCCCATCCGCGATGTGCTGTATTCCTCGACGCAGGGCGACTCCATCGAAGTGGACCGCCGCTGGGTCAAGGTGCTCAAGCGCGAGATCCAGGCCGCCGAGGTGACCCTGGTGGCCGAACTGGCACGCGCCGACGCCACGGTGGAGCAGCTGCTGGCCATGCGCCCCGGCGATTTCATCGAACTCGACCGCGAGCCGCTGATCCGCGCCTCCATCGGCGGCGTTCCGATTTTCGAGTGCCAGTACGGCACTCACAACGACAAGTACGCAATCCGCGTCGAGAACTGCCTGCGTGGCGCCGACGCTGGCTGGATGGGAGAAAACAATGGCAACTGAAGATACGCAAAAGCCCGCTGGCGATGATCCGTTCTCGGGCTGGGCAGAGGCATTGGACGAGCAGCGCGAGCGCGACGCCAAGCTGGAAGAGGAGCAGGGCGGCCCGCTGACGGGCGAGCCCGTGCGTCCCTACGCCGGTGGCGCCGATGTGCCGGTCAACGACATCAACATGGTGCTGGACATCCCTGTGCAGCTGTCGGTGGAGCTGGGCCGCACCAAGGTGCCGATCAAGTACATCCTGCAACTGGCCCAGGGCTCGGTGGTCGAACTCGACGCACTGGCCGGCGAGCCCATGGACGTGCTGGTCAACGGCTACCTGATCGCCCAGGGCGAGGTGGTGGTGGTCAACGACAAGTTCGGTATCCGCCTGACCGACGTGGTCACGCCGTCCGAGCGCCTGCGCCGGGTCAGCCGTGGCTGAGAGCGCTGGCATGGGCCCGCTGTGGCCGACCCTGCTCACGGTGGTGGCCCTGGTCACGGCCATGGCCGCCCTGCCCTGGCTGCTGCGCCGCTTTCAGCAGCGCACGGCTGCGCTGCGCGGTGCCGCCGGCCTGCAGTCGCGGGTGCTGGGCGCCGTGGGCGTGGGCCCGCAGCAGCGTGTGGTGACGGTGGAAGTGGGCGAGGGCGCGCAGACCGTGCGTCTGGTGCTGGGCGTCACGGCGCAAAGCATCCAGTGCCTGCATGTGCTGCAGGCCCCGGCCCCTGCTGATTTTTCGGCTGCGATGGCGCAAGCGCGCAGCCTGCCTGCGGACGGTGCGAATGTCTGAATATTCCTGCAAGCGCCCGGCGCGCACGCTGAGCCAGGCCGCTGGCGCCGCAGCGCTGGCGCTGTGCTGCGCCACGCCACTGGCCTCCTGGGCACAGGGTGCTCCCGCCAGCCTTCCGCTGGTCATCGGCCAGGGCAGCGGTGGCACCAGCTTTTCGGTGCCCATCCAGACCCTGCTGTTCTTCACGGCGCTGTCCTTCCTGCCGGCCATCCTGCTGATGATGACGGGCTTCACCCGCATCGTCATCGTGCTGTCGCTGATGCGCCAGGCGCTGGGCACGCAGTCGGCGCCGCCCAACCAGGTGATCATCGGGCTGTCGCTGTTCCTGACGCTGTTCGTCATGGGCCCCACCCTGGACCGCGTGTACCAGGAGGCCTATGTGCCCTACACAACAAATGCCGTGACCTTCGAGCAGGCCATTGAGAAGGCCGAGGCGCCCATGCGCGACTTCATGCTCAAGCAGACGCGCCAGTCGGACTTTGCGCTGTTCGCGCGGCTGGCCAAGCTCGATGCAGGCGTCACCAGCGAGACCGCGCCGCTGCGGGTGCTGGTGCCCGCCTTCGTGACCAGCGAGCTGAAGACGGCGTTCCAGATCGGCTTCATGATCTTCATCCCCTTCCTGGTCATCGACATGGTCGTGTCCTCGATCCTGATGTCCCTGGGCATGATGATGCTGTCGCCCGTGCTGGTGGCCCTGCCGTTCAAGCTCATGCTCTTCGTGCTGGCCGATGGCTGGAACCTGCTCATAGGCTCCCTGGCCGCCAGCTTCGCCGTCTAGCCCCGCTCTTTTTCTGGAAATCCTTCCATGACCTCCCAATACGTGCTCACCTTCGGCCGCGAGGCACTGACCCTGCTGCTCATGATCTCCATGCCCGTGCTGGGCGTGGTGCTGGCCGTGGGCCTGGCCGTCAGCGTCTTCCAGGCGGTGACCCAGGTGCATGAGGCCACGCTGGCCTTCGTGCCCAAGCTCATCTCCGCCGTGCTGGTGTTTGCCATTGCCGGCCCGTGGATGCTGAGCACGCTGGTGGATTTCATCCGCCGCACCATCGAGACCATTCCACAGGCGGTGGGCTGAGCCCTTCGCCGCGCACTGGAAACGCCGCCGTGATCACCTTCAGCGAAGCCCAACTGGTGGCGTGGCTGTCGCCCGTTCTCTGGCCGTTTCTGCGCGTGCTGGCCATGTTCTCCGTGGCCCCGGTGTTCTCGCAGCGCGTCATTCCCATGCGGCTGAAGATCGGCCTGGCCTTTCTGGTCGCGGTGTGCGCGCAGCCCGTGCTGGGCGATCAGCCCGTGATCGGCATCAACTCGCCGCAGGCGCTGGGCACGCTGATACAGCAGGTGGGCGTGGGGCTGGCCGTGGGCTTTGCGGTGCGCCTGGTGTTTGCCGCCGTGGAGGTCGCGGGCGAGGTGGTCGGCCTGCAGATGGGCCTGAACTTCGCCAGCTTCTTCGATCCGACCACGAATGCCCAGCTCAGCGCAGTGGCGCGCTTCCTGGTCCAGATTTCCACGCTGCTGTTCATCGTCATCAACGGGCACCTGCTGGTGCTGATGGCCGTGCTCAAGAGTTACGAGGCGTTTCCTGTGGACGGCAGCTTCCTGCAGGCCATCAACCAGATGCGGCTGCACGAGATGGGGGCGGCGGTCTTCGCCAGTGCCTTCTGGATCGCCCTGCCCATGGTCGCCATGCTGCTGTTCGTGAACCTGGTGCTGGGCATCATTTCGCGCGTGGCACCGCAGATGAACATCTATGCCGTGGGTTTCCCGGTCACGCTCACCGTGGGCCTGACGGGTTTGATGGCCACGCTGCCGCTGCTCGAGCAGCCCCTGGTCGCCTTGCTGCAGCGCGGCATTGCGGTATTTGGCACTTCAATGTAAGCAGTTGTGAAAAACAACAGATTTACGGTCCTGTCGGCCGCAAAAGCCTCAGATCAGCTGGTTGTGGATGGCGTAGGCCGTGAGTTCGGCATTGCTGCTCATCTGCAGTTTTTCCAGCACGCGCGCCCGGTAGACGCTGACGGTCTTGGGGCTGAGCATCAGCTCGGTGGCGATGTCGGTCAGCCGCTGGCCGGCCGCGATCTTGATCAGGGTCTGCAGCTCGCGCTCGGACAGGCTTTCATGCGGAACCTGGGGTGCGGGCTGGGCCAGGCTGTCGGCCAGCATCTGGGCCACTTCGGACGTCAGGTATTTGCGCCCCGTGGCCACGGTACGCACCGCCTCGATCAGCAGCACCGGGTCGCCGGCCTTGTTGGCGTAGCCCTGCGCGCCCGCCTTGAGGCAGCGCAGCGCGTACTGATCCTCGGGGTACATGGAGACCATGAGCACCTTGATCAGCGGATGGGTTTCGCGCACGCTGGCCAGGGCTTCCAGGCCGCTGCGGCCGGGCATGTTGATGTCCAGCAGCAGCACGTCGCAGGTGGCGGCGCGCAGCTGCTCGCGCAGCTCGGCATAGCTGCCTGCTTCGGCGGTGACGCTGATGTCCACTGCCTCGGCCAGGGTGTCACGGATGCCCCGGCGCAGCACTGCATGGTCGTCGCACAGCACCACGTGGATCAAAGTCGGCCTCCTGGAAAAAGGGTCACGCCGCCATGGCGTTCAGCATTCATTGCCCGGGATATTAGGGCAAGTGCCGCCATCGTCCAGCGGAATGGAGACGATGACCGAGGTTCCTCGCCCGGCTTGACTGCTGACATCCAGCCACCCCTGAACGGTGCGCGCACGCTCGCCCAGGCCGCGCAAGCCGAAGGATTCGGGCTTGTCGCGCGCGCCTTCGGCCAGCCCCACGCCGTCGTCCGTCACCTCCAGCGTGAGGAAGCCTTCGCGGTCCGAGAGATCGATTTCCACATGGCGCGCCTGGGCATATTTGCCGACGTTGGTCAGCGCCTCCTGGGCCGTGCGGTAGGCCACGACCTGGATGTCGGGCGCGATGTCCATGCTCTCGCGGCTGCTGCGCACCCGGGTGCGCACGCCCGTGCGGCGCTCGAAATTCTCGGCCAGCCATTGCACGGCGGCCACCAGTCCCTGGTCCAGCACGGGCGGACGCAGGTTCATCATGATGCGCTGGCTTGCGCCCAGCGCATGCTCCAGCATTTCCAGCGCGGCCAGCGCATGCTCGCGCAGCCCGCCCTCGGGCGCATTGCGCGCAATCCAGGCCACGTCGAACTTCACCGAGGTCAGCGAACCGCCGATGTCATCGTGGATCTCGCGGGCGATGCTGGCGCGCTCACGTTCGGTGGAGGTCTGCAGATGCTCGGTCAGATCGGCCAGGCGCCGCTCGGACGCCGCCAGCTCGGCCGCCGCGCGGCGGCGCGCCAGGCGGGCCTCGTGCACTTCCAGCGCATGGGAGACCACATGGGGCAGGCGCGTGATGTGGTCCTTGAGCAGGTAGTCGCTGATGCCCTCGCGCATCACGTCCACGGCAGCCGACTCGCCGATGGCGCCGGACAGCAGCACAAAGGGCGGATGCCCGGGCTGGCGGCGCACCAGCTCCCAGGCGTCCAGCGCCGTGAAGCCGGGCAGGTGGTAGTCGGCCAGGATGAGGTCGAATGCCTGGCTCTGCAGCGCGGCAGCGGCATCATCGAGCAGGTCGACCGCGACAATCTCGCAGACCAGCCCGCCGCGCAGCAGGCTCAGCCGCGCCAGCGCCTGGTCGGCCGCCGAATCCTCGATGTGCAATATGCGCAAGGGCTTGTGCGGTGGTCTGGCATCCCCGGGGGCGCTATCATGAGATACATTTTGGAACATAAATGCAAGTGGTCGTGTACATCAAGGGATGCGCCGCATTCCTGGGGACGATTGACATGGGCGGGCCATGCTTCAAAGCATGGCGAACATTGGGCTGAAACGCTGGTGGTGGAGTAACAATGCAGTCAATGCACAAGCCTTCGGGCGAGCCTGCTGTCCCCATGCCCGTCATGGTGGCCGCAGACCTGCAGGATGCCTTGCTGGTGGCGATGCGCGATCTGCAGCGCCTGGAAGGCCTTCTCAATCATGCAACGCAGAACCTGCTGGACCGTTTCGACGAGACCCACGGCCAGCTGGCCGGTGAGGCGCTAGGCGCCTTGCCCGCACTGGACGCCGCGCGGTCCACGCTGCGTCTGGCGGTGACCGAGTTGCAGTTTCACGACATGTCCTCCCAGTTGATCGCCCATATTACGAAGATTTTGCAGGGCTGCGCGTTCCAGTTGGCCGCAGCCACCATGGGCGTGGACGAAGGGGAGGACGATTCCCTGGGCCTGCCGGCGATACCCGACCGGCCCAATCCCGTCACGCAAAGCGAGATGGATGCTGGCTCGGTCGAGCTGTTCTGACCGTTGACCATGCACCCCTCTACCTTTTATTGCCCGTCTGTTGGAGCTATACATGCGATCGATTCTGGCTGTTGATGATTCCCCCTCGATGCGAAAGATGGTGGCGTTCACCCTCGCAGGGGCGGGATTTCGCGTTGTGGAGGCGGTGGACGGCGTGGATGCGCTCGAAAAGGCACAGCTCGAACAAGTCGATCTGGTGCTGGCCGACCAGAATATGCCGCGTCTGGATGGCATCGGCCTGACGCGCAAGCTGCGTGAAAACCCGAAGTTCCAGAACACGCCCATTCTCATTCTCACCACCGAATCCAGCGACCAGATGAAGCAGGCCGGACGCGCCGCGGGCGCCACGGGCTGGCTGGTCAAGCCCTTCGATCCAAACCGTTTGATCGAAGTCATTCAGAAAGTAATGCGTTGAGCCGATAAGTACGGGCAACAGGAAACAGCAGGACCAAAGATGGCGGATCTACACCAGGATGGGGCAGGAGCGGGCGCAGACTTCGACCTGAGCCAGTTCTATCAAATCTTCTTCGAAGAAGCGGCCGAGAACCTCGACCAGATGGAGCAGATGCTGCTGAATCTGGATCTGTCGGCGGCCAACGACGAGGAACTCAACGGCATCTTCCGATGCGCGCACTCGATCAAAGGCGGGGCGGCCACTTTCGGCTTTGCCGACGTGACCGAGCTGACCCACCGCATGGAGTCGCTGCTCGACCGGCTGCGCCGGCACGAGATCACACCGATTCCGGAAATGGTCGATGTGCTGCTGGAGTCGGCGGATGCCAGCCGCAGCCTGCTGGCACGCCACCAGGCCGGCAACGAGGGCGAGGCCCTGTCCACCACGGATCTGGTGGCGCGCATCGAGGCGCTGGCGGAAGGCCGCGGCGCCGTTCCTGCAACGCCGGCTCCCACACCGGCCCCAGCCCCAGCGCCTGTGGCTGCGCCGGCCCAGGCTCCGGCACCCGTTGCTGCAGCGCCTGTCTCGGGCGGCGCCGTCGGCACGGCACCCAGCAGCGGTGGACGTTCGCTGCATATCCTGATCGGTCCGCTGGAGCGCCTGGAGATGGCCGAGGCCATCAAGGAACTGTTCCGCGATATTCCCGGCCTGGGACGCATCGAGGACCTGGCCTGCGATCAGCCGCAAAGCCGCCTCTTTGACGTGCAGACCTCGTCCACCGACGACGACCTGCTCGATCTGTTCGCCTTCCACGTGGCCAAGGAGCAGGTCCGCATCACGGCCGCCGGAGCCTCTGCCGAGGCAGCCCCCGCCGCGGTGGCGGCGCAAGCCCCGGCCGCTGATGAGCATGCGCACGACCCCGACGCCGCCCTGGCCTCGGCAGCCATTCCCCCGGCCGACGAAGCCTATGGCTTCTTCAACGGCTCGCCGGGCATGCCCGCGGCCGATGGCGCGCTTGCCATCAACCCGGCCGCTGCCGTGGCCAAGCCCGCTGCCAAGACGGCGGCCCAGGCGCAGCAGGCGCAGATGGAGTCCACCAGCATCCGCGTGTCGGTGGCCAAGGTCGACCAGCTCATCAACCTGGTGGGCGAACTGGTCATCACCCAGGCCATGCTGGCGCAGAACAGCCACGGACTGGATGCATCGGCCTACCAGCAACTGCTGGCAGGCCTGGCCGACCTGGATCGCAACACGCGCGATCTGCAGGAGTCGGTGATGTCCATCCGCATGATTCCCATGTCCACCGTGTTCAGCCGTTTCCCGCGCATGCTGCGCGATCTGGCCGGCAAGCTGGGCAAGAAGATCGACCTGATCACGCTGGGCGAGGCCACCGAGCTGGACAAGGGACTGGTCGAAAAGATCACCGACCCGCTGACGCACCTGGTGCGCAACAGCGTGGACCACGGCATCGAAATGCCCGAGGATCGCCTGGCGGCCGGCAAGTCCGAGCACGGCACGCTGACGCTGGCAGCCTCCCATCAGGGTGGCTCCATCGTCATCGAGGTGCGCGACGACGGGCGTGGCATGAACCGCGAGCGGATTCTCCAGAAGGCCCGCGAGCGCGGCATGGATGTCTCGGACAACATGCCCGATCAGGATGTCTGGCAACTGATCTTCGCGCCGGGCTTCTCCACGGCCGATGTGGTCACCGACGTGTCCGGGCGCGGCGTGGGCATGGACGTGGTCAAGCGCAATATCGCGGCACTGGGCGGCTCGGTCGAGATCGAGTCCAACCAGGGCAAGGGCATGCGCGTGGCCGTTCGCCTGCCTCTGACCCTGGCCATCATGGATGGCATGTCGGTCGGCGTCAGCGACGAGGTCTACATCCTGCCGCTGTCCTCGGTGGTCGAGTCCTTCCTGGTCAAGGCCGAGGACGTGAACACCGTGGCCAACGGCACGCAGCTGGTCAAGGTGCGCGACGAGTACATGCCCGTGTTCGCGCTGGAAAAGACCTTCGGTGTGCCGCGCAGCGACACCAGCCAGTCCAGCAACATCATGGTGGTGGTCGAGTCCGACGGCAGCCGCGTGGCCTTGCTGGTCGATGAGCTGCTGGGCCAGCATCAGGTGGTGGTCAAGAACCTTGAATCGAACTACCGCAAGGTGCCCAACGTTTCGGGCGCCACCATCCTGGGCGATGGCACGGTGGCGCTGATTCTGGACACCGGCGCGCTGGTGCGCCGTGCACGCCACTGAACGGGACAGGAATACCTGACGACAATCGACGGCGCCGCAGGCAGTGCCTGCGCGCCGCCAAGAAACCATGGCCTTCGCCACCGAGGCGCGGGCCCGACAGTTGAGGAGCTGAGCAATGAGCGTGATCGCTAAGACCGCAGAAGGCGTCGCCACCGGTGCGCGCGAGTACCTGACCTTCCGCCTGGACCAGGAGGAATACGGCATCGATATCCTGAAGGTGCAGGAAATCCGCGGCTACGAGCCGCCGACCCGCATCGCCAATGCGCCTGAATTCATCAAGGGCGTGGTCAATCTGCGCGGCACCATCGTGCCCATCGTGGACATGCGGCTGAAGTTCAACTGCTCCCAGGTCGAATACAACAGCTTCACCGTCGTCATCATCCTGAACCTGCGCAACCGCGTGGTGGGCATCGTGGTGGACTCGGTCAGCGACGTGATGGAACTGGCGGCCGATGCCGTTCGCCCGGCACCGGACATCGAAAGCGCCATCGACAGCGGCTGCATTCTGGGCCTGGGTTCCGTGGGCGAGCGCATGCTCATCCTGCTGGACATCGAAAAGCTCATGAACAACGTGGACATGGGCCTGGTCGCTTCGGCCGACTGAGACCCGCTCTTGCACTGAGCGCCCTCATGCGATCCGGTTCTTCCAATGCGGCACTGGCCGCGCGCTCCGCCGACGACGACGGGGCAGCCAACGGGCCCCTGGCCCAGGGGCGCGAATTCGAATGGTCGTCACGGGACTTTGCCCGTGTGCAGGCGCTGATCTACCAGCGGGCCGGCATCAGCCTGCACGATGGCAAGCACGCCATGGTCTACAGCCGCCTGTCGCGGCGCCTGCGCGAGACGGGCTACGACAGCTTTGCCACCTACCTGGACTGGCTGGAGTCGCAGTCCGACGGCGTGGAGTGGCAGGAGTTCGTGAACGCGCTGACCACCAATCTCACGGCGTTCTTTCGCGAGCAGCACCATTTCGAGATCTTTGCCCAGCATCTGCGCAGCAAGCCGGCCGGCACGGCCTGGAAGGTCTGGTGCAATGCAGCCTCGACCGGGGAAGAGCCCTACTCCATCGTCATGACGGCGCTGGAAGTGCTGGGCGCAACGCCCAGCTTCCAGCTGCAGGCCAGCGACATCGACTCGCGCGTGCTGGACACGGCATCGGCCGGCGTCTACCGCGCCGAAAGCATCAAGGGAATGAGCGCCGAGCGCCTGCACCGCTTCTTCCTGCGAGGCAAGGCCGGCAATGCGGGCCTGGTGCGCGTCAAACCCGAGCTGCGCCGCCTGGTGGAGTTTCTCAACGTCAACCTGATCCGTGACGACTGGCCGTTCCGCGACCCCTTCGACGTGGTCTTCTGCCGCAACGTGATGATCTACTTCGACGCGGCCACGCAGCGCCGCGTGCTGGAGCGCATCCACCGCGTGATGAAGCCCGGTGGCCTGTTGTTCGTCGGGCATGCCGAGAACTTCAGTGAGTCGCGCGATCTGTTCACGCTCAAGGGGAAGACCGTCTATGAGCGCCGCTGACGCAGGTTCTGCCGCACTCCAGGGGACGTGCCCATGATCGGAGACCGCCCCGCCTTCGATCCGCAGCCGGCGCCCTCGGAGCGTCGCCGCATGCCCCGCATCAACAGCTATACGGCAGCAGACTATCCGGCGCCGGGCGATCCGGTGCCGCGTTCCTCGCTGGAGCAGCTCAAGCGCCAGCAGCGCTACCCTGGCGAGGCTTCGTTCTTCTATTACGACCCGCATTTCCAGCACAACGCCGTCAAGGTCCTGCCGGGCGAATACTTCGTCTCCAGCGAGGACGTGATCCTGGTCACCGTGCTGGGATCGTGCATTTCGGCCTGCCTGTGGGACCGCACCATGCGCGTGGGCGGCATGAACCACTTCATGCTGCCCGACGGCGACTCGGCTGACGCAACGGGTCGCTACGGCTCATACGCCATGGAGTTGCTGATCAACGAAATGCTCAAGCTCGGTGCCCGGCGCGAGTCGCTGCAGGCCAAGATCTTCGGCGGCGGGCAGGTGATGCACAACTTCACCACCATGAACGTGGGCGAACGCAATACCGCCTTCGTCACGCAGTACCTGCAGACCGAGCGCATCCCCATCGTCTCGGAGGATGTGCTGGATATCTACCCTCGCAAGGTGGTGTTCTTCCCCGCCAGCGGCAAGGCCATGGTCAAGCGCCTGGCGCATGCCCATCCCGAGGAATTGGTGCAGCAGGAATTCACGCGCGGCAATGCAGCCGTCGTGGCACGCAATACGGCAGGCGGCTCGGTCGACCTGTTTTGAGGAAGGTTCAAAGGAATGGACAGGAAAATCAGGGTGATCGTGGTGGACGACTCTGCGCTGGTGCGCAGTCTGCTGTCCGAGATCATCAATCGCCAGCACGACATGGAATGCATCGGCTCGGCCAATGACCCGCTGATCGCACGCGAGATGATTCGCGAAATGAATCCCGACGTGATCACGCTCGATGTGGAAATGCCGCGCATGGACGGCATCGACTTCCTGGGCCGGCTCATGCGCCTGCGTCCCATGCCGGTCGTCATGATCTCCACGCTGACCGAACGCGGCGCCGAGGTCACCATGCGTGCGCTGGAGCTGGGCGCCATCGACTTCGTGGCCAAGCCGCGCGTGGGTGTCTCCAACGGCCTGCAGGAACTGGCTGCGCAGATCGTGGACAAGATCCGCGTTGCTGCCGTGGCCCAGGTACGGCGTCTGCCGGTCGCTCCTCGCAGTGCAGCCTCTGCCGCAGGCAGCGCGGCAGCGCCTGTCGCTTCCTCTGCTGGTTCGGCCGTGCCGCGCCAGGCTGCACCGACGTCGCTGCTGGGGCGGCTTTCCACGGAGAAGCTGGTTGCCATCGGTGCCTCCACGGGCGGCACCGAGGCCATCCGCGAAGTGCTCACCCATCTGCCGGCCGACTGCCCGGCCATCGTCATCACCCAGCACATGCCGCCGGGCTTCACCACCAGCTTCGCGGCCCGGCTCAACAGCCTGTGCCAGATGACCGTGAAGGAAGCGCAGCACGGCGAGCGCCTGCTGCCCGGCCATGCCTATATCGCCCCAGGTGGCAAGCATTTCTCCGTGCAGCGCAGCGGCGCCAACTATGTCGCCGTGGTCGATGACAGCCCGCCGGTGAATCGCCACAAGCCTTCGGTCGAAGTGCTGTTCAAATCGGTGGCCGCCTGCGCCGGTCGCAACGCCTACGGCATCATGCTCACCGGCATGGGCGCCGATGGCGCGGTCGCCATGCGCGAAATGCGCGATGCAGGCAGCTACAACTTCGTGCAGGACGAGGCCAGCTGCATCGTCTTCGGCATGCCGCGCGAGGCCATCGCCCACGGTGCTGCCGACGAAGTGCTGCCCCTCAACCAGATCGCCGCCGCCTTGCTGGGCAAGCTGCGCATAGGTTCGGACCAGGTGCACCACCGCATCTGAACGGAACGGCCGGCTCCGGCGGCCTTCCATAAAAAAAGAGCGCATGGCGCTCTTTTTTTTTCGACACGGTGCCTACTCGGACAAGGCGCTCCAGCGTTCCAGCGCCTCCATCAGCTGCTCATCGATTTCGCCATCACGCTGGTGCAGCTGAACGGCGCGGGAGTTGTCGTTGGCATACAGCGAGCCGTCGGCCAGTGCCTCGCGAATGGACTTCTGCTCCGCTTCCAGCGATGCAATGGTCTCGGGCAACTGATCGAGCTCGCGCTGCTCCTTGTAGCTGAGCTTGCGCTTGGGCTTGCTGTCGCTGCGCACCGCCGCCGGCTTGGCTTCTTCCCTGGCAGGCTTGGGCTGTGCAGCCTCGGCCAGATCCTGGCTGCGGCGCGACTGGTCCAGCCAGTCCTGCACGCCGCCTTCGTACTCGCGCCACTTGCCCGGCCCTTCCCAGGCGATGGTGCTGGTGACCACGTTGTCCAGGAAACTGCGGTCATGGCTGACCAGGAACACCGTGCCGTCGTAGTTCTGCAGCAGGTCTTCCAGCATCTCCAGCGTCTCGATATCGAGGTCGTTGGTCGGCTCGTCCAGAACCAGCACATTCGCGGGACGGGCAAACAGGCGAGCCAGCAGCAGGCGGTTGCGCTCGCCGCCGGACAGTGAACGCACAGGAGAGTGAGCGCGTGCCGGAGAGAACAGGAAGTCCGACAGGTAGCTCTTCACGTGCTTTTTCTGGTTGCCGATCTCTATCCACTCGCTGCCGGGACTGATGAAATCCTCCAGCGTGGCATCCATATTGATCTGGTGCCGCATCTGGTCGAAGTAGGCCACCTGCAGGTTCGCACCCAGCCGCACGTTGCCGCTGTCGGGCGCCAGTTCGCCCAGAATCATCTTGAGCAGCGTCGTCTTGCCGGCACCGTTGGGCCCGATCAGTCCCACCTTGTCACCGCGCAGGATGGTGGCGCTGAAATGCGAGACGATCTGCTTGTTGCCAAAGGACTTGGCCACATCGGTCAGCTCGGCCACGATCTTGCCCTGGTAGCCATCGCCCCGGCCGGAGGCGATGTCCATCTTCACCCCGCCCAGCACATCGCGGCGGGCAGCGCGGTTGGCCCGCAACTGCTCCAGTCGGCCTATGCGGCTCTGGCTGCGCGTGCGGCGTGCCTCCACGCCCTTGCGGATCCACACCTCCTCCTGGGCCAGCAGCTTGTCGGCCTTGGCATTGATCACGGCTTCCTGGGCCAGCTGATCTTCCTTGGTCTGCTGGTACTGAACGAAATTGCCGGGATAGGAGCGCAGCGTTCCGCGATCCAGCTCCACGATGCGCGTGGAGACGCGGTCCAGGAAGGATCGGTCGTGGGTAATGGTCACCACGCTGCCCTTGAAGTTCAGCAGCAGCTCCTCCAGCCACTGGATGGAATCCAGGTCCAGGTGGTTGGTCGGCTCGTCCAGCAGCAACACATCAGGGCGGGCCACCAGCGCCTGGGAAAGCGCAACACGCTTCTTCATTCCACCCGACAGAGTGCCCACCAGGGCGTCGGGATCCAGGTGCAGCCGCTGCAGCGTCTCTTCCACGCGCTGCTCCCAATTCCAGGCGTCATAGGCCTCGATCTGGGACTGCAGCGCATCGAGATCCTCTCCATCGCCACCCGCCAGATAGCGTTCGCGCACGGCGATCACCTCGGCAATGCCGGCGGACGCCGACTCGAAGATCGTCTGCTCGGGCACAAGCACCGGCTCCTGCGCCACATAAGTAATGCGGATACCGGACTGCGTCTGGACCTGGCCGTCATCGGCCTTGGCCAGTCCGCCAAGAATCTTCAACAAAGAGGACTTCCCTGCGCCGTTGCGACCGATCAGGCCCACACGCTCGCCGCTCTCCAGGGAAAACTGGGCGTGGTCGAGAAGCGCCACATGCCCGAACGCCAGTTGGGCGTCTAACAAAGTAATCAATGCCATCGTGCGCGCATTATCTATGCGGGCCCGATTCCTGGTGCAGGCAGCAAGGCCTCCCCGCCCGGAGCCTGCCCGCAGGGCAGGCTCCGGGCCGCTCGCAGAGGGCAGGGCATTGGTTCTTCCAGCAGCTTGCAAGGAAGTTCACGAATTTCACGCCATCGGTAAAAACCCATGCTATAGTTCGATCCCTCGTCGCCGCACTGCCTTGCAGACAGCGATGAGTCAGAAAAGTCTTGTGGACAGCATGAAAAAACGTGCTACAATGCAAGGCTCTGCTGAAGAGAAGCGATGCAGATCGCTGGTGTCGAGAAGATCGAAGAAATTTGATTGCAACGACGCTAAAAACTGTGCTAGAATTCAAGGCTT
>JAITUC010000026.1 GCA_031286585.1 Delftia acidovorans
AAATCCCCAAAAAGACTTCCCAGGTCTTTTTGCCGACCGGGTGACAACGCTATCCATCGTGCCCGTTTATATCCGAGGGGAGTTCTGGGGCTTTATGGACGCCGTCAGTAGTGAAAAACGGGTTTTTCTGCCCGAAGAAGCCGCGTTGCTGGAATCCGCCGGAGTTCTGCTTATTTCCGGCATTCTGGAACGCACGCTCAACGACATCCTCGTCGCGGCCAAGGAAGGCGCGCTCGCCGCCTCGCGCGCCAAGAGCGCTTTTCTTTCGAGCATGTCGCATGAAATCCGCACGCCCATGAACGCCATCATCGGCTTCACCGAGGCGCTGCGCGAGACCGCCCTGCAGCCCACGCAGGCGCGCTACCTGGACACGGTGCACTACGCGGCGCGCTCCATGCTGCGCCTGCTCAACGACATCCTGGACACGGCCAAGCTCGACAAGGGCGCGGTGGAGCTGGAAATCGAGGATTTCTCGGTGCGCGAGCTGTGCCAGCAGATCCTGGCGTCGCTGCGCATCACAGCCGACCGCAAGGGCCTGGACCTGCGCCTGGACTACGACCCGCACACCCCGGCGGCCCTGCGCGGCGACGGCATGCGCGTGCAGCAGATCCTGGTGAACCTGCTGGGCAATGCCGTGAAGTTCACCGAGCGCGGCCATGTGCTGCTGCGCGTGCGCTACGAGCAGGGCGTGCTGCAGCTCGATGTGCATGACACGGGCATCGGCATCGCGCCCGAGAAGATCCACCGCATCTTCGACCCCTTCGCCCAGGCCGATGCCTCGACCACGCGGCGCTTTGGCGGCACGGGCCTGGGCACGACCATCTCGCGCCAGCTGGCCGAACTCATGGGCGGCAGCATCCAGCTGCACAGCACCGTGGGCGTGGGCACGGTGTTCGAGGTGCGCCTGCCCCTGCCGGTGGGCGAGAGCCAACTGCCCGAGCGTGCTGCGGTCAGCCGCGGCCTGCCGCCGCTGCACATTCTGGCCGTGGACGATGTTCCCGAGAACCTGGAGCTGCTGCAGATCAACTTCTCCAGCCAGAACCACCAGATGGCGCTGGCGCATGACGGCGCCGAGGCCCTGCGCTGCGTGCAGGCGCAGGAGCCGCCCTTCGACGTGGTGCTGATGGACCTGCAGATGCCGGGCATGGACGGCCTGGCGGCGGCGCGCGCCATCCGCGTCTGGGAGCGGCAACTGCAGCGCCGGCCCGTGCCCATCGTCGCGCTGTCGGCCAGCGTGCTGGAGAAGGACCGCAGCGACGCCAGCGCCGCCGGCATGGACGGCTTTGCCTCCAAGCCGCTGGACATGGCGCGGCTGCAGGCCGAGATCGCGCGGCTGCTGTCGCTGCAGGTGGCGCTCAAGGAGGCCAGGCCGCCCGCGCCCGCCAGCGCCCAGGCGGGGCTGCCCGATGTCACGGTGGACTGGGCCTCGGGCATTGCGCTGTGGGGCCGGGTCGATCCGCTGGTGGCCGCCATACGGCGCTTTCTCAACGAGCAGCTCGACCTGGCCGATCGTCTGCGCCGCGCCCTGCAGCGCCCCGGGACCGAAGCCCTGGTGGGCCTGGCGCACCGCGTGCGCGGCGCGGCAGGCAACCTGGGGCTGCAGGCCGTGTACCGCCTGGCATCGCGCCTGGAAGGCCAGGCGCAGGATGGCGCCGCGCAGCCCCAGCTGCTTGCCCTCATCGACCAGTTGCAGCAGGCGCTGGATGCGGTGACGCAGGAGCTGCGCCAGCGCCATCCGGCCGCCATGCCGGTGGCCGAGGCCGCGGGCCAGGCGCTGCCCGGCGGCACGGCGCCGGCGCCGCCCGTGGCCGATGCCGGGCCGCAGGGCGGCGCGTCCTGCCTGCCGGCCGATGCCCGGCCCTGGCTGGAGCGCATCGTTGCCGCATTGCAAAGCGGGGAGCTGGACGGGCAGGCCATGCAGGCCCTGGTGCGCATGCTGACGGCCGATCAGCTGCAACCACTGCAGCAGGCACTGGATAATTTCGACTTCGAGCGTGCGCAGGAATGCGCCCAGCAGCTGCAGCAGCAACTGCCCTCGATCGATGGAGACAGAGCATGAATGCGCCCAATCTACTGGCAACGGACAAGCGCCCGCGCCTGCTGCTGGTCGATGACGACCCGACCAACCTGCATGTGCTGCGCCAGATCCTGGGCGAGGACTACCGGCTCTCGTTCGCCACGGACGGGCGCAAGGCGCTGCAGCTGGCACAGCACCAGCCGGACCTGATCCTGCTGGACATCATGATGCCCGAGCTGGACGGCTACGCCGTGTGCCGCCAGCTCAAGGCACAGGCCGACACCGCCCGCATCCCGGTGATCTTCATCACGGCCCTGTCGGACGGGCAGGATGAGGCGCTGGGCTTTGCCTCGGGCGCGGTGGACTACATCGTCAAGCCCGTGCGCGCGCCCGTGGTGCGCGCGCGGGTGCGCAACCACCTGTCACTGGTCAAGCTCGACGAGTTGCGCAGCACGCGGCTGCAGATCGTGCAGCGCCTGGGCCGCGCGGCCGAGTACCGCGACAACGAAACCGGCATGCACGTGATCCGCATGAGCCACTACGCAAAGACGCTGGCGCTGGCGGCGGGCTGCACCGACGAGTGGGCGGACGACCTGCTCAACGCCGCGCCCATGCACGACGTGGGCAAGATCGGCATCCCCGACGCCATCCTGCTCAAGAACGGCCCGCTGACGGCCGAGGAATGGACGGTCATGCGCCGCCATCCGCAGATCGGCGCCGAGATCATCGGCGAGCACGACTCCCAGGTGCTGCAGATGGCCTACAGCATTGCGCTGACCCATCACGAGAAATGGGACGGCACGGGCTATCCGCAGGGCCTGGCGGGCGAGGACATTCCGCTGGCCTCGCGCATCGTGGCCGTGGCCGACGTGTTCGACGCGCTCACCACGGAGCGCCCCTACAAGCACGCCTGGACCGTGGACGACGCAATGGAGCACATAGAGCAGCAGGCCGGCGCCCACTTCGACCCGCGCCTGGTGCCGCTGTTCATCGGCCTGCGCCCGCAGCTCGAAGACATACGCGAGTGCTGGAAGGACTGACTGCACGGGCAGCAGCGATTCCGGCAGGGCGTGCTGGGGCATCGGCCATCGCTTACCCTGGCAGGCCTGTCATCGGCTTTCATCTGTCCTCTCCATGTCTTCTGCCCCGCCTCTGGTTGCCCGCTTCCATGTCCGTGCGCTGACCGCCACCGACCTGCCCGATCTGCTGGACATCCAGCTGGCCTGCTATGGCGCGGACTATGCCGAGAGCGGCGAGGTCTTTGCGAGGCGCCTGGCCAGCGCGGCCCATTGCTCGCTGGCGCTGGAGCAGGGCGGCCGGGTGCGCGCCTATCTCGCGGCCTACCGCAGCCTCCTGGCCAAGATCACGCCGCTGCACGGTGACTTCGAAGTCGTGGACCAGGCCGACACCCTCTACCTGCACGACATGGCTGTGCACCCCGACGCCGCAGGCCAGGGCCTGGCGCGCGCGCTGCTGGCGCCGCTGTGGGACAGGGCGCGTGCCGAGGGCCTGCGCCACACGGCCCTGGTCTCGGTGCAGGGCTCACGCGGCTACTGGGAGCGCCATGGCTATGCCGTGCAGGCGCTGGCAAGCCCGCTGCAGCAGCAGCGCCTGGACAGCTATGGCGATGGTGCGCTGTACATGGTCCGGCCACTGTAGGGCGCGGTGTCGCGCGGGTGGCCGGCAGGGCGTGTTGGGGGCGTGTTGATGGGGTTTTGGCCGGGGACGTGGCGGCCGCCTCTGGTCATAATGCGCGCCATGCCCGATCGCTGGAAACCCAATGTCACTGTGGCCGCCATCATTGAGCGCGATGGCCGTTTTCTGCTGGTGGAAGAAGACACGGCCGATGGCGTGCGCTACAACACGCCCGCAGGCCATCTCGACCCGGCCGAGTCGCCCATTGCCGCCTGCGTGCGCGAGGTCGATGAGGAAACCGCGCACGACTTCTTGCCCACGGCCCTGGTCGGCATTTACCTGAACCGCTTCGTTCGCACGCGAACGGGTTCGGACATCACCTATCTGCGCTTTGCGTTCACGGGGGAGCTGGGCGAGTTCCGGCCCGGCCAGCCGCTGGATGACGGCATCCTGCGCACGGTCTGGATGACGCTGGACGAACTGAAGGCCTGCACAGCCCAGCACCGCAGCCCGCTGGTGATGCAAAGCATCGAGGACTACCTGGCCGGCCGCCGCTACCCGCTGGATCTGATCCATACCGATCCCAGCGTGCTGCAGGCTCCGCAGCCCCACTGAGCCACCGAGGCTTCGAGCACCATGCCGGCGCTGCCTGTCACGGAACGCTGCACTCATGCGTCTTGATGGCATGCAGACCTCTTGCTCTCCTGACGATGCCCTGGCGCTGTTCGAGCGCCACCGCCCGCGCCTGTTCGGCCTGGCCTACCGCATGCTGGGCCAGCGCGCCGATGCCGAGGACCTGGTGCAGGAAGCCTGGCTGCGCTGGCATGGCGCCGAGCGCTCCGGCATAGAGCAGCCCGAGGCCTGGCTGGTCTCCGTGACCACGCGCCTGGCCATAGACCGGCTGCGCCGCCTGCGTGCCGAGCGCGAGCACTACCAGGGCTTCTGGCTGCCCGAGCCCCTGGTCCAGCCCTGGGCCGAGGAGGCCGCGCCCTCGGCCGAAGACCTGCTGGAGCGTGCCCACGACGTGTCCACGGCCCTGATGTTCGTGCTGGAGCAGCTCACCCCCGACGAGCGTGCGGCCTTCCTGCTGCGCGAGATCTTCGATGCCGACTATGCCGAGGTGGCCCAGGCCCTGGGCCGCAGCGAGGCCGCCTGCCGCCAGCTGGTGCACCGCGCGCGCAGCCATGTACAGGCCGGCCGCCCGCGCTTTGCCGCGCCGCCCGAGGCCCATGCCGCATTGCTGCAGCGCTTTGCGCAGGCCGTGCAGGGCGGGAATTTCGCGCAGATCCAGGCGCTGTTCGCGCCCGATGCCGAGCTCATCAGCGACGGCGGCGGCAAGGTGCCCTCCTTCGGCCGCGTGCTGGAGACGGGCCGGCGCCTGGCCCTGCTGTACTTCGCCACCACACGCCGCATGCGGCGCAACGGCCAGCGCCAGAGCCTGCATCTGGCGCGCGTCAACGGCCTGCCGGGCCTGCTGCGCTGCATCGACGGCGAACTGGAGTCCGTGCAGACGCTGCTGGTGGAGGACGGCCTGATCCGCCGCATCTACACGCTGCGCAACCCCGACAAGCTGGCCGGCGTGGCCGTGCCGGCGCCCTTGCCGTTTCCGGCAGGCCCTGCTGCGCAGTCAGATCGTCAGATCAACTGAAGATCGCGGGGCGTGACGCCCTCGAACACGCGCTGCAGCTGGGCCGGGCTCAATCCATACATGCGCTGGAACAGGCCGCCCAGCACGGCGCGGTACTCGTTGAGCACGGGATGGTCGCGGTTCTGGAACAGGTTTTTCTGGTTGACCTCGACCTGCTCGCCCACGATGCGCCCGCCCGCGCGCGAGGACAGCCCGCCGCCCAGCAGCCAGTAGGTCGTTCCGTGACCGTGGTCCGTGCCTTTGTTGCCGTTCTCGCGGAAGGTGCGGCCGAACTCGCTGATCACCACCACCACCGTATGCCGCCAGGCCTCGGGGCCGATCTCCTGGGCAAAGCCGGCCAGGCCCCGGCCCAGCTCGTCCAGCCGCCCGGCCAGCGCGCCCGTGGCGCCGCCCTGGGCCACATGCGTGTCCCAGCCGCCCACATCGACGAAGCCCAGGTCGAAGCGGTCGCGCATCAGGGCCGCCATGCGCTGCGCCACCAGGGCAAAGCCGCGTGCGCTGATGGCATTGCGCCCGGCCTGGTCCATTTCCTCCTGCACGCTGTGCTGCACGGCATCTCGCACCGCAAAGCCCTCCTGCACGGCCGGGCCCAGGGCAGTGCCCGCGTACATGGCGGCGATGGCCTGGCTGCGGCGATCGTCCAGGCCGCCCTTGCCCACGGAGGCCAGCGCCATGTTGGCGGCCGGCAGGCTGCCGCGCAGCAGCAGCGGAAGCTGGGGCGTGAAGGCCATGGGCGATACCGCCGTGCGGCCATCCTGTCCCAGCACCTGGGCCAGCCGGTTCAGAAAGCCCGACTGATAGCTGCGGCGCCCGTCCAGGCCCTGGCCCTGGCCCAGCTCGATGGAGTCCTGCGTCTCGAAATGGCTGCGCGACAGGTCGTGCGTGCCCGCAAAAGGCACAAAGCAGGCCTGGCCTGCCTGGAACAGCGGGTGGATGCTGTCCTGCAGCACCGGGTGCAGGCCCCATCGGTCGTCCAGCGTCAGGGCGCCCCGTGCCTCGCCGGGCCGCGCAATGGCGATGCTGGGGCGGGCCTCGTAGTAGAAGTCGCTGTGCGTGGGAACGAGCAGATTGCTGCTGTCATAGGCGCCGCGCAGGAACACCAGCAGCAGGCGCGGCGTGGCTGGCTGGGGCGTGGCGGCCTGCAGCCGGCCCAGGTGCGCGGCAAAGGGCAGGGTGGAGGCCAGGGACAGAAAGTGGCGTCGCTGCATGGACAGTCTCCCGGGGGTCAGCGGAACATCATTTCGGGGGCGGACAGGAAGTAGGTATTCCAGTCGGCCGGATTGCGGGCCTGGGCCAGTGCCGCCTGCGTGGCCTGGCTCCACTGCGGCAGGCGCTGGCGCACGCTGGCCAATGCCGACAGCGTGGGGTAGGGCGGCTTCTCCAGCGCGTCCGCAGGGTCGGCGCGGAACAGGACGGCGCTGCGCGTGGCGATCTGGCGCGCCACCTCGAAGCGCGCCGCCATCTGGCCCGAGCTGGCCCAGTCGGACTGCATTTGCGGATAGCCGTCCGGCGTCTCGTGCGCATAGAGGTTCTGGCCCAGCTGGTTGATCCAGCCCAGCACCGGCGTCACGTCGGCGGCCATGCGCTGGTCCACCGACAGCCGCGTGGCCGCCAGCACGTAGTGCAGCGGGTCGCGGAACTTGCGGCCGAAGCGGGCGGCCTCGGGATCGGCCAGCAGCGTGGCCACGGTGACCGCGATATCGCCCCGGCTGCGCGTGAATGCTCGGGCCGTGCGCTGTACCAGGGCGGGTGGCGGATCGTCGGCAATGAAGAACACCGCCAGCTTGCGCGCGATGAACTGCGCCGTGGCCGGCGAGGCGACGATGCGGTCCAGCGCCTCCTGGACCTCGGCCATGCCGCGTGCGTGCATGGGCTGGCCCAGGAAGGTCTTGGGGCCGTAGTCGTGCCGGTTGGGGTTGAACTCGAAAAACCCCGAACGCAGGTAGTCGCCCTGGCGCTCGGGGCGCATGCGCGGCGGCGGCGTGCCGGCCGGCTGCAGGCTGATGCCCACGCCGGTCAGGATGCGCGCCATCTCCTGCACATCGGCCTGGGTGTAGCCGCTGCCCACGCCCATGGTGTGCAGTTCCAGCAGTTCGCGCGCGTAGTTCTCGTTGATGCGGCCCGCCGCATTGCTGGCGTTGTCCAGGTAGCGCAGCATGGCAGGGTGGCGCAGCGATGCTTCCAGCAGGCTGCGAAAGCTGCCCAGCGCATGCGGGCGTATGGCCTGCTCCTCGTAGTCGCCCACCCAGGCGCGGATATCGGCCTTGCGAAGGCTGACGCTGAAATGGTTCATCCAGAACCAGGTCATCTGCTCCTGCAACTGCGCCGGCGAGTACAGCGCGCGGATCACGAAGCGCTTCTGGGCATCGTTGCCCAGCTGGTTCAGCGTGCGCTGGTAGGTCTGCTGCAGCGTGGCCTTTTCATCGGCCGATGCCGCCTCCTGCACGGCCTTGCGCTGGGTCTCCAGTTCCAGCAACACCTCGTTCATGGGGCGCTGGCTGATGCCCAGCTGGTCAATCCGCTGCTGTGCCTGCGGTGGCAGCGGCCGGGGGCCGGGCTGCAACTGCCGGGCCAGCCAGGCCTTCAGGCCCAGGCGCTGCAGCTGCGCATCCTCGCTGTCGGTGGCGCCCCAGGTCACGCGGTCCAGCCATTGCTGGCGCTGCGCGGCGGTGAGGGGCGCATCGGGCAGGGCCTGGAGTGCGGGCGTTGCGGAGGAGGGTGGCGCCTGCAGGGGCGCGCAGCCCGTGGCCAGGGTGATGGCGCAGAACGTGAGAGCGATGGCGAACGGCGATGTACGGCGCATGGTGTCTCGGCGGGTAGGGGAAATCCATTGGACGCCAGCATCCTCCACCCATATGCTTCGCCCTGTAAAGCGCCGGTAGCAAAAAGTAAAAGGCAAAAAAAAGCGGAGTGTGAAGCACTCCGCTTTTTCCGAGGAACCCGGCCTTACTTGCTTGCCCGGCTTGCGCACTCCGCGCAGTGTCCGTACAGGGCCATCGAATGGTCCTGGATCACCCAGCCCTTGGCCTTGGCGATCAGGTTCTGGCGCTTTTCGATATCGGGATCGTAGAACTCCTCGACCTTGCCGCAGCTGGTGCACACGAAGTGGTCGTGGTGCTGGCCTTCATTGAGTTCGTAGACGGCCTTGCCGCTCTCGAAATTGCTGCGGATGAGGATGCCTGCCTGCTCGAACTGCGTGAGCACGCGGTAGACCGTGGCCAGGCCGATGTCCGAGCGTTCGTCCAGCAGCACGCGGAACACGTCTTCGGCCGTCATGTGGCGTTGCGCACCCGTCTGGAAGATCTCCAGGATCTTCAGGCGGGGAAGCGTGGCCTTCAGGCCGGTACTCTTGAGTTCGTCGATGTTCTTCATGTCTGGGTCTTTGGCAGAGACTGCCCGCTGGACTGCCACCATGGCAGGCGCGGGGCGGCGAACAAAATGGCCCTGGTGCCAGGGGCGTCGCATGATCGCAAGCCCTAGGGACCAGCCGCTACAATGATCCACGATCATATCCCTATGCTGATACCAATGCATGTTCAAGCCCGTTGCCGCGCCAGTGCGGCCCTGATGCTGTTGATCGGGGTGGCGCTGGCAGGCTGCAGCAGCCTCGATGGCGCCGCGCACCGAGTCGCCAATGTCGTCACTCCCTACAAGGTCGAGGTCGTCCAAGGCAACTTCGTCTCCCGTGAACAGGTCGAGGCCCTGCAGCCCGGCATGAGCCGCCAGCAGGTGCGCGACATCCTCGGCACGCCGCTGGTCACCAGCGTATTCCACGCCGACCGCTGGGAATATGTGTTCACCATCAAGCGCCCCGGCGTCGATTCGCAGGTGCGCAAGCTGACCGTCTTCTTCAACGGCGACCTGTTCGCCCGCTCCGAAGGCGACGAGATGCCCACCGAGGCCGAATTCGTCGCCAGCCTGGGCTCCAAGAAGAAGCTGGGCAAGGTTCCGCCGCTGGAAGCCAGCGAGGAGCAGCTGTCCAAGTTCCCGGCCGCCAAGCCTGTGGAAGAGCCCGTGGCCGCCGAGCCGGCTCCCGCAGCGGCCAGCTACCCGCCACTGGAACCCGGCGCCCGTTGATATCGCCGCCCGCCCGCCGCAAGGCATGCGGGCGTTTTTCCGTGGATGGCCGCCGCCGCGGCGCCTGCTGTCCATGCATTGAGCTTGTGCATCCTTTCCCGACATGAACGCCACGACCGCCACTTCCTCCAGCAACAACCAGCGCCTGCGCGTGGCCGTGGCCGGCGCCTCCGGCCGCATGGGCCGCATGCTGATCGAGGCCATCCTGCAAAGCGATGACCTCGCGCTGGCCGCCGCGCTGGACCGCACCGACAGCCCCGCGCTGGGCACCGATCCCTCGGCCTTCCTGGGCCAGCCCAGCGGCATTGCCATCGAAAGCGATGTGCGCGCCGCGCTGTCCAAGGCCGATTGCCTGATCGACTTCACGCGCCCCGAAGGCACGATGGACCACCTGGCCATCTGCGCCGAGCTGGGCGTCAAGCTGGTCATCGGCACCACGGGCTTCAGCGACGAGCAAAAGGCCCGCATCGCCGAGTACGCCCAGCGCACGGCCGTGGTGCTGTCGCCCAACATGAGCGTGGGCGTGAACGTCACCTTCAAGCTGCTGGAGATGGCGGCCAAGGCGCTGTCCAGCGGCTATGACATCGAGATCGTCGAGGCCCACCACCGCCACAAGGTCGATGCCCCCTCGGGCACGGCCCTCAAGATGGGCGAGGTCATCGCCGAGGCCCAGGGCACGAAGCTGGCCGACCGCGCCGTCTACGAGCGCTTCGGCCACACCGGCGCGCGCGAGGACAACACCATCGGCTTTGCCACCGTGCGCGGCGGCGACATCATCGGCGACCACACGGTGCTGTTCGCGGGCACGGGCGAGCGCATCGAGATCTCGCACAAGTCCAGCAGCCGCGCCGGCTATGCGCAGGGCAGCCTGCGCGCGGCGCGCTTCCTGGCAGGCAAGACCAGCGGCCAGTACGACATGTACGCCGTATTGGGCCTGTGATGAGCCCCGCAGCGCACGCAAGGTAAGAAGACCATGACCGGCCCACTCTGGCTCTGGTGGCTGCAAGGCGACGCCGTGGCGCGCGGCACGGCGCTGCTGCTGCTGGCGCTGTCGGTGGCCAGCTGGGTGGTCATCGTCTGGAAGATCTGGTTCATGGCCGCCGGCCGCCGCCGCGTTCCAGAGGCCATTGCGGCCTTCTGGAGTGCGCCGGACCTGGCCACGGGCCAGGCCCGCATGGCCGAGGGCGATCGCCAGCAACTGGTGGCGCCCATGGCGGGGGCCGTGTCCCAGGCCCTCGCGCCCACGGGCAGCAGCGGCATGGCGCTCTCGGGGCGCGCAGCGCGCTCCGTGCGCCTCACGCGCGGCCTGCGCCAGGCGCTGCAGTCGGCCAGCCACCAGCTTCAGTGGGGCCAGACCCTGCTGGCCACCGTGGGCGCCACGGCGCCCTTCGTCGGCCTGCTGGGCACCGTCTGGGGCATTCACCACGCGCTGGCCACGCTGGCCGGCAGCGGACAGATCGGCATCGAGCAACTGGCCGGCCCTGTGGGCGAGGCCCTGGTGATGACGGCAGCCGGCTTGGCCGTGGCCCTGCCGGCCGTGCTGGCCTATAACCTGCTGGGCCGCGCCGCCGCCCAGATGGAAGCCCTGCTCGAAGGTTTTGCCCATGACCTGCAGGCCATGTTCGGCCTGGAGCAGCCCGGGCCGGCGCAGCCGGATGACGGCATGCCCGTCGCCGGCCTGCCGGCCGGCCCCATGGAAGCGCCCTGACCGGGCGGCCAGGCAGGAGCGCACATGGCCTTCGGACGACTGAGCGGCAAGGAGGGCGCGCCCCAGCCCATGCACGCCATCAACGTCACCCCGCTGGTGGACGTGATGCTGGTGCTGGTGGTCATCTTCATTCTTGCGGCGCCCATGCTGGCCGCCTCCCTGCGCGTGCAATTGCCCCAGGCCCAGGGCACCCAGCCCATGGCGGCGGCGGGCGAGGACGATGCGCTGCTGCTGGAGGTCGATGCGCAGGGCGCGCTCTGGGTGCAGGGCCAGCCCACCACGCCCGAGGCGCTGCGCGAGCGCCTGGCCCGGCTCGGCGCCCGCAATCCCCAGGCCGAGCTGCAATTGCGTGCCGACCAGGCCGTGCCCTATGGCCGCGTGGCCGAGCTCATGGGCTGGGCCCACGCGGCGGGCCTGACGCGCATGGGCTTCGTGGCGGAGCCGGCACGAAGCCAGGAAGGCCGGTCCGCGGCCGTCCTGGATCCCTCCGGCGCCGGGCGCTGAAACGCCGCCGGGCCTGCGCCTGCGGACCTGACCTATTCCTTATTCCTGTCCTTCGGGCCAGCGCTCGCTACCCGCCAGCCGCAGATGCTGGCCATGGTCCGAGGAGCGCTGGTACAGGCTGAGCCCGAACAGCGGCAGCATGCCGATCAGGTGATCGAAGATCGCGCCCTGTATGGCCTCGTACTCCACCCAGACCGTGGTGCTGGTGTAGCAGAACAGCTCCAGCGGCACGCCCATGGGCGAAGGCTCCATGGTGCGCACCAGCAAAAACATGTTCGGTGTCTTGTGGATGTGCGGATGGCGCAGCAGGTAGGCGTATGCATAGGCCTTGAACACGGCCAGATTGCTGAGTTGCTGCGCGGCCATCTCGCTGCCTGCAGGCGCGTCGGCCATGCGCAGGTCGCCGCTGCGGGTCCAATGGTCCTTCAGGGGCTCCAGCAGCGCCAGTTTCTGCCGCTGCTCGGGCGTCAGCAGGCGGATGGTGTGGGCGTCTATGTGCAGCGAGCGGCGGATGCGGCGCCCGCCCGACTCGAACATGCCGCGCCAGTTCTTGTAGCTGTCGCTCATCAGCCGCCAGGTGGGAATGGTGGTGATGGTCTTGTCCCAGTTCTGCACCTTGACCGTGTGCAGCGCGATGTCGATCACGAAGCCATCGGCGCCGACCTGGGGCATCTCTATCCAGTCGCCCACGCGCAGCATGTCGTTGGAGCCCAGCTGCACGCCGGCCACGAAGGACATGATGGTGTCCTTGAAGATCAGCATCAGCACCGCCGAGGCCGCGCCCAGGCCCGACAGCAGCAGCAGCGGAGAGCGGTCCACCAGGGTGGCGACGATGAGCACGATGGCGATCAGGAACACCAGCAGCTTGCCCAGCTGCACATAGCTCTTGATCGAGTGGGCCTGCGTGGCCTTGCGCTCTTCCTTGAGCTCGTGCGCCTCGTTCATGGCGTTGAGCAGGGCGCTGACCACGCGCGCCACGTGGTAGATGGTGCAGGCGATGGCCAGGTTCAGGATCAGCGTGGCCCACTGCGGCTGCAGCTGCGGTATGGCCTGCACGCCCGACTGCATGACCAGCGAAGGCACGGCCTTGGCCAGCCGCTGCAGCACGCTGTCGTGCAGCAGCACCTGCGCCCATTCCATCTCCACCAGCGTGCTGCGCATGCGCGGAAGCACGCGCAGCAGCAGCCATTGCACGACAAACCCCGCCGAGCGGGCTAGCAGCACCAGCGCGCACAGCGCGGCCAGGGCCTGCATGACGGGATCCCAGCCGGAAATCAAAGACCAGTTCAGCACGAAGGAACTCCAGGGCACGGGAGCGCCGGCATGCGGCCGGCGCCCATCCTGCCGCGCGGCGGCGGCATGCCCGGAAGAGGTGCATCGGTTCCTGCGCAAGCCCGGGCTGGCGATGGAGGAACGCCTGCGGCATGGCGCCGCAGAGTTGGCAAGCATACGCAGTGCGGCTTTTCCCCGTGCCACAGGCGGGCAAGCGGCCGCCGATGACGCAGTACCGCCTGCGGGCTTGTGGGCGGCTTCGGGCACGGCCGGGCCGGGGGCCTAAAATCGCCGGTTGATTCCGGCAATCCACCTTGTCAGGCCCCTGGGCCGCAGCACCATGCAAGAGAAATACAACCACATCGACGTTGAGCGCGCAGCGCAAGACCACTGGTCCGCCCGCGACGCTTACCGCGTGACCGAAGACCAGGCCAAGCCCAAGTTCTACGCCTGCTCCATGCTGCCCTACCCCAGCGGCAAGCTGCACATGGGCCATGTGCGCAACTACACCATCAACGACATGCTGACGCGCCAGCTGCGCATGAAGGGCTACAACGTCCTCATGCCCATGGGCTGGGACGCCTTCGGCCTGCCGGCCGAGAACGCTGCGCTCAAGAACAAGGTGCCGCCCGCGCAGTGGACCTACGACAACATCGCCTACATGAAAAAGCAGATGCAGGCGATGGGACTGGCCATCGACTGGAGCCGTGAGATCGCCACCTGCGACCCCGATTACTACAAGTGGAACCAGTGGCTGTTCCTGAAGATGCTGGAAAAGGGCATTGCCTACCGCAAGACCCAGATCGTGAACTGGGACCCGGTGGACCAGACCGTGCTGGCCAACGAGCAGGTCATCGACGGCCGCGGCTGGCGCACGGGCGCACCGGTCGAAAAGCGCGAAATCCCCGGCTACTACCTGAAGATCACCGACTACGCCCAGGAGCTGCTGGACCATGTCCAGGTGGGCGGTGACAAGGCCACGCTGACCGGCTGGCCTGAAAAGGTCCGCCTGATGCAGGAAAACTGGATCGGCAAGAGCTCCGGCGTGCGCTTTGCGTTCACCCACGACATCCGCGGCGCCGACGGCCAGCCCATCCAGGACGGCCGCCTGTACGTTTTCACCACGCGTGCCGACACCATCATGGGCGTGACGTTCTGTGCCGTGGCGCCCGAGCATCCGCTGGCCCTGCACGCCGCCGCCACGAGCCCCAAGCTGGCCGCCTTCATCGAAGAGTGCAAGAAGGGCGGCACCACCGAGGCCGAACTCGCGCTCAAGGAAAAGGAAGGCCTGCCTACGGGCCTGTTCGTCACGCACCCGCTGACGGGCGCCCAGGTCGAGGTCTGGGTCGGCAACTACGTGCTCATGAGCTACGGCGACGGCGCCGTCATGGGCGTGCCCGCGCATGACGAGCGTGACTTCGCCTTTGCGAAGAAGTACGGCATCGCCATCCGCCAGGTCATCGCGGTCGAAGGCGAGACCTTCAGCACCGAGGCTTGGGCCGACTGGTACGGCGACAAGCAGCGCGCTGTCTGCATCGAATCCGGCGAACTCGACGGACTGGGCCATGCCGCAGCCGTGGACAAGGTCGCCGAACTGCTGGCCGCCAAGGGCCTGGGCGAGAAAAAGACGACGTGGCGCCTGCGCGACTGGGGCGTGAGCCGCCAGCGCTACTGGGGCACGCCCATCCCCATCATCCACTGCGAGGACTGCGGCGCCCAGCCCGTGCCCGCCAAGGACCTGCCCGTGGTCCTGCCCCAGGACCTGGTGCCCGACGGCTCGGGCAACCCCCTGGTCAAGAGCGAAGCCTTCCACGCCGGCGTGGTCTGCCCCTGCTGCGGCAAGAGCGCGCGCCGCGAGACCGACACCATGGACACCTTCGTGGACTCGTCCTGGTACTTCATGCGCTATTGCGACGCCAGGAACGGCGAGCAGATGGTGGCGGAGGGGGCCGAGTACTGGATGCGGGACCAGAATGCCGCCACCGGCGGCAGCGGCATGGACCAGTACATCGGCGGCATCGAGCACGCAATCCTGCACCTGCTGTACGCGCGTTTCTGGACCAAGGTCATGCGCGACCTGGGCCTGGTCAAGGTCGATGAGCCCTTCACCAAGCTGCTGACCCAGGGCATGGTGCTCAACCACATCTACAGCCGCCGCACGGCCAAGGGTGCCAAGGAGTACTTCTGGCCCAAGGATGTCGAGCATGTGTTCGACGAGACCGGCAAGATCGTTGGCGCCAGGCTCAAGGCCGAGGTGGACAGCGCCGACGGCCTGCTGCCCGTGGGCACGGACATCGACTACGAGGGCGTGGGCACCATGTCCAAGTCCAAGAACAACGGCATCGATCCGCAGGAGCTGATCGAGAAGTACGGCGCCGACACCGCGCGCCTGTACACCATGTTCACCGCGCCGCCCGAACTGACGCTGGAGTGGAACGATGCCGCCGTCGAAGGCAGCTACCGCTTCCTGCGCCGCGTCTACAACTTCGGCGCCAAGCTGTCGCAGATGGACATGGCCGGTGCCGTGCAAAGCGTGGCCGGCGCCAAGTCGCTGGACGACGTGGAGTTCGGCAAGGCCGCCAAGTCCCTGCGCCTGGAGATCCATACCGTGCTCAAGCAGGTGGAATACGACTACCAGCGCATGCAGTACAACACCGTGGTCTCGGGCGCCATGAAGATGATCAACGCGCTGGAGGACTTCAAGTCCTTCGACGACGCGGGCGCCCAGGTGGCGCTGATCGAAGGCTTCGGCATCCTGCTGCGCGTGCTCTACCCGGCCACGCCCCACCTGGCCCATGCGCTGTGGAGCGAACTGGGCTACGCCGCCCACCTGGGCGACGTGCTGGATGCGCCCTGGCCCCAGGTCGATCCCCAGGCCCTGGTGCAGGACGAGATCTCTCTGGTGCTGCAGGTCAACGGCAAGCTGCGCGGGGCCATCCTGGTGTCCTCGACGGCCGACAAGGCCGAGATCGAGCGCATCGCCCTGGCCAACGAGGAATGCCAGAAGTTCACCAACGGCGCGGCGCCCAAGAAGGTGATTGTGGTGCCTGGCCGCCTGGTCAACGTCGTGGTCTAGGCCATGGCATGCCCCCTGAGGCGCTGCGCGCCTTCCCCCTCTCGCTTCGCGGGGGGGACGACACCCTCGCTGCGGGGCGGCCCTTGCTCGGTGTCCCTCGCTTTGGGCGCGACCGTTGCAAGGGCTGTGAGTGGCGCAAGCGCCTTGGAGAACTGATATGCAAAAACGTACCCTGCTCACCGCCCTGGCCCTGGCTCCGCTGCTGGGGGCCTGCGGCTTTCGCCTGCGGGGGGTGCCGACCTTCGTGTTCCGCTCGCTCTACATCCAGGCCGGCCGGGGCTCTCCGGTGGCGCGGGAGCTGTCGCGCAATCTGGCCAGTGCCAGCGACAAGCTGACCGTGCTGCGCGATCCGGCCTCGCCCGACGATGCTGAAGTGATCTTCCAGATCGTCAGCGAGCGGCAGGAGCGGGTCATCGTCGGCATGAACGCGCTGGGCCAGGTGCGCGAGTTGCAGCTGCGCCTGCGCGTGCGCTTCAAGCTGCGCACGCCCAATGGCGACGAGCCGATTCCCGAGACCGAAATCCTGCAGCAGCGCGATGTGACGTACAACGAAACCAACGCGCTGTCCAAGGAAGCCGAGGAAGCCATGCTCTACAAGGACATGCGCACCGACATCGTGCAGCAGCTGCTGCGCCGTCTGGCAGCCGTCAAGAGCCTGACCTGAGCCCCATGCAGCTTGCCCTGAACCAGCTTGGCGGCCATCTGGCCAAGGGCCTGCGCCCGCTCTATGTGCTGCACGGCGACGAGCCGCTGCAGCAGCAGGAGGCGGCCGATGCCATCCGCGCCGCGGCGCGCGCGGCCGGCTATACCGAGCGCAGCAGCTATACCGTGGCCGGCGCGCATTTCGACTGGAGTGCCGTGCTGGCGGCGGGCGGCTCGCTGTCGCTGTTTGCCGACCGGCAGATCGTCGAGATCCGCATTCCCTCGGGCAAGCCCGGCAAGGACGGCGGCGCCGCGCTGCAGCAGATCGCCGAGGCCGCGCGGGGCAATGACAGCACGCTCACCCTGGTCATGCTGCCCCGCCTGGACAAGGCCACCAGGACCGGCGCCTGGTTCAGCGCGCTGGAAGCCCAGGGCATGACGCTGCAGGTCGATCCCATAGAACGCGCCCAGTTGCCGGCCTGGATTGCCCAGCGTCTGGCGGCCCAGGGCCAGCGCGTCGCACCCGGCGAGGAAGGGCAGCGCACGCTGCAGTTCTTTGCCGACCGTGTCGAAGGCAACCTGCTGGCCGCGCACCAGGAAATCCAGAAGCTGGCGCTGCTGCATCCCGAGGGTGAACTGAGCCAGGCCCAGGTCGAGCAGGCCGTTCTCAATGTGGCGCGCTACGACGTGTTCAAGCTGTCGGAGGCCGTGCTTGGCGGGCAACTGGCGCGCGTCTCGCGCATGCTCGATGGCCTGCAGGCCGAAGGCACGGCCGAGGTGCTGGTGCACTGGACCCTGGCCGAGGACATCCGCGCCATCTGCCGCGTCAAGGACGCCATGGCCGCAGGCCAACCCCTTCCGATGGCGCTGCGCGCCCAGCGCATCTGGGGTGTCAAGGAACGCTTGTTCGAGCGCCTGCTGCCGCGCGTCACCGACGCCCAGGCCGCGCGCCTGCTGCAATCGGCCCACGCGGTGGACGGCATCGTCAAGGGCCTGGCCTTCGAAGGCTGGCCGCGCGACGGCTGGCAGGCCCTGCGCCGCCTGGCCTTGGACCTGGCCCAGGCCGGCGCCAGGGTCTGACGTACCGCTCCTAGCGCGTCTTTTCCAGCTGCGCCTGGGCCTTGGTGGCCCAGGTCTCCAGGTTGTCGAGAAGATCCTTCTGGCTGAAGGAGCAGCTTTCCTCGCTGAACAGCGCGCTGGACTCCAGCCGGTCCAGCAGATTGAGCAGCACTTCGCCGTAGCGCGGCGGCAGGGCCTGCAGCAACTCCGACGAGGCCCTGGCCTGCTGTCCGAGCACGGCGGCCGACAGCTGCTGCTGTGCCAGTTGGGTGAAGCCGGCGCGCAGCTGTGCGAGCTGCTGGGCGGCGAGAAGAGTGTCGTGGCTGGTGGACATGGCGGGAAAACCTCTGCGTACTGGGCAGCAGTGTAGGGTGGGCGCGACATCCTGCCGGTCGCCGGAACGCGGGGTTTGCCCTCTGGTGGCCGTCCGCAGACGCAGCGCAGCCGCATGTCGGCGCGGGGCATGCCCGCCCCCGGTGCGCAAATGGGCGCAACTCGGCGAGAATCTCGGAATGAACGCGCTCAATATCGTCGAATACACCCACAACCTGGGCGTTCAGGCCAAAGTGGCCTCCGCCCAGATGGCCCGAGCCTCGGCTGCCGTCAAAAGCCGCGCCCTGCTGGCGCTGGCGCGCCTGCTGCGGGAGAACGTGGAGCCGTTGCAGACCGACAACGCCCGTGACCTCGACCGCGCCCTGGCCCATGGCCTGTCCGCACCCATGGTGGACCGCCTGCGCCTGACGCCCAAGGTGCTTGAAACCTGTGCCCAGGGCTGTGAACAGCTGGCATCCATGGCCGACGTGATCGGCGAGATCATCGGCATGAAGCAAATGCCCAGCGGCATCCGCGTGGGCCAGATGCGCGTGCCCATCGGCGTGTTCGGCATGATCTACGAGAGCCGTCCGAATGTGACCATCGAGGCGGCCAGCCTCAGCATCAAGAGCGGCAACGCCTGCATTCTGCGCGGCGGCTCGGAAGCCATCGACTCCAACAAGGCCCTTGCCGCCCTCGTGGCCAGGGCGCTGGCCGAGGCCGGCCTGCCCGAGCACGGCGTGCAGCTGGTGCAGACCACGGACCGCGAGGCGGTGGGCCAGCTCATCGCCATGCCCGACTACGTGGACGTCATCATCCCGCGCGGCGGCAAGGGCCTGATCGAGCGCATCAGCCGCGAGGCCAAGGTGCCCGTCATCAAGCACCTGGACGGCAATTGCCACACCTATGTCGATGATCCCTGCGACATCGCCATGGCCGTCAAGGTGGCCGACAACGCCAAGACCAACAAGTACAGCCCGTGCAACGCCAGCGAGAGCCTGCTGGTGGCGCGCGGCGTGGCCGCCGAATTCCTGCCGAAGATCGGCGCCATCTATGCCGCCAAGGGCGTGGAAATGCGCGGCTGCCCCGAATCGCTGGCCATCCTGAAATCCGTGGCCGGTGCCCAGCTGGCCGAGGCCACCGAGCAGGACTGGAGCGAGGAATACCTGGCGCCCATCATCAGCGTCAAGATCGTCGCGGGCGTGAACGAGGCCATCGCCCACATCAACCGCTACTCCAGCCACCACACGGATGCCATCCTCACGCGCGACCACATGCATGCCCAGCGCTTCCTGCGCGAGGTGGACTCGGCCAGCGTCATGGTCAATGCCAGCACGCGCTTTGCCGATGGCTTCGAGTACGGCCTGGGCGCGGAAATCGGCATCAGCACCGACAAGTTCCATGCGCGCGGTCCTGTGGGCATCGAAGGCCTTACCTCGCTCAAATACGTGGTGCTGGGTGAAGGCGAAGTCCGCACCTGAGCGGACCGTGCTGCGCGTCGGCAGGTGCCCGGCCGGGACGCCCCGCGCCGGGATGACCCGCGCCGGCACCGCAGCACCGTAATGAACCCATGAAAATCATCATTCTTGGCGCCGGCCGTGTGGGCTACAGCGTGGCCGAAAGCCTGGTGTCCGAACGCAACGACATCACGGTGATCGACACCGATGCGCGGCGCCTGCGCGAGCTGGAGTCGCGGTTCGATCTGCGCGGCGTCGTGGGCAACGGCATCGATCCCCAGGTGCTGGCCGAGGCCGGCGCCAAGGACACGGACCTGCTGATCGCCTGCGCCGCGCTCGACGAAACCAATCTGGTGTGCTGCAAGCTGGCCCAGGTGCTGTTCGAGATTCCCACCCGCATCGCGCGCGTGCGCTCCTCGGGCTTTGGCGATGACGAGACGCTGCTGGGCAAGGAAGGCTTCGGCGTGGACCGCATCATCTGCCCCGAGGAGTCGCTGACCAACTACATCAGCAAGCTCATCGAGTTCCCCGAAGCCATGCAGGTGCGCGCCTTCGCGGGCGGACGCGCCGCGCTGGCCTCGGTGCGTGCGCGAGACGGCGCCCCCGCCGTCGGCAAGCACATCGGCGAGCTGCGCGACTGCATGCCCGAGCTGGCCATGCGCATCGTGGCCATCTACCGGCGTTTCCTGGAGGAGCCCGACCGCTTCGTGCGCTGCGACGGCAACACCCGCATCGAGCCCGGCGACGAGGTCTTCATCCTGGCCGCGCGCGAGCATGTGGCCGAGGTGCTGCGCGCCATCCACCAGCCCGCGGGCCGGCCTTCGCGCCCCGTCTACCGCATCATGATCGCCGGTGGCGACCAGGTCAGCCTGCGCCTGGCGCTGCAGCTGTCGCGCGTGCCGGGCCGCTTTCACATCAAGATCATCGAGCCCGACGAGCAGCGCTGCCAGGACCTGGCCTCGCTGCTGCCGGCCGAGGTGCTGGTGCTGCACGGCGATGCCACCGACGAGGACCTGCTGGCCGATGAAAGCGTGGAGGACGTGGACCTGTTCCTGGCCCTCACCGACGACGACGAGAACAACATCATGGCAAGCCTGCTGGGCAAGCGCATGGGCGCGCGGCGCGTGCTGTCGCTGATCACGCGGCGCGCCTATGCCGACCTGATGCACGGCACGCAGATCGACATTGCGCTGTCGCCGGCCCAGGCCATGCTGGGTGAGCTGCTGGCCTATGTGCGCCGCGGCGACGTGCAGGCCGTGCACAGCCTGCGCCGCGGCGTGGCCGAGGCGCTGGAGATCGTGGCGCGCGGTGACCGCAAAAGCTCGCGCGTGGTGGGCCGCAAGGTCGAGGACCTGCGCGTGCCCGAAGACGCGCACATCGGCCTCATCGTGCGCGGCATTCCCGAAGGCGTGCCGGCCGACGAGATCGCGGCCGGCGCCGAGCCCGAGGTCATCATCCCTCGCGGCAACACCGTGATCGAGAGCGGCGACCACGTGGTCTTCTTCCTGCCCCACAAGCGGCTGGTGCGGGACGTGGAAAACCTTTTCCGCGTCAGCGCCACCTTCTTCTGAGCCCATACCCATGCGCGACCTGTTCCCCGTCCTGCGCGTGCTTGGCATGCTCATGGTCATGTTCGCGCTGTCCATGCTGCTGCCCTTTGCCGTGTCCTGGTTTGCCGACGACGGCATCTGGCGCATCTACCCCTGGGCCATCGGCATCACGGCGGCGGCGGGGCTGTCGCTGTGGATAGGCCTGGACCATTTCCGGCGCGAGCTGCAGCCGCGCCACGGCGTCATCCTCGTCACCCTGGTATGGGTGGTGCTGCCGCTGTGCGCCATGCTGCCCCTGGTGCTGGGCCTGGGCCATGTGGGGCTGAGCATCAGCTTCACCCACGCCTATTTCGAGGCCGTCTCGGGCCTGACCACCACCGGAGCCACCGTGCTCACGGGACTGGATGCGCTGCCCGTGTCCATCAACGTCTGGCGCACCTTCCTGCAATGGCTGGGCGGCATGGGCATCCTGATCCTGGCCGTGGCCATCCTGCCGCTGCTGGGCGTGGGCGGCGCCCAGCTGTTCCGCGCCGAGGCCGCCGGCCCCATCAAGGACACCAAGCTGACGCCGCGCATGACCGAGACCGCCAAGGGCCTGTGGGGCGTGTACGGCGTGTTCTCGCTGGCCTGTGCACTGGCCTTCTGGGCCGCGGGCATGGAGCCGCTGGATGCGCTGATGCACATGTTCGCCACGGTGAGCCTGGGCGGCCTGTCCTCGCACGACGCCAGCTTCGCCTACTTCGACTCGCCGCTGATCGAGCTGATCGCCCTGGTCTTCATGCTGCTGGCCAGCTGCAACTTCGCGCTGTACTTCGTGGCCATGCGCAAGGGCCGCTGGGACGGCTTCTGGCGCGACCCCGAAATGCGCGCCACGCTGGCCGTGCTGCTGGGCGGCGGGCTCATCGTCGCGCTGCTGCTGTGGGCCAAGGGCGTGTACGGGCCTGTCGAGGCGCTGCGCTATGGCATCTTCCACGTGGTCTCGGTGGCCACGACCACGGGCTTCACCACCGTCGACTACCTGAGCTGGCCCGTCTTCGCGCCCGTGCTCATGCTGCTGCTGTCGGGCGTGGCCACCAGCGCGGGCTCCACGGGTGGCGGCATCAAGATGGTGCGCATGCTCATCCTGCTCAAGCAGGCGCGGCGCGAGCTCACGCGGCTCGTGCATCCGCGCGCCATGCAGCCCGTGCGGCTGGGCAACGGCGTGGTGGACGACCGCATGATCTTCTCGGTGCTGGCCTTCATGCTGGTCTATGGCGCCACAGTGATCACGCTCAGCATGGTGCTGCTGCTCACCGACCTGGACCCGGTGACCGCCTTTTCCGCCGTGCTGGCCAGCGTGCACTGTATGGGGCCGGGCCTGGGCGCGCTGGGTCCGAGCTCCAACTATGCTGTGCTCACCGACTTCCAGACCTGGATCTGCACCCTGGCCATGCTGCTGGGGCGCCTGGAAATCCTCAGCTTCATGGCGCTGCTTTCCCCGGCTTTCTGGCGCCGCTGATGCCGAAGAGACTGGGGAAAACACCTAGACCATGGTCCAATCTCTACAATTGCCCCCCACCGCCGTACCCAGAGGGTCTTTATGGTTCCACATCTCATCACGGCCCTGACAGGCCCGATCAACGAGCTTGAGCAGCGCATCCTCGACTCCATGCCGGCGATCGAGCGCTGGTTCCGGCTCGAATGGATGGAACACACGCCGCCTTTCTATTGCTCGGTGGACATCCGCAACGCCGGCTTCAAGCTCGCGCCCGTGGATACCAACCTGTTTCCCGGCGGCTGGAACAACCTGACCGACGAAATGCTGCCGCTGGCCGTGCAGGCGGCCATGGCGGCGATCGAGAAGATCTGCCCCGAAGCGCGCAACCTGCTCATCATTCCCGAGAACCACACGCGCAACACCCATTACCTGGCCAACGTGGTGCAGCTCAAGCGCATCTTCAACATGGCCGGTCTGAATGTGCGCATAGGCTCCATCAGCCCCGATGTGAAGAAGACCACCACCGTCACCCTGCCGCATGGCGACACGGTGACGCTGGAGCCGGTCATCCGCAGCAAGCGCCGCATCGGCCTCAAGGATTTCGATCCCTGCACCATCCTGCTCAACAACGACCTGTCCTCCGGCGTGCCGGGCATCGTCGAGGAGCTGTACGAGCAGTACCTGCTGCCGCCCCTGCATGCAGGCTGGAGCGTGCGCCGCAAGAGCCGCCATTTCCAGAGCTACGAGGAAGTGGCCAAGCGCTTCGGCAAGCTGCTGGGCATCGATCCCTGGCTGATCAACCCGCTGTTCGGGCGCAGCGAAGGCATCGACTTCGCCAATGGCGTGGGCATGGAAGGCCTGGCCGAGCAGGTCGATGTGCTGCTCGCCAAGGTGCGCCGCAAGTACAAGGAATACGGCATCAAGGAAAAGCCGTTTGCCATCGTCAAGGCCGACAACGGCACCTATGGCATGGGCGTGATGACCGTGCGCGACGCCAAGGAGCTGGCCGAACTGCCGCGCAAGAGCCGCAACAAGATGGGCATGATCAAGGACGGCCAGACCGTGCACGACGTGATCATCCAGGAAGGCGTGCTCACCCAGGAGCGCATGAACAACGCCGTGGCCGAGCCCGTGGTCTACATGATGGACCGCTACGTGGTCGGCGGCTTCTACCGCATGCACCCCGAGCGCGATGTGGACGAAAATCTCAACGCGCCCGGCGCCGGCTTCGTGCCGCTGGCCTTCCAGCACAGCACCCAGCTGCCCCAGATCGGCGCCCGCCCGGGTGCCAGCATGCCCAATCGCTTCTACATGTACGGCGTGGTGGCCCGTGTCGCCATGCTGGCGGCCAGCTATGAGCTGGAGGCGACCAACCCCAACGCGGAAATCTACGACTGATCGGGGAGCTGTCCGATGCGATAGTCTTCAGGACAGCGGACAATGCCGGCATTTCAATTGACTGAAGCCATCCCCCCACGGGATGGCGCATAGACCTGTGCAGAAAACCAAATCTTCGTTGGCCGCGCTCACCCTGGGCGCCATCGGCGTGGTCTATGGCGATATCGGCACCAGCGTGCTGTATTCGGTCAAGGAGGTGTTCGGCTCCGGCCATGTGCCGTTCACCCAGGAGAACATCTACGGCGTCCTGTCGCTGCTGTTCTGGACGCTGACGGTCATCGTCTCGCTCAAGTACGTGGTCCTGGTGCTGCGTGCCGACAACAACGGCGAAGGCGGCCTGGTCGCCATGCTGGCCCTGGCCTCGCAGACCGTCAAGGACAAGCCGCGCCTGCGCAGCGTGCTGCTGCTCATCGGCATCTTCGGCACTTCGCTGTTCTATGGCGACGGCGTGATCACACCGGCCATCTCCGTGCTTTCGGCCGTCGAGGGCCTGGAGGTGGTATCCCCGCACTTCACCAAGGCGGTGATCCCGCTGACCCTGGTCATCCTTTTTCTGCTGTTCTGGTTCCAGAAGCACGGCACGGCGGGGATAGGGCGGTTCTTTGGTCCCATTACCCTGATCTGGTTTGCCACCATCGCCGCGCTGGGGGTGCACCAGATCGTCGGCCATCCCGAAATCCTGGCGGCCATCAGCCCGCATTTCGCCGTGCGCTTCATCTGGGACAACCCCGGCACCAGCTTCATCATCCTGGGCGCCGTCGTGCTGTGCGTGACCGGGGCGGAAGCGCTCTACGCCGACCTGGGCCACTTCGGCAAGAAGCCCATTCGCCTGGCCTGGTTCTCCGTGGCCATGCCGGCGCTCACGCTCAATTACTTCGGCCAGGGAGCGCTGCTGCTGGCCAACCCGGCCGCCGTGAAGAATCCCTTCTACATGATGGCCCCGGCCTGGGCCCTGCTGCCCCTGGTGCTGATGGCCACCATGGCCACGGTCATCGCTTCGCAGGCCCTGATCACGGGCGCCTTCAGCGTCACGCGCCAGGTCATCCAGCTGGGCTATCTGCCGCGCCTGGAAGTGCGCCACACCAGCGTGCGCGAGGCCGGCCAGATCTATATGCCCCTGGTCAACTGGAGCCTGTTCGTGGCTATCGCGCTGGCCGTGGTGCTGTTCCGCTCCAGCGGCAACCTGGCGGCCGCCTACGGCATTGCGGTCACCCTGGACATGCTGATCACCACCACGCTGACCTTCTTCGTGATCCGCTACCGCTGGAACTACCCGCTGGCCCTGTGCATTGCCGCCACCGGCTTCTTCTTCCTGGTGGACCTGGCCTTCTTCTCGTCCAACCTGCTCAAGCTGTTCGATGGCGGCTGGTTCCCGCTGCTGATCGGCGGCACGGTGTTCTCGCTGATGATGACCTGGCGCAAGGGCCGCGAACTGCTGCACCAAAAGCTGCAGGCCGACGCCATCGACCTCAAGAGCTTCCTCGAATCGGTCTGGCGCCATCCCCCGGCGCGGGTGCCGGGCACGGCCGTCTTCCTGTCCGGCGAGCCTGGCACCGTGCCCAACGCCCTGCTGCACAACCTCAAGCACAACAAGGTGCTGCACACCCAGAACATCTTCGTCACGGTGCGCAACCACGAAATTCCCTGGGTGGGCCTGGACAAGCGCACCGAGATCGAGGCCCTGGGCAGCGACTGCTGGCAGGTCATCATCAACTACGGTTTCAAGAACGAACCCGACGTGCCGGCGGCGCTGTCCCTGTTGCGCCCCCGGGGCTGCCAGCTCGACGCCATGGAGACCAGCTACTTCCTGTCGCGCGATGTCATCATCCCGCGCATCAGCCACCGCATGGCGCCCTGGCGCGAAAAGCTGTTCGCCCAGATGCACCGCAACGCCAGCCGTGTCTCCGACTTCCTGCACCTGCCCAGCAACTCCGTGGTGGAGCTGGGCTCCAAGATCGAGCTGTAGGCGTCGCCCGCGCATCGCACGATCCGCGCCTGTGGTGACAGAATCGCGCGATGCGCTTTCTCCGTGACTTGAGTCCCTCCGCCTTCGCGGCCGGCTTCGTGGCCGTGCTCGTGGGCTTCACCAGCTCGGTGGCCCTGGTCTTCCAGGCCGCCCAGGCCTTTCATGCCACACCCGAGCAGATCACCTCCTGGGTCTGGGCGCTGGGGCTGGGCATGGGCCTGTGCTCCTTGCTGCCCTCGCTGATACTGCGCATGCCCGTCATGGTCGCCTGGTCCACGCCGGGCGCTGCCGTACTTGCCACGGCGGGGCTTGCCGGAGGCTTTTCCATGGGCGAGGCCGTCGGCGCCTTCATCATCAGCGCGGGGCTGATCATCCTGGTGGGTGCCACAGGCTGGTTCGAGCGCGTCATGAACCGCATTCCCATGGAAATCGCTGCCGCCCTCCTGGCGGGCGTGCTGGCCAACTTCGGCATGCAGGCCTTTGCTGCCGCCAGGCACGCGCTGCCCCTGGTGCTGGTCATGCTGCTGACCTATCTGCTGTCGCGCCGCCTGGCACCGCGCTATGCGGTCATCGCCACGCTGGTGGTCTCCATCGCCTGGGTGGCGCTCAACGGCCAGATGCAATGGTCTGCCGTGCATGCAGGCCTTGCCTGGCCGGTCTTCACCATGCCCGAGTTCTCCGTGCCGGCCCTGGTGAGCCTGGCCTTGCCCCTGTTCGTCGTCACCATGGCCTCGCAGAACCTGCCCGGCGTGGCCGTCATCCGCGCCACGGGCTACAACCTGCCCATTTCCCGCCTCATCAGCATGACCGGCGTCGCCACCCTGGTGCTGGCCCCCTTTGGCGGATATGCGCTCAACCTCAGTGCCATCACCGCCGCCATCTGCATGGGACCGGAAGCCCATGAGGACAAATCGCGCCGCTATACGGCGGCGGCCGTCTGCGGCCTCTTCTATATAGTCATCGGCATCTTCGGTGCCGTGGTCACCGGCCTGCTCACCGCCTTCCCCAGGGAACTGGTGGTCTGCATTGCGGGACTGGCCCTGCTGGGCTCCATCGGCAGCGGCCTGGCCACGGCCCTGCAGGGCGAGGAACACCGGGAGGCTGCGCTGATCACCTTCCTGGTCACGCTCAGCGGCGTGGTGATAGCCGGAGTCGGCTCGGCGTTTTGGGGCGTGGTCGCGGGCAGCCTGGCGCTATTTGTGCAACATTACCGACGTGCACGGGCCAGCTGACATGCGGCCCAGGCCCGGGCACCCCCTTTTGCTTCCTATATATAGGCGAGGCACGGGCCGCCGCCTTCCGCACACAAGCCATGCAAATCCTCTTCGTTGCCGATCCGCTCGAGTCGTTCCAGACCTACAAGGACACCACCTTCGCCATGATGAGGGAGGCACAGCGGCGCGGCCACTCCATCGTGGCATGTGAACCCAGGCAGCTTTCCTGGCAGCGTGGCGGCAAGGTCGTCGCCCATGTGCGGCACATCCAGCTCACGGGGGATGCACAGCAGTGGTTCGAGACAACGCAGGAGGGCCTGGCTGAACTGGCGGGCTTTGACGCCATCCTCATGCGCAAGGACCCACCCTTCGATTCCGAATACTTCTATTCCACGCACCTGCTCGAACAGGCCGAGCGTGAAGGCGCCAAGGTCTTCAACAAGCCCAGGGCGCTGCGCGACCATCCGGAAAAGCTGGCCATCCTCGAATTTCCGCAATTCATCGGTCCCACCCTGGTCACCCGCAGTGCACAGGACATCCGTGCCTTCCATGAAGAGCACCAGGACATCATCCTCAAGCCACTGGACGGCATGGGCGGCATGGGCATCTTCCGGGTCGGCGCCGATGGCCGCAACCTGGGCAGCATCATCGAAACCCTGAACCAGGGCGGTGCCAGCAGCGTCATGGTGCAGAAGTTCCTGCCTGAGATCACCCAGGGCGACAAGCGTGTGCTCGTCATCGGAGGCAAGCCGGTTCCCTATTGCCTGGCGCGCATTCCCCAGGGCAACGAAGTGCGTGGCAACCTGGCTGCGGGCGGCAAGGGCGTGGCCCAGCCGCTGAGCGAGCACGACAAGGCCATGGCCGAGGAGATCGGTCCCATCCTCATGGAGCGTGGCCTGCTGCTGGCGGGCGTCGATGTCATCGGGCAATGCATCACCGAGATCAATGTGACCAGCCCCACCTGCTTCCAGGAGATCTACGACCAGACCGGCTGCGACGTGGCCAGCCTCTTCGTGGATGCCCTGGAACAGGCTCTGGCGACGGCCTGAAAAAATCCTGGCGGATGACGCCAGTCATCCGCCAGGATTGGTGCTAGAATTGCGCCCCTGCACTCGATGACATGCAAATGTCTGAAAAGTGAAGCTTCCAGGGTTTTGCAAGAACGTCAAAAAACGTGCTACAATGCAAGGCTCTGCTGAAGAGAAGCGATGCAGATCGCTGGTGTCGAGAAGATCGAAGAAATTTGATTGCAACGACGCTAAAAACTGTGCTAGAATTCAAGGCTT
>JAITUC010000024.1 GCA_031286585.1 Delftia acidovorans
GACGAGGTGGTGAGCTCGCTGGTGGAGGGCCTCACAGGCTTTGCGCTGGCCCTGGTCGATACGCAGACCAGCGCCCAGGCCGCCATGGCGCACTGGCTGACCACGCAGGAAAGCCCGGCCGGCTTCTCGATTGACCGCGAATGCGAACTCAAGGCCGCCGACGAATCCAAGGCCGTGGTGCGCTATGCGCGCCATCCGCTGGACATCGACGAGGTGCGCCAGCACATCGAGCACGGCAAGCTGCCCACGCGCCTGGCGCTGACCTGGGACGACCGCGTGAGCTTTGTGCTGACCGAGGGCCTGCAGATCCGCAAGATCGCGCTGCTCGACGCCGTGATGGAAGGCCAGTCGCAGGATGACGGCGGCTTCGATGCCGATGTGGCGATCGCCACGGGAGAGCTGTCCAGGCTCATCCCCGATCTGATCGAGGCGCTGGGCGGGGAAGGGCGCACGGGCCTGGGGCAGGATCTGCCGGCATCGCTGCAGACACCCGCTGCCCAGACTCCCACAGCAGCACCAGCGGCACCGCGCGCAGCGGCCTCGGGCCGTGGTGCGCTGACGGGGCCGGCCCTGGCGCCCGCGGATACGGCGCCTGAAGAAGCGCCTTTCTAAGCCGGCAAGCGGCTTCGGTGGCGATGTTTCATGTGAAACATCGCCACGCTTAGGCGGCGCTCAGACTCTTTCAAAGATGGCTGAGATCCCTTGGCCGCCACCAATGCACATGGTCACCAGCGCATAGCGGCCGCCCGTGCGCTGCAGTTCGGCGATGGCCTTGGTGGTGATGATGGCGCCCGTGGCGCCCACGGGGTGGCCCAGCGAGATGCCCGAGCCGTTGGGGTTGACCTTGGCCGGGTCCAGGCCCAGCTGCTGGATCACGGCGCAGGCCTGTGCCGCAAAGGCCTCGTTGGCCTCGATCACGTCCATGTCTGCAATCTTCAGGCCCGTGCGCTGCAGCACCTTCTGCGTGGCCGGCACGGGGCCTATGCCCATGTAGGCGGGGTCCACGCCGGCATGGGCGTAGCCCACTAGGCGCGCCAGCGGCTTCAGTCCCAGGGCGGCCACGCGATCGCCTGCGGCCAGGGCCACGGCGGCGGCGCCGTCGTTGATGCCCGAGGCATTGCCGGCCGTCACGCTGCCGCCTTCCTTGCGGAACGCGGGCTTCATGGTGGACAGCAATTCGATGGTGGTGCTGGCGCGCACATGCTCGTCGGTGTCGAAGACCACGACGCCCTTGCGCGTGGCGATCTCCACGGGAACGATCTGCTCCTTGAAGTGGCCGGCCTCAATGGCAGCTGCCGCGCGCTGGTGGCTGGCTGCCGCCAGTTCGTCCTGCATTTCGCGGCTGATGTGGTAACGCTCGGCCACGTTTTCGGCCGTGATGCCCATGTGCATTTTCTGCCAGGGGTCGTGCAGGATGCCCAGCATGTAGTCGATGCTCTTGGCGTCGCCCATGCGCGCGCCCCAGCGGGCGGCCTGGTCGAAATAGGGGCCGCGGCTCATGGACTCGCTGCCGCCGCCGATGGCCACGTCGCAGTCGCCCAGCGCAATGGCCTGGGCGGCAGAGACGATGGCCTGCAGGCCGGAGCCGCACAGCCGGTTGACGTTGAAGGCCGGCGTCTCGATGGGGCAGCCCGCGTCGATGGCGGCCACGCGCGAAAGGTAGGCGTCCTTGGTATCGGTGGGGATCACATTGCCCATGACCACGTGGCCGACGGCGTCGGGCGCCAGGCCCGCGCGCTCCATGGCGGCCTTGACGGCCGTGGTGGCCAGCTGGGTGTTGGGTACGTCCTTGAGGCTGCCGCCGAAGGTGCCGATGGCGGTGCGCGCTGTGCCGACGACGAAGACGTCGCGTGGGGTCATGGTGAAGCTCCTCGAAGCGAGATGGACACGGGGATGAGGTGCATTGTGCCGGGAGCGCGACTGGCCATGCAGCCGCCTGCGCGTCAGCTGCCGGGGCCGGTCCGGATGCGCGGCTCAGTGCGCCGTGCCATCCTGCGCAGCCAAGTCATCGAGGATGGGGCAGTCCGGCCGGTCGTCGCCGTGGCAGCATTGCACCAGGGTCTTGAGCGTGCGCTGCATGGCCTGCATGGCGGCGATGCGCTCGGTCAGTTCGTCGATGTGGCGCTGGGCGATGGCCTTGACCTGGCTGCTGGCGCGGCTCTTGTCCTGCCACAGCCCGAGCAGCGTGGCGATCTCGTCCATGGAAAAGCCGAGGTCGCGCCCCCGGCGGATGAAGCGCAGGGCATGTACGTCGGCCTCGGCGTACTGGCGGTAGCCGCCGTCCGTGCGGTGCATGGGCGGCAGCAGGCCCTGGGCTTCGTAGTGGCGCACCATGCGCGCCGAGACACCGGCGCGGCGCGCGGCCTCGCCGATGGAGACGGGCCAGTGCTGTGCGGGGTGGGTGGACATGGTGCGTGCCTTTCGGATGCCTTCGGGTGTCCTTGAGGTGTCTCTCAGGCGACCTTGTAGCCTTCTTCGGCAATGGCGGCGCCCAGTGCCTCGCGGCTGGCGCTGCTGTCGACTTCCACGCGCTGGGCCGCGCGATCGATTTTTACCTGGGCCTTGTCATCCACGCCCTGCACGGCCTGGGTGACGGCGCGTTCGCAGTGGCCGCAGGTCATGCCCTGCACGGTGAAAACATGTTGCATCTCTCGCTCCTGGTTGGGGCGCGCCGAAGTGGCGCAAGCCATGGACGGCATGTTGAACCCTGACACCATGGCAAGGTCAAGCATATGGCCGGTAATGGGTTGATTTGGCCCAAAGCATGCGAGCCGGCCTGGCTCAATGATTCGCCCCAATGGCCGATACATCGAAAAGAGTCCGGAATATGCAAAAACCGTCATAGACCATTGGCGATCATCTGACAAACTGCAACAATTTGTATTTACATTGGCGCCCGGCATATGGAGACCGTGCAGGCGCCCTGACTGACAGAGAGGAAAACGGTCATGAACTTGTTGGGAATGATGCGGGCATTCACGATCCGCACGCGGATGCTGGGTGCCATCGCCATGGTGCTGGTGCTGCTGGGTCTGCTGGGCGGAGCCGGGATGCTGGGCATGTTCCGCATCCATGGCATGAGTCAGCAGTTCATGCATACCTCCTACGCCAAGATGGGCTACATGGTGGAGTTGCGCGCCGAGCTCGGTGCCGTGCGCGCCCATGAAAAGGACATGATCATCCAGTACGAGCGTGCCGAAGAGGTGCGCAAGGCCCACGGCCAGTGGCTGGCCGCCATCGACCGCGTGAAATCCGTGGCCGGGCGCTTTCTGAAGGATGAGGACCCGGCCGACGATGCCATCGTCAGCGGCATCTCCGAGCGCGTGGACCGCTACCGCCAGCAGTTCGAGCACATTGCGCGGCAACTCGAGGCCGGTGGCTATGACACGGCGACCACGGCCAACCGCATGAGCGGCAAGGCCATGGCCGAGGTGGCCGAGGTCGAGAAGCTCATCGCCCAGCTGGACCAGCTGCTGCGCCAGCAGGTCGATGCCATGGCCGCCGAGGAGCAGGGCGTGGCCGAGCAGACGCAGTGGATCTTCGTGGCGGCCGTGGTGCTCACGGTGCTGGTGGTGGTGCCGCTGACACTGATGAACATGCTGTCCATCTGCCGCCCCCTGGTGCAGGCGCGCCAGACGGCGCTGACCATCGCCCAGGGCGATCTGTCGCAGAGCGTGAAGGTGGAGGGCAAGGACGAGGTGGCCGACCTGCAGCGCGCGCTGGACCAGATGCAGCAGAGCCTGGGCTCCATGGTGACCCAGGTGCGCGACGCCAGCGGCAACATCGCCACGGCCAGCCAGGAGATCGCCACGGGCAACCAGGACCTGTCCTCGCGCACCGAGCAGACGGCCAGCAATGTGCAGGAGACCGTGGCCTCGCTGTCCCAGCTCACGGCCACGGTGCAGCAGACGGCATCGTCCTCGCAGCTGGCCAACCAGCTGGCGGCCTCCGCCTCGACCACGGCCTCGCGCGGTGGCGACGTGGTGGCCCAGGCCGTGGTCAGCATGCAGGAGATCACCACCTCCAGCCGCAAGATCGGCGACATCATCGGCCTGATCGACTCCATCGCCTTCCAGACCAACATCCTGGCGCTGAACGCCGCCGTGGAAGCGGCGCGTGCCGGCGAGCAGGGCCGCGGCTTTGCCGTGGTGGCTGCCGAGGTGCGTTCCCTGGCCCAGCGCTCGGCCCAGGCGGCCAGCGAGATCAAGGCGCTGATCCAGACCAGCGTGCAGGCCGTGGACGTGGGCGTGCGCCAGGTCGAGGACGCTGGCAAGACCATGAAGGAAATAGTGGACAGCGTGCAGCGCGTGGGCGACATCATTGGCGAGATCACGGCGGCTTCCAGCGAGCAGTCGGGCGGCATCGGCCAGGTCAACCAGGCCGTGGGCGATATCGACCGCATGACGCAGCAGAACGCGGCCCTGGTCGAGGAATCGGCCGCCGCCGCCGAGTCGCTGCGCGAGCAGGCCGCGCGCCTGGCGCAGGTGGTGGGCCAGTTCCGCATTGCCGGTGCGGCCGTGGCGTCCCTGGGCTCGCATGCTTCCTACGGCCGTCCCTCCCAGGGGCAGCCCAGCCTGGCGCCGGCTGCAGGCCGCACCGCGCTGGCCTCGGCCCGCGAGACCCAGCTGCTGGAACACGCCTGAGATCGCGGATGCAGGGACAAGGGCCTGGCCCCTGTTCCAAGTGAATCGTCGGAATGAAAAAGCGGAGTGCGATGCACTCCGCTTTTTGTTTGTGCAGCCGGAAATCAGGCCTGGCGCGCGAACGGGTAGTCGGTATAGCCCTCGGCGCCGCCGCCGTAGAACAGGCTGGAGTTCCAGGGATTCAGCGGCAGGTCGTCGCGCAGGCGGTGGACCAGGTCGGGGTTGGAGATGAAGGCCTTGCCGAAGGCCACGATATCGGCGTGGCCGCTTTCCACGGCGCGCAGGGCCATGTCGCGGTCATAGCCGTTGTTGACCATCCAGGCGCCCTGGCCGCCGGCCTGGCGGTAGGCGGATTTGAGGGCCCCGTAGTCGAAGGGCCGGTCGGGCAATTCACGCGGGCCGCCGGTGGAACCTTCGATGATGTGGATGTAGGCCAGGCCCAGCGGCGCCAGCTGGCGCACCACGTACTCGAACAGCGGCTGGGGGTCGGCATCGGAGATGTCGTTGGCCGGCGTCACGGGCGACAGGCGGATGCCCACGCGGCCGCCGCCCACGGCATCGGCGGCGGCGCGCGTGCATTCGAGCAGCAGGCGGGCGCGGTTCTCGATGCTGCCGCCGTAGTCGTCATCGCGCCGGTTGGCGCCGGTCTTGAGGAACTGGTCCAGCAGATAGCCGTTGGCGCCGTGCAGCTCCACGCCGTCGAAGCCGGCCGTCTCCACGGCATTGCGCGCGGCCACGGCGAAGCTGTGGACGATGGCGGGAAGCTCGTGCTGGGCGAGCGCGCGCGGCGCGGAGGTGGGCACGAACTGGCCCTTGCCCGAGTCCTCGTCGATCACATAGGTCTTGGATTTGGCCGCCACCGGGGACGGTCCCACGGGCGCCTGGCCTTCGGGCTGCAGCGAGGTGTGCGAGACCCGGCCCACATGCCACAGCTGGGTGACGATGCGCCCGCCGGCCGCGTGCACGGCGTCGGTCACGCGCTTCCAACCGTCGAGCTGCTCGCTGCCGTACAGGCCCGGGACATGGGCATAGCCCTGGCCCTGGTGGCTGATGGCCGTGCCTTCGCTGATCAGCAGGCCGGCGCTGGCGCGCTGGGCGTAGTAGGTGACCATGATGTCGTTGGGCAGGGCCTGCGGCGCGCGGTTGCGCGTCAGGGGGGCCATGGCGATGCGGTTGGGCAGGCGCAGTTCGCCGGCCTGTATGGGTTCGAACAGAGAGGTCATGCGGTAGGGCTTTCTGTGCGTCAAGCAAAAGCGCCACCCGTGCGGGCGGCGCGGCGTACGCCACAGATTACGCCCATGGAATCAATCGTGCAGGCCAGGGATTTGCGCGCTGTCGTGCAGGCGACGGTGCTGTGCCACGAGTCGCCCCAGCGCCTGCATCTGCGCCGTCACGAAGCTGCGCGTGGCGGCATCGGTGCACAGGCCCTGGCTGTCGAATTTCTGTGCTGCCTGGCCTACGAAGACCTCGGGCCGGGCCAGCACGTCGGCTTCCATGCACAGCAACACCTTGCGCAGCTCGTACTGCACGCGCGCCCCGCCCAGCGGGCCCGGCGAGGCCGAGAGAAGGGCCACGGGCTTGTGCCGAAAGGGTTGGTCCTCGCCACGCGAGATCCAGTCCAGCGCATTCTTGAACATGCCTGGAATGGAGAAGTTGTACTCGGGCGTGGCCAGCACCACGGCGTCGGCACGGCGCATGCGCTCGCGCAACTGGTGTACGGAGTCGGGCATGCCCGTGGCCAGCAGGTCGGCATCCAGCGGCGGCAGCGCGCGCCAGTCGCAGACCTGCATCGTGGCCTGGGGCGGCAGGCAACTGCCCGCCAGCTCCAGCAGCAGGCGGTTCAGGGAGTGGCGGCGCAGGCTGCCGCACAGGCCGACGATGTCCATGGCGTCAGGCCTGCAGCGGGATGCCGACCTGCTGGATGACGCCGCGCCAGCGCGCGATCTCGGCGCCCACCATGCCACGCATCTCCTCGGGGCTGCAGGGCGTGGCCGCGCTGCCGGCGCTGGCCAGGGCCTGCAGCAGGTCGGGCTCCTTCAGGGCCCTGTGGGTTTCGGCGGCCAGCCTTTGCACCACGTCGGCGGGCGTGCCTGCGGGCGCGGCCAGGCCCAGCCAGGAGCGCACCTCGAAGCCGGGCAGCACGGCCGAGGCCGGCGGCACCTCGGGCAGGGTGGGCCAGGCCTGGGCGCTGGTGACGGCCAGGGCGCGCAGCCGGCCCGACCTGATGTGCGGCACGGCCACGGTCAGCGTGTCGCTGAGCACGTCCACATCGCCGGCGATCACGGCCTGCACGGGCGCGCCGCCGCCCCGGTAGGGCACGTGCAGCAATTGCACCTTGGCCGTGGAGCCCAGCAGCTCGCCGGCCATGTGCTGGGTGGAGCCCACGCCCACCGAAGTGAAGGTGATGCGGCCCGGATCCCTGCGCGCCATGGCCAGCAGATCGGCCAGGGTCCTGGCGGGATGCTCGGCGCGCACGGCCACCACGAAGGGAAAGGACGAGACGGTGGAGACAAAGGCGAAGTCCTTGACCGCGTCGTAGGGCAGCGATTTGCGCAGCGCGGCCGACACGGTGTGCGCTCCCGTGAGCATGACCAGGCTGTAGCCGTCGGGCACCGCCTTGGCCACGAGGTTGCTGGCAATGGAGCCGCCCGCGCCGCTCTTGATCTCCACCACCACGGGCTGCCTCAGCGATTCCTGCAGCTTCTGGGCCACGAGCCGGGCCACCACGTCGGCATTGCCGCCCGCGCCAAAGCCGTGGATCAGCTGGATGGGCCGGTTGGGATAGGCGCCCTGTGCCCGGGCCGGGGGCAGGGCGAGGGCTGTGGCGCCTGCAAGCAGGGCCATGCGTCGGCTGATGGCAGTCATGTCTTGTCTCCTTTCTTGTGGGGTGTGCGCGTGGTCGGCGCCGTCAGGGCATGGCTAGCGGTCTGCGCGTGCGTAGCCGGTCTGGGCGCCGTAGAGCTTTTCGCGCTGCGACCAGTCGTGGGTCTCGTTCCACAGGGCCAGCACCTGCATGGCCTCCTGTTCGAAGACCTGGTGGCGCGCCGCGTCGGCCGTGCGCGCGGTCAGCTCCAGGCGGTGGCCCGAAGGGTCGAAGAAGTAGATGGAGGTGATGAAGTCGTCGTGGTTGGTGGGGCCCACCACGTCAATGCCCCGGTCCAGCAGGTCCTGCCGGGCGCGCAGCACGGTGTCCACGTCGGCGACCTCGAAGGCGAAGTGCTGTATCCAGCCCGGCGACTCCATGTCCTTCATCTGGCCCGGGTCCCTGGGGCACTCGAAGAAGGCGATGGAGCTGCCGTCCTCCATCTCGAAAAAGATGTGGATGTGCGGGCTGTACTGGCCCGTGGAGGGCACATGGTCCTCGCCCATGGCGTGGGTGAAGCGCAGGCCCAGCACCTCGGTATAGAAGCGCACGGTCTCGGCCGCGTCCTTGCAGCGGTAGGCGGCGTGGTGAAGCTTTTTGCACAGCATGGATGTCTCCTGTCGGTCGGTGGAAAGGGGGACGGCGGGGGCTTCAGCCCAGGCTGTGGCCGCCGTCGATCACGATGCGCGTCCCCGTGGCCGTGCGCAGATGCGTGGCGCAGGCGAGGATGGCCTGCGCCACATCGCCGGGCTCGACCACGCGTCCCAGCGGCGTGTGCGCGGCCTTTTTCTCCAGCTCCTGGCGGCTGCGGCCCTCCACGAAACCCGTGTCCACGGCGGCGGGCGAGACGCAGAGAAAGCGCACCGGGCCGAAGGCGCGCGCCATGGACACCGTCAGCGTGTCCAGCGCGGCCTTGGCGGCGCAATAGGCCATGTTGCTGCCCAGGCCCGTGAAGGCGGAGACCGAGGACACGTTGACCACGGCGGCATCCTGCGAGGCGCGCAGCAGCGGCAGCAGCGCCCGCGTCACGGCATAGGTGCCGCCCACGTTGGCGCAGAGGATGCGGTTGAACAGCGCGGGCTCCAGCGCATCGATCTGCGCGTGCGCGATGCGCTCGGTGAAGCCCGCGCAGTTGACCAGCAGGTCCACCCGGCCCAGGTGCCGCTGCAGCCACTGGGCGGCTGTGGCGTGGCTGGCCTCGTCTTGCAGCGACAGCTGCAGCGTGTGGTGGCTGCCCGGCAGTTCCTCGCGCAGCGCCTGGGCGCGGTCGCGGCCCTGGTGGTAGCCGATCACGACGGTGGCGCCCTCGCGGGCCAGGGCCCGCGCCGTGGCGGCGCCTATGCCGCTGCTGGCGCCGGTGACGACGGCGATTCTGTCTTGCAATGGCGGATGGGGGAGTTGCATCATTCGGAAATCCGTGGTGCCGGCCTTGCCGTGTACAGGCCGGGCCGTGGTTGATCGGCCATTCCGATTGTTTTCAAATCGCCCGGCGGCGCCACTCAGTTGTCCGATAAACGAACATGACCTCATCGTCCGATGCCGGCTCCCTCAAGCGGGGCGTGGCCTTTCTCAAGCTGCTGGCGACCGGGGGCGCGCGCGGTTGCCCGCTCAGCGAGCTGGCCGAAAAATCCGGCGTGCCCCACCCTTCGGCCCACCGCATCCTCAAGCAGCTGATTGCCGAGCGTCTGGTGGTGCACGACGCCCAGACCCACCGCTACCGGCTGGGGCCGCTGGCCTTCGAGCTGGGCCTGGCGGGGTCGATGCTGCACGACATACGCGACCTGTGCGAGCCGGCCATGGCGGCGCTGGCACGTGAAACCGAGGACACGGCCTACCTGGTGGTGCGCAGCGGATTCGAGGCCGTGTGCCTGCACCGGCTCGAAGGCGACTTCCCCATACGCACGCTGGTGCTGCAGGTCGGCAGCCGGCGCCCGCTGGGCGTGGGCGCCGGGGGGCTGGCCGTGCTGGCCGCCATTGCGCCTGAGGAGCGCGAGGCCATCATCGAGCGCGTGGCGCCCGCGCTGCCGGCCTTTGGCAAGCTCACCGATGCGGGACTGCGCCTGGCCTGCGAGGAAACGGCCCGCGCAGGCGTGGCCGTGATCCAGAACCGGGTGAGCCTGGGCGTGACGGCCGTGGGCGCGCATTTTTGCGACAGCATGGGCCAGGTCATGGGTGCGGTCAGCGTGGCCGCGCTGACCCAGCGCATGACGGCGGCGCGCGTGCGGCGCATCGCCCAGCAGGTGCGTGCTGCGGCGGCCCAGATAGAGCAGCGCATCCGCACGCGCAAAAGATAAGGGGCCGGCTGGTTTACACCAGCCGGCCCCTTGTCGGCCCCTTGTGCCGCCGAGCCCGGGCTCGGCGCGGCTTACTTGAGCAGGCCTTCGGCCTTCATCGCGGCCTGCACGGCAGGGCGGCCCAGCACGCGCTCGCGGTAGGCCAGGAGGTTGGTCAGCTCGGAGATGTCCACGCCCACGAACTGGGCCCAGCCCGTCACGGTGAACAGGTAGGCGTCGGCCACGGTGAACTGCTCGCCCATCAGGTAGTCGCGGCCATTGAGCTCGCCGTCCACCCACTTGAGGCGGTCCAGCACGCGCTGGCGCACCACGGGCTTGTAGTCGTCGGGCGTGGCGGGGTTGAACAGGGGACCGAAGCCCTTGTGCAACTCGGTGCCGATGAAGTTCAGCCATTCCTGAAGGTGGTAGCGGGCCATGGTGCCATTGGCCGGCGCCAGCTTCTTCTCGGGGACCAGGTCGGCCAGGTACTGGACGATGGCCGGGCCTTCGTGCAGCGTGTCGCCGTCGTCGAGCACGAGGAAGGGAACATAGCCCAGCGGGTTGATGCCGTAGTAGTCCGTGCCGTCCTGCAGCTTGTGCGTCTTGGTGCTGGCCAGGACCGGCTCGTAGGCCAGGCCTGCCTCGTGCAGGACGATGTGGGGAGACAGAGAGCAGGCGCCAGGGCTGTAGTAGAGCTTCATGGTGGATCGCTTCCGATCAGGGTAAGAAAGACAAGCGCCCATGCTAACCCCATGTGGCGGGGCTGCGCATGACGGGACCGCGCTGGCGGCAGGGTTCAGGCCGACAGGCGCCGTGCCGCCCAGAGCACCTGTTCCAGCACGGCCTTCATGCCCTGCTGGTCCTGGGGGCGCTGCAGGCGTCCGGCTTCGTCGAATGCCTGGCCTGCCTGGCCCACGGCATGGCTCACGGGGGCCAGCCAGCACTGCAGGTTCAGCAGCAGCGGCGCCAGGTGCGACTGGGCGCGCAGGCCGCCCAGGCCACCGGGCGATGCGCTGGCCATGCCCACGACCTTGCCGCGAAAGGGCAGGGTGCCATCGGACCAGACCGGATCACCGGCCACGGGGCTGGAAGCCCAGTCGATGGCGTTCTTGAGCAGGGCGGGGTAGCTGCCGTTGTACTCGGGCGAGCAGATCAGCCAGGCCGGATGGCTGTGCAGCGCGGCCTTGAAGCGCAGCACGTCGGGTGGCGTTCCGCTGGCCTCCAGGTCGGCGTTGTACATGGGGATGTCGAAATCCGACAGCTCCAGCAGCGTGGGCTGGGCGCCCAGTTCGCGCGCCATGTCGGCGGCAGCGGCAGCCAGGCGCCGGTTGTGCGATTGTTGGCGGGTGCTTCCCGCGAAGATGAGGATCTGCATGGCCGCCATTGCATCACAGGCCCTGCACATGTTTCTTGCAAGCGGGCTGCCCTGCGGGCGGCGGCGCGCAGCATCCTGCGGTGCACACCGCAGTCCGCCGCACTGTTTCACGTGGAACACCGGCGCAGTGCCGGCCCGGGGCCGCCCCAGCTGCGGGGCCGGCCGACCCCTTGCAAGGCACTGGTGCGGCAAAGGTGGGAAAATCGCGGGTTCCCCGCTGGGTTCCCCTCGCTACATGAACGAGGGCCGCCTGCCATGAGCGCCGGAGCGTGAGTGCTCCGTGTCGGGGGCTTGGGCCGGGCAGGCCCCCGGAGTGATAAGCATGTTGTACCCACAGGAATTTGATGTGATCGTGGTCGGTGGCGGCCACGCCGGCACCGAGGCCGCGCTGGCCGCTGCGCGCATGGGCTGCAGGACGCTGCTGCTGAGCCACAACATCGAGACCCTGGGCCAGATGAGCTGCAATCCCAGCATCGGCGGGATCGGCAAGGGCCATCTGGTCAAGGAAGTGGATGCGCTGGGCGGCGCCATGGCGCTGGCCACCGATATCGGCGGCATACAGTTCCGCATCCTCAACAGCTCCAAGGGCCCGGCCGTGCGTGCCACGCGCGCCCAGGCCGACCGCATTCTCTACAAGGCCGCCATCCGCGACATGCTGGAGAACCAGCCCAACCTGTGGCTGTTCCAGCAGGCGGTGGATGACCTCATGGTCGAGGGCGACCGCGTGGTGGGCGCCGTCACCCAGGTCGGAGTGCGCTTTCGCAGCCGCACCGTGGTGCTCACGGCGGGCACCTTCCTGGACGGCAAGATCCACGTGGGCCTGAACAACTACGCGGCAGGCCGCGCGGGCGATCCGCCGGCCGTCAGCCTGTCGTCGCGGCTCAAGGAGCTGCAGCTGCCCCAGGGCCGCCTGAAGACCGGCACGCCGCCGCGCCTGGATGGCCGCAGCATCGATTTCTCGCAGTGCGAGGAGCAGCCCGGCGACGGCATGCCCGGCGGTGTCAACGAAGGCGTGCTGCCCGTGTTCAGCTTCATCGGCAATGCGGCCATGCACCCGCGCCAGATGCCTTGCTGGATCACCCACACCAACGAGCGCACGCACGACATCATCCGCAGCGGCTTTGACCGCAGCCCCATGTTCACGGGCAAGATCGAGGGCGTGGGCCCGCGCTACTGCCCCAGCGTCGAGGACAAGATCAACCGCTTTGCCGACAAGGAAAGCCACCAGATCTTCCTGGAGCCCGAAGGCCTGACCACCAACGAGTTCTATCCCAACGGCATCTCCACCAGCCTGCCCTTCGACATCCAGTACGAACTGGTGCGCAGCATGAAGGGGCTGGAGAACGCGCACATCCTGCGCCCCGGCTACGCCATCGAGTACGACTACTTCGATCCGCGCTCGCTCAAGAGCAGCTTCGAGACCCGCCAGATCCAGGGCCTGTTCTTCGCCGGCCAGATCAACGGCACGACGGGCTACGAGGAAGCGGCGGCCCAGGGCCTGTTCGCCGGCCTCAACGCCGCGCTGCAGTGCCGGGGCCAGGAAGCCTGGCTGCCGCGCCGCGACGAGGCCTACCTGGGCGTGCTGGTCGATGACCTGATCACCAAGGGCGTGACCGAGCCCTACCGCATGTTCACCAGCCGCGCCGAGTTCAGGCTGCAGCTGCGCGAGGACAACGCCGACATGCGCCTGACCGAAGCGGGCCGCGCCATGGGCCTGGTGGACGATGCGCGCTGGGATGCCTTCAGCCGAAAGCGCGATGCTGTTTCACGTGAAACAGAGCGCCTGAAGTCCACCTGGGTCAATCCGCGCATCGTCACGCCCGAGGAGTCGGAGCGTGTGCTGGGCAAGTCCATCGAGCGCGAATACAACCTGTTCGACCTGCTGCGCCGGCCCGATGTGGGCTACGGCAAGCTGATGAGCCTGAACGAGGGCCGCTATGCCTCGGCCGATGTGCAGCCCGACGTGCTGGGCGATCTCAGCGCCTCCGTGGTTGAGCAGGTGGAAATCGCGGCCAAGTACGCGGGCTACATCGACCGCCAGAAGGATGAGGTGCAGCGCGCCGCCCACTTCGAGAACCTGCGCCTGCCCGCCGAGCTGGACTATATGCAGGTGCCGGCCCTGTCCTTCGAGGTGCGCCAGTCGCTGCAAAAGCACAGGCCCGAGACGCTGGGCCAGGCGTCGCGCATGTCGGGCGTGACGCCCGCTGCGATCTCGCTGCTGATGGTCCACCTGAAGAAGGGGGGCTTCCGGGGCTTTGCACCGGATGCGGCTGACGCGAAGGGCGAGGAGGCATCCGCATGAGCCAGGAACTGCGCGCTCCGCTTGAAGCCGGCCTGCAGGCGCTGGGGCTGGACCTCACCCCCGCCCAGATCGATACGCTGATGGAGTTCCAGGCCCTGCTGGGCAAGTGGAACAAGGTCTACAACCTCACGGCCGTGCGTGATCCGCAGGAGATGCTGACCCATCACCTGCTCGACAGCCTGGCTGCCGTGCCGGCCCTGCAGCGCCATCTGGCCCAGATGCCTGCGCGCGAAGGCCGCACCGCCATGCTGGACGTGGGCTCGGGCGGCGGCCTGCCCGGCGTGGTCTTTGCCATCTGCTGCCCGCAGATCGACGTGCACTGCGTGGACACGGTGGGCAAGAAGGCCGCTTTCATCCAGCAGGCAGCGGCCACGCTGCGCCTGCCCAACCTGCGCGGCATCCACAGCCGCGTGGAGCAGCTGACCACGCGCTATCCGCTGATCAGCTGCCGTGCCTTTGCCTCGCTGGTGGACTTCACCAGCTGGTCGCGCCAGGCGCTGCAAGAGGGCGGCACCTGGCTGGCCATGAAGGGCAAGCACCCCGACGATGAAATCGCCGCGCTGCCCGCCGACGTGCAGGTGTTTCACGTGGAACCATTGAAGGTGCCGGGCCTGGATGCCGAGCGCTGCATCCTCTGGCTGCGCATTTGCGCCTGATTTTTTTACCGAATGGCACACTGCCGCGTTGCGGCGGGGCCATGTTCCACATGCGCCGGCCATGGCCCTCGCATAAACTCCCAGCTTTCATCGCTCAGGGGTCAGCATGTTCGGCATCTCCGATTTCAGCGCATTCGTTGTTGCCATTCTTCTGTTCCTGCTGATTCCGGGGCCGGGCAATCTGGCGCTGATCACCTCCACCGGCAAGGGCGGCATACGTGCCGGCATGGCGGCCTGCGCCGGCGTGCTGGCGGCCGACCAGGCGCTGATCTGGATGGCCGTGGCAGGCGTGGCCGCGCTGCTGGCCTCCTATCCCACGGCCTTCCATGCCGTGCAGTGGCTGGGCGCCGCCTACCTGGGCTGGCTGGGTTTCCGGATGCTCACCGCCCAGCCCGGCGACAAGCCCGTGCTGCACATCGAGCCGCGCCACTACTTTCGCCAGGCCGGCCTGATCACCCTGATGAACCCCAAGTCCATCGTGTTCTACATGGCCTTCTTCCCGCTGTTCGTGGATCCCGCAAGCCACCAGGGCCTGCTCACGTTCGCGGTGATGGCGGCCACGGTGGCCGTGCTGACCTTTCTCTATTGCCTGATCGTGGTGCTGCTCACCGCGCATCTGGCCGAGCGCATGCGCGCCAATCCTGCGGTTTCCCGGTTTCTCGAAAAGACTGCGGGCGTGTTCCTGATCGGTTTTGGCCTCAAGCTGGCCATCGCCAAATAAGCGTGTAAACAAACCATGGCCAAAATCTTCTGTGTCGCCAATCAAAAGGGTGGGGTCGGCAAGACCACCACCGCCGTCAACCTTGCAGCGGGCCTGGCCAAGGTCGGCCAGCGCGTGCTGATGATCGACCTGGACCCGCAGGGCAATGCCACCATGGGCTCGGGCGTGGACAAGCGCGCCCTGGAACTGTCGGTCTACGACGTGCTGCTGGAGAACGCCAGCGTCAAGGAAGCCGCCGTGCGTTCCGAGGCCGTGGGCTACGACGTGCTGGGCGCCAACCGCGAGCTCAGCGGCGCCGAGATCGAACTGGTCACCCTGGAGCGCCGCAACGAGCGCCTGAAGGGCGCCCTCAGGGCAGCCGATGCCGACTACGACTTCGTGCTGGTGGACTGCCCGCCCAGCCTGTCCATGCTCACCTTGAACGGTCTGTGCGCGGCCCATGGCGTGGTCGTGCCCATGCAGTGCGAGTACTTCGCGCTCGAAGGCCTGACCGACCTGGTCAACACCATCAAGCAGGTGCACGCCAACATGAACCCCGACCTGCAGATCATCGGCCTGCTGCGCGTGATGTTCGACCCGCGCACCACGCTGCAGCAGCAGGTCAGCGACCAGCTCAAGGAGCACTTCGGCGACAAGGTGTTCGATACCGTCATCCCGCGCAATGTGCGCCTGGCCGAGGCGCCCAGCTATGGCGTGCCCGGCGTGGTCTTCGACCCGGGCGCCAAGGGCAGCAAGGCCTTCATAGATTTCGCGCACGAGATGGTGCGCCGCATCAAGAAGATGTAGCCATGCAAGGTTCGACACAACACCCCCTGAGTCGCTTCGCGCCTTCCCCCTCTCCTGCGGGAGGGGGACGACAGCCTCGCTGCGGGGCGGCCCTTGCTTGCTGTCACTGGCCTTGGGCCACGCCGGTTTCATGGGCTGTAGGCGCAACTCAGCGCATTGGTTATTTAAATGGCTGAGCAGACCATGCAAATCGGCGTGACTGCCGAGGACGTCTGGCTGCTGCCCGGCTGGCAGAACTCGGACGCCGACCACTGGCAAAGCCGCTGGGAGCAGCGCCACGGCTACCGCCGCCTGGAGCAGAACGACTGGGACCGCCCGCTGCGCGGCGACTGGAGCGCCAGGCTGCAGGAGACGGTGCTGGACGCGCCGCGCCCCGTGGTGCTGGTGGCGCACAGCCTGGGCTGCATCCTCGTGGCCTGGTGGGCGGCGCATTCGCCGCTGGCCGCCCGCAAGGTGCGCGGCGCGCTGCTGGTGGCCCCTGGAGATACCGAGCAGCCCCAGCTGCGCGAGCAGCTGCCCGGCTGGTCGCCCGTGATGATGCAGCGCCTGCCGTTTGCCTCCATCGTGGTCGGCAGCGACAACGACATTTACTGCAGCGCCCAGCGCGTGCAAGCCATGGCCGATGCCTGGGGCGCGCGCTTCGTCGACGCAGGGCCTTCGGGCCATCTCAACACGGCCAGCGGGCTGGGCGACTGGGACAGCGGACACGCGCTGCTGGCATCGCTTTGACAAGGACAACACCATGGTGACCAAGAAACCCAAGGGACTGGGACGCGGGCTGGAAGCCCTGCTCGGACCCAAGGTCCACGACAGGGAAGAGGACGGCGGGCCCGCGGCCGAGACCGGCCTGCCCAGCATCCTGCAGCTCGACGTCATGGTGCCCGGCCAGTACCAGCCGCGCACCCACATGGACGAGGGCGCGCTCTACGAGCTGGCCGAAAGCATCAAGGCCCAGGGCATCATGCAGCCCATCCTGGTGCGCCGCCTGGCCAAGGGCGAGCACGCCGGCAAGTACGAAATCATCGCGGGCGAGCGGCGCTTCCGCGCGGCCCGCATCGCCGGCCTGGCCGAGGTGCCGGTGCTGGTGCGCGAGGTGCCCGACGAGGCCGCCGCCGCCATGGCGCTGATCGAGAACATCCAGCGCGAGGACCTCAACCCGCTGGAAGAGGCCCAGGGCCTGTCGCGCCTGGTCAAGGAGTTCGGCCTCACGCACGAGCAGGCGGCCCAGGCCGTGGGGCGCTCGCGCAGCGCGGCCACCAACATCCTGCGCCTGCTCAACCTGGCCGACCCGGTGCAGACCATGCTCATGGCCGGCGACATCGACATGGGCCATGCACGTGCCCTGCTGTCGCTGGACCGCGCGGCCCAGATCACGGCCGGCAACCAGATCGCGGCCAAGAAGCTGTCGGTGCGCGAGGCCGAGGCCCTGGTCAAGAAGATCGGCGCCGACTTCAGCCTGGTGCGCCAGAAGTCCAAGAAGGACGGCAAGTCCCGCGACATCAAGCGCGTGGAAGAAGAGCTGTCCGACCTGCTGATGGCCGATGTCGAGGTCCGCATCAAGAAGTCCGTGCGCCGTGGCGGCAAGCTGCAGGAGATGGGCGAGGTGGCGATCCAGTTCGGATCGCTCGATGCGCTCAACGGGCTGATCGAACGTTTGCGCGGTGATGCATCGGAGTAACGGCAATAGCTGTAACCGTCTGTGATCTGTCGTTCTCCAGCAAAGCAGCGCTTTTTCGCCAGGGTGAATCCCGGTATATTTGCGCGCTGTTATGCGGGGTAATTGTGTGTAATCGATGGCTGGCGACGCCGCCTGGCCGTGGACGCCCATCGCCCTGGCGCTGATTCACCTAGACCAGACCAAGAGGATTACAACGTGAAGAAGTATCTTGCCCTGACCGCCATCGCTGCCGTGGCGCTGACCGGCTGCGTGACCACCGACATGCGCATGGGTTCGCCCGAAGCCAAGACCGTGGCCACGGGCGCCGCAGGCGGTGCCAGCGCCGAGAACGCCAACACCGAGCTGGAGCGTTGCGACTCCTCGCTGGGCACCATTTCCCTGGTCGAGAACCAGACCGCGGGCTGGTACACCATCCTCACCCAGCAATACCGCCTGCCCCCCACCTCGCAGCTGCTGCGCCTGATGATCCAGCAGTCCAACTGCTTCATCGTCGTGGAGCGCGGCGCGGCCGGCATGGGTGCCATGGCGCGCGAGCGCGCCCTGATGGACTCGGGCGAGATGCGCGGCGGCAGCAACCTGGGCAAGGGCCAGATGGTGGCCTCGGACTACGGCCTGTCCCCCGAAGTGATCTTCAACCAGAGCGATGCCGGCGGCATGGGCGGTGCCATCGGCGGCCGCGCAGGCGGTATCTTCGGCGCGCTGGCTGCGGCCACCAAGACGCGTGAGGCCTCGGTCATGCTGGCCCTGGTGGACAACCGCTCGGGCGTGCAGGTCTCGGCCTCCGAAGGCTCGTCCTCCAAGACCGATTGGGGCGGCATGGGCGCGCTGTTCGGCGGCTCCGCCGGCGCCTCGCTGGGCGGCTACACACGCACGGCCGAAGGCAAGGTGATCGCCGCCGCCTTCATGGACGCCTACAACCAGATGGTGCGCGCGCTGCGCAACTACAAGGCGCAGACCGTGAAGGGCCAGGGCCTGGGCGGCGGTGGACGCCTGGGCGTGGACGGCGGTGCCGCACCGTCGCAGACATCGGCTCCGGGCGCCAATGCCGCCGGCATGTCGCTGCGCGCCGCACAGCAAAAGCTCAATGCTCTGGGCTACACCGCCGGCACGCCCGATGGCTCCATGGGCAAGAACACCCAGAACGCCCTGCGCGAGTTCCAGCGCGACCAGAGCCTGCCGCAGACCGGCCGCCTCGACCGTGCGACTTCGCAAGCGCTGCAGCAACAGTAAGCGGTACCAGGCTGGAGGGCACGCATGATGCGGCGCCTTCCCTGGCCGGCCCCGGCCCTTGTTGCCTGGGCGGGCGCCTGGCTTGTTTACGCCGCGCTGCAATCGACCCTAGGGCCGCTGGCCGCCTGGCTGGCGGCCTGTTTTTTGGGCGTGCTCGCCAGCCTGCTGGCCACGCCCTGGTGGCGGCGCCTGGCCGTGGCGGCGGGCTTTCCGCTGTCCTGCCTGATGCTGTGGGGGCCGGGCGGCCTGGCCGCCATCAGCCCCTGGCTGTGGCTGGCGGCGCTGGGCCTGCTGACCCTGGTCTACCCGCTCAACGCCTGGCGCGATGCGCCGCTGTTTCCCACGCCGGCCGATGCGCTGCAAGGCCTGGCCGGTGCCGCGCCGCTGCCCGATGGCGCCGCCGTGCTGGATGCCGGTTGCGGCCTGGGTGATGGCTTGCGCGCGCTGCGCGTCCAGTACCCGCAGGCGCGGCTCCATGGCATGGAGTGGAGCTGGCCGCTGCGCTGGCTGTGCGCGCTGCGCTGCCCCTGGGCCCGCGTGCGCCGCGCCGATATCTGGCTGGCCGACTGGAGCGGCTACCAGATGGTCTACCTGTTCCAGCGCCCCGAAAGCATGGGCCGTGCGGCCGTCAAGGCCGCCACGGAACTGCCTGAGGGCGCCTGGCTGGTCAGCCTGGACTTTGCGCTGCCCGGCGTGGAGCCCTCCTGGCAGCGCCAGGGCCCGGGCCGCCACAGCCTCTGGGTCTACCGCATGCCGCTGGGCGGTGCCGGTGAGGCTGTGGTGCATGTTCCCGAGCCCGAGGAAACGCCCTACGAGAAGGCGCTGCGCGAAATGCGGGAGCGCCGGTGACGTCGGTGCTTGGCGCCTACTTCTTCGCGCTGGCCTTGCTCACGTAGAGCGACAGTGCGGCGATATCGGCCTCGCTGAGCGTGGCCTTGAAGGAGGGCATGGCGCCTATGCCGTCGCGCAGCGCACGCGCCACGCGCGGGGCGTCGGGCTGCAGCTCGTCGAGCACGGGGCCGATGGCGCCCTCGGCACCCGCGTCCTTGAGCGTGTGGCACAGCGCGCAGGCGGGGGTGGCCGTGGTGAACAGCTTCTTGCCCAGGGCCATCTGGGCCGCTTCGTCGGCGAAGGCGGGGCCGGACGGCAGGGCGATGACCGGCAAGGTGCAGCCCAGCAGGGCGGTGTGGATCAGGTGTTTCATCGTGAACATGGCAATGGGGGTACGGGCCCGCCACGGTCTGGCGCCGTGTGCGGGAAGGGACGGAAGTGACGAGAAGGGGGCTGGATGAGCGCGCGGGCCGTGCTCAGGCCACGGTGACGGTCACGGCGTGGTCGGCCCAGCTGGTGTTGTTGTAGCCACTCTGGTTTTCTCCGCGTGTCTCGGGCTGCACCCGGCCGCGCGCGTCGGTGGCGCGGCTGGCCAGCACATGCGTGCCCTTGGGCAGGCGCGCCTGCAGCACGAACTGGCGCCAGGCGTACTTGCCCAGGTCGGGGCCGACCAGGCGCGCGGCCTGCCAGCTCTTGCCGCCGTCGATGGACACCTCCACGCCCTTGACGGCATCCATGCCGCCAAAGGCCACGCCGTGGATCTGCACCAGGCCCGCGCCCTGCGGTGCGTCCCCGGGCAGGGGCGAGTTGATCCAGGACTTGACGCTCATCTCCTGCACCGAAGGCTGGCTCGGGTCGCCCTTGCTGCCGGGCGGGGAGATGCGGTAGCCGTGGGACATGATGTGGGCCTCGCTTTCGCGCGGCGTGAAGGCCAGCTGCTTGATGTACTTGATGTTGTTCACGCCCGTGTAGCCGGGCACGATCAGGCGCAGCGGCCCGCCGTGGGCCAGCGGGATGGGCTCGCCGTTCATCTCCCAGGCCAGCAGGGCGTCCTCCATGGCCGACAGCGGCACCGAGCGTTCGACGATGACGCTCCTGGGGTCCAGCCCCGCAGGCAGCACCTCGCCGCCCGTGCCGGTCATGTAGAGGCCGCCGTCGGCCACGCCGCCTAGGGCCTTGACCACCTCGCGCACGGGCACGCCGCTCCAGACCACGCAGCCGGCCGCGCCCACGGTCCAGGCCGTGCCGCTGGGCTTGCTGGGAAAGAAGGCCCGCCCATTGCCCGAGCACTGCAGCACCATGGCCACGGTCTCCAGGCCCAGGGACTTGAGCTCGCGCACGCTGAGGCCGCGCGGCTGGCGCACGCCCTCCACCTGCAGCTGCCAGGCATCGCGGTCGGCCACGATGGATTCGGGCGGCGTGGGCAGGTTGTTGCGCACATAGAGCTGGTCGCTGGGCGTGATCACGCTGGTGCCGAAGGCGCCGCGCCGCGTCTCTATGGTGGTGGAGCTGTGGACGATGAGGGCATCGGCCTTCTTCCAGCCCGCGTAGCCGGGCAGGGGCTTGGCCGCCGGGGCTGCCGGCGTTGCCGCAGCTGCGGGTGCCTGGGCCAATGCGCCCTGGTGCAGGCCGGCCAGGCCTGCGGCGGCCAGTGCGCTGGCGCTGCCGGCCAGCAGGCTGCGGCGTGCGGGGGAGGTGGGCGATGTCGGCAAGTGGTTCATGGTTGTCTCCTCGTGGTGGTTGTCATGGCTTGTCTCATGGGGCAGGGCTGCCCAGGGCCTTGCTGGCTACGGCCAGCGCCTGTTTCTTCTGGGCCACGAGCACCAGCGGCCGGCCTTCGCGCGAGCGAACGACCTGCCAGTGCATGTTGGCCCACCAGCCCTGGCCATCGGCCAGGTGCTGGGGCTGGTCGAAGGCCAGCACGGTGACGATGCCGCCCTTCTCGAAGAAGGTGGTCAGGTGGTAGGCGCGCGTGCCGTCGATATCGCAGGGCCGCATCAGCTGGGTGTAGCCGGGCAGCTTCTCGCCGGCAGGCAGGCCCAGGCGGTGGGCGACCTCGGCCTCGGGCATGAAGCTGCCGCGCAGCGTGCGCTCGTAGTACTCGTGCTCGATGGCAGCACGCACCAGCTCGGGCGGGCGCATGGCAAACACGGCCGTGGCGGCCGAGCTGCCCACCAGCAGCGCGGCGATCAGCCGGCGCACGCCGCTGCGCGCATGCCAGGGCGTGTGGCGCAGCAGATGGGCGGGTGGGCTGCCGTGCGGTCCGGGGTCGAAGGCCAGGGCCAGTTCGGCGCGCGCGCGCAGGTCGAAGGCCGATTCGTCGGTCGTGTCCGGGGCAGTCATTTCAAGCCTTGGTATCGGGAGGTGCGCAGCGGGGTGGGGCGCAGCGGGATCACGCTGGCCGTCTCTGGAGCAGGCGCCGGGGCCGCCTGCTCCAGGGCCGCCTTCAGCGCATCGCGGGCGCGTGACAGGCGCGACAGCACCGTGCCCGGCGCAATGTCCAGGGCCTCGGCCATCTGGGCCGTGGGCATGTCGTCGAAGTAATAGAGCACCAGCACCTCGCGGTGGATGGGCGCGATGCGCGCCAGCGCCTTGACCACGTCGAGCCGGTCGTCCAGTGCAGAGGGCGAGGGGGTGGGGGCGGGATGCTGGTCCAGCGCCTCGTCATCGTTGATCAGATGGGCCGACGGCGCCAGGTGGCGGAAGGCATGGCGGCGCATGATCTGGAACAGCCAGGCCCGTGCCATCGCGGCTTCGCGCAGCTGGTGGCGAAAGCGCCAGGCGCTGGTGAAGCAGTCCTGCACCACGTCCTCGGCCAGCGCGCGCGAGCCCGTCAGTGCCCAGGCGCTGCGCAGCAGGAATCGGTAGTGCTCGCGCACCCACTGGTTGTAGCGCGACTCGGCGGTGGAGATCATGCGGCATAAGAGCACGCAGGTCGCCGCCGCATTCCATGGACGGGCTATCGGTAAACCCTATATCGGTGCAGCTATCGCGAAGAGACGATGGCCCTCTGATGGCCCATGGGCGGCCGGGATACAGCGCCCGTTCCGGCCCTGTGGGCCGCCGCACCCGCCTGCTGCCCGAAGAATCGGGCCGGGGGCATACCCACCGTGCGGTGCACCATGGCGCTGAAGGCGCTGGGGCTGTAGCCCAGCTCGGCCGCGATCTGCTGTATGGGCAGGCCGCGGGCGGCCAGGCTCAGGCCGTGTGCCAGCACGACTTGCTGGCGCCAGGTGGTGAAGCTGCAGCCGAGCTGCTGCTGGAACAGCCGGGCCACGGTGCGCGGGCTGGCGCCGGTATTGGCGGCCCAGTCGGCCAGGCTGTCGTGCTGCGTGGGGTCGGCGACCACGGCCTCGCAGAGCATGCGCAGCCGCTTGTCCTGGGGCATGTTCACGCCGAGGTGGACTTCGCTGGCGCGGCGAAGCTCTTCCAGCAGCAGGGCGCTGAGGTGGTGCTCGCGCTGCAGCGTGGCGGCGTCGGGGGCGGGCTGGTCGTCGCTTTGCTTGGGCAGGGCCGTGATCAGCTCGCGCATGAGCGGCGAGACCTCCAGCACGCGGCAGCGCGCCCAGTCCTGCGGGTTGCAGGCCACGCGGCCGGAGGGGTGGTCGGGCAGCACGGGGCCCTGTTCCGGATCGTCCTGCAGCACGTAGATGGAGATGAGTTCGGCCTCCTCGACCATGGCCACGGCGTGGACCAGGCCGGGCGGAATCCACACGGCCTTGGACGGCGGTGCGATCAGCGTGCCCTGGGGCGCCGACAGGTGCAGCACGCCGTCCAGCGAGACGGCGATCTGCGCCCAGCTGTGGCTGTGCGGAATGACGCGCGTGCGTGCCGACAGGCGGTGCTGCTTGGCGCGCACGGGGCGCTGGGGCGTGGGGATGAACAGGTGCGGATGCAGGGCTTCCACGGGCTCCATGGGCCGGGCCTTGCGCACCGATCGCAGCGCGGCTGCGGGACAGGCGCTGGGCAGGGTGTCGGCCAGGGCGCAGGGCGCATTGGGTGTTGAAACTGGCTTTGGCATGTTCGCGACAGAAGTTGGCAGACTATCGCATACAAGCCGAAAGCCTGCTGCCTAAGATGCGGCCATGACCGCCTCTTCCTCTTCCATGCCGGACGCCGTGGCGCCGGACCCGCTGCGCAGCGATGTGCGCACCATCGGCCTGATCGGCCTTGCACACGGCTCCTCGCATTTCTTCCACCTGCTGCTGCCGCCGCTGTTCCCGTGGCTGATCGCCGAGTTCGGCTACAGCTATGCCGAACTCAGCGTGATGGTGTCGCTGTTCTTCGTGGTCTCCGGCGTAGGCCAGGCCCTGGCCGGCTTTGCCGTGGACCGCTTCGGGGCGCGGCCCATCCTGTTCGCGGCGCTGGGCAGCTTTACGGTGGCCGGGATGGTCGCCAGCCTGGCCCAGGGCTATGGAATGCTGCTGCTGGCGGCCTTCTTCGCGGGCCTGGGCAATGCGCCCTTCCATCCGGTGGACTTCACCATCCTCAACAAGCGCGTGTCGGCCAAGCGCATCGGCCATGCGTTCTCGGTGCACGGGCTGTCGGGCAACATCGGCTGGGCGCTGGCGCCGCTGTTCATGGCGGGCATCACCACGGCCACGGGGTCCTGGCGCCTTGCCTGCCTGTGCGGCGCGGTGCTGGCGGCGACGGTCCTTGCCATCATGGTGCTCAACCGCAAGGCCCTGGACGACCGCGCGGCCGATGCCCATGCGCCCGTGGCTTCGCGCACGGCTGCGGCCGTGCCGCAGGAGCATCCCATGGCCTTCCTCAAGCTGCCTTCGGTCTGGCTGTGCTTTTCCTTCTTTTTCTGGAGCACCTGTGCGCTCAGCGCCATCCAGAGCTTTGCCAGCCCCGCCATGCAGTCCATGTACGGCCTGCCGCTGAGCGTGACGGCGCTCATCGTCACGGGCTACATGCTCTGCGGCGCGGCCGGCATGGTGGCGGGCGGTTTCCTGGTGGGCCGCGTCAAGCGGCTGGAGAAGGTGATCTCGATCTGCATGCTGGGCTCGGGCGTGGCGCTGTTCCTGGTCGGCACGGGCTGGCTGCCGGCCATGGTGGCCGTGGGCGTGGCCTCCATTGCGGGCCTGGGCACGGGCCTGGCCGGCCCCTCGCGCGACATGCTGATCAAGCGCGCCGCGCCCCCCGGCGCCACGGGCCGCGTCTATGGCACGGTGTATTCCGGGCTGGACCTGGGCTTTTGCCTTGCAGCCCCCGTGTTCGGCTACATGCTGGACCACGGCATGAGCCACGGCGTGTTCTACGGATCGGCCATTGCCCTGGTATTGAGCGTCGTGTCTGCCGTGGTCGTGGGCGATGGCGTGAGCCGTAAAAGCGGCATGGCCCTGAGCGCGGGCTGATCCCGGGACGCGCTCCACACAAGGCCCCGCAGGCCAAGGCTTGCGGGGCCTTTGCTTTGGGCGGCGAGATGGACAAAACAGGCACGGCAATTGCGTGCGACCTGCGCGGCGCCTGCTATCGTGCAGGCACAACTTTTTCAACACAGGAGACCTGTCCATGCGTTCCGCCTTCGCACCGCTTTCCCTCATGTTCCGCAGCACCCCTCTGGTGCTCGCACTCGCCACGGCCGGCCTGTCCGGCAGCGCCCTGGCCGCGCCCCAGGCCGACATCCAGGCGCTGGCGCAAAAGCACCAGCAGCCGCTGCTGGACACGCTGCGCGACCTGGTGCACATCGAGTCGGGCAGCAAGGACATGGAGGGCGTGGAGCAGATCGCCAACTACGTGGCCGGCAAGCTGCGCGAGCAGGGCGGCAAGGTCGAGATCCTGCAGCCCACCGACGTCTACCGGCTGGGCGACACGCCCGAGAAGATCGGCCCCATGGTGCATGCCGAGTTCAAGGGCAAGGGCAAGAGCCGCATCATGCTGATCGCCCACATGGACACGGTCTACCTGCGCGGCATGCTCAAGGACCAGCCCTTCCGTATCGATGGCGAGCGCGCCTACGGCCTGGGCATTGCCGACGACAAGCAGGGCGTGGCCCTGATCCTGCACACCGTGGCCATGCTGCGCCAGCTGGGCTTCGACAACTACGGCACGCTGACCGTGCTGATGAACAGCGACGAGGAAATCAGCTCGCCCGGCGCGCGCAGCACCATCACGCGCATGGGCGCCGAGCAGGATGCGGTGTTCTCGTTCGAAGGCGGCGGCACCGATGGCGGCGTGCGCCTGGCCACCAGCGGCATCGGCGCGGCCTATCTCAAGGTCGAGGGCAAGGCCTCGCATGCGGGCGCCAAGCCCGAGGACGGCGTGAACGCGCTGTACGAGCTATCGCACCAGTTGCTGCAGATGAAGGACCTGTCCAAGCCCGAGACCGGCCTGAAGCTCAACTGGACCGTGGCCAAGGCCGGCACCAACCGCAACGTCGTCCCTGCCGAGGCCACGGCCCAGGCCGATGCCCGCGCGCTGCGCGTGGCCGACTTCACGGCGCTGGAGCAGGCCATGCAGGCCAAGGTGGGCCACAAGCTGCTGGACGCCAGCAAGGTGCAGCTCAAGTTCGAAGTGCGCCGCCCGCCGCTGGAGGCCAACGAGGCCTCGCGCAGCCTGGCCAAACAGGCGCAGACCATCTACAGCGATGAGCTGGGCCTGAAGATGAGCGTGATGGAAAAGGCCACGGGCGGCGGCACCGATGCGGCCTTTGCGGCGCTCAAGGCCAAGGGCGCCGTCATCGAAGGCTTTGGCCTGAGCGGCTACGGCGCGCACTCCAATGATGCGGAGTATGTGCAGCTGAACACCATCGTGCCGCGCCTGTACCTGGCCACGCGCATGATCATGGATCTTTCCAAGTAAGCGTCACCCACGCCGGCATATGGCAGATTCGCGGCCCCTTCGGGGGCCGCTTGCATTGGCGCAGGCACAAAAAAAGGGCATGCCTTGCGGCATGCCCTGAAGGCGCATCGTGGGGCGCTCTGTGTTCTTTACTGCGAAGAGATGTTCTTGTCTTTCGCGATCTTGCTCCAGCGTGTGAAGTCGGCGTTCAGGCGCGCCTTCATGGCCGCGCCGTCCTGGTAGGTGGCGATGGCGCCGGCGGCCAGCATCTTCTTTTGCAGCTCGGGCTCGGCCAGGATGAGCTTGAGTTCCTGGTTCAGGCGCTGGACCACGGCGGGCGGCGTGTTCAGCGGGGCGATCAGGCCGCCCCAGGTGTCGGCGTCGAAACCGGGGAAGCCCTGCTCGGCCACCGACTTCACATTGGGCAGCAGCTGCTTGGCCTTTTGCGAGCTGACGGCAATGGCGCGCAGCTTGCCGGCCTGGATGTGGGGCAGGGCCGCGACCACGTCGGCGAACATCACGGCGATCTGGCCGCCGATCAGGTCGGTCACGGCCGGCGCGCTGCCGCGGTAGGGCACGTGCTGCATGTCGAAGCCGCCCAGGTCCTTCAGTTGTTCCATGGACAGGTGGCCGAAGCTGCCGGTGCCCGAGCTGGTGTAGTTCAGCGCCGGCTTGGACTTCTTGGCGTGCTCGATCAGCTGCTGCAGGCTGGTCACCTCGGGCAGTTCGCGCGGGTTGATGACGATGGCCATGGGCAGGTCATAGACCGTGGCCACGGGCAGGAAGTCCTTGCGCACGTCGTACAGGTTGTTGTTGAACAGCATGGGCGCCAGCAGCGCGGGCATGCCGAACATGGACAGCGAGTAGCCGTCGGGTTGCGACTTGATGAAGGCCGCCGTGCCCACCGAGCCCGAGGCGCCGGGGCGGTTGTCGATGACGATGGTCTGGCCCAGGCGCTCGGTCAGGCGCTGGGCGACGATGCGCGCGGCCGTGTCGGTGGGGCCGCCGGGCGGGAAGGCCACGGTCAGCTTTATCAGCTTGTCGGGCCACTGGCTCTGGGCCCGGGCGGCCGGGGCCAGTGTGGCGACGGCGGTGGCGCAGGCGGCGGAAAGGATCTGGCGGCGCGAGGCCTGGAAGGGGGTGGAAGTCATATGTCTCCTCAAGCGGGAAGGGTGGAAATGAGAGCCGTGGGGCGGTCTGTGTGGGAACGTCTGCGCGCTCTCAGATGATGTTTTTGGCGCGCAGTGCGGCGCGGGCCTGCTCGTCCAGGCCCAGGCGCTGCTGCAGCACCTCGTCGGTGTGTTCGCCCTGGTGGGGCGGCGGGCGGCGCACGGGCAGGCGCTGGCCGTCCAGCGCATAGGGCGGGGCCAGCACGGACTGGCTGCCGGCCTCGCTGTCCTCGAAGCGGTGCAGCAGGCCGGCATCGGCCGTGCGCTGCGAGTTCAGGGCCTCGAACAGGCCCAGCACCTCGCCGCAGGGGATCTGCGCGGCCGTCAGGCATTCGAGCAACTGGGCGCGCGTGAAGCGCAGCAGCTCGGCCTGCACCAGCGGCATCAGCAGCTCGCGGTTGGCCGAGCGTGCGGTATTGGTGGCAAAGCGTTCGTCGGCGGCCCACTCGGGCTTGGCTATGACGTCGGTGCAAAAGCGCTGGAACTGGCCGTTGTTGCCCACGGTGATGACCAGCGGGCCGTCGGCCGCCTCGAACACGCCGTAGGGCACGATGGACGGATGGGCGTTGCCGAACTTGGGCGGGTCGCCGGCCTTGAGCAAGGCCTCCATGCCGTAGTAGCTGGTGATCATCAGGCCGCAGTCGTACAGGGCCATCTGCACATGGCGGCCGCGCCCGCTGCGCTCGCGCTCGTAGAGCGCGGCCAGGATGGCCTGGGCCGAGTACATGCCCGTGAACATGTCCACGGCGGCCACGCCGAACTTCAGCGGGCCCTGGCCCTGCTCGCCGTTCATGGCCATGATGCCGGACTCGCCCTGCACCACCAGGTCGTAGCCGGGCCGCGTGGCCTCCGGACCGCTGCGCGAGTAGCCCGAGATGGAGCAGTACACCAGGCGCGGGTTCAGTGCCGACAGCTGCTCGTAGCCCAGCCCCAGCTTCTCGGCGCCGCCGACCTTGAAGTTCTGGATGACCACGTCGCTGTCGGCTGCCAGCTCGCGTGCGATGCGCAGGCCCTCTTCGGACTGCAGGTCCAGCGTGACCGAGCGCTTGTTGCGGTTGGCGCTGTTGAAGTAGGAGGTGTTGCGCTGGCCCACGCGCACGCCCCAGTCGCGCGTGTCATCGCCGCGGCCCGGGTGCTCGACCTTGACGACATCGGCGCCCAGGTCGGCCAGCGCCATGGCGCACATGGGGCCGGCCAGCACGCGCGAAAGATCCAGGACGCGCACGCCGTCCAGCGGCAGGGAAGAGGGGAGAGCACTCATGCGAAACCTTGTCGAACCACGAAAACCGCGCCGGGCCGGTGATGCCCGGGCAGGCCCGCATTCTTCATTCGTTTATGGACTTTGACAATCGTGCTAAAAAATGGACATTGTGTGTACTGAGGTTTGACAATGGATCTGGGCGGATTGTCCCTGCTGGTGGACATCATCGAAGCCGGCAACCTGAGCCGCGCCGCTGTGCGCCTGGGCATGAGCCGTGCCAACGTCAGCCACCGGCTCAACCAGTTCGAGCGCCAGATCGGCCAGCAGCTGCTGCGCCGCACCACGCGCCAGGTCGAGCCCACCGAGCTGGGGCTGCGCCTGTATGCCCACGGCCGCGCGATACGCCAGGAAGCCATGGCGGCGGACGAATCGGTGGACAGCCTGGGCCAGAGCCTGCAGGGCACCGTGCGGCTGAGCGTGCCCAGCGGCTACGGCCAGCTGCAGATGTCGGGCTGGCTGACGGAGTTCATGCGCATGCATCCGGGCATCACGCTGGAGGTGATCTTCGACAACGACATCGAGGACCTGATGCAGGGCGCCGTGGATTTCGCCGTGCGCGTGATGACCGAGCCGCCTGAAAGCCTGGTGGCCTGCAAGCTCGGCGATGTGCTCTACGAGGCCTGCGCCACGCCGCAGTTCCTGGCGCAGCATGGCCAGCCCGACTCGCTGCTGGCGCTCAAGCGCGTGCCGCTGATCACCTCGGCGCTCACGGGCCAGAAGCTGCGCACGGCCGGCATGAACGGCGCCCGGCCCACCGAGCTGCGCATACGCCCGCGCCTGATGTCGCCCAACTTCCATTTCCTGCGCGATGCCGTGCTGCAGGGCCTGGGCGTGGCCGTGGTGCCGCGCTACATGGTGGCGGCGGAGCTGGCCAGCGGCGCGCTGGAGCGCCTGCCGCTGCCGCCCGGCAGCCTGGACTTCCTGGCCACGCGCCAGTACCTGCTGTACATGCCGGCGCACTACCAGACGCGGGCCATCACCACGCTGATCGACTTCCTGCGCGAGAAGGCTGCGGACTTCAAAGGCTGAAGATCTTGCCGGGGTTCAGGATGTTCTTGGGGTCCAGCGCCTGCTTGATGGAACGCATCATCTGCACCGCGCCGTCGCCGGCTTCCTCGCGCAGGAAATCCATCTTGTGGATGCCCACGCCATGCTCGCCCGTGCAGGTGCCGCCCAGCGCGATGGAGCGCGACACCAGCTGGTGGTTGAGCTGCTCGGCGCGCGTGCGCTCGTCCTCGTTGGCCGGGTCGATGAGGTAGCCGAAGTGGAAGTTGCCGTCGCCCACGTGGCCGACGAGGAAGTAGGGAATGCCGCTGTCGTCGGCCTCGCGCACCGAGTCCAGCAGCGCATCGGCCAGGCGGCTGATGGGCACGCAGGCATCGGTGGTGATGCAGCGGCAGCCGGGGCGGCTGGAGACGGCCGCGAAATAGGCGTTGTGGCGGGCCGTGAACAAACGCGTGCGGTCCTCGGGGCGCTCGGCCCATTCGAAGGCATTGCCGCCGAACTCGGCCGCAATGTCCTGCACCATCTCGGCCTGCTCCTTCACGCCCGTGGGCGAGCCGTGGAACTCCATCAGCAGCATGGGCTCCTCGCGCAGCGTGAGCTTGCTGTAGGCGTTGACCATGCGCACCGAGTTCACGTCCACCAGCTCCACGCGCGCAATCGGCACGCCCATCTGGATGGTCTGGATCACCGTGCGCACGGCGGCCTCGATGCTGGGGAAGGAGCAGATGGCCGCGCTCACGGCCTCGGGCAGCGGGTACAGGCGCACCGTGATCTCGGTGGCCACGCCCAGCGTGCCCTCGCTGCCCACGATCAGGCGCGTGAGGTCGTAGCCCGCGCTGCTCTTCTTGGCGCGCGTGCCCGTGCGGATGATGTCGCCGCTGGCGGTCACCACTTCCAGCGCCAGCACGTTCTCGCGCATGGTGCCGTAGCGCACGGCATTGGTGCCGCTGGCGCGCGTGGCCGCCATGCCGCCGATGGAGGCATCGGCACCGGGATCGATGGGGAAGAAGAAGCCCGTGTCCTTGATGGCGTCGTTGAGCTGCTTGCGCGTGATGCCGGGCTGCACGGTGACCGTGAGGTCCTCGGTGTTGACCGAAAGGATGCGGTTCATGCGGTTCAGGTCCAGGCTGATGCCGCCCTCGACGGCCAGCAGGTGGCCTTCGAGCGAGGAGCCGGCGCCATAGGGGATGACGGGCACGGCATGCTGGTCGGCCAGCTTCAATGCGTCCTGCACGTCCTGGGTGCTTTCGGCAAAGACCACGGCCGCAGGCGGAGGCGCCTGGATGGCGCCCTCGTCGCGGCCGTGCTGTTCACGCACCGCCAAAGCCGTGGAGCACTGGGCGCCGAAACGCTGGGCCAGGGCCTGGAGAAAGGCTTCGGGGATGGGGCGCTGAACGAATTCAGGCTGCAGGCGGACGGGGGCGACAGGGGCGTTCATCGGTGTTCTCCAGGGGAACTGGAAAGAATACCACCGGCCCTGTCGCCCTCGTGTGCGTGGTTGCCGCCATGAGGACCGTCATGGCAGGGCACACCATCAATGCGCCTGGACGGCCTTGCCGAACTCCTCGCGCGACAGGGATCCGTTCTTGTCGGTGTCGATCTTGGCGAAATTGCTGCTCACGGCGGGCAGGGCCTCGGCTTCCTTCTTGCTCAGCTTGCCGTCCCGGTTGGTATCGGCGCGGTCGAATGCGGCTTGCACCTCGTTGGCGCCGCCCGCTGGTGCTGCGGGTGCTGGCGCAGACTGCACGCCTGCTGCCGAGCCGCCGCCAAACGTCGGCTGCGGTGCTGTGGACGGAGCCTGCGCCATGGCAGCAACGCTGCCCAGCGAAATGGCCGCGAACAACATCACGCTGCGGATTTCAAAACCGGAGACTTTGCGCAGTTGAGAGGTCATGTGTCGAACTCCTTGTCGAACGTGGAACATGACTGCATTCCACCCGCTGCAGCGCATCAGGGCCAGCACTTTTGCCGGCTGTTGCCTGCTACAACATTTGCGTGCCGCCTGTAACGCACAATCGGGTGCCGGGCCGTTACGAGCCCGGCTTTCCACCCCCGCATCGCCAAGGAGAACGCCCATGGGCAACCGTTTGACACAGATCGCCACGCGCACCGGAGACGACGGCAGCACGGGCCTGGGCGACAACACGCGCGTCTCCAAGAACAGCGGCCGCCCGCACGCCATGGGCGATGTGGACGAGCTCAATTCCCACATCGGCCTGCTGCTGTGCGAGGCCCTGCCCGACGACGTGCGCGAGCTGCTGGTCGATGTGCAGCACCAGCTGTTCAACCTGGGCGGCGAGCTGTCCATTCCCGGCTACGAGCTGCTCAAGGACGACGCCCTGCTGCAGCTCGATGAAGCGCTGGCCCACTACAACGCGCAGCTGCCCCGGCTGCAGGAATTCATCCTGCCGGCCGGCAGCCGTGCCGCGGCCCAGGCCCATGTCTGCCGCACGGTGGCACGCCGGGCCGAGCGCATGGTGGTGGCGCTGGAGCAGGGCGAGGCCATGCGGCCCGCGCCCCGCCAGTACCTGAACCGTCTGTCGGACCTGCTGTTCGTGCTGGCGCGCGTGCTCAACCGCATGGATGGCGGCGACGACGTGTACTGGAAGAGCGAGCGGCTGGCACGCGCGCAGTCCTCCGAAGAATGACCCGGCACTGAGGGCTGCGCATGCGCCTGCGCCATATCGAAGTCTTCAACGCCGTCATGCAGACCGGCAGCGTCAGCGCCGCCGCACGGCTCATCAACATCACCCAGCCGGCCGTCAGCCGAACGCTGCAGCACGCGGAGCTGCAGCTGGGCTTTGCGCTGTTCCAGCGCGCACGCGGGCGGCTCACGCCCACCAATGAGGCGCTGGCGCTGTTCCCCCACATCGAGAAGCTGTTCGAGCAGCTCGACGAGGTCCAGCGCCTGGCCGACAACCTGCGCCATGGCCAGGCGGCGGACCGGCTCACCGTGCTCACCGTCTTCGCGCTCAGCCGCGAGGTGCTGCCGCGCGCCGTGGCCGGCTTTCGGCGCCGCCACCCCCAGGTGCAGGTCCATGTGCAGGCGCTGCACACGCCCCAGGTGGTCTCTGCCCTGCTGCTGCAGGAGGCCGACGTGGGCTTCGTCATCAGCTCCGTGGGCCAGCCTGCGCTGGAGCATGAGCTGCTGGCCGAGGTGGACATGTTCTGCGTGCTGCCCAAGGGCCTGCTACCGCCCTCGCGCGTACGCCAGGAGGGCATGGAGCTCAAGGACCTGGCCGAGCTGCCCGTGGTCGCTCTCGATGCGCGCGACCCGCTGGGCATGCGCCTGGGCCAGGCCTGCCGAGAGCACGGCGTGGGCCTGTCGCCCGTGGTCACCGTGCAGACCTACCACGCTGCCCTGTCCATGGCCGAGTACGGCCTGGGCGCCGCCATCATGGACGGCTGCACCTCCCTGGCCGCCGACCGCCGCAAGGTCCATGTCGTGCCCTTGCTGCCGCGCATCACGGTGGGTGTGAATGCGCTCAGCCTGCCGCAGCGGCCAGGATCGGTGCTGGCGCGGGCAATGACCGAGGAAATGCGCAAGGCCTTGCGCGAATTGCTGGCCGGCTGAGGCCGTTCATACAAGCATGCCTGCTGGACTGCGGCTGGTGCGCCGTGGTCATTGGCGCGATCGATTGTCAAATTCAACCGAACTCTCAGGGTCGATTGATTTGCGAATGAGAATTGTTCACAATCATTGCCCGGGATCTGACGACTGCATCGTCATGAAGGAGGGTCATGAGAAATTCAGAAGCTTTGCGTCCGCGCTGGCAGGTCGTTGCCTGGGGATGTGCTGCTCTTGCCCTTGCTGCTGGGCTGGCGCTCCTCTTTTTTGCCGAACTAGCGCCTGAGGTCAGGCATGCACAGGTAAGCGCAGCCAAGCCGCCTGCGCCAGCTTCCGGGCCTGCTGCGCCAGCACCTGAACCTCCCGCTCCACCGGCGATCGCTTCCGTACCGGCGCCCGTGCCGGTGGCGCCCCCCACGGCACCTCGAGCCAAGGCGTTTCCTGCCGTCGTCGTGGATGCATCGGCGGAGATTCTGTACAACCGGCTTGCCCGCAGCGAGGTCACGCTGGACCAGGCCGGCGAAGTCGCCAAACTCCACAAGGCATTGGAGCGCTGCTGGATGGTGTCCCTCTACGGGCGCATGGCGCAGTGGGCTTCCCCGGTTTCCGATCCTGAAGGACATGCGATGGCCCAGACGCTGCTGCGTGAGGAAGGGGCCAAGGCGCGGCCCGGGTGCGGTGAGCTTCCCGAGGACGCATACGCCAGGGCCGATGAATGGACCGCCCTGCTAGCGGCCCAGGGCGATCCCCAGAGCATGATGAATTACGGGGGAGCCTACTGGACCCGGGATCTGGAGCATGTGATGAAGGACCCAGAGCGCCTCGACGAATTCCGGCGCACCACCCTGGCCAACCTCAATGCCCTGATCGACCGCGGCTATGTCGATGCAATGATCATGATGGCCTCCATCCGATACAACCCCACATGGGGAGAGCCGCAGCCGGCCGAGGTATGGGCCTACCTGTATGCCGACGCCAAGGCCAAAGGCAATGTGCCGTCGCAAGCCAACCTGCTTCAGAGTATCGACCAGCGCGTGCCTGCAAGCGCCCGCCAGCGGGCGCTCGATATGGCCGGCGAGCTGCTGCAACGCTGCTGCGGCGGCTGATCGCAGGCATCAGAGTTCGCTTCCCTCCATCTGTCCCACCAGCCTCAGCGCCGACCCGAACGCCAGCGTCAGCCCCAGCGCGCCGTGCCCTGTCTGCAGCCACAGGTTGCGCGGGCCGCCGCGCTGGCGGCCGGTGAGGGGCAGGCCGGTGGGTGTGGCTGGGCGCATGCCGGTCCAGGGGTGCAGGTGTCCATCCAGCGGCAATTGCGGGAAGACCTGTTGGGTGGAGCGGCGCAGGCTGGCGATGCGGCGCGGATCGGTGCCTGTGTCGTGGCCCACGATTTCCACCATGCCGGCCACGCGCAGGCGTTCGCCGATGCGTGCGAAGACGACCTTGCGCGCGGTGTCGGTGACGCTGACCCGGGGCGCGGCGTGCGGCAGCTGCGCGGCGGCATCGGCGGTGATGCTGTAGCCCTTGAGTGGATAGACGGGAATGCGCAGGCCTAGCTGGCGCGCATGGATGGCGCTTTCCCAGCCGCTGGCCAGCACGTAGTGGTCGGCGCGCTGCGGCAGCAGGCCTGCGGCGGTGCGCAGGCCGGTGATGGCATCGCCTTCGCGCTCGAAGTGCTGCAGTTCCACGCCGTAGCGCAGTTCGGCGCCGCGCGCGGCGAGCCGGGCGGCCAGTTGCTCGCACAGCAGGCGGCAGTCGGCTGCGGCTTCGCTGGGCGTGTGCACAGCGCCGGCAATGCGCTGCGCGTAGCCGGCCAGCGCGGGTTCGATGCGTGCCACTTCGGCGGCGTTGACGACGCGCTGCAGCGCGCCGCCCAGGCCGGCCTGCAGCGCGACCTGGCGTGCGGCGGCGTCCAGCGCCTGCTGGGTGGGGTAGAGCACCAGCTTGCCCGGCGTGTGCAGGTCGCAGGCCAGTGCTTCGTCGGCCTGGAGCGACTCGAAGGCCTGGCGGCTTTCGGCGGCCAGGGCCAGCAGGGCGCGCGTGCCCTCGGCCGAGGCATGGGCATTGCAGGCGCCCAGAAAGCGCAGGCCCCAGGCCCATTGCGCGGGGTCGGCGCGCAGGCGGAAGGCCAGGGGCGAATCCTTTTCCAGCAGCAGGCGGGGCAGCATCTTCCAGATGCCGGGATCGGCCAGCGGCTGCACGTAGGAATAGCTCAGTTGCGCGCCATTGCCGCCGCTGGCGCCCTGGGCGGGGCCCGGTGCGCGGTCCAGCACGGTGACGCGGTGGCCGGCCCGCTGCAGCGCCCAGGCCGTTGCCAGGCCGACGATGCCGGCGCCCACGATGCAGACATGCATTGATCGTTTCTCCATGCAGCCGCACTGTAGGCCGCACGCGGCAGGCTGCGCCATGGCATTTGGCACAGGGGGTATGCATGCAGGTTATGGCCGGGGGCTGCGGCTTCGGGCAGGGGGGCCGCCCATAACCGGCGGGCATGGACCGGCCCGATATTGTCATTCCGCAAAGGCCGCAGCCCTTCCTACACTGGCCGCACATCCACCAAAGACGAGGAGACAAGCATGCAACTTCACACCACCGCGCTGTGCGCGGCCCTGGCCCTGGGAGGCCTGGCAACGGCCCATGCCGACACGCTGGCCAAGGTGCGCGACAGCGGCCGCATCACGCTGGCCTACCGCGAGTCCTCCGTACCCTTCAGCTATCTGGACAACGGCAAGCCCATCGGCATGACGGTGGAGATGTCCCAGGCCGTGGCCGAGGCCGTGAAGAAGGCCGTGAACCGGCCCGATCTCAAGGTGCAGTGGCAGGCCGTGACCTCGCAGAACCGCATGCCGCTGCTGGCCAACGGCACCATCGACCTGGAATGCGGGTCGACCACCAACAACACGGTGCGCGGCAAGGAAGTGGCCTTTGCCATCAACCATTTCTACACGGGCACGCGGCTGCTGGTGAAGAAAAGTTCGGGCATCAGGAATTACGCCGACCTCAAGGACAAGACCGTGGCCATCACCACGGGAACCACCAACCTGCAGGTGCTGCGCAAGGCCAATGCCGACAAGGCCTGGGGCATGAACATCGTCATGGCCAAGGACCATGCGGATGGCTTCCTGCTGGTGGAGAACGACCGCGCCGCGGCCTTCGGCATGGACGACATCCTGCTCTTCGGCCTGATCCCCACGGCCAAGAACCCCGGGGACTTCGAGGTGGTGGCCGACTCGCTGCAGGTCGAGCCCTATGCCTGCATGCTGCGCAAGGACGACGCCCAGTTCAAGCAGCTGGTCGATGGCGTGATCGGCGACATGATGAAGTCGGTCGCGTTCGCCAGGCTCTATGACAAGTGGTTCATGCAGCCCATTGCGCCGAGGAACGTGGCGCTGGGTCTTCCCATGAGCGAGCAGCTGCGCCAGAACCTGCAGGACCTCAGCGACAAACCCGCTTTTTGATTTCGGACAGCAGCATGCAGCAGCAGCTTCAGCCCCCGCGCACGGTGGGCATTCTCGGGGGCATGGGCCCGGCCGCGGGCGCGGATTTCGTGCGCCTGTTCGTGCAGGCCTGCACGGCGCATCTGCAGCAGCAGGGCCTGCCCGTGCATGACCAGGCCTATCCCGAGCACTGGCTGGTGCAGCTGCCCATGCCCGACCGCAGCGCGGCGCTGCGCCAGGATCCGCAGTCGCCCACGGGGCCGGCCCAGCACCTGCTGCAGGGCGTGGGCCGCATGGCGGCGCTGGGCGTGCGCAGCGTGGCCCTGGCCTGCAACACGGCCCATGCCTGGCATGGGCAGCTGCAGGCGCTGTTTCCGCAGCTGCATGTGCTGCACATCGCGCGCCAGGCCGCCCTGCACCTGCAGGCCGGCGGCGCGCAACAGGCCATCGTGCTGGCCACGCAGGGCACCTATGACAGCGGGCTCTATGACGCGGCGCTGAGGGCGTGCGGCATCACCGCGCTGCAGCCCGACGCGCAAGGCCGCGTGCGGCTCATGCAGGGCATCTACGACGGCGTCAAGCAGGGCGACATGGACCTGGCCGCGCGCTGCTTCGGCGAGGTGCTGGCCCAGCTGCTGCAGCGCCATGGCGATGTGCCCGTGATCATGGGCTGCACCGAGATCCCGCTGGCCCTGCCGCAGTCGCCGCTGGCGCGCGGCGCCGGGCTGGTGGACCCCGCCTGGATACTGGCCCAGGCCCTGGCAAGCGATGCGTATGGGCCTGTGCCGGTTCAATAGGTCTCCAAGTGCAGGCGGCCTTCGCGCTTGAGCCTGGCGCCGACCTGCTCCCAGTCCATGCCTGCCTGCTGCGCCACGTCGCGCAGTGCCAGCACCACGCCTTCCTCCATGCTCTTGAGCCCGCAGACGTAGAAGTGCGCGTTGTCGTCGCGCAGCAGGGAGGCGAGGTCGGCCGCACGTTCGCGCAGCAGGTCCTGCACGTAGCGCCGGGGCTGGCCGGTCACGCGCGAGAAGGCCAGGTTGTTGTCGATGAAGTCGCGCGGCAGGCTTTGCAGCGGGCCGAAATAGGGCAGCTCCTGCGGCGTGCGTGCGCCAAAGAACAGCATGAGCTTGCCGCCCTCGAACTTGCCGCCCTTGCGCAGGCGCCTGCGCCATTCGGTCATGGCGCGCATGGGGGCGCTGCCCGTGCCCGTGCAGATCATCACGATGTGCGAGCGGGGATGGTTGGGCATCAGGAACGACTGGCCGAACGGGCCTATGACCTGGACCCTGTCGCCGATGCGTGTGTCGCACAGGTAGTTGCTGGCCACGCCGCGCACGGGGCGGCCCTGGTGGTCCTGGGTGACGCGTTTCACGGTCAGCGCCAGGTTGTTGTAGCCGGGCCGCTCGCCATTGCGCGCGCTGGCCACCGAGTACTGGCGCGCCACATGCGGGCGGCCCTGGGCGTCGGTGCCGGGCGCGATGACGGCGATGGACTGGCCCTCGAGCACGGGGAACGGCTGGCTGCCGAAGTCCAGCACGATGTGGTGGGTCTCGCTGTCGAAGCCCGCCTCCGTGCAGTTGAGGTTGCCGACCACGGTGGCCGTGACGGGGCTCCTGGGGCCATGCAGGTTGGTGTACGGATGGGCGGCCGACCAGGGCGGCACGGTGGCGCCGTAGCTGGCGCTGCGGAACACCGCGCCATCGTCCTGGGTCTGGGTCTGGACCTGGGCCGCATCCGCGCCGCGCGTGGCGGCCGCCGCGATCACGGCCTGGGCCTGGCTCAGGTCCTCGGCGGCGGGCGCATCCACTGCGTCCTGTGGCTGGACCAGTGCCTCGGGCGGCAGCTCCTCGGGCAGCTCGTCCCAGAGCAGCTGGTCGGCCACGGGATAGGCGCGCGCCAGCGGCACCTTGCGCCAGTTGTCGATGGCGCCCGTGGGGCAGGGCGAGACGCAGTCCATGCAGCCGTTGCACTGCTCGGCCATGACCACGTAGTTGCGGTCATCGTGCGTGATGGCGCCCACGGGGCAGGTGGCCTCGCAGGTGTTGCAGCGTATGCAGATCTCCGGGTCGATCAGGTGCTGCGTGAGGATGCCGTGTTCTACCAAGGCGACTGTCATGGGCGACTCCCTGCTGGCGCGGCGCTTCAGTTGAAGCGCACGTATTCGAAATCCACGGGCTGGCGGTTGATGCCCATGACCGGCGGCGCGATCCAGCCCGCGAACCGGCCCGGCTCCACGCAGCGGCCCATGAGCGAGGCCACGAAGGCACGGTCGGCATCCGTGGGCAGCCATTCGCCCTCGCGCATGCGCCATTCCTGCTCGCTGACCACGCGTCCGTCGGGGCTCATGCGCACGCCGGCCAGCGCGCCGATCTGGCGGTTGAAGGCCTTGTGCGGCACGGTGAGGCGGAAGTCGATGCCGGCCTTTTCCATGACCTTGTTCCAGCGGCCCACGCCCGCGTTGGAGTCCTTGATGTAGTCGTCGCGCAGCACCTCGTTGAGGGCGTTGAGCATGGGCACTTCCTTTTCCTGCAGCCTGCCGTCCACGACCTCCAGCACCTTGTAGTGCTGGTCGTGCAGGCGGTGGTCGTCCGCGCGCTTGCCTTCCTCGTAGCGGCCCTTGAGGCCGCTGCTGTAGAAGGTGGCGGCATTGCTGGACTGGTCGGCGCCGAACAGGTCGATGGTCACGCTGTAGTGGAAGTTCAGGTAGCGCTGCAGCGTGGGCAGGTCGATCACGCCGGCCGCGCGCAGGCGGCTCACGTCGTCGGTGCGCAGCTCGTTCATGACCTGGCAGGTGCGCTGCAGCACGCGCGAGACGCCGGACTCGCCCACGAACATGTGGTGCGCCTCCTCGGTCAGCATGAACTTGGTGGTGCGCGCCAGCGGGTCGAAGGCGCTCTCGGCCAGCGCGGCCAGCTGGAACTTGCCGTCGCGGTCGGTGAAGTAGGTGAACATGAAGAAGGACAGCCAGTCGGGTGTCTTCTCGTTGAAGGCGCCCAGGATGCGCGGGTTGTTCTCGTCGCCCGACTGGCGCTCCAGCAGGGCCTCGGCCTCCTCGCGGCCATCGCGGCCGAAATGCTTGTGCAGCAGGTAGACCATGGCCCACAGGTGGCGTCCTTCTTCCACGTTGACCTGGAACAGGTTGCGCAGGTCGTACATGGACGGCGCGGTCATGCCCAGGTGGCGCTGCTGCTCCACCGAGGCGGGCTCGGTATCGCCCTGGGTGACGATGATGCGGCGCAGGTTGGCGCGGTGCTCGCCGGGCACGTCCTGCCAGGCCTTCTCGCCCGCGTGGTCGCCGAAGTGGATGGTGCGGTCGGCCTCGGCCGGGTTCAGGAAGATGCCCCAGCGGTAGTCGCGCATCTTCACGTGGCCGAACTGGGCCCAGCCCTGCGGGTCCACGCTGATGGCGGTGCGCAGGTAGACGTCGTAGTCGGTGGAGCCTTCGGGGCCCACGTCGCCCCACCAGTTCAGGAAGTTGGGCTGCCAGCTCTCCAGTGCGCGCTGCAGGGTGCGGTCTTCGCCGAGGTTGACGTTGTTGGGGATCTTCTCGCTGTAGTTGATGGCGCTCATGGCGGGGTCTCCGTGGATGTTTCGGGGCGTGCCTGCGGTCAGACGCGGTTGAAGTCGAAGCCGGCCTTCTGGCCCGTGCCGTAGAGCTTGAGAGCGCCCTTGTCGCCCACGGCATTGGGGCGGTTGAAGATCCAGTTCTGCCAGGCGGACAGGCGCCCGAAGATGCGCGTGACCATGTTCTCGCGGCTGGCAAAGCGCAGGTTGGCCTCCAGGCCCGTGAGCGCATCGGGCGACATGGCGGCGCGCTCTTCCATGGCGATGCGGATCTCGTCGTCCCAGTCGATGTCGTCGGGCGCGGCCGTGACCAGGCCCAGTGCCAGGGCCTGGTCACCGTCCAGAGCGCGGCCCGTGGCGGCGCGCGCGGCTTCCAGCGGCGCGGCTTCCTCGTAGAAGCGGCGCTGCAGGCGCGACTGGTCGTTGACCAGGGGGAGCAGGCCGAAGTTGAATTCGTCCAGCTGGATGCGCGGGGCGCGCCCGGTGTCATCGGGCAGCACCAGCATGTAGGCGCGGTCGGCCGCGAAGGCCAGCTCGGCCAGCATGCCCACGAAGCAGGAGCCGGGCTCGATCAGCGCGAACAGCGTGCGCGAGGACACATCCAGCCGCGCAAAGCTGCGGCGCAGCAGGCCCAGCGTCTCGCGCGCCAGCCAGTGGTCCCGGTGGGCCAGCAGGACCGCGTCGGCTGCCAGCACGTCGGCGGCATCGCCTTCGGTCTTGAGCAGCCAGGTGCCCACGTCCAGCTCGTTGGTGCGCAGGTGCAGGATGGCGTCGTCCAGTTCGCGGCCCATGGCCAGCGGCCACCATGCGTCGCCGGCCTGCTCGATGGCGTCTAGGGTGGCGGGCTGCGGACCCTGCGGCGCTTTCACGGTCAGCGTGGCGCTGCGGCGTGCGCGGTCGATCTGCACGCTGACGTGGCGGTAGTTCAGGGCGTCCTGCGTTTGCTCGCGTTCCAGGCGCGTGAGCGTGATGCCCCGCGCGCTGGCGGGGCGCGCGCTGCCTTCGGCCAGGCGCTGGGCGCGTTCGGCCACCACGGCGTCGAACTGCGCGGGCTTGGCCACGGCATCCACCAGGCGCCAGTCCACCGCGCGCTGGCCGCGCACGCCTTCCACGCTGGTGCAGAAGATGTCGGCCAGGTCATGGCGCACATGGCGCTTGTCGGTCACGCGGGTCAGGCCGCCCGTGCCGGGCAGCACGCCCAGCAGCGGCACCTCGGGCAGGGAGACGGAGGAGGAGCGGTCGTCGATCAGCACGATGTCGTCGCAGGCCAGGGCCAGCTCGTAGCCGCCGCCCGCGCAGGCCCCGTTGACGGCGGCCAGGAACTTCAGGCCCGAGTGGCGCGAGCTGTCCTCGATGCCGTTGCGCGTCTCGTTCGTGAACTTGCAGAAGTTCACCTTCCAGGCATGGCTGGACACGCCCAGCATGAAGATGTTGGCGCCCGAGCAGAAGATGCGGTCGCGCCCGCTGGTGACGATGACGGTGCGCACCTGCGGATGCTCGAAGCGGATGCGGTTGAGCGCGTCGTGCAGCTCGATGTCCACGCCCAGGTCGTAGCTGTTGAGCTTGAGCTTGTAGCCGGGCCGTATGCCGCCGTCCTCGGCGATGTTCAGCTGCATGCGGGCGATGGCGCCCTCGACGGTGAACGACCAGTGGCGGTACTGGGTGGGCTCGGTGCGGTAATCGACAGTGGGGCTGGACGGGTGCATGGACGGCCTCTTGGATGAAAAATAGTGCAGTCGCAGATACGATGCAGGCACAATTATGCAGATTCATCCGGAAAATGCACGCAGCAACACGCACGATAGTGCGTGTTTTGGCCATATCCAGGGTAAATACCAGCCCGTACAGGCGAAAAAAATCCAGGCCTGGGGCCTGGATGTCGTGGGTTGCTGCAGCCGTCTCAGCGTGCGGGCAGGAACAGTGCCTTCAGCTGATCGAAGCTCTGCTCCAGCGTCTGCCCGCTGGTATCCACCACATGGTCGGCCTTGGCGTAGAAGCCGGCGCGGCCTTCGAGGATGCTGCGCAGATCGTCCATGGCCTCGGGGTTGGCGGCCATGGGGCGGGTGTCGCCCTGGGCCACGACGCGGGCCATGTGCTCCTCGGGCCGGGCCTTGAGCCAGACCGTGGTGCAGTGCGACAGCAGCTCGTTGAAGGTGGCCGGGTCGGAGACGATGCCGCCCGGCGTGGCGATGACCACGTCGCTGTAGATCTGCACGGCCTCCTCCAGCGCACGGCGCTCGTAGCGGCGGTAGGCGTTGGCGCCGTACAGGTCGTGGATGGCGCGCACGCTGCAGCCCGCAATGCGCTCGATTTCCTGGTTGAGTTCGAGGAAGGGCACGCCCAGCTGCTCGGCCAGCATGCGGCCCAGCGTGGACTTGCCCGCGCCGCGCAGGCCGATCAGGGCGATGCGCGTGTGGCGCTGGCGGTCGCTGGGCGCCGTGCCCAGCAGCTCGCCTGCGGCCAGGCGCACGCGGCGCAGATCCTCTTCATTGCGGCCTTCCAGCAGCTCGCGGATCAGCAGCCATTCGGCGCTGGTGGTGGTCACGTCGCCCAGCAGCTCGGCCATGGAGCATTGCAGGGCTTCTGCAATATGGTGCAGCACCAGCACCGACACATTGCCCGTGCCGTATTCCAGGTTGGCCAGGTGGCGCTCCGAGACATCGGCCGCCGCCGCCAGGGCGCGCCGCGTCAGGCCCCGGCGTGCGCGCAGGCTGCGCACGCGCTCGCCCAGCGCCTGCAGCACCAGGTTCCTGGGCGCTTCTGAGAGGGAATCCGCCGCCCCGGCGGACTGGGCGGCCGTCTCGAACTGGTCCATAGAAGTTTCCTTGAAGAGGGCGTGAATGATAAACAGTCGGGGTTAACACCATCCATGCAATATAGTGCTTGACGTTGGATTGTGTTCTAACTATCTTTGCCATGCACGCACAATATTGCATGTTGCGCGGAAGATCACAAGTCGGGCCGGATGCCCGATGCCGAAGGAGACCCACGATGATCGACTTCACCCAGCCCTTCAATTTCGCCGCGCACCTGTTCGCGCTCAACCGGGACCGGCCCGGCAAGATCGCCTACATCGACGACCACGGCACGCTGAGCTACGGCCAGCTGCAGCAGCAGGCGCAGCGCATGGCCAGCGGCCTGCTGGCGGCGGGCATCCACCGCGAGGAGCGCGTGCTGCTGCTCATGCACGACCGCCATGAATGGGCCGTGGCCTTTCTGGGCGCGCTGTATGCGGGCGTGGTGCCGGTGGCGGTGAACACCTTGCTCACGGCCGACGACTACGCCTACATGCTGGGCCACAGCCGCGCCCAGGCCGTGCTGACCTGCGATGCGCTGCTGCCCCTGCTGCGCCAGGCGCTGGACCGGGCGCCCAACGAGGTTCGCCATGTCTGGGTGGCCGGCGACGAGGCGTTGGCGCGGGCCGCAGGCTTTGCGCCGCTGCAGCCCTGGCTGGCGGCGCAGCCGCCGCTGCCCGCACCGGCGCCCACGCTGGGCGATGACCCGGGCTTCTGGCTGTATTCCTCGGGCTCCACGGGCAAGCCCAAGGGCGCGGTCCACACGCATGCCAATCCGTACTGGACGGCCGAACTCTATGGCGGCCCGGTGCTGGGCCTGGGCGAGGACGACATCTGCTTTTCCGCCGCCAAGCTCTACTTCGCCTACGGCCTGGGCAACGGCCTGAGCTTTCCGCTGAGCGTGGGCGCCACCGTGCTGCTGATGGCCGAGCGGCCCACGCCCGAGGCCACCTTCGCGCGCTGGGTGCAGCACCGGCCCACGGTGTTCTTCGGCGCGCCCACGGGCTTTGCGGGCATGCTGGCCTCGCCGCTGCTGCCCGCGCGCGAGCAGGTCAGCCTGCGCATGTGCTCCTCGGCCGGCGAGGCGCTGCCGGCCGAGATCGCCCAGCGCTTCAAGGCGCATTTCGGCGCCGACATCGTGGACGGCATCGGCTCCACCGAGATGCTGCACATCTTCCTGTCCAACCGGCCCGGTGACATCCGCTACGGCAGCACGGGCAAGCCCGTGGACGGCTACCGCGTGGAGCTGCGCGGCGAGGACGGCCGCCCCGTGGCCGATGGCGAGGTGGGCGACCTGTTCATCCAGGGCCCCAGCGCCGCCCTCATGTACTGGGGCAACCGCGACAAGACGCGCGAGACCTTCCAGGGCGGCTGGCTCAAGAGCGGCGACAAGTACGTGCGCGACGCCGATGGCTACTACACCTATGCCGGGCGCAGCGACGACATGCTCAAGGTCAGCGGCATCTATGTCTCGCCCTTCGAGGTCGAGGCCACGCTGATGCAGCACCCGGCCGTGCTGGAGGCCGCCGTGATCGGCAAGACCGACGCCGACGGCCTGCTCAAGACCAAATCCTTCGTCGTGCTCAAGGACGGCTGCACCGCCACCGAGGCCGAGCTCAAGGCCTTTGTGAAGGAGCGCCTGGCCGCCTACAAGTACCCGCGCTTCATCGAGTTCGTGGACGAACTTCCCAAGACCGCCACCGGAAAGATCCAGCGTTTCAGGCTCCGAGAGCGCGAGGCCAGCGTCGGCTGAACAGCCCTTCCGATTTCCCTGACAAAAGCAAGACCCATCCACCACAAGGAGACACGCATGAACACCGATCGCACACACTGGGCCGTCCTCGCCCTGACGGCCTCCCTGTCCTGCGGCGCATATGCGCAGGACAGGATCAAGGTCGGCTTCATGCTGCCCTACAGCGGCACCTATGCGGCGCTGGGCTCGGCCATAGAGAACGGCTTTCGCATGTTCGTGAATGAGCAGGGCGGCAGGCTGGGCGGGCGCGAGATCGAGTTCTTCAAGGTCGATGACGAGTCCGATCCGGCCAAGGCCACGGACAACGTCAACCGCCTGATCAAGCGCGACAAGGTCGATGTGCTGGTGGGCACCGTGCATTCCGGCGTGGCCATGGCCATGGCGCGAGCGGCCAAGGAAAGCGGCACCGTGCTCATCGTGCCCAATGCGGGCGCCGATGCGGTCACGGGCGCCATGTGCGCGCCCAACATCTTCCGTTCCTCGTTCTCCAACTGGCAGTCCTCCTATCCCATGGGCGTGGTGGCGGCCAGGCAGGAAGGCAGGAAAACCGCCATGACCATCACCTGGAAATACGCGGCCGGCGAGGAGATGACCAATGCCTTCAAGGAAGGCTTCGAGAAGGAGGGCGGCAAGGTCAGCAGGCAGCTTACCGTGCCCTTTCCCAACGTGGAGTTCCAGGCCCTGCTGACCGAGATCGCGGCCGCCAGGCCCGATGCGGTGTTTGCCTTCTTCGCGGGCGCGGGCGCCGTCAAGTTCGTCAAGGACTACCACGCGGCCGGCCTGCACAAGACCATTCCGCTGTACGGCTCGGGCTTTCTGACCGATGGCACGCTGGAGGCCCAGGGCGAGGCCGCCCAGGGCGTGCTGACCACGCTGCACTACGCCGACGAGCTGGGCACGGAGCGCGACCGGCGCTTTCGCTCCGCCTATGCCCAGGCCTACAAGCTGATGCCCGATGTGTATGCCGTGCAGGGCTACGACGCGGCCCAGATGCTTGGCGTGGGCCTGAAGGCGGCGGGCGGCGACATCGCGAAGAAGGCCGAGTTCCGCCAGGCCATCGAGAAGGCCACCATCCCCAGCCCGCGCGGCGACTTCACCATCAGCCCATCGCACAACCCCGTGCAGGACATGTACCTGCGCAAGGTCGTGGGCAAGGAGAACCAGCGCGTGGGCGTGGCCATCAAGGCCCTGGGCGATACCGGCCGCGGCTGCCGCATGTGAGCCCGGTCATGGACGTGGCGACCTTTCTCGTGCAGTGCCTGAACGCCCTCCAGTACGGGCTGCTGCTGTTCCTGCTGGCCTCGGGCCTGACGCTGATCTTCGGGATCATGGGCGTGATTAACCTGGCCCATGGCAGCTTCTACATGATCGGCGCCTACATGGCCTTTGCGCTGTCCCCGCTGCTGGGCCAGCACTTCATCACCATGCTGCTGGCGGGCGTCGCGCTGACCGTGGTGCTGGGCTATGCGCTGGAGTGGGCCTTCTTCAGCTACCTCTACGAGCGCGAGCACCTGCAGCAGGTGCTGATGACCTTCGGGCTGATCCTGGTGTTCGAGGAACTGCGCTCGCTGCTGGCGGGCAACGACGTGCATGGCGTGCCGCTGCCCGGCTGGCTGTCGGGCAGCTTTTCGCTGGGCGGGCTCATGAGCTATCCGTGGTACCGGCTGTTCGCCTCGGGCGTCTGCCTGCTGGTGGCCCTGGCGCTGTACTGGGTGGTCCACCGCACGCGCCTGGGAATGATGGTGCGCGCGGGCGCCAGCAACCGCGACATGGTGCGCGGCCTGGGCATCGATGTGAAGCGCCTGTACCGCATCGTCTTCGCCATCGGCGTGGCGCTGGCGGCACTGGCGGGCATGATCGCCGCGCCCATGAGTTCGGTCTATCCGGGCATGGGTTCCAGCGTGCTCATCATCTGCTTCGTGGTGGTGGTGATCGGCGGCATCGGCTCGATCACGGGCGCGCTGCTGGCCTCGCTGCTGGTGGGCTTTGTCGATACCTTCGGCAAGCTGTTCTTCCAGGAGCTCAGCGGCATGAGCGTCTACCTGCTGATGGCGGTGGTCCTGGTGTGGCGGCCCCAGGGCCTGATGGGGCAAAGGAGCTGAACAATGGCTGTCTCCCATCCTTCTTCCGCCCTGCTGGCTGCCGCCGTGCAGCCTGTTCAGATGCCGCAGCGCGCCTGCCGATGGCAGGCCTGCGCCGTGCCGCTGGCCTGCGTGGCGCTGCTGGCGCTGGCCGGTCCCTGGTGGTCGGACTATCTGTCGGGCCTGGTGGTCAAGACCATGATCCTGGCCATCTTCGCGCTCAGCCTGCAGCTGCTGGTGGGCGGCACGGGCCTGGTGAGTCTGGGGCATGCGGCCTTCATGGGCCTGGGCGCCTATGCCGCCGTGCTGTCCGCAGGCAACGAGGGCGCCAGCCTGCCGGCCATGCTGGGCTGGGCGCTGCTGGCCTCGGGCGGCTATGCGCTGCTGGTGGGCCTGCTGAGCCTGCGCACGCGCGGCATCTACTTCATCATGGTGACGCTGGCCTTTGCGCAGATGGCCTACTTCGTGGTCCACGACACGGGCATCGGCGGCGGCAGCGACGGCATCTACCTGATGGCCCGGCCCGCGCTGGGCGCCATCGACATGGAAATCCCGCGCGTGCAGTACTACGTGGTGCTGGCGGCCCTGGTCCTGGTCTATGCCTTCCTGGCCGGGCTGCGCCAGTCGCGCTTTGGCGCGGCACTGGCGGGCATACGCGTCAACGAACAGCGCATGCGCGCGGCCGGCTTCACCACCTACGGGTACAAGCTCGCGGCCTTCGTGCTGGCCGGCTTGCTGGCCGGCGTGGCGGGCTTTCTGCTGGCGGTGCGCGATGCCGTGGTCAACCCCGAGCTGCTGTCCTGGCACCACTCGGGCGAGGTGCTGCTGATGGTCATCCTCGGCGGCCTGGGCTCGCTGCGCGGCGCCGTGCTGGGCACGGTGGCCTTCATCGCGCTCAAGGAAGTGCTGTCCACGCATGCCATCGTCGGCCCCATGGCCGATCACTGGCAGCTGAGCCTGGGCCTGGCCATCATCGTGCTCGTGGCCCTGCTGCCGAAAGGATTGATGGGGCTGATGGGCATGGCGGGCCTTGCACGGCAACGCGCTGGAGTACTCAACGAGGTCCACCACAAGGAGGCCGGACATGGCTGATGCGGCACTGCTTTCGGTGCGCGGCCTCACGCGCCGCTTCGGCGGGCTCACGGCCGTGGGCGGCGTGGACCTGGATCTGCACGAGGGCGAGGTCCATGCCGTGATCGGCACCAACGGCGCAGGCAAGTCCACCCTGGTCAACATGCTCTCGGGCGAGCTGGCGGCCAGCGCGGGGCGCATCGCGCTCGCAGGCCAGGACGTCACGCGCATGCCCCAGCCCCGGCGCGCGCGTGCCGGCGTGGGCCGCAGCTACCAGCGCACCACCATCTTTCCCGAGTTCTCGGCGCTGGAGAACTGCCGGCTCGCGGCCCAGGCGCAGATGGCGCTCAGGCCCTGGCAACTGGGCCTGTCCGCACAGCGCTGCAAGGCCAGCCTGAGACAGGCCCATGCGGCCCTGGCGCGCGCAGGCCTTGCCGAGCAGGCGCTGGCCGTGGCCGGCACGCTGAGCCATGGTGCCAAGCGCCAGCTGGAAGTGGCCATGTGCCTGGCCACCGGCCCGCGCGTGCTGCTGCTGGACGAACCGCTGGCCGGCATGGGCGCCGAGGAGACCGAGCGCATGCTGGCCCTGCTGCAGGAGCTCAAGCGCGGCCACGCGGTGCTGCTGGTCGAGCACGACATGGACGCCGTGTTCCGCATCGCCGACCGCATCACCGTGATGGTCAACGGCAGCGTGGTGGCCACGGGCACGCCCGCGCAGATCCGTGTCGATCCGGTCGTGCGCACGGCCTACCTCGGAGAAGACCATGAGTGATGTGAAGCACCCCCTGAGCGGCTGCGCCGCTTCCCCCTCTCTCGCTTCGCGGGAGGGGGACGGCACCCTCACTGCGGGGCGGCCCTTGCTTGGTGCCTCTCGCCTGTGCCGCGCCGGTTCCATACAGAACCGGAATAGCTTGATGACGTGTCTTCCTGAAGCCCAAGCAGCTGAGCCCATGTTTTCTCTGGAGGACTTGCACACGTATTACGGCGACAGCCACATCCTGCAGGGCGTGAGCCTGGCGCTGGGCGCGGGCCAGGCCGTGGGCCTGCTGGGGCGCAACGGCATGGGCAAGACCACGCTGATCCGCACCCTCATGGGCTATGTGCCGGCACGCTCCGGCCGCCTGCGCGCCGATGGCCGCGACTGCACGGGCGCGCCGCCCGAGCGCATGGCGCGGCTGGGCATCGGCTATGTGCCCGAGGGGCGCGGCATCTTCCCCAACCTCAGCGTGCGCGAGAACCTGGTCATGGCCGCCCGCCCCGGCCTGCAGGGCGAGTGCCACTGGACGCTGGAGCGCGTGCTCGACACCTTTCCCCGGCTCGCGGAGCGCCTGAACAACGGCGGCGACCAGCTCTCGGGCGGCGAGCAGCAGATGCTGTCCATAGGCCGCGCGCTGATGACGCACCCGCGCCTGCTCATCCTCGACGAAGCCACCGAAGGCCTGGCCCCCCTGGTCGTCGCCGAAATCTGGCGCGTGATCGCCGCCATCCGCAGCACCGGCATCTCCACCCTGATCGTGGACCGCGACTACAAAAAGGTCCTGGCCCACACCGACCGCGCCGTGGTCATGGCCAAGGGCCGGCTGGCGCTGCAGGCCGACTCGCGGGAGCTGCTGGCGCAGCCGGAGCGCCTGTCGGAGTTGCTGGGGGTGTGAGATGGCGGGGGCGCAGGACTTCCACAGGCGGCATCAGAAGATGCCGCATTGCCGGAATTCCTCTCGCAGCCTTGCCACGACAGGGGCCAGCTCCAGCGCTGCAAGCCGGTTCTTCTTCAGGAAGGCGGCCCACTGCGCCTGCTTGGCCGCATCGCTGCTGAAGGCATCGCTCAATCCGGTAGGCAGGCCTGCGGGCAGCGGGAGTTGGCGGCGCTCGAAGGTCGCTGCCATGGCGCGCCGCAATTCGGCCGGGTCCAGCGTGCCTTCGGTCATCAACACCCAGAGATCGAAGTAGTCCTTCATCCGGGTATTGGCCATGCCCAGCAGGCATATCGCGTGGAGTTTTTCGGCCACCACGGTGTACTTGGGGTAGCTGCGCAGTTGCGGTGCGGGCAGGCCGTCGAGCAGCACGGGGTAGCGGATGGTTTGTGGTGATGGCGTCACGGCATCGCCGAAGCCTATGTCCACCTGCAGCGTGATGCGTGCGCCGTCCAGCGTGGCGCGAAGGTCCACCCGTACTCCGCCGTAGCCGGCTTCCTTGCGGATGGCGGTTCCACGCACCGATGCGGCATCGAATGCGATGCCATCGTCCACGGCAATCCGGCAGATCTCGCGGAAAGCGCTCACCGCCGAGTCAACGTCGTCCGGGCCAAAGCCCAGCAGATCGGCGTCGCGGGTCGGCCTGTGCGGCTGCTCGTACCAGATCGCGAACAGCAGTGCGCCCTTGAGCAGATAGCTGTTTGCATGGGGCGAGATGGACAGGCGGTACAGCAGGCGCTCCAGGCCATAGTGGGTGAGCGTGAGGTTGAAGTCCTGCCTGCGGGCGTCCGCGTATTGCTTCAAACGTGCGCGGATCGAGGCCGCGACATCGCGGCTCATGCGGCGATGCTTTCAAGGTAGGGGCGCATCACGTTGCCTACGCGGTCGATGGCCGCGTAGTGCCAGAGCGCATCGGCCGTCAGCTTGCGCTGCGCCCATCCGTCGCGCAGTGCTTCCAGCGCCACATCCAGGCCGATCTTGTTGCGGTACTTGAAGCAATCGGCCACGGTCTTGGCTGCGTTGAAGACGGCGACACCGACGCCGTCGATCTGCAGGGTGTCCACGCCTTCGGACAGTGCCGCGCCGGACATGCGGATGGCGCGCAATGCAGGCTGGCCTATGCGGGGCGTGGGCGAGTGATGGGGGATGGCCATCCACACCTCGAAGGGTGCCTGCGTTCCTATGCCGTGGACCCGCAGCGCGGACAGCAGGCACACCACCCCTTGCGGTACGCGCATGGCCACTTCCGCCAGGGAGCGGTGCTCGCTGAGCGGCCGGCCCGGCACGGTGTACAGGCCGCGTGCAACGCGTTCAAGGCGGCCTGCCGCGACCAGCCGGCTCAGCGCCATGGTCGGCAGGCCCAGCGCGGCAAGGTCGCGTGCGCGCAGCAGCGGCCGTTGTTCGGCCAGGGCCAGAACGGCTTGTTCGAGCGCGGAGCCAGGAGCGGGCATGCCGGAGTCTGTTGTATTAATTAGGCAATTATCAATAACTGAAGAAGAAATACAACGGACAACAGCAATGTGACCGAGAGCGCGACGGTTCTCGGTCCATCAAGCGATCAGGGCTGGGTCGCCACCGGCGGCTGCGCGGCAAGCTTGACGTTTTGGGCGTGGGTCGGCGGCAGCAGCGCCATGGTCAGGCTGCAGGTGCAGGTCAGGCGGCCGGTTTCGTCGTGCAGTTCGATGGCCCAGACATGGGTGGTCTGGCCCAGGTGCACGGGGCGGGCCGTGCCCGTGACCCAGCCCTGGCGCGCGGCGCGCACATGGTTGGCCGAGACGTTCAGGCCCACGCTGCGCCAGCCTTCGGGGATGGAGCAGGCCGCGGCCACCGAGCCCAGGGTTTCGGCCAGCACCACGTTCACGCCGCCGTGCAGGATGCCGTAGGGCTGGCAGGTGCGCTGGTCCACGTGCACGCGGCCGCGCAGGAAGTCGTCACCGATCTCGGTGAACTCGATGCCCAGGTGCGAGACGGCCGTGTCGGCGCTCAGCGAGGTGATGTCTTCAAGGGTGAAGCTGCGCTTCCAGATCGGCATGGGAGAAGTCCTGTGGGTGCAACGAAAAAGACGGCCCCGTGGGCCGTCCTTGCATGCTACGCCAGTCCGGGCAGCCATGCCGATGGCCGCCTGTAGCCCAGGAGACTGCGCTCTGGCGCGCTTGCGCGGTTCAGGCGCGCATGTCGCCCGTTTCGACAAAGCGCTGGTGCCAGCTCAGGGCTTCGCCGAGGATGTGGGGCGTGTGCAGCGCGCCCTGGCGCTGGGCGCGGTCGAAGTAGTCCTGCAGCTGGGGGCGGAAGTCGGGATGGGCGCAGCGGTCGATGATGACCTGGGCGCGCTTGCGCGGCGACAGGCCGCGCAGGTCGGCCAGGCCCTGCTCGGTGACGATGATCTGCGTGTCGTGCTCGGTATGGTCCACGTGCGAGCACATGGGCACGATGCAGCTGATCTTGCCGCCCTTGGCCACCGAGGGCGTGACGAAGAAGGACAGGTAGCCGTTGCGCGCGAAGTCGCCCGAGCCGCCGATGCCGTTCATCATCCCCGTGCCCATGACGTGGGTGGAGTTGATGTTGCCGTAGATGTCGGCCTCGATCATGGAGTTCATGGCGATCACGCCCAGCCGGCGCACCAGCTCGGGGTGGTTGCTGATCTCCTGGGGGCGCAGGATGATGCGGTCGCGGTAGAAGTCGATGTTCTCCTCGAAGTCCCTGTAGGCGCTGCCGGACAGCGAGATCGAGGTGGCCGAGGCCTTGGCCATCTTGCCTGTGCGCAGCAGGTCCAGCATGCCGTCCTGCAGGACCTCGGTGAAGCCCAGCAGGTTCTCGAACGGCCCCGTCAGCAGGCCGGCCAGCACGGCGTTGGCCACGTTGCCCACGCCCGACTGGATGGGCAGCATCTCCTTGGGCAGCCGGCCCATCTTCATCTCGTGCGCGAGGAAGTCGATGATGGACGCGGCGATCAGGTTGGAGTTGGCGTCGGGCTGGGCGAAGACGTTGTCGCGGTCACCCTTGTGGGTCTCGACCACGGCGACCACCCTGGCCGGGTCCACGCGCAGGTAGGGCTCGCCGATGCGGTCATCGGCATGGGTCAGGGCGATGGGCACGCGGCGCGGCGGGATGGCCGTGCCGTAGTAGATGTCGTGCATGCCTTCCATCTGGATGGGCGGCTTGGTGTTGACCTCCAGGATCACCTTGTCGGCGATCTCCAGCCAGGTCTTGTTGTTGCCCACGGCGGTGGAAGGGATGAGGCGGCCGTCCTCTGTCACGCCCAGCACCTCGACCACGGCCACGCTCATGGGGCCCAGGAAGCCGAACCACGCATGCTGGGCCACGTGGGACAGGTGCATGTCGATGAAGTCGATCTCGCCGGCATTGATCCGGGCGCGGCAGGTCGGGTCGGTGTTGAAGGGCAGGCGCTGGCCCAGGGCGCCGGCCTCGGCCAGCGCGCCGTCCATCTCGGCGGCCGTGGAGGCGCCGGTCCAGACATTGATCTTGTAGGGCCGGCCGGCCGCGTGTTCGCTCTTGGCGTGCTGGGCGATGGCCTGGGGCAGGGCCTTGGGATAGCCCGCGCCCGTGAACCCGCTCATGCCGACGTTGACGCCGTGGGGGATCAGGGCGGCGGCCTGCTCGGCCGTCATGGTGCGCGAAAGGAATTCTGGGAAACGTACGCGGTCTGCGAGGGACATCTATGGCTCCGGCTGACGGCTCGCGCCAGCCGGCAGGGTGCCGCAGCGCTGGCTTGCAAGCCTAAAAAAAACCGCCCCATGCAAGAACGCAAGGGCGGTATATCTCCGGAAACCGATGGTAGCAGCGCTGGCAGCGGACCTCGGGTTTCCCCGTAAAGGCCCTGCCGCGCAGTCAAAGGTTCAAGGTATGTGTGCTTGCGCTCACATTCAGTGGATCAGCGGCTGATCGTCGCGTGCACGATCCAGCAGCGCGTACAGGATGATGGCGCCGAAAGTCGCGGTCCCGATGCCGCCCAGCGCGAAGTCGCCGAACTTGAGCGTGAAGTCGCCCGTGCCCAGGATCAGGGTGATGGCCGCCACGATCAGGTTCTTGTTCTGCGAGAAGTCCACGCGGTTGTCCACCCAGATCTTGGCGCCGGCCACGGCGATCAGCCCGAACACCACGATGGACACGCCGCCCATCACCGGCAGCGGGATCGCCTGGATCAGCGCGCCGAACTTGGGCGAGAAGCCCAGCAGCACGGCCAGGACGGCGGCCACGAAGAACACGGCCGTCGAGTAGATGCGCGTGGCGGCCATCACGCCGATGTTCTCGGCATAGGTGGTCACGCCGGTGCCGCCGGCCGCGCCGCTGACCATGGTGGCCACGCCGTCGCCGATGAAGGCCCGGCCCATGTACTGGTCCAGGTTCTTGCCGGTCATGGCGGTCACGGCCTTGATGTGGCCCAGGTTCTCGGCCACCAGGATGATGACCACGGGCACGATGAGCACCATGGCCGGCCCGCTGAACACGGGCGCGTGGAACTGGGGCAGGCCGAACCAGGCGGCGCCCGCCACGCCCGACAGGTCCACGGGCTTGCCCATGCCCAGCACATTGGTGAACAGGCCGTACAGCAGGCTGGCGGCGATCAGGCCCACCAGGATGAGCAGGCGCTGCACCATGCCGCGCGTGAACACGGCCACCAGGCCCACGCAGACGAAGGTCAGGGCCTGCATCCACGACTCGAAGTTGTTGGCCGCCATGTTCTTGACGGGGATGGCCGCCAGGTTCAGCCCGATCACGGCCACCACGGCGCCCGTGACCACGGGCGGCATGAAGCGCTCGATCCAGCGCGTGCCCACCAGCTGCACCACCAGGCCGATCAGCGCATAGACCGCGCCGCAGGCAATGATGCCGCCCAGCGCCACGCCGATGTTGCCGTTGGCGCCCTTGCCGCCATAGGCCGTGGCGGCGATCACCACGCCGATGAACGCAAAGGACGAGCCCAGGTAGCTGGGCACCTTGCCGCCCGTGATCAGGAAGAAGATCAGCGTGCCGATGCCACTCATGAGCACGGCCACGTTGGGGTCGAACCCCATGAGGATGGGCGCCAGCACGGTGGAGCCGAACATGGCGATCACGTGCTGTATGCCCATCAGCCCGGTCTGGGGCCAGGGCAGGCGCTCATCGGGGCCGATCACGCCTCCCCGTTGCAGCTGGTCGGCGGATTTCTCCGTCCATTGGAAAAGGCCCATGTGGCATCGCTCCTTGTAAAAAATTGGCGCGATATTAGAGGCATTTGTTTTCCGGCAGGCAGGGCAGACTGGAATTTTTTTCCCAGTGTTTGTGCGGAGATACGCGATCCGGCACGCAGACTTTGTCGCCCAGGTGCCAGCCTAGTGGCTTTCCCGTCTGGGCTCGCGCGCGGTGCGCGCGTACCGTGGCCGGTCATGAGCCACACCCCTGCCTTCATCCCCCAGATCCGCCTGTACCAGGACTGGCTGCGCGAGCGCCACGGCCTGCAGTTCGACAGCTACGACGCGCTGTGGCGCTGGTCGGTGACCGACCTGGACGCCTTCTGGCAAAGCATCTGGGACTACAACGCGCTGCAGTCGCCCACGCCGCACACGGCCGTGCTGGAGCGCAACACCATGCCCGGCGCCCAGTGGTTTCCGGGTGCCCAGATCAACTACACGCGCCAGGCGCTGCGCCATGTGGATGCCGCCCATGCGGCCGGCATGCCCGCCGTGATCAGCCGCAACGAGGCCGGCCGCCACCGCGAGCTGTCCTGGCCGGACCTGCGCCGGCAGGTCGCCGCCCTGGCCCTGCACCTGAAGGCCCAGGGTGTGGGCCGCGGCGACCGGGTGGCCGCCTATCTGCCCAACATTCCCGAGGCCATGGTTGCCCTGCTGGCCACGGCCAGCCTGGGCGCCGTCTGGAGCATCTGCGCGCCCGACATGGGCACGAGCGCGGTGCTGGACCGCTTCCGCCAGATCGCGCCCAAGGTGCTGATCGCCGTCGATGGGGTGCACTACGCCGGGCGCGATATCGACCGCATGGCCGTGCTGGCCGAGCTGCGCGCCGGCCTGCCCAGCGTGGAGCATGTGGTCCTGGTGCCCAACCTGGACCTGGAGGCCCGGCTGGCCGATGCCGCCGACTACGGCCAGGTCACGGCCCGGGACGACGCGGCCACGGCGGCCTTCGAGCCTGAATGGCTGCCCTTCGACCACCCGCTGTGGATCGTCTACTCCAGCGGCACCACCGGCCTGCCCAAGCCCATCGTCCACGGCCATGGCGGCATGGTGCTGGTGGCCCTGCAGCTCAAGGCCCTGCACAACGACGTGGGCTGCAGCTACCACCCCAACAGCTGGGGCGAGCGCTACCACTGGTACAGCTCCACGGGCTGGGTGATGTGGAATGCCCAGGTCTCGGGCCTGCTGGGCGGCACCACCTGCGTGATCTTCGACGGCAGCCCCGGCGGCAGCAAGGATCGGCCCGACTGGGGCGTGCTGTGGCGCTTCGCGGCCGAGACCGGCGTGACCAGCTTCGGCTCGGGCGCGGCCTTCTATGCCAACTGCATGAAGGCCGGCGTGGACCTGACGCAGTGCGGCGACCTGTCGCGCATCCGCAGCCTGGGCACCACGGGCTCGCCCCTGTCGCCCGAGGTGCAGAGCTGGGGCACGGAACAGTTCGCGCGGATGGGACATCCCGACATCTGGTGGAACAACATCTCGGGCGGCACCGACTTCGCGGGCGCCTTCATCGGCGGCCACCGCGAGCTGCCCCAGCAGCCGGGCATCATGCAGTGCCGCCAGCTGGGCGCGGCCGTCGAGGCGTGGAACGAGCAGGGCCAGCCCGTCATCGATGAGGTGGGCGAGCTGGTCTGCACCCAGCCCATTCCCTCCATGCCCCTGTACCTGTGGGGCGATGCGGACGGCAAGCGTTACCTTTCCAGCTACTTCGACATGTACCCGGCCGGCCATGGCCGCGCGCCCGGCGGCGGCGACGGCCCCGCCGCCATGGGCCCGGTCTGGCGCCACGGCGACTGGATACGCATCCTCCCGGAGGGCGGCTGCATCATCTACGGCCGCAGCGACGCCACCATCAACCGCCACGGCCTGCGCATGGGCACCAGCGAGATCTACAGCGCCGTCGAGGCCCTGCCCGAGGTGCTGGACTCCCTGGTCGTGGACCTCGAATACCTGGGCCGCGAAAGCTACATGCCGCTGTTCGTAGTGCTGCGCCCGGGCGTGGATCTGGACGACGCCCTGCGCGCCCGCCTGCAGGGCGCCATCCGCCAGGCCCTGTCGCCGCGCTTCGTGCCCGACGACATCGTGCAGGTGGCCGAGATCCCGCGCACGCTCAGCGGCAAGAAGCAGGAGCTGCCCATCAAGAAACTCATGCTGGGCCAGCCGCTGGACAAGGTCGTCAACAAGGAGGCCATGGCCAACCCGGGCTGCCTGGACTGGTATGTGGGCTTTGCGGCGCAGCACGCGAAGGCGCGGACCACCTGATATTCAAACGGTATCAGTGGCACGGTTTTTAATATTGGACTGCGACAGACCGGCTGCCTAGAGTGGGGTCCAACCATGGAGCCCTGCAATGAGCCTGCTTGATTCCCTTGCCCTGACCCGCATCCCCGCCGAGGACGAAGCCCTGCGCGCCGAGGTGCGTGCCTTCCTCGCCGAGGCCATACGCGGCCTGCCGCCCCATGTGCGTGCGCGCTCCTGGGGCGGCTACAGCGCCGAGCTGAGCCGGCAACTGGGCCAGAAGGGCTGGATAGGCGTCACCCTGCCGCGCGAGTACGGCGGCGGCGGGCGCAGCGCCTTCACGCGCTACGTGCTGGTGGAGGAATACCTGGCCTGCGGCGCGCCCGTGGGCTCGCACTGGATTGCCGACCGCCAGAGCGGCCCGCTGATCCTCAAGTACGGCACCGAGGCGCAAAAGCAGTTCTACCTGCCGCGCATCTGCCGGGGCGAGGCCTTCTTTTGCATCGGCATGAGCGAGCCCGGCGCGGGCTCGGACCTGGCCAGCGTGAAGACGCGTGCGCTGCCCAACGACAAGGGCTTCGTGCTCAACGGCCAGAAGATCTGGACCACCAACGCCCACCACTGCCACTACATGATCGCCCTGGTGCGCACATCGGGCGAGGCGGCGGACCGGCACAAGGGCCTGTCCCAGGTCATCGTGGACCTGTCGCTGCCGGGCGTCACCGTGCAGCCCATCGCCGACCTTTCGGGCGACAGCCATTTCTGCGAAGTCTTCTTCGACAACGTGCAATTGCCGTCCGACGCCCTGATCGGCCAGGAAGACCAGGGCTGGGAGCAGGTCACGGCCGAGCTGGCCTTCGAGCGCAGCGGGCCCGAGCGGCTGTTCTCCAGCATCGTGCTGTTCGACGAATGGCTGGCCTGGCTGCGTGCAACGGGCGACCGCAGCGAGAGCGCGCTGCGCCTGGCCGGCCGGGTGTTCACCGAGCTGGCTCCGCTGCGCGCCATGTCCGTGGCCGTGCAGGACAAGCTGGTGTGCGGCGAAAGCCCCATCGTCGAGGCGGCCCTGGTCAAGGAGCTGGGCACGACGCTGGAGCAGTCCATTCCCGCCGCCATCGCCGACGACCTGTTCGCACGCGAGGCGTCCGAGGTGCCGCTGGAGCTGCTGCGCACCCTCAACTACGTGACCGAGGTTGCGCCTTCGTACTCGCTGCGCGGCGGCACGCGCGACATCCTGCGCGGAATGATTGCTCGTGGCTTGGGATTACGCTGAAGGACCGGGACATGCAAGAACAAGACGATTTGTTTGCCGACGCCGCACGCCAGTTGCTGCAGGGCGAGTGCACGCCTGCGCGGGTGCGCGCCATCGAGGCCGGGGACTCGCCCCGGGCGCTGTGGGAATCGCTGGAGCAGGCCGGCTTTGCCGATGCCCTGGTGCCCGAGCACGCAGGGGGCGCAGGGCTGGCGCTGGCGCAGCTGTTCGATGTCTGGTCGCAGGCCGGCGCGCATGCGCTGCCCGTGCCGCTGGGCGAAACCATGCTGGCGCGCGCGCTGCTGACTGGCGCGGGGGTGGAGCGTCCGCAAGCTTCCATCGCGCTGGCGGAGGGCCTGCTCCAGCCCGATGGCAGCCTGCACTGCGCCCCCGTGCGCCTGGGCGCGGTGGCGGACAGCGCGCTGGTGCAGCACGCGCAGGGCTGGAGCCTGCTGCCCGTGGCGCAGGCGCAGACCGAGCCAGCGGCCTTCTGCCTGGACGTGAACCTGCGCTGGAGCGCCGATCAGGTCCGCGCGGCGCCTGCTCCCGCTATCGCCCTGCCGGGCGGGCTGGACCTGCGCACGCTGCAGGCCGGCCTGGTGGCAGCGCAACTGGCGGGCGCGCTCATGGAGGTGTTCCAGCGCACGCTGCAGTACGCGAATGACCGCCAGCAGTTCGGCCGCCCCATCGGCAAGTTCCAGGCCATCCAGCACCAGCTGGCGGTGATGAGCGAGCATGTCTTCGCCGCGCGCATGGCCGCCCGGCTGGGCTGCGCGGGGCAGGGCATCTTTCCCGGGCGGCTGCGCGTGGCCGTGGCCAAGGCGCGCTGCAGCCAGGCCGCGCTGGCCGTAGCCGAGGCGGCCCATGCCATCCACGGCGCCATCGGCTTCACCGAGGAATACGACCTGCAACTGCTCACGCGCCGCCTGCATGCCTGGCGCCAGACGGCTGGTTCCGAGTCGTACTGGCACGGTGTGGCAGGCGCCGCGCTGGTCCATGGCCACGCGGGCAGCACCCTGGATCTGATCCGCTCCACCACCGATATCACCGCCGATATCACCGCCTGACAGGCTCTCGAAGGAACCCCATCCATGCCCTTTCTGAACATCGAGCGCGACGGCGCCATCCTCACCCTCACCATGAACCAGCCCGAGACGCGCAATGCGCTCACGGGCAACACGGCCGTGGAGGAATTCGTGCAGGTCTGCGACGAGATCCGGCGCGATGCCTCGGTCAAGGCCGTGATCCTCACCGGCGCCGGCCCTATCTTCAGCTCGGGCGGCAACGTCAAGGACATGCAGCGCTTCTTCGACGACGCGCTCACGCCCGACGCCATCCGCGAGGAATACCGCCAGGGCATACAGCGCATACCGCGCGCCCTGACCCAGCTGGACGTGCCCGTGATCTGCGCCATCAACGGCCCGGCCATCGGCGCCGGGCTGGACCTGACCTGCATGTGCGACATCCGCATCGCCAGCGAGACGGCCACCTTTGCCGAGAGCTTCGTGCGCGTGGGCATCGTCCCGGGCGACGGTGGCGCCTGGCTGCTGCCGCGCGCCGTGGGCCGCGCCAAGGCGGCCGAGATGGCGTTCACGGGCGAGGCCATCGATGCGCAGCAGGCCCTGGCCTGCGGCCTGGTCAGCCGCGTCGTGCCCGCCGACCAGCTGCTGCCCACGGCGCGCGCGCTGGCCGACAAGATCGCCGCCAACCCCGGCGCCGTGATGCGCATGACCAAGCGCCTCTTGCGCGAGGGCGAGCACAGCTCGCTGGAATCGCTGCTTGAGCTGTCCGCCGGCTACCAGGCCCTGGCCCACAAGACCGCCGACCACCGCGAGGCCGTGATGGCCTTCGTGGAGAAGCGTAAGCCCCGGTTTCAGTGACCGGGCCCGCCCGGCCCCCGCCACGGGGGCATGGGGCGTGTGTGACACAACACAAATGGACACTCCCCGGTGCCGGCCTCCCGGTGGGAGTGGGCGCCCATGTACTGCGCACACAGTACACTTTGCGCGTCGAGAGGCAACTCTCCCATCCACCGCACCCCCAGTCCCATGGCCGTTGAAACGACGAGTACTGCCCGCCCCAGCTTCGACCTCAAGAGCGCGCAGCTGCCCGTGGTGGCCGTGGCCCTGCGGGATACCGATGTCAGCGTGCTCGTGGCCGACCTGGCCCAGCGCCTGGCCGACGATCCGGATTTCTTCGACAACGACCCCGTACTGATCGACCTGGCCCATGTGCGCGAGGCCGAGGAGGCCATCGACTTCACCGTGCTCGTGGAGGCGCTGCGCTCCCACCACACCGTGCCCGTGGCCGTGCGCGGCGGCAGCCCGGCCCAGATGGAGGCGGCGCGTGCCGCAGGCCTGGCGCCCGCGCCCGAGGCCGCACCCGTGCGGCCCACGGTGCCCGAGATCGAGATCCAGGAAGTCGTGCGCGAGGTCGAGGTGGTGCGCGAGGTGCCTGCTCCCCAGGCCGACGCCCTCATCGTGGACAAGCCGCTGCGCTCGGGCCAGCGCGTCTATGCGCGCGGCACCGACATCGTGGTGCTGGCCATGGTCAGCTATGGTGCCGAAGTCATCGCCGATGGCAATGTCCATGTCTACGCGCCGCTGCGCGGCAGGGCCATCGCCGGGGCACGCGGCAACACCGAGGCGCGCATCTTCAGCACCTGCATGGAAGCACAGCTGCTGTCGATTGCCGGCATCTATCGCACAATCGAGACCGATCTTCCCGCGGACGTGGCCGCCAGGCCCGCCAAGGTGCGTCTCGACGGCGAGAAAATCCTCATCGAGCCGGTATGACACCGGACCCCTCTTCTTTGCTCTCCAGTCTTTAAGGAACCGTGCAAACATGGCCAAAATAGTCGTCGTGACCTCCGGCAAGGGTGGCGTGGGCAAGACCACCACCAGCGCCAGCTTCGCATCGGGCCTCGCATTGCGCGGGCACAAGACCGCCGTCATCGATTTCGACGTGGGCCTGCGCAACCTCGACCTGATCATGGGCTGCGAGCGCCGCGTGGTCTACGACCTGATCAACGTCATCCAGGGAGAGGCCAACCTCAACCAGGCCCTGATCAAGGACAAGCAGTGCGACAACCTCTTCGTGCTGGCCGCCTCCCAGACGCGTGACAAGGATGCGCTGACGCAGGACGGCGTCAAGAAGATCCTGGACGACCTGGCAGGCATGGATTTCGAATACATCGTCTGCGACTCGCCGGCCGGCATCGAAAGCGGCGCCCTGATCGCCATGCACTTCGCCGACGAGGCCCTGGTCGTGACCAACCCGGAAGTCTCCTCCGTGCGCGACTCCGACCGCATCCTGGGCATGCTCAGCTCCAAGACCGCGCGCGCCATCGCGGGCGAAACCGTCAAGGAGCATCTGCTGATCACGCGCTACAACCCCAACCGCGTGCAGGACGGCCAGATGCTGTCGCTGGAGGACATACAGGACATCCTGCGCATCGAGCTGATTGGCGTCGTGCCCGAATCCGAAACCGTGCTGCAGGCCTCCAACCAGGGCATTCCCGCCGTGCACATGCAGGGCTCGGACGTGGCCGAGGCCTACCAGGACGTGGTCGCGCGCTTCCTGGGCGAGGAAAAGCCCATGCGCTTCACCGAAGCGCAAAAGCCCGGCTTCTTCAAACGCATGTTCGGGGGGAGGTAAGCGGCCATGTCCATGCTCTCTTTCCTGCTCGGAGAAAAGAAGAAGACGGCCTCGGTGGCCAAGGAGCGCCTGCAGATCATCCTCGCGCGCGAACGCGTGGGCGGCAACGGCGGCGGTCCCGACTACCTGCCGGCGCTGCAAAAGGAGTTGATGGCGGTGATCTCCAAGTACGTGGACATCGACGTCAACGACATCAAGGTCCACCTGGAGCGCCAGGAGAACCTCGAAGTGCTCGAAGTCAAGATCGAGCTGCCCGACGCCACGCGCTGAGCACCGCCACGGCCCGGGGCCGTGGCTTCATGCCTCACTCCGCCGCAGGCAGCATGGCTTCGCTTTGCGCACGTGCGGCGGCTGGCCGCACCCACCGCAGGTAGGCCATGCCCAGCAGCGCGATCCAGATGCATCCCACGATCAGCGCGGCGCGGGTGTGGGGGAAGTAGCCGAGCACGCCCAGCACCAGCAGCATGAAGCCTATGGCGGCCAGCGGCGCGGCGGGCCACAGCGGGACCGGGAACTTCAGCGCCGCCACCTGCTGCGGGCTCATGCGGCGGCGCGCCGCGAACTGCGACAGCAGGATCATCAGCCAGACCCAGACCGTGGCGAAGGTGGCGATGGAGGCGATCAGCAGGAACACGTCCTCGGGGATCAGGTAGTTCAGCACCACGCCGGCCAGCAGCGCCACGGCCATCACCACCACCGTCATCCAGGGCACGCCATGGCGCGAGACGCGGCCGAAGCCGGCGGGGGCCTGGCCCTGGTGCGCCATGCCGTACAGCATGCGGCCGGCGCCGAAGATGTCGCTGTTGATGGCCGACACGGCCGCCGAGATCACCACGATGTTGAGGATGGTGGCGGCCGAGGAAATGCCCAGGCCGCTGAAGATCTGCACGAAGGGGCTGCCCTGGCTGCCGATCTGGGGCCAGGGGAAGATGCTCATCAGCACGAACAGCGTCAGCACATAGAACAGCAGGATGCGCAGCGGCACGGCGTTGATGGCGCGCGGGATCACGCGCGCCGGGTCCTTGGCCTCGCCGGCCGAGATGCCGATGATCTCGATGCCGCCGAAGGCGAACACCACCACCGCCAGCGAGGCGATCAGCCCCGGGACCCCGTGGGGCATGAAGCCGCCGTGCACCCACAGGTTCTGCACGCCGGTCGGCGCCTGGTCGGCCGTCATGCCGAAGCCGAACACCATGATGCCCAGGCCGCCGCCGATCATGGCGATGATGGCCGCCACCTTGAGCAGGGACAGCCAGAACTCCATCTCGCCGAACACCTTGACCGAGCACAGGTTGAGCGCGCCGATGAAGCAGACGATGGACAGCACCCAGATCCAGCGCGGCACCTCGGGAAACCAGAACCCCATGTAGATGCCGAAGGCCGTCACGTCGGCCAGGCAGACGATGACCATCTCGAAGGTATAGGTCCAGCCCGTGACGAAGCCGGCGAACGGCCCCAGGTAGTCGCTGGCGTACTGGCCGAAGGAGCCGGGCACGGGGTTGTGCACGGCCATCTCGCCCAGCGCGCGCATCACCATGTAGACCGCCGCGCCTGCCAGCAGGTAGGCGATCAGCACCGAGGGGCCGGCCTGCTGTATGGCCTTGGCGGAGCCGTAGAACAGCCCCGTGCCTATGGCCGAGCCCAGGGCCATGAAGCGGATGTGGCGGGCCGACAGCCCTCGGTGCAGGCTGCCTGCAGATGGTGAACTCATGCGGTGTCTCCCCCGTCATTGGTGAAATGGCTGCCGCCCCCGCAGGCCTCATCAGGCTGCGAGGTAGGTCTGCCATCAGATGTATAAGCCTGTATATACAATATGCGCAGACGCCGATGTCACGGACCGGGGATTACCCCGAGGCGGGGAAAAAGGGGAAGGGGAGAGCCCTCAAAAGCGGAAAAACGGGCCGCCGCGATGGCGGCCCGCAGGCCAGGTATCAGCCCAGGCCGCCCGTGTGCATGCGGCCTGCGTGGTAGAGCAGGGGCGTGTGGCCGGCCTGGTGACTGCACTGCTCGACCTCGCCGATGAAGATCACATGGTCGCCTTCTTCATGGCGATGGCGGTTGCGGCACTCGAAGACGGTGGTGGCGTCGGAGAGCAGCGGCACGCCTTGTGCCGAACTGCGCCAGGCGGTGTCGGCGAAGCGGTCCACGCCCTTGCGCGCGAACAGCTCGGCCAGGGGCTTTTGCGAGGCCGACAACACGTGGATGGCGTAGTGCGAGCAATGCTGGAACACGGGCAACGATGCCGCCGACAGCGCCATGCTCCACAGCACCAGCGGCGGCGTTAGCGAGACGGAGTTGAACGAGCTCACGGTGACGCCCACCGGATGGCCCTGCGGGCTGCGTGCGGTGACGATGGTCACGCCCGTGGCGAACTGGCCCAGCGCGTCGCGGAACTCGCGCGACGAGAACGGGGACTGTGGAGGCAGGGCGGCCATGGCGGCAGGAGGCAGTGCGGAATTCACGGGTGCAAGAACCAGGCGGCAGCAAGGCCGCAGCAGGGCTGCAGCATTTGGGACGGGCGCCCGGAGCCGGGCAGCAACCTTGCATTATGGGTGCGGAAGCCGGCAGAAGCGGCCGATGGGGACTCTGCCAGGGAGGTCTTTGCCCTGCGTGCCCGGCGTCGGCTCACAGCGCCATGCTCATCTGGGCGGGCGCGGCATTCTGGTTCAGCCAGGCCGTCATGCGGGCCCGCGTGCAGCGCTGCAGCTGCATCAGCAGGGCATGCTCGGGCCAGGCCAGCGCATGGCGCCGGCACAGGTCCTGCTGCATGCGCGCCAGCAGGGCGGCGGCCATCTCGGCATCGGCCAGCGCACGGTGGGCACGCTCGGCCACGGGCAGGCCCAGGTGGGCGGTGAGGCGGCTCAGGCTGTGGCTGGGCGCCTCGGGGTAGATGCGGCGCGACAGCAGCACGGTGCAGGCGAAGGGCTGGGGCGCGGCCTCGCCGGCCAGGGCCAGTTCGGACTGCCAGAACTTGCTGTCGAAGGCCGCGTTGTGCGCCACCATGGGGGCGCTGCCCACGAAGCGCGCGGCATCGCGCATCACCTCCTCGGCCGGCGGTGCGGCGGCGACCATGGTGTTGGTGATGCCTGTCAGCCGCGTGATGAAGGGCGGTATCCAGGCGCCCGTGCGCATCAGGCTCTGGAAGCGGTCCACCACCTGGCTGCCCTCGATCAGCACGATGGCGACCTCGGTGGCACGCGCGCCCTGGGCGGGCGCCATGCCCGTGGTTTCAAAGTCGATGACGGCAATCGGCTGCGGCATGGGGCGATTGTGCCCGCCCGGCCCTGACCGGCGCGCCGGGGCGGCTATTGGCGAGGGCGCGGCGGCTAATCCTCGGCCTCGCTGCCGTCGGCCGCGCCCAGGCGCTGCACGACCTGGTCGAGCAGGGTGTAGAGCTGCTCGATCTCTTCATGGCCCACCAGGCGCTCGATCTCGGCATAGGTCTCGGAGGAATGCGGCGCGATCTCGGCCACGATGGCGTGGCCGGCCGCCGTGAGCTCGAACTCCGCGCCGCGCATGTCGCTGGCGTGGCGCGAGCGCTCCACCAGTTGCCGGCCTTCCAGCGTCTTGAGCAGGCGCGAGAGGCTGGGCATGCTGATGTAGGTGGCCTGCGACAGCTCCATGGGCCGCAGCCTGTGCGTGACCGCCGCCATGGCGCGCAGCACGCGCCACTGCTGTTCGGTCAGGCCATGGGCGCGCAGCAGGGGCCGAAAGCGCACCATGACCGATTCGCGGGCGCGCAGCAGCGCCATGGGCAGGGACCGCGAGAAGGCGCGCAGCGGCTCGGGGGCAAAAGAGGTCGTGGTCTGGGGCATGTTCGGCAGCATCTGTCGGCTGGATTCTATGCAGCCACCGCTCCCTCCCCGGAGCGGCGTTGCGGTCGCCTTGTCGGGCCGGGGCCTCAATAGGTCTGGCTTTGCGGTGCAGGAGCCGCTGCCTGCTTGAAACGCGCCGCCAGCGCGCTGGTGGCCTGCACCAGCAGGCTGGTGTCCAGGCCCACGGCCGTGAAGGTGCAGCCCAGCTCCAGGTACTTGCGGGCCAGGGCCTCGTTGGGCGTGAGGATGCCCGGCGCCTTGCCCGCGCGGCGTATGCGCGCGATGGCGTCGGCAATGGCCTCCTGGACCTCGGGATGGCCGGGGTTGCCGATGTGGCCCATGGAGGCCGACAGGTCGGCCGGGCCGATGAAGACGCCGTCCACGCCCTCGGTGGCGGCAATGGCGTCCAGGTTGGCCAGCGCCTGGCGCGTCTCCACCTGCACCAGCACGCAGACCTGGGCGTTGGCTTCATGGGCGTAGCTGGCACGCCGGCCCCAGGCCGATGCGCGCGCCCCGCCCATGCCGCGGATGCCGCCCTGGCCGTCGGCCTGCGGATAGCGCGCGGCCCGCACGATGCGTGCGGCCTGCTCGGCCGTGTCCACCATGGGCACGAGCAGGGTCTGCACGCCGATGTCCAGGTACTGCTTGATCAGCATCTCGCCGACCTCGCCATGGCCCATGGGCACGCGCGCGATGGCGTGGCTGTCGGGATAGGCGGCGATGGCCTGCAGCTGCGACAGCAGGGTGCGCGTGTCGTTGGGCGAATGCTCGCCGTCGATCATGAGCCAGTCGAAACCGGCCCCCGCGCAGATTTCGGCCGTATAGGCACTGGCCAGGCCGAGCCACAGGCCGATCTGGGGTTGGTCGGCCGCAATGGCGGCCTTGAAGCGGTTCACGGGTGTCTGCATGGTGTGATTGTCCGGTGCTCAGTGGCCCATGCACAGGTACTTGGTGCCCAGGTATTCCTCTATGCCGGCGGCGCCGCCTTCGCGGCCCATGCCCGATTGCTTGACGCCGCCGAACGGCGCCACGGCCGTGCTGATGATGCCGCTGTTGATGCCCACCATGCCGTACTCCAGCGCCTCGCCCACGCGCCATACGCGGCCCACGTCGCGGGCGTAGAAGTAGGCGGCCAGGCCGTACTCGGTGTCGTTGGCCATGCGGATGGCCTCTTCCTCGGTCTTGAAGCGGAACACGGGCGCCACGGGGCCGAAGACCTCTTCCCTGGCAATGCGCATGCGGTCCGTGGCGTTGGCCAGGATGGTGGGCTCGTAGAAGGTGCCGCCCAGCGCGTGGCGCTTGCCGCCCAGCACGACCTCGGCGCCGTTCTTCACGGCGTCGGCCACCAGCTCCTCGACCTTGTCCACGGCGGCCTGGTCGATCAGCGGGCCCTGGCCCACGCCGGCCTCCAGCCCGTTGCCCACCTTGAGGGCCTGCACGGCGACCTTGAGCCTGGCCATGAAGGCGTCGTACACGCCGTCCTGCACCAGCAGGCGGTTGGCGCACACGCAGGTCTGGCCGGTGTTGCGGTACTTGGAGGCCATGGCGCCTTCGACGGCGGCATCCAGGTCCGCGTCGTCGAAGACGATGAAGGGCGCATTGCCGCCCAGCTCCAGCGACATCTTCTTGAGCGTGGGCGCGCATTGCCCGGCCAGCACGCGGCCCACCTCGGTGGAGCCCGTGAAGGTCAGCTTGCGCACGGCCATGCTGGCCGTGAGCACGCCGCCGATGGCGCGCGAGGAGCCCGTGATCACGCTGAACACGCCTTCGGGAATGCCGGCGCGCTGGGCCAGCTCGGCCATGGCCAGGGCCGACAGCGGCGTCTGCTGCGCGGGCTTGACGATGATGGTGCAGCCCGCCGCCAGGGCGGGCGCGACCTTGCGCGTGATCATGGCGGCCGGGAAGTTCCAGGGCGTGATCGCGGCGCAGACGCCCACGGGCTCCTTGGTCACGATGATGCGCTTGTCGGCCCAGGGCGCGGGCACGGTGGAGCCGTAGATGCGGCGCGCTTCCTCGGCGAACCACTGCACGTAGGAGGCCGCATAGGCGATCTCGCCGCGCGACTCGGCCAGGGGCTTGCCCTGCTCGCTGGTCATGATCAGGGCCAGGTCTTCCTGGTTCTCCATCATCAGCTCGAACCAGCGCTGCAGCAGGCGCGCGCGGGCCTCGGCGGTCTGCTGCTTCCAGCGGGCAAAGGCGCGTTCGGCGGCGGCGATGGCGCGCTGCGTCTCGGCCTCGCCCATGCGGGGCACATGGCCCACGGCCTCGCCGGTGGCGGGGTTGTGGACGTCGATGCGGCTGCCATCGTCGGCGGCCAGCCATTGGCCGTCGATCAGGCAGAGGTTCTTGAGCAGGCTGGGGTCGCGCAGGGCAAGCGGCATGGGAAATCTCCAATAAGGGCGGGGCAGGCGCCGGGACGGCGGCGCCTAGACAAAACGGAACTGCAGGCGGCCCAGCGGGCCGTAGTCGGCATCGAACAGGTCGCCGGCCCTGGCGGCCACGGGGCGCGTGAACGAGCCGGCCAGCACGGTCTGGCCGGGCTCCAGGGCCTCGCCCCAGGGCGCGAGCTTGTTGGCCAGCCAGGCCACGCCGATGGCGGGATGGCCCTGCACGCCAGCGGCCAGGCCGGTCTCCTCGACCATGCCGTTCTGGCGCAGTATGGCGCCGCACCAGGGCAGGTCTATCACCTGGGGGTCAGCGCGGCCGGCGCCGGTGACGATGCCCGCATTGGCCGCGTTGTCGCTGATGGTGTCTTGGACCTTGCGCATGGCCTTGGTGTGGCGGTCGAACTGCTCGATGCGCGCGTCGATGATCTCGATGGCCGGGGTCACGTGGTCGGTGGCGTCCAGCACGTCCTGCAGCGTGATCTCCTTGCCGCCCGGCAGGCCGGGGCCGCGCAGCGGCGCCTTGAGCACGAAGGCCAGCTCCACCTCCACGCGCGGCGCGATGAAGTTGGCGGCCGGGATGTCCAGCACCTGGCCCGGCGTGCAGCGGTAGAGCATGCTGTCGAGCAGGGTGCCGTAGTCGGGCTCGTCGATCTGGCTCGATATCTGCATGGCGCGCGAGGTCAGGCCGATCTTGTGGCCGATCACCTTGCGCCCCGCCGCGATCTGCAGGCGTACCCATTCGCGCGAGACGCGGTAGCCATCCTCCACGGTCATGCCGGGAAAGCGCTTGGAGAAATGCTCGACCTGCACGCGCGTCTTCTCGCTGTGGTCGAGCTCCTGGGCCAGTTGGGTCAACAGTTCTTGGGAAAACATTTTTTCAGTTGTTCAGTACGTTGTTGATTCACTTGAGGCATTTGATACTGGCGCGCTCCAAAGGAGGGACACCGAGGAAGGGCCGCCCCGCCCCGAGGGTGTCGTCCCCCTCCCGCGAAGCGAGAGAGGGGGAAGGCGCGAAGCGACTCAGGGGGGGGCTCACCCGAACAGAGGATGGAGGGTGCTGTGCTTGCCGTCATACACCTGGCCCGGGCTTTCATCGACCTGTACGGTCAACCCCAGGTGGCGCTGCGCGAACAGCGGCTGCAGGTGGCGGCGCGCGCAGGCCAGCAGGGCGTCGCCGGCCTGCTGCTGCACGGCGGCCGAGCGGCCTCGGCCCATGCGCAGGTTGATGTAGATGAAGCCGTAGTCGCCATCGCCGCCCGCTGCGCGGCCCGCGGCCCCGCCATCGGCCACGGCGCTGTGCGGCGCGGGGTAGGCGAACACGCGCGTGCCGCCCGTGGGAAAGACCTGGGCACCGTCTTCGGCACGCACGGTGAGCATGGTGTCGGCCAGTGCGCGGCACAGCTGCGTCATGTCGGTGTGCGCGTCCAGGCTGGCCGTGTAGAGGATGAGCACGTGCGGCATTCAGGCCACCTCCATGATGGCGGCCGTGCAGCTCACGGCGAAGATGGGAATGGGCTGGCAGTACAGCACCTGGCCCGCGCCGCGCGCGGCGGCGGCCACGGCGATGAAGCTGCGGATCTCGAAGCCTCCCTGGCCGGCGTCGCGGTAGGTCTCGGCGTCGGTGTACGACAGCAGGGCCTCCCGGTCGTTGCGGCACCAGCGGTCCATGAACTGCTGGTCCCACTCCCAGTTGACCTTGCCCGAGTCGGGCGTGGCCGGCCAGTGCGAGATTCCGCCCGTGCCCACGATGGCGATGCGCTCGGGCGCCTTGTCGCAGGCGCGGCGCAGGGCCTCGCCGAAGGCCCAGGCGCGGTGCAGCGGCGTCAGCGGCGGGCCCTGGCAGTTGATGTTGACGGGGATGATGTCCTTGTCATAGGCCGGCGTCAGGAAGTGCAGCGGGACCATGATGCCGTGGTCGAACTTCCACTCCTCGGCAAAGGCCACGTCCACGGTCTGCATGACCTCGGTGATCAGGCGCCGCGACAGGTCGGCATTGCCGGGAATGCGGTGGCGCTCTATGCCCAGCCAGGCCGGGTCCTCGATGGGCCCTTCGTAGTGGTCTGCCATGCCGATGGCATAGGCCGGCATGTTGTTCATGAAGAAGTTGGCGAAGTGCTCGGCCGCGATGACGATCACGGCGTCGGGCCGCGCCGCCTCCAGCCGTGCGCCCATGTCGCGGAAGGCGGCATGGAAGGCATCCCTGGTGGCCGGATCGGCCAGGTGTGCGCGGCCCGTGATGCCGGGCGCGTGGCTGCAAACGCCTGCAAAAACCAGACTCATCTCAAACTCCTGCAACTTTTTCGTTCATGCCTGTCGTCATGGCGTAGACGCCCGCGCGCACCGGCCCGTGCTTTTGCACGCCGTCGCGCATGGCCTGCAGGTAGTCGGCCCAGGGCATGCCCAGCAGCGGCGCGAAGTGCATGAGCAGCTGGCCGTTGCAGCCCAACACGTAGAGCTTGCCGATGTCGCCGTGGAACATGGCTTCGTACTCCTCGGGCTCCAGCGCGTACTCGGCCAGCAGCGCGGCGCGGTCCTCGGCAAAGCGCCGCTGCACCTCGGGCTCGCGGTTGAGCTGGAACAGGAATTTCTGCATGGTGTACAGGCTCATGGCATCTCCCGTTGATTCGGCCTCAGCCCAGCGTGATGTTGGCGCGGCGGATGATGGCTTCGTACTTGGCGATTTCGCTGGTGACGAAGGCGGCGAACTGCTGCGCCGTGCCGGCCTGCGAGACGATGCCGCCGCGCGCGAAGGCATCGACCACGGCGGGCTCGGCCAGGGCCTTGACCACGGCGGCGTTGATGCGCTGCACCAGCGCATCGGGCGTGCCGCCCGGGGCCAGCAGCCCCTGCCAGGAGTTGGATTCCAGCGCCACACCCTGCTCGGCCAGCGTGGGCACCTGGGGTGCGAATTGCGAGCGCTGGCGCGTGGCCATGCCCAGGGCCACGAGCTTGCCGCTTTGCACATGGCCGCGGAACTCGGGCCAGTTGCCGAACATCACGTCCACCTGGCCGCCCAGCAGGTCGGCCAACGCCGGGCCCTGGCCCTTGTAGGGAATGTGGACCATGTCCACGCCCATTTCCTGGCACAGCAGCGCGCCCGACAGATGGGCCGAGGTGCCGTTGCCGAACGAGGCATAGCTGAGCTCGCCGGGCCTGGCCTTGGCACGGCTGCGCAGGTCCGCCAGCGTCTTCAGGCCGCTGCCCGGGTGGGTGGCCAGCACATGCTCGGACAGGCCCATCAGCGCCACGGGCTTGAGGTCGCGCGTGGTGTCGTAGGGCAGGTTCTTCACCAGCGTCCTGTTGGCCGTGAAGCTGTTGGCCACGCACACCAGGGTGTAGCCGTCGGCCGGCTGCTTGGACACATAGTCCACGCCGATCACCGTGCCCGCGCCCGGCTTGTTCTCCACGATCACAGGCTGGCCCAGGGACTTGCCCAGCTCGGTGCCCACCAGGCGCGCCACCAGGTCGGTGGTGCCGCCCGGCGTGAAGGGCACGATGATGCGCAGCGGCCTGGCGGGCCAGGTGCCGGATGGGCTACCGGGCTGGGCCAGGGACAGGCCCGGGAGCATCAGCGCTGCGGCCGTGGTGGCTGCGGTGGATTGCAGGAAATGGCGGCGTTGCATGTCTTGTCTCCTCGGCTCACTTTGCCGTTGTCGTTCTCGTTGTCGTTGGCCGCCCGTTCAGACGCCCCAGTGCGGAATATGGTGCGAGCCCAGCGAGACGGCCACGTTCTTGGGCTCGCAGAAGACTTCATAGCTCCAGCTGCCGCCCTCGCGGCCCGTGCCCGAGGCCTTGGTGCCGCCGAAGGGCTGGCGCAGGTCGCGCACGTTCTGGCTGTTGACGAAGCACATGCCGGCCTCGATGGCGGCGGCCACGCGGTGGGCGCGGCCCACGCTCTCGGTCCAGACGTAGCTGGACAGGCCGTACTGGATGTCGTTGGCCAGGCGCACGGCCTCGGCCTCGTCGCTGAAGGGAATGATGCAGGCCACGGGGCCGAAGATCTCGTCCTGGGCGATCTGCATGCGGTTGTCCACGTCGGCAAACACCGTGGGCAGCACGTAGTTGCCCTTGCGCACGCGCTCGGGCAGCACCGGTGCATCCAGGCCGCCGCACAGCATGCTGGCGCCTTCCTTGCGGCCCAGCTCGATGTAGTGGCGCACCTTGGCCAGGTGGCTGGCGCTGATCATGGGGCCGACGATGGTGGACTCGTCCAGCGGGTCGCCCACGGTGATCTTCCTGGCGCGCTCCACGAAGCGGTCCACGAACTTCGCGTAGATGCCCTTTTGCACCAGGATGCGGCTGCCGGCCGTGCAGCGCTCGCCGTTGTTGGAGAAGATCATGAACACGGCCGCATCCAGCGCGCGCTCGAAGTCGGCGTCGTCGAAGATCACGAAGGGGCTCTTGCCGCCCAGCTCCATGCTGAATTTCTTGAGGCCGGCGGCCTGCACGATGCGGTTGCCGGTCTGGGTCGAGCCCGTGAACGAGACGGCGCGCACATCGCGGTGGCGCACCAGGGGCTCGCCCGCGTCCTTGCCGTAGCCGTGCACCAGGTTGAGCACGCCGGGCGGAATGCCGGCCTCCAGCGCCAGCTCGCCCAGGCGCGCGGCCGTCATGGGCGACAGCTCGCTCATCTTGAGCACGGCCGTGTTGCCGAAGGCCAGGCAGGGCGCCACCTTCCAGGTGGCCGTCATGAAGGGCACGTTCCAGGGCGAGATTAGCGCGCACACGCCCACGGGGTGGAACAGCGTGTAGTTCAGGTGCGTGGGCGTGGGATAGGTGTGGCCGTCCACGCGCGTGCACATCTCGGCAAAGTAGTAGAAGTTGTCGGCCGCGCGCGGCACCAGCTGCTTGCCGGTCTGGGCGATGACCTGGCCGCAGTCGTTGGTCTCGGTCTGCGCGATCTCGGGCACATGGCGGGCGATCAGGTCGCCAAGCTTGCGCACGAGCTTGGCGCGTTCGGTGGCGGGCGTGTTGGCCCATTTCGGGAAGGCGTTCTTCGCGGCGGCAACGGCGGCCTGCACCTCGGCTTCGCCGCCTGCGGCGACCTCGGCCAGCACCTCCTGGGTGGCGGGGTTGACGGTCTCGAAATAGTCCTTGCCGGCGACGGTCTTGCCGTCGATCAGGTGGTCAATGCGCATGGGGATTCCTTGGCGTGTGCGGTGGGGTTCAGGAGGCGGCCGGTGCGTCGCCGACGATGGTGTTGACCAGGCGGCCCAGGCCTTCGATCTCGGTGACGATCTCGTCGCCCACGCGGGAATCGGCCACGCCGTCGGGCGTGCCCGTGAGGATGAGGTCGCCGGGGTTCAGCGTCATGAAGCCCGACAGGTGGGCGATCAGCGAGGGGATGTCATGCACCATGTCGCGCGTGCTGCCGTCCTGCTTGAGCTCGCCGTTGACCCAGCTGCGCAGGCGCAGGTCCATGGGGTCGGGCACATCGGCCGCATCGACGAACCACGGGCCCACGGGCGTGGCGCCGTCGCGGTTCTTCACGCGCAGATTGGGCCGGTAGAAGTTCTCCAGGTAGTCGCGTATGGCGTAGTCGTTGGCCGTGCAATAGCCGGCGACCACGCTGTAGGCGTCCTCGCGGCGCACGTTGCGGCAGGTCTTGCCGATGACCACGCCCAGCTCGCACTCGAAGTGCATGTAGGCCACGTCGGCGGGACGGTACGTGCGGCCGTGGTGGCCGTTCAGTGTGTTCGGGCCCTTGAGGAAGACCAGCGGCTCCTCGGGCGCCTTGTTGAAGGCGATTTCCTTGGCATGGTCCGCATAGTTCAGGCCCAGCGCGAAGACGGTGCCGAATTCCAGCGGCGGCAGCCACTGCACGGTGGTCTCCGCCACCAGGCGGCCATCGGGCAACTGCACCTGTCCGTGCGGGCCTTCGGTGACCTGCAGGGTCTGTCCTTCGAAGATGACGCGTCCGTGCTTCATGCTGCTGCTCCCTGTTCTGCCACCACCGAATGCGTGAGCCGGCCCAGGCCGGGCACCTCGATGACCACGCGGTCGCCGGGCCGTGCCAGCGGTGCGCCTTCGCCCGGGCCCAGCAGCAGCACGTCGCCGGGCGACAGCGTCATGAATTCCGTCACATCGGCCAGCAGCCTTGCGGGCGAACGCACCAGGTCGGCGAAGCCGCGCTGCCAGACCTGTTCACCATTGATGGACACCGTGAGCGTGACTGCCTGTGCGTCAAAGCCTGTGCCGCGCACCAGCGTGCCCAGCGGGCAGAAACCGTCGCGGCAGCGCTGGCGGATGGCGGGGCGGTAGTAGTTCTCGTGCGGCAGCGTGAGGTCGCTGGCGATCAGCCAGCCGGCCACATGGTCCAGGGCCGTTGCTTCGCTGACGCGCGTGGCGCTGCGGCCTATCACCAGGCCGATGCCGGCATCGACGCGGACCTCGCCGGGATCGGCCGGAACGGCCACCGCCGCGCCGTCGCGCGCCCAGGTGTTGCGCGGCTTGAGATAGAGCACGGGGGCGCGCGGAGCGGCCTTGTAGGGCGCGCTGTCGAACTGCGGCGACAGGCGCTGCACGGTGGCCTGCTGGTTGAGCAGCGTGCCGTAGACCGTGCCCAGCGCAAGGCCGTCATCCAGGAGAAAGGGCTGAATCTGCATGGTGTGGATTTAGTTAACGTGGTAATTATTGTTTTTGCAACCAGCCCCGTCAACACGGCAGGTTCAGGGTTTTCCCAGGCCACGGCAAAAAGCCCCTGCGCGGCGGACCGTGCAGGGGCTTGAGGGGCACCGGGTGCTGCCGGCGTGGCTGGTGCAGAAGGCGCCGCGGGCGTCAGCCGCGGCGGCGGCGCAGTGCGGCCATGCCGCCCAGGGCCAGCGCCAGCAGCGCCTGGGCCAGTGTGGAGAGGCCGGGCACGGGGGTGGCCGTGGCGCCGGGCGGCAGGGCCGCAGGCGCGGCCACCGCCACGGGGTCCACGATGACGCCGTTGACGGTCAGGTCGCTGTCGCCCGTCTGCCCGTCCGCGATGTCGAAGCTCACCGAGCGGCGGTCGGGTGCGAAGCGGTAGGCCGAGGCGGCCAGCTCATACCAGTGCGCCGTGGGCGTGGCGGCCGTGGGGCCGTACTTCCAGAGCGTGGCCTGGGCGGGTGCGGCCTCGGGCAGCTCCATGCGGAGCGTGGCCGTGGAGCCCGGCGTGCCGCCCATGAGCACGAAGCTCAGGCTGCCGTAGGGCAGGCGCAGGTTGCCCGGCAGCGGGCTTTGCGAGGGCGCGGGCTGAAAGCCTGCCGAGTTCGAGGCGAACTGCCATTGGTCTGCACCCACGTTGCCCGCGCCGTTGCTCACGCCCGCCTTGTTGCTGCCCGTGCCGATCTGCGTGCCGATGGGCACGGGCTTGCTCAGGGCCAGCACAGCCGGCGCGCTGGCCGTGCCCGAGGCCGGCAGGTTGATCGCATGCACGCGGTAGCTCACGGCGGGGTCCAGGCCGGTGAAGGACAGCGTGGCGGCCGTGTTGGCCGCGGTGCTGACCGTGTTGCTGGCAGGGGCTGGCAGTCCGGCGGCATCCAGGCCGGCCATGACCTGTTCCCAGCTGGGGATGGGTGCGTTGGCCGGCAGGGCCACGGCGCGCAGGCTGCCGCCCACGCCGGGCGTGGCCTGGACCACGGCCGATGTCTGGTCCACGGCCTGGGCGGACAGGGCCACGGTGGACAGGGCCGGCACGGCCAGGCTGTCCAGGCGCGCCTTCTTCCATGCGGCATAGAGCAGGTCCTTGGCGACCGTGCCATCGCCGTAGAAATCGGCATCGCCGCAGTCGCTGATGATGTCCACGCTGCCGCCTGCGTCCAGGCTGGCCGGCATGGCACCTATGCCTTCGGCCGAGCAGGCGGTATTGGGAACGGTGATGGCGGCCAGGTCGGCAGCGCGCGGGCGCAGGTTCAGGGCCAGGCCTGCGCTGTTCACGCGGCCATCCCAGGAATAGAGTTGGAAGTTGCGCGGCGCGGTGCCCGTGGCGCCGGCCGAGGGGCCGGCAATGATCAGGTACTCGCCCGCCGCGTTCTTGCGGATTTCGCGGATGCCGCGGCCGCCCAGGTTCAGGCGGATCGGCTGGCCCATGGTCGCGCTGCCCTTGCTGCCGCCATCGGCCGCAGGCAGGGCTGCGAAGTTGGTCACGGGCACGATCAGCGCATGCGTGCGGCCCGTGGCGCTGTCTGCCGTGACGGCGGGCGCGCCGGGTGCCGGCACCAGTGGTGCGCGAAAGCCCAACCAGGCGGCGGAATCGTCGGGGCTGGTGGACATGCCCTCGATGGAAAAGCCGCTCATCGTCTCGGCCTCGGGCGCCTTGTTGGCGCCGCCGTCCGAGCTGGCCACCAGGCCCAGGTAGTTGGCGGCAAGGCCGTCATGCGCGGCCGCGTCCCAGCTGCGCAGGTCCTCGCGCAGCCAGCGGTAGTAGCCCTGGGCGCTCAGCGAGGTGGAGGCGCCCGAGCCGGACACATCCATGGCAGCCAGGCGCCAGCGGTCCGTGCGCGACTTGCCGCTCTTGTTGTTCGAATGCGAGCCGGCCACGTAGATGCGGTTGCCCAGGGCAAAGCTCGCCTCGATGTCCATTTCCTCGTCGCTCTTGCAGCTGTCCAGGCCCGTGAGGCCGGCTCCGGTGCAGGCGGCGGCATCGGCCAGGCCCAGCGCGGTCTTGTCCAGCATCAGCGGCTTGACGGGCAGCCCGCCGGCCGGGCCATAGGCCGAGAAGGAGTTGCCGGCCGGCAGCGCATTGCCCGAGGCATCCTGGGCAGGCGCCTCGTCGTCGCCCACCAGCATGGTCGAGGCGTCGATGACGATGGCCGTCGATGCGTCCGAGCGCCCGGCCAGCCAGCGCGGGCTGGTGTTGGCTGCGGTGTTGGCCGATGCCGCGTACTTGATGGTGCGGGTGAGGGAGGCGCCGCCCGCATTGGTCAGCGTGACGGTGATGTCGGCATAGCCCACGCCGGAAGGGGTGATCCTGAGCACGGCGTTGCCACCGCTTTGCGTCGCCACCAGGCCGTTGGCGGCGACCACGGCGGGATTGCTGGACGTGGCGGTGACCGTGGCGGCCGGATCGCTGACGGTGAAGGACAGGCCCGTGCCTGCGAGGGCATCGCTGGCATCGCCGACCACGCCCGAGTAGGCGGTCAGTGCGGGCAGGGAGGACGTCGGGGGCGGGCTGGTGGTGACGGGCGCGGAAACGCCGGCCGCCCCGCCGCCCAGGCTGTTCACGGCGCGCACGCGCACCTGGTGGCTGCCGGCCGCCAGGCCGTCCACGGTCTGGCTGGTGCCGAACACCGCCAGGCTGTGCGACACGGTGGCGAAGCCGTCGCTGGACAGTTCGACCAGGTAGTAGGACGCGCCGCTCACGCTGGCCCACTGCGCCTGCACGCTGTTGCCCGTGGCGCTGGCATTCACGCTGGCAGGGGCTGCGGGCACGGCAGCCGGCGGGGACACCTCGGGGGCCCATGCCAGGCCGTACAGCACGCCATCGATGCCCGACGCCAGCGGCTGCGGCGTGCCGGCCAGCGTGCCGGTGCGGCCCGAGGCATCGAACAGGCGATACAGCTGCCCGTCGGAGCCGGTGGCCAGCAGCATGACCGCGCCCTGGCCCAGATGCACGGCCGCCAGGCCATGGGCGCCTGCCAGCGGCGCCGAGCCCCGGGCCACCCAGGTGCCCGCTTCCAGCGTGTACTTGCGCACCGTGCCGGTGCCGTCGTTGTTGGCGGCCACGTAGAGCGTGTCCGCGCCCGGCGTGCCATCGAGATCGAGGAAGGCCAGGCCGCGCAGGTTGTTGCCCGCCAGGCCCGGCAGCGCGCTGACGGCAGGCGTGCCTGTCGTGGGCAGCCCGGTTCCGATCTTGTTGAGCGTGTCGCCGCCGGCAAAGGCCGCGTAGAGCTGGCCACCGGCCATGGTGATGCCCTGGGTGTTCTTGTTGCTCAGCTGGGTGGCGCTGGTGGCATCTTTCTGGACGAACCAGATGCCGCGGTTGGCATTGGGGCTGCCGCTGCCGCTGGCCCAGGCGCGGCTGCAGTCGTCGCTGACCACGCTGCGAAAGGCATCGCCGACCAGGGCCGTGCCGCCCAGCCGCGTGCCATTGCCCACCACGCCGCCGGCATCGACAAAGGCCACGCCGCGTGCCGCCGCCGTCTTGGGATCGGCGCCGCCCGGTGCCACCGCATAGCCGGGGACCGTCAGGCACAGTCCGTTGGCCGAGCGGTTGAGCAGGCCTTCCGAGCCCGTGCTGCTGGCCGTCAGCGGCGTTGCCCCGCCTGACAGCGGCAGCGATTGCACCAGGGTGCCGTCCACGCGGTACTCATCCAGGAACACGGGCAGCGCGCCTGAGCCCGCGCCCACGCGGTAGGCCACCAGGTTGCCCGGGGTGAACGGCGCGGACCATGCGGCGCCGCACAGGGCCAGGCAGGCCGTTGCAATCGCCTTGTGCCGCCAATCCAAAGTATTCATGCGCATGCTCACCATCCCCTGTGTGACAAATCGCGCGACTGTAAAAGGCGGCTGTGACAGCCCGGTGACGGCATGCCATGCATGACGGTGGCAGGTTCCCATGCAAAAAAGACGGCTCCCGCCGGGGAGCCGTCTTTGGTTCATTGCGCCGTGAAGCCCGCGCTTTGCTTTTCCTGGTTATGGGCGCCGCATGTCCACGGTGCAGCGGATCAGCGGATCAGCGGATCAGCGGATCAGCAGCACCGGCACCTGGCTGCCGGCCAGCACCTGGGTGCTGACCGAGCCCATGACCAGGCGGCCCAGCGCGCCATGGCCATGCGTGCCCATGACCAGCAGGTCGAACTTGCCTTCCTCGGCGGCCTTGATGATGGAGTCGGCGACCGGGCCCACCTTGCTCAGGCGCGTGGCCTGCACGCCGTGCTCGGCCAGGTAGCTGCACACGGGGTCCAGCACCTTGGTCGATTCCTCGGCGTAGTACTCGTCCACCACCTCCTTGCCCAGGGCGGCGCGCGCGCGGGCCGGCAGCTGGGGCTGGACGGTGATGGCGCTGTAGCTGTGGGCGGAGCCCAGGATCTCGGGGTGCGAGGTCAGGTAGGCCAGCATCTTCTGGGTGTAGGGGCTGCCATCGACTGCGAGCAGGATGTTCATGAAAGTCCTCCTTTGGTATGGCCCGAGACTAAGCCCAAGCCGGGATGGAGTGCTTGATCCAGGTCAAGCGCGGACCGGCGCATCTGCCACCTCTGCCGCCCCTGCGGTCCCGTGCACCGGCAACTCGATGGTAGAGCGCGGGAAAAAGCCCTCCTGCTCGCCCTTGCGTGCATAGCCCAGCGGGTTGGCCACCACGCGGCAGCGCCAGGCGCTGCCATCGTCGCGCAGGCCCTCGGCCACATAGTCGCTGGGCGAATGCAGGTGGCCGTGCAGCCACAGATCGGCAAAGGGCAGCAGGTCGTCGAGCACATTGCAGAAGCCGGCCGTGCCGGGCACCAGGCCATAGCGCGGATCGGCGCTGCGCAGGCTGGGTGCGAAGTGTGTGACGGCCACCGTGGGGCCGTCGAAGGGCCGGGCCAGCGCCTGGCGCAGCCATTGCTGGCAGACCAGCGACTGCTCGCGCATGGGCTCGGCCAGGAAGGGCTCGCCGCCGCGCGTGCCGCCCGTCTTTTGCAGGTAGAAGTTGGCGGCTCGGAAGGCCTTCTCGCGCAGCTTCAGCAGCCGGGTCAGGTCGCTCACGCCTTCGTGCATGGACATGGCGTCGTAGTCGCTCCACAGCGTGGTGCCCACGAAGCGCACACCGCCCAGCACGGCGGTCTCGCGCTCCAGCCAGACCATGCCCATGCGCTCGCAGGCGGCGCGCAGGCGGGCATGGGCGGCGTCGAAGTCCTGCATGTCGTACTCATGGTTGCCCGGCACGAAGATCACGGGGCAGGGCCAGCCCGCGTACTGGGGCAGCGGGGAGAAGCGTTCCAGCCCGAAATCCTGGCCCTGCAGCAGACTGCCCGGCTGGTAGGAGCCTATGTCGCCGGCCAGCACCAGCACATCGGCACCCGGTGCCGGTTCGGGCACGAAATGGGGATGGACTTCGAGGTGCAGGTCGGACAGCAGCTGTATCTTCATGCTCCCGAGTATAGGAACAGTGCCGCGCCCTCAGGTGTGGGGGAAGGTGGCCTCGGCCGAGCGCGTGAGCGTGCGCAGCAGCCAGTCGTAGGCCTGCGGGTGCTGGCCGCGCCGGCGCCACAGCGCGTCCACGTGCACGGGCTGCACGTCGAAGGGCAGCTCGCGCAGCACCAGCCTGTCGGCCATGCCGGTCACGGGCACGAAGTGGCGCGGCAGGATGGTCAGCAGGTTGGAGTTCATGACCACGCGCCCGGCCGTGAAGAACTGGTTGACGGTGAGCACCACCTGGCGCGTGCGGCCCAGCGAGGCCAGTGCCTCGTCGATGAAGCCGAAGGAGCGGCCCGAGAAGCTCACCAGCATGTGGCGCGCCGCGCAGTAGTTGTCCAGCGTCAGCGGCACATCGGCCAGCGGATGGCCCTGGCGCATCACGCACAGGTACTCGCCTTCATACAGGCGCCGGCTGTCGAAGGCCACCAGGGCGCCCGACTGCGCGCGCGCCGTCAGGTCGGCCAGTGCGGCGGGGAAGTAGCCCACGGCCATGTCGGCCTCGCCGGCCTCCAGCAGGCCGCGCGGGTCGCGCGTGGTCAGCGGCAGCACGCGGATGCCCACGCCGGGCGCCTCGCGCTCCAGCAGGCTGAACATGGGCGGGATCAGCGTGGCCGCCGTGGCGTCGGCCATGGCCAGCACGAAGGTGGCGGTGGCGGTGGAGGGATGGAATTCGCCCGGTGCCAGCGTGTCCTGCAGCTGCTGCAGCGCCTCCCGGATCACGGGCCACAGCGCCAGCGCGCGCGGCGTGGGCTCCACGCCCTGGCCCTGGCGCACCAGAAGTTCGTCGCCCAGCGCCTCGCGCAGGCGGCGCAGGGCGTTGCTCACGGCTGGCTGGGTGATGGCCAGCTTGTGGGCCGCCCGCGTCAGGCTGCGCTCTGCCATCACCTCGTCGAAGACGCGCAGCAGGTTCAGATCCAGTGTGCGGAAGTTCAGGGCAGACATGGCGGCGGGCGCTGAGTCATCACTGGTGTGAATGCTACAGATTCAAGATATAAATTTGAAGAGCTCTAGGGTAAACCCTATAGTTACACCCAGTCGCCCGCCACGCCGTCAAAAGCGGCTATTTAACTGGGTTTATCTGCCATGAGCAACTTCATTTACAACTCCTACTGTGTCGAGCACCCTGGTGTGGTGCATGTCTATCAAGCCGCCGATGACCGCAAGAGCGCTGTCAAGCGTTTCTCCGGCAAGCGTGGCGCCAGCGCCCTGCTGCTCGCTGCCCTGGTGGCCGCGCTGATGGTGGTGGTCAACGAGGTCGCCCACAACTGGACCGACGGCCACATGCTGGGCGCCTGGGTGGTGCTGTGGGTTGCCGCCTTCATGGGCCTGGCCCTGTTCTCCGCTCCCGCCCGCCGCGCTGCCATGACGGCCCGCGCCGGCTACCGCGCCTGGACCGAGAGCCGCCAGCAGGCCGCCGCCGACGAGCGCATCTGGAATGCCGCCCTGCAGGACGCTCGCCTGATGGCCGACCTGGCCCGCGCCATGGATCGTCAAGGCAACTGACCACCCCCTGAGCCGCTGCGCGGCTTCCCCCTCTCTGCTTGCTTCGCAAGGGAGGGGGACGACGCCATCGCCGCGAGGCGGCTCTTGCTCGGCGTCTCTCGCTTTAGGTCACGCCAGTTTTTGGCGCTGTCCACAAAAAAAGCCGCTGCCCACAAGGCGCGGCTTTTTTGTTTCACGATGACTCCAGCCCGACATTTCGCTGGACTGCGCTGTAGCCAGATACAGCAGGTTTATCAATAACTTACGCGCGTCCATCATATGCCGGTGCTTTCCGAAACCTGACCCGGCTTCCGCTCTCATGGCTCCCATGTGGCTCTTGGAAATCGGGTCTTCCAAGGAGTCATCATGGCAAAGATCAAGCTCACCAAGACCGCCGTCGAGACGGCGCAACCCCAGGCGCAGGCCGTCGAACTGCGGGACACCGTGGTGCCCGGCTTCCTGTGCAAGATTACACCGGCGGGCCGCCGCGTGTTCATGCTCCAGTACCGCACGAACGCAGGCGAACGCCGCAAGCCCGCTCTGGGTCTGTTCGGCGAGCTGACCGTCGAACAAGCCCGCGTCATGGCGCAGGACTGGCTGGCCGAGGTTCGCCGGGGTGGCGATCCTGGTGGCGCCAAGGCCGAGGCGCGCAAGGCGCCCACGATGGCCGAGCTGTGCAAAAAGTTCATGGAGGACTACTCCAAGAAGCGCAACAAGCCCAGCACCTGGCGCGGCTATCAGGCGGTCATCGACCGCTGCATTGTCCCGATGCTGGGCCGCAAGAAGGTGGCTGACGTGAAGCGCCCCGACATTGCCGGGTACATGGAAAAGCTCTCCTACAAGCCCACCGAGGCGAACAAGGGCTTCGCCATCTTGCGCAAGATGTTCAACCTGGCCGAAGTGTGGGGCTTCCGCCCGGACGGCACCAACCCGTGCCGCCATGTTCCGATGTATCCGCCCGGCAAGCAGACCCGCCTCATCGTGGATGATGAAATGGTGCTGATCTTTCGCCAGTTGGAGACGCTGGAGGCGGAGGGGCTGGAGAGCTATGTCATTCCATTGGCGATCCGCCTGCAATTCGAGTTCGCGGGCCGCCGCTCCGAAATCTGCACGCTCGAATGGGACTGGATCGACCTCGCAAACCGGCGTGTGATGTGGCCCGACAGCAAGACCGGCGGCATGTCCAAGCCCATGAGCGCGGAAGCCTATCGGCTGCTTTCGACTGTGCCGCGCCGGGAGGGTTGCCCCTACGTCCTGCCGTCGCCCAACGACCCGACCCGGCACCTGACCTTCGGCGAACACTATGGCGGCTGGTGCCGGGTGCTCAAGGCCGCCGGCGTCCCACACGTCGGCACGCATGGCATCCGCCACCGCTCGGCGACGGACATTGCCAATTCGGGGGTGCCCATCAAGGTCGGCATGGAACTGACCCAGCACAAGACCGTCGCGCAGTTCATGCACTACGTCCATACCGAGGACAAGCCCGTGCGCGATGCAGCCGAGCTGGTGGCCAGCCGGCGTCAAGCCATCACCGGGGCACGGCGAACTGATCCGGTGGAAACAGCGACTACCTAAGCCAACTTCTTGCGATTCATACCCGAACGGATATAATCATGATTCAGAAGCGCAAGATGCTGTACTGGGAAGGCTCCTCGAAGAAGGACTTCAAGAAGTTTCCCATCGACGTACAGAAGGACATGGGTGTGGCGTTGTTCATCGTCCAGTTGGGCAGCACGCCACATTCGGCAAAGCCCTGGAAGGGGTTGGGCCCCGGTGTGTATGAATTGGTGGAAGACCACCGGAGCGATACCTTCCGGGCGGTCTATACAGTGAAGATGGGCGATGCGGTACATGTACTACATGCGTTCCAGAAGAAGTCTAAGTCCGGCATCGCCACACCGCAGCCGGACGTGGAACTGATCGAGAAGCGGTTGAAGGCCGTGCTGGCCCGTCACAAGACGAGCGGGAGATAAACGATGAAGCGTAGTGACCATTCGCAAGGCACTGACAACGTGCTGCGAGATTTGGGCTTTGACGATGCTGAAGAGCTTTCGGCAAAGGCAGCGCTCGCGCTCAAGCTCAATGAATTGATTGACCATCGCGGCCTGAGCCAGACGGAGACTGCTGCGATCACGGGCATGACTCAACCAAAAGTGTCCCAAGTCCGCCGCTACAAGCTCCAGAACATTTCACTGGAACGGCTGATGCAGGCACTGGTGTCACTGGATCAGCGTGTGGAGATTGTGGTGCAGCCTGCGCAGCGTACTCATTCGGCGTGCATTACGGTTGCCGCATGAGTCGGTGGGGTCTGCATAGAGGGGGATGGGGAGAATGAAGTTTGCTTATGAAGATTTGAGCGACGATCAGTTTGAGGTGCTGATCGTGCTCTTGTGCCAACGCTTGCTCGGTATCGCCGTTCAGGGATTCGCAAAAGGGCCGGATGGCGGGCGTGACGCAAAATTCGTCGGCACGGCGGAACTGCACCCCAGCAAGGCCGCCCCGTGGGTAGGCACAGTCATTGTTCAGGCCAAGCATACCAACGGGTACAACCGCAGCTTTTCGGAACTGGATTTCTACAGCACATCTAGCAGCAACACGGTGGTCGGCAAAGAAGTACCACGCATCAAGAAACTGCGCGATGCCAAGCAACTCGACCACTACATGCTGTTTGCGAATCGCCGCCTGACCGGCAATTCCGAGACAGAAATCCGTGACCACATCGCCGCCGAATGCGGCGTCCCTGCTTCGTCTATCTATCTTTGCGGCCTGGAACAACTAGAACTGTGGCTGAAACGCTTTCCAGAAGTAGCCCAGGAGGCGAATTTGGATGCGGTGGACTCACCGCTGATTGTCAGTCCAGATGATCTTGCAGAGGTTGTCCAGGCGCTAGCACGTCAGAAGGATGGCCTCACGGCGTTACTCGACGACCCGCCCACCGTGCGCGTGACGTATGAGGAAAAGAACACGCTCAACAATATGACGGCAGCGTATGCGAAGGAGCAGCGGCGTAAATACCTGAAGGAAACGGCGCAAATTCGTACTTTCCTGGCTGCACCAGAGAACATCGAATTGCTGCGCATGTACGAATCTGTGGTCGATGAGTTTCAGCTCAAGATCCTTGCGAAGCGCAAGGACTACCAGACCTTCGACGAGATCATGGAGTATCTGGTGGATCTGCTGTTCAATCGTGACCCGGTTCTTCGGCAGCACGCCCACAAGCGACTGACGCGAGCCATTCTTTTCTACATGTATTGGAACTGCGATATTGGGGAGGTGGATGATGCTGCGGCCAACCAAACACTCACACCCTGATCGCACGGTCATTAATGTTTCTCTGCTGCTCCTGTCGCGGCTGAAAGATCGTCGCGTCGATGAGTACGATGTACTGCGCAAATTTGCAAAGAAGCACGTTGTGGGTGGCGACGTGCTTTTCCTGCCTGCGCTCAATTTTCTTTATCTAATGGGCTTGGTTGAATATCGCCCCAAGACTGACGCAGTGGAATACGTGGGGCCAAATGAAGCTATCTAAACTCTATTCCAACAAGCCGGATGTGTTCGAGCCCGTGGACTTTGCTCCTGGGCTGAATGTCGTCATGGCTGAAATCCGACTGCCGGAGAATCGAAACAAGGACACCCACAATCTTGGGAAGACCACGCTGGGGCGTCTTTTGGACTTCGGCTTCCTGGCTGGCAAAGACCCTAAGTTCTTCCTTTTCAAGCATTTTGACTTGTTCAAGGATTTCGTCTTTTTCCTTGAAATTGAACTGGAGGATGGTTCTTTCATCACGATCCGACGCAGCGTAGAGGACGCAACCAAGATCGCCTTCAAGCAGCATGAAGCAGGCCACCAAGATTTGTCGGCGTTGGCGCTCGCGGAATGGGGGCATCGGGACGTTCCTTTTGAACGTGCACGCGAACTGCTTGACGGCCTGCTCGACTGGCGTGCTCTCAAACCGTGGTCTTACCGCAAGGCGCTTGGTTACCTGCTTCGGTCGCAAGAGGATTTTCGTGAGGTTTTCCAACTTCGCAAGTTCGCCTCCAAACATGCTGACTGGAAGCCATTTCTTGCACATCTTCTGGGCTTTGACGCCAAGCTCATCGCTGACCACTATGCGAAAGAGCACGAACTTGCCAAAAAACAGGAGACAGCGCAAACCATTAAAAATGAACTAGGAGGTTCGGTCGAGGACATCAGCAAAATTGAAGGCATTCTTCTGCTTAAGCAAAAGGACGCAGAGAAGAAGCAAGTGCTGCTGGATGCTTTCGATTTTCGTGCCCAAGACAAGGATCGCACCAAGAAGGTGGTTGATGAAGTCGATGAGCGAATCGCGGCGCTGAATTCGGAACGCTATTCCTTGAGTCAAAATAGGAAGAAGGTGCAGGCATCGTTGCAGGAAGATCAAATTCTTTTCAGTCCCGATGAGGCGCAGAGGTTGTTTGGCGAAGCTGGCGTGTTGTTCCAAGGGCAGATCAAGAAGGATTTCCAGCAGTTGATCGCTTTCAATCGGGCTATCACGGATGAGCGCCGCGGCTACCTCCAGGAAGAATTTGCGGAAATCGAAGGAGAGTTGAAGCGGGTGAGTGCAGAGCTGAATGTGCTAGGGAAAAAGCGTTCGGAAATGCTCTCCTTTCTGAGCGGGACGGATGTTTTCACCAAGTACAAGCAGCTCTCGGATGAGATGGTGACATTACGCGCGGACATCACATCGTTGGAGCATCAGAAAGGCCATTTGCATCGCCTCCAGGAGTTGCGTACAGAGATTCGATCCTTGACGGAAGAGCGTGACCATTTGCAGGCACGGATTGAAGCCGACGTGGACAAGCAGAACTCCGATCAGGCAAGCCTGTTCTCCACGATTCGCGTTTTCTTCAGCGAGATTGTTGAGGAAGTCATTGATCGCAAGGCGCTGTTGAGCGTGGCGATCAACCAGGTAGGTCATCTGGACTTCAAAGCGGAAATTCTCGATGGATCAGGTAACGCCACCAGTGCTGACCTGGGGCATACATACCGCAAGCTGCTGTGCGTTGCCTTCGATATGGCCGTGCTGCGAGCGCACCTGGGCGAGAAGTTTCCGCGTTTTGTCTATCACGACGGAGTGTTGGAGTCGCTGGACGACCGAAAGAAAGAGAACTTGCTGACGGTTGTACGTCGCTATGCAGATTTAGGGTTGCAGCCGGTCATCACGTTGATTGACTCCGATTTGCCAGTACGAGCAGAAGATGATGCCCCTGTTTTTACAGCAAGTGAAATCGTCGTCACGCTGCACGATGAGGGGGATCACGGTCGAATTTTCAAGATGAGAGGGTGGTAACTCAATCCTCATTGGTTCACGCGATCAGTCAAGCCATCCTTCTAGCATTCAATGTGATGGCTTGTGCGCGTTAAGCAGGTCGATTGTCGTATCACTGGTACGACAATTCAGATACAGAAAATCTTCCCTCTATAAGCATCCGAGCGTCCCGGCGTACCGCCGTCGGGCTCGCGGGCTGCGCCCCGCGCCTCGTTCCGAGTCGCGGCCATTCGGCTTTGATCCCTGACGCCTCCGGCCAGTGAGGGCCTGCGCGCTCCGCTTGCCGCAAACCCCGTGTGCAGAGGTAGTGGTGAGGGGGCGGTCTTGCTGTGTCCCTTCACCGTATCACGGCGGTCTTGCCGTCAAGGGCGGCGCGCGCTGGTGCGCGCTTGCGTCCTGGCGGCCGGCTGCGCCCCCTGACTGCTGCGCTGCGCCGTGACTTCGACGGTTCCGGGCAATTCCGCCCTTGCAACCGGAGAGCAGTCATGAATGACAAATCACACGTTTCCCTCGAACAGCACGTTTGCCTGGTCTGCGGCACGGCGTTCGATACCGGCGCGATCCTGCTGGACAAGCGCCTGCGCGCAAGCATGGAGCGTCACACGGCGACAGGCTGAGGCCTGTGCCCCGAGCATCAGAAGCTGTCCGATGACGGCTTTGTCGCGCTGGTCGAATGCGATCCGCAGCGCAGCGGCTCGCAGGCTGGCGGGCGCATGAAGCCCGAGCAGGCGTATCGCACGGGTCGGCTGGCGCACCTGCGGCGCACGGTGTTCGCCCAGGTGTTCAACGTGCCGATCGAGGACAGGCAGGCTTGCGTGTTCGTAGAGCCTGGCGTGATCGACCAGTTGCAGTCGATGACGGCGCCGGCGGCGAGCTGATCGCGCCGCGCTGCCTTCGGTGCGTCGTCCCTGCGGGGGCGGCGCACCTTTCTTTTTGCTGCGCCCGGCGTCGATACCTTCGCGCCTGTGGCGCTGCGCACTTCGCTTGCCTCCAGGGGAAAGCCCTGCGGGCTATCCCCGCCGCACAGGCTTGGCGCCCCTGAACACCGCCGACCCGGCTGCGCCGGATCGGCCAGACAGCATCCGCAGCAGATCCACGATGCCTTGCGTGCGCTCGTCCTGACCCTGTTGTCCATTCGGATTTGAAGTCTGGGCGTCCCCGGCCACCTGGGAGATGGCCGGTCGCGCTGTCGTGCTGCGCATCGAGCCGCCTGCGGCGTCTCGCCCCTGTCGGGCTTCCATCGTTCCCTCGCTCCGCTCGGCTGACGCCTCCGGCCCGGCTTCCAGATCCGGGCCTGCGCGCTTCGCTTGCCGTGCGGTCGGCGTGGAAGGTGCCTGTTGCCTTGTCCAGCCGTCTCCCCTGACTTCATCACCTTGTCCGCGACTGTAGCCCGCTCCCGTGTGCCATCAAGGCGCTCAGGGCCGTGTCCTCGGCTGCGCCTGCGGGCCGCACCAACCCTGCGCTTTTCTCCTTGACGGCCCCCGTCCGCGCGCTCCTGACCGTCGCGGGCGATGAACTCAGGAAAGACGGTGGCAACAGGGCCAACCGGGTTCCTCGTGCCGACCGCACCGAACAGCCACAAAGGCTGGGCTCCGAATCTTGGAATCCGGTGTGCGTGAACAGCAAACCTCTTTTTGTCAGGAGAAAGACCATGCAACTCGCTTCCCGTTTCGCTTCCCATTCCCCCGCGCTGCGTTCCGACTATCCCCTGTCGGATGACCAGATTCACCGTGTAGCGCCGTCCATCTTTGCGGATGCCCCGCATGAGAGCCGTTCGCAGCGGTACGCCTATATCCCCACGGCGGCAGTGTTGACCGAGCTTCGCAAGGAAGGGTTTCAGCCCTTCATGGTGACGCAAACCCGTGTGCGCGATGAAGGCAAGCGCGAGCACACGAAACACATGCTGCGCCTGCGCCATGCCAGCCAGATCAACGGCGCGGAAGCCAACGAAATCATCCTGCTGAACTCGCACGATGGCACCAGCAGTTACCAGATGCTGGCGGGCCAATTCAGATTTGTTTGTAGCAATGGCCTTGTCTGCGGCGACACCGTGGCCGATGTGCGCGTCCCCCACAAAGGCGACGTGGCGGGCCAAGTCATCGAAGGCGCTTTTGAGGTGCTGCGCGGTTTCGACCGTGTGCGCGATTCCCGCGATGCCATGCGCGCCATCACGCTGGACGAAGGCGAGGCCGAGGTGTTTGCCCGCGCCGCGCTGGCCCTCAAGTACGACGACCCGAACAAGCCCGCGCCCATCACCGAAAGCCAGATTCTGATGCCGCGCCGGTTTGAAGACCGCCGCCCCGACCTGTGGAGCGTGTTCAACCGCACGCAGGAGAACTTGACCAAGGGCGGCCTGTCCGGGCGCAGCGCCAACGGACGTCGCCAGCAAACCCGCCCCGTGCAAGGCATTGATTCCGATGTGCGCCTCAATCGCGCCCTCTGGATGCTGGCCGATGGCCTGCGCCAGTTGAAAGCCTGACCCGTCCCCCGCAGGAGGGGCGGTTTCCCCTCCATTCCCTTGTTTCACTCGATTGGAGAACCACCATGAACGCCATCACCTACACCGAAGCCCGCGCCGTCAATGCCGCCGCCGCAATCCCGCTGGAAGCTGCCGACCCGACCAAGAACCTGATTCTGGTTCCGCTGTCGCGGCTGGTGCTGCGCCCCACGGGCCGCAACGTGCGCAAGACCTCGCGCATGTCCATCCCCGAGCTGGCCGCATCCATCCAGCGCGTGGGCCTGCTGCAAAACCTGATCGTCATCCCCGCCAGCGATGGCGAGCATTACGAAGTCGTGGCCGGTGGCCGACGCCTCGCAGCTTTGAAGCTGCTGGCGAAAAAGCACCGCATCGCCAAGGATTGGGAGGTGCCTTGCTTGCAAGTGGCCGACGGTACGGCCCGCACCGCCAGCCTCACCGAGAACGTGCAGCGCGAAGCCATGCACCCGGCAGACCAGTTTGAAGCCTTCGCCGCACTGGTGATGGAGGGCCGGCCCATCGAGGACATTGCGGCGGATTTTTCCGTCACGCCGCTGGTGGTGCAGCGCCGCTTGAAGCTGGCGAATGTCTCGCCGCGCCTGATGGCCGACTACCGGGCCGACGCGGTGACGCTCGATCAGTTGATGGCGCTGTCCATCACCGACGACCACGCCGCGCAGGAAGCCGCGTTCTACGATGCGCCGCAGTGGCAGCGCCAGCCGTCCGCGCTGCGCGACCGACTCACTGAGCGCGAAATCGACGCCTACCGGCATCCGCTGGTGCGCTTCGTCGGGCTGGACGCCTACGAAGCCGCAGGCGGTGGCGTGCGCCGTGACCTGTTCGCGGAAGGTGACGCGGGCGTGTATCTGACCGATGCCGCGCTGCTGGACAGGCTGGCGCAAGACCGGCTGGCGGGCATCGCCGCCGAGATGAAGGCCGAAGGCTGGGCATGGGTGGATGCCACGCCGGGCGTGACCCATGCCGACCTGCACGCCTTCCAGCGTGCGCCGAGGGAGCGGCGCGAGCCGACCAAGCGCGAAGCGCAGCGCATCGAAAAGCTGCAAGCCAAGGTGCAGGTCATTGGCGAAGCCCTCGATGATGCGCTGGAAGCCGAGGACGAGGACAAGGCCGACGCGCTGCAAGAGGAAGGCGAAGCCGTGGGCGAGCAGTTGCAGGCGTTGGAAGATGGTTTGCAGGACTACAGCCCGACCGTGAAGGCCGCAGCCGGTGCCATCGTCACTATCGACCGCAACGGGCAGGCCGTCATTCATCGCGGCCTGATGCGCGAAGCCGAGGCCAAGGCGCTGCGCACGCTGGAACGCCTGCGCCAAGGTTTCGGCAGTGAGGATGCCGAGAGCGACGACGAAGGCGAAGACGGAGACAGCGAGGGGCAGCCCAAGACCGCCGCCATGTCCGACCGGCTGGCGCAGCGGTTGAGCGCCCACCGTACCGCCGCGCTGCAAATCGAAGTCGCCCGGCATCCGCAAGTGGCGCTGGCCGCGCTGGTGCATGGCATGGTGCAGACCGTCTTGCAGGAAAGCCACTACGGCCCCCGTCATGATGCGTTGCCGCTGGGCGTGAGCCTGAAAGTGCAAGACCGGCTGGAAGGCATGGCCCCGGACTGGCCGGAATCGCCTGCTGCCGTGGCGCTGCGCGAGTTGCAACAGGTGGCGGGCGAAGCCTTGCCGCAGGACAGCACCGAACTGTTCGCCGCGCTGCTGGCGAAGTCGCAAGACGAACTCGTCAAGCTGCTGGCCGTGTGCGTGGCCTCCACGGTGGACGTGGTGATGCCCCGCGCCACGCCGCACCAACCCGGCGCGGAACTGGCGCAGGCCGTGGGCCTCGATATGGCTGCATGGTGGCAGCCGACCGCAGAAGGCTACTTCAAGCACGTTCCCAAGGCCGTGATTCTGCAAGCCGTGGGCGAGTACGCGCCGGACTCCATTAACCTGCTGGCGAAACTGAAGAAGGCCGATATTGCCAGCGAAGCCGAGCGGCTGGCCGATGGCACCGGCTGGATGCCTGCCATCTTCAAGGCCGAAGGCCCGGAAGCTGTGCCGGAGGAAGCGCAGGCGCAGGATGCCCCGAAGGATGCCGAGGCAATGGCGGATGAAACCGCCTTGGCGCTGGCCGCTTGACCCGCGCCGACAGCAAGCGCCCCGGCCTCGACCGGGGCGCTTTGCGTTGTGTGGCGGCTCATCGAGACGAAGGAATGACCCGACCAGCACCGCGCCCAGGCCGGTTCCGCCCTGGGCGCGGTGAACAGCAAAATCCGGGCGCGGCAGTGGCCGCGCCCGGTGTTCAAGGCCAACAGCCGAACCAGAACGCCGCCGCCTTCGCTGTAGCTCAGGCGGCGGCGTTAGAGGTGTCAGCCCCGGAAGGAGGCTGCCACCAGCCCTGGCAGCGCCTCCAGGTATGGGTGGCTCATGAGCTTCGAGCTGGAGGCGTCAATCGTGATTACCTCGCCCGTTCCTTCATCGGCAAAGATTCCAACCGCAGGTGTCACCGCAAATAGGGTGAAGCACCCGAACAGATCAACGGAAGTCACCACACCAACGCTGGGCATGACGGCACAGGTGATGGCATGTTCAGCGTGTCTTGCAGAACGAGCAAACCCGGGCGGTAGCGGCTGGAACGCGGCGCCGGCAATCTTGGTGCGAGCCAGAGCCTCATCACTCTCGGCCATCATCGCAGCCCGTAGCTGCTGACCACTTGGCCCTGTGATTGCCTCGTCACCGAAGATTTTCACTGTCGTGAGATAGGCGATTTTGAACAGTTGCCGCCGGATCATGAGCATGTCGGCGACCAGCCGCATGTTCAGTTGAGGCTGTCCTGGCTTGTTTCTGCCCCAAGTTCGACGGCGATGCCCTTCTTTGCGTAGTTCGCTGCAATTTGGTTCGCCATCTGTCGGGCTGCATCACCAAAGCCGCGAACACCGATCACTCGCCCCTCGCTGTCGGTGTCCACTGGCTGATGGAACTTCAGATCCAGACCGTTCTGCGAGAACGTAGCTCTCACATCCTCGCCGCTACCGTGGACAGTTCCATTCACGGCTGCTTTGACGTTGCCAGACCGGGAGACCACTCCCTGAGACATAGCCAAAAAACGAACCATCGGATCGTTGACTGTCGGCTCGTCGATGAGGTCATTCATCCGACTGTTTTCAGCGGCTAGCGCGCGAACCGTGAAGCTGGCGGGAGCCCCCAGAGCCACGGGAAGTATGTGCTCGTCGTTGCTTTCTCCCGATGCGAGCGGCGTCAGGGCATATGGGCAAAGTGTCTGAGTCATCGTTAAACGTGTTGGAGTTGTTGTCTGCTATACGCTGGCACTGATTCCGAAAGCTCTATGGTGCCCGATGCTGGTTGTTTTGGGCGTGTCGGCGCAAGCGCCGCCGGGCTTTCGGGCTGCGCCCCGTGCCGTCTGTGTCGTCACGGCCATTCGGCTTCAATCCCTCACGCCTTCGCGCCTGCGGCGCTGCGCGCTTCGCTTGCCTCCGGGGAAAGCCCTGCGGACTATCCCCGCCGCGCGACGCTTGGCGCCCCTCGATACCGCCGAACCGGCTGCGCCGGATCGGCCCGGCCAGCGCCCCGCCGCGATGGACGGGGCGCTGGCGAACACGCTGGCACTTGCTGCGGCAGGTTGTGCAAATGCGTGCCGTCCTCAACGCTGGCAGTTCGTACCCATCACGTCCACGAAGGACGGTTCACGGACAACCCGCCCGGCATCGCTATGGAGCTTCCACGCCACGCCTCAACACCGGCGCCGCAAGGTGCGGTGGGGGCGTTCTCGCTTGTCATTGGGTGGTTGACTTGGCCCGCGTCAGCGGGCGAGCCGGAGCAGCCTTCGTGCGGGGATGCCGAGCCGGCCCTATCTCCTTGCGGTGCGGTTCGGCCCAAGGCGTCCTTGTGTTGTTGTGAATCCTGGCGGTGGCGCGGCTGCGCCTCGGGCTTCATGGCTGCAACCGTCCAGCGAAAACAATTTCCCCTCTGCTGCGCAGATTCCTCGCGGGACAAATTCTTTTCGCCTCCCGGCTCTCCACTGCGTTTCGACCGCAAGCGGTGCAGCCAGCCCGTCCCCCGCCGGCCGGATCACAACAAGGACGCGATGGGCGCGAACCTTGTTCCACCAAAAGGAGTTTCATCATGGCCAACATCGGCACCTTCACCGCAGACAAAGACGGCTTCACCGGCACGCTTCGCACCCTGACGCTCAACGTCAAGGTCAAGCTGGTGCCCAACGACAAGGGCGACAACGAGAAGGCCCCTGACTTCCGCCTGCAGGCCGCCAGCCACGACATCGGCGCGGCGTGGAAGAAGACCAGTGAGGCCGGGCGGGAGTACATCTCCGTGACCCTCGACGATCCTTCGTTCCCGTCCACTGTCTACGCCCGCCTGATCGAAGGCGAGAACGGCACGCACGACCTGATCTGGTCGCGCAGCAAGCCCCAGGCGGCGTAACCGCCGCCCGCAGCGCCCCGCCACACGGCGGGGCGCTGCGCTGTTCGTTCGTCCCGAACGCAGCCGCCGCAGGCAGTGCCCCATATCGGGCTGCGTTTCCCTGTCTGGATATGGCGTCTACGGTTGCAGTCAGGACATGGCGTGTCGGTGCGATGCACCGCCGGGCTTTACGGGCTACGCCCCGTGCCGTCTTTGCCGTCACGGCCATCCGGCTCCAATCCCTCACGCCTTCGCGCCTGCGGCGCTGCGCGCTTCGCTTGCCTCCGAGGGAAAGCCCCTGCGGGCTATCCCCGCCGCGCTGGGCTTGGCGCCCCTCGATACCACCGAACCGGCGGCGCCGGATCGACCCGGCCAGCGCCTACGGCTGCTGGGCCGCCGCTGCGAGCTGGCTTTCAGCCTCGCTCATCAGCACGGCCGTGCTGCATTCGAGCGCGCTGGCGATCTTGAAGATGATCGCCAGCGTGGGCATGTGCTCGCCACGCTCGACCTTGCCCATGTGCGAACGCTCGACACCGGCCAGGTGCGCCAGCGACTCCTGCGCGATGCCGCGTTCCGTCCGCAACGCGCGCACCGCCGCGCCGAAGGCTTGCGCCAACTCGGCATCGTAGGTGGTGGCGCCGGCCGGTCGGCCGCGCTGGATGGATCGCTTCTGCATGGACAGAAGCGTCGAGTCGCAGCACAATTAAAACCACGTTATCTTTAACTCTTTCATCAACGCCTCACTGTTTTGTGTTTTTACGGAAATACGCATCCGTGCCTCTGCGGATTTCCACAAAGGCGCAAAGCCACGAAATCACAATCGTGCTTTTTCTCAAATCCGCCGATGCGGCTTTGCGTTTTCACGCTTGGGCGGATTTGTGAATTGGGAATAGACCGCCATGAAGCCACTCATCACCGAGGACGAGCGCCAGCGCCTGCTGGCCCACGGTCAAGCCCGTGCCGACGGTCAGGCCGGCGACCCGCTGCCCGTGGTACGCCTGTTCACCCCGGACGCGCACCTCACCTGGCTGCTCGCTTCGCTCGACCCGGCAGACGGCGATACGGCCTACGGCCTGATCGACCTAGGCCTGGGGATGCCCGAGCTGGGCACCGTGAAGCTGTCCGACCTGGCATCCATCGTCGGGCCGCGCCAGCAGCCCGTGATGCGGGATCGGTATTTCCAGGCGGTGCGGCCTTTGTCGGAATACCTGCGGCTGATGCAGGAAAACGGCGGCATTGTCGATTAAGCCGTTCGTGTTCTGGCGCAGCCGGACGTATTGAGACTATTTCCGTCGCAATTCGGATTTGTCCGGTCTCAATTCGCACTCTTGCATGAAGCCGAGGCTTTGAGACGGAAACGGTCACGATCTTTGGCGCTGGCTACGGCACCTTGATTTGTGCCGCGTGACGTTCTTGGACTGCGTGGCCGTCGTATTCGGACGCATTGCGCAATACCCCGGAGCCAATCGGTCTTTGACACTTGATGTTACAGCTTAATAAACAGACTCGGACGATGTTTTGATGTGGACGCGGTAGCTCCGTTCTGAATGCCCGTGACGACGTTCCTGCAATTCGACGGGAGCTGGCGTCATGGTCAATCCACACCATATCGCGCACTGGTATCCGACCGCCGCGTACCTCTACATCTTGTGCCTGGACACGCTCGCACTGGCCTGGGAGTACCTGCGCCGTCATCCCGACTACCGGCTCGACTGGCTGCGCCACCGTCGCCGGTCGCAAACACATCAGGCCACGCAACAGGCGGCACTTCGCTGGGGCTTGCGCTTGCTGGAAGACCCGGCCCTGGATGCGCGCGACGCGCATCCGGCCTGGCTTCCCGGCCACGATGCCGTAGTTCAGCTCCATCCCGATGCCGACCCGCCACCCGATGCGCTGACCTTCACGTTCTGGCACATCCCTGGCCACAAACAATTGCTGCATGACGGCAAAGGGCTGGCGCTGATCGCGCGCAGCCCCGGCCATTGCGCGCGCTTCGCGCTGGCGCCCGGCCTGGAAGACGGCATGGCTGTCGCCTATGCCAATCGCGGAAGTGGCGGCGGCGCTGCTGCGCCTACGCGCAGCGCGACGCTGGCCACCGCCAGGCCCCGGCCAGCACCGGCAGCGATGCTGGAGCTGCACACCCTGCAGGCGCTCGACGCGACCCTGGCGGGCGCGTCCTTGCGCGAGGTGGCCGAGGGCCTGTTCGGTGCCGACGCCGTGGCGGCCGACTGGCACGCCGACGGCGACTTGCGTGCCCGCGTGCGTCGCATGGTGCGCCGGGGCAATGCGTTGATGCGCGGCGGCTATCGCCGCCTAGCACAACTACCGCCGCTTGAGAAGGGACGTTTTGATGGGGATGCAAAACGTCCCTGAGCAGCGGAGCTTCGTTTTCTGAGACTGCCTCCATCCGGTTGCGCTGTGTGGCCGGAGCTTCAAAACCGATGGAGGTTCACACCATGCGTCCCGCTCCCTTGCGGCCTGCCGCCACTGTTCCCACCGCTGTCGCCCAGCCGCAGCGCTATCTCACCAACGACGAAGCCGCCGACTACCTGCGCCTGTCGCCGCGCACGCTGGAAAAGCAGCGCGTGATCGGCGGCGGCCCGCGCTTTCGCAAGTTCGGCCGGCGCGTCATGTACGCCGTGGCCGACCTCGATGCCTGGGCTGCCGACCGCAGCTTCGAGACGACTTCCGATCCTGAGTACGCCGAACAGCACGCGGCGGACAGTCGTGCGCGCTGATCGCTGGCACGCGCCAGGCCATCGCCATGTCCAGCCCCGCGCTGCCGTCCCGGCAGCGGCCCTCGCAAAAACGCGAACAGCTCGACCTGTTCCGCGCCTTGCCGGGCGACATGGCACCGCGCGACAGCCAGGATTTGATGGCCTTTCCGTTCTTCTCGTTGGCGAAGTCGCGGCGCACAGCGCCGATCGACTTCCACAGCGGCAACGTCACGATCCGCGTGGAGGGCACGGCCGAGCATGGCATTGCCACGATTTGGGATGCCGACATTCTGATTTGGGCGGCCTCGCAGATTGTGGAAGCCCGCGACGCGGGCCTGCGGCCCTCGCGGCTGATGCAGGCCACGCCCTACGAGATCCTGCGCTTCATCGGGCGCGGTACGTCGCTGCGCGACTATCAGCGCCTCAAAGCGGCCCTGGATCGCCTGCAATCGACCACGGTGGCCACGTCTATCCGCGAGACGACGGGGCGACGCTTGCATCGGTTTTCGTGGATCAACGAGTGGAAGGAACTGGCCGATGCGGAGGGCACACCCTTGGGGCTGGAGCTGATCCTGCCGGACTGGTTCTTTGGCGGGGTGATGGATGCCGCCCTGGTACTGACCATCGACCCGGCGTATTTCCGGCTGACGGGCGGCATCGAGCGATGGCTGTACCGCCTGGTGCGCAAGCACGGCGGGCGGCAGGAAGGCGGCTGGCAATTCGATTTCCGGCACCTGTACCGCAAATCAGGCAGTGTCACGCGCTTCTCGGACTTCGCCTACGACCTGCGCGCGCTGGTCGCGCGGCAGTCGCTGCCCGGTTATGTCCTGAGCATCGAGCGGATGCCGGGCGATGGAGTCGAGTTGCTGATGTTTCGGCCCGTGCCGTTTGCGGCACGGGGATAACTTCGGGAAAAGCGGTGGACGGGCTCGTGCTATCAGGAGTACGGGGTATCGTGCTATCGGGAGTACGACTATCGTGCTATCAGGAGTACGGATCGGCCGCAAAGCCAATAACGGCGCGGGTTTCGGCCTCCCTTAACTTACCTAACTTAAATTCTCTAACTTGTAGTAGAGCAACGCCGTCGCGGTGGACAACCGCCACGCGGCCACAAACGCAGCAGACAAAGCCCGGTTTTCCAGCATGGAGGGCCAGGCCATGATCGTCGCGCTGCTCAACCAGAAAGGCGGCGTGGGCAAGACCACGCTCGCCACCCACATCGCTGGCGAGCTGGCGATGCGTGGCCAGCACGTCGTGCTGCTGGACGCTGACCCGCAAGGTTCGTCACTGGACTGGACACAGCGCCGCAGCCAGCAAGGCTTGCCACGGCTGTTCAGTGCCGTGGGCCTCGCCCGTGAAACGCTGCATCAGGAAGCGCCAGAACTCGCCAGGCGGGCCGATCACGTCGTCATCGACGGCCCACCACGCATCGCCGCCTTGGCGCGCTCCGCGCTGCTGGCGGCCGAGCGCGCGCTGATACCCGTGCAGCCCAGCCCCTATGACTTGTGGGCATCGGCGGAAATGGTGGCGCTGATCCGCGAGGCGCAAGTCTTCCGGCCTGCGCTGCGCGCGGCCTTCGTCATCAACCGGCGCGTCAGTACCACGGTCATCGGACGCGAAGCGCGCCAGGCGCTGGCCGAACAGCCGCTTCCTGCGCTGCGCTCGGAAGTGCATCAACGCATCGTTTTCGCCGACAGCGTGACCGCTGGTCGGCTGGCACGCGAGACGGCACCGGACAGCGCCGCCGCCCGCGAAATCACGGCGCTGGTCGATGAACTGCTGCGGTGGCCGTCATGACCACGAAACCACCGTCCAACGGCAAACGCACTGCCAAGCGCGTCGGTATCGGCGCGCGTCCGCCCGCGAATCCTCACGCCGAGGCGTGGATTCGCCAAGGCGACGCCGATGCGCTGAACAAGGGCGATCTCTACACCGCCCGCCTGACCCTCGACATCACGCCCGCCATGCGCTCGCGCATCAAGGTGTCGGCCTTCACGCAGGGCGTGACCGTGGCCGACCTGCTGCGCGGCCTGCTGGAGCGGGAGTTTCCAGAACACCGCAGGGAGAACACACCATGACGGCATTCGCTTCGCCTGTCTGCGCGCCTGCCACTGGCGCGGCCACGGCTGCGCCTCGACCGGCATCCGCCGCGCTCGCTGGCCAGGCGGCCCGCGTACCGCTGACGCGGGTTGCGCTGGCCTACATCGACCAGCGTTTCGACCTCTATCTGCGCTTCGGCGAGCCGGCGCGCATCCTTCGCCTCGACCAATGGCGGCGCTGCGCATTGTTCTTGCCTGGCGCGATGCTCTGCCGCATCCGCTGGCAGGCCAATGCTTACGGCACGATCCGCTGGCAGCTCATGGTGATGCAGGCTTGCACGCCGCTGGATGGCGCGCAGCGCATCCCCGGCGTGCAGCCCGGCGCACGCCTACTGCTGCACGCCGAGGGCGAGAACTCGGTTCGTGCCGTGCTGGCCCGCATCGACGCCATCGAGGCGCTGGGCATCGCGCCCGCCGACGCCTCGCCCGCGTACTGGCGCACGCTGGGCAATCGGCTCGCTGCGCGCCTGCCGCTGCCCGACTACAGCGCCGAGCGGCACGCCGCCTGGCTGGCCGGGAGGGCGCTGCCATGACCACGGTTTCTGCTGGCGGCACGGTGCCGCGTCCTCGTTCGCGCTTGCGCGCTCGCATCGCCTTGGCGGGCTTGTCCGCCTGCGGCCTCGCTGCGCTGGCCTGGGCGTCCTTCGTGCATCCGCTGCCGCGCCTGACCTACAACCCGTCCGACAGCGTGGCGGTCGGCTGGTATCGCGTCGATCTGCTCGACCATCGCGCCGACTCGCTGCCCCCGGCCTTGCCGGTGGGCAGCATCGTCCTGACCAGACTGCCACCCGATGCCACCACGCTGGCTGCGCGTCGCGGCTATCTGCCGGCCCGCATTCTGTTGCTCAAGCGCGTGGGAGCTATCGCGCCGCAGACGGTGTGCGTGGCCGGTGGCGTTCTGAGCATCGACGGCGTGCCTTCGGCCGCCTTGCTGCCCGCCGACCGGCTGGGCCGTCCGCTGCCGTCCTGGGCGCAGTGCCGGCAGCTTCGCCCCGGCGAACTGTTCCTGCTCAGTGTCACCAGTCCGGCGTCGTTCGACAGCCGGTATTTCGGGCCGGTCAGCGCATCCGCCGTGATCGGAGTCGCGCATCCGGTGTGGTTGGAGACACGTCCATGATCGCCGCCGATTCGCTGCGCATCATCGTGCTATCAGGCGTGTCGATCCGGTGGCGTTCCGTGTGTCGTCGCGCGTGCAGAGCGAGCGCATCCGCGCTGCACTTCGCGCTGCCTTCGGCGCAGCCATCCACCGTGCAGGCGTCTTGCCTTGAACGCGCCCGGCCTGCGGCCATCGGCGCGTTCGCCGGCGCGCTGCCCGCTAGCAGCGCAGCGCCACCGGGCCGCCGCTGCCCGCAGCGCCAGCGAGGGGCAAAGGCGGAAGGCAAGACAAAAGGGGGCGGCACCTGTCGGCCCGCAAAGCCAGTCTGCACGTGGGGGTGGCGCGGCACGGCGCGGCTTCGCCGCCGTGCCGCTGGGGGCGCGTGGCCCGCGCCGATACAGACATGTCCGCGTGCTTTGCACGACCGGACACGCCGGAGCTTGCAGGGAGCGCAGCCATGACCGACCGCCGCGACGACGATTTCCGCATCCGCCCCAGCGCCCCGAAGAATCGCGGCCAGGGCTTTGTCTCCAAGGTGCTCAAGCAGGCAGGCAAGGCCAGCGGCGGCAAGTCCTCGGTGCGCCGTCCTGGGACGGCTGGCGGCACCGGGAGGGGCACCGGCCAGCGGCCCGGTTCGCGCCTGGGGCGCGGCCACACGGCGGCGCGCTTCGCGGGGGCGAAGCTCACGCCCATGTCGCGGCGCGTGACCATCAAGACGCTGCTGGTCAACCAGCGCCAGGCCAGCCCGCAGTCGCTCGCCAAGCACCTGCGCTACATCGAGCGCGATGGCGTGGGCCGGGACGGTGAGCCAGGCCGGGCCTACGGGCCGCAGACCGATGAAGCCGATCTTGATGCCTTCAAGGAACGCTGCGCCGACGACCGGCACCATTTCCGCTTCATCGTTTCCCCCGAGGATGGCGCCGAGCTCGAAGACCTGCGCACCTACACGCGGCATCTGATGGGGCGCATGGAAGCCGACCTGGGCACGCGGCTGGAATGGGTGGCTGTCGATCACTGGAACACCGACAACCCGCACACCCACCTGATCGTGCGCGGGCGCGACGACACCGGCAAACACCTCATCATCGCGGGCGACTACATCGCCGATGGCTTTCGGTATCGCGCGGCCGAGCTGGCGACCGAATGGCTGGGGCCACGCACCGAGCTGGAGATCCAGCAGGCCTTGCGGCGCGAGGTGGAGCAGGAACGGTGGACGAGCCTGGATCGCACGCTCAAGCGCGAGGTCGGCGACGATGGCCAAGTGCAGATCGAACGCTTCAACGAACCGCGGCTGCAACGCCAGCGCCTGCTGCTGATCGGCCGCCTGCAGCGTTTGCAGCGCCTGGGCCTGGCCGACGAGGTGCAGCCCGGCACCTGGGGCATTCATGCCGATGCGGAGAAGACCTTGCGTGCCCTGGGCGAGCGTGGCGACATCATCCGCACCCTACAGCGGGCCATGAGCGGCGCGCCGCGCGAACTGTCGGTGTTCGAGCCGGGTGATGACGGCCGCACGATCGTCGGCCGCGTGGCCGCGAAGGGGCTGGCCGACGAGCTGCGCGACCGCGGCTATCTGGTCATCGACGGTGTGGACGGCAAGGCTCACTATGTCGCGCTCAATGCTCGCGACGAGCTGGCGAACTATCCGACCGGCGCCGTGGTGGAGGTGAAGGGGGCGGCCGACGTGCGCGCGGCCGACAAGAACATCGCCGCGCTGGCGAGCGGTGGCCTCTACCGCGCCGATCATCACCTCGCCATTGCACAAGGTCAGGCCGTGCCCGGCCGAGATCCGCAGGAAGTCGTGGCGGCCCACATCCGCCGCCTGGAAGCCCTGCGCCGTGCCGGTATCGTGGAACGGGTGGCCGACGGGCTATGGAAGGTGCCGGACGATCTGCCCGAGCGTGGCCGCCAATACGACGCGCAGCGCCTGGGCGGCGTGGCCGTGGAAGTGAAATCGCACCTGTCCATCGAGCGGCAGGCGCGCGCGATCGGGGCTACCTGGCTCGACCAGCAGTTGATCGGCGGCGGCTCGGGTCTGTGCGACCTGGGCTTTGGAGCGGAGGCCAAGCAGGCGATGCAGCAGCGCGCCGACTTCCTGGCCGAACAGGGACTGGCCGAGCGGCGTGGGCAGCGCGTAATCTTCGCGCGCAACCTGTTGGGCACGCTGCGCAATCAGGAACTGGCGCAGGCCGCGAAGGATATATCCGCCGAAACTGGCCTGGAGCATCGGCCCGTGGCCGACGGGCAACGGGTAGCTGGCATCTACCGGCGCAGCGTCATGCTCGCCAGCGGGCGCTACGCGATGCTCGATGACGGCATGGGATTCAGCCTAGTGCCGTGGAAACCAGTGATCGAGCAACGGCTAGGTCAGCAACTTGCTGCCACTGTACGCGGCGGTGGTGTGTCATGGGAGATTGGACGGCAGAAAGGCATGTCCATCATCTGACGAGCAACCTGCTTCCGACGAGTCGAAACTGCGCCCATCCACGATCTGCATTCTCCCGCAATGGCGAGAGGCCAACTAAGCGATGCGAGGCAGCGTTAGATCAAATTTAGTCGCTGTATCGCTGGACGTTGCCTGCACATGTCCACCATGAGCTTCGGCAATTGATTTGACGATGGCCAGCCCTAGCCCTGCACCTGCGTTCTTTCGTTGGCGGGCAGGATCTACTCGGAAAAAGCGATCGAATAACTTCGGCAGATCAGCCTCCGAAATTCGCTCGCCCGGATTTTCGACACTTATCGTTGTCCATCGCTCATCTTGCGCCAAAGCGACTGTAATACGCGACCCATAGGGAGTATGACGGATTGCGTTGGAAAGAAGATTGTTGAGCGCCCGCAGCAACATCTCACGATCCGCCCGTATTGGTTCGGCAGCACCCTTTGCGTAAAGTGTGATGTTGCGGTCTTCAGCTAATGCCTCGAAGTAGTCAAACAAACCTCGGATCAACTCAGCCAAGTCGATTTCGCCGAGGCGGAGATTTCGAGGGTCATTTTCCGTTTGAGCTAGAAACAACATGTCGCCGATCATGCGACTCATGCGATCAAACTCCTCCAAGTTGGAGTAGAGGATCTCCCGATATTCCTCTGCACTGCGGGGTTGCCCGAGCGCCACATGGGACTGCGTAATCAGGTTGGTAACGGGTGTACGCAACTCGTGCGCAATGTCGGCGGAAAAGTGCGACAGGCGGACAAACCCTTCCTCGATTCTGGCCAGCATGTCGTTGAAGGCGACCACAAGTTCAGCCAGTTCTATAGGTACGTCCAGAGGATCAAGTCTCACATCTAGCTTTGAAGAGCGGATCGTGCGAATCTCCTCGTTGACCTTGCGGATTGGAAGGTGGCCCCATTGCACGGCCAGCCAAGCCACCCCGAGCGCAATGCAGAGAACAAGGCAGGTCGCCCACCAGAGCATGCGCTTGAACTCTGCCAAGAAATCGAGATGAAAGCCGATGTCCATGGCAGCGACGATGCGGTAGCCAGGTGCCGCCGAATCGTCGGCAGGCAGTTGTAGCGCCACACCTCGATAAGACCTCTGATTCTCTTGCCACACCGTCAAATCGTCGGCGGTGATGCGGTTGACCAACTTTTTGCTGCTGGCAAGTTTCGACAGGTCAGGACCCGGCGTGGCATAGATGGTATTGCCCGGCCGATCATAGACACCATAGGTCATCCCATGATGTCCTGCCACTGCATTGGCTAAATGCTGCCGCAACTCATCTTTGTCCATGTCATTAGCGATCTGTCGCAACGGCTCTGCCAAGGCCGTGACCACTGCGTCCAGTTCATGGGCGTCCTGTTGGGCAAAGTGGTGCTCCAGGGATCTAACGACAACCCAGTTGAACGCTAGAAATACCAAGGTAGTGGCAATGCCAACCAGGGCCGTGACCCTCAATGCAAGCGACGCGGGACGGCTTCGCCGTGGCTTATGGCGCGAGGTCATCATCAGGCGCATCGAGCGTGTATCCCATGCCACGTACAGTGTGGATGAGCTTTGGATTGAACGCATCGTCGATCTTTGCGCGCAGACGACGGATGGCCACATCAATGACGTTGCTGTCGCTGTCGAAATTCATGTCCCATACCTGAGACGCAATCAACGAACGCGGCAGAACTTCACCCTGTCGGCGTGCCAGCAGTTCGAGCAACGCGAACTCCTTGCTGGTGAGATTGATGCGCTGACCAGCGCGCGTTGCACGTCGGCGCGGCAAGTCCAGCACCAAATCGGCAACTTGGATGCGATCAGGCTGGCTCGGAGCGCTTCCGCGTCGCAGCAGCGTCCGCACCCGCGCCAGCAATTCCGAGAACGCGAACGGCTTGACGAGATAGTCGTCTGCCCCCAGTTCCAACCCCTTGACGCGGTCATCTACGCTGCCACGTGCGGTTAGAAATAGCACAGGGACTTGTTTGCCAGCATCTCGCAGCGAACGCACGATGCGCCAGCCATCGACATCCGGCAGCATGACATCCAAGACCACCAAATCGTAGGTCTCGCTCATGGCCAAGTGGTGTCCGTCCAATCCGTTACGCGCCAGATCCACGACGAACCCTGCCTCCATGAGACCTTGGCGGACGTAATCCGCCGTCTTGTTCTCGTCTTCAACGACCAACAGCTTCATCGCATGCCCCATGAAATCGCTGCGGCGTAAGGAATTTTGCCGCCCACGATGCCCCATTCATTTGCTTCTTAGGGACAATGTAATAGTCACTTCCTGCCACGAAGATGACGCGACCATTACATGAATGTAATCCAAGGGTCATTCATCCGAAAGTGGTCACTCCATAGCATGACCTCCATGCGTCGAACCGTGCCGCCCAAGACCAAAGGCGGCTCTAAAGACGACTTTCAAGTTATCTATGGAGGATTTCAGGCCATGCCGCCTCGTTCGCCCTTTGTAATCGCGCCCCCACTGGGCCTGTCTCGTCGGCGTTTTGTTCAGGGGCTGGCCGCTGGCGGCGTCCTGGCCGGGCTGTCCACCCCGGCGCTCAGGGCATTTGCCCAACAAGGCTCCGCGACGCGCGGTGCCGCCCCTGTGCTGAAGGGCACCGAGTTCGACTTGGTGATCGCCGAATCGCCCGTGAACTTCACGGGCAAGCCAGGCGTGGCTACGACCATCAACGGCTCGCTGCCGGCACCGACATTGCGTTGGCGTGAGGGTGACACCGTCACAATCCGTGTGACCAACAAGCTGCGTGAAGCCACATCCATCCACTGGCACGGGATCATCCTGCCGTATCAGATGGATGGCGTGCCGGGCATCAGCTTCAATGGCATCGCTCCCGGCGAGACCTTCACGTACCGCTTCAAGGTTCAGCAAAGCGGCTCCTACTGGTACCACTCGCACTCCGGCTTCCAGGAACTCACGGGCATGTACGGGGCGATCATCATCGACCCCGCTGGTGCCGAGACCATCCGCGCCGACCGTGACCACGTGCTGCTGTTCTCGGATTGGACCGACGAAGACCCGATGCGGGTGTTCACCAAGCTCAAGTCCCAAAGCGGCTACTACAACTACAACCAACCTACCGTCTTCGACTTCTTCCGGGACGCCTCGCGCGACGGCATGGCCGCTGCGATCGACAAGCGCAAGATGTGGAACGAGATGCGGATGAATCCGACGGATCTCGCCGATCTGTCTGCCGCCACGCTGACCTATCTGGCCAACGGCGTCACCCCCGCCGGCAATTGGACGGCGCTGTTCCGACCGGGTGAGCGCGTGCGGCTGCGCATGGTCAACGGTGCGGGCAACACCTTCTACGACGTACGCATTCCCGGACTGAAACTCACGGTGGTGCACGTCGATGGTGTTGACGTGGAGCCGGTGACGGTCGATGAGTTCCGATTCGGTCCGGGCGAAACCGTCGATGTGATCGTCCAGCCACGGGATGACGCTTACACGATCTTCGCCCAGGCGATGGACCGGACAGGCTACGCGCGGGCCACGCTGGCCGTGCGTGAAGGTCTTCAAGCTCCCGTGCCTGCCCTCGATCCGGTCGAATGGCTGACCATGAACGACATGATGGGCAGCATGATGGGGGGCATGGACCACGGCGGGTCCGGCCAAGCCATGGAGATGACGGGCATGACGGGCATGACGGGCATGACCGGGATGACCGGGATGGGCTCGGGTTCGATGTCCGGGATGGATCATGGGGCGATGGCTGGCATGAATCACGGCGCCATGAACCACGGTGGCATGGCGATGGATCACAGCCAACACGCCGCGGCGGCGGGGGGACTGGCCGTGCCCAGCACTACTGCTCGCCACGCTCGCACCGAGTATGGTGCCAGCACGGACATGCGCGTTGACATGGCGCGCACCAACCTCGATGACCCCGGCATCGGACTGCGCAACAACGGTCGGCGAGTGTTGACCCTCGCGGATCTGCATACCCCGTCGGGGCCGCTGGACAAGAGAGGCCCTGGCCGGGAGGTCGAACTGCACCTCACGGGCAACATGGAACGCTACGCATGGTCCCTGGACGGGCTGGAGTTCGGAAAGTCCACGCCGGTGCACTTCAAACACGGCGAGCGGCTGCGGGTCATTCTGCACAACGACACCATGATGACCCATCCCATGCACCTGCACGGCATGTGGAGCGAGCTGGAAAGCCCCGACGGTCGCTTCCTTGCGCGCCGCCACACCCTGCCGGTGCAGCCGGCACAACGCATCAGCTTCCTGGTGACAGCCGACGCGCTCGGCCGCTGGGCGTGGCACTGCCACCTGATGTTCCACATGGATGCCGGCATGTTCCGCGAAGTCGTGGTGTCTTGAACCCAGCGCACAAGGAAGACCAAGAATGTCCAAAGCACTCCCCACTCGCGCACTGGCCACGACGCTTCTGGCCCTGGTAAGCGTCGCCGCCCAGGCACAAGCACAGAACGACCATGCAGCGCACGGCCAGGCCGACGCTCAAACGGCCGCGCCATCCACTCAGACCGTGGCTCCTGCCGCCGACCCGCACGCGGGTCACGCGACGTCGGCGAGCGGCTCGACCGCGGCCCCGGCCATGGATCACGGCAACATGCAGATGCAGGGCGGGTCGGCGCCTCCTGACGCCCGCGATCCGCATGGCTACTCCAATGGCCTGACATTGGGATCGGGCGACTACGCCGTACCCGGTGTGCCGCGGCTGATGCTGGCCGACGAACACAGGTTCTTCTCGTTGCGCGGCGAAACCCTGGAACGCCGCTTCACGCGCAAAGGGGACGATTCCACGGCCTACAACCTCCAGGCTTGGTATGGGACGACCTACAACAAGGCCGTCGTGAAGGCCGAAGGCGATATCGCCAAAGGAAAGCTCGAAAAATCGCGTACCGAGCTTCTCTGGGGGCACGCCGTCGCACCGTACTGGGACACCCAGCTCGGCGTTCGGGTGGATAACGGAAAAGGCCCGAGCCGTCAATGGTTGGCTTTCGGCATCCAGGGCCTCGCCCCCTACTGGTTCGAGCTGAAGGCGACGGGCTACGTGGGAAGTGGCGGACGTACGGCGCTGCGTGTCGAAGGCAGCTACGAGCTGCTGCTGACCCAGCGACTGATTCTGGAGCCTCGTGCCGAATTGCAGTTCTATGGCAAGGACGACCCGGAACGCGGTATCGGCAAGGGCTTGGCCGAAGCGTCTGCTGGCTTGCGCCTGCGCTATGAATTCAGTCGCCAGTTCGCCCCCTACATCGGCGTGGAACGGGCGGGCAGCTTCGGACGCACAGCGGACTATGTGCGTGCCGAAGGTGGCCGCGCGCAGCAGACGCGCTGGGTGGCTGGCGTGCGATTCTGGTTCTAGAACCTTGTGGGTTTGATCATCTGATGAGAGGCAATCTATGAACATGCACTACGACAGAAGCCAGGGCAAAGTGCCGAGACGCCAAGCATTGATCGCTGGCTTGTTGGTGATGGCACTCGCAGGACCGAGCCTGGCGCAGAGCCGACCGATCGCCAAGGTGTGGAAGGACCCGAGCTGCGGTTGCTGCAAGGACTGGGTCTCACACCTGCAAGGCGCAGGCTTCGATGTGCAGGTTCTTGACACCGGGAACACGGCAGCGCGCACGCGGCTGGGCATCCCGCAGAAGTACGGTTCGTGCCACACGGCGCAGATCGGCGGCTATGCCATCGAGGGTCATGTGCCTGCCTCGGACATTCAACGCTTGCTGCGCGAAGCCCCGCAGGCCATCGGCCTCGCGGCGCCGGGCATGCCGGTCGGTTCGCCCGGCATGGATGGTCCGGCCTATGGTGGACGCAAGGACGCCTACGACGTGCTGCTGATCGGGAAAAACGGTAGTAGCACGGTCTATCAGTCGCATCTCTGACCATCCATCAACTCTTTTCCGTGGAGATATGCCATGCAGCATCAGCACACACAGACCCCCAGCGATCGTCCCCGGTTCTGGCGATCGCGCTACGGCGTGGCGTTCCTCATCATCGCCGCTGTCGCCGCGTATTTCCTGCTCAAGGAGCACACGGCACATGTTGCCGGCTATCTCCCCTTCCTGCTGCTGGCGGCTTGTCCGCTGATGCACCTGTTCATGCACCGTGGTCACGGCCACGGCGGACACGATCATGCCGCGCGTCAGGGTGAGGAAGGTGCCGCACCCGCCAAGGAGCAGAAGCAATGAGTCGCGTGCTCGCACAGTGCGAGCACGCGACGCCGCGCTTGTCTCCTTGCGCGCCTGCGGCCTGCTGCGATCACCAGACACCAACGGTTAACGGCGGAGGGCACTTGTCACTATGAATTCACCCAGCAAGTCTTCAGGACATGAGCACGCAGGCATGGCGGCGGGTGCCACAACGTCCGGCCCGCATAAGCACCACCATCACGCCAGCCATGCCGGCAGTGACGACGCGGGCGGGTCCTCAAGCCACTCGCAGCCCGATGCCGCGACGCGCGATCCGGTGTGTGGCATGGCGGTCACGGCGGCGTCGGAGCACCGCTCCACGCACTTGGGGAACACGTACTTGTTTTGCAGCACCGGATGCAAGGCCAAATTCGACACCGATCCGGCGCGATATGCCAGCGGTGGCGCGGGCATAGGCACAGGCAGCGGCCATGCGCCGCATCACCATGCCAGCACCGCAGTTTCACCGGCCCCGGCGGCATCGCCAACCGCACCCGGAACGATCTACACCTGCCCGATGCACCCGGAGATCCGCCAGGATCATCCGGGAACCTGCCCCAAGTGCGGGATGACGCTGGAGCCCCTGCTGCCCGACCTCGACGACGACAACCCGGAGTTGCGTGACTTCTCGCGTCGCTTCTGGTGGACCTTGCCGTTGACGCTCGTGGTCCTGGCGCTGGCGATGCTGGGCGAGCGGCTGCACCTGATGGACATGGCTACGCAGAGCTGGGTCGAGTTGGTGCTGTCGTTGCCGATCGTGCTGTGGGCCGGCTGGCCCTTCTTCTCCCGCGGCTGGCTGTCCGTGGTCAACCGCAGCCCGAACATGTGGACACTGATCGGCCTGGGAACGGGTGCGGCATTCATCTACAGCGTCGTGGCAACCGTTGCGCCGGAAGTGTTTCCAGCCTCCTTCATGTCCATGGGACGGGTCGGCGTGTATTTCGAGGCCGCCGCCGTCATCATCTCGCTGACACTGCTCGGCCAGGTGCTGGAACTCAAGGCCCGCTCCCAGACTTCGGCGGCTATCAAGTCGCTGCTGGGGCTGGCGCCCAAGACCGCGCGGCGCATCAATGCGGACGGCAGCGAGGAAGACGTGCCGCTCAGCCATGTGCACGTCGGCGACCTGCTGCGCATCCGACCCGGCGAGAAGGTGCCGGTGGATGGCATCGTGCACGAGGGCAGCAGCTCGATTGACGAATCCATGCTGACCGGCGAACCGCTGCCCGTCAGCAAGCGCGCGGGCGACAAGGTCATCGGGGCCACACTCAACACCAACGGCGCGCTGGTCATGCGTTCGGAGCGGATCGGCTCGGACACCGTTCTATCGCAGATCGTCCAGATGGTCGCCCAGGCGCAGCGTTCCAAGGCACCGATGCAACGCATGGCCGATGTCGTTGCCGGCTACTTCGTGATGGCCGTCGTCGCCATTGCGGTCACGACGCTCTTTGTATGGGGATTCTTCGGGCCACAGCCCACCTGGGTCTATGGACTGATCAATGCGGTGGCCGTCCTGATCATCGCCTGCCCGTGCGCGCTGGGTCTGGCCACGCCGATGTCGATCATGGTCGCAACGGGCCGTGGCGCCACGCAGGGCGTGTTGTTCCGCGATGCCGCGGCGATCGAGAATCTTCGCAAGGTCGATACCCTCGTCATCGACAAGACAGGAACCCTGACCGAAGGCCGACCTGCTTTCGATCAGGTCGTCGCAGCACGCGGCTTTACGAACGATGAGGTGCTGCGTCTTGCGGCCAGCCTGGACCAGGGCAGTGAACACCCCCTGGCCGACGCCATCGTGCAGGCCGCGCGTGCCCAGGGCCTCCAACTCGTGAAGCCTCAGAGCTTTGAATCGGGAACCGGCATCGGCGTGCGCGGAAAGGTTGAGCACCGGCAACTGGCGTTGGGCAACACAGTGCTGATGGAACAGTCTGGCGTATCGGTGGAACCGCTCGTACCCCAGGCCGAAACTCTGCGCGGCGAAGGGGCCAGCGTCATGTACTTGGCTGTGGACGGGCAACTCGCGGGTTTGCTCGCCGTATCCGACCCGGTCAAGGGCAGCACCCCCGAGGCCCTGGCCGCGTTGAAGGCTGCGGGCCTGCGGGTCATCATGGCCACCGGGGACGGGCAGACCACCGCCAAAGCCGTCGGTGCACGCCTAGGCATCGACGAGGTGCATGGTGAGGTCAAGCCGGCGGACAAGCTCATGTTGATCGAGCGGCTGCAGAAAGAAGGCCGCATCGTCGCCATGGCCGGAGACGGCATCAACGACGCGCCGGCCTTGGCGAAGGCAGACGTGGGCATCGCCATGGGAACGGGAACCGACGTGGCGATGAACAGCGCTCAGGTCACGCTGGTCAAGGGCGACCTGCGTGGCATTGCTGTCGCTCGCACGCTCTCGGTGAGTACCGTGGGCAACATGAAGCAGAACCTCATGTTCGCCTTCCTCTACAACGCGCTGGGCATCCCCATCGCCGCCGGGGTTCTCTATCCCCTCACGGGCTGGTTGCTGTCGCCCCTGATCGCAGCATTGGCGATGAGCCTGAGTTCGGCATCGGTCGTGGGCAACGCCTTGCGGCTGAGAGCGAGCCGACTGTGACCGAAACATCTTTCAGAACCAACAGGAGTCTGCTATCGCCCAGCGAACCGTTTCTTTCGTTCCACGCCGTTGCGAAGGTGCAAGCCTTATCTCGGCATTTCGTTCTTAAACCACCCTCACACATCAAGGTAGGAATCTCTATGACCCGTTCACATTTCATCGCCAAGCTCGTCGCGCCGATCGCTGCTGGCCTGTTCGCCACCGCCGCATTCGCGCATCCTTCGCTGGTGTCTTCAACGCCGGCCGACAAGTCGCAGGTTTCCGCGCCAGCCACCATCGAGCTGAAGTTCTCCGAAACGCTGGTGCCGCAGTTCTCCGCCGCAAGCCTTGTCATGACGGGCATGCCGGGAATGGCGAGCCATGGCCCGATGAAGATCAACGCCAGCGTCGCGGGTGCCGGCGACGGCAAGACCATGGTCATCACGCCGGCACAAGCGCTCCAGCCGGGCGACTATCGCGTCGAATGGCGTGCCGTCTCCTCGGACACGCATCCGATCACGGGTAACGTCACCTTCAAGGTGAAGTAAGCCCATGGCCGGGGATTGGTTGACCATCGTCCTGCGCCTGGCGCTTTATCTGGACCTGGCGGCGGCGTTTGGCGTCGCCATGTTCGGACTCTATGCTTTGGGCAACGACGAGCGATCCTCGACGATCTCGCGCCGCTATCGCGTACTCATTGGCGCATCCGCCGCCATCGGCATTGTCCTGTCGATGTGGGGCATGACGGTCATGGCCAAGGCCATGTCCGGCGCCCAAAGCTACGCGGAGCTGTCAACGCACGTTTTCGACATGCTCATTACGGGCACGCACATGGGCATCGCCTGGTGCATTCGCATCCTGGCGTTAGTGACGTGTGTGCTCATCGCCGTGTTGCGCATGAATTCAACACTGCGTTTTGCAGCGATGGCCGCTTCCAGTGGTGTGGCGTTGGCGACCCTTGCATGGGCGGGACATGGCGCCATGGATGACGGCGTGCGCGGATACATTCATCTCGCTTCGGACATCACGCACCTCTGGGCGGCCGGTGCCTGGGTAGGCGCATTGATCGCGTTCTTGGTGCTTGCGGCGAACAAACCAAATACCGGGCAAGGCTCAGTAGAGATCCTGAGCCGAACATCCAATGGTTTCGCTCGGATAGGTACTGTGATCGTGGCGGCACTCGTCGTGACCGGAGCCCTGAATTACCTGTTGATCGCTGGGCCATCGCTTGATCCGCTCTTCTCAACGCTCTATGGCCGCCTGCTCGTAGGAAAACTCCTGTTGTTCGGAGGAATGCTCGCGCTGGCGGCAGCCAATCGGTTTCGACTGAGCCCAAGTCTGGAGGCGGCATTGAGAACAGGCAACCACGCACACGCGGTCGTCAAGCTACGGCAGAGTCTGTTCACGGAGGCGACATTAGCCGTTCTGGTTTTGGCGAGCGTTGCGTGGCTTGGCATCCTTTCTCCCAACGGCACCTAATCCTTGACTGGCACCAAATGACAGCACATGAATTGAATGTATGGAGTTGCCCCTGTAACTCAGGACACGCGGACACCGTTAGGTTGATGACACCGCATTACGCCTGAACTCGCGAGGCGAGCGGTATTTCAGGGCTTTGTGTGGGTGGCGCTCATTGTAGTGTTCGAACGCGATAGCCAGACGCGAGAGCGCCGTTGGTGCGTCGGACTTGTCCATATAGGCGACGTAATTGTGCTTCATGGTCTTCACGAACGATTCCGCCATGCCATTGCTCTGCGGCGAACGGACCGGTGTGGTCAGCGGCTCAAGACCCAGTTCGCGAGCAAAGCTGCGCGTGCGGTGGTCGATGTAGGCCGAGCCGTTGTCCGTCAGCCATTCGATGGACTGCGCGGCCTGCGTGGTGCCGAAGCGCTGTTCGACGGCGGCCAGCATCACGTCGCGCACCACATCACCGCTATGCCCGCCGGTCGTCGCTGCCCAGCTAATCGCCTCGCGGTCGCAGCAGTCCAACGCAAACGTCACGCGCAGCGGCGTACCATCGTCGCACCGGAACTCGAAGCCATCGGAGCACCAGCGGGTGTTGCTGCGGTCCACGGCAACGCGACCGTCATGCCGCCGCTTGTCTTGCCGCACGCCGGGGCGGCGCAGCAGCAACTGATGCTCCCGCATGACCCGATACACGCGCTTGACGTTGATGCACGGCGCACCGCTCTGCTCCCGACTGCGGCGCAGCAGCGCCCAGACACGCCGGTAGCCGTAGGTAGGAAGGTGCGCCACATGGGCCTGAATCTCCTCGACCAGCCAGGCATCGTTGGTCACGCGGGCACGGCGACCATCGCGCCAGTCGGACGAGCGAGCTCGCTTCACCGCCACGGCAGAGCGCGCCACGCCGAGAACTTCGCAGACCGTCTTCATCGGTCGTCCCCCGGCAGCAAGGGCGAGCGCGCAATCAGGTTTTTTGAACGACCCCATTCCACGGCTTCTTTCAGGATTTCGACCTCCAGCGTCTTCTTCCCGAGTAGCCGTTGCAGCTCCTTGATTTCCTTGATGGCGGCGGCCAGCTCAGATGCCGGCACAACGGTTTCACCTGCCTTCACCGCCGCCAGACTGCCTTCCTGGTATTGCTTGCGCCAGCCGAACACCTGGTTGGCGTTGACGCCGTGCCGACGTGCAACGGCCGACACCGACGCTCCCGGCTCCAATGTTTCCTGCACGATGGCGATTTTTTCTTGCGCCGTGCGCCGACGACGACGCTCCGGCTCGGTCAGAATTTCGATGCTTTCCACGTAATGACTAGGCTTACTGATAGGCACAAGACTATCCCTTATTTTAAGAGAGTCCTTGTGTCCTCAGATACGTGGGGCCGCTCCAATGTAATGCACGGGTAAGCGATCTGTAGATCGCGCGCTTCTACATTTAACGGCGCGGCGCAAGTTGTCGTCGTTTTCACAAAGGAGTCGATCATGAAATCGCAAATTGTCATTGCCGCCCTGTTGAGCGCCCTCTCCGTGCCTGCCTTCGCCGGTCATGCAGCAGCCCAGGCAGCCAAGGAGATGGTTCCGCTGGCTGACGGGGGAACGCTGTACGTCTTCAAGGATGGAAAGATGGCACAGGAAAGTCGCTTCGGACGCGCCGTGTATCAATCCATCGGCGCCTCAGTGGCGACGAAGGACGGGCGGAACATTGCCATTACCAGCAATGAAGTTGCTCGCCTCAGCTCGCTGCTTGAACAGGAGCACGGCGGGTAATTCGCGCGATCTGCTGATGCCTCCCAATGGCGTCAGAAAGAAGTCCCAGCGCCTGTCCGATTCGGATAGGCGCATGGCCTTCGGTGACTACCCCGGACAGAAGATTCAATGTGTAGGTTCAAATAACACTTAATAGGAGATTGATTTGTGGAGCTTCGTCATCTACGGTGTTTCCTCGCTGTAGCAGAGGAGCTTCACTTTGCCCGCGCTGCCGAGCGGTTGCACATCGACCAATCTCCGTTATCTCGCACCATCAAGGAGTTGGAGGAAGAACTCGGCGCACGCCTGTTTGTCCGCACCACTCGCAGCACACAACTGACCCGCGCTGGACGGCTGTTTCTGGAGCACGTTCAGCGAGTCTTTACAGTGCTGGAGCAGGCCCGCGATAGTGTCAAGTCCGCCGCCAACGGCTTTTGCGGCCAGTTGCGTATTGCCTTGTCCGATGGCGTCACGCCTTCGCGCCTGCCGGCATTGCTGGCGCGCAGCCGCGAAGAGGACCCCGAGGTGGAAATCCGATTGTTCGAGGTGCCTTTGGATCAGCAGATCAAGGGGCTTCATAGCGACCTGTATGACGCGGGCTTCTCGATGGCAGGGGATGCAGGTGATGGCATCATCGTCACTCCTGCATGGGAAGACGAATTGATGGTGGCGGTACCAGCCCGCCATCCGGTGCTTGCCTTCAAACAGATCCCGCTGAAGGAGGTGTTGCGCCATCCGCTGGCGCTGGGCGACCCAGCAGTGTGCGAAGGCCACGCGCGCCAGGTCGATCGGTTCCTACGCACATGCGGACAAGAGCCGCTGATCGCGCAGCGCGTGGCGACCTTCGACGTGATGATGACTTTAGTCTCCGCCGGCTTAGCATTGGGCTTGGCGGGCGAGGCGCACATTGCTTCCAGCCGCGAGCCGGGAGTCGTGGCCCGGCGCTTGGCGGGCAAGCCGACTATGCTCATGACCTATCTGCTGCGCCGCGATACGGAGCCGTCCGAAATGCTGGCTCGATTTATCGAACGAGTAGATTTTATTGATTCGGCTGATGAACTCGGCATCCCCGAAGACCTTCCACGCGACCGATAGTAGGAATAAGGCTATGAACAAAGTGATATTGCTGATATTGGTCACTGCACTGCCTGCATGCGGTCCTTCTCAACCTTCGGAAACCGTGGATGCGCTCGTAGCCAATCCCGAACGCATCAAAGAGATTCAACGTCAATGCAAGGAAGACCGCGCGAAGGTTGGCGACGAACTATGTCTGCGTGCTGCCGAAGCCGCCAAACGGCGATTTTTCGGTGATCGGCCAGAGCAAAAATCCAAGTAGGTTATCTCTCGGTCGCTTCGCTGCGACGAAGTTCTCGCTGTTACCTCACTACGCCGCAATGCGCTCGCGCTTGCGGCGTTTTTATTGCTTTCGCCACTAAAGGAAATCTGACTTTTTGGGCCTAAATTGCCGCCACATCGGCCTTTGACCGACCTGCGCGAACGCCTTGATCCTCAGTGCTGCGGCACCTCTGTGTGTCGTGATCGGAGGCGAGGTTATGCAAGGGACGAACGTGCTGTTCGGTCAGATCGCCGTGGTATTCGGCATCGTGATCGCCGGAGTGTGGGGCGCCACACAATGGACAGCAGCAGCCCTTGGCTACCAGCTACGCCTTGGCTCGCCCTGGTTCGACTTCCTCGGCACGCCGGTCTATCACCCGTGGCGGCTGTTCGAGTGGTGGTTCTTCTTCGACGCCTACGCGCCGCGTGTGTTCGACACCGGCGGCGCCATCGCGGGCGGCAGCGGTCTTGTCGCCGTGCTGGTGGCGATTGGCATGTCGATCTGGCGCTCGCGGCAATCGCGCCTGGTCACAACCTACGGCTCGGCCCGTTGGGCGAACGCGGATGACATTCGCAAAGCCGGCCTCACACAGCCGGCCGGCGTGTTCCTCGGCCAGCATGATCGTCAGTACCTGCGGCACGAAGGGCCGGAACACGTCCTGACTTTCGCACCCACCCGCTCGGGCAAAGGTGTCGGCCTAGTGGTGCCGACGCTGCTTTCGTGGCCCGCGTCAGCCGTCATCCACGACATCAAGGGCGAGAACTGGCAGATCACAGCCGGCTGGCGCTCGCACTTCTCGCATTGCTTGCTGTTCAACCCGACCGATGCGAAGTCGGCGGCCTACAACCCGCTGCTGGAAGTTCGGCGCGGCGCACATGAAGTGCGCGACGTGCAGAACATCGCCGACATTCTGGTCGATCCCGAAGGCGCGCTGGAGCGCCGCAACCATTGGGAGAAGACTTCGCACGCGCTGCTAGTCGGCGCGATCTTGCATGTGTTGTACGCGGGCGAGGACAAGACGCTGCGCGGTGTCGCCAACTTTCTGTCCGACCCGGCCAGCCCGTTCGAGCTGACCTTGCACCGGATGATGACCACGCCGCACCTCGGCGATGGGCCGCATCCGGTCGTCGCATCGGCGGCGCGTGAAGTCCTCAACAAGAGCGACAACGAGCGTTCCGGCGTGTTGAGCACCGCCATGTCGTTCCTCGGCCTGTACCGCGACCCGACGGTGGCCGAAGTCACCTCGCGCTGCGATTGGCGCATCGCCGACCTGATAGCGGCCGAGCATCCGGTGTCGCTGTACCTCGTGGTGCCGCCTTCGGATATTTCGCGGACGAAGCCGCTCATTCGCCTGATCCTCAACCAGATCGGGCGGCGCCTCACCGAGTCGCTCGATGGCTCCGATGGCATCGAGCGCCGCCACAAGCTGCTGCTGATGCTCGATGAGTTCCCTGCGCTGGGGCGCCTGGACTTCTTCGAGACGGCGCTGGCCTTCATGGCGGGCTATGGCATCCGCAGCTTCCTCATCGCGCAGTCGCTCAACCAGATCGACAAGGCGTATGGGCAAAACCACTCCATCCTCGACAACTGCCATGTGCGCGTGACGTTCGCCACGAACGACGAGCGCACCGCCAAACGGATCTCCGAGACGCTGGGCACGGCCACCGAGCTGCGCGCCCAGCGCAACTACGCGGGCCATCGGCTCGCGCCGTGGCTGGGCCACCTGATGGTGTCGCGCCAGGAAACCGCGCGCCCGCTGCTGACGCCGGGGGAAGTCATGCAGCTTCCGCCCGACGAGGCCGTGGTGATGGTGTCCAGCGTGGCGCCGATCAAGGCGAAGAAGCTGCGCTACTACGCGGACGCCAATTTCAAGCGTCGCGTGCTGCCACCGCCCGCGCTGACGGACGGACAGTACGCCGACGCGCCGCCGCTGCGCCCTGACGACTGGAGCGGGATGGCGATTCCTGCCGTGCCCGCCGCGCTTGCGGCCGATACCGCCGAAGGCTTCGGCGCCGCAACCGACGACGGCGGCCCGCGCCGTCAGCCCGAACTCTCCGAAACCGTCGCCTACGACCCCGAGCTGGCCGCGCCCGCAGCCGACCTCGGGCTGCTCGATGACGACGACGACCTGCCGCTTCCCCTTCCTCGCCAGCTCGATCCGGCCATGCAGCGCACGGCCCGGCTGGCTTCCCTCGACCCCAACGACGGAATCGAGCTATGAGCCACTACCGCCTGAACCTCTTTATCCAGCCCGAGCACGCCCAGCGGCTCGATGAACTGGCCGCCAAAAAAGGCGTGTCCAAGTCCAGCATTGTCGCTGCCGCCTTGGCGTCCTGGCTGTCGCCGGACGCGGCCGACCAGCGCGAGGCGGCCATCGCCAAGCGGCTGGATCGCCTGTCGCGGCAGGCCGAGCGCCTGGAGCGCGACCAGAACATCGCCATCGAGACATTGGCGCTGTTCGTTCGCTACTACCTGACCGTGAGCACGCCGGTTCCCGAGGCGCACCAAGACGCGGCACGCGCGCAGGGCAAAGCGCGCTTCGAGCAGTTCACCGCGCAGCTTGGCCGCCACCTGCTGCGGGGCCGCAGCCTGGTGCGCGACGTGGTGGAGGAACTACACCCCGACCCGATGCGAATGGAAGACGCGGCGGCAGCCGCGCAAGCGCAGGAGCGTGCGTCATGAGCGCCGTTCCGCAGTCCATGAGTGCCACGTCGCTCGACCGCCGCATCCAGATGCTGCGCACGGCGATGGGGCCACTGATCGCCGCCGCGCTCGAAGACCCGGACGTGGTGGAGGTGATGCTGAATCCCGATCGCACCCTTTGGGTGGATCGGCTTTCCAGTGGACGCGCGCCGATGGGCGTGGAACTGCCCGAGGCGGACGGCGAGCGAATCATCCGCCTGGTCGCGGCTCATGTCGGCGCAGAAGTCCATCGCGGCCAGCCGCTGCTGTCCGCCGAGTTGCCCGAAACGGGCGAACGCTTCGAGGGCATCTTGCCGCCTGCCGCGCCGGGGCCGGCCTTCGCGCTGCGCAAGCGTGCCATCGGTGTGATCCCGCTGGAGCGGTATGTCATCGACCGGGTGATGACCGCCGCGCAGGCAGCCTTTCTCGTTCGCGCCGTGCGCGAGCGCAAGAACATCCTCATCGCCGGCGCTACCAGCAGCGGCAAGACCACGCTTGCTAATGCCTTGCTGGCGGAAATCGCCGCCACCGGCGACCGCGTGCTGGTGCTCGAAGACACGGTGGAACTGCAATGCTCGGCCCGCGACCACGTTCCGCTGCGCACGCGCGCGGGCGTGGTGTCCATGACCGAGCTGGTGCGCTCGTCCATGCGCCTGCGGCCGGATCGCGTCGTCGTCGGCGAGGTGCGCGGCCCCGAGGCGCTGGATCTCATCAAGGTGTGGGGCACTGGCCACCCTGGCGGCATCGCCACGATCCATGCCGGCTCCACGTTGGGCGCGCTGCTGCGTCTGGAGCAACTGATTCTCGAAGTGGCGGTGAACCCGCCCCGTGCGCTGATCGCGGAAGCGGTCAATGTGGTGATCCACATCGCCGGGCGCGGACGCAAGCGCCGCATCGAGAGCATCGCCCGCGTCGTCGGCTTCGACGGTGCGGGCTACCGACTGGCGGATGCGATGGACGCGCCGTTTCCCGAGCTGCTGCCGCAGTCCGACCTTTCTTCCTTGTCCCCTGACCACTCTGGAGAACTGCCATGACGCACGTTGATGCTTTCCGTATTTCCGTAAATCCGCTTCCTCGGCCCGCACGGCTGGATGGACTGGCTCGCCCGGCCATGCAAGGCTTGATGCTCGCTGCCTTCATGCTGCTGCTTGCAGGCACCGCGCAGGCCGCCGGCTCCTCGATGCCCTGGGAAGGGCCGCTGCAATCCATCCTCGAATCCATCCAAGGGCCGGTGGCGCGCATCGTCGCGGTCATCATCATCATCGCCACGGGCCTCGCGCTCGCGTTCGGTGACACGTCGGGCGGCTTTCGCAAGCTGATCCAGATCGTGTTTGGCCTGTCCATCGCGTTCGCGGCTTCGAGCTTCTTCCTGTCGTTCTTCAGCTTCTCGGGCGGGGCCGTCGTATGAGCGGCCCGGACACCTTCGCGGCCGGGTTCGAGGTGCCGCTGCATCGCTCGCTCACCGAGCCGATCTTGCTGGGCGGCGCACCGCGCACCGTGGCGATCGCCAATGGCACGTTAGCCGCCGCCGTCGGGCTGGGCATGCAACTGTGGATTCCCGGTGTCGTGCTCTGGATCGTCGGCCATTCGCTGGCGATGTGGGGCGCGCGCGTCGATCCGCAGTTCATGGCCGTGTTCGCGCGGCACATCAAGCACCGCCCGTTGCTGGACGTGTAGGGGAGGACGCCGCGATGCTGAACCTCGCCGAATACCGCCAGCGCCCGGCCTTGCTCGCCGACTGGCTGCCCTGGGCCGGGCTGGTGGCGCAGGGCGTCGTCTTGAACAAGGACGGCAGTTTCCAGCGCACGGCGCGCTTTCGTGGCCCCGACCTCGACAGCGCGACGCAAGGCGAGCTGATCGCCACATCGGCGCGTTTGAACAACGCGCTGCGCCGCTTGGGTTCGGGCTGGGCGCTGTTCATCGAAGCCGAGCGCCGGCCAGCCGCCGACTACCCGCACTCGGAGTTTCCCGAGCCGCTGTCGTGGCTGGTCGATGAAGAACGCCGCGCCGCTTTCGAGGATTCGGGCAACCACTTCGAGAGCGGCTATCACCTGACGCTGGCCTACCTGCCGTCCGAGGAATCCCGTGCCCGCGCCGCGGGCCTGCTGTACGAAAACCGGCCGACCGAAGGCGTGGATTGGCGCGAACGGCTGCACGCATTCGTCGCTGAAACGGATCGCATCTTCGACCTGCTCGATGGCGTGATGCCGGAGATCGCGTGGCTCGATGACAGCCAGATGCTGACCTACCTGCACGCGACCGTCTCGACGCGACGCTACCGCGTCGGCGTTCCCGAAGTTCCGTTCCACATCGACGCACTGCTGACCGACTCCGCGCTGGTCGGCGGCTTGGCGCCGATGCTGGGCGACCAGCACCTGCGCGTAGTGTCGGTGCGGGGCTTCCCGACCTCGACCTGGCCGGGGATTCTGGACGACCTCAACCGCCTGGGCTTTGCGTATCGCTGGAGCACGCGCTTTCTCTGCCTCGACAAAGCCGAGGCGGAAAAAGAGCTTTCCCGCCTGCGCCGCCAGTGGTTCGCCAAGCGCAAGAACGTCATCGCGCTGCTGCGCGAGACGATCTTCCAGCAGGAAAGCCCGCTGGTCGATACCGACGCCAACAACAAGGCCGCCGACGCCGATGCTGCCTTGCAGGAGCTGGGCAGCGATCAAGTCGCCTTCGGCTACCTGACGGCGACCGTCACCGTCATGGACGCGGACGCTGCCGTGGCCGACGAGAAGCTGCGCATGGTGGAGCGCGTCATCCAGGGGCGCGGCTTCGTCACCATCCCCGAAACGCTCAACGCCGTGGATGCGTGGCTTTCGTCGATTCCAGGCAACGCCTACGCCAACGTGCGCCAGCCCATCGTCTCGACGCTGAATCTGGCGCACATGATGCCGGTGTCGGCGGTGTGGGCCGGCCAGGAGCGCAACGATCATTTGGACGGCCCACCGTTGATCGTGACACGTACCGATGGCGCTACGCCGTTCCGGCTCGTGACGCACATCGGCGACGTGGGCAACACGCTGGTGGTTGGCCCCATCGGCATGGGCAAGTCCGTGTTGCTGGCGACGATGGCGATGCAGTTCCGCCGCTATCGCGGCTCGCGCATCTTCGCCTTCGACATGGGACGCTCGATCCGTGCGGCCATCCTGGGCATGGGCGGCGAGCACTACGACCTGGGCGCAGACGACGAAATCGCCTTCCAGCCGCTCGCACGCATCGACCGCGAGGGCTACCGCACCTGGGCCAGCGAATGGGTGGAAGGCCGCCTGCTGCAGGAAGGCGCGGCCGTCGGCCCGGACGAGAAAGCGGCCATCTGGTCTGCGCTGGGGAGCCTGGCCAGCGCGCCGGTGGAGCAGCGCACGCTCACGGGCCTGACGGCGTTGCTGCAATCGAACACGTTGCGCCAGGCACTCGCGCCCTACGTCCTGGGCGGCGCGCACGGCAGGCTGCTGGATGCCGACCATGACCGCCTCGGCACGGCCGATGTGCAGGCGTTCGAGATGGAGGAGCTGATGCACAGCAAGGCCGCTGTGCTCGCTGTGCTGCGCTACCTGTTCGCGCGCTTCGAGGAGCGGCTGGATGGTGCGCCCACGCTGCTGATCCTTGATGAAGCGTGGCTGTTCCTCGACGACCCGGTGTTTGCGGCGCGCATCCGACAGTGGCTCAAGACGCTGCGCAAGAAGAACGTCAGCGTCATCTTCGCCACGCAGTCGCTCGCGGACGTGAAGGACTCGGCCATCGCGCCGGCCATCATCGAGAGCTGCGCGAGTCGGATTTTCTTGCCGAACCCGCAAGCGACCGAACCGCAGATTCGCACGATCTACGAGGGCTTCGGCCTCAACAGCCGGCAGATCGAGATCGTCGCCACTGCGCAACCCAAGCGCGACTACTACTACCAATCCCGCCTCGGCAACCGCGTGTTCGACCTCGACCTGGGGCCGGCGACGCTGGCCTTCGCGGGCGCTTCCACGCCACAAGACCAGCGCGCCATTGATGAAGTTCTTGGCCGCGTGCCGCAGGACGCCGGCGTGCCCGGCTTCGCGGGCCCCTGGCTGCGCCATCGCGGCCTCGATTGGGCGGCAGACCTGCTGCCCTCGTTCCCCGGCCTCACGCCGGATTCCCTCCGTACCGCTGACCACCCCCAGGAGAACCTGCCATGAAAACCCATGCCTCCAAACTCGCCGCGCTGACCGCTGCTTGTGTGCTCGCCTTCGGCATCGCGCAACCCGCGCACGCCTTGTTCGGCGTCGGCGACATCGTGCTCGACCCGACCAATCTTGTGCAGAACACGCTCACGGCGGTTCGCACGCTGGAGCAGATCAACAACCAGATCCGCCAGCTCCAGAACGAAGCGCAGATGCTCATCAACCAGGCGCGCAATCTGGCCAGCCTGCCGTCCAGCGTGGTCGGCCAATTGCGCGCCAATCTGGCGACCACCCAGCGGCTGATCGCGCAGGCCAAGGGCCTGGCCTATGACGTGACGAGCATCGACCGGGAGTTCGCGCGCCTGTATCCCGAGAAGTACGCCGCCACTGTGAGCGGCAATCAGATATACCTCGATGCGCAGGAGCGTTGGAAGAACACGCTCAACGGCCTGCAAACCACCATGCAGATGCAGGCACAGGCGTCGCAGAACCTGAGCGACGACGAAAGCGTGCTGGCCGACCTCGTGGGCAAGAGCCAGTCGGCCGAGGGTGCGTTGCAAGCGATGCAGGCCATGAACCAGTTGCTGGCCTTGCAGGCCAAGCAGTCGATCCAGACGCAGCGGCTTCAGATCACGCAAGACCGCGCGGCCTCGCTGGAGCTAGCGCGGCAAGCGGCGGCCACGGAGCGCGGGCGCGAGGTGACGCGCCGCTTCCTGGGCGAAGGCACGCCGTACACGCCGCAGCCCGTCAATTTCTACAACCGCTGATGGAGGCTGCCATGCAACGCACACCCATCGTGTTCGCTTTCGCCGTCCATGCGCTTGTGCTGGCCGGCTGTGACCGGCCGCAGCAGGTGCCGGTGAATGCGCTCACCAGCGAACCGGCCCGGCTGCACGCGCTGCGCGCGCAGTGCCGCGCGGGCGAGCACGACGGCGCGCTTTGCGCGCAGGTGGCCCAGGCCGACCTGCGGCGCTTTCTCTCCGGCCAGGCCGGGCCGGGCGAGTACCAGACGCTGGCCGACCTGCCGCCGATCCCGCCCAGCTTCGATGAACCCGCCGATGGCAGTGGGGCAATGGCTCTGCCTGGGCAGGAGGACTCGCCATGAACGACGTGACGGTCATCGACCGCTTCCTCGATACCTTCTCGCGCTACATCGACTCGGGCTTCGGCCTTCTGCACGGCGAAGTGGCGTTTCTGACCGCCACGCTGATCGTCATCGACATGACGCTCGCCGGGTTGTTCTGGGCGATGAGCCATGCCACCGGCCAGGGCGAGGACGTGATCGCCAAGCTGATCCGCAAGGTGCTGTATGTCGGCGCCTTCGCCTACATCATCGGCAACTTCAACTGGCTGGCCGGCATCGTGTTCCGCTCCTTCGCGGGCCTCGGCCTGACGGCCAGCGGCTCGACCCTGAGCATGGAGAACTTCCTGCAACCGGGCCGACTGGCGAAGGTCGGTATCGACGCCGGGGCGCCGATCCTGAAACAGATCGGCGACATGGCGGGCTTCCCCGAAGTGTTCGTGAACATCACGCCCATCGTCGTGATGTTCCTGGCGTGGCTGATCGTCCTCCTGTGCTTCTTCGTGCTGGCGATTCAGCTTTTCATCACGCTGATCGAGTTTAAATTGACGACGCTCGCGGGCTTCGTGCTGGTGCCGTTCGCGCTGTGGAACAAGACGGCGTTCCTGGCCGAGAAGGTACTGGGCAACGTGGTGTCGTCGGGCATCAAGGTGCTGGTGCTGGCCGTCATCGTGGGCATCGGCTCGGGCTTGTTCGCCGAGTTTCAGGTGCAGCCGGCCGAGCCATCCATCGACCACTCCGTGGTCGTGATGCTGGCCTCGCTGACGCTGTTGGCCTTGGGCATCTTCGGGCCGGGCATTGCGACCGGGCTGGTGTCCGGCGGCCCGCAACTCGGCGCGGGCGCGATGGCCGGTGCCGCGCTGGGTGCAGCCGGTGCTGCTGTTGCCGTGGGCGCTGCGGCCACGGGCGTCGGCGGCGCGGTCGCCGCCGGGGCGCGCATGGCACCCGCAGCCGCCAAGCTGGCCGGCAGCGGAGCGCGTGCCGCCACCGGAGCCGCCAGCAGCGCACGGTCGGCGTTTCAGGCGGGATCTGCATCCGCCGGCTGTGGCCTCAAGGGCGCTGCCGCTGGTGTCGGCAATGTCGCCAAGACCGGCGCACAGGCGGCCGGGCAGAAGGTGGCCGAGGGCGCACGCTCGATGAAAGAGCGTGTCGCCGCTGCTTTCCGGCCCGATGACGCCGGATCGGCTTCGGGAGCCGGTGCCGCGCAGGCGGCAAACGAGCCGACCCCATCCGCTGCACAACCCGCCTGGGCCAAGCGCCTGCACCGCAGGCAACAGATCACCCATGCCGCAACCACCGCCGCCCACACGCTGCGCGGCGGCGACGGCGGCAGCTCCAGCCAGGGGCCAAGCCTTCGCGATTCCGATTCCTGATCCTCAAGGAGAACTTCCATGCGATTCAAACGACCGCAGGTGCGCTACGCCGATGCGCCGCAACCTGCCACCCCGTACCAATCCGCGGCGCAAGTCTGGGACGAGCGCATCGGCTCGGCCCGCGTGCAGGCGAAGAACTGGCGCCTGATGGCGTTTGGCTGCCTGACGCTGGCGGTGTTGATGGCCGGCGGCCTCGTCTGGCGCTCGGCGCAGTCCATCGTCACGCCCTATGTGATCGAGGTGGACAACGCAGGCCAGGTGCGCGCCGTTGGCGAAGCCGCCACGCCGTACCGGCCCAGCGATGCGCAGGTGGCTTATCACCTGGGCCGTTTTATCGGGCTGGTGCGCTCGCTATCCATTGACCCCATCGTCGTCCGCCAGAACTGGCTCGATGCCTACGACTACACGACCGACAAGGGCGCTGTGGTGCTCAACGAGTACGCCCGCGTGAACGATCCGTTCGCGCGCATCGGCAAGGAGTCGGTGACGGTGCAGATCACCAGCGTGACCCGCGCCAGCGACACGTCTTTCAACGTGCGCTGGACGGAGACGCGCTTTGTCAATGGCGCGCTGGATCGCACCGAACGCTGGAACGCCGTGGTTTCCATAGTGCAGCAGACGCCGCGCACCGAGCAGCGCGTGCGCAAGAACCCCTTGGGCATCTACGTCAACGGGCTGTCGTGGAGCCGTGAACTGGAAGCGAACGAAGGAGCAAAACCATGAATGATCTTTTCCGTAAATCCGTCCTGCCGGTAATTCTGTTTGTCCTGGCGGGCTGCGCCACGCAGGGCAAGCCGCCGCCCGTTATCTCGCTCGATGAAACCGTGCAGGCCCAGCCGCTGCCGGAACCACCCGCGCCGGTGGAAGTGGTCAAAGTGCCCGAGCCGCTGGCGCTGCCGGCGCAGTTGAAGCCAATGCCCGAGGCAGAAGACGCCAAGCCCGCGCCGGAACCGACCGACGAGAAGGTGCGCGTCTCGCGGGCCAATACGGAGGCCCGCGTTGCGCCCACGCGCGAGGGCTACGTCAACGCGATTCAGGTGTGGCCTTTCACGGATGGCGCGCTGTATCAGGTCTATGCGGCCGTGGGCCGCGTAACCGTGATCGCGCTCCAGCCGGGCGAGGAACTGGTGACGGTGGCCGCCGGCGATACCGTGCGCTGGATCGTCGGAGACACATCGAGCGGCAGCGGCGATGCGTTGCGGGTCAATGTGATGGTGAAGCCGATCCGCTCGGGCCTGAAGACCAATCTGGTCATCACGACCAGTCGGCGCACTTACCTGCTGGAACTGACCTCGACCGAGAAGACGTGGATGGCATCGGTGTCCTGGGAGTACCCGAAGGACAAGATGCTGGCCTTGCAGCGCCAGGCGCAGGCGGCGAGTGCCGCTGCGCCAGTCGATGCCGGGCTGTCGCTGGAGAAGATCCGCTTTCGCTACGCCGTCAGCGGCAGCAATCCGCCGTGGAAGCCGCTGCGCGCCTTCGATGACGGCGAGAAGGTCTATATCCAGTTTCCCGCTGGCATCGCGCAAGGCGAGCTGCCGCCGCTGTTCGTCATCGGCGCGCAGGGCGATGGGCAACTGGTGAACTACCGCTTCCGCTCGCCGTACTACATCGTGGATCGCCTGTTCGGCGCGGCCGAACTGCGCCTGGGAGGCGACAAGGGCGACGTGGTGCGGATCGAGCGCACGGACGGCGTGGCGCGGAGGAACTGACATGAGCCAGGACGACACTCCAGACCATGCCGCGCCACAGGCGGGCAAGGTGGCGCCCGAGGCGGTTGCGCTGCGCGCCCAGCCGCGCCCGGTCACGCGGCTGAACCGGCGCACGCTGGCCATGCTTACCGGCGGCCTGTCGGTCGCTGTGCTCGGGGCTACGATCTGGTCATTGCAGCCGCATCGACGCGGCGCGGGCGAGCAGACCGAGCTTTACAACGTCGATCGCGTCTCGAAGTCCGAAGGGCTGGATGGCCTGCCGACCGACTACTCGAAGCTGCCGCCGAAGGTGCCAGAGCTGGGGCCGCCGCTGCCGGGCGATCTTGGCCCGGCCATCGTGAAGTCGCAGCAGCCGGTGACGCCAACCTATGCGCCGCCGGGGCACGACCCGGAGGATGCGCGACGCAAAGAAGCGGATGCGGCGGCGGCTTCGTCAGTGTTCTTCCGCTCGGATGGCCAAGGCCAGAGCGCCGCCACCGTGGCGCAGGCCGCGCCGGGTGCGCCTGGCGGCGCAAGCACGCTCGCGGCCTTCGACCATCTCGCCGCCGGGCCGGCCTCGACGGCGGCCCAGCCTGCCGACCCGACCACCATGCAGAACCGGCAAGACCAGAAAGAGGCGTTCCTGAAAGGCGGTTCTACGGAAACCCGCAATTCCGGCAATTTGGCGCTGCCAGCATCGCCGTATCAGGTAATGGCCGGAACGGTGATCGCCGGTGCGCTGGTGACAGGCATCAAGTCCGACTTGCCGGGCGACGTGATCGCCACGGTGACGGAGCCGGTCTACGACACGGCGACGGGCAAGTTCCTGTTGATCCCGCAGGGCTCGCGCATCCTGGGCAAATACAACAGCCAGGTGAGCTACGGGCAGAGTCGCGTGCAGGTAGTGTGGAACCGGGTCATCCTGCCGGACACGTCCTCGCTGAAGCTCGACAACCTTGCGGGCACTGACCCGGCCGGATATTCCGGCCTTGAAGATGGCGTCGATTGGCATTGGGATCGGGTCTTTGCTGGCGCGGCGCTGACGACGCTGCTGGGCGTAGGCGCCGAGCTGGCCGCGCCGGAGAACCGGCAGGGCGGCAACCGCATCGTGATCGCCGGGCGCGACAGCGCGCAGGACAGCATCAATCAGGTCGGTCAGGAGATGACCCGGCGCAACATGAACATCCAGCCGACGCTGACCGAGCGGCCGGGCCTGCCGGTGAGGATCATCGTCAACCGCGATCTGGTGTTGCGACCGTACCAACCGATGTTCTTCCAGCGGGGGGCAATGCAATGAGCACGACCAAGAAGCTGCGGCTTGGGCCGCTGCCAAAACTGGAGTCCACGAAGCTGACCTTTGCGTGCCCGGCCAGCCTGAAAGCCGACCTCGACCGCTATGCCGCGCTACACGCGCAGACCTACGGCGAAGCAGTCGATGCGACAACACTCATCCCGCACATGCTGGAGGCATTCATGGCGGGAGATCGTGGATTCAGGAAGGACACGGCAACATGGAGCGCGCCATCGAAGCCGACGTGATGGCGTCGCTCACACCCTGCGGCATTCATCGAACGCGCAGCCTTGGAGCTGCGCGTTCTTCATTCTGGATGCCACCAATCCACTGGACTATGATGGTGAAACAAGCCCGCCGCCCCTCGGCAATCCAGCACGATCAGGTGCGATCCGGCTTTCTCTCCCGACGCTCCTATGTGGCTCCTAGCCAATCAAGCCGCAGTCCTGCGACGCGGCCCCAAAAAGAGCTAACCTACTGTCCCATATACGGTTTCAATCCTTGCGTGCTTTGCACGAAAGACTTGACACCAGAACTTTTTTGTTGTCTGGAGGGCGTCGTTGAAACGCCACAAAAAAGCCTCGCAGTGCGAGGCTTTTTCCATGGGCTGGCGCCGGATCAGGCCGCCAGGCGCTTTTCAAGTTCGGCCTTGGTGGCCAGCAGTTCCTGGGGCAGCTTGTGGGCCAGCTTGTCGAAGTGCTCGGTATGCAGCTGCATTTCCTCGGCCCAGGCGGCCTTGTCGATGCTGGTCACGCTGGCGAACTGGTCGGCGGAGAAGTCCAGGCCGGTCCAGTTGATCTCGGCGTACTGCGGCGCAATGCCGAAGGCGGTCTGCTCGCCCTGGGCCTGGCCTTCGATGCGGTCGATCATCCACTTCAGCACGCGCATGTTCTCGCCGTAGCCGGGCCAGACGAACTTGCCGTCGGCATTCTTGCGGAACCAGTTGGTGGTGAAGATCTTGGGCAGGGCGGCGCCCTGGCCTTCGATCTTGGCGCCCAGCGTGAGCCAGTGCTGGAAGTAGTCGCTCATGTTGTAGCCGGCAAACGGCAGCATGGCGAAGGGGTCGCGGCGCACCACGCCCTGGGCGCCGAAGGCGGCGGCCGTGGTTTCCGAACCCATGGTGGCGGCCATGTAGACGCCTTCGGTCCAGTTGCGGGCCTCGGTCACCAGCGGCACCGTGGTGGAGCGGCGGCCGCCGAAGATGATGGCGTCGATCTTCACGCCCTTGGGATCGTCCCAGGCTTCGTCCAGCGCGGGGTTGTTGATCGCGGCCACGGTGAAGCGGGCGTTGGGGTGGGCGGCCTTGGCGCCGGTTTCGCGGGCGATCTGGGGCGTCCAGTCCTTGCCCTGCCAGTCGATCAGGTGATCGGGCTGCTTGCCGGTGTCCTTGTCCATGCCTTCCCACCACACGTCGTTGTCATCGGTCAGCGCGACGTTCGTGAAGATCACGTTCTTGTCGAGGCTGGCCATGCAGTTGGGGTTGGTGTGGTAGTTCGTGCCGGGGGCCACGCCGAAGTAGCCGGCCTCGGGGTTGATGGCGCGCAGCGAGCCGTCGGCCTGGGGCTTGATCCAGGCGATGTCGTCGCCGATGGTGGTGACCTTCCAGCCTTCGAAGACCTTGGGCGGCACCAGCATGGAGAAGTTGGTCTTGCCGCAGGCGCTGGGGAAGGCCGCAGCCACGTGGTACTTCTTGCCCTGGGGGTTGGTCACGCCCAGGATGAGCATGTGCTCGGCCAGCCAGCCCTGGTCGCGGCCCATGGTGGAGGCGATGCGCAGCGCAAAGCACTTCTTGCCCAGCAGGGCGTTGCCGCCGTAGCCCGAGCCATAGCTCCAGATTTCGCGCGTCTCGGGATAGTGGACGATGTACTTGGTCTTGTTGCAGGGCCAGCTGGTCTGGTCCTTCTCGCCTTCGGCCAGGGGGGCGCCCACGGTGTGCATGCAGGGAACGAACTCGCCTTCCACGCCGATCACGTCATACACGGCACGGCCCATGCGGGTCATGATCTTCATGTTGACGGCCACATAGGCGCTGTCGGACAGCTCCACGCCCACGTGGGCGATGGGCGAGCCCAGCGGGCCCATGGAGAAGGGCACCACATACATGGTGCGGCCGGCCATGCAGCCGTCGAACAGCGGCTGCAGCGTGGCGCGCATCTCGTTCGGGGCCATCCAGTTGTTGGTCGGGCCTGCGTCTTCCTTGTTGGCCGAGCAGATGTAAGTGCGGTCCTCGACGCGCGCCACGTCGGACGGGTCGGACCAGGCCAGGTAGCTGCCGGGGCGCTTGACGGGATCGAGCTTCTTGAAGGTGCCGGCATCGACGAGCTGCTGGCACAGCTGCTCGTACTCTTCCTGGGAGCCGTCGCACCAGTGGATCCTGGCGGGCTTGCACAGTGCGGCCATCTCGGCCACCCAGGCGATCAGGCGGCTGTTCTTGACGTAGGCAGGGGCCTGGATGTTCAGGCCTTGCATGACGGGTGCGTTCATCGCGGAGCTTCCTTCAATTGAAAAAACCAGTTTTTCAAAGGGGACGCGCCTGTTGCCGCGCCAACTTTGAGAAACGGGCTCTCGTTCAGTCGGCGCGCGAAGGAAGCTCTTCTCGGGGCGGCGAGGCGGCGCTGGCGGAAGCTGGCGGCGCACCGGCTGGGGATTCGATTCTAGGGAGCGGTCACGAATTTGTCAGCAAACGAATGGCAAAAACTATGCATTCTGTGCATCAAAGTATGCAATATAGATGCGTGATTTGCCTGGTGAACAGGCAAGAAAAAAAGCCCCGCAAAGGCGGGGCTTTAGGTGGGGAAGGCAGGGCTTGGTCAGGCCATGTTCACCGCAATGAAGGCCAGCAGGAACATCATCACGGCACCGGCCAGCGGCAGGATGACGGGGATGTAGGGCACGACGGCCTCCGTGGCGTCGTCGGTGGCCGAGGCTTCGGTGGCGTGGTTCGCGGCGGGATCATGCGACATGCGGTGCGCTCCTGGCAGCAGTGGGGTTCGGACCATTCTAGGCAGTGTCGGCGGCACGCGCGTCTGGGGAAAGCCATGACGCACGCGGCATCATGCCGCGTTGACCTGCATGCCCTCGGCCTGCAGGGCAGCGATGACCTCTTCGATATGGGCCTTGTTGCGCGTCTGCAGCACCAGCTCGATCTCCACGCTTTGCGCGGCCAGCATGGTGAAGGCGCGCTGGTGGTGGACTTCCTCGATATTGGCGCCCGCCGCCGCCACCGTGGCCGTGATGCGCGCCAGCACGCCGGGCACGTCGCGTGCGCTGACCTTGATGCGCGCCAGCCGCCCGGAACGCACCATGCCGCGCCCGATGATGGCCGCCAGCAGCAGCGGGTCGATGTTGCCGCCCGACAGGATCAGCCCCACCTTCTTGCCCGCGAAGTGCTGCGGATGGCGCAGCAGCGCGGCCAGGCCCGCGGCGCCCGCGCCCTCGACCAGGGTCTTCTCGATCTCCAGCAGCATGAGCACGGCCTGCTCGATGTCGCCTTCATCGACCAGCAGCATGTCGTCCACCAGGCGAGACACGACTTCCTGCGTGATCGCGCCGGGCTGGGTGACGGCAATGCCCTCGGCGATGGTCGAGGTGCCCATGGGCAGCCCGGCCTGGCGCACGGCATTGAACATGGACGGAAAGCGCTGGGTCTGCACGCCGATGATCTCGATGCCCGGGTTCAGTCCCTTGGCGGCCGTGGCCACGCCCGCGATCAGGCCGCCGCCGCCGATGGCCACGATGAGCTGGTCCAGGTCGGGCTGCTCGGCCAGCATCTCCAGCGCCAGCGTGCCCTGGCCCGCCGCGATCTGCTCGTCGTCATAGGGGTGGACGAAGCACAGGCCCTGCTGCTCGGCCAGCGTGTAGGCATGCTGGCGCGCCTCGGCCAGGGAGTCGCCGTGCAGCACGATCTCGGCGCCGAAGCCGCGCGTGCGCTCCACCTTCACGCCCGGCGTGAAGCGCGGCATGACGATGACGGCACGCACGCCCAGGCGCTGCGCGTGGTAGGCCACGCCCTGGGCATGGTTGCCGGCACTCATGGCGACCACGCCGCGTGCGCGCTCCTCGGGCGAGAGCTGGGCCAGCTTGTTGAGGGCGCCGCGTTCCTTGAACGAGGCCGTGAACTGCAGGTTCTCGAACTTGAGATAGACCTGCGCTCCCGTGATCTGGGACAGCGTGCGCGATTCCACGCAGGGCGTTTCGAGCACGGCGCCGCGCAGGCGGTCGGCGGCATTCTGGATGTCTTGGAGGCTGAGCATGGCGCATTGTGGCGCACTGCGGCCCGGGCGCGCGGCGGGGCACGCCATGGATTCCCCGCAGAAAGCGCCGTTCCGGCGTGATCCTTAAAATAAGAATCATTCTTGTCTGTGGGGCGCGCGACGCTCCGGCTGGCCATGGCTTTCTCCTCTGTCCAAACACCTGCACGCCCTCCGCGCTGGCTGGGGCGGGGCACGCTGCGTGCCTGCGATTTCAGCGGTCCCGACTACCGCATCCTCGACGCCGGGGTCACGTCCGAGGACGCGCTGCTGGCCGGGCACCTGCAGTCCTGGCAGGTCCAGCCCGGCCTGTGGCTGCATGGCGTGGAGGCGCGCGACCTGCGCACCATGAGCACGCGTTCGCCGGCCGTGCCGGGGCTGCACCTGGTCGTGCTGCTGGAGGGCTGCGTGGACGTGGCCTTCGGCAGCCAGGGCCTGCAGATGCAGGTGGCGCCCGCCAGCCCGGCCAGTGCCCATGTGCAGGCCTGCGGCGCCGTCATCCATTCGCGGCCCGGCGACATGTTCATGCGGCACTGGCGGCGCGGCAAGTTCGAGCGCAAGCTCAGCATCACCGTGCAGCCGCAGTGGTTTGCCGCCCAGGCCCTGCCCATGGTCGCGCCACCGCTGCTGCGGCACTGGATGGAGCAGCAGCTGCTGGCCATACAGCCCTGGCAGCCCTCGCCGCGCGCCGTGGCGGTGGCCGAGCAGATCATCCAGCTGGCGCGCGAGGGCTCGGCGCCCCTGCTGCTGGCCAGCCGCACGCTGGAGCTGGTGCACGAGGCCGTGCAGGCCCTCGACGCGCCCGAGCCCGACCCGGCGCAGACCGTGCTGGGCGTGCGCGAGCACCGGCGCATGGCGCGCCTCAAGGCCTTGCTGGACAGTGGCGGCGACGGCTGCCGCCCGCTGGCCGAGATTGCGCGCGAGGTCGGCCTGAGCGCCAGCGCCCTGCAGCGCCAGTTCCGCCTGGCCTACGGGTCGAGCATCGACGAGTACCGGCGCGAGCAGCGGCTGGAACGTGCCTGGGCCGCGCTGGAGCAGACGGGCTGCAGCGTCTCCGAGGTCGCGCATGCGGCCGGCTATTCCAGCGCCGCCAATTTCTCCACGGCCTTCAAGCGCCGCTTCGGCATCTCTCCCAAGCTGGTGCGCGCCAGGCTCTGACGGCCAGGGCCGCCGTATGGGCTATGGGCGCATGGGCGCGCTGCGCAAACGTCGGCGGTGCTGGTGCAAACCCCGCCGGCGCCGGGCGATGCTGCAATCACCGAACGAAAGGACATACGTCAATGACACTGCTGCAGGCACGCACCTCGGTGCGCATGGACAGGGCCGACGAGGCCATCGCCGCCATCGTCGGGCACATGCAGGAGCACGATATCACCGTGCGCCGCGAAGGCGCGCGCTGGGTGGCCGACTACGAGGGTGGCCGGGGCCAGCTGTGGCTGGAGGGCCGGCAGGTCCACGCCGAGGTGGCGGCACCCGGCGTGGAGCTGCTGCAGGACATGAAGCTCATGCTGGCCCACCTGCTGCTGGAGGCTGCGGGCGCCGCCGATGATTCCCTGGCCTGGGAGGGTGACGGCGCCGCGCTGCAGCGCCCGCCGGCCTTCCGCGAACTGCGGGTGCTGGCCGTGCGCGATCTCACGCCGCACATGCGCCGCGTGCGCTTTGCCTGCGACGACATGGCGCGCTATGCGCAGGACACCAACATCCACGTCAAGCTGCTGTTTCCGCAGCCCGGCGTGACCGAGCCCGAGTGGCCCACGCTGTCGGCCAGCGGCCTGCTGCGCCTGCCCGAGGGCGACAGGCGCCTGGACATGCGCACGTACACCATGCGTGCGACAGGCGTGGACGGCGAGGGGGCCGGCGCTCAGGGATGGATGGACGTGGACTTCGTGCTGCACGAGGACGCAGGCCCCGGGTCAGCCTGGGCCGCGCGCGCCCGGCCGGGCCAGCGCATCGGCATGACCGGCCCCGGCGGGCGCACGGCCACGCCAGCCGACTGGATGCTGCTGGCCGCCGACGACACCGGGCTGCCAGCCATGCTGCGCATTGCGGCCTCCCTGCCGGCGCACACGCGCGGCCATGTATTCGCCGAGGTCCAGGGCCCGCAGGACGAGCAGCCCGTGCAGGCGCCTGCAGGCCTGCAATGGCACTGGCTGCACCGTGGCGCTGCCGAGGCCGGCACCACCACGCTGCTGCTCGACGCGCTGCGCGCCGTGGAGTGGCCCGTGCCTTCGCCCGGGCCATCCCCCACCAGCCGCTTCGTCTGGGTGGCTGGCGAATTCGACGCCGCCCAGGCCGCGCGCCAGTGGGCGCGCGAGGAGCGCGGACTGGAAAAGCACGAGCAACTGGTCGTGGCCTATTGGCGGCGCGGCATGAGCGAGACGGACTTCAAGGCCGGAAAGTAGGGCGCGCAGGGGGCGGGTGCCTCAGGTGGCGCCTCGCTCCTGCCGCAGCAGGAATTTCTGCAGCTTGCCCGTGGGCGTGCGCGGCAGGCTGGTGGCGAAGATGAACTCGCGCGGAATCTTGTAGCGCGCCAGCCTGTCGGCCAGGAAATGCTGCAGTGCCTCGGCATCGGGCGCGGCCTCGCCGCGCGGCACCACGTGGGCGATGACGGTCTCGCCCCATTCGGCGTGGGGCCTGCCCACGACGGCGACATCGGCGACCTGGGGATGGGCCGACAGCGCATCCTCCACCTCCTTGGAATACACGTTCTCGCCACCCGTGATGACCATGTCCTTGGTCCGGTCCACGATGAAGAGATAGCCCGCGTCGTCCAGGCGCGCAAGATCGCCCGTGCGGTACCAGCCGCCGGGCGCGAAGGCGGCGGCCGTGGCCTGGGCGTCGTGCAGGTAGCCGTCCATCACGCTGCCGGTGCGCAGCCAGATCTCGCCGGTGTCGCCCGGGCCGGCATCCTCGCCGTCGCCGCGTACCACGCGCATGTCCACGCCGGGCAAGGCCACGCGGCCTATGGAGCCGGCGCGCTCCACCTGCTCCTCCGGGTAGAGCGTGGTGCCCGTGGGGCCGGTCTCGGTCATGCCGTAGACCTGGTAGAAGCGGTCGCTGCGGTAGGCCGTGGCCAGCTTGCGCGCCATCTCTGCGCCGATGGGGCCGCCGCCGTAGACCCAGGCGCGCACGCTGCTCAGGTCGTAGCGGGCAAAGTCGGGCAGCATCTGCAGCGGAGCGAAGTAGGAGACGGGGGCGCCGAAGTACAGCGTCACGCCCTCGTCCTGCACGGTCTGCAGGAAATGCTGCGGGTGGTACTCGCGCAGCAGCACCACGGTACCGCCCATGTACAGCGTGCCGCCGAACCAGTTGTTGAGCGGCGAGGAATGCCAGATGGGCATGGCCATCAGCGTGCGCTCCTCGCGCGTGATGGACAGGCCCAGCGCCGCCGTGATCGCCGCCAGCGTGACGGCACGGTGGCTCAGCAGGCAGCCCTTGGGCCGGCCCGTGGTGCCCGAGGTGTAGAGCACCTGGGCAATGTCGTCATCGGCGGGCCGCGTGCCTTCGAGGGGCAGGGCGGCCGCCACCATGGTGTCCCAGTCCTGGGCGCCGTTGCCGGTGCCGGTGGCTGTGCCTGTGCCTGTCGCCTCGGTCACAAGCCGTGCGCAACGGTGCGGCGCGGCCGCGACCACGGGCGCGAGTGCGGCATCGAACACCAGGGCCTTGCACTGCGCGTGGTCGAGGATGTACTGCAGCTCGGGTGCCTGCAGCTTGTGGTTGACGGGCACCAGCGCGGCGCCCAGGCGCCAGGCGCCGAACAGGGCCTCGACAAAGCCCGGCGTGTTCAGGCACATCAGGGCCACGGTATCGCCCCTGCCCACTCCATGGGCATGGAGCACGGCGGCCGCGCGCTGCGAGCGCTGCTGCATGTCGGCGTAGCTGATGGAGGCGCCCCGGTCGCGCAGAAAGGCCTTGGCGGGCGTCTTGCGCACGGCGCTGTCGAAGGCGTCGAGCAGGTTCATGTCTTGTCTCCTTGTGATTTTTCTGTCGAGGTTCCCGCCCCCGCCTCAGGCCGGCAATGCGCGCTGCAGGATGGCTGCGATGTCCAGGCCTGCGGGATCGAAGGCGCCCGCCACCATGGCGCCCTGCTGCGGCCCCAGGCGCGTGGCGATGAAGCCATCGGCCATGGCGTGCGGCGCATGGCGGCGCAGCAGGCAGGCCTGGGCCAGCAGTACCAGGTCCTGCACCAGGCGGCGTGCCTGGGCCTCGAGCTGGTCAGGCGGTCCGGACAGGCGCCGTGCCAGCGATTGCGCCTGCTGCAGCAGCGCGGGCTCGCCCGCTGCCGTGTCGATCAGGTCCTGCAGCAGCAGCTGTGCGCCGTCGGGCTCGCGCGAGATGGCGCGCAGCACGTCCAGGCACATGACGTTGCCCGAGCCTTCCCAGATCGAGTTCACGGGCGCCTCGCGGAACAGGCGCGCCATCAGGCCCGTGTCCACGTAGCCGTTGCCGCCCAGCACCTCCATGGCCTCGCCCGTCAGCTCCACGCCGCGCTTGCAGACCCAGAACTTGGCGGCCGGCGTCATGATGCGTTTCCAGGCGCGCTCCAGCGGGTCGCCACCGCCGCCGTCATCGCTTCCCCTTTCGTAGGCCTGGGCCAGGCGCATGGCGATCTGCAGCGCGGCCTCGCTTTCCAGCGCCAGATCGGCCAGAACGGTGCGCATCAGCGGCTGCTCGGCCAGCCGCCTGCCGAAGACGCTGCGCCGGCGCGCATAGGCCAGGGCCTGCACGGTGGCCGAGCGCAGGATGGCGGCGCTGCCCAGCACGCAGTTCAGGCGGGTATAGGTGGCCATCTCGATGATGGTGGGAATGCCCCGGCCTTCCTCGCCCATCAGGATGCCCCAGGCGTCCTCGAACTCCACCTCGCTGCTGGAGTTGCTGCGGTTGCCCACCTTGTCCTTCAGGCGCTGCACGCGCACGGCATTCCTGCTGCCGTCCGGGCGCCAGCGCGGCACGTAGAAGCAGGCCTGGCCACCGCCTTCCCCCATGCGCGCCACCACCAGGTGGGCATCGCACATGGGTGCCGAGAAGAACCACTTGTGGCCGCGCAGCAGGTACTCGCCGCCGCGCCCGCCAGCGTGCACCGGCATGGCCACCGTGGTGTTGGCGCGCACGTCGGAGCCGCCCTGTTTCTCGGTCATGCCCATGCCCAGCCACATCGATGCCTTGTCGGCCACGGGCAGGTCGCGCGGATCGTATTCGTGGCTGAACAGCTTGCCCTGCAGCTGCTGCCACAGCGCCGGTTCCTTTTGCAGCAGCGGGATGGCCGCCGTGGTCATGGTGGCCGGGCACAGCGTGCCCTGCTCGACCTGGCCGTGCAGGTAAAAGCCGGCGGCCCAGGCGCTCCAGCGGCCCGTGCTGCTGTCCTCGAAGGGCAGGGAGATCAGTCCCTGCTGCCGGTATAGTCCCAGCAGCGTGTGCCAGCTCGGGTGGAACTCAACAGCGTCGATGATGCGGCCGCGCGCGTCGAAGCGGTGCAGCTCGGGCGTATGGCGGTTGGCCTGCTCGGCCAACTCCCAGGTGGCGCGCTCGCCCAGCTGCTGCGCATAGCGCGACAGCGACGGGATGTGGCGCGCGGCGCCGCTGCGCTGCAGGGCCTCGGCCAGGGCAGGGTCGGCCTCCAGCAGGTTGAAATCGGTGTATTCGTCGAACTGGTTCAGGACCTCGTGCGTGTCCCAGTTCTGCAAAGTCTGGCCGGTGCTCATGCGTGTCTCCGTGATCGTGGATCTCAACGCAAAAGTCTAGGAAAAATGCCCAGCAAAGGTGTTCGGGTTTCAAGGCAGCAGCCGCAGCCGCCCAAAGTGCGGCGCCGCCCCCTGCAATCGCGCGCGCAGGCCACATCGCAGGCGCTGCAGGACGCCTTTGTTCGGCTTGTGATCGAGCAGGGCTACGAGCGCACCACGGTGCGCGAGGTGGCTGCCGTGGCCGGCGTGGGCCTGGGCACCTTCTACGAGTACTTCGGCAACATGGACACGCTGGCGGCCATGTGCATCCACCGCCAGGTGCAGGCCCTGCACGCCCAGGGGCTGCAGACGCTGCTGGACAGCGCCGGCATGCCGCTGGCCACGCGCGTGGACCGCCTGCTGGACACCCTGGTCGATGGCATTGCGCGCGAGGCGCCGATGTGGGCCGCGCTGTTCATGCTGGAGCGCAAGGTGTCCGCGCCCGAGCCCTTCCGTCGCCACTACCAGGCCTACGTACAGCTGTGGGGCACGGCATTGCAGGACTGCGATCCGCCGCTGCCTGTGCCGGCCCAGCCCCTGGCGCGGCTGCTGCACACGCTGACCTATGGCTGGGTGTCGCAGTCGCTGCTGGCGCTGGGGCCGCAGCAGACGCTGCAGCAGCTGCGCGCGCCGCTGGGCTGGGCCATCCATGCGCTGCTGCGCGAGGCGCAGGCTCCGTCCGCGTAGCGGTTCCAGCGGCCCTGTCGAGACGCAGGATCAGACGCGCGGAAAGCGCAGCGTGAAGCGGGCGCCGCCCTGCTCGGAATCGTCGGCCTCCACGCTGCCGCCCTGGGAAACGGTCAGTGCCTTGACGATGGACAGGCCCAGGCCCGAGCCCTCGCGGCGGCGCTTGCCGGGCACCTGGGCAAAACGCTGGAAGGGGTGGGCGCGCAGTTCGCTGGGCAGTCCGGGCCCGGCATCGCTGACGCGCAGCACGGCCCAGGCACGGCCTTCGGTATCGGATTCCACCGTCAGCGCCACGCCCAGCCATGCGCCGCTGGCCGCGTGGCGCATGGCGTTGCTGACGAGGTTGGTGAGGATCTGGCGCATGCGGTCGGCGTCGGCACGGATGTCGGCCATGCCGATGTCGCTGGGCGCTGGCAGGTGCATCTCCAGCTGCATGCCATGCTGCAGGAGCTGGGGGTGCAGGTGGTCCAGCGTTTCGGCCACGAGTTCGGCCAGGTCCAGGCGCTGCTTTTGCAGCGACAGCTGGCCGGCATCTGCCATGGACAGCGTGTGCAGGTCGCCCACCAGCCGGCCCAGGTGCTCGACCTGGAACAGCAGCGTGTTCAGCTCGGTGTCGTCCGCGGCGATGACGCCGTCGCAGATGGCATGCAGGCGCGCCTGCAGCACGGTCAGCGGCGTGCGCAGCTCGTGCGAGATCGAGGCCGCCGTGGCGCGGCGCTCGGTCTCCAGCGTCTCCAGCGAATCGATCATGCGGTTGAAGGCCACCACCATCTCGGCCATCTCGCCATGGGCCTTGCCGGGCAGGGCGCGCGCGCTGAAGTCGCCCAGCTCCACGCGCTTGGCCACCTCCACCATCGATGCCAGGGGCCGTGTCACCAGGCGCGAGACCCAGAAGCCCACGGCCAGCCCGAAGGGCAGGCACACCAGCAGGCCGATGACCAGGGACCATTTCTCGCCGAACAGCAGGTCGCCCTTCCAGTACTGGCCGTAGATCTGCATGGCGCGGGGGCTGTCTTCCAGCGACTGGGCGTTGAGTTCGTCCAGCTCGATCTGCACGGCAGGAGGCAGGCTGTTGTAGAAATCGCGGTACTGGATTTCGGAGAACACCAGCACGCCGATGGCCAGCAGGGCAATGGTGCTGAGCACGGTGGCCGTGATCCACAGGCCGAAGCGCACCCAGATGCGGTTGGGCCTCAGTCCCAGGGCCATAGCCGGTAGCCAATGCCGCGCACGGTCTCGATCAGGCCTTCCTGGCCGGCCAGCTGCAGCTTGCGGCGCAGCTTGGACAGATGGGAGTCGATGACGCGCTCCAGCGCATCGCTCTCGGGCAGGCAGTGCTCGATCAGGTGGGAGCGAGAGAAGCAGCGCCGGGGCTGGGCCGCCAGGCAGGCCAGCAGGCGGAATTCGGTCAGCGTCAGGGGCAGCGGCAGGGCGCGGCCCTCGTTGTCGTAGACCACGGCACTGTGCGCCTCGGCATCGATTTCGATGGGGCCCACGCGGATGGGCGCGGGCGCCGGGTTCTTGCGCGCCTGGGTGCGGCGCAGCACGGCACGCACGCGGGCCACGACCTCCGGCGGGTTGAAGGGCTTGACCACGTAGTCGTCTGCGCCCAGGCGCAGGGCCAGCAGCTTGTCCACATCGTCGGCCAGGGCAGTGACCATGATCACGGGCGTCTGGCTGTCGTCGCGGATGGCGCGCAGCACGTCAATGCCGTCCATGCCGGGAAGGTGGATGTCCAGCAGCACCAGGTCGGGCCGCAGCAGGCGGAACAGCTGCAGTGCCTCCTGTCCGTCCGAGGCCATGCGCGAACGCAGCCCATCCCGCTCGAGATAGGCCGTCAGGATGCTGGCGATGGCGGGCTCGTCTTCGACGACGAGCACGAGGGGGGTGGTTGCCGTTGGCTGTGCTGTGGAGTTCATGGCGCAAAAGCCGCACGGCGCGGCTTCCGGCGCCCATTATGGGCTGAGGGCCGGGGTCGCGCATGTCTCCATATTTCCTCCATAAAGCCTGCAACCTCGCGCAAGCTTGGCCGCGTCCAATGGCTATCCGGGGACATGGTTCCCTGGCCTCGTTTTCCCGGTCCTCCCCTCGATCATCCCCTCCCGCCTGTCCATCCCGTGAACCACGCCGCCGCGACGCATCGCCTCTCCAGCCTCTGCCTGGGCGCCGCCCTGGCGCTGGCCGGTTGCTCCTCGCCGCCTCCGGCGCAGCTCGACGGCTCGGTGCCCGCGCAGTGGACGCAGCCCCTGCCTGCCGCCGCGCCGGGTGCACCTGGCTCGGCCGCGGCGCCCGACCTGCAGGGCTGGTGGAAGGCCTGGGGCGACGAATCCCTCAACACCCTGGTCGAGGAGGCGCTGGCCGCCAACCTCGACCTGTCCCAGGCCCAGTCGCGCCTGCGCCAGCAACGGCTGCTGGCCGGCACGGCAGGCTCCGCCTTCCGGCCCGTGTTCACGGCCGGTGCGCGCACGCTGCAGGACATCGCGGCCATCGACTCGTATTTCCACGCCAGCATCGACGTGAGCTGGGACCTGGGGCTGTTCGGCGCCCGCGAGGCCGGCGAGCGCAATGCCGCCGCCTCCGTGCTTGACGCACGGGGCCGCCTGCAGGCGGCGCGCGTGGCCCTGGTGGCCGATGTGGTCCACCGCTATCTGGACATCCGCACGGCCCAGCGCCAGCGCGCCCTGATCGACGAACAGGCGCTGCTGGATGCGCGTGCCCTGCAACTGGCCCAGGTGCGCCAGCAGCAGCGCCTGGGCACGGCCGAGGCCGTGCACCAGCTGCAACTGCAGGCCGGCCAGAGCGCCGCCTTGCGTGCCAGCCTGCGCGAAACCCAGGCCCGCAGCGCCCACATGCTGGCCGCCTTGCTGGGCCGCACGCGGCCCGATGCGCAGTGGCTGCAGGCCGATGCGAAGGCACCGCTGCCCGGTGCCCAGGCCCTGGGCGTGGCCGCCCTGCCTGCCGACCTGCTGCGCACGCGCCCCGACATCCAGGTGGCGCAGGCCGCCGTGGAACGCGCCGCGGCCGAGCAGGGCATTGCGCATGCGGCGCTGTACCCGCGCTTCGTGCTCGGCGGTTCGCTGCTGTACTCGTTCAACATCACCCAGAACTACCGTACCACGCAGGACAACGCACCCACCTTCGGCCCGCAGATCGACATTCCCCTGTTCGACTGGGGCCGCCGCCGCTCGCAGGCCGACGCCAGCGAGCTGGCGCTGCAGGCCGCCGTCCAGGCCTACCGCCAGAGCGTGCTCGACGGCGTGGCCGAGGTCGAGTCCGCGCTGGCCGCGCTGGACGCCCAGCGCGAGCGCATTGCCTCGCTGCAGTCCACCCAGCAGGTGCTGGCCGAGCGCGAGCGCGTGCAGGACCAGCGCCTGAAGCTGGGCCTGGACAGCGAATTCGGCGGTCTGGCGCCCCGGCGCGCCGCGCTGCAGGCGCGCAGCGAGCAGACCACGGCCCTGGCCGCCCATGCGCTGGCCTATGTGGCGCTGTACAAGGCCCTGGGCGGCGCGCCGCTGCCGGCCGAGGACAAGGACGACGCCGACAGCGGCATGGCGCCGGCGGCTCCACGGGCAGAAGGGGCACCCTCATGATCGCCCTGGCACGCAAGACGCTGGTGCACGAGTGGCGCCGCTTCATTCCCTCCGTCTTCGCCGTGGGCTTCTCCGGCGTGCTGCTGGCCATGCAGGCCGCGCTGGTGCTGGGCATCTTCGGATCGGCCGCGCTGTATGTGACGGCTTCCTCGGCCGACCTGTGGGTCGGCTATCCGGGCACGCAGAGCGTGAACTTCGGCCGCACCATCGGCCGCGACGTGGACATGCGCCTGCGCATGGACCCCGATGTCGCTGCGGTCGAGCCCTATGTCTGGGTGGACGGCGACTGGCGCTCGGATTCGGCGGCCGGCGGCGCGGCGAGCGATCACGGCGGCGGCGTGTCGGTCTACCTGTCGGGCATTGCCACCGATGACGCCTCCATGCTGTTTTCCCACGTGCTCCAGCCCTGGCAGCGCCAGCGCCTGCGCGAGACCGGCGCCGTGATCGTGGACCGGGCCGACCTGCCGACCCTGGGCACCAGCGAAGGGGGCGTGGCCTGGGTCAACAACCACCGCGTGCAGGTGGTGGCGGCCGTGGACGGCCTGCGTGGCCTGGGCGGCGTGAACGTATTGGCCTCGCTGGCCACGGCCCGCGAGATTGCGGGCGACCCCGGCCAGGGCAGCACCTATTTCGTGGCGCGTGTGCGCCAGGGCGCATCGGCCAAGGCCGTGAAGCAGCGCCTGAACCAGCCCACGCCCAGCTTCGGCCCCTACGAGGTGTGGACGGCCCGGGAATTCGCGCGGCGCTCGCAGCGCTACTGGATGTTCGACACCGGCGCCGGCGCGGGCGTGCTGTTCATGGCCGTCATCGTCTGCCTGGTGGGCTCGGTGGTCACCAGCCAGTCGCTCAAGGCCGTGGTGGCCGCTTCCTCGCGCGAGTACGCCGTGCTCAACGCGCTGGGCGTGAGCCGCGCCGCACTGGGCCGCGTGGTGGTCGAGCAGGCCTGCTGGATCGGCGGCCTGGGCTTTGTGATGGCCGCGCTGGCCAGCGCCGTCTTGCTGGCACTGGCCATGGCCTACCGCGTGCCCGTGGCGCTGAACGCATCGGCCGTGCTGGCCTGCGCCGTGCTGGTGGCCGTGCTGTCCCTGCTGTCGGGCCTGGGCGCCATGCGCAGCCTGCTGCGCGCCGACCCGGCCACGCTGCTGCGCTGAGGACGGCCAGACGCCATGAACGTGATGAATGCCCACTCCCCCGCGCCCACGGCGGCGCCCCGCACGGCACCCAGCCTGGAGGCCGTGCGCCTGTGCAAGTCCTTTCTGTCGGGCATGGTCAGCGTGCAGGTGCTGCAAGGCCTGTCGGTGTCGCTGTACCCGGGCGAGCTGAGCCTGATCTCCGGGCCCTCGGGCTGTGGAAAGAGCACGCTGCTGTCGCTGATGTCGGGCCTGCAGGCGCCCGACAGCGGCCACGCCATGGCGCTGGGTGAGGACCTGGGCAAGCTGGGCACGCGGGCGCTGGAGAAATTCCGCCTGCGCCACACGGGCTTCGTCTTCCAGGGCTTCAACCTGTTCCCGGCGTTGACGGCCATCGAGCAGGTACAGCTGCCCCTGGGCTACATGGGCCTGCGCCGCGACGAGGCCCTGCGCCGCGCGCAGCAGGCGCTGGACGAGGTCGGCCTGTCCCACCGCAGCCACATGCGCCCGGCCGAACTGTCGGGCGGCGAAAAGCAGCGCGTGGCCATCGCGCGCGCCATGGCCAAGGCGCCGCAGCTGCTGTTTGCCGACGAACCCACAAGTGCGCTGGATGCCGAAAGCGGCCAGCGCGTCATCGACATCCTGCACCGCGCGGCGCGCAACCATGGCACGACCGTGCTGTGCGTGAGCCACGACCCGCGACTGGTGCGCCATGCCGACCGCGTGCTCGGCATGGAGGACGGCGCCATCCGCAGCGACTGGCGCCAGTCCTGCCCCATCAAGGAAAAAGAATGAAGCACCCTCTGAGCGGCCTTGTCGCTTCCACTGCCGGCCTGGCTGCGGCGCTGGCCGCCGCCGCGCTGCTGGCGGGCTGCGGTCCTTCGCACGAGGCGCCTGCCAATGCCGGCCAGGCCAGCGCCAAGGCGCAGCAAAACGGCCCTGCAGCCGTGGCTGTGGCGCGCGGCAAGATCGAGGTCGAAGGCGGCCTGCTGGACCTGTCGCCTGCCGTGGCCGGCGTGGTGCAGCAGTTGTCCGTCAAGGAAGGCCAGTCCGTGCAGCGGGGCCAGCTGCTGATGAGGCTGGCCGATGACACGGGCCAGGCCGACCTGGCCGTGGCCGAGTCCGAGGCCCAGCTGGCCAAGGCCCGCCAGAAGGCACGCGTCGCGCGCCTGCCCCAGCTCAGGCAGACCCTGTCGCGCTGGCAGGCCGCAGCGCGCGAGGGCGCCGCCGATGCGCAGAACGTGGACGAGGCCGCGCAGGCGCTGCGCGATGCCCAGGCCGAGATCGACGTGGCCGCGGCCGAGGCCCAGGTGGCGCAGCGCAAGCTCGAACAATTGCGCGCCCAGCACAAGCGCCAGGAACTGCGCGCGCCCGAGGCCGGCACCGTGGTGCGCCTGGCCACCCATGCGGGCAGCCAGGCCGTGCCCGGCACGCCGGCCGTGGTGCTGCTGCCCCAGCGCCCGCTGCAGGTGCGCGCCGAAATCAATGAAAGCTTCGCCGCCGCCGTGCGCGAAGGCATGCAGGCCACGGTGACGCTGGACGCCGATGGCGCCGCGCAGCAGCAGCTGCCTTCGGCACGCGTGCTGCGCATCAGCCCCGTCTATGGCACGGCGCGGCTGCAGGACGACCAGCAGCGCGGGCCGGTGCGCGTCATCGACTGTGTGCTGGTTTTCGACCAGGCCCCCGCCGCCTCCGTGCGCGTGGGCCAGAACGTAAGGGTGCAATTTCATGAATAAGCGCATTCCCCTGTACCTGGACACCTCTGCGCCCGGCTGGATGGTGCAAAGCGATTTCGACGGCACGATCAGCCTGCTGGATGTGACCGACACCCTGCTCAACCGCTTCGGCAAGCCCGGCTGGCAGGAGCTGGAGGACGCCTGGGAGCGTGGCGATATCGGCTCGCGCGAATGCATGAAGGGCCAGGTCGCCCTGCTGGACATGGATGAAGCCGAGCTGCGCGCCCACCTGGACACCATCGAGATCGACCCCGGATTTGCCGGCTTCGTGGCGGCCGCACAGGCCCACGGCATGGTGGTGCAGGTGGTCAGCGACGGCATCGACTACGCCATACGCCATGTGCTGGAGCGCCATGGCCTGGGCCACCTGCAGGTCATCGCCAACCGCCTGGTGCAGACCGGCGAGCGCAGCTGGCGCCTGGACTCTCCCTGGGCCAGCGCGCAGTGCGCGCGCGCCAGCGGCAACTGCAAGTGCGAGCGCCTGGCCGAGCAGCAGGCCCTGCACGGCCGTGTGCTCTACGTGGGCGACAGCACTTCGGACTTCTGCGTCTCGGGCCGGGCCGATTTCGTGCTGGCCAAGTACAAGCTCATCGCCCACTGCGAAAGCCGGGGCATCGCCCATGCGCCCTTCGAGCATTTCGAGCAGGCCACGGCCCTCCTCGACAAGGTGGTCCTGGGCCTGGAGGCGCTGGCATGAACATGGCCGATGGATTCGACGCCGTTCAGCGCAGCGAACCTGCCATGGGGCTGGACGGCGTCTGCGTGACCGAGCATGAATTCGTCATGCCCGGCACGGGAGAGGCCGCGCGCACCGGCGTGCTGCTGGTGCACGGGCTCACGGGCACGCCGGCCGAGATGCGTCTGCTGGCCAAGGGGCTGAACAAGCAGGGCTTCACCGTCTATGCGGTGCAACTGGCCGGCCACTGCGGCAGCATGGAGGACCTTGTCGACACGCGCTGGACCGACTGGCTTGCCAGCGTGGAGGCCGGCCTGCTGCGCCTGTCGCAGCACATGGACCATGTGGTGGTCGGCGGCCTGTCCATGGGCGCCGTGCTCTCGCTGGCCGTGGCCGAACGCCATCCCGACAAGGTGGACGGCGTCTGCGCCCTGTCCACCACCTTCCGCTACGACGGCTGGAGCATTCCCTTCTACACGCGCCTGGCCTTTTTGCTGCCGCTGTTCCGCGCGCTGGGCATTGGCCGCCACAGCGTGTTCATGGAGCAGCCGCCCTACGGCATCAAGGACGAGGCCCTGCGCGCGCGCGTGGTCGAGCAAATGCATTCGGGCGACAGCGCGGCGGCAGGGCTGCCGGGCAATCCCTGGTGGTCCATCATCGAGCTGCGCCGCCTCTCGGCCCATGTGCTGGCACGCCTGCCCCAGCTGCGCTCGCCCTGCCTGGTCATCCATGCGCGCAACGACGACATCTCGTCGGTGGCCAATGCCCATGACATCGTGCATGGCGCCAGCCAGGCCCATGTCGAGCTGGTGCTGCTGGACAACAGCTACCACATGGTCACCATCGACCGCGACCGCCGCACCGTGATCGCGCGCACCACCGAATTCGTGGCGCGCATCGCCAGCGGTGCCGCCCCCCGCGAGGTGCGGGCTGCGGAGGCCGCACGGCATGGGCAGTGATCTGTCGCCGCTGGTCATCACGCTGTGGGTGCTGAACGTGCTGGTGGACAGCGGGGGCCAGCTGGCCTTCAAGGCCGCCGCGAGCCAGCCCGGTGACCTCGACGGCCTGGCGCGCTGGCGCTTCATGGCCTCCAGGCCCTGGCTGTGGCTGGGCGTGGGCTGCTATGTGGCCGAGTTCGTGCTGTGGCTGGCCTTTCTCTCGCTGGTGCCGCTGTCCGAAGGCGTGCTGCTGGGCTCCATCAACATCGTGGCCATCATGATCGCGGGCCGGCTGCTGTTTGCCGAAAAGCTCGCGCCCATGCGCGTGGCAGGCATCGTTCTGGTGTCCATCGGCGTTGCCATCGTGGGCCTGCATTGAAAGATGGAGTACCCCCTGAGCGGCTTCGCCGCTTCCCCCAAGGGGGACGACACCTTCGCTGCGAGGCGGCTCTTGCTCGGCGTCTCGCGCATGTGCCGCGGCAGTCCCACGCGATGCGTGCAGAGCAGGCTTCAAGGAACTGAAATACCGGTATGAAGCGCTTTTATTTCATTGGCTTTCTGGTGCTCATGGCCTTCGACACGCTGGCCCAGCTGAGCTTCAAGCAGGCCGGCAATTCGGCGCTGCCGCTGGAGTTCTCCACGGCCTGGCTGGCGCGCGTGTTCGGCCAGCCCTGGATCTATGGCGCCTTCGTGGGCTACATCGGGGCCTTTTTTTCGTGGATGACCCTGCTCAAGCGCGCGCCCATCGGCCCGGCCTTTGCGGCATCGCACCTGGAGATTCTTTCCGTGCTGGCGCTGTCGTACTGGCTGTTCGACGAGCGCATAGGCATGCCCCAGATCATCGGCTGCCTGTTCATCGTGGCCGGCATCGCCTGCCTGGCCGTCAGCGAGACGCAGGAGGCCGAGGGGGCCGGCGCCGACGATGACACGCCGGGCCATGCGGGCGGCAACCCGGGTGCGGGCTCGGCCAGCGCGGGCGCCGCGCATCTGGCGGCTTCGGCCGAGCACGGCACGCGCCGTGGCTGAACGCGTGCTGCCGCCCACGGCGGGCCTGCCGCTGCGCGCGGCCGACCTGCTGCCCTGGGGCGACGCGGACCTGGCGACGGCGCTGGCGCAGTGGCTGGGCGTGCCCGCCGTGCAGCTTGAATGCTCGGGCACCTCGGCGCTGATGGTGGCGCTGCAGACCCTGCACCGCCTGGCGCCGGGCCGCAGCGAAGTCATCGCTCCCGCCTATACCTGCCCGCTGGTGGCCCTGGCCGTGGCGCACTGCGGCCTGCAGCTGCGCCTGTGCGATCTGCATCCCGACACGCCGGACATGGACCCCGCGCGCCTGCGCGCCCTGTGCAGCGAACGCACGCTGGCCGTGCTGCCCACGCATCTGTGCGGCCGCGTGGCCGACGTGGCCACGGCCGTGGACTGCGCGCGCGCCGTGGGCGCCTGGGTGGTGGAGGATGCGGCCCAGGCCCTGGGCGCGCGCCTGCGCGGCGAGCCCGTGGGCTGGCAGGGCGATGTGGGCTTCTACAGCCTGGCCGTGGGCAAGGGCCTGACCACGTTCGAGGGCGGCGTGCTGCTGGCGCGCGACCCCGCGCTGCGCTGGGCACTGCGCGAGACACATGCAGCCAGCGTGCGACAGGACCGGGGCTGGGAGTTGCGCCGCAGCCTGGAGCTGCTGGGCTATGCGGCGCTGTACCGCCCTGCCGGGCTGGACCTGGCCTATGGCCGTCCCCTGCGCGATGCGCTGTCGCGCAGCGACTGGGTGCAGGCCGCCGGCGATGATTTCGACGACGCCATTCCCCGCCATGAACTGGGTGCCTGGCGCCGCCGCGTGGGCCGGCGCGCGCTGGCGCGGCTGGCGGATTTCCAGCAGCAGCTGCAGCGCCAGGCCCTTGAGCGCGGCGCCTGGCTGTCGGCCATCGATGGGGTCGAGGTCGTGGGCGACACCGTGCCGGGCGCGCAGGGCGTCTGGCCCGTGCTGCTGCTGCGCCTGCGCGATGCCGCCACGCGCGATGCGCTGCTGCGCGCGCAATGGGGGCGGGGCTGGGGCTTGTCGCTGCCCTTCGTCCATGTGCTGCCCGACTATGGCCGCTACGACCATGTGCTGGGCCTGGCACGCCAGGATGTGGTGGACCAGGGCCGTGACTGGGCACAGCGCCTGGTGGCCGTGGGCAACAGCCTGTGGTTCGACGACGCGCGCTTCGAGGCCTTGCTCAGCCTGCTGGAGCGTCTGCACGCCGCGCCTGGCTGACGGCTGCGGCCTGCGTGGCACCGGGCGGTGGCTCGCGCTCGCGCAGGGCCTGGCTGCGTTCGGCGACATAGTCGCGCGTGAGCGGGACCGCTTCCTGGCGGCGCGCCAGCTGCACCTGGAAAATGGCGATGTCCTGGTAGCGGAAGGCCGTCTCCGACATGGACAGATAGAACTCCCACATGCGGCAAAAGCGCTCGTCGTAGAGCGCGATGGCCTCGTCGCGGCGCGCCATGAAGCGCTCTCGCCACAGCCGCAGCGTGCGCGCATAGTGCAGGCGCAGCACCTCGATATCGGTGACCACCAGGCCGCTGCGCTCTATGGCCGGCGTGAACTCCGACAGGGACGGAATGTGGCCGCCCGGGAAGATGTAGCGTTCTATCCAGGGGTTGTTGAAGTCGGGCACATCGCTGTTGCCGATGAAGTGCAGCAGCATCACGCCATCGTCGGACAGCAGCTCCCGGCACTGGCGGAAGAAGGCGTCGTGAAAACGCGTGCCCACATGCTCGAACATGCCCACCGAGACAATGCGGTCGAAGGTGCCGCGCGTGTCGCGGTAGTCTTCCAGGCGGTAGCTGAGGCGGTCCGCGCACGGGGACTGGTCGGCACGCTGGCGGGCGCCCGCCAGCTGTTCGCCGGACAGCGTCACGCCCGTCACATGGCCCGCGCCGGCCACCTCGGCCAGGTAGCGCGACAGTCCGCCCCAGCCGCAGCCTATGTCCAGCACGCGGTGGCCGGGCTCCACGAGCAGCTTGGCGGCGATGTGGCGCATCTTGGCCCGCTGTGCCTGCTCCAGGCTTTCGTCGCCACGCTCGAAGTAGGCGCAGGAGTACTGGCGCTCGCCGTCGAGGAAGAGCCGATAGAGCCGGTCGTCGAGGTCATAGTGGTGTGCCACGTTGGCGCGCGCCTTGCTGCGGCGGTTGTGCTGCAGCAGCGGGCGCAGCCGCATGCGCCAGGCATCGAGCAGCCGCACGCTGGCCGGCACGGGCAGGTTGCGCGCGTTGCGCAGCACGAGTTCCAGCACGTCGTAGATGCTGCCCCGCTCCACCACCAGGCGCTGCTGCATGAACATCTCGCCAAGGTTCAGGTCGGGGTCGCGCATCAGGGCCCACAGCGCGCGCCTGTCCGTGAACCGGATGCGCGCCTGCGGCTGGCCGCCATCGCCGAAGGCCAGCATGCGCCCCCAGGGCAGGCAGATTTCGAGCAGCCCCTTGCGCACAAGGGGGGTGAAACTGCGCTGCAGCAGTCTTTCGGTCAGCCGGTCGATCATGGGGTCTCCTCCTGTCTTGCGGTCGGCCGCGGTGCGCGGACGTGGGGATGCGGGGCAAGGGCCCTAGGGGCTGGTGCAGGCCTCGATGTATTCGACCAGCCTTTCGTTGAGCGCATGCTGGCCCAGTTGCCAGCTGGCCAGCGTCTGCGCGTCGATCTGCGTGTCCTGGCCGTCTCCGGCGCTCATCCAGCGCTTCCACCAGGTCGTGTAGCGCCAGGAGGACACATCGCCCGTGATGTCGCTGCCCACGATCTGGCCGGCCAGCGCGCCGATGATGTCCAGGGCCTCGCCTTCCTGCATGCGGCCCTGGTCCCAGTTGGTGCGCACCACCTCGGGCGCGAACACGTCCTTGTCGATGCTCAGGTAGGTGGGCTGGGCCTGCTCGCGCAGCATGCGTGCCAGCGTGCGCGACAGATCGGCCACGCTGGCAAAGCCGCGAAAGGCGGCATCCACGCCCAGGCGCCGAGCCCAGCCCGTGTCCACGCCCGCGCTCCAGTAGCTCAGGCGGCCGGCGCGCAGCGGCGTGAGGTAGTTTTCCCAGGCGTGCGCGCGGCCGATGTCGGCGGAGGTGATGCCGGCCACATGCACATGCGAGACGGCCGGATGCAGGGCCACGCGCCGCACCCAGGAGCCGCAGTGCACGCCCCAGGGAAAGCGCATGTTGTCGGGGTGGTTGTCCAGCACGACCACGCGCAGCGGCCGGCCTGCGGACAGGGCCTGGGCGGTGATGCAGCGCTCGATCAGCGGCCAGCTCAGGTGATGGAAGTCGCCACTGCCCATGAGGGCCGTGCCATGCGCGGCGGGCAGTTGCGCGTCGAGTGCCGCGCGGAACTGCGCAAAGCGGCGCAGGCCGCAGCCAAAGCGCACCCGCTCCTGCCAATCCTGCAGCGGCAGGCGCAGCTCACCGGGCAAGGACCCCACCGAGCCATCCACATCCAGCACCACGGGCTGGGCATTCAGTTCTGTTCGCTCCATTGGCGATCGCTTTCGAAGTGGCCGGCAAAGCGCCGGCCCAGTGCGCGCAGCAGCGGGTTGCGGATGAAGACCGCATGCTGCGTGAAGGTGAAGCTGGCGCCCAGCTGGGCCTTGACCTCGGGGTCGGTCCAGCCGGCCACGTAGTGGCTCAGGCCGCGTTCGATGGCGTATTCAAGGTTGACCATCCAGCTCACGAAGTAGAGGTTGGCCTCGCGCGCGGCCGGGTAGGACAGGCCGATGTACTTGTCGATCAGCTTGCCATCGTGCTCGAAGCACAGGTTCCAGCCCAGCAGCGCGCCGGGCGTGCCGTCGTCCTGCAGCGCGCGGTACTCGAACACGGTGCCGCCGTTGCCTGCATCGCGCAGCAGGGCCGCGAAGAAATCGCGCGTGAGCCTGTCGAAGTGGATCTCGCTTTGCGCATACACCGCATCGAACAGCGCGTAGTAGGCATCGACGCGGGCGTCATCGGCAAAGGCCGCGCCCGTGGGAATGCGCTGCACCTGCAGCTGCGCGCGGCTCCTGAGCTTGCGGCGCAGGTTCTGGCGGCGGCTCTTTGACAGGCGTGCAAGGTATTCGTCCAGGCTGGAGAAGTCGATGGGCACATGGGCCAGGGCCTGGCCTTCGACCAGGATGAAGCCCGCATCGGCCAGCGCCTGCGCCAGCGCCCGTGCATGGGCGTTGTCGGCGTCCGGCAGCAGCGGGGAATCCTGGGGCAGGTCCTTGACGATGGTCAGCATGCGCCGGCCCGCCCGGGCACGCAGCGCGGCGGCCTGCCGCGCGGGCGTGGAGCCCGTGGGCAGCACGGCGTACTCGCTGACCGTGGTGCCCACGAAGTCGGTGGACAGGCGCAGCCGGCGCGACAGCCAGCCACCGCCCGGCAACGACAAAAGACGCGCCTTGAGCGCGTCATCCGCCGTGGTCAGGAGATCGAACGGCGCCGTGAAGGCCGGCGCCGGCCAGTCCTGCAGCAGTGCGAAGCCCTCGGGAGGATGGGCCGCGAACTGCGCGAGCAGGCCTGGGGGTTCGAGCTGGTTGTGCAGGCGCTCTGCGGGCATCGCGCCTTCAGGCCGCCTTGGCTTTCGTGAGCAACTGGTCCAGCAGGACCATGGCTTCGTCGATTTCGGGGCGCGAGATCATCAGCGAGGGCGCGAAGGTGATCACGTTCTTGTAGTAGCCGCCCACGTCCAGCACCAGGCCGCGTTTCTGGCCCTGGTATTCCAGGCCGCCCTCGAGGCCGATGTCCACCATCTTGTCCAGCAGCGCCTTGTTGGGCGTGAAGCCGTCCTCGGTGCAGATCTCGGCGCGCAGCGCCAGGCCCAGGCCGTCCACATCGCCGATTTCCTTGTGGCGCTTTTGCAGCTCCTTGAGGCCTTCGAGGAAGTAGGCGCCCGATTCGCGCACCTGGCGGCCGAAGTCCATCTCGTGGGTCATCTTCATGACTTCCAGGCCCAGGGCCGTGCCCAGCGGGTTGGAGGCGAAGGTGGAGTGCGTCGATCCCGGCGGGAAGATGGTGGGGTTGATCAGTTCCTCGCGCGCCCACAGGCCCGACAGGGCGTTGAGGCCGTTGGTCAGCGCCTTGGCGAAGACCAGCACGTCGGGCTTGACGCCGAAGTTCTCCACCGACCACAGCGTGCCGGTGCGCCAGAAGCCCATCTGGATTTCATCGACCACCATCAGCACGCCGTGGTCGTCCAGCACCTTCTTGAGGCCCTTGAAGAAGTTGGGCGGCGGCACGACGTAGCCGCCCGTGCCCTGGATGGGCTCGACGTAGAAGGCCGCGTACTCGCACTGGTTGGTCTTGGGGTCCCAGATGGCGTGGTATTCGTTCTCGAACTTGCGCGCGAATTCCTTGACGATGGAGTCGGAGTACTCCTCGGCCGTCATGCCCTTGGGGCGGCGGAACGGGTAGGGGAAGGGGATGAACTGGGCGCGGTCGCCGAAGTGGCCGTAGCGGCGGCGGTAGCGGTAGCTGGAGGTGATGCTGGAGGCGCCCAGGGTGCGGCCGTGGTAGCCGCCCTCGAAGGCGAACATCAGGCTCTTGCCGCCGCTGGCATTGCGCACGACCTTGAGCGAGTCCTCGATGGCCTGGGCGCCGCCCACGTTGAAGTGCACGCGGCCGGCATGGCCCCACTTCTGTTCCGCATCCTGGGCGATGAACTTGGCCAGCTCGATCTTGGTGGGGTGCAGGTACTGGCTGGCGACCTGGGGCAGGGTCTGCAGCTGCTCGATCATCTTCTGCTCGAGGCGCTTGTTCTTGTAGCCGAAGTTCACGGCCGAATACCACATCTGCAGATCGAGGTAGGGCGTGCCGGCCTCGTCGTACATGTAGCTGCCTTCGCAGCCCGAGAAGATCTTGGGCGGGTTGACGTAGTGGACGGTATCCCCGAACGAGCAGTACTTGGCTTCGTCGGCCAGAAGTTGGGCGTTATTGATCACAGCAAAGGGCTCCGGATATTCAGCTGCCGGAGTGTGGGCGGGCAACCTTGCCGGGCTGTCGAGCCTTTGTGTGGGATTTGTGGAGGGCTGCGCCCGGTACGCCGCATGCGACCAGGCGGCGGCGCCGACGCCATGGGCCCGCCACGCAGCAATGCAGGCGCGGCAGGCGCAGGACGCGCGTTAACCCTGGAGCCGTCTGGCCGGCACCATTCTATAGTTCTATCCTGAGATTTCATGTTTCATTGGATAGAACATCGCCTGCTTGCTGCGGATGCAAGTGGTGCAAAGGAGCTTGCCATGCCCTGTTCCCCCGCGCGGCGCCTCATGGTCGCCGCCTGCATTGCGGCGCTGGCCGGAACCGGCCTGGCCCAGCCCGCCGCCGACTGGCCCGTCAAGTCCGTGAGGATCATCGTGCCCTATGCGGCCGGTGGGCCGGCCGACATCACCGCCAGGGAGATCGCCCAGAAGCTGGCCACGCTCACGGGCCAGCCGTTCGTGGTCGAGAACCAGGGCGGAGGCATGGGCATACCGTCGCTGATGGCCGTGGCGCGCTCGGACCCCGATGGGCACACGCTGTGGATGCCGGCGCTGGGCAACGTGGTGTTGCAGCCCCTGTTGAGTCGCAACGGAGGCGGCGAGCAGCTTGCGAAGCTGAGGCCCCTGGGCATGGTGACCACCAGCGCCCATGTGCTGGTGGTATCCACGCGGCTGCCGGTCAGGACCGTGCAGGAACTGGTGGACTATGCCCGGGCCCATCCCGGCCAGCTGGGTTTTGCATCGGCAGGCGTGGGCGGCACGGCGCATTTGGGGGCGGAGCTGTTCAAGAGCCTCTCCGGGACCGAGGTCGTGCACGTCCCCTACAAGGGCAGCGCGGCGGCCATCGGGGATCTTGCCTCCGGCCGCGTAGGCGCCATGTTCAGCAGCCTGCCCTCGCTGCAGGCGGCCGTCGACAAGGGCTATGTGCGCGTGCTGGCCGCCACCGCGCCCAGCACCTCGCCCGCCACGCGCGCGCTGCCGCTGATGTCGGCCACGCTGACGGGCTTCGAGTACGGGTCCTGGTATGCGATGTACGTGCCGCAACAGACGCCCGATGCCATCGTGGCACGGGCCAATGCCGTGCTGCAACGCGCGCTCAAGGCGCCGGAACTGGCGGCAAAGATAGCGCTGCACGGAATGGAGCCCTTGCCGACGGGGCCGCAGGAGGTCGCCACATGGGTGCGGCGCGACCGTGACAAATGGGGCGCCCTGATCCGTGAGACAGGGATTTCGCTGGATTGAGAACCAGGCATCGCCAGCGCCCGCACGTGTCTCTGTGACGAAAATGAGACAAAACAAATGATAATCATTATCAATTGATGGGAGAATCGCGGAAAGCCAGCAGGAACAATCACACACGGGGGAGCAATGCTCTCGCAAGAGCACTCCGCGGACAGGTCGGCAGCTAGCCAGCAACCCTCTTTCCCCGATTCCCGCCATGGCTGCGTCTTCGCGTTCGTCTTTCCTCGCCCTCTCCCGCAATCCCTCCTGCACGCCGGTCGTCCGGCACAGCCTGCTGGCCGCCGTGATCGGTCTGGCCGCGCCCGGCGCGTGGGCACAGGCGCAGACTCCGACGAATGCGCAGACTGCGGACGATGAGGCCCGGCTGATGGCACAGGCTCCCACCAAGGCGCTGGCCCAGGTCGATGTGGTCGATGCAGCCGAGCCCGTGCAGCGCACGCCGGGGGCCTCCACCACCCTCAGCGGCCCGGCGCTGGAGCAGGCCGGCAGCATGGCCGACTTGGTGCGCTACCAGCCCCTGGTCTCGGCGCCCGGAACGGCCTCGGGCACCAGCCGCAACCGCAGCAGCTTCGACCGCTCGGGCACCACGGGCTACAACATCCGCGGCATCGAGGGCAACCGCGTGGGCATGGATGTGGACGGCGTCGAGATGCCCGACGCCACCACGCGCCCCTATGTGAGCCGCGTCGGCGCCAACACCTTCGGCGTGGGCCGCGACTTCATCGACCCCGAGATGTTCTCGGCGGTGGACATCCACTCCGGCACCACCACGGCGCGGCGCGCGGCCGGCGGCATCGGCGGCTCGGTGGGCTTTCGCACCAAGTCCGCCGAGGACTATCTGGTGGGCGGCAAGACCTCCTACCTGGGCGGCAAGATCGGCCACGACACGGCCGACCGCTCCTGGAACGAGAGCTTCACGGCCGCGGGCCGCTCGGGCGACCTCGACGGCCTGATCGCCTACTCGCGCCGCGACGGCCATGAGACGCGCAACCACAGCGCCATCGTCAACAGCTATCCCGATGACTGGCACTCCAACGCGCTGCTGCTCAAGGGCGGCCTGCGCATAGCCCCGGCCCACCGCCTGGTGCTGTCCGCCGACCTGTACCGCCGCAGGAACGACACCTCCTTCCACGGCTGGGACACCACCAACACCAGCATCACCGAAAGCTCGCGCCAGAACAGCGACACCAGCCGCAACACGCTGCAGCTGCGGCACCTGTGGACACCGGCCGGCGCCTGGGCGGACCAGCTGGACACCCGGCTGTACTTCCAGAACACGGACACCAACGACGTCACCGACACCACCACGCTGGCCACGGGCGCCAAGGTGCACAACGTCTCCGGCAACGAGACGCGTACCTGGGGTTTCTCGAGCACGGGCGACAAGCGCATCGACCGCCACCACCTGAGCTTCGGCGTGAATGCATCGACGCAGGACACCGAGCGCCCCTGGGCCGTGTCCGGCAACATGAAGCCCCAGCCCGACACCACCACCCGCCGCTACGGCGCCTTCCTGCAGGACGAGATCAGCTTCCAGGCCGGAGGCCGCCGCCTGGCGCTGATTCCCGCGCTGCGCGTGGACCGCGTGGAGATCAAGACGCGCGACCTGGACAACTTCGTCTCGGGCGTGCTCACGGCCGCCGATGTCGAAAAACTCTACGGTGGAACGCGCGGGAACACCATCATCAGCCCCAGCCTGGCCCTGGTCTATGACCTCACGCCGAAGTTCAGCGCCTACGCCCAGTTCAAGCGCAGCGGGCGCGCGCCCTCGGCCGGCGAGATCTTCGGCTCGTGGAACATGGCCAGCAACTACAACGCGGCAGGCCAGTACGCCCTGGTCGGCAACCCCAACCTGAAGGAGGAAAGCAGCAATGCCTTCGACTTCGGCCTCAAGGGTTCGCCCGCGCCGGGCGTGACCTTCAACAGCTCGGTGTTCTATACCAAGTATTCGGACTTCGTCGCCTATACGCGCTACCAGCGCGCGGGCCGTCCCGACCTGTTCGTCAACGTGCCCGCCCATATCGGCACCATCTACCAGGCCGAGAACCGCGACAGCGCCAGGATCTACGGCTTCGAGGCCAGCGCGCGCCTGGACCACGGCCAGTGGATGCCCGCCGCCAGGGGCCTGTACTCCACCTGGGCGCTGGGCATCAGCCGCGGCACCTCCAAGTCCTACTACGCAGGCGACAAGGATGTGCCGCTGGACAGCGTGCTGCCGCGCAAGGCCATCGTCGGCGTGGGCTATGACGCACCGGCCCGGCAATGGGGCCTGAACCTGACCGGCACCTTTGTCGCGGGCAAGCAGGCCGTGGCCACCAACCGCGACAGCTACCAGAACGCGGGCACCGGCCTGACCGACTCGACCACCGAGCTGTTCCGCGTGCCCGGCCATGCCATCTTCGACCTGGCCGGCTACTGGCAGGTCGCAAAGAACGTGCGCCTGAACGCCGGCATCTACAACCTGGGCGACAGGCGCTACTGGGACTATTCCAGCACCCGCAACCTGCAGCCCGGAGTGGCGCGCGACCGCCGCGACATCGAGCTGCTGAGCAACCCGGGCCGCACCTTCGCCGTGTCCATGAACGTTGCGTTCTGAGCGCCACGCCCGCCATGCCATTGCACCCACGCCACCTTCACTTGCCACGTGTCGCGGATCTGAGGAGTTTCTCCAGGGGCCGGCCGGCCTTTCCTACAGCGGCGGTGTCGGCCGGAAAGCCTCCACCACCATCGCAGCCGCCGCTGTATCTGCCTACTTCAGGAGTCGTTTCATGATCGAGTTCTCTCTGTCCCACCGCATGCTGGCCACTGCCGGCCTGGCGGCCCTGCTCACCGCCTGCGCATCGCCCACGGCACCGTCCGCCAGCGGTCCGGCCCAGCCTGCGGGCGGGCATGGCCAGTCTGCCTTCATGGGCAGCTACGACGCCAACCGTGATGGCGTGGTCACGCGCGAGGAGTACGACACCGTGCGCAAGCAGCGCTTCCTGGCCGGCGACACCAATGGCGACGGCTGGCTCAGCGAGAAGGAGTACGTGGACGAGTTCGAGGCCCGCCTCAAGCAGCAATACGCGGGCCGCCAGCCCGACGAGCGCTATGCCCAGTCCATGAAGCAGGCCCATGTGCGCTTCGGCATCGTGGACAGGAACCGCGACGGCAAATACACCGTGGAAGAAGACATGGCCATCGCCGAGCGCAGCTTCAAGGAAGCCGACGTCAATGCCGATGGCGTCGTGGACAAGAACGACGTCAAGAAGCCCTGAGCGGACATGACCAGAACCCCATCCAAGCGATTGGCCTGGTGGCTGCCGCTGCTGTCGGCCGTGTGCATCTCCGCCCAGGCCCATACGCCCTACCTGCTGCCCACCAGCTTCGAGGCCCAGCCCCGGGCCGTCATCAGCGTGGACGCCAGCTTTGCCGACAAGTTCTTCCTCCCCGAAGTGGCTTTTGGCGAAACGCGCTTCACCGTGACGGCGCCCGATGGCTCGGTCACGCCCATGGCCGATGTGCGCCAGTTCAAGACCCGCACCGTGGCCGAGCACCCACTGCCCGACGAGAAGGGCACCTACCGCGTGAGCACCGGCCCGCGCCTGGGCGCCGTCTTCCGTTCGTGGGAGCGCAACGGCAAGGTCGAGACGGCGCGTGATCCCGCCACGCCCACGCCGGCCGACGCCAGGCTGCTGAGCCACTACCAGTCGCTGTCGGTCTCCGAGACCTACATCACGGTGGGCAAGCCCAGCAAGGCTGCGCTCGCGCCCTCAGGAAAGGGCCTGGAGATCGTGCCCGTCACGCATCCTGCCGACCTGTTCGCGGGCGAGAAGTTCGACTTCACCGTGCAATACGACGGCAAGCCGCTGGCCGCGCAGAAGGTGGAAATCTTCCGCTCGGCCATGGACCTGGCCAGCCAGCACAGCGTGGAAGCGTTGACCACCGATGGCGAGGGCCGCATCTCCTACGCCCTGCCCAGGTCCGGCATCTACCTGGCCCTGGTGCGCTACCGCGCCGACGCGCCCGCCGGCGCCGCCGCGCCGCAATACGGCAACAACTACACGCTGACCTTCAGGGTGCTGGCGCAGTGATGAAGAGAGCCCGCTGATGCGGGCTCTTCTTTTCGCTGGATGCAAGCATGGAGAAATTTATATCTGAACGGATATAATTCATGACGGACCAACGCAAGCTTCTGTACTGGGAAGGCTCCTCGAAGAAGGACTTCAAGGACTTCCCCATCAGCGTTCAGAAGGATATGGGCGTGGCGCTGTTCGTTGTCCAGTTGGGCGGCATGCCGAGCTCGGCCAAGCCGTGGAAAGGCCTGGGCCCAGGCGTATATGAGTTGGTCGAAGACCACAGGGGAGACGCTTTCCGTGCCGTCTACAGTGTCCGCATCGGCGACGCCGTTCATGTGCTCCATGCGTTTCAGAAAAAATCAAAATCCGGCATCGCCACGCCGCAGCCTGACGTGGATCTGATCGAGAAGCGTTTGAAGTCCGTACTGGCCCGCTATGGAGCGGGCGGGAGAACATGATGCATCGCCAGGATTCTTCGCTGGGAACGGCCAATGTGCTGGCCGATCTGGGCTTCGAGGACGCACAGGAACTGTCGGCCAAAACCGTGCTGGCCATGAAGCTCAACGAGCTGATGGACAAGCGCGGGCTCAGCCAGACCGAGGCGGCAGGCCTCACCGGCATGACGCAGCCGAAGATCTCCCAGGTCCGGCGCTACAAGCTGCAGAACATCTCTTTGGAGCGCTTGATGCAGGCGCTGGTGTCGCTGGACCAGCAGGTCGAGATCGTCGTGCGGCCTGCGCGCCGTGCGCACGCGGCCGGCATCACGGTGGCGCCCTGAACCTCACTCAGCCCGTGGCCACCACCCGCAGCACTTCGGCGCCATAGGCGTCGAGCTTCTTGGCGCCCATGCCGCTGATGCCCTGCAGGTCGTCCAGCGATGACGGGTTACGCTCGGCGATGGCTGCCAGCGTGGCGTCGTGGAAGATCACGTAGGCCGGAAGGTTGTGCTCGCGCGCGACCTCGGCGCGCCATGCCTTGAGGTTGATGAAACGCACCTGGGCATCGGGCCCCAGGCTGGCCGCCGCCGCGTTGGGCTGGGTGGCGCGCTTGGAGGTGCGCGTGCGCGGCGCGGCCACGGCCTCGCGCAGCTGCACGGGTACATTGCCACGCAGCACGTCGCGCGAGCCCTCGGCCAGGCACAGGGTGTCGAAGCTGTGGCCGCTGTTCTCGCTGGTGATCTTGTGCAGGCCCAGGGCGCCCGTGGCCAGCAGCTGGCGCATCACGCCGCGCAGCTGGGGCTCGCTGTAGTCCTTGCCCAGGCCGAAGGTGGAGATCTTGTCGTGGCCGTACTGGCGCACCTTCTCGGTGTCCTTGCCGCGCAGCACGTCCATGATGTGGCCCGCGCCAAAGGTCAGCTGGCTGGCCTCGTGCACGCGGTAGATGGTGGACAGCAGCTTGCGCGCGGCGTCCGTCCCGTCCCACAGGGCCGGGGGCTCCATGCAGTTGTCGCAGTTGCCGCAGGCGGTCTTGGCCACGCGCTGCAGCGGCCGGCCTTCAATGTCCGTCTCTGCGTCTTCTCCCGGTGGGCCCAGGCCGTACTGCTCGCCGAAGTAGGCCAGCAGCCGCACGCGGCGGCAGTCCGTGGCCTCGGCCAGGCCCAGCAGGGCATCGAGCTTGCCGCGCATGACCTGCTTGAAGGTGTCCTCGGCCGGGCTTTCGTCGATCATGCGGCGCTGGTTGACCACGTCGGAAAGGCCGTAGGCCATCCAGGCATCGGCGGGCAGCCCGTCGCGGCCTGCGCGGCCGGTTTCCTGGTAGTAGCCCTCGATGTTCTTGGGCATGTCCACGTGGGCCACGAAGCGCACATCGGGCTTGTTGATGCCCATGCCGAAGGCGATGGTGGCGACGATGACGATGCCGTCCTCGCGCAGGAAGCGGTCCTGGTGCAGCTGGCGCGTCTCGAAGGGCAGGCCCGCGTGGTAGGGCAGGGCGGGCACGCCGGCCTGGCTCAGCGTCTGGGCCAGTTCCTCCACGCGCTTGCGCGACTGGCAATAGACCACCCCGGCCTCGCCTTCGTGCTCGCGCTCGATGAAGCGCAGCAGCTGGTTGCCCACATCCTTCTTCTCGGCGATGCGGTAGCGGATGTTGGGACGGTCGAAGCTGCTGACGAAATGCCGCGCGCTCTCCAGCTGCAGCCGCTCGACGATGTCGGCGCGCGTCAGCGCATCGGCCGTGGCCGTGAGCGCAATGCGCGGCACGCCCGCATAGCGTTCGTGCAGCACGCTCAGCGCGCGGTACTCGGGCCGGAAGTCGTGGCCCCACTGGCTCACGCAGTGCGCCTCGTCGATGGCGAACAGCGACAGCTTGCCCTGGGCATGCAGGTCGTCGAGCAGGCCCAGGAAGCGCGGCGTGTTCAGGCGCTCGGGCGCGGCATACAGCAGGGTGATGTCGCCGCTTTGCAGGCGCCATTCGACTTCCTGCGTCTCGTCATAGGACAGCGTCGAGTTCAGGTAGGCGGCGCTCACGCCGGCCTCGTGCAGCGCGCCCACCTGGTCGTGCATGAGCGCGATCAGCGGCGACACCACCACCGCCACGCCGTGGCCCTGCTGCTGGCGCACGATGGCCGGAACCTGGTAGCACAGGCTCTTGCCGCCGCCCGTGGGCATGAGCACCAGCGCATCGCCGCCGGCGACCACGTGCGAGACGATGGCTTCCTGCGGACCGCGGAATTGTTCGTAGCCGAACACGGCTTGCAGGACGGAATGCGCGGCGGACAACGGGGACTTCTTTCGGCTGAGGCGGCTGGCGCGGAAGGGGGCGGGATGCGGGCGCTTCCCGCAAAAAAAGCGCTGCGGCCCGAAGGCCGCAACAGCCGCCATTTTGCGCCCCCTCGCAAGGTCCAGGGAAGACCTGGGGTTTGGACCGCTCTGCATCAACGGCCTTTCCCGGGTGCGGGGGTGCCATTTTCAGATTTCTCCTAGCCGCCCGCCGCTGTATTCAACTGCTGCCCAGCACCCCGCGCGCAATGATGCTGCGCTGCACTTCGGACGAGCCTTCGTAGATGCGCAGGATGCGTGCATCGCGCACCAGGCGCTCCAGCGGCATTGCGCGCGTGTAGCCGTAGCCGCCGTGGATCTGCAGGGCCTCGTCGGTGACGAAGCCCGCCATTTCCGAGGCATGGAGCTTGGCCATGGCCGAGTGCTGGGTGAAGGGCTGGCCGGCCTGGCGCAAGGCCAGGGCCTGCATGGTCAGCGCCCACGATGCCTCCAGGCGCAGCTTCATGTCGGCCAGCTTCCACTGGATGCCCTGTTTCGTGGCCAGCGGCTCGCCGCCCACCAGGCGCTGGGCGGCCCATTGCGCGGCGGCGGCCAGGGCGGCCTCGGCCACGCCCAGGGCGGTGGCCGCCACGTCCAGGCGGCTGTTGTCCAGCACCTTCATGGCCGTCTTGAAGCCCGAACCCTCGGCGCCCAGCCGGTGGCTGGCAGGCACGCGCACGCCGTCCAGCGAGACCTCGAAGGCATGGCCGCCCCGGATGCCCATGAGTTTTTCGGGGGCCGAAATCTGGATGCCGGGCAGGTCGCGCGGCACGATGAAGGCGCTGACGCCGCGCGCGCCGGCCTCCATGTCGGTCTTGGCGAAGACCACCATGAAGCGCGCCTCGGCCGCGTTGGAGATGAAGTGCTTGACGCCGGTCAGCACATAGCCGTCGCCATCGCCATTGCCATCACGCTCGGCGCGCGTGCGCATGTCGGCCGGGTGCGAGCCGCCGCGCGGCTCGGTCAGCGCAAAGGCGGCCAGCCATTCGCCGCTGGCGCAGCGCGGCAGCCACTGCTGGCGCTGCGCGTCGTCGCCGCCGATGAGCACGGCGTCCGTGCCCAGGTAGTGGGCGCCGATCATGGACGAGGTGGCCGCACAGGCGCGCGAGATGGCCACCAGGGACAGCAGCATGGCCGTGGGCGTGACGCCGGGGCCGCCCAGCGGCTCGGGCAGGTTCATGCCCATCACGCCCAGGGCCGCCAGCCCGGGCACATGGCAGGTGGCGGACAGCGCCTCCTCGTCCATGCGCTGCGCCAGCGGGGCGAGTGCATCGTCGGCAAAGCGGGCCACGGCATCGGCGATGGCGTGGTCGTCGGCGGTGGTGCCCAGTCGTTGAAAGTTCATGGAGTTTCGCTCAATGTGATGGGAAAGAGGGGGCCGCGCCTGCAGTGCCCAGGGCACCGGATGCGCGCAGCGCGGCAATGGCTTCGGCGCCCCGGCCCAGCCACTGCGATAGCAGGGCCTCGGTGTGCTCGCCCAGGGCGGGTGCGCGCTCGGCGCGGTTGGGTGCGGCGCCGCTGAAATGCACGGGCTGGGTGGGCAGGCGCAGGCCGGGCAGGCGCGGGTCCTGCACCGTGCCGAGCAGGCCGCGCGCCTGGCTCTGGGGCGACTCCAGCGCCTGGGCAATGTTCCAGATGGGGGCGGCGGGCACGCCGGCCGCATCCAGCGCGGCCACCACCTGCGCCACTTCATGCCGGCCGGCCCAGGCCTCGATGGCCTCGCGCAGCGCGGGTTCGTGGGCCGAGCGCGATTCGTCGCTGGCAAAGCGCGGGTCGCCGGCCAGCCCACCCAGCTCCATGGCCTGCAGGGCGGCGGCGAACAGCTTGTTGTTGAGCACGGCCAGCGCGAAGTGGCCGTCGCCCGCGCGGTACACGCCGAATGGTGCGGACAGCGGATGGCGGTTGCCCACGCGGCGCGCGGGCCGGCCCGTGAACAGGTAGCGCGCCACCGAGGTGGCCAGAAAACTCAGCGTGGTGTCGAACATGGCCACGTCCACCTGCTGGCCCTGCCCGGTGGCGCGGGCCTGCAGCAGCGCGGCCAGCGTGGCCCAGGAGGCGAACAGGCCGGCCACCACGTCGCTGACGGCCTCGCCCACCACGGTGGGCGCGCCATCGGGCTCGCCCGTGGCCTCCATGAGGCCGCTCATGGCCTGCACGATGATGTCGTAGGCCGGCCGGTGGGCCAGCGGCCCGGTCTGCCCGAAGCCCGAGACGCTGACATAGACCAGCCGGGGATTGAGCGCCCGCAGCTGGCTTGCGCCGATGCCCAGGCGCTCGGCCACGCCGGGCCGGAAGTTCTCCACCACCACGTCGGCCTGGGCGGCCATCTCGTGGACCAGGGCCACGGCCTCGGGGTGCTTGAGGTCCAGCACCAGGCTTTGCTTGTTGCGGTTCATCACCGTGAACAGCGCGCTCTCGCCGTTGTTCATGGGGCCGATGGCGCGGTAGTCGTCGCCCTGCGGCGGCTCGATCTTGACGACCTCGGCGCCCAGGTCGGCCAGCAGGGCCGTGGACAGCGGCCCGGCCAGCACGCGCGTGAAGTCGAGAATGCGCACGCCGTCCAGCGGGCGGGCGGTGAGGGGGGTGGACTCGGTCATGGGTGCTGCCTTGGACGGGTGGTCTATGGCTGCATGCTGGCGCGCATTTGAATCAATGGAAAATATTCATTCCTGATTCACTGCATTCAAAAAGATGATCCAAATCAGCCTGCGCCAGCTGGAGTATTTCGTGGCCGCCGCACGCCATGGCAGCACGGCGCGCGCGGCCGAGGCCATCGGCATGTCCCAGCCGTCCATCTCCAAGGCGATCGCCGACCTGGAGGCGCAGTGGGGCGAGGCGCTGTTCGTGCGCCGCCATGCCAGGGGGCTGGATCTCACGGCGGCCGGCGCGGCGCGCAGCCGCGAGGCCCAGGCGCTGCTGGACGGCGCACGCAGCCTGCAGGGGCCGCGCACGGCGGCGATGGCGGGCGTGCTGCGCCTGGGATTTCTGAGCACGCTGGGCGCGCGCTGGGTGCCGGCCCTGCTGGCGCAGGTGCAGCGCCTGCACCCCGGCATGGCGCTGGAGCTGGTGGAGGGCGACATCGCCTCGCTCACGCAGCAGGTGGAGCGCGGCGAGCTCGATGCGGCCCTGCAGTACGACACGGGCCTGGCGCGTCCCCGCATGGAGCTGCTGCCCGTGGCTGCGCTGCCGCCCTATGTGCTGCTGCCGCAGCGCCATGCGCTGGCGGCCAGGACCAGCGTGGGGCTGGCCGAGGTGGCCCGCTACCCGCTGGTGCTGATCGACCTGCCGCACAGCCGCGAGTATTTCCTGTCGCTGTTCCGCGAGGCCGGCGTGACGCCGCTGGTGGCCCATGAGTTCGCCTCCATCGAAATGCTGCGCTCCATGGTGGCCAACGGCCACGGACTGAGCGTGCTGACCACGCGGCCGGTGGTGGACCGCGCCCACGATGGCCAGCGCCTGGCCTGCCGCCGCATCCGGGGCCGCGTGGCTCCCCAGGGCGTGGTGCTGGCCGTGCCGGCGGGCAATGCCTCGCCGCTGATTGCACCGTTCTTGAAGGTGGCGCGTGCCGTGATTGCACCGTAGCGGCGCGCAGCCCCGTGGCATGCACCACGGTGGTGAGGGGCCGCTCGGGATTTTCCCCAGGTTGTATGGACAAGATCGGTTGGCACGGCACTTGCTGTTGCTCTCTGTGCCGACCGCAGATGGATACAGGTTTTTACCCTTCGCCGGGTTTGCCGGGTAATCCTGTATATACATGACTGGGCGGCAAAAACACACTTCGGGCTCCCGCGCGGCGCTGCCTGCGGACCCTGAAACTGCCATCGCCAACTTGCTTCCCGACCGAGGAGTGCTCCATGAGTTCGATCCCCCTGTTCCGCCGCCTGCCCCTGGGGCCACTGGCCGCCGCCCTCTGCCTTGCCGCAGCACTGCAGCCCGCTGCCGCGCAGGAAACCAAGATCACCCTGGGCATGTCCGGCTGGACCGGCTTCGCGCCGCTGACCCTGGCCGACAAGACCGGCATCTTCAAGAAGAACGGCCTGGCGGTGGACCTGAAGATGATTCCGCAGAAGGACCGCCACCTGGCCCTGGCCTCGGGCGCCATCCAGTGCGCTGCCACCACCATCGAGACGCATGTGGCCTGGAACACGAACGGCGTGCCCATCGTGCAGATCTTTCAGATGGACAAGTCCTACGGTGCCGACGGCATCGCCGTGCGCAATGACGTCAAGGGCTTCGCCGACCTCAAGGGCAAGACGGTGGCCGTGAGCGCTCCGGGCACGGCGCCGTACTTCGGCCTGGCCTGGATGCTGCACAAGAACGGCATGACCATGAAGGATGTGAAGACCGTCTCGCTGGAGCCGCAGCCCGCCGCCCAGGCCTTCGTGGCCGGCCAGAACGATGCGGCCATGAGCTACGAGCCGTACCTGTCCACCATCCGCGCCAATCCGGCAGCGGGCAAGATCCTGGCCACCACCATCGACTACCCCATGGTCATGGACACGGTGGGCTGCGATCCCAAGTGGCTCAAGGCGAACCCGGCCGCAGCCAAGGCGCTGGCGCAGTCGTACTTCGATGCGGTGGCCATGATCGAGGCCGACAAGGCCAAGTCCTTCGAGATCATGGGCGCGGCCGTCAAGCAAGGTGGCGAGCAGTTCGGCAAGTCGGCCTCCTACCTGAAGTGGTCCGACAAGGAAGCCAACCAGAAATTCTTCGCCAACGAGCTGGTGCCCTTCATGAAGGAGTCGGCCGTGATCCTCAAGGAGGCCGGCATCATCCGCTCCATCCCCGAGAACTATGGCGTGATGTACGACGCCAGCTTCATCCAGTAAGCCCGCCAGGGGATGACCATGCAAGCCGCATCCACTTCCGCAGTCCCGCCGGCCAAGAAGCCCATGTCCCAAGCCACACCGCACGCTGCGGCGCCCGCTGCGGCGCCAGCCCCCGTCCGCCGCCGCCGCATGGCGCCGCTGGAGCCCGTCAGCCCCACGGCCAAGTGGGTGCTGGGTGTGGCCTTCTTCGTGCTGTTCTTTCTCGTCTGGGCGGCTGTGACGCTGGGCGGCTTCGTCTCCCCGACCTTCCTGGCCAGCCCCATGACCATGGCGCGCGAGGGCGTGCTGCTGTTCACCGAGTACGGCTTCCTGCACGACATCGGCATGACGGTCTGGCGCGTGATGGGCGGCTTCATCCTGGCCTCCGCCGTGGCCGTGCCCCTGGGCATTGCCATGGGCGCCTGGAAGCCGGTCGAGGCCTTCTTCGAGCCCTTCGTGTCGTTCTGCCGCTACCTGCCGGCATCGGCCTTCATCCCGCTGCTGATCCTGTGGGCCGGCGTGGGCGAGACGCAGAAGCTGCTGGTCATCTTCATCGGCTCGGTGTTCCAGATCACGCTGATGGTGGCCGTCACCGTGGGCGGCGCGCGCAAGGACCTGGTGGAGGCCGCCTACACGCTGGGCGCCTCCAACACCGGCGTGGTGCGCCGCGTGCTGATCCCGGGCGCCGCGCCCGACATTGCCGAGACGCTGCGCCTGGTGCTGGGCTGGGCCTGGACCTATGTGATCGTGGCCGAGCTGATCGGCTCGTCCTCGGGCATCGGCCACATGATCACCGACAGCCAGGCGCTGCTGAACACGGGCCAGATCATCTTCGGCATCATCGTGATCGGCCTCATCGGCCTGGTGTCCGATTTCATCTTCAAATCTCTGAACCGTCGCATGTTCGAGTGGAGCACCCTGTGAAAAGGATCTACCCCCTGAGCGGCTGCGCCGCTTCCCCCTTGAAGGGGGACGACACCCTTGGTGCGGGGCGGCCCTTCCTCGGTGTCTCTGAGGTGAGTCGCGCCGGTTGCAGCCGCCGTGAATATTGACAAGCGCCCTGGAGAATCGTGATGAATCTTTTGTCCATTCAAGGTGTTTCGCGCACCTTCACCAGCCACAAGGGCACGAGCACGCAGGCCTTGCTGCCTGTGGATTTCGAGGTCCGCGAGAACGACTTCGTCACCATCCTCGGCCCCTCGGGCTGCGGCAAGTCCACCATGCTGCGCATTGCGGCGGGGCTGGATTTCCCGACCACGGGCCAGGTGCTGCTGGATGGCCGCGCCGTGGACGGCCCGGGCGCAGACCGCGGCATGGTGTTCCAGAGCTATACGCTGTTCCCGTGGCTGACCGTGGCCCAGAACATTCGCTTCGGCCTGCGCGAGAAGGGCGTGAGCGAGGCGCTGCAAAAGGAGCGCAGCGACTACTTCATCGCCAAGGTGGGGCTGCGCGGCTTCGAGAACCACTTTCCCAAGCAGCTGTCGGGCGGCATGCAGCAGCGCACGGCCATTGCGCGCGCGCTGGCCAATGATCCCAAGATCCTGCTCATGGACGAGCCCTTCGGCGCCCTCGACAACCAGACCCGCGTGCTCATGCAGGAGCTGCTGCTGGGCATCTGGGAGGCCGAGCGCAAGACCGTGATGTTCGTCACCCACGACATCGACGAGGCCATCTTCATGGCCAACCGCGTGGCCGTGTTCAGCGCGCGGCCCGGCCGCATCAAGGCCGACATCCCCGTGAACCTGCCGCATCCGCGCCACTACACGGTCAAGACATCGCCCGAGTTCATGGAGCTGAAAGCCCGGCTGACCGAAGAGATTCGCGCAGAGTCGCTGGCCGCTGCTGCACACTGACGCTTTTCCATGACCACTGCCCACACCATGTCTTCGCGTTCCACGGCTTCCCGACTTTCCGCAACGACGGCGGAGGTGCCCATGGCCCTGTACCAGCAGGTCAAGGACCATGTGCTGCGCAAGATCGCCGATGGCTCGCTGTCGGCCGGCGAGCGCGTGCCGTCCGAGCAGGAGCTGGTGCAGGAGTTCGGCGTGGCCCGCATGACGGCCAACCGCGCGCTGCGCGAGCTGGCCGAGCAGGGCGTGATCGTGCGCGTGGCCGGCGTGGGCTCCTTCGTGGCCGAGGAAAAGCCGCAGTCCACGCTGCTGCGCATTGCCAACATCGCCGAAGAGATCCGCCAGCGCGGGCATGACCACCGCTTCGAGCTGATCAGCGTGCGCCGCGAGGCGGCCTCGCCCGAGGCGGCCGCCTCGCTGCAGCTGTCTGCGGGCAGCTCGGTGTTCCACCTGCAGGGCGTGCATTTCGAGAACGACGTGCCCGTGCAGCTCGAAGACCGCCATGTGAACCCGCGCATGGCGCCGGACTTCATGGAGCAGGACTTCACGCTGATCCAGCCGTCGGTGTATCTGGTGCGCAACGTGCCCTTCGACCAGATCGAGCATGTGGTGGACGCCATGTTGCCCACGCCCGAGCAGGCGCGCTGGCTGCAGATGGATGCCGGCCAGCCCTGCCTGACGCTCACGCGCCGCACCTGGTACCTGGGCACGCCCGTGACCTGGGTGCACTGCGTGCATCCGGGCATGCGCTACCGGCTGGGCAGCCGCTTCCGCACCGACGGCGGATCGCACGACGGCTGAGGCCGCAAAGGCGGGGTTCCCTCTCTTGCGCTGCCTCGCTTCGATTGATATTGTATATACAGGCATAGACATTCACCCCGGCACACATCCCGGCACACCCTCCCAGACACAGACAGGGCATCACCATGAACACCATCACGACTCCTGGAATCACCTCCCGTCCCGGCACCGCGCTGACGCTGCAGCCGGGGCAGGTCAGCCTGGCCCAGCTGCGGGCCATCCAGCAGGGCGGCGTGCGCCTGTCCATGGCAGCCACGGCCTACGAGCGCATGCGTGCCGCCCAGGCCCATGTGCAGCACATCGTGGACGAGGACCAGGTCGTCTATGGCATCAACACCGGCTTCGGCAAGCTGGCCTCCACCAAGATCGCCCATGACCGCCTGGCCGAGCTGCAGCGCAACCTGGTGCTGTCGCACAGCGTGGGCACGGGCGATCCGCTGCCCGACGCCGTGGTGCGCCTGGTGCTGGCCACCAAGGCCGTGAGCCTGGCGCGCGGCCACTCGGGCGTGCGCCCCGAGCTGGTCGATGCGCTGCTGGCCCTGGCCAATGCCGACGTGCTGCCCGTGATCCCCGCCAAGGGCTCGGTGGGCGCCTCGGGCGACCTGGCGCCGCTGTCGCACCTGGCCTGCGTGCTGATCGGCGAAGGACAGGCCAAGATCGATGGACAGGTGGTGTCCGGCACCGAGGCCATGCGCCACGTGGGCCTGGAGCCCTTTGTGCTCGGCCCCAAGGAAGGGCTGGCCCTGCTCAACGGCACCCAGGTGTCCACGGCGCTGGCCCTGGTGGGCCTGTTCCAGGGCGAGAGCGTGTTCGCTGCCGGCCTGGTGGCGGGCTGCCTGACGCTGGAGGCCATCAAGGGCTCGGTCAAGCCGTTTGACGCCCGCATCCACGAGGCGCGCGGCCAGCTCGGCCAGATCGCCGTGGCTGCCGCCGTGCGCGAACTGCTGGACGGCAGCGCCATCGACACCTCCCACCCCCACTGCGGCCGCGTGCAGGACCCGTACTCCATCCGCTGCGTGCCCCAGGTCATGGGCGCCTGCCTGGACAACCTCAGCCATGCGGCCCGCGTGCTGGTGATCGAGGCCAACGCCGCCTCGGACAACCCGCTGGTCTTCGACAACGGCGACGTGATCTCGGGCGGCAACTTCCACGCCGAGCCCGTGGCCTTCGCGGCCGACATCATCGCCCTGGCCCTGGCCGAGATCGGCGCCATCTCCGAGCGCCGCATGGCCCTGCTGCTGGACACCGGCCTGTCGGGCCTGCCGGCCTTCCTGATTGCCGACAGCGGCGTGAACTCGGGCTTCATGATCGCCCAGGTCACGGCCGCCGCCCTGGCCGCCGAGAACCAGTGCCTGGCCCATCCCAGCAGCGTCACCAGCCTGCCCACTTCGGCCAACCAGGAAGACCATGTCTCCATGGCCACCTACGGCGCGCGGCGCCTGGGCGAGATGGCGCGCAACACCGCCGTCATCGTGGGCGTGGAGGCCATGGCCGCCGCCCAGGGCATGGACTTCGACCGCAGCCTGAACAGCTCCGAGCTGATCGAGGCGCAGTACGCGCTGATCCGCAGCCAGGTGCCGCACCTGGACCGCGACCGCTACCTGGCACCCGACATCGAAACCATGCGCCAGTGGGCGCTTGCCACGGACTGGCCCCAGGCCATCGTCCGCCACCTGCCCAGCCACCAGGCTGCCTGAACCCCGCAACCGCTCACCCCCCAGCATCCAGGAGATCGCCATGAACGCCAACGACGCCATCCTCACCGCCAACGCTGCCACGGCTGCCACCAATCCCCGCTATGACGCCAGCCGCGTCATCCGCGCCCCGCGCGGCAGCGAGCTGCACTGCAAGAACTGGCTGGCCGAGGCCGCCTACCGCATGCTGCAGAACAACCTGGACCCCGACGTGGCCGAGAACCCCAAGGCCCTGGTGGTCTACGGCGGCATCGGCCGCGCCGCGCGCAACTGGGAGTGCTATGACCAGATCCTGGAGTCGCTGAAGAAGCTGGAGGCCGACGAGTCCCTGCTGATCCAGTCGGGCAAGCCCGTGGGCGTGTTCAAGACGCACGAGAACGCACCGCGCGTGCTGCTGGCCAACTCCAACCTCGTGCCCCAGTGGGCCAATTGGGAGCACTTCAACGAGCTCGACCAGAAGGGCCTGTTCATGTACGGCCAGATGACGGCCGGCAGCTGGATCTACATCGGCGCCCAGGGCATCGTGCAGGGCACGTTCGAGACCTTCGTCGAGGCCGGCCGCCAGCACTACAACAACGACCTCACGGGCAAGTGGATCCTCACGGCGGGCCTGGGCGGCATGGGCGGTGCCCAGCCCCTGGCCGGCGTGCTGGCCGGTGCCTGCGTGCTGGCCATCGAATGCCAGCAAAGCAGCATCGACTTCCGCCTGCGCACGCGCTACCTGGACAAGCAGGCGCGCGACATCGACCACGCGCTGGAACTCATCGCCCAGCACACGGCGGCGGGCGAGGCCATCTCCATCGGCCTGCTGGGCAATGCCGCCGAAATCCTGCCCGAGCTGGTGCGCCGCGCCAAGGCCGGCGGCGCCCGCCCCGACATCGTGACCGACCAGACCTCGGCCCATGACCTGATCAACGGCTACCTGCCCGCAGGCTGGACCGTGGACGAGTGGCGCGCCGCCGCCGCCGACCCATCGCGCCATGCCCAGCTCAAGGCCGCCGCCGCCCAGGGCTGCGCCCGGCACGTGCAGGCCATGCTGGACTTCCAGGCCATGGGCATTCCCACGGTGGACTACGGCAACAACATCCGCCAGGTGGCCTTCGATGAGGGCGTCAAGAACGCCTTCGACTTCCCCGGTTTCGTGCCCGCCTACATCCGCCCGCTGTTTTGCGAAGGCAAGGGCCCGTTCCGCTGGGTGGCCCTGTCCGGCGACCCCGAGGACATCTACAAGACCGACGCCAAGATCAAGGAACTGTTCCCCGACAACAGGCACACCCACCGCTGGCTGGACATGGCGCGCGAGCGCATCAGCTTCCAGGGCCTGCCCGCGCGCATCTGCTGGCTGGGCCTGGGCGAGCGCCACAAGGCGGCCCTGGCCTTCAACGAGATGGTGAAGAACGGCGAGCTCAAGGCCCCCATCGTGATCGGCCGCGACCACCTGGACTGCGGCTCCGTGGCCAGCCCCAACCGCGAGACCGAATCCATGAAGGACGGCACGGACGCCGTCAGCGACTGGCCGCTGCTCAACGCCCTGCTCAACACCGCAGGCGGCGCCACCTGGGTCAGCCTGCACCACGGCGGCGGCGTGGGCATGGGCTACTCCCAGCATGCGGGCGTGGTCATCGTGGCCGATGGCACGGACGAAGCCGCCGCCCGCCTGGGCCGCGTGCTCTGGAACGACCCGGCCACCGGCGTGATGCGCCATGCGGACGCGGGCTACGACATTGCCGTGGCCGCGGCCAAGCGCCATCGGCTGAACCTGCCCATGGTCAAGTGAGCCGCTTGCAGGACACCACGGCAATGCAGCGTTTCGACCTGAACCAGATCGCTCCCAGCCCCTGGAAGAACGGGGGCGGCAGCACGCGCGAAATCGCCTGCTGGCCACCGGGCGCGGGCATGGATGCCTTTGGCTGGCGCATCAGCGTGGCCACCATCGCCCAGCCCGGTCCGTTCTCGGCCTTTGCGGGCGTGGACCGGCAGATCATGCTGCTCGATGGCGACGGCGTGCACCTGCGCGGCGAAGGCATCGACCATGTGCTGGATGCGCGCTGGCAGCCGTTTGCCTTCTCCGGCGATGTGGCGCTGGGCTGCTCGCTGCTGGGCGGCGCCTCCACCGACTTCAACGTGATGGCGCGGCGCGGCCGGTGGCGGGCGCAGGTTCAGGTGCTGGACGGCGCTGCCGACGCCGGCCGCGCCGACGCCGGCCTGTGCATGGTGCTGAAGGGCGACTGGCAGGCGGATGGCGCTGCGCTCATCCCCGGCCAGGGCCTGTGGTGGAGCGCGCAGCAGCCCGACCCGCCGCAGCTGGTGCCGAAGACCGACGATGCGCGGCTGGTGCAGGTGCTGCTGCAAGCCTGCTGATGACCCACGACATCAAGGAATCACCCCCATGACCGAGCCCCACGCGTCCGCTTCTGCACTCGCTCCATCCTCTTCTGCCGACGGCTGCTGGCACAACCTGCGCCTGGCGCCTGACATGTTCGAGGCCGGCCAGTCCGTGGGGGAGGGGGAGGAGGCCTGCATCGTGGTGCAGCAGGGCCGCGTGGCCTGGGTCGGGCCGCAGCAGGCCCTGCCGCCCGCATATGCGTCCCTGCCGCGCCATGACGGCCAGGGCCTGCTGGCCACGCCGGGCCTGGTCGATTGCCACACCCACCTGGTCTATGGCGGCGAGCGCGCCAACGAATTCGCCATGCGCCTGGGCGGTGCCAGCTACGAAGAGGTGGCACGCGCGGGCGGCGGCATCGTCTCCAGCGTGCGTGCCACGCGCGAGGCCAGCGAGGACGAGCTGTTCGCCCAGGCCCTGCCGCGCCTGCAGCAGCTGCTGGACGAGGGCGTCTGCGCCATCGAGATCAAGTCGGGCTACGGCCTGGCGCTGGAGCACGAGCGCAAGCAGCTGCGCGTGGCGCGGCGCCTGGGCCAGGCCCTGGGCGTGACCGTGCGCACGACCTTCCTGGGCGCGCATGCGCTGCCGCCCGAATACGCAGGGCGCAGCCAGGACTACATCGACCTCGTCGCCGGCACCATGCTGCCTGCGCTGGCGGCCGAGGGCCTGGTCGATGCGGTCGATGTGTTCTGCGAGCGCATCGCCTTCTCGCTGGCCGAGACCGAGCAGGTCTTCCAGGCCGCACGCCGCCTGGGCCTGCCCGTCAAGCTGCATGCCGAGCAGCTGTCGAACATGGAGGGGGCGGCCCTCGCGGCCCGCTATGGCGCGCTGTCCTGCGACCACATCGAGCACCTGTCCGAATCCGGCATCGCCGCCATGCGCGGCGCGGGTTCCGTGGCCGTGCTGCTGCCCGGCGCCTACTACACGCTGCGTGACACCCACATGCCGCCCATCGCGGGCCTGCGCGCCGCGGGCGTTCCCATGGCCGTCTCCACCGATCACAATCCGGGCACCTCCCCCTGCCTGAGCCTTTTGCTCATGGCCAACATGGCCTGCACCCTGTTCCGGCTCACCGTGCCCGAGGCCCTGGCGGGCATCACCCGCCATGCCGCGCGCGCCCTGGGCCTGCAGGACGAGCACGGCCTGATCGCGGCCGGCCGTCCCGCCCACTTCGTGCTCTGGCCCGTGCGCCATGCGGCCGAGCTGGCCTACTGGTTCGGCAACCGGCCGGACTGCACCATCGTGCGCCAGGGCCGCATCGTGCGGACCCGCGGGCAGGGGAGCCACTGAAAGCCTGTCCCATGCCCCATGCACCGTTTCTCGATGAATTGATTTCCACCCTGGGCGCCGAAGTGGCGCAGCGCGGCGACGATGTGCCCGCGCGCTACCACACCGACTGGAGCGGCACGCCGCCCCAGCGCCCGCTGGCCCTGGTGCGCCCGCGCAGCACCGGCGAGGTCAGCGCGCTCATGCGCCTGTGCACGGCCCACCGCGTGCCTGTCGTTCCCCAGGGCGGGCTCACGGGCCTGGCCGGCGCGGCCGTGCCCGTGCCCGGCGCCGTGGCCGTCTCCATGGAGCGCATGAACGCCATCGAGGACGTGAACGCGCGCACCGCGCTCATGACCGTGCAGGCCGGCGCCACGCTGCAGGCCGTGCAGGAGGCCGCCGTGGCCGCAGGCATGGTCTTCGGCGTGGACCTGGGCGCGCGCGGCAGCTGCCAGATCGGCGGCAACGTGGCCACCAATGCGGGCGGCAACGGCGTGCTGCAGCACGGCATGATGCGCGAGCAGGTGCTGGGCCTGGAGGTGGTGCTGGCCGACGGCACGGTGCTGCCCATGCTGCGCCCCATGCTCAAGAACAACACGGGCTACGACCTCAAGCAGTTCTTCATCGGCTCGGAGGGCACGCTGGGCATCGTCACGCGCGTGCTGCTGCGCCTGCGCCCCGCGCCCCGGGCCCGCGCCACGGCCCTGGTGGCCGTGCCGGACTTCGATGCGGCGCTGTCCGTGCTCTCGCGCATGCAGGCGCGCTTCGGCAACGGCGTGGCGGCCTTCGAGCTGATGTGGGACAGCTTCATCCAGGCCTCCCTGGTCTGGCAGAAGCTGCAGCCGCCCTTCGGCCAGGCCCATGCGCTGCTGGCCCTGATCGACGTGGACGGCAAGGACGAGGCCACGCTGCGCGCCGACGTGGAAGAGGCGCTGGGCGAGGCCATGGAGGCCGGCGAGGTGGCCGATGCCGTCATCGCCCAGTCCGTGGCCCAGGCGCGCCAGCTGTGGAAGCTGCGCGAGGCGCCGGCCGAGCTCAACACGAACATGCATCCGCCCGTCAACTTCGACGTCAGCCTGCCCCAGGCAGACATCGGCCGCTTCGCCGATGCCTGCCGCGCCGCCTTCGACGCGCGCTGGCCCGGCCACCACTCGCTGTTCTTCGGCCATGTGGGCGACGGCAACCTGCATGTCTCGGTGGACGGTGCCACCGCCAATGGCGATTGCGACGGCGTCGAGGCCGCGCTGTACCACCTGGTCGCCGAGTTCGGCGGCAGCGTCTCGGCCGAGCACGGCATCGGCCTGCACAAGAAGCCCTATCTCGGCGCCAGCCGCACCCCGGCCGAGCTGGCCGTGATGCGCGCCATCAAGCAGGCGCTGGACCCCCTGCATCTGTTCAACCCCGGCAAGGTATTCGACCTATGAACGCTCCCGCCCTCCACGCGATCCACATCCTGGCACGCCCCGAAGTGCCGCCGCTGCCGCCCTACAACGCAGGCCTGTCCTCCGAGGCCGTGCGGGCGCGCTACGGCGCCACGGAGATCGCGCGGCTGGCGAGCAACGAGAACCCCTTTGGCGCCAGCCCCGCCGTGGCGCGCGCCCTGGCCGGCCTGGCCCTGCACGTGGGCACCTATCCCGATGCGCAATGCACGGCGCTGCGTGCGGCCATCGCGGCGCGCACCGGCGTGCCGGCCGAGGCCATTGCCGTGGGCAACGGCTCCGAGGACATCCTGCAAATGCTCTGCCAGGCCTTTCTCTCGCCCGGCGACCGCGTGCTCGCGCAGCGCCCGGCCTTCGGCCTGCACGAGATCTACCCGCGCATGATGGGCGCCCGCGTCGAGCTGCTGGAGCTGACGCCCGCGCTGGGCTTCGATGTCGATGCCTGGTGCCAGGCGCTGGCGCGCGGCCCCAAGATCGCCATGCTGGCCAATCCCTCCAACCCCGTGGGCTGCATGTTCAGCGCCGGGGATTTCGCGCGCCTGCTGGACGCCACGCCGCAGCAGACCCTGCTGGTGGTGGACGAGGCCTACTACGAGTACGCGCTGCATGCCGAGGGCTACCCCGACGTGCTGGCCCTGCTGCGCGGCCGCCCCATGCCCTGGATCGTGCTGCGCACCTTCTCCAAGGCCTGGGGCCTGGCGGGCCTGCGCGTGGGCTACGGCCTGGCCAGCGACGCGGCCCTGGTGCAACTGCTGGACCGCGTGCGCACGCCCTTCAACGTCAACCAGGCGGCCCAGGCGGCGGCGCTGGCGGCCTGGGGCGACGTGGGCTTCATGCAGCGCGGCGTGGCCGAGACCGTGCGCCTGCGCGGGGTGCTGGCGCAGCGGCTGGCGACCTTGCCCGTGCGCATGGCGCCTTCGGCCGCCAACTTCCTGTTCATCGACATCGGCCGCCCCAACGGCCCCGTGAACGAGGCGCTGCTGGCCCGGGGCCTGATCGTCAAGCCCTGGAAGGAGCCGGGCTTCGAGCACTTCATCCGCGTCTCCGTAGGCACGGAGGCCGACAACGCGCGCTTCGCGGATGCGCTGGCCGGCATCCTGGAGGGCGGGCAATGAGCGGCATCGACGCTACACCCGGCAGCCGCACGCTGTTCGCCGAGCATGCGCTGCTGCCCACGGGCTGGGCGCGCAATGTGCTGCTGCGCTGGGATGAAGCAGGAAGCCTGCTGGCCGTGCAGGCCGACGCCCAGCCGGGCAGCGCGCCGCGCGCGCCCGGCCCCGTGCTGCCCGGCATGCCCAACCTGCACTCGCATGCCTTCCAGCGCGCCTTTGCGGGCCTGACCGAATACCGCGCCGAGGCCCAGGACAGCTTCTGGAGCTGGCGCGACCTCATGTACCGCTTTGCCGCGCGCATCACGCCCGAGTCGCTGGAGGCTATCGCCACCTGGCTGTACGTGGAGATGCTGGAGGCCGGCTACACCTCGGTCTGCGAATTCCACTACGTGCACCACGACCGGGATGGCCGGCCATATGCGGACGATGCCACGCTGTCACTGGCCCTGCTGCGCGCCGCGCGCAAGGCCGGCATGGGCATCACCCTGCTGCCCGTGCTCTACCAGACCAGCGGCTTCGGCGGCAAGCTGCCGCGCGCCGACCAGGCGCGCTTCATCCGCAGCACGGACAACATGCTGGCACTGCTGCAGCGCCTGCTGCCCGAGGCCCGTGCCCAGGGCGCGGCCCTGGGCCTGGCGCCGCACTCGCTGCGTGCCGTGCCGCCCGACAGCCTGCGCGTGGCCGTGGATGGCCTCACGGCGCTGGACGCGCGCGCCCCCATCCATATCCATATTGCCGAGCAGACCCAGGAAGTGGACGACTGCCTGGCCTGGAGCGGCCAGCGCCCCGTGCAATGGCTGCTGGAGCACGCTCCCGTGGACGCGCGCTGGTGCCTGGTCCACGCCACCCACATGACGCCCGGTGAATACGCGGGCGCCGCGCGCAGCGGCGCCGTGGCCGGCATCTGCCCCACCACCGAGGCCAACCTGGGCGACGGCATCTTCGACATGCCGCAATGGCTGGGCCACGGCGGCGCCTGGGGCGTGGGCTCGGACAGCCATGCCTGCGTCAATGCGGCCGAGGAACTGCTGATGCTCGAATACAGCCAGCGCCTGTCGCTGCGCCAGCGCAACGTGCTGGCAGGCCCCGACCCGCAGGTGGGCACCGCGCTGTGGACCGCTGCCGTGCAGGGCGGTGCCCAGGCCGCAGGCCGCCCCGTGGCCGGGCTGGCCGTGGGCCGGCAGGCCGACTTCCTGGCGCTGGACGCAAACCATGTGGCACTGGCCGGCCTGCCGGTGCAGGCCATGGTCTCGGCCCATGTCTTCGGCAGCCACCGCAGCAGCGCCCTGCACAGCCTCTGGGTGGGGGGCGAATGCCGCGTGCAGGCCGGCCGCCATGCCCTGCACGAAGCGGCGGCCCGCGGCTTTGTCGCGGCCCGCGCGGCCACCCTGCAATCCTGAGGCCCATGCATGCCATGGGTTCGCACAACCCGCCAGAACCGCTCCAGAATCACACCATGACCGATACCGCTCCCCCTCCCTTCGTCTTCCACCAGGGCACGGCGCCGCTGCTGATCTCCATGCCGCATGCGGGCACCCATGTGCCGCCCGACATCGCCGCGCGCCTGACCGAGGAAGCCCGCCACGTGCCCGACACCGACTGGCACCTGCCGCGCCTGTACGAGTTCGCCAAGGCCATGGGCGCCTCCATCCTCGTGGCCACGCATTCGCGCTACGTGGTGGACCTGAACCGTCCGCCCGATGGCGCCAGCCTCTACCCGGGCCAGAGCGTCACCGGCCTGTGCCCCGTGGACACCTTCGACGACACGCCGCTGTACGCCGACCCGGCCGATGTGCCTGCGGACGCCGAGATCGCCGCGCGCCGCGAGGCCATCTGGGGCCCGTACCACGCACAGCTGCGCGCCGAGCTGGACCGCCTCAAGGCCGTGCACGGCACCGTGGCGCTGTGGGACGCGCACTCCATCCGCTCGGTGCTGCCGCGTTTCTTCGAAGGCAAGCTGCCCGACCTGAACCTGGGAACCGGCAAGGGCACGAGCTGCGCGCTGGAGCTGGCCGAGCATCTGCTGGCCATTGCGCAGACCGCGCCGGGCCACACCGCCATACTCAACGGCCGCTTCACGGGCGGCTACATCACGCGCCACTACGGCCAGCCCGAGGCCGGCATCCACGCCGTGCAGCTGGAGATGACGCAGTGCAGCTACATGCAGGAAGCCCTGCCCTTCGACTACCTGCCCGAGCGCGCCGAACGGATCCAGCCCACGCTGCAGCGCATGCTGCAGGCCGTGCTGGATTTCGTCACGACACGGCGCGTGTCCTGATCAGCCCTGGCCGTGGCCCGCGCAGGGCCCGTCCATGGCCACGGGCGGCAGGTCGCCCAGCCAGCGGCGCGGCCCCGGGCCGTTCTGTGCGCACAGGTCGCCGGGGTTGTGCAGCACGCAGTGGCGCAGCGACAGGCAGCCGCAGCCGATGCACTGGTCCAGGCTCTCGCTGAGCCGCTGCAGCTCGCCCATGCGCTCGTCCAGGCGCTGCTTCCAGACCCGCGACATCTTCTGCCAGTCCCCGCCCGTGGGGACATGGCGGCTGGGCAGCTTGGACAGCTGCTCGGCGATCTCCTCCAGCGTGAAGCCGATGCGCTGGGCGAACACCACGAAGGCGATGCGCCGCAGCGACGAGCGGTGGTAGCGCCGGTGGCCGCTGGCGCTGCGCACGGACTCGATCAGGTTCAGCGACTCGTAAAAGCGCAGCGCCGAGGCCTTGACCCCGCTGCGCTGCGCCACGTCGCCGATGCTGAGCAGCGGATCATCCTCGGTTTTCATGGTGGCTTTCCTTCGTGGCTTGACTTCAAGTTCACTTGAACTCGAAGAATGCGGCCATTCTGAGCGAAAGCGCAGGAACAGGGCAACCGGGTCTGTACTGCCCATGCGAGTGTCCTGGCCGGACTGCGAAATTCTTTGGCCGAGTGCTGCAATGACGCAGCTGCCGTTCATTCATACAGTAATGGGTCTCATTTGTATTGAATGGCATCGGCCGGAGGTTTCCATGTACATCGACAGCAGCAGCTTTCCCCTGGTCCGCATGGGCTACGAGCGCGACAAAGCCGTGCCCGTGGACCGCTTGCTGGAGGACTTCTCGGCCCTGCTGGCCCGTGGCCAGGCCTTTGTGTTCTTCAGCGACGGCGACATGGCCCAGGAGGAGCGCTCTCCCGAGGAGCGCAAGCAGGTCGTGCTGTGGATGAAGGCCCGCCGCCCCGAGCTCAAAAGCCTGGTGCGCGCCCTGGTCCACGCCGAGCCCGATGCGCAAAAGCGCGCCGAGGCCGAGGCCTTCGCACAGATGTTCGGCAAGGCCTGGGGCTATCCCATGCTGCTGGTGGCCTCCACCGAGGAGGCGCGCCAGCGCGCATGGCAGTTGCTCGGGTCCACCTGATGACCGATTGACATGAACTGAGAGAAACACCATGAATGCCGTGGATTCCGCCCTGCTCAAAGTCCTGCCCGAGGGGTGGGACCCCGACCATGTGGACCGCCCCGTGATCGTCCTGCCCATGCGGTCGGGCCCCGGCGACTGGGGGATGAACTTCCATGCCCACCGCAAGAGCCAGCTCATGGTCACCCATGCGGGGCTGATCACGCTGGAGACCGATGCCGGCGTCTGCGTGGTGCCGCCGCGCAGCGCCGCCTGGATTCCGGGCGGCACCCTGCACCGCGTCAGCTGCAGCGGCGCGGCCAGCGGCTACGTGGTCTTTGTCGAGGCAGGGGCCGTGCGCCCCGTGCCCGGACCCTGCCATGCGCTGGCCGTCTCGCCCTTTCTCAGCGCGCTGCTGGACCGCGTGCAGGGCCTGCCGCAGGACTACGAGCCCGACAGCGGCGATGGCCGGCTCATGCAGGTGCTGCTAGACGAGATCCAGGCGGCGCAGCCCGAAGGACTGCACCTGCCCCTGCCGCACGACCGGCGCCTGCGCCGCATGACCAGCGCCTTGTGCGAGCAGCCGCAGCTGCAGGCGCGGCTGGCCGACTGGGCCCAGCGCATCGGCATGAGCGAGCGCAGCATGACGCGGCTGTTCCTGGCCGAGACCGGGCTCACGGTCAACCAGTGGCGCCGCCAGCTCCATGTGCTCACCGCACTGCAAAAGCTGTCCGAGGGGCTGCGCATACAGACCGTGGCCGATGCCCTGGGCTACGAGAGCGCGCCCGCCTTCGTGACCATGTTCCGCAAGGCGGTGGGCACCTCGCCGCGCCGCTTCCTGGCGCTGCGCAGCGCAGGCCGGTGAGTCCTGGCGCCGCTACGAAAGCCGCAGTCCCAGGCCCAGCAGCACGGCAACGACCATGGCGCCGGCAAACACATCCCAGCGCCGTATGCGCCGGTAACGCAGGATGACGACCAGGACGATGCCGATCAGCGTGATCAGCCGGGCCTGGAACACCGTGCCCAGCACGAAGCAGATCATGATCTGCGCCCAGTAGGCCAGCAGGCCGGGCATGGGCGATTTCTGCGGTGGGGGCGGGCTTGCGGCCTGCACGGGCGCCGGCTGCGGGCTTGCTGCGCGGGGAGCCGGGCTGGCTGCCTGACGGGCGGCCTGCCGTTCCTCCTGGCGCTGTTCGCGCCGCTGCTGGTCGGTCTGCTCCAGCACGGGCGCTGCGGGTGCGGCCGGCTGCCACCAGGGCTGGCCGCTGGCCAGCGCAGGCGCCTGCCCGCTGGCTGCCTGGTGCCGGAACCTGGCCTTTGCCGATGGCACGGCGCGCGCGGCCGCACGGTCGCGCAGGCTGGCTTCGCGCAGGGCATCGTTCACCCGATCCACCGGGCTGCGCTGCAGCTGGCGGGCCTGCGCCAGCAGCCGGCCGCCCTGTACCGGATCGACCTGGTGCACGAACTGCGCCAGTCCCAGCAATTGCGAGGGCCGGGCTGCCTGCCCCTGCCAGTGCGCCGGCTGGCCCGCGCCGGCCTGCGTGGCGCGGTGCAGGGCGGCGCGCAGGCGCCTGCGCGTCTCGCGCGATACGCCGGGCTTGTCCGCGTTCACCACCAGTCCCGTGACCTCCTGGCGGCGGCCCTTGCGCATCACGCGCTCCTTGTCGGGGTGGGGCGTGAACCCTTCGTCGCGCAGTATCCAGCGCACGCGGCCCAGCAGCCGGCCCACGTTGTCGCGTGCGGCCTCGCCCGAAGCAGAGAACGTCAGGTCGTCCGCATAGCGCGTGTACACAAAGCCCAGCTGCCTGGCCAGGCCCAGCAGGCGGCGGTCCAGGCGGCGGCACAGCAGGTTGGTGAGCATGGGACTGGTGGGCGCGCCCTGGGGCAGCACGCGCTCGCGCGCCTTGCCGCCGACGAAGAGCTTCTCGCCATCCACCTGCCAGGCCTGGGCGCGGTTTTCGCTGCACAGCAGGGCCAGGAGGGTGGCCATGGCCTCGCCATAGCCCAGATGCCGGAACACGCCCTTGATGCGGCCGAAGGCAATGCTGGGGAAGAAGTCCTTCACGTCGAGGTTGATGACCACGTCGCTGCCTGCATGCGGTGAGGCATTGCTGACGATGGAGCGCCCGGCCAGGAAGCCGTGCGCGGCATCGTGCGCGGGCACCTTGGCGAGGATGTTGTCCAGCACCCAGTACTGCGCGCGCTTGAGGCGCGGCATGGGCGCGGAGATCAGCCGCTCGCCGCCGGTCTTCTTGGGCAGGGTGAACGAGTGGTAGTGGTGGGTGCGGGCCACCTCGCGGTGAAAACCCAGGAAACGCAGCTCGGCCACGGTGATGCCCATGGCATCGGCCAGCTGCGCCGCATCGGCAAGCTCCGGCAGGCCATGCCGGGCCAGCCTTTGCAGGTCGGCCTGCCGGCGTTCTCCGGCAGCAGGCTGTGCCTCATCTGCCTGCGGCCCCTGCAGGGCCGCTGAGACGCCGGGGCCCAGATAGCCCACGTGCGTGGCCCGTTTCGCATGCCAGGCCAGCGCCTTGTCATGGCGCTCCTGGGCCTGGCGGCGCTTGGTTTCCTCGCGCTGGGCCAGCGCCTTTTGCATGCGCTCCTTGCGCATCTGGCGCAATGCGCGCTCGGGGTCCTGGCGCACGGCGATCTGCTGGCGCAGCTCGGCCAGTTCGCGCTGCAGCTCGCCTTCGCGCTGGATGTGGGCGGCGGCCAGCTGCGGCTGTCCCTCGTCCTTGGGCCAGAAGCCCAGGCGCTGCATCTCGTCGAGGATGACTTCCTGTTTGCTCGATGCCTTGATGCGCTCGTAGATCTCGGCGCGTGTGGGTTGCGGCTGGCTCATGCGGCCACCCCTGCAAGGCGGGCCCGGCCGGTGCGAGGCGGGCAAGAAGGTGGAGCGACGCGCTTCTCGTCGAAGAGCCCGCAGGGCTCACGGGACGGGAGCTGTTCGCTCGACGCCACCCCGCGACGGTATGCGTGTTTCGCTTGTGGCAAGCCACTCAGGAAAACGCATACCGTCGCTGGGGTGGCACAGTGAAAACGGCGCCCGTGGTGCATGAAACGGCAGTTCACAAGGGTGGCGAAACACCACCCGGATTGCAAGAGCCTGCGCGTCGCTCCGCGTGGCAGTGTAGAGCAATTGAAGCGGTTCACGCGATTTCTCCTTGTCCTGCGGCCTGCATCTGCGGGCCGGTCGGCTGGCGGGCGGCATCGAGCTGGGGCTGCGCCACCAGGCGCAGCGCAATCATGTGCTCGCAGGGCCCCTGGCGCAGCCGGTACTGCTGGTAGTGGTTGCAGCTGCAGCGCGCATCGGTCAGGCGCTCGTCGGCATCGAGTTCGAGCTGGGTGTCGAACAGGCGCTTGCCGTCGGCGCGCGGGATCTGCCCGGTGATGCGGCTGAACCCGTCCTTGCGGTCGATGCGGGGCGGGGCAATGTCCTTGCCGCGCACCAGGGCCAGCGCCTTGTCTTGCTCGGGGTTGGCGGGCTGCAGCTGCTGCGCCGTCAGCAGCTCGCGCAGCAGCTCGCGCCAGGCGTAGCGCCCGGCGTCCAGGTCGTAGACCGCGCGCCCGGCCTGCATCCAGCGTGTCATGGCCGTGTGGACCTGGGCCGTGGACAGGCCCGTGGCCTGGGCCAGATCCTGGGCGCCGGCCTGCCAGCACGACTGCAGTTGCCGGCCCACGGCCTGGACATCGGCAGGCGTGACCTCGGCCTGCGGCGCCATCAGGTGAAAGCGTGCGCTGGCGGCCCAGTCGTTCGCGCTCCAGCCCGACAGGCCCAGCGTGACCGTGACCAGGCCCAGCTCGATCACCCAGAAGCTGGGCATGCCGCTGCCCAGCAGGTGCACGCGCACGCGCGTGGCCTGGGAGATCAGGCGCTCCAGCGTGAGCAGGCGGCGGCGCCCCCACAGGCGGATGGTGCCGCCGCCCGCGCCCATGGCATCGCTGACGACGTGCGAGCGCCGGGTGGCCAGGCGCTCCTCCCAGGGCTCGAACACCACGGTGGGCGGCTGTCCCGGCGCCAGCTCGAAGCGCAGCGCGCGCGGGCCGTGGCGCTCGCGCCGGGCACGCAGCCGCGCGCAGATGTTGAACAGGTCCATGGGGTGCAGCTCCAGCACCGTGGCGGGCAGGGCCATGGCGCTGGAGACCTGCACGAAGCCGCGCAGCCAGCTGTCGGGCAGGTCGATCTTTTCCTCGCGCAGCGCGGGGTCGCCGCCCACCTGCACGGCAAAGCCCGCCGGGTCCAGCGTCAGCCGCGTGTCCCGGTAGCTGCGGATCTTCTGGAACTCCTCGTACAGGCTGGCCGAGTAGTCGATGTTGGTCGTGCCGCAGATGCGCTCGCCCGCATGCTCGAAGGCCTCGTGCCGGATGCTGACCGCGCAGTAGCTCGACTCGTCCTGGCTGAAGGCCTCGAACAGCAGCCGGTCCGGGTGCACGGTGATCACGGGGTCCAGCACGTACCAGGCGTCGCGGTTGGCCACGAACAGCCAGTCGAAGTATTTGCGCTGGGCCTTGTAGAAGGGGGAGAGCACCTGGTTGCGGGTCTCGCGCAGGTTCTTGAGTTCGGCGCTGATTTCCTTGGCGCGCGCCTGGGCGCCGCCGGTGTCGGCCATGAAGGTGGCCAGCATTTGCGCTTCGTGCTCCTGCAGCCATTCGCGGTAGGCCGTCTTGTCGCGGCCGCGCGTGCGCAGGTCGCTGACGACCACGCTGTGCAGCGCGGACAGCCCTTCGCGCACCTGCAGGTAGGCCGGGCCGTCGCGCCTGAGCAGTCCATCGAAGCGCGTGGGCGGGCGCAGCAGGTCGGGCGCGAAGGAGAAGGCCTGCTCGGCCGCCGTGTCGTTGACCTGCGTGCTGCCGTAGTACTGATAGCGAAATTCCATGTCCGATCGACTCCGTGCCTTGTTGCGGCGCTCAGGTTGAAGACGGGGCCTGGCCGCGCCGCTCCGCCGCCAGGGGCTGCATGAAGCTTTGCGCCAGCTGGGGATGGCGCTGCACGATGTCGCGCAGCCCGGCCACATAGTCAGGCTGGTCGGCATGGCTGGCGCTGACCACCTGCCGCGCGAAGATGGCCGCCACCACGGCGGCGGTCTCGGGCGCCTGCACCTGGCTGCGCAGGAAATGCAGCACGCGCGTCTTGCTGGCGCGTGCACGGTGCACCTGGCTGAGCACGGCCAGGAAGTAGGGCTGCAGCTCCTGCAGGCGCGCCGCGCGCTGCGGCGCGGGCTCGTCGGGCAGGGCGAGCAGCCACTGCGTGACGAACAGCTGCACGCTGGTGGCGGGGTGCTGGGCCAGGCGCGCCAGGTAGAGGCTGGCCTCGGGCGCGCTCATGTGCTGCGCGAGCCGCTGGCGGCCCAGGGCCTGCACCCAGGGCTGGGCGTGATCGACCCAGCCGAGCAGCAGCTGCGGCGACAGGGCGCCGTCCGGCAGCCGCTGGCCGAACATCTCGCGTGCGTACTGCTGCGTGTCGGCAAACAGGGCGTCGGCCAGCGGCAGCAGCTGTTCGGCCTGCTCGGGCAGGGTCCGGTCCATGGGGGTGAGCCGCGCATCGATGCTCTGGCGGCTCAAGGCGCGCACTTCGGCATCGGCATGCCGGGCCAGCGTGGACCATTGGCGCAGCGTGTAGGCCTGCAGGTCCAGCGCCTTCAGGCCCCAGGCGCCGTAGCGTTGCGCACCCGTGGCCTGGGCCTGCAGGGCGCGCCAGATGCCCGAGGCATCGCGGGCCGGAGCCACGGCGGCCAGCGGGCCGGTGAGCAGCCGCAGCGCCGCGTCGTGCACGCCTTCGGCCTTTTCCGCGCGGAACAGTACTTCGTGCAGGCGCTCGGCAATCTGCGCATTGCAACGCGCGTCTGCGGCCAGGCGCTCGACCAGGGGCGCAGCCGCCTTGCGCAAGGCGGCATGCGGTGATACGGCGAACTCTGCCAGCATGGCGGCCTGCTCGCACAGCAGGTCATCGGCCAGGCTGCCCATGAGCCGTATGCCGCAGGCCATGCGCGCAGGCTCTTCGGATTCCAGCAGCCCGCGCAGCGCCGCCGGCGGCAGGGTCCGCAGGCCCTGCGGATGCGCCAGCAGCCAGGCGGTCGCCATCTCCACCAGCGCCGTCACCGAGTGCGCCAGCAGGTGGTGCAGCGGCGGGGCCGGGACGCTGGCGGCCTGCGCAGCCAGCGGACCATTGCCATCGAACAGCGCCTGCACGGCATCGCGGATATCGGCCAGCGCGGGGCTGTCGGCATCCAGCGTGGGCAGCGCCGCCAGCAAGGCCAGGGCCACGGCCGCGCCATCGGCATAAAACAGCAGGGCCAGGCCCTGGGTGCGCGAGTTGGCGGCCGGCGACAGCAGCAGGGCGGCCACCAGTTCGGCATCGCGCGCGGCGCCTGCGCGGTCACGCGACAGCCAGGCGCCCAGGTAGCTGGCGGCAGGCCCGTCGCCGCATTGCGCAAGCGCCAGCAGCCAGGGCCGGCGTGCCGCATCGTCGGTCAGCGAGACCATGCGCTGCTGGGCGATCTGAAGGCCCAGCGCGGCCGCCGGAGCATAGGTTTTCTGCAGCAGCGGCGCGGTGGCCGCCGCATCGAGGCCGTCCAGAAAGGCCTTCTGGTCCTGCAGGGCGCGCGTGAGCGACCACAGCAGCAGCGTGGACTGCGAACGGCCCACCAGTTGCAGCAGCTGACCGGGGTGGGCGTCCCACATGGCCGAAAGCCCTTCGACGCGCTGCGCGGGCAGCTGCTGCAGGTCCAGCGGCGCATCGGTGGACCAGGTGTGGGCGCGGGCCGAGGCATGCAGTTGCGGCCAGCGCGGCAGCAGCAGCCTGGCGGCGATGAGCCAGCGCGATTCGGGCAGGCGGCCGGAGCGCGAGGCAGGCAGGCCCGCGCAGCAGCGGTCCATGGCCTGCAGCAGGGCTGCGGCATGGGCGGCGCTTTCGCTGTGGTCGGCCGAGGCCATGCGCCGCAGCTGACGCCAGCCGCGCAGGCGCAGGTACAGCGAGGTGTCGCGGCTGAAGACGGCACCCTCGTCGCGAGGGCCATCGAAGCGCGCGTGCAGCACGGCCAGCAGGGCGTGGTCCCGCCGCCACTCGGCGCGCTTGTGGATGCGCCGCAGGGTGGGCCACCAGGCGCGCGTGAGGGGGATACGCTCCATCCAGGCCAGCAGCTGCTGGTGGACGGCGCCGTCGTGCGCGCCCAGCGCATCGGCCGCCAGCAGCGCCTGTGGCCCCAGGGCCTGGAAGAAGGCGTGTTCAGCCTGCGGGGCGCTTTCCTGCGTGTCGTTTTCCTGCGGGGGGATCCCGGCCCATTGCGCTTGGTATGCCTGGTACTCCTGCAGCGCCGCCTGGCGTTCCTGCGGCTCCAGCAGGGCCAGCCAGGCCTGGTGCGCCAGATCGCGCGTGGCCTCGCTGGTGCCGCGCTGCGACAGCGCCTGCAGGGCCACCGCCGCGCCGCCATCGCCCAGGCGCCCGATGAGGTAGGCCAGGCAGTAGTCGAGCAGATCGTCCCCCGTGCCCAGCAGCGCCACCAGGCGTGGAACCTGGGCATGCAGCAGGCGCTGGGCGGCGCCGCCGCGCGCGGGGTCCGCATACTCGGCCAGCCGCCACACCAGCCGGGCCTGCTGGCCCGCGGGCATCAGCCGCCAGGCGCTGCCGTCCAGGCGTTTGCACAGGGCGGAAATGGCGCCGGCCTGCACGGCCGACTCCGGCAGGCCTGGCGGCACCGTGGCCTGTCCCGGTTGGCCGGGGGACAGGCCGGGGGAGGGCGCCGGGCCTGCTTCAGCATCCAGCTCCGCAAAGCCCTCATGGGACTGCAGCACATCGCCCGCGCCCAGGCGCTGGCGCAGGTAGGCCAGCGCGCGCTGGCGTGCAGGCTCCAGCGCCTGGGGCAAGGGGGTGAGCGTGCTGTCATCGACCTGCGCGACGACGCCGGCCTTCAATTGCGTGACCTGCAAGGTCACGACATGGCGCGCTGCGGTGGCCGTGGTGTCGCCGCCCGGCATCTCCAGGGCCAGCACCCTCACGGTGCTGATGCGTTCGTTGCGTCCCTGTGGCCGGGACAGTGTGGCGTGAGCAAGCAGATTCATGCGGCAGGCATCCAGTGCTTTTCCATGGAGGGTGTCGGCGTTCGTCGGCGGTGTCTGGCGATACCGGGCGGTACCTGGCGATACCTGCCGATACCTGCCGATACCTGGCCGCCACCCTGGGTCAGATGGCCTTGCAGTGTAGTGGCGTCGTCTTGCAGGAGCGGCAACGCGCGCGTGTCCGTCTGTGCGCGTCTCCTGCTGTCCGGCTCTTTCCAGGTCAATTGCCGCTGCGCTTGCTCGATCCGGCCAGCGATGTCCCCGGCAAACCGTCCTCAATTTTCGTGGTGTCTTTGCGCGCGGATGTTGACTTCAAGTTCACTTGAACTTGAAGAATGCAACCCATTGTGAGCAACCGCCTGGAAGGCCTGAAGAGCCTGCGGTCCCGCTCCTTTTTCCGGCCCCGCCGCAGCCCCGGCAGCAGGGCCTTGCCCATCCCCCTCAAGGAGATTCGATCCATGCCCGTTCTTCCACCGCCGCCGTTGCGGCGTGCCCTGTTCGGAGGCGCCCTGGCGGCGCTGGCCCTGCTTGCCGGCTGCCGCCCGCAGGCCGTGGGCGATGCCCATGCCGGCGATGGCCCGCCGCCCGCGCCCGAGGTGCTGGTGGCCGAGGTCGCGCCGTCCCGCCTGCGGGTCTGGGACGAGTTCAACGGCCGCGTCGATGCCGTGGAGTCGGTCCAGCTGCGCCCGCGTGTGTCGGGCTATATCGAGCGCATCGCCTTCGGCGAGGGGCAGGAGGTGAAGAAGGGCCAGCTGCTGTTCGTGATCGACCAGCGGCCCTACCGCGCCGCCCTGGCCAGCGCCGAGGCCGAGCTGGAGCGCACGCGCGCAGGCGCCGCGCTGGCCCGCACCCAGGACCAGCGTGCCCGCCAACTGGTGGCAGAGCATGCCGTCTCGCGCGAGGAAGCCGATACGCGCGCCGGCGCGCTGGCCCAGAGCGCCGCCCAGGTGCGTGCCGCCGAGGCCGCGCTGGCAGCGGCCCGGCTCAACCTGGATTTCACCGAGGTGCGCGCGCCGGTCTCCGGGCGTGCGGGCCGTGCCCTGCTCACCGTGGGCAACCTGGCCCAGGCCGACCAGAGCGTGCTGACCACCGTGGTCTCGCAGGACCCGGTCTATGTCTATTTCGATGCCGACGAGCACAGCTTCCTGCGCCAGCAGCAGGCCGCCAGCGGCGCCAAAGGGCGGCCCGGCGCGCAGCGGCCCGTGCGTGTGGGGCTGGCTGGCGACGAAGGCTTCCCGCATGCGGGCAGCCTGGACTTCACCGACAACCAGCTCAACGCGGGCACGGGCACGGTGCGCATGCGCGCCCGCCTGCCCAATCCCGACCGCCTGCTGACGCCGGGCCTGTTCGCGCGCGTGCAACTGCAAGACGTGGAGGGCACGGGCGGCGAGCGGCAGGCGCTGCTGATCGACGACAAGGCCGTTCTCACCGACCAGGACCGCAAGTACGTCTATGTGGTGGGCGAGGGCAACAGGGCAGAGCGCCGCGACCTGGAACTGGGCCGCATGGTCGATGGCCGGCGCGTGGTGGACAAGGGGCTGGCGGCGGGCGACAGGCTGGTGGTCGGCGGCCTGCAGCGCATCTACTACCCCGGCATGCCGATCAGCCCCAAGCCTGCGCCCGGCGACGGGCCGGCGGCGGTGGCCAAGGCGCCTGCCGTGGCCGCGCAGTGAACCGGGAAGCACCATGGACTTCTCCAAATTCTTCATCGACCGGCCGATCTTCGCGGTCGTGCTCTCCATCATCCTGTTCGCCGTGGGGCTGGTCGCGATTCCGCAACTGCCCGTGGGCGAGTATCCCGAGGTCGTGCCGCCCAGCGTGGTGGTGCGCGCCACCTATCCGGGCGCCAATCCCAAGGAGGTCGCCGAGTCGGTGGCCGTGCCGCTGGAGGAGGCCATCAACGGCGTCGAAGGCCTGATGTACATGAAGTCGGTCGCGGCGTCCGACGGCAGCCTGCAGGTGGTCTCCACCTTCCGCCCCGACGTCGATCCCGACACGGCCGCCGTGCGCGTGCAAAACCGCGTCAGCCAGGCGCAGAGCCGGCTGCCCGAGGAGGTTCGCCAGTTCGGCGTGACCACGCAAAAGCAGTCGTCCACGCCGCTGATGTACGTGGGCCTGGTCTCGCAGGACGGCCAGCATGACGCGCTGTACCTGCGCAACTACGTCACGCTCAAGATCAAGGACGTGCTGGCACGCATTCCGGGCATTGGCGACGTGGGCATCTACGGCGCGGGCGACTACGCCATGCGCGTGTGGCTGGACCCGGACAAGGTGGCCGCGCGCCAGCTCACGGCGCCCGAGGTGATTGCCGCCATCCGCGAGCAGAACATCCAGGTCTCGGCCGGGCAACTGGGCGCGCAGCCCAGTCCGCAGAGCGCGGACAAGCTGCTGTCCATCAACGTGCGCGGGCGGCTGAAGACGCCCGAGGAGTTCGGCAGCATCGTGCTCAAGGGCGGCGCGGAAGGCCAGGTCGTGCGCCTGGCCGACGTGGCGCGCATCGAGCTGGGCGCCAGCGACTACACGCTGCGCTCGTGGAGCGACAAGAAGAACATGGCGGCCGTGGGCATCTTCCTGTCGCCGGGCGCCAATGCGCTGGGCGTGGCCGAGCAGGTCTACGCGGCCATGGACAAGCTGTCCCGGGACCTGCCCGAGGGCGTGGCCTTCGAGACGGTCTGGGACCCCACGGTCTTCGTGCGCGACTCCATCAAGGCGGTGCAGAGCACGCTGATCGAGGCCGTCATCCTCGTGGTGCTGGTGGTCATCGTCTTCCTGCAGACCTGGCGCGCCTCCATCATCCCGCTGCTGGCCGTGCCCGTGTCCATCGTCGGCACCTTCGCGGGGCTGTACCTGCTGGGCTACTCCATCAACACGCTGACCCTGTTCGGCCTGGTGCTGGCCATCGGCATCGTGGTGGACGACGCCATCGTCGTGGTGGAGAACGTGGAGCGCTACATCGAGGAAGGGCACACGCCCATGGAGGCGGCCCATCTGGCGATGAAGGAGGTCTCGGGGCCCATCATCGCCATCGCCCTTGTGCTGTGCGCGGTCTTCGTGCCCATGGCCTTTCTCAGCGGCGTGACGGGGCAGTTCTACAAGCAGTTCGCCGTGACGATTGCCATCTCCACGGTGATCTCGGCCATCAACTCGCTGACGCTGTCGCCCGCGCTGGCGGCCAAGCTGCTGCAGCCGCGCGGCGCGCCACGCGATCCGCTGGCGCGCGGGCTGGACCGCGGCCTGGGCTGGCTCTTCCGGCCCTTCAACCGCTTCTTCGACCGCAGCGCCCACGGCTACCAGAACTCGGTGGGGCATTCGCTGCGCCGCCGGGGCCTGGTGTTCGCGGTCTATGCGGCGCTGCTGGCGGGCACGGCCGTGCTGTTCCAGGCCGTGCCGGGCGGCTTCATCCCGCTGCAGGACAAGCTGTACCTGTTCGGCGGCGCCAAGCTGCCCGAGGGGGCTTCGCTGAACCGCACGGATGCGGTCACGCGCCAGATGGTCGATGCCGCCAAAAGCGTGGAAGGCGTGGACATGGTCGCCGCCTTCGCGGGCTTCAACGCGCTGCAGTCCACGACCACGCCCAACCTGACCAGCGCCTACATCATGCTCAAGCCCTTCGGCGAACGCACGCGCAGCGCCGAGGCCATCAATGCCGAGCTGGGCGCGAAGTTCTCGCAGATCGAGGGCGGCTTCGCCTATGCGCTGATGCCCCCGCCCATCCAGGGCCTGGGCAACGGCTCGGGCTACTCGCTGTTCCTGCAGGACCGCGCGGGCCTGGGCTACGCGGCGCTGCAGCAGGCGCTGCAGGCCTTCCAGGCCGAGATCGCCAAGACACCGGGCATGACCTACCCGGTCAGCAGCTACCAGTCCAACATCCCGCAGCTCGAAGTCAAGGTGGACCGCACCAAGGCCAAGGCCCAGGGCGTGGCGCTGACCGACCTGTTCCAGACGCTGCAGGCCTACCTGGGATCGGTCTACGTCAACGACTTCAACGCCTTCGGCCGCGTCTGGCGCGTGATGCTGCAGGCCGACGCGGACCACCGCCAGACCGTGGAGGACATCGCCAGTCTGCGCACGCGCAATGCGCGCGGCGAGATGGTGCCCATAGGCTCCATGGTCACCGTGGTGCCCAGCTTCGGCCCCGACCCGGTGCTGCGCTACAACGGCTTCCCGGCGGCCGACCTGATCGGCGACTCCGACCCGCGCGTGCTGTCCTCGGGCGAGGTGCTGGCCAAGCTCCAGGAGATCGCGCAGCGCACGCTGCCGCGCGGCATCGAGCTGGCCTGGACCGACCTCAGCTACCAGCAGGTGGAGCAGAGCAACGCCGCAGCCGTGGTCTTCGCCATTGCCGTGATGCTGGTCTTCCTGGTGCTGGCCGCGCTCTATGAAAGCTGGACGCTGCCGCTGGCCGTGATCCTCATCGTGCCCGTGTGCATCTGCGCGGCGCTGTTCGGCGTCTGGCTGGCCGGCGGCGACAACAACGTCTTCGTGCAGGTGGGCCTGGTGGTGCTGATGGGGCTGGCCTGCAAGAACGCCATCCTGATCGTGGAATTCGCGCGCGAGCTGGAGCTGCGCGGCGTGGGCATCGTCGATGCCGCGCTGCAGGCCTGCCGCCTGCGGCTGCGCCCCATCGTCATGACCTCGATCGCCTTCATCGCGGGTGCCGTGCCCCTGCTCATCGGCGGGGGCGCGGGCAGCGAGGTGCGCGCGGCCACGGGCGTGACCGTGTTCTCGGGAATGCTGGGCGTGACCCTGTTCGGCCTGTTCCTCACGCCGGTGTTCTACGTCACGCTGCGCCGGCTCTCGGGCCGCGCGCTGACGGGGCATGCGCCTGCGCATTCCACCGGGCCTGCCCAGCCCGCCTCCCTGGAGTCCCACCATGCCTGAGATACGCAAGACCCTGAGCCGCCACGCGCTGGCGCTGGCATCCGCCGCCCTGGTGGGCGGCTGCGCGGTCGGCCCCGACTTCAAGGCGCCCGCGGCGCCGCAGGCTGCAGCGCAGTTCGCGCGGGCCGAGCCTGCACCGGCCACCCCCCAGGCCGAGCCCGATGCCGCCTTCTGGCGCCAGTTCCAGGACCCGCAGCTGACCCAGCTGGTGGAGCGCGCGCTGGGCGACAACCAGGACCTGCAGGTGGCGCTGGCGCGGCTGGACGGTGCCCAGGCGCTGCTGCGCGAAAGCCGCTTCGACCAGCTGCCCACGGTCACGATGTCGGGCCGGGCCACGCAGCAAAAGCTCAGCGAGAGCGAGGCCTTCTATGGCCCGCGCAGCCAGCGCAGCTACACCGCCGGATTGGCCGCAAGCTGGGAGATCGACGTGTTCGGCCGCGTGCGGCGCAGCATCGAGGCGCGGCATGCCGACCTGCGCGCCGATGCGGCCGACCTGGCGGCCCTGCAGGTGGCCATCGCGGCCCAGGTGGCGGGCAGCTACGCCGACCTGCGCGGCTGGCAGCAGCGCCTGGCCCTGGCGCAGGCCAATGCGGCCAACCAGCAGGACACGCTGCGCCTGGTGCAGCTGCGCCTGGCGCACGGCAGCGGCACCGAGTTCGACCTGGCGCGCGCCCAGGCCCAGCTGGAGGCCACGCGCTCGCGCATTCCCGCGCTGCAGGCGCAGATCGCCATGGCCCAGCACCGGCTGGCCGTGCTCACGGGTCAGGTGCCCGAGGCACTGATTGCCGCGCTGGACGCGCCTGCCGCCCTGCCGCAGCTGCCGCCGGCCATCGACCCCGGCACGCCGGCCGGCCTGCTGCGCCGGCGCCCGGACGTGGCCATGGCCGAGGCACGGCTGCATGCGGCCACGGCACGCATCGGCGTGGCCACGGCCGACCTGTTCCCGCGCCTGTCGCTGGGCGGGCTGCTGGGCAGCACGGCGTTGCACGGCGGCGCGCTGTTCGAGGGCGCCAGCGCCCGCAGCAGCGTGTTCCTGGGCGTGGACTGGTCCTTTCTCGACGTGGGCCGCGTGCGGGCGCGCATCGCGGCCAGCGAGGCCGGCGCCCAGGCCGCGCTGGCCCAGTACCAGCAGACCGTGCTGCTGGCGCTGGAGGACACCGAGAACGCCCTGGTGCGCCTGCAGCGCACGCGCAGCGAAGACGCCCACCTGGCCCAGGCCGCCGAGCAGCGCCAGCGTGCCGAGCAGCTCGCGCTGCGCCGCTACCACCTGGGCAGCGTGGGCCTGTACGAAGTGCTGGATGCGCAGCGCGACCTGTATGCGGCCCAGGACGCGGCCGCCGACAGCCGCGCGCGCGGCCTGCGCGCCGCCGTGGCGCTGTACCAGGCCCTGGCCGGAGGCTGGGAAGGAAAGCTGCCGCCGGCCTGAGCGTACGGCGCGCATTGCCCCAAGGGACGGCCAGGCGCCGTCCCTTTTTTCTTGCCTGGCGCCCCCGGTGAAAACCACGAGGACCAGGGGCTTGCCACATTTTTTTCTTATCGGATAATTTTCTTATTGGAAAAAAATGAGTGATCAATGATGGAAAACCAAGTTCTGGATTTCGCCGTGATCGGGGGCGGCATGGCCGGTGCCTCGGTGGCCTGGCGGCTGGCCGGGGGCGGCGCCTCGGTGCTGGTGCTGGAACGCGAGCCCCAGCCCGGGTACCACGCCACGGGCCGCTCGGCCGCCATGTTCATGGAGAGCTACGGCACCGCGCAGATACGCGCGCTGACACGCGCCAGCCGTGGCTTCTACAGCGCGCCGCCCGAAGGTTTTTGCGAGCACGCGCTGCTGCAGCCGCGCAGCGTGCTCTACATAGGGACGGCCGGCCAGGAGCGCCAGCTGGACGAGGCCCTGGCCATGTACCGCCGCGACGGCCTGCGCGCCGAGCGCATCGATGCGCGCCAGGCCTGCGCCCTGGTGCCCTGCCTGGAGGAGAGCCTGCTCGTGGGCGCCGTGCATGACCTGGACGCCATGGACATCGACGTGGCCGAACTGCACCAGGGCTTTCTGCGCGGCATGGCGCGTGCCGGTGCCCGGCTGCGCTGCGGCGCCGAACTGTCCGGCGCCGAGCGTGAGGTGGATGGTGATGGCCAGGGCCTGTGGACCCTGGTGCTGCAGGACGGGTCGCAGGTCCGCGCCCGCGCCGTGGTCAATGCCGCAGGCGCCTGGGCCGATGCCGTGGCCCGGCTGTGCGGCGCGCGGCCGCTGGGCATCGAGCCCCGGCGCCGCTCGGCCTTCACCTTTGCCGCACCGGAGGGCGAGGACATCCACGGCTGGCCTGCCGTGATCGGCGTGGACGAGAGCTTCTACTTCAAGCCCGATGCGGGCCAGTTGCTGGGCTCGCCCGCCAATGCCGACCCCGTGCCGCCGCACGACGTGGTGGCCGAGGAACTGGACGTGGCCATGGGCATAGACCGCATCGAGACACTGACCCGCCTGCGCATACGCCGGCCGCGCCATGTCTGGGCCGGGCTGCGCAGCTTTGCGCCCGACGACGACTTCGTGATCGGCTGGGATGCCCGGCGCGAGGGCTTTTTCTGGCTGGCCGGGCAGGGCGGCTACGGCATACAGACGGCGGCCGGCGCCTCGGCCGCCGCGGCCGCGCTGCTGAAGCGCGAGCCGCTGCCCGCCGAGCTGCTGGCGCAGGGCGTCGATGCCCGGCGGCTGAGTCCGGCGCGCTTCGCGGCCTGATCCGCCATCCCCTTTTCGCCTTTTCAGCCCCCGCAGCACACAACAATCCAAGGAGACAGGCATGGGTGCATTCAAGGAAGTGAGCAGGATTGCCGGCGCCTTCGTCGGCGTCATCGTCGGGGCGGGCTTCGCCTCGGGGCAGGAGATATTGCAGTTCTTCGCGGGCTTTGGCGCCATCGGCCTGGCGGGCTGCCTGGTGGCGGCCCTGGCCTTCGTCTTCCTGTCCATGGCGTTTTCCACCATGGGCCAGCGCCTGCAGGCCGGCTCGCACAAGGAGGTGGTGCAGGCCCTGCTGGGCCGGCATGCGGGCCTGGTGTTCGATGTGCTGATCACCTTCTTCCTGTTTGCCATCACCGTGGTGATGCTGGCCGGTGCGGGCTCGCTGCTGCACCAGTGGCTGGGCCTGCCCGAGGTCTGGGGCAGCGTGCTGGCCACCGTGGCCACGGTGCTCATCGTCTGCCTGGACGTGGGCCGGGTGATCGCCTTCATCGGCGCCGTCACGCCGCTGCTGGTGTTCATGACCGTGGTGGTCGCCGGCTACGTGCTGGTGACGCCCCACGGCGACATGGCCGCGCTGGAGGCCGCCGCCGCCACCCAGCCCCGGGGCGCGGGCCACTGGCTGGTGGCGGCGCTGCTCTATGTCTCCTACAACGTGGTGGCGGGCATGCCCTTCCTGGTGATCATGGGCGGCCAGGCCAGTTCGCGCCGCGTGGCGCTGTGGGGCGGCGTGGCGGGGGGGCTGCTGCTGGGCCTGCTGATGCTGCTGATCGCGGCGGCCATGTACTGGCGCATGGACACGCTGGGCGGCCTGTCCATGCCCATGCTGTCGCTGGCCACGCAGATCTCGCCCTGGCTGGGGCACCTGATGTCGCTGGTCATCTTCGGCATGATCCTCAACACGGCCGTGGGCATGCTCTATGCCTTCGTGGCCCGCATCCTGCCGGCCGGCACGCCGCGTTTTCGCTGGGGCACGGGCGTGGCGGGCGTGCTGGCCCTGGGCGGCAGCTTCGCGGGCTTCATCACGCTGGTGGGCATGGTCTACCCGGTCTATGGCTACATCGGCTTCGCGCTCATGGCCTGCGCGCTGGTCGGCTGGCTGCGCATGGGCCGCAGGCAGGCCTCCCCGGCCGGCCTGAGCAGTACCTGAGGGGCGGGCCCTAGAATCGGGCGGTCGCCAGCCCGATCGCCCGCTTCATGCCCAGCCCCCGCCCTTCGCCAGACCAAGTCCTCGCCTCCGTGATGCCGGGTGCCCGCACGGCCGCCGCCATGCCTGCGGGCAAGCACGAAGTGGGCGCCAAGCTGCGCAAGGCCCGCAAGGAGCGCGGCCTGACGCTGCAGCAAGTGGCCGAGAGCAGCGGCCTGGCCGTGTCCACCATCTCCAAGGCCGAGCGCGGCCAGATCGCGCTGAGCTACGAGAAGGTGCTTATGCTGGGCAGTGCGCTGGACATCGACATGACACGGCTGTTCATGGTCGGGGACGCCCAGCAGGCGGCAGGCGACACGCCCACCGTGGTCAAGGACTGCTTCGAGGACGTGCAGCGCTACGAGACCGACCAGTACCTCTACAGCGTGCTCTGCGGCGCCTTCCCGGGCAAGAAGATGCAGCCCCTGGTGGCCGTGATCAATGCGCGCGAGGCCGGCGAATTCTCCGAAACCATCCGCCATGTGGGCCAGGAGTTCGTGATGGTGCTCTCGGGCCGGGTGCGCATCCTGTTCGAGAACGGCGAATCGGTGGAGCTGGGCCGCCACGAGGTGGCGTATTTCGACAGCGGCGTGGGCCATGTCTACGTGAGCCTGAGCCGCCAGCCGGCCCAGGTCGTGTCCGTCTGTAGTTGACGCGTCGGCAAAGGGGAATCCTCGTGCCCGGCACGGCCGCCCCGGAGTTCCTACAATCGCTGCCCATGAGCCTGCCCCAGTACACCCGCGCCAAAGAGCTTCCCGCCATCCTTGCCAAGCGCCTCGTCATTCTTGACGGCGCCATGGGCACCATGATCCAGCGCTTCAAGCTGGGAGAGGCCCAGTACCGGGGCCAGGGCTACACGGGCCCCGGCAGCGTGGGCGACCGCTTCAAGGACTTCCCGCATGACGTGAAGGGCAACAACGAGCTGCTGTCGCTCACCCGCCCCGACGTGATCCGTGACATCCACGACAAGTACCTGGCGGCCGGCGCCGACCTGATCGAGACCAATACCTTCGGCGCGACCACGATTGCGCAGGACGACTACCACATGGCCGATCTGGCGCGCGAGATGAATCTCAAGAGCGCCCAGCTGGCCCGCGCGGCCTGCGACAAGTACAGCACGCCCGGCCACCCGCGCTACGTGGCCGGCGCCCTGGGCCCCACGCCCAAGACGGCCAGCATCAGCCCCGACGTGAACGACCCGGGCGCGCGCAACGTGAATTTCGAGCAGCTGCGCCAGGCCTACCTGGAGCAGACGCTGGCACTGATCGAGGGCGGCGCCGACGTCATCCTGGTCGAGACCATCTTCGACACGCTCAACGCCAAGGCCGCGCTGTTCGCGGTGGACGAGGCCTTCGAGCAAAGCGGCGAATGCCTGCCCATCATGATCAGCGGCACGGTGACCGATGCCTCGGGCCGCATCCTGTCGGGCCAGACGGTCACGGCCTTCTGGCACAGCGTGCGCCATGCCAACCCGCTGTCCATCGGGCTGAACTGCGCGCTGGGCGCGGCGCTGATGCGCCCCTACGTCCAGGAACTGAACAAGGCCGCGCCCGAGACCTTCATCAGCTGCTACCCCAACGCCGGCCTGCCCAATCCCATGAGCGACACGGGCTTTGACGAGACGCCCGAGGTCACCAGCCGCCTGGTGCACGAATTCGCGTCCGAAGGCCTGGTCAACATCGTGGGCGGCTGCTGCGGCACCACGCCCGACCACATCGGCGCCATCGCCAAGGCCGTGGGCAGCACGCCCACGCGCCGCCTGTTCTACCCGGAATCGGCCTGATGGCCCGGGCGGAGCCTCTGACATGAGTTCGCCGCTGCCGCCCGTCCCGTCCCCAGCCGCAGGGCTGCCGGCGCCTGTGTCTATGCCTGTGCCCGGCCCGGCCGCTGGCGCGCCGGTGGCGCCACCGTCACCGTCCGCTGCCCCCGCTTCATCCGCGCCACCCTCCATTCCCGTCACGCCGCCAGCGGCCACCGCCGTGCGCTGGTCGCCCGAGATGCTGCAAAGCCTGCGCCTGCAGGCCTTCGAGCAATTGGTGGCCCAGCTGGCGCGCCAGGTCCAGTCCAGCCCCGGCGCGCCCGCGCCGCAGTGGCCGGCCAGCGGCGTGTCCGAGGCGCTGGGCCGTTTGCTGGAGGCCTTGCTGGCCCAGGTGGGCACCCAGCAGGGCCAGGCCCTGCAGCTGCTGGCGGCCCAGCCGGGTTCGGCGGCCCTGCTGCAGGCGCTGGCCGCCGGCACGACAGCCGGTACAGCGGCAGGGACAGCGTCAGGGACAGCGGCTGCCGGAGGACAAGCGCAGCCCTCCCAGAGTCCGCAGACGGTGGCATCGGCCTCTGCCCAGGCCGCCGCTGCGCCGCAGGCGGCGTCTTCCTCGCCTGCATTGCAGGCCGCAGCCTCCCTGCAGCCCTCTGCCGCCGCAGTGACGCTGGCCGTGGCCGCCGCCAAGGCCAAGGTGATGGATGCGCTGCTGGCCGGATCGGGGCTGGCGCCGCAGGCCGGTGCCAGCGCTGCGGCAGGCACGGCTGCGGGCGTGGGTGCGGGCATGGGTGCCGGCGGCGCCTCCCAGACCCTGCCCGCGCTGCAAAGCTGGTGGGTGCAGCAGGGCACGCTGCTGACGCCCCAGGGCGAGCGCGGCTTCACGCTGAGCCTGCAGGTGCCCCAGGCCTGGGCCCAGGCGCAGGGCGCGGCCATGGCGCTGGCGGCCGCGCCGGGTGCTGCCCCTTTCACGGCTGCTGCGGCCCTGCCTGCGGGCGCTGCGCTGCCCTTGGCAGGCGCCCAGGCCACGGAGCCGGGCCTGCGCCTGCCGCTGGATGCCTCGCTGCAGTCCCTGGCCTCGGGGCCGGTGGCCGTGGTGCTGCAGCCGCGTGGCGCCGATGCGCTGCGCACCAGCGCCCTGCTGCTGCTGGAGCTGCAGCCGCTGCGCCAGCCAGGCGGCGCCATGGCGTCGCCGGCCGGCCTGGCCTCGGTGGCTTCGCTTTCGCCTGCGCTTGCGCAGGAGGTGCAGCAGATGCTGCAGCAGCGCAACGATCCCTGGCTGCACATGGCGGCGGCCCAGGCCTCGGGCGCCTTGCCGCGCGAGCGCCGCGCCTTCGAGCATCAGTCGCATTTCTGCACCACCGAAGGCTGCCAGTACGAGGGCCGCGCGCCCTGCGCCCAGCCTTTTTGCAGCGAGATGAACCGGCTCTGGGGCGTGTCGCGCATGGAGCGCAGCCGCTGACGACCTGGCCCCGGCGCGGGGCCGCCACGCAGCGAAACTGACCGGGCCTGACGGTGGCGTGGTCATCGCCCGCCCCAGCTTTCATAATGCCGGCTGTCGTTCGCCATCTGCGCGGATGACGTCTTTGGCCGGGATGTGCAATGAATGTGCAGCGATCATGCTGCGATCTGCATCCTGGCTGCCTCCAGGTCGCTGCAAGCCACCCGCCCGCCGCGCACCTTCCAGCCACCTCTGTCGTGGCAACCCCCGTCGCCGTTCGCGCATGCCCCCGGGCCGCGCCGGTGTTGTGCCATCTTTCATTTCCAGGAACCCGTTCAGGATGCGTTGTACCTCCCGCTTGACCCTTGCTTCTCTCGCCGTTGCGGCTGCCCTGCCGGTGGCTGCCCAGTCATCTGCCACAGGCTCCAACGTCACCATCAGCGGTTATCTCGACGCTGGCGTGTTCCGGGATTTCGACAAGACCAGCAAGCTGGGCACGATTCAGCGCAGCAATCTGGCGATTGCCGGTTTCGAGGACCTGGGCGGCGGCCTGAAGGCCACCTTCCGGCTGAGCACGCGCTTCGACCTGGACACGGGCCTGACCGAGGACTATCCGAAGAAGCCCTTCTGGCATGACGAGTCCACCGTGGGCCTGCAGGGCAGCTGGGGCCATCTGCGCCTGGGCCGCGCGCTCAGCGCCATGTGGAGCCAGGAGTGGCAGTTCGATCCCTGGGGCAACTTCAACCGCATCGCCTCGCCGGCCTGGCACATGGCCCACTACCTGACGCCGACCGACCGCGCCAGCAACAACGGCTCGCCCGAGTACGGCCGCATGTCCAACGGCGTGTTCTACGACTCGCCCAAGTTCGGCGGCTTTTCGCTGCATCTGAGCGCATCGCCCGAGCGCACCGAGGCGCCGGGACGCCAGGGCCGCGCGCGCTCGGTGTCGGTCAACTACGACCAGGGCGCGGTGGCGGCCATGCTGGCGCACGAACGCAACGGCAGCGGCGACACCGACCTGTACATGGGCGGCAAGTACCGCATCGGCACGGCAGCGGTGATGCTGGCCTATGACCGCAGCAAGTCGGGCACGCCCGGCACGGGGCCCGACAAGTCGCGCATGGTCTCGCTGGGCGCCACCTATGGGCTGGGTGCGACCACGCTCAAGGCCAGCTATGCGCGCCAGCGCCTGGACCGCGATACCAACAACATGCTGTCGCTGGGCGCCGAGTACGCGCTGTCCAAGCGCACCATGCTCTACACCAGCCTGGGACACCAGCGCTACGAGAACCAGAGCTCGCGCACCGCGTTCGGCGTGGGCATGGCCCATTCCTTCTGATCAATGCGCTTCCCAGCGGCTTGGCTGGGCAGCGGTGGTGATCCTGGCCGGGCCTGGAGCCGGCATGGGCTGAGGGGTGGCGGGCAGGGCCGTGAGCTCCAGGCCGTGCTCCAGCTTGAAGACGCTCACGGCCTGCTGCAGGCCATAGGCCTGTTCCTGCAGGGACTGGGCGGCGGCGGCGGCTTCCTCGACCAGGGCGGCGTTCTGCTGGGTGACCTGGTCCATCTGCGAGATGGCCTGGTTGATCTGCTCCAGGCCCGCCGTCTGCTCGACGCTGGCGGCCGTGATCTCTCCCATGATGTCGGTCACGTTGCGCACGCTGGTGACGATGTTCTGCATGGTCTGGCCGGCCTGCGCCACCAGGGCCGATCCGGTGCTGACCTTGCCGTTGGAGTCCTCGATGAGCAGCTTGATCTCCTTGGCCGCATCGGTGCAGCGCCGCGCCAGGGCGCGCACTTCAGCGGCAACCACGGCAAACCCGCGCCCCTGCTCGCCGGCACGCGCGGCTTCCACGGCCGCGTTGAGCGCGAGGATGTTGGTCTGGAAGGCGATGGCGTCGATCACGCCGATGATGTCGGCGATCTTGCGCGAGGAGGCATGGATGGCGCCCATGGTGTCCACCACCTGGGAGACCACCTCGCCGCCTTGCCGGGCGACGGCCGAGGCCGAGGCCGCCAGCTGGTTGGCCTGGCGCGCGTTGTCGGTGTTCTGGCGCACCGTGACGGTGAGCTGCTCCATGGAGGCCGCAGTTTCTTCCAGCGAGCTGGCCTGGTGCTCGGTGCGCACCGAAAGATCGTTGTTGCCCGAGGCGATCTGGCTGGAGGCCGTGGCAATCGAGTCCGTGCCGCTGCGCACCTGCCGGACGATGTGGATGAGGCTCTGGTCCATGCGGTGCAGTGCGTGCAGCAGCTGGCCTGTCTCATCGGTGGTGGTGGCCTGGATGCGGCGCGTCAGGTCGCCTTCGGCCACGGCCTGGGCCACGCCCAGGGCCTCGTTCAGCGGCCGCGCCACGATGCGCGCCAGCGTGAGCGCCAGGGCCAGCCCCAGCAAAATGCTGGCGCCCAGCAGGCCGACCACCCAGCCGCGTGCGCTGCGGTAGAGGGCATTGGCGTGGTCGTTGGCCTGCTGTCCGCCTTCGTGGTCGATCTGCACCATGCGGTCGATCTGGTCATACAGGCGTCGGCTCAGCTCCAGCGATTCGCCCTGGGCCAGCACCAGGGCTTCGTCCTTTCGGCCATTGCGCGCCAGGGCCATGACCATGGCGTGCTCCTTGGCGTACTCGGCGCGCAGCCGGCCCAGTTCGTCGTAGGCGGCCTTTTCCTGCTCGGTGGCGATGAAGCTGGCGTAGTTGTCGTAGTGCGCCTGGGTCTTGTCCCACAGCTGGCGCATGATCCTGTCGAAGGCCTCGATGTCCTGCTCGGTGGTGGATATCAGGTACTGCAGTTCGTTGACGCGGTAGCGGGCCGTGGTGGCGCGGATGTCGAGCAGCATGCGTGATGAAGGCATCCAGCGCGTGGCGATGTCGATGGATGCCTGGTTGATCCGGCTGAGCTGCAGCACGGCATAGAGCCCCACGAAGGTGGTCAGCGCCAGGACGGCCACGAAGGCCAGCAGCAGCTTGGAGGAGATCTTGAGATTGCGAAAGGCTTGCATGGCGAAGTCCTGTAGGCGTGTCCCTTGAACGGCAAGGGGGAAAAAGGCGTGCAGCAGGGCGCACCTTGCCTGCCGTGCAGAGCAAGGTGGAACGGGGATCAAAGAACGAGAAAACGAGGGCCGGAGTGCCCGCTCAGGGTGGGAACCAGCCCGAGGTCCGGCAGATGCGGCCCTTGATGCGGGGCCTCATGGCGCAGGCCCTGTCCGTGCGCCTGCGCTGCGGCGGGCGCTTCGCGGGCATGCCGCAGCAGCGGGGAAGATGCAGAGGATTGCCAACCATCCGCCTGCACCGATTGGCACGCGGACACCCGCTGCAGCCGGGCGTTCGGCGGCGGCTGCCGTGCGCTGCGGGCGGGCATTTCGGGTGGTTGTCCTAGGGACTTCGGACAGGGAAAAAGTGGCTATCTGCATCTGTGGTGGGAATTATTTCCGCACCGTCTGAGGATGAGTACGCCCGCCATCTGATTTTGGATAGGACGTGTCCTAAAAGCCGTTTGCAGGCCCGCAGCCAAGCCATCCGCGTTTGCGGATGGCGGGTTTCAAGGCATCGGAAACTTCAGCGCATCAAGGCGCCCGGGGCCTGTTGCCCGTCGCTCAGACCACGCCCTTGCCGCGCAGGGCCTGCAACTGCTGCGCATCCAGGCCCAGGCGCTCGCGCAGCACCTCGTCCGTGTGCTGGCCCAGGGCGGGCGGCGCGTGGCGCAGCGTGGTGGGCGTGTCCGACAGGCGCAGCGGGCTGGCCGTGGTCACCACGCGGTTGATGGTCTCGCCTGCGGGTGGCGTGGCGCCCGGATAGCGCTCCTGCTCCACACGCAGGCCGCGCGCCTGCACCTGGGCATCGTCGAAGGCCTGGCCGATGTGGTTGATGGGGCCGCAGGGCACGGCCTTGTCCTCGAGCAGCGCGATCCACTCGGCCGTGGGCCGCCCGCGCGTGAGTTCGGCCATCAGCGGGATCAGCGCGTCGCGGTGGATGACGCGGCCGGCATTGGTGGCAAAGCGCTCATCGCGCGCCCAGTCCACGCCGGCCGCCTCGCAAAAGCGCGCGAACTGGCCATCGTTGCCTATGGCCAGCAGCATGTTCCCGTCGGCCGTCGGAAAGTCCTGGTAGGGCACGACGCTGGGGTGGGTGTTGCCCTGTCGGCCCGGCACATGGCCGGTGTTCAGGAAGCCCGCGCCCTGGTTGGCCAGCACGGCCATGGCCACGTCCAGCAAGGCCATGTCGATGTGCTGGCCCCGCCCCGTGTGGTGGCGCGCCTCCACGGCGCCCAGGATGGCCGTGGTCGCATACATGCCGGTGAACAGGTCGATCACCGCCACGCCCACGCGCAGCGGGCCGCCGCCGGGCTCGCTGTCGGCGCGGCCCGTGATGCTCATGAGGCCGCTCATGGCCTGCACCAGCAGGTCGTAGCCGGCGCGCGGCGCATAGGGACCGGTCTGGCCGAAGCCCGTGACCGAGCAATAGATCAGGCGTGGGTTCAGCGCGCTCAGCGAGGCGTAGTCCAGGCCGTAGCGCTTGAGGCCTCCGGTCTTGAAGTTCTCCACCACCACATCGCTTTGCATGGCCAACTCGCGGATCAGCTGCTGGCCCTCGGCCGTGGCCATGTCCACGGTGACCGATCGCTTGTTGCGGTTGCAGGCCGCGAAGTACACGGCGTTGTCCGAGGGGTTGCCTTGCGCATCGGGGAAGAAGGGCGGGCCCCAGTGGCGCGTGTCGTCGCCCTCGCCGGGCTTTTCGATCTTGATCACGTCGGCCCCCATGTCGGCCAGGTTCTGGGTGCACCAGGGGCCGGCCAGCACGCGCGAGAGGTCGAGCACGCGCAGATGGCCCAGCGCTGCGGAGCTCTGGGGGGGAAGGGGGCTGGGGGAGGGGGTTTCGGTGTGGTTCATGGGCTGAGGCGGCTATCCCGGGCAGATGGGCCATGCTACGGTGCGGCGGCCTGCTGCGGCTTCGCATTTGTGAAAGCGCGCGTTCGCGCACGGGCCGGCACTGCGGTTTGTACTGACGCGCGCGGCTCAGTGCCGGAGCCTGCGGCTTTCTACAATGCCGGATGGCCATGCATTTCGATCTTGTGGATCTGCGCCTGATGGTGCACATCGCCGACGCCAACAGCATGACGCGTGGCGCGGAACTTTCCTTCATTTCCCTGCCGGCGGCCAGCACCCGCATCAAGAACCTGGAGGAGAGCATCGGCACCAAGCTGCTGTACCGCACCAGCCAGGGCGTGACGCTGACGCCGCCGGGGCAGGCCTTCGTCACCCATGCGCGCATGGTGCTGGGCCAGATCGAGCACCTGCGCGGCGATATGCAGGAGTACGTGCGCGGCATCAAGGGCCATGTGCGGGTGTTCGCCAACACCACCTCGCTGGGCGAGTTCCTGCCGCCCGTGCTGCGCCACTACCTGCGCCGCAATCCCGACGTGAACATCGACCTGCGCGAGCGCCTGTCGCACGACATCGTGCGTGCCGTGACCGAGGGGCAGACCGACATCGGCATCGTCGCCGGCCTGGTGCGCACCGAGAACCTGGAGACCCTGCCCTACCGCCGCGACCGCCTGGTGCTGGTCGTGCCGCGCGGCCATGCGCTCGATGGCGAGATGCAGATGGCCTTTGCCGACACGCTGGACCTGGACCATGTGGGCCTGCACGAATCCAGCGCCATCCACGCCTTCCTGCGCCAGGCCAGCGACCAGCTGCACCGGCCCATCAAGCAGCGCATCCAGGTGGGCAACTTCGAGACGGCCTGCCGCATGATCGAGTCCGGCGTGGGCGTGGGCGTGCTGCCCGAGTCGGCCGCCAGCCGCCATGCGCATTCCATGGACATCGCCATCGTGCCGCTGTCCGATGCCTGGTCGGTGCGCGAGATGCAGATCTGCGTGCGCAGCCTGGAGGCCCTGCCGTCCTTTGCCCAGGAGCTGGTGGAACTGCTGGTGGCCGACGCACAGGGCCGGCTCACGCTGGAGTAGCTGCCGGCCAACAGCGGCTCACCGACCGCCGCCCGTTCAGTCGGCCTGGGCCGTGCCCTGGTCCAGCGTGGTCGGCGCCAGCCAGTATTTGAAGGTGCCGGTGGCCGTGGCCACCAGCTTGCCGTCCTCGTCCAGCAACTGCGCCGCGCAGCTGCACAGGCTGCGGCTGGCGTGCACCACCCAGCCTTCGGCCAGCAGCGCGCCCTTGCCCGGGCGGTGGAAGCGGCTGCTCATCTCCACCGTCACGGCGGTCTGCGACGGCGCGCCGGGCAGCTCGCCCGCGGCGCGCGACATCACGGAGTCCAGCAGGGTCATGAGCACGCCGCCGTGCGCGGCGGGCAGCTGGTTGAGCAGTTCCTCGCGCATGTGCGGCAGGCGCACATGTACCTTGCCGGGCGGCGCCTGCACCTGCGAGGCGCCGATCAGCCGCATGAAGGCATTGCGGTCGGGAGGCGGTGCGCTCAAGTGGCTCATTTGGCTCATGCGGCGCGCGCCTCGCGCACCATGTTGCGCGCGATGATGACCTGCTGGATCTGGGTTGTGCCTTCGTACAGGCGGAACAGCCGCACGTCGCGGTAGAAGCGCTCGATGCCGAACTCGGCCAGGTAGCCCGAGCCGCCCAGGATCTGCACGGCGCGGTCGGCTACGCGGCCCACCATCTCGGTGGCGAACATCTTGCAGCACGAGGCCTCGGTGGAGACGTTGCGGCCCTCGTCGCGGCGGCGCGCGGCGTCGATCACCATGCACTCGGCCGCATACAGCTCGGCCTGGCTGTCGGCCAGCATGGCCTGCACCAGCTGGAACTCGCAGATGGGCTGGCCGAACTGCTTGCGCTCCAGCGCATAGTTCAGCGCGTCGCGCAGGATGCGCCGGGCCACGCCCACGCTCACGGCCGCGATGTGGATGCGGCCCTTGTCCAGCACCTTCATGGCGGTCTTGAAGCCCTGGCCTTCCTTCAGGCCGATGAGGTTGGCCGCCGGCACGCGCACGTTGTCGAAGAACACGTCGCAGGTGTGCGCGCCCTTCTGGCCCATCTTTACGTCGTTCTTGCCGAAGCTGATGCCCGGCGACTTCGCATCCACGATGAAGGCCGAGACGCCGCCCGCGCCCTTGTTGGCCGGGTCGGTGCGCGCCATCAGCGTGAACATGCCCGCATGCGGCGCATTGGTGATGAAGCGCTTGTTGCCGTTGACCACGTAGTGGTCGCCATCCCCGTCACTGTGGCGTATGGCGGTGGTGCGCAGCGAGGCCGCGTCCGAGCCCGCCTCGGGCTCGGTCAGCGCGAACGAGGCCATGATCTCGCCCGTGGCCAGCTTGGGCAGCCAGGCGGCCTGCTGCTCGGGCGTGCCGTCGATGAGGATGCCCTGGGAGCCTATGCCCACGGTCGTGCCGATCACCGAGCGGAAGGCCGGCGCGGTCTGGCACAGCTCGAAGAGCACGCGCACCTCTTCCTCCATGGTCAGCTCCAGCCCGCCGAACTGCTCGGGGATGGTCATGCCGAACAGGCCCAGGTTGCGCATCTCCTGCACGATGGACTCGGGAATCTCGTCGGTCTCGGCCACTTCGTTCTCGGCCGGCACCAGGCGCTCGCGCACAAAGCGGCGCACGCTGTCCAGCAGGGCTTCGAGGGTTTCTTGGTCGCGGATCATTGCGGTGTTCTTTCTCTCTACGGAATCAAAGCGCCTCGGCCGTACCCAGCACAGCCGTGGACTGGCTGGACAGGGTTCCGCCGTTGCCATGGACCACGGCCGTGCGGTGGCGGCCCAGCTGGCGCTGGCCGGCTTCGCCGCGCAACTGGCGCACGGCCTCGATCAGCGCGAAGATGCCGTACATGCCCGGGTGCACGCAGGACAGGCCGCCGCCGTTGGTGTTGACGGCCAGCCGCCCGCCGGGGGCGATGCCGCCCCTGGACACGAAGGCGCCGCCCTCGCCCTTGGCGCAGAAGCCCAGGTCCTCCAGGAACAGCAGGGTGTTGATGGTGAAGGCGTCGTAGAGCTGGGCCATGTCCATGTCGGCAGCGGTGAGCCCCGCCATGGCAAAGGCCTGTGCGCCCGACTGCGCGGCGGCCGTGGTGGTGAGGTCGGGCATGCAGGAGATCTGGCGGTTCCAGATGGCCGTGGCATTGCCCAGCACGTAGACGGGGGGGCGGGGCAGGTCGCGGGCGCGGTCGCCGCGCACCAGCACCAGGGCGCCCGCGCCATCGGTGACCAGGCAGCAGTCGCGCACGCTCAAGGGGCTGGCGATGGGGCGGGCCGAGAGCACATCCTCGATGGTCAGCGGGTCGCGCATGAAGGCTTCGGGGTTGAGCTGCGCCCAGGCGCGCGCGGCCACGGCCACCTCGGCCAGCTGCTCGCGCGTGGTGCCGAACTCGTGCATGTGGCGCGCGGCGGCCAGCGCATAGGCGGTCACGGGCAGCACGGGCTCGTAGGGGAACTCATAGGGCTGCGGGTCCAGGAAGCGCCGCGCCGCCTGGCCTTCCTTGCGGCCGAAGGTGGCCGAGCGCTGGGCGCTGCCGTAGCACACCAGCACGGCCTTGCACTGGCCTGCCTCCAGCGCGCGGATGGCGGGCAGCAGATGGGCGATGAAGCTGCTGCCGCCGATCATCGTGCCGTCCACATAGGTGGGGTTGATGCCCAGGTGCTCGATCACGGGCATGGTCCACATGCTGGCGTTGACGCTGCAGGTGGCCAGGCCGTCGATGTCCTGCATGGTCAGGCCCGCGTCGGCCACGGCCGCATGGGCGGCGCGCACCAGCAGGGTCATGTCGTCCATGCCGGGCGCCTCGCCACAGCCATAGGTGGCGGCGCCGGCAATGGCCACGCGGCCGCGCAGCGGGCGGTTCACGGCGGCGGCGTCCAGGGTGGATTGGGGGATTCGGGTACTCATGCCGCACCTCCCTGCGATCCCTGTGCCGCCTGCCCAGGCGCAGGCTGGAACAGCACCAGGCCGCGTCCGTCCTTGCTGGCCACATGGGCGCTCACGCGCTGGCCTATGCGCACGTCGGCCGGCGCGATGCCTTCGACGCGGCCCATCATGCGCACGCCTTCGTCCAGGTCGATCAGTGCCACGTTGTAGTCGCCGCCGGCATCGCTCTTGCGCGCGACGGTGCTGGTGGAGTAGACCGTGCCCTGGCCGCTGGCGCGCACCCAGCGCAGCGGGCTGGCGCCGCAGTGCGGGCACAGCTCGCGCGGGGTGAAGACATGGCGCGTGCATTGCGGGCACTGCTGTATGCAGAAGCGGCCGGCATCGAGTTCGGCCTGGTAGTGGGTCTGTGCGCTCAGGTGCATGGGCGGTGTTTCCGTTCTCGGTGTTCTTGGCGCTGCGCCCGGCACGCGGGCGCAGCGGCTGTCCGCCAGCATGCCCGCATCGCGGGGCCGCTTCAATTCGCCAATCTGGAAGGGTGGCTTCACCAGCGCCGGCGCCCGGCTGTCAACCCAGGGTTGCTGCCTAGGCGGGCCGGCGGGCACGGCTGCTATGGTGTTTATGCATTCCCGGTCCTTTCTTCATACCCGCCCTGCGCCCCCTGCCGGCGCACCGAGGGCGCGCCGCTGCTTTGGCACGGCGCGGCGCCACAGGAAGGCCGGCAATGGCGTGCCGCACCCCGGCCCGTTCTCCGCTGTCGATCCCCACCCACCCAGGAGGTTTTTGCACATGACGGATACGCTGATCAAGGTGGACCTGAACCGCCCGCCCACCGATAACGAAAGAGTCCACAACCGCTGGCACCCGGACATTCCCATGGCCTGCTGGGTCCAGCCCGGCGACGACTTCATCCTGGAGACCTACGACTGGACCGGCGGCTTCATCAAGAACAACGACAGCGCCGACGATGTGCGCGACATCGACCTGACCACGGTGCACTACCTGTCCGGGCCCGTGGGCGTGAAGGGCGCGCAGCCCGGCGACCTGCTGGTGGTGGACCTGCTGGACATCGGCGCCAAGCCCGACAGCCTCTGGGGCTTCAACGGCTTTTTCTCCAAAAACAATGGCGGCGGCTTCCTGACCGACCATTTCCCCTCGGCCCAGAAATCGATCTGGGACTTCAAGGGCATGTTCACCAGCTCGCGCCACATCCCGGGCGTGAACTTCCCCGGCCTCATCCATCCCGGCCTCATCGGCTGCCTGCCCGATCGGCCCATGCTGGAGATGTGGAACGAGCGCGAGCGCGCCCTGATCGCCACCGACCCCGAACGTGTCCCCGGCCTGGCCAACCCGCCGTCGGCCGGCACGGCCCACATGGGCCAGATGCGCGGCGAGGCCCGCGACAAGGCCGCCGCCGAAGGCGCGCGCACCGTGCCGCCGCGCGAGCACGGCGGCAACTGCGACATCAAGGACCTCTCGCGTGGCGCCAAGGTGTTCTTCCCCGTCTACGTGGACGGCGCCGGCCTGAGCGTGGGCGACCTGCACTTCAGCCAGGGCGATGGCGAGATCACCTTCTGCGGCGCCATCGAGATGGCCGGCTGGGTGCATATGAAGGTCGGCCTCATCAAGGGCGGCATGGCCAAGTACGGCATCAGGAACCCCATCTTCAAGCCCAGCCCCATCACGCCGCGCTATGACGACTACCTGATCTTCGAGGGCATCTCGGTGGACGAGAGCGGCAGGCAGCACTACCTGGATGTCAACGTGGCCTACCGCCAGGCCTGCCTGAATGCCATCGAGTACCTGAAGAAGTTCGGCTACAGCGGCGCCCAGGCCTACTCGCTGCTGGGCACGGCGCCCGTGCAGGGCCATATCAGCGGCGTGGTGGACGTGCCCAACTCCTGCGCCACGCTGTGGCTGCCCACGGGCATCTTCGACTTCGACATCAACCCCAACGCGGCGGGGCCGGTCGTCCAGTTCGACGGCAGCATCGACATGCCCCTGTCCCCCGACCTGCGCTGACGCCAAGGAGTCCGCCCATGCCCACCTACGACTATGACTGCGTGCAATGCGGCGGCTTCGAGGCCCTGCGGCCGCTGCGCCTGCGCGACGAGCCCGCGGCCTGCCCCGGCTGCGGCACGGCGTCCGCACGCGTGCTGGCCGCTGCGCCCCGGCTGGCGCTGATGGCCGACGGCACGCGCCGCGCCATGGACACCAACGAGCGCGCACGCCACGAGCCCGCCAGCTCGCGCGACCATGACTATGGCCATGCGCGGCTCAAGCACCCGGCAGGCTGCGGCTGCTGCGGGTCGGGGCGGCGCAGCGCCACGGTGACGGCGCCCAACGGCGCAAAGTCCGCGCCGTCGCGGCGGCCCTGGATGATCAGCCACTAGGCTGCACGGGAGTCGACCGCTTCCCAGGGTTTCCACCGCTTGGGAGCCCTGGAAGCGCGCCTTCCACATTGGCGAAACACGGGGCAGGGCAGCTTGCAGAGAATGGGCCCGCGCGGCAAGCCGCCGCCCGTTGCCCGGAGTTTCGCCATGCCCCCGTCTTCCCTGCCGTCTTCCTCCTTTTCCGCGCGCCGCCGCCGCCTGCTGTCCGCCGGTGGCGCGCTGGCTGCCGGCAGCCTCTTGCCCGCAGTCCGGCCGGCGTTTGCGGCCGATGCCTGGCCCACGCGGCCCGTGCGATTCATCGTGCCCTTTCCGCCCGGCGGCCCCGTGGACACCACGGCGCGCGCCTTCACCCAGAAGCTGGGCGAGATCTGGCAGCAGCCCAACCTGGTGGACAACCGCGCGGGCGCAGGCGGCATGGTGGGTGCGGCGCTGGCAGCGAAGGAGGCTGCCGACGGCTACACGCTGTTCGTGGGCTCCATCCACCATGCGGTGAACCCGGCGCTGCAGCCGAAGATGACCTACGACATAGAGCGAGACTTCGCTCCCGTGAGCTTTGCCGCCATGTTCCCCGTCTTCCTGGTGGCCCATCCCTCGGTGCCCGCCAGCAATGTGCGCGAGCTGATCGCGCTGGCCAAGTCCGGCAACGGCCTGAGCTTCGGCTCCTCGGGCAATGGCGGCGGCACGCACCTGGCCGGCGAGCTGTTCAACATGCATGCGGGCATCAAGCTGCAGCACATTCCCTACAAGGGCAGCGCGCCGGCCATGAACGACCTGCTGGGAGGCCAGGTGCAGCTGATGTTTGCCGATGCGCCCAGCGCGCTGCAGCACATCAAGTCCGGCCGCATCAAGGTGCTGGGCGTGGCCAGCCGCCAGCGCTCGGCCATGCTGCCCGAAGTGCCCACCATTGCCGAGTCGGGCCTGCCCGAGTACGAGGCCTATTCCTGGGCCGCGCTGTTTGCGCCGGCCCGCACGCCGCCCGCCGTGCTGGCGCGCATCAATGCCGACTTCAACACCGCGCTGCGCGATGCCGCCGTGCGCCAGCGTTTGCTGACGGCGGGCGCCGAGGCCGACCCCGGCACCCAGCAGCAGATGCGCGATCGCCTGCGCAGCGAGCTGCGCAAATGGGCCCAGGTGGTCAAGGTGGCCGGCATCCAGGCGGACTGAGCGCGCGGCGGGCCGGAGTCGGGGCAAACCCGGCTTCGCAGCGCTGCAACCCCGTCTTTCGCAATCGCGCATAGGCGGGCCGGCCCGGCCTGCTTAGGCTTGCCTGCGGTATCCAGAAAAACAACCCCGAGACAAGGAGACGGATATGCGGAAAGGCTTGATGCGAGGCGGCCTGGACAAGGCGCGCGCTGCCGGCTGCGCGCTGGGCGCCGGCCTGCTGTGGACGGCGGCTGCGCAGGCGCAGCAGATATCGGACGATGTGGTGCGCATCGGCGTGCTCAGCGACATGTCGGGCCTGTACGCGGACACGGCGGGGCGCGGCTCCGTCGAGGCCGCGAAGATGGCCGTGGCCGACTTCGGCGGCCAGGTGCTGGGCAGGAAGATCGAGGTGGTCTGGGCCGACCACCAGAACAAGGCCGACGTGGGCGCCACCCATGCGCGCACCTGGTTCGACCGCGACGGCGTGGACCTGATCGTGGACATCAACAACACGGCCGTCGCCATCGCCGTCAACAACCTGGCGCGCGAGCGCGGCAAGATGGTGATCAACACCGGCGGCGCCTCGGACATCCTCACCAACGAGCACTGCGCGCCCACGGCCATCCACTACACCTACGACAGCTACGCGCTGGCCAATGGCGCGGTGCGCGGCGTCCTGGCCCAGGGCAAGAAGGACTGGTTCATCCTGGGCGTGGACTATGCCTTCGGCAAGGCCATGACGGCCAATGTGACCGACTTCCTCAAGGAAGGCGGCGGCAAGCTGGTGGGCACCACCTTCCATCCGCTCAATGCCAGTGATTTCTCGTCCTTCCTGCTGCAGGCCCAGGCATCCAAGGCCTCGGTGATCAACCTGGCCAATGCCACCAGCGACACGGTCAACGCCATCAAGGCCGCGCACGAGTTCGGCATCGCACCCAGGCAGACCCTGGTGCCCAGCCTGCTGTTCATCAACGACGTGCATGCGCTGGGCCTGCGCTACGGCCAGGGCATGGTGCTGACCACGGGCTTCTACTGGGACCGCACCGAGGCCACGCGCGCCTGGTCGCGGCGCTTCTTCGAGAAGATGAAGAAGATGCCCTCCATGATCCATGCGGGCGCCTACTCGGCCGTCACCCACTACCTCAAGGCCGTGCAGGCCACCAAGGGCGACGACGGCAACGCGGTGGCGCGCCAGCTCAAGCAGATGCCCATCGAGGACTTCTTCGCCCAGAACGGCAAGGTGCGCGAGGACGGCCGCATGGTGCACGACATGTACCTGGTGCAGATCAAGAAGCCCGAGGAATCCAAATATCCCTGGGACTACTACAAGGTGCTTTCCACCATTCCCGGCGACGAGGCCTTCCGCCCCCTGTCCAAGAGCAGCTGCAAGCTGGTGAAAACATCATGAAGACACGCGCCGCCGTACTCACGAGAACGGGCGCGGCCGCGCCCTATGCCGACAGCCGCCCGCTGGAGATCTGGGAGGTGGACCTGGCGCCGCCCGGCCCCGGCGAGGTGCTGGTCAAGGTGGCCGCCGCAGGCGTGTGCCACTCCGACCTGTCCATCATCAACGGCGACCGTCCGCGCGACACGCCCATCGTGCTCGGCCATGAGGCCGCAGGCGTGATCCAGGCGCTGGGCGAGGGCGTGACCGATCTGGCGGTGGGCGACCATGTGGTCATGCTCTTCGTGCCCGGCTGCGGCAGCTGCCAGCCCTGCGCCGAGGGCCGGCCCGTGCTCTGCGAGCCCGCAGGCCAGGCCGGCGTGGCGGGCACCCTGCTGTCGGGCGCCAAACGCCTGTCGCGCAATGGCCAGCCCATCTCGCACTTCGTCGGCGTCTCGGCCTTTGCCGAGCATGCCGTGCTTTCGCGCCGCGGCGTGCACCGCATCGACAAGTCGGTGCCGCTGGAGCTGGCCGCGCTGTTCGGCTGCGCCGTGATGACCGGCGTGGGCGCGGTGGCCAATACCGCCAGGGTGAGCCCCGGCCAGAGCGTGGCCGTGGTGGGGCTGGGCGGCGTGGGCCTGTCCTCGGTGATGGGCGCGGCGGCGGCGGGCGCGGCCCGCGTGGTGGCCGTGGACCTCCATGCCGACAAGCTGGCCATGGCGCGCGAATTCGGCGCCACCGACACCGTCAATGCCGGCGACGAGGATGCCGTCAAACAGGTGCGCGAACTGACGGGCGGCGGCGTGGACCATGCCTTCGAGATGGTGGGATCGGCCAAGGCACTGGAGATGGCCTACCGCATCACGCGGCGCGGCGGCCAGACCGTGACGGCGGGCCTGCCCTCCAGCGCCCAGGCCATCAGCCTGCCGGTCTGGCACCTGGTGGCCGAGGAGCGCACGCTCAAGGGCTGCTACATGGGCAGCTGCGTGCCGCGCCGCGACATCGACCGCTACCTGGCCCTGCATGCGGCCGGCAGGCTGCCCGTGGACCGCCTGGTCACAGGCCACCTGACGCTGGACCGGATCAACGAGGGCTTCGACCGCCTGGCGCGCGGCGAGGCCATACGCCAGATCATCCGCATGGAGCCCTGATGCGATGTCAGGCCGGTCGCCGAGGACCGGGACTGCTGCCGCGTCCAGGCACGGCGGCTAGGTGCCGTCGGGCAGCAGCTGGTTTTCCCAGCCGGTCAGCCGCTCGATGGCCCGGGCCACCTGCAGGATGCGGGCCTCGTCGAAGTAGCGGCCCACCACCTGAACGGCCAGCGGCAGGCCTTGCGGTGACAGGCCGACCGGCACGCTGATGGCCGGGTGCCCGGTCACGTTGAAGGCATGGGTCTGCACCGGCCAGTGGCGGAAATGCGGCATGGGGTCGAAGCGCGGCGCCGTATCCAGGGTGATGGCGGTCAGCAGCACGTCGCATCGGTCCAGGGCCGCGTCCACGCTCGCCGCCAGCATGCGGCGCACGCGCATGGCGTTCAGGTAGTCCTCCGAGGACACGGTGGCGCCCAGCAGCAGCCGCGCCGCCGTGAGCTCGCCATAGTCCAGCGGGCGCGAGCGCAGGTCCTGCGCATGGATGGTGAACATCTCGGCACTGAGGATGACGCGGCCGGCCGCCAGGAACTGCTGGCTGTCCGGCAGGCTCACGTGGATGGGGCGGGCGCCGGCCTCGGCCAGCAGGGCGGCCGTGCGATCGAAGGCCGAGAGGAATGTGGGCGACGCCTGGGGTGACGACTGAAAGTGGTCCTGCGGTACGCCGATGGTCAGGCCCTTCACGCCTTGCTCCAGCGCCTTGCAGTAGTCGTCCACAGGCTCGTGGGAGCTGGCCGGGTCCATCGGGTCGTGCCCGGCCAGCACCTGCAGCGCAATGGCCGCGTCCTCCACGCTGCGCGACAGGGGCCCGCAGTGGTCCAGCGTCCAGGCCAGCGGGAACACGCCGTGCTTGGAGACGCGGCCGTAGGTGGGTTTCAGCCCCACGGCGCCGCACCAGGCGGCCGGTATGAGGATGGAGCCGCCCGTGCAGGTGCCCAGGGCCAGCCGCGTGAAGCCCGCCGCGACGGCCGCACCCGAGCCCGACGACGATCCGCCCGGAATATGGGCCAGGTCCCAGGGGTTGCGGGCGGCGGGAAACGGCAGGTCGGGGCTGGGCGCGCCAATGGCGAATTCGTGCGTGGCCAGCTTGCCCAGGATGACGGCGCCGGCATCGCGCAGGCGCCTTACCGGCGTGGAGTCTTCCTCGGGCACATAGTCCAGGCTCAGCCAGGACTGGCAGGTGGTCGGCAGGCCGGCCACGTCGTAGACGTCCTTGATGGCCACCGGAATGCCGTGGAGCAGCGGCAGGTCGGCGCTTTCGGCGCGCGCCATGTCTGCGCCGCGGGCCGCCTCCATGGCGCCGCTGGCATCGACGTTGGTGAAGGCATGGATGTCGATGTCCATGGCGCGGATGCGGCCCAGCGCCACGCGGGCCAGCATCTCCGAGGTGGTCTTGCCGGCACGCAGCGCGCTGGCCATCTGCCGTATGGAAAGTTCAGGACTGCCGCGCATGGTTGCTCTGACGGGAAATGGTGGTGTGGATGTGCGATGGCCCTGCCTCATGCGCCAGTTCGTTGACCAGGGCGCGGTGCTGCATGAGCAATTGGTGCTCCGCCAGGATGGGGCCCAGGCGCTCGAATGGAATATTGATGCCGTGCCTTTTCAATGCATTGAGCAATTCATGCAGTGCATTGATGTCGGGGCCTGCCATCTTCTGTGGCGACGGAGGTATTTCATATTTTGTCGATGCGGGCATCACTCACCACCTTTTTCCATTTTCTGGCGTCATCTGAAACGAATGTCTTGGTGCCGCCCACGGTTTTCCAGATGGGAATGCTGCCGAGCTCGAGGAATTTGCTCTTCACCTTTTCATCGGACAGGATGTTCTTCATCTGCGTGTTGAGGGCATTCAATATGGCGGCCGGCGTGCCCTTGGGCGCCATGAGCACGTTCCAGGAGGTTTCGTTGAAATGGCCCAGCCTGTCAGGGCTTTGCTCGCTGAGCGTCTGCCAGTCGGGTATCAGGGGTGAGCGCTCGCGTGTGGCCAGGCCCACGCGATTGACCTTGCCCTGGTGCACATACGGCTTGGCCGTGATCAGCAGGTCGAAGGCGATATCGACCTGGCCGCTGACCAGGTCGGCCATCATCGGCGCGGCGCCCTGGTAGGGGATATGCAGCATGCGTATGCCGGCCGCCAGGCTCAGGGTCTCGGCCGCCATGTGGCCTGCGCTGCCGTAGCCCGGCGTGGCGTAGGCCAGCTTGCCGGGGCTGCGCCGCGCCAGCTCGATCAGCTCCTGGACCGATGACAGCTTCAGGCCGGGGCGTGTGATGAGCACCAGAGGACTGTCGTTGATGGTGGAGATGGCTTCCAGGTCGTTGACCACGTCATACCCGGCCTGCGTGTACAGCGCGCCCGAGATGGTCTGGGCCGTGGTGCAGACCAGCAGCGTATATCCATCGGGACTGGCCTTGGAGACCTGGCGCGAGCCGATGTTGCCCGAGGCGCCGGGCCGGTTTTCCACCACCACATTGACGTGCAGGCGTTGCGCAAGCTCCCTGGCGATGATGCGCCCCACGATATCGGTGCTACCGCCGACGGGGAAAGGCACAACCAGTGTGATCTGCCGCTCTGGCCAGGCTGCGTGCACCGTGCCTGCCGCGACCAGGAAAATACCTCCGAGAAGCAGGCTGAGGATCTTTTTCATGGGCTTGATTCATGTGGTTGCCGGGGGATGCGCGCCCTGTGCAGACCCGGGCCGACACGCCGGGATGCATCTCATGATGGATCCGGGAACTGCGGCCAGGGCCCGGGCAGGCGGATAAATGATGAATTTGTAAAAACTATCTAAACAGGAATTGACATAGTTTTACATCATGATGAATGAGGTGCAAGGTCTGCGGACCCGCTTTGTAGGGATGTTGCATCCATGCCGCAGAGGCAGGGTTCCGGAAGGCGGTGGCGCGGGCGCACATCCGGACAGGGGGCAGGGGAAGATAAAGCTTGCACCGGCAGCGGTGGCCGGCGCAGCGGCGGGGCGATCCGGGCTCAGGAAACGCGCAGCGCCTGTTCCTGCAGCAGGCGCTTGAGGACCTTGCCGTTGGGGCTGGTGGGCAGCTCGGCCAGGGGCACGATGCGGGCGGGCAGCTTGTAGGGCGCCAGCCGTTCGCGCAGGTGGGAGCGCGCTGCGGCGCTGTCCAGCGTGGCGCCGGGCTGCAGCTCTACGAAGGCGATGACCTCTTCGTTGCCATCGCCCTCGGGGCGCCCGACCACGGCGCTGCGCTGCACGCCGGGCAGTTCGTTGAGCGCCAGCTCCACCTCGGCCGGATAGACGTTGAAGCCCGAGCGGATGATCATTTCCTTGAGCCGCCCCACCACGAAAAGCGCGCCGTCGGCATGCAGCTCGCCCAGGTCGCCGCTGGCGTACCAGCCGCCCTCGCGCATCACGGCGGCCGTGGCCTGGTCATCGCGGAAGTAGCCGTGCATCAGGCCGCGCCCGCGTATCCACAGCTCGCCGCGCTCGCCCACCGGCAGGCTGCGGCCCGTGGCCGGGTCCACGGCGCGCACCTCGGCGCCTTCCACCACGTAGCCCGCGCTGGTGTCGGGCCGCTGCTCGCCCTGCCGCGTGAGGTGGACCGATCCGGCGTATTCCGACAGGCCGTAGCCATGGTGCAGCGCCTGGCCGAAGGCGGCCTCCACGCGCTTTTTCAGCGTCAGGTCCAGCGGGCCTGCGCCGGTATAGACGTAGCGCAGCGCAGGCGCCTGCGGATGGGCAATGCCCTGCTCCTGCAGGTGGGCCAGCAGGCGCGCATACAGCGCAGGCGGTCCCTGCAGCTGGGAGATGCCGTGACGGGCCAGCGCATCCAGCAGATCGGCGGGGTCGAACTGCGGGCGCATCACCATCTGCGCGCCCGCATGCAGCGAGGCCAGCAGCACCGTGCCCAGCCCGAAGATGTGGGTCATGGGCACGAAGGCGTAGCTGCGGTCCCCGGGGCCCAGCCCGCGCGATGCGGCCGAGACGCGCGCGAACAGTGTCAGCGCGTCATGCCCCACCATCACGCCCTTGGGCGTGCCCGTGGTGCCCGAGGTGAAGATCAGCGCCGCCACCTCGTCCTGCAGCGCGCCGGATTCGGCCACCGCCTCTGCGCGCACGGGGCTGTGCTGCATGCCGGCCAGTGCCGAGTCGCCTGCGCCGAAGCGCCGCGCGTGGCCGCTGGCGCTGTCCGATGCGGCCGAGGTGAAATACACCACGCGCGCATCGGCCTTGGCCGCAAAGGCATCGATCTCGCCCGGCGCCATGCGTGCGTTCACGCCGCAGGACCAGGCGCCCACGCGGCTGCAGGCCAGGATCAGCGCCGCATGTTCGGGGCAGTTCTCGGCCACGACCAGCACGCGGTCGCCGGGCCGCACCTGCAGCGCGCGCAGCTCGGCCTCGGCCGTGTCCGCCAGCGCGCCCAGGTCGGCAAAGCTCAGGCTGCTGCCGTCCGGCAGGTGGATGAAGGGACGCTGCGGCGCTTCGGCCAGCCAGCGGTCCAGCAGATGGTGTATTCGTTGACTCATTTCGGTGATCCATGAGGGCCCATTTCGCCCGTGTCCGTCAAAACCGGCGCGGCCCAGCCCAGAGACACCGAGCAAGAGCCGCCTCGCGGCGAGGGTGTCGTCCGCCTCCCTCGCGAAGCGAGTAGAGAGGGGGAAGGCGCGAAGCGCCTCAGGGGGAGCCACTAATCCACCACGATTCCCTGGGTAACGGTGGCCCACATTGCGCGCTCCTTGGCACCGCGCTCGGCCAGCTTCTGGGGAGCACCGGTCCACTCCTCGTAGCCCAGTTCCTTGAAGCGCTTGCGCAGTTCGGGCTGGGCCAGGGCGGCGTTGATGGACTTGTTCAGCCGCGCCACCAGTTCGGGCGCCATGCCCTTGGGGCCGTACACGCCGTACCAGCCGCCCACGTCGAAGCCCTTGAGTCCTTCGATGCCCGACTCCGCAAAGGTGGGCACATCGGGCAGCGAGGCATTGCGCTGCGGCGAGGTCACGGCCAGGGCGCGCACCTTGCCGCTCTGGATGTAGGTGCTGGCCGTGCTGATGATGTCCAGCATCATGCTCAGCTGGCCGCCGATCACATCGGTCATGGCAGGCGCGTTGCCTTTGTAGGGGATGTGGTTCATCTCGATGCCGCTGCGCCGCGCGAACAGCAGCGCCCCCAGGTGGTTGGAGCCGCCCACGCCGGCCGAGCCGTAGTTGAGCTTGCCTGGATGGGCCTTGGCATAGGCCACCAGCTCCTGGGTGTTCTTGTAGGGCTCGCCGTTGTTGACCACCAGCACGTTGTAGTAGCTGAGGATCGGTGCCACGGGCGTGAGGTCCCTGGCGGGGTCGAAGGACATCTTGCTCATCACGTTCGGGCTGATGGTGATGGTGGGGCTGGCCGCGAACCACAGCGTAAGGCCGTCGGCCTTGGCGCGCACGACCTCGCTGCCGGCCATGGTGGCGTTGGCGCCGGGCTTGTTCTCCACGACCACCGAGCTGCCCAGCTCCTTGGACAGTGCCACGCCGAACAGACGGGCGCCCTGGTCCACGGGACCGCCTGCGGAGTAGCCCACGATCAGGCGGATGGGCTGCGGGTCCTGGGCGGCCGCAGGCGCGGCGGCCAGCAGCAGCGGCAGCATGGTGAGCAAGGCGGGTAGGGCCAGGGTGGTCATCGCCTTGCGGCGTGCTTGGGCGGGCATGTGCATGTCTCCTGCAAAAAATGAATGAAGCGCTGCCGTGGCCTGCCTGGCGGCGCGCCCGGTCTGCGCCGGACATGCAGGCAATGGTGCGCACGCAGGCGCTTCTTGGGAATCTGCTTTTGCCTAAGCCGGGGTTTGCCGGCTGTTAGGACGTCCTAGGACGACAGGTCCGCGCCCGCCTCTTCGGCGCCCGCCTGCCAGCTGGGCGCGGCGGTGACGATGGCCTCGCGCAGGAACTGCTGGAAGGCGCGGGCCGCCATGGTGGGCTGGCGGTCGGGCATGCGCACCAGGTACATGGCATTGCCCAGGCCGGAGAACACGACCTGGTCCAGCACGGCCACCAGCGTGCCGCTGGCCAGCGCGGCCGAGGTCACGTAGTCGGGCAGCAGGGCCAGGCCCAGGCCGTCCAGCACGGCGTCGTACAGCAGGCGGTAGTCGCCCGATTGCAGCGAGGGCAGCACATCGAGGGCAGCGGCGCCATCGTCGCCGCTGCCGGCAAGCCAGGCCAGCCTGCCGCCCATGGCCAGCGGCAGGATGAGACGGGCCTGCAGCAGGTCGGCAGGCGCGCTCAGGGGCCGGCCCAGCGACTGCTCCAGCGCCTGCAGGCAGGCGGGCGTGGCCACGCATTGCCAGCGCACATCGCACAGCCGCGTGGCCACCAGATCGTCCAGCGGCGCGGAGGTGATCTGCACCGCCAGATCGACCTTGGAGGCCACGAGGTCGGCCATCCGGTCGTTGATCAGCAGGCGCAGGCGGATGTCGGGATGCTCGCGGCAAAAGCCCAGGATCAGGGGCTTGAGATAGAAATGCCCGAAGCCGGTGGGCACGCGCACGCCCACCTCGCCGCTCACGGTGGAGCGCAGCTGGTGGATGGCATCGCGGGCGCGCTGCAGCTCCTCCATCATGGCCAGGCAGCGCCGGTACAGCAGCTGACCGGCCTGGGTGAGCTCCACATTGCGCGTGGTGCGGCGCAGCAGCTGCGCACCCATCTCGGTCTCCAGCGCCCGCAGCCGGCGCGAGACGTTGGAGCGCGTCATGCCGCTGCGCTCGGCTGCCCGCGTGAGGCTTTTGGCCTCGGCGATGTCGATGAAGACGCGGCACAGGTTCAGGTCCATCTCGGCATTCTTTGCGGGGCCGGTTCCGGCCATTGTTGATCGGCAATCACCAGGCATGGCCTGCTGGCGAGGATTGTGGCGCCTGCCCTGCCTCCCTAGCATGGAGGAAACCATGGCGAAAGGCCGCAAACCGTGAACCCAGAAGCTCCGCAAACCGCTCCACCGGCGCCCCTTGCGCACTACCGTGTGCTGGACCTGAGCCAGGGCGTGGCCGGCCCCTACTGCACGCACCTGCTGTCGCGCCAGGGTGCCGAAGTGATCAAGGTCGATCCGCCCGAAGGCGACTGGGCGCGCCACGTGGGCATCTCGCGCGACGGGCACAGCAGCCTGTCAGCCACCTACAACGCAGGCAAGCGCAGCATCGCCATCGATGCGCGCCAGGGCCAGGGGCGCGCGCTGCTGCTGCGGCTGGCGCGCGAGGCCGACATCGTGGTGCAGAACTTCCGTCCCCGGGTCGTGCAGCGCATGGGCGTGGACTACGACAGCCTGCGCGCGGCCGGCCTGGACCCGGTGTACGTCTCCATCAGCGGCTACGGACCCGCGGGGCCGTATGCCGACCGGCCCGCCACCGACTCCGTCATGCAGGCGGACACGGGATTGATGGCCAGCAACCGCGACGCGCAGGGCCAGCCCCGGCGCGTGGGCCTGCTGCTGGCCGACATCGCGGCCGGCGTCTACGCCGCACAGGCCTGCACGGCGGCCCTGCTGGGCAAGGCCCGCAGCGGGCGCGGGCGCCATGTGGAGCTCAATCTGTTCGAGGTCTGCTGCGCCCTGCAATCGACGGTGCTGGCCGAAGACATGCTGCGCGGCGGCCAGCCCGCCGAAGGCGTGAGCGCGCCCAACGGCGTGTTCGCCACGGCCGATGGCTTCATCACCGTGCTGGCCCTGAACAACGACCAGTTCGAGCGGCTGTGCCGCGCGCTGGACCTGCCCCATTGGCTGCAGGACGCGCGCTTTGCCACGAATGCGGGCCGCATGGCCCATCGCCATGTCCTGCATGCCGGGCTGCAGGCCTTGCTGGCACAGCAGCCGCGCGCCCACTGGGAGCAGCGCCTGGCAGCGCAGGGCGCCCTGCATGCGGGCGTGCGCACGCTGGCCGACGTGGTGGCGCATCCCCAGGCCGTGCACCGCGCATCGTTCGCCACGCTGGCGCAGCCCGGGTTCGGGCCGCTGCTGTATGCGGCATCCCCGTGGTCGGCAGACGCGGCAGCCTCCGGTGCATCCCTTGGCGCCGCGCCGCGCACGGGCGAGCACACGCGCCAGATCCTGGCCGAGGCCGGCTGCACGCCGCAGGAGATGGAGCAATGGATGGCCAGCGGCGTGGTGCACCAGTGCGCGCAGGAGGTCACGGCATGAGCGCGTCCACATCCCCAGGCACATCCATGCAGGCCCTGGTCTGCCACCAATTCGGCACGCCGCACGAGGTGGTCAGCCTGCAGGCCATGGATCGGCCCGGCCAGCCCCTGGGCGCGCACCATGCGCGGATTGCCGTGGCCTACGCCAACGTCAGCCACGCCACGGGCCTGTTGATCGAGGGCCGCTACCAGCGGCGCCCGCCGCTGCCCTTCGTGCCCGGCACCGAAGGCGTGGGGCGCGTGCTGGAATGCGGCAGCGCGGTGCAGCACCTGCAGCCGGGCGATGCCGTGGCCTTCATTGCCGACTGGGGCGCCTTTGCGCAGGAAACGGTGGTGCACGCATCCACCGTCTACCGCCTGCCTGCGGGCATGCCCTGGCTGCAGGCCCTGCCCATTCCCCTGTCCTACGGCACGGCCTACACGGCCCTGCACTGGCGCGCGCGCCTGCAGGAAGGCGACGTGGTGCTGGTGCTGGGCGCCGGGTCGGGCGTGGGCGCCGCGGCGGTGGAGGTGGCGCGGCAGACGTCCGGCGTGCAGGTCATCGCCTGCGCCAGCACCGAGGCCAAGCGCGCCGATGCGCTGCGCCGTGGCGCGCACCAGGCCGTCACCCCGCAGGATCTGGCCGCCCAGGTCAAGCAGGCCACGCAGGGCCGGGGCGCCTCCCTGGTCTTCGACCCCGTGGGCGGCGATCTTCTGCTGCAGGCACTGCGCGCGGCCGCGCAGAACGCGCAGCTGCTGAGCGTGGGCTTTGCCAGCGGCGCCATCCCCGCCGTGCCCATGAACCTGGCCCTGGTCAAGAACCTCACGCTGCACGGCTTCTTCTACGGCCGCTACATCGGCTGGACGCCGGCCGATGAGCGCCAGGCCTTCGCGGCGCAGTTGCAGCCCGTCATTGCCACGCTGCTCGACTGGGCTGCCCGGGGATGCATCCATCCCCAGGTCAGCCAGGTCTTCGCCATGCATGAACTGCCGGCTGCGCTGGACGCGCTGCACGGCCGCAACGTGACCGGCAAGCTCGCGCTCGCCATTCAAGGAGACAAGGTATGACAACGCAACGCACGGGCCCCACGCTGACCCGCCGCACCCTGCTGGGCGCCGCTGCGGCGCTGGCCGGCTGGAGAACGGCAGGCGCGCAGCCCTCCGCCGGGGCACAGGCCTATCCCAAGGCGCCCATCCGCGTCGTCGTGCCCTATCCACCGGGCGGACCCACCGATGTGGTGGGGCGCGTGGTCACGGCGCGGCTGGGCGAGGCGCTGGGCCAGCCGCTGGTGGTGGACAACAAGGCGGGGGCCAGCGGCATGGTGGGCGCGGCCCTGGTGGCCAAGGCGCCGGCCGATGGCTACACGCTGCTGGTCAACGCCTCCATCCACGTCATCAACCCCTACGTCTATGCCAGCGCGCCCTATGACGCCTTCCGCGATTTCGAGCCGGTCACGCAGCTGGTCGATGTCCCGCTGGTGCTGGTCGTGGGCAGCCAGCTTCCGGTGCGCAATGTGCAGGAGCTGGCCGCCTGGGCCAAGGCCCATCCGGGGCAGGTGAACTTCGGCTCGGCCGGCAATGCCTCGTCCCAGCATCTGTCGGGCGAGCTGTTCAGGATGAAGACCGGCGCGCAGATGCAGCATGTGCCCTACAAGGGCAGCTCGCCGGCCCTGACCGACCTGATGGGCGGGCAGATCCAGCTCATGTTCGACTCCATGCCCTCGGCCATGCCCTTCATCGCCTCGGGCCGGCTGCGTGCGCTGGCCGTCACCTCGACAAAGCGCTCGCCGTCCCTGCCGGACGTGCCCACCATGGAAGAGGCCGGCATGCCCGGCTTCCACACCAGCACCTGGTACGGCCTGTGGGCGCCGAGGAACACGCCCCAGGACGTGGTGCAGAAACTGTGGACCGAGTCCCGCCGCGTGCTTGCCGAACCCCAGATCGCCGCGCAATACCGCCGCCTGGGCGCCGAGCCCGTGGGCTCCACGCCCGCCGAATTCGCGCGCTACATCCAGGCCGAGGCCCGCAAGTGGGAAGAGATCGTGAAGGCTTCGGGGGCGCGGGCGGATTGAGGCGGGAGGCTCACACCCGCTCGAACACCGCCGCGATCCCCTGGCCGCCGCCGATGCACATGGTCTCCAGCCCATAGCGGCCCTTGCGGCGCTCCAGCTCGTGCAGCAGGGTGGCCAGGATGCGCACGCCGGTGGCGCCGATGGGGTGGCCCAGGGAGATGCCGGAGCCGTTGACGTTGAGCTTGTGGTCGATGGCGTCCTGGTCGTTCCACTCCCAGCCCTTGAGCACGGACAGCACCTGGCAGGCAAAGGCTTCGTTGAGCTCGACCAGATCCATCTGGTCCAGCGTGAGGTTCAGGCGTGCCAGCAGCTTCCTGACGGCGGGCACGGGGCCTATGCCCATGTGCGAGGGCTCGCAGCCCGCGGCGGCCCAGCCCACCAGGGTGGCCATGGGGGTGAGGCCCAGTTCAGCCAGCCTGTCCTCGGCCACGATCAAGCAGGCGGCGCTGGCGTCGTTCTGCTGGCTGGCGTTGCCGGCCGTGACCGTTCCATTGGGCATGAGCACGCGCAGCTTGCCCATGCTGTCGATGGTGGCGTCGGCGCGAAAGCCTTCGTCGCGCGTGAACAGCACGGGGTCGACCTTGCGCTGGGGCACCTTGACGGGGACGATCTCGTCGGCGAAGCGGCCCGCCTCCCATGCGGCGGCAGCGCGCTGGTGGCTGCGCACGGCGTAGGCGTCGGCTGCCTCGCGGCTGATGCCGTAGTCACGCGCCAGGTTCTCGGCGGTCTCGATCATTCCCGAGATCTTTCCGAAGCGCTCCACGGGCTGGGAGCGCTCGCGGCCGCGGTCCAGGCGGTCGTAGAAGCGCACATTGCCCGATCGCGCGCCCCAGCGCATGTCGGTGCTGTAGTACTCGATGTTGCTCATGCTCTCCACGCCGCCCGCGATCACCACGTCGGCGGCGCCGCTTTGCACCATCATGGCCGCCGTGGCCACGGCCTGCAGGCCGCCGCCGCAGCGCCGGTCCAGCTGCATGCCCGGCACCGTCACCGGCAGGCCGGCCTGCAGCGCGGCCCAGCGGCCCACGCAGGGCGTCTCGCTGCTGGCGTAGGACTGGGCGAAGACCACATCGTCGATGCGTGCGGGGTCGATACCGCTTTTCTCGACCACGGCGCGCACCGTGGTGGCGGCCAGTTCCTCGACCGATACCGGCCGCAGGCTGCCGCCGAAGGTGCCCACGGGCGTGCGAAGGGGGGTGACGATGGCGGCTCTGCGCATGGTGTTGTCTCCTTGGGAATCGGTGGATCAGTGGATCAGGAAAAGGCTGCGCCGCATTGGCGCAGCAGGGTATGCGCCTGTTGTTCCAGGTCGGCGCGGTGCTCCGGTGCCGCGATGTCGATCAGCCGTTTCACGCGGCGCGACAGCGTCTGGCCGCGCAGGTCGGCCACGCCGTGTTCGGTGACGATGAGGCCGGCATCGCTGCGCGGCGTGCTGACGGGGCCGGACAGGCGGGCCACGATGCGCGTGGCGCCCCTGGCCGTGGCGGGCAGGGCGATGATGGGCAGGCCGCCGCGGCTGCGTGCCGCGCCGCGCAGAAAGTCCACGGCGCCCCCCACGGCGCCCACGTAGACGCCGCCCGCCACTTCGGAGTTGATCTGGCCCGTGAGGTCCACCTCCACCGCCGAATTGATGGCGGCCAGCCGGTGGCTGGCGGCCAGCACCTCGGGGTCGTGCGTGTAGCGCGTCTCGCGCAGTTGCAGGGCGGGGTTGCGGTGTGCCCAGCGCCTGAGCGATTCGCTGCCCATGAGGATGCCGCCGATGCCCACGCCGCGGTCCTGGCTCTTGCGCGCGTGGGTCAGCACGCCGGCCTGGGCCAGGGCCGCGATGCCGTCGCCCACGGCGCCGCTGTGCAGGCCCAGGTCGCGGTGGCCGTGCAGGGCGGCGAGCACGGCCTCGGGCAGGTTGCCCACGCCCACCTGCAGCGTGGCGCCGTCTTCGATGAGGGCGGCCACATGGCCGGCGATGGCCTGCTCGGCAGGGCCGGGCGCGCTGCGCGCCTGGTCCAGCGGGGGGTGTTCGGCATCGACCAGCAGGGCGAAGTCGCCGGCCTGCAGGTGAAGGCTCCCGTGCGTCCACGGAATGGCGGGGTTGACTTCGCCGATCAGCACGCGCGCCTTGCGTATGGCGGCCGGCAGGTATTCATGGACCAGGCCCAGGCTGTAGCGGCCTTGTGCATCGGGTGGCGAGACCTGCAGCAGCACCACGTCGGCAGGCAGCAGGCCCTCGTCGATCAGGCCCGGCAGGTGGGAATAGTGGCTGGGCAGGATGTCCAGCACGCCCGCCTGGGCCAGTGCTCGGTGGGGACCGCCGGCTGCATAGCCGAAGAAGTCGATGGCGTCGGCATGCGCCGGCTGCAGCGTGTCCGATGCGCCCATGCCCACGAAGACGCGCAGCCGGCCCTGGCCACCGTGCCGCGCCAGTGCCTGGCGCTGCGCGACCACGGCGCGCGTGAGCGTCAGCGGCTCGGCCGTGGCCTGGCCCCACCACAGCGTGTCGCCGGGGCGGATCAGGGCCTGCAGCCTTTCTTGCAGGGCGTCCGGCGGCAGCACGCTCATGGCGCGCGGTCCCAGTCGAAGCGCGTGGGCTGCTTGTCCTTGAAGCGCTGCACCGCCTCCTGGTGGTAGTCGGAGCCACGGCACATCGTCTGGGCATAGGCTTCCAGCTCGGCCATGGCGCGTGCGTCCAGCTCGAAGGCCTGGTTCATGGCGGTCTTGGCCATGCCGATGGCGGCTGTGGATGCCTCGCCGAAGCGCCGCGCCAGTGCCACGGCGGCGGCCTGCAGGGCCTCGCCGTCTTCCACGATCTCGTAGACCATGCCCAGCGACCTGGCTTCCTCGGCCTGCACGGTGCGCGCGGTGAAGACCAGCTCCTTGGCCTTTTGCAGGCCCACGATGCGCGGCAGCATGTGCATGGCGCCCAGGTCGGGCACCAGGCCGATGCGGCCGAACACGGCGCAGAACTTCGCGCGCCGCGTGCACAGCACGAAGTCGGCGGCCAGCGCCAGGCTCAGGCCCGCGCCGAAGGCCGGGCCGTCCACGGCGGCGATCACGGGCTTTTCGAGGTTGACCAGCTCGGGGAACCACTGGTGCAGGCTGCGCATGCGCTGGCGCCAGGGCAGGCCGGCCTGGCTGGCATCCATCATCTGGCTGATGTCGCCGCCCGAGCAGAAGGCGCCGCCCGCGCCTGTGAGGATGACGGTGTGCACCTGCGCGTCATCGCGCATCTGCGCCACGGCGGCGGCCAGGGCCGGGCGCATGGCCTGGTTGAGCGCGTTGCGGGCCTCGGGCCGGTTCAGCGTGATCGTGCCTATGCCGTCCTGGACGGAGGTCAATACGGGGGAGGTGTTCATGGGAACTCCAGGGCAGGGGGAAGGAGCGGCCTCTTGCGAGGCCGCCGTGCATCAGGCGAGTTCGGCGTAGCCGTGACTCAGGACCACTTTGTCGCGTTCGAGCACGCGGGCGCGCAGCTGCAGCTGGCAGGGATGGTCGGGCGTGCGCCAGATCTCGGTGACCAGGGTTTCGCCGGGATAGACGGGCGAGGCGAAGCGCACATCCAGCGCCTTCAGGCGTGCGGGATTGCGGTCGCCGCATTGGCGCAGCACGGCATGGGCCACCAGGCCGTAGCTGGCCAGGCCATGCAGGATGGGCCGCTCGAAGCCGGCCTTGCGCGCCACGGCCGGGTCGGCATGCAGCGGGTTGTAGTCGCCCATCAGGCGGTACAGCAGCGCGGCCTCGGGGCGTATGGCCTGGGTGTCGGTGAAGTCGGGCGCGCGGTCCTCCGGCGTGGGGCGCAGCGGCGCCAGGGGCGCGTCGCTGGGCTGGCCGCCGTCCAGCAGGCTGTAGCCGCCGTCGCCGCGCAGAAAGCTGACCTGCTGCACGGTGGCCAGCAGCTCGCCCCCTTCGGTCTCCAGGCGCCGCTCGGTGACCATGATGGCGCCCTTGCCTTCACCCTTGTCCGTCAGGTGCGTGATGCGGTTGTGGCCCACCACGTCGGCGCTGGCCGGCAGGGGGCGGTGCAGCCGCATGCGCTGCTCGCCATGCAGCAGCTTCACCCAGTCGATGCCCGTATCGGCCTCGCGCGCCCAGAAGCCCGGGTAGCCCAGCACCACGGCCTGCGAGGGCAGGGCGCGCAGCCCGCCCGGTGCGCCTTCGTAGAAAAAGGGCAGGGCATCGGCGCACAGCGGGTCGCTGCCCAGGCCCAGGCTCAATGCATAGAGCATGGTGTCGCGCTCGCCATAGTGCTGGCGCACGGGCTCGAAGGGGCGCTGTTTCAGATGCTGATAGCTGATGGCCATCACGTTTCCTCTCAGTGGTTGATGGCGCTGGCGCGCTTCAACCCTCGCAACTGGCGCGGCCCGACTCAGGGACACCGAGGAAGGGCCGCTCCGCACCGAGGGTGTCGTCCCCCTCCCGCAGGAGAGGGGGAAGGCGCGCAGCGCCTCAGGGGGTGTCGTTCAAACAGGATCCCAGCTGAACACGTCGGCGGAGCGGTCCAGCGGGACGAACGATGCCTTGAGCGCAGGCATGCCGTGCTCGGCAATGAACTGGGGCGACCAGCCCTCGCTGCGGTGCACAGAGCGCAGCGGGCGCGGCTGGCTCATGACGAAGATCTCGTTGTTGCGCACGGCGAAGACCTGGGCGTTCACGTCGCGGGCCGCGTCGGACAGCAGGTAGACGGCCAGCGGGGCGATCTTGTTGGGCGTCATCTGCTGGATCTTGGCCACGCGCGCCTGCTGCTCGGGCGTGTCGGTGGGGATGGAGCCGATCATGCGGCTCCAGGCGAACGGCGCGATGCAGTTGGAGCGCACGTTGAACTTCTGCATGTCCAGCGCGATGGACTTGGACAGGGCCGTCAGCCCCAGCTTGGCGGCGCTGTAGTTGGCCTGGCCCAGGTTGCCGATCAGGCCCGAGGTCGAGGTCATGTGCACGAAGGCGCCGCTTTCCTGCTCCTTGAAATGGTTGGTGGCCGCGCGGCTCATGTAGTAGCTGCCGTACAGGTGGACCTTGATGACGGCGTCCCACTCGTCCAGGCTCATCTTGTGGAAGAAGCGGTCGCGCAGGATGCCGGCGTTGTTGACCACGCCGTCGATGCGGCCGAAGCTGTCCACGGCGCACTGCACGATGCGGCCCGCGCTGGCGGCCTCGGCCACGCTGTCGGTGTTGGCCACGGCCTGGCCGCCTGCGGCCTTGATCTCATCGACCACCTTCTGGGCCGGGCCGGCGTCCGTGCCCTCGCCCGTGGTGGAGGTGCCGATGTCGTTGACCACCACCTTGGCGCCCTCGGCCGCCATGGCCAGCGCCATGTCGCGCCCGATGCCGCCGCCGGCACCCGTCACCACCACTACCTTGTCCTGCATCATTTTCTGCGCCATGGCCTGTCGTCCCCGTTCAGTGTTCGTTGGAAAGAAATCGGGACCAAGCATGCCGGCAAACGCCGGGCCGCGCCATTCGGCAATCGCAAGGGCGGACTTCGCGGGAATGAAAGCGGCGGCGGCCAGCGTGCGCCGGCCCAGCCTTCAGCGCGGCCAAAGGCTTGCTTAAGAAAACGCGGATTGCGGGTCGCCGCGCTTGCACCGACCATGGCGGCCATGACAGACAAGCAAGCTACCGACACCCTCGACGCCGCAGCGCTGGCGCACCTTCAGTCCTGGCAGGGCCGCAGCGAAACCCTGGCGGACAGCATCACGGCCGCGCCCGTGGCCGCGCTGTCGGCCACGCTGGACCGGGAAGACCCTGAGCCCGCCGACGGCACGGCGCTGCCGCCGCTGTGGCACTGGATGTACTTCCTGCCCCATGCACGCCAAAGCGAGCTCGGCCCCGACGGCCACCCGCGCCGTGGCGGCTTTCTGCCGCCCGTGCCGCTGCCGCGCCGCATGTGGGCCGGCGGGCGCCTGCGCTGGGAGGCCGGCAATGCGCTGCAGGTGGGCCAGAAGGTGCAGCGCCGCTCCACCATCGGCTCGGTCAGCCACAAGAGCGGCCGCTCGGGCGAGCTGCTGTTCGTGCTGGTCGAGCATGCCTACAGCAACGACCAGGGCCTGACGCTGACCGAGGAGCACGACATCGTCTACCGCGCGGCTGCCCAGCCAGGCGATCCCGCACCCACGCCCCAGAAGCCGCCGCTGGACGGCCAGCAGACCTGGTCGCGCACCATCGTCCCCGACGACGTGCTGCTGTTCCGCTACTCGGCCCTGACCTTCAACGGCCACCGCATCCACTACGACCGCCGCTATGTCACGGGCGTGGAGGGCTATCCGGGCCTGATCGTGCACGGCCCGCTGATCGCCACCCTGCTGCTGGACCTGCTGCGCCGCGAACTGCCCCAGGCGCAGGTGCTGTCTTTCGACTTCAAGGCCGTGCGCCCCACCTTTGACCTGCATGCCTTCAGCGTGCATGGAAAGCCTTCTGCGGACGGCAAGACTGTGCAGCTGTGGGCGCAAGACCACGAAGGCTGGCTGACCATGACCGGCACGGCCACCCTGGCCTGAATCCGCCGAATTCCCCGAATTCCCAGCCTTGAGACCACCATGATCGAACACACGCTTTCCAACAATTTCCCCGAAATCCGCGACGCCATCCGTGCGCTGTGCGCCGAGTTCCCCGACGAGTATTTCCGCAAGATCGACGAGCAGCGCGCCTATCCCGAGACCTTCGTGGACGCGCTGACCAAGGCCGGCTGGCTGGCCGCGCTGATCCCGCAGGAGTACGGCGGCTCGGGCCTGGGCCTGACCGAGGCCAGCGTGATCATGGAAGAGATCAACCGCTGCGGCGGCAACTCGGGCGCCTGCCACGGCCAGATGTACAACATGGGCACGCTGCTGCGCCACGGCTCGCAGGCGCAAAAGGAGAAATACCTGCCGCGCATCGCCTCGGGCGAATGGCGCCTGCAGTCCATGGGCGTGACCGAGCCCACCACGGGCACGGACACCACCAAGATCAAGACCAGCGCCGTCAAGAAGGATGGCCGCTACGTGGTCAACGGTCAGAAGGTCTGGATCAGCCGCGTGCAGCACAGCGACTGGATGATCCTGCTGGCGCGCACCACGCCGCTGGCCGACGTGAAGAAAAAGAGCGAGGGCATGTCCATCTTCATGGTGGACCTGGCCGAGGCCCAGAAGAACGGCCTGACCGTGCGCCCCATCCCCAACATGGTCAACCACGAGACCAACGAGCTGTTCTTCGAGAACCTGGAAATCCCCGAGGAGAACCTGATCGGCGAGGAAGGCAAGGGCTTCAAGTACATCCTCGACGGCCTCAATGCCGAGCGCACGCTGATCGCGGCCGAATGCATAGGCGACGGTTACTGGTTCCTGGACCGCGTCACCAACTATGTGCGCGACCGCAACGTGTTCGGCCGCCCCATCGGCCAGAACCAGGGCGTGCAGTTCCCCATTGCCGATGCCTTCATCGAGGTCGAGGCCGCCAACCTCATGCGCTGGAAGGCCTGCGAGATGTTCGACGCCCACCAGGCCATGGGTGCCCAGGCCAACATGGCCAAGTACCTGGCGGCCAAGGCCAGCTGGGAGGCGGCCAATGCCTGCATCCAGTTCCACGGCGGCTTCGGCTTTGCCTGCGAATACGACGTGGAGCGCAAGTTCCGCGAGACGCGCCTGTACCAGGTGGCGCCGATCTCGACCAATCTCATTTACTCCTACGTGGCCGAGCACATCCTCGGTCTGCCCCGCTCCTTCTGAAGGCACTGCGCATGACACAGCAACGCCTGAGGCCCCTGGACGGCACCACCGTCGTCTCGCTGGAACATGCGGTGGCCGCACCGTTTTGCACGCGCCAGCTGGCCGACCTGGGCGCGCGCGTGATCAAGGTCGAGCGGCCCGGCAGCGGCGACTTCGCGCGCGGCTATGACCAGCGCGTGCAGGGCCAGTCCTCGCACTTCACCTGGATCAACCGCAGCAAGCAGAGCCTGGCGCTGGACCTCAAGCAGGACGAGGCCATGCAGGCGCTGATGCAGCTGCTGGAGGGTGCCGACGTGCTGGTGCAGAACCTGGCGCCCGGCGCGGCTGCGCGCATGGGCCTGTCCTATGCGGCGCTGCGCGAGCGCTTTCCGCGCCTCATCGTCTGCGACATCAGCGGTTACGGCGCAGACGGCCCCTACCGCGACAAGAAGGCCTACGACCTGCTGATCCAGAGCGAGGCGGGCTTTCTCTCGGTCACGGGCACGCCCGAGGTGCCGTCCAAGGCCGGCATCTCGGTGGCCGACATCGCGGCCGGCATGTATGCGTACACCAACATCCTGTCGGCCCTGCTGCTGCGCGGACGCACGGGCGAGGGCAGCCACATCGACGTGTCCATGCTGGAGGCGCTGGGCGAGTGGATGGGTTACCCCATGTACTACGCCTTCGACGGCGCGCCGCCACCGCCGCGCACCGGCGCCTCGCACGCCAGCATCTATCCCTACGGGCCGTTCGAGACCGGTGACGGAGGCACGGTGATGCTGGGCCTGCAAAACGAACGCGAGTGGAAGACCTTCTGCGATCAGGTGCTGCTGCAGCCCGCGCTGGCCACGGATGCGCGCTTCGACAGCAATGCGCAGCGCAACGCCCACCGCGAGGAGCTGCGCGCGCTGATCCTGGGCGTGTTCAACGCGCTGGATGCGGCCCAGGTCGTGCAGCGGCTGGATGCGGCCGGCATTGCCAATGCGCGCGTCAACGACATGGCCGGTCTCTGGAGTCACCCGCAACTGGCCGCACGCCAGCGCTGGTGCAGCGTGGACACGCCGGCCGGCCCGGTGCAGGCCCTGCTGCCTCCCGGTGCCAACAGCGCCTTCGACTACCGCATGGAGGCCGTGCCCGCCGTGGGCGAGCACAGCGCCGCCATCCTGGCCGAGCTGGGCTGGAGCGCCGAGCGCATCAGTGCCCTGTGCCCGCCCCCGGGAAAAACCGCCCCCTGAAACCAGGGCGCATGCCCAAGAATGCGCCGGAGACCCAACCCCATGAAAAACGACACCCAAGTGAGCATCCATCCGCTGGCCCAATTCGCTGCCTCGCTGCGCTGGGACGACGTTCCCGCCGCCGTGCAGCAGCGCGCCGAAGACCTCTGGGTGGACTGGTTCGGCTCCGTGCTCGCAGGCCAGGGCGCGCGCCCCGTGCAGAGCATCACGCGCTTTGCGCTGTCCCAGGGGCCGGCGCAGGGGCCTAGCGAGATCCTGGGCAGTGCCGACACCACCTCGCCCATGATGTCAGCCCTGGCCAATGCCGCGGCCTCGCATGTGGCTGAACAGGATGACGTGCACAACGGCTCGGTCTTCCACCCCGCAGCCGTGGTCTTCCCGCCCGCGCTGGCCGTGGCGCAGAGCATCGGCGCCAGCGGCGCCGAGCTCATGGCCGCCTGCGTGGCCGGCTACGAGGTCGGCATCCGCGTGGGCGAGTTCCTGGGCCGCAGCCACTACCGCATCTTCCACACCACGGCCACGGCCGGCACCCTGGCCGCCGCGGCCGCCGTGGGCCGGCTGCTGGGCCTCACGCCCGCGCAGATGCAGCATGCCTTCGGCTCGGCCGGCACGCAGTCGGCAGGGCTGTGGGAGTTCCTGCGCACGGGCGCCGACAGCAAGCAGCTGCACACGGCGCATGCGGCCGCTGCGGGCCTGATGTCGGCCTACCTGGCCCGGGACGGATTCACCGGCGCGCAGGACATCTTCACCGGGCCGCAGGGCCTGGCGGCAGGCATGTCCACGGACGCCGATCCCACGCGCCTCACGGACGGCATCGGCACGCGCTGGGCCACGGCCGAGACCTCCTTCAAATGGCATGCCTCCTGCCGCCACACGCACCCGGCCGCCGACGCGCTGCTGCAGGTCATGCAGGACCACGGCCTGGCCCCCGCCGACCTGGCGCAGGTCACCTGCCACGTGCACCAGGGCGCCATCGACGTGCTGGGCCCCGTGGTCGAGCCCGGCACGGTGCACCAGAGCAAGTTCTCCATGGGCACGGTGCTGGCGCTGGCCGCGCGCCACGGCCATGCGGGCCTGGACGAGTTCGACAACGAATACCTGGCCGCCACCACGGTGGCCCTGCGCGAGAAGGTGGCCATGGTGCTGGACCCCGAGGTCGATGCCGCCTACCCGCAGCGCTGGATCGGCAAGGTCACCGTGCTCACCACCGATGGCCGCACGCTGCACGGCCGCGTGGAAGAGCCCAAGGGCGATCCGGGCAACACGCTGTCGCGCGAGGAGATCACGGCCAAGGCGCTGCGCCTGATCGCCTATGGCGGTGCCCTGCAGGACGACCCCGCCCAGGCCGCTGTGGCGCGGCTGTGGCAGATCGCGCACTGGCCGCGCGTGCAGCGCCTGCTGGACTGAGTTCTTGACCGAGTTTTCGCGCCGGCCCCGGCCGGCGAATCCATGGGAAAGGCGCCACCACAGAGCGCCTCCCGCTTCCACCCAAGTGCACAGGAGACAAACCATGCAACGCACCCCTTCTTTCCGCCGCCGCCTCGTTTACGCAGCGGCCGCCGCCTGCGCCCTTGCCGCCGGCGGGGCGACCACCGGCGCCCTGGCTGCGGCCTGGCCCGAGAAGCCCGTCGTCCTCGTCGTGCCCTACAGCGCGGGCGGCCCCACCGATGTGGTGGCGCGCCTGCTGGCCGTGCCCATGGGCCAGGTGCTGGGCCAGAGCGTGCTGGTGGAGAACACCGTGGGTGCGGGCGGCACCATTGCGCCCAACCGCGTGGCCAAGGCCAAGGCCGACGGCTACACCATCCTCATCCACCACATGGGCATGGCCACGGCGCCTGCGCTGTACAAGAAGCTGCCCTATGACCCGCTCAAGGACTTCGAGTACATCGGCCAGGTGCTGGACGTGCCCATGACCCTGCTGTCGCGCAAGGACTTCCCGGCCAACAACTTTGCCGAGCTGATGGACTACGTGAAGAAGAACCAGGAGAAGGTCTCGCTGGCCAATGCCGGCATCGGCGCCGTCTCCCAGCTGTGCGGCATGCTGTTCATGCACCAGGCGGGCGTCAAGCTCACCACCGTGCCCTACAAGGGCGCAGGCCCGGCCATGAACGACCTCATGGGCGGCCAGGTGGACCTGCTGTGCGACCAGACCACGCAGACCGTGCCCGTGATCAAGGACGGCCAGCGCGCCAAGGTCTTCGGCGTGACCACGCCCAGGCGCCTGTCCTCGCTGCCCGACATCCCCACGCTGGACGAGCAGGGCCTCAAGGGCTTCGACGTCAAGGTCTGGCACGGCATGTACGCGCCCAAGGGCACGCCCAAGGACGTGGTCATGGCCATCAACAAGGCGCTGAACGTGGCCATCAAGGACGAGAACGTCAAAAAGCGCATCGCCGAACTCAGCTCCGATCTGGTCACGCCCGACAAGGCCACGCCGGAAGGCCTGCGCACCCACCTGCAGGCCGAGGTGGCGCGCTGGGACAAGGTCATCAAGGCCGCAGGCGTCTCGGCCGAATAAACCGCTCTCCCAAGGACATCCGCATGCACGATCTGGCGCGACAGGCCACTTCCTTTCTCTTCATCCCCGCCACGCGGCCCGAGCGCCTGGGCAAGGCCCTGGACAGCGGCGCCGACATGGTCATCGCCGACTGGGAGGACGCCGTGGCCCCGGCCGACAAGGACGGCGCCCGCCAGGCGCTGGCCCAGGCCGTGGGCGCGCTGGAAGGCCCGGCCCGTGCCCGCCTGCTGGTGCGCATCAACGCCGAAGGCACGCCCTGGCATGCGGATGACCTGCGCGCGCTGGCGCAGCTGGTGGAGCAGGGCGTGGCCGGCGCCATGGTCTCCAAGGCCGAGCGCGCCCAGACCCTGCAGACGGTGGCCCAGGCCACGGGCGCACGGGCGGCTGTGCTGCCCCTCATCGAAAGCGTGGCCGGCCTGGACGCGGCCGATGCCCTGGCCGGCGCGCCCCAGGTGGTGCGCCTGGCCTTCGGCCACCTGGACTTCCAGGTCGATGCGGGCATGGCCTGCGGGCAGGGCGAGGAAGAGCTGCTGCCCATGCGCATGGCCCTGGTCCTGGCCTCGCGCCGTGCCGGCATTGGCGCGGCCGTGGACGGCGTGACGGTGGACACGCGCAACCCCGAGCGGCTGGCCCAGGACGCGGCACGCGCGCGGCGCATGGGCTTTGGCGGCAAGCTGTGCATCCACCCGGCCCAGGTCCGGCCCCTGCACGCCGTCTTCGACCCCGACGCAGCGGCCGTTGCCCACGCGCAGCGCCTGCGCCAGGCGCTGGCCGAGGCCGGAGGCGGCGTCTGCGTGCTGGACGGCCGCATGGTCGATGCACCCGTGCTCAAGCAGGCCGAACAGGTGCTGCTGCGCCATGCCTGGGCGCAGCAGAGATCTGCAGCACCATATTGATAGAAATGAGACTGAAAGACCGTTTTGCACCAAGATTTTTCTGATTCTGGTGCAAGAGGTCCAATGATTTCCCTGATGGTGAATCCATCTGCCTCGAATACGCTTGGCCAACTCGATTGATTTCGAGACGGCGGTTTCTTGATCCGGTATCTCCACCCATGGTGGCACCCAGGCAAAGGAGCGTGTGATGGCAGTGATCTCGGGGACGGCATCGAACAGCGGATGCAACGGCCGATTGAATCGGCGCCAGGCGCTGGCCCTGGCGGCAGGCGCCGCGGTGGCAGGGCCCGGCAGCGTGCTGGCGCAGGGCGGCTTTGCCACACGGCCCGTGCGCATCGTCGTGCCCTTTGCGGCGGGCGGCGCCACCGACGTGATTGCGCGCATCCTGGGCGAGCGCATGGCCCAGCAGCTGGGCCAGGCCGTGGTGGTGGACAACAAGCCCGGCGCGGCCGGACTGATCGGCGGCGAAATGGTGGTCCGCTCCGCGCCCGACGGGCTCACCCTGCTGCTGGGCACCACCTCCACCATGCTCACCAACAAATACCTCTACAAGAAGACCGCCTACGACCCGCTGACCGACCTCACGCCCCTGTCGCGCGTGTGCATGGCACCCATCGCCCTGGTGGTCACGGCCGACGTGCCCGCCACGCACCTGCGCGAATTCATGGCCTGGGCCCAGGCCAACGCCGGCAAGCTCTCGTATGGCTCCTACGGCATAGGCTCGCACGGCCACCTGGCCTGCGCCGTGCTCAGCGACATGGCCGGTGCCGGCATGGCGCATGCGGCCTACCGGGGCGAGGCGCTGATGGTGCAGGACATGCTGGGCGGACGCATCCCCATCGGCATGGGCAGCCTGCTCACGCTCAAGCCCCACATCGATGCAGGCAAGCTGCGCGCCCTGGCCGTCACCGGCACGCGCCGCGTGCCCCTGCTGCCCGAGGTGCCCACCTTTGCCGAGGCCGGCTACCGCCACGAGGCCATGGAACTGTCCGGCTGGCTGGCCATCGCCGGCCCCAGGGGCCTGCCGGCCGACCTCACGCGGCAATGGGGCGAGATCTCCAACCGCGCCGTGGCCAGCCGCGAAGGCACGGCCCGCATCATCGCCGCCGGCTTCGTGCCCGTGGATGACGACACGCCCCAGCGCTTCGGCAAGGCCTGGGCGCAGGAGGCGCCGGTCTGGGGGCGGCTGCTGCAGGCGGCGGGGGTGCAGCCGGGGTGAGGGTGCGTTCCCTCAACGGGCAGGCGAGGGGCAGTCGGGCTCCACGTCCATGCCCAGCGGCAGGTAGTAGTGCTGCGCGCTTGCCCATCTCCCGTTCGCCGCCTGCTCACGCCACCGAACATGCAGGCCTTCGCGGGACAGGCAGTGATCTACCCGTGTCAGCCCCGGCCGGTCTGGCCACCAGACAAGCAGGCGCTGCGGACCCAGCACCCGGACTCTTGCGCCCTCGGCCAGTTGCAGGCCAATGAATCCCTCGGTGACGGGCGGCATGAACAACGCCGCTCGTGCAGCCGCTGCAACAGCCTCCGTGCCCTTTTGGCCCTGGTAGCGCAGGATGTCGCTTTCCGCCGGTTGGCCTGTGGTGACGCAGCATTCGGGCGCCTGGCTGGCTTCAGGCGCCAGACGAAAGTAGTGCTGCTGGCCCATGGCTGCCATGGAGTCGCCCGATGCTGCGATGGCGGCTTGCGGTTTGCGGGCGTCGAGAAGGCTGATGGAGAGTGGCGAGGCGGCGGCTATGGGGGCCAGGAAGATGGCGACTAGCAAGGCCAGACTGGGCGTGTGAGTCTGCCTGACATAGTCAGCCTTCTGGTGCACAAAATCCTCTTTCAAAGATTTCTCTGGAAGACGCAAGTCGTTTTTCTCAAACGCCGTGCCCCAGATCAGTCCAGAGGCCAGAACCATATTTCTTTCGAATCGAAATAGCATGCGGAATTACACACTTGCGTACTATTCTGGGATTCTATTACATCGATATGACCACCATCATAGCCTGAGATTTTCCAGAAAAATATCACTCCCTTCTTGCCAGAAAGTTTGGTATGTGCGTTGCTGGCGCTGAATATCTGGGGCTTGCCAAGTATATGGGGCTTGGCAAGCTGATCGGCGAGTAGTTTTGCGCCTGGTTCGAATGTCCGGCCTTTGTATTTCCCGGTTTTTATCTTCAATCGCCCGTTGATGATGACGCCTGACTTGATCAGGGCCAGACTCAATCTGGTTGCACAGGTGTTCTGATAGCCTGCATTTTGCCGGATCAATACTGCATCGTCGTATCCAAGCTCCTCATAGAGTGCCGTGCGAGACACATGGCTGGAATTTAGCTCGTTCGCTGAATAGTGATGAGATTTGAGCGTTGCGTAGGACGGTTTCATTTTTTCCCGCCTTTGCAAGGAAACTCTTTTTCAAGAATGTCGCTGATGACATGGGCAGCCCGTGACTCACGCTGTTTGAGATCCAATTTGCTCAATCCGCTGTGAAGTACTTCTGCCAAAGTGATGGTCTTGAAATGCTGGTAATCGCACCAGACCCGTCCTTCCGTGGCATCCAGAACACCGAGCAGATACATCTCCGCATATCTTCTTTCCATGAGGTTCTTGCTCATATATGCAGTAAAAAAAGTATCCGCCGATAAATTATTGTTCTCGATGATCAGCCGCTGGGAATCTGGAACTTGTCGGGCAAGCCGGGTCTCAGCGTTGGCATGGGGAAAGAAACCCATTGTCAAAGTAAAAATAATAAAAATCGGGCGGAAAAGATGCTTCCAAACACAGAGCGGCACTGGATTGCCAAAGGCTGATGATTTTTTGCTGTCTGTGTGAACTCTCAAGAATCTGTCCATTGCCATCTCTGCCTTTCATGATGAAGCGATGATTTGAGTGCGAGAGTTCTTGGCTCAATCAACATGCATTGGCAGTTGTATTCTGGCTGGAAGCTCCGGGTCGAAGGGCAATTATTGACTGACCAGGCATGTCTGGGCAATAGCCATCATTCCTGTTTGGGTGAGTTGCCAGTCGTTTGGGCATGTACGAACCTGCCGGAATGCGGTCATACGGCAGGATTGCTCTTGGGGGAATGGCGGAATTTTCGCGTCCCTGTCAGGGAGGTAACAATAAGTGTCTTCAAAAAATACCGCTTCAGATGAAGCGGTATCTCTTGGAGGCATGCCGTGCGCCAGCGAAAGAGGTGGTCACTCAGGCCTGAGCCCCGCCGCGCGCCATCAGCTTGAAGGTGCCGGTGGCCAGCGCCACCAGGGTGCCGTCCTCGGAGCGGACTTCGCCGCGCGCGAAGCTGATGGAGCGGCCGCGCCGCTCGCAGTGGGCGGTGGCGATGAGGTCGCCGCTGCCGGCCGAGACATAGTGCAGTGTGAGGTCGATGGTGGCCACGCCGAAGGCCGTGGGGTCGTGCGAGCGGCAGGCCGAGGCCAGGGCGCAGTCCAGCAGCGAGGCGATGGCGCCGCCGTGCACGTCGCCGCGGCTGTTGGCCTGATCGGGCTGAAAGCCCATGCGGATCTGGGCGCGGTCCTCGCCAATGCGTTCACCGCTGAGCTTCATGGCGCGGGCCATGGGCATGGGCAGGCCGAACAGGATGCCGGGCGCCTCGCCTTCGAAGGGGTTGGCCGGGTGTTCTTTGATGGGTGTGTTCATGCGGGCAATCATCGCATTGCGGGCGCTCAATCCACACGGGCTCCCGTCGCCTTGACGACGGCAGACCAGCGCGTGATTTCCTTGTCGATATGCGCCTGCAGCGCCTCGGGCGTGGAGCCCACGGGCTCGTAGCCGCCGGCGGCCAGCTGGGCCTGCAGCGCGGGCTGGCGCAGGGCGGTGGCGATCTCGCGGCTCAGGCGCCGGGTGGCTTCGGCGGGCGTGCCGGCCGGCGCGATGACGGCGTACCAGCCGGTCACGTCGAAGCCTGCGATGCCCTGTTCCTGGATGGTGGCCACCTCGGGCGCCAGCGCCGAGCGCTGCGGGCTGGTGACGGCCAGCGCATGCATGCGCCCGCTGCGGATGTGGGGCATGGAGGTGGAGATGCTGTCGAAGGTCAGGTCGATGTCGCCAGCCAGCATGGCGTTGACCACGCCCGCGCTGCCCTTGTAGGGCACATGGGTCATGCGCACGCCCGCCATGGAGCCGAAGTACTCGGCCGCAAGATGCCCCGTGTTGCCGTTGCCCGCCGAGCCGAAGGTGAGCTTGCCGGGGTTGGCCCTGGCGGCCTGGATGAGTTCCTGGATGTTCTTGGCCGGCAGCTTGCTGCTGGCCGCGACCACCATGGGCAGGTTGGCCACCAGGGACACGGGCGCGAAGTCGCGGCGGGTGTCGTAGGGCAGCTTGGGATAGAGGCTGTCGTTGATGGCATGGGCGGCCAGCACCATGAGCACGGTGTAGCCATCGGGCCTGGCGCGCGCCACGTATTGCGAGGCCAGCGTGCCGCCCGCGCCGGGCTTGTACTCCAGCACCACGGGCTGGCCCAGCTGCTGCTGCAGTTGCACGGCCAGCGGGCGGCCCAGCAGGTCGGCGCTGCCTCCGGGAGGGTAGGGAATGACCAGCTGGATGGGCTTGGCGGGCCAGGCATCGGCCGCATGGGCGAGATGGGCGGCCGGGGCCAGCAGGGAGCAGGAAGCCAGGGCCAGGCAAGACAGCAGGCGGCGGCGTGGAAGGAGTTGCATGGGCATGGAAGGACTCCGTTTCATGAAGAGGACAGGACACCGGCCTGGTACTGCTCGCGCAGCGCGCGCTTGAGCACCTTGCCGATCTCGCTGCGCGGCAGGCTGGCGGCCAGCCGCAGTTCGGCCACGCGCTGGGTCTTGCCCACGCGGGCGTTCAGCCATTCGCGCAGCTCGGCGGCCGAGGGCGTGGCATCGGGGCGCACCACGGTGTAGGCCACGGGGGTCTCGCCCCATGCATCGGAGGGCACGCCGATCACTGCGCATTCGGCCACCTGCGGGTGCTGCAGCAGCACGGACTCGATGTCGCTCGGGTAGACGTTGAAGCCGCCCGTGATGATCATGTCCTTCTTGCGGTCGCCCAGCACGATGAAGCCGTCCTCGTCCAGGCGGCCCACGTCGCCGCTGCGGATGAAGCGCAGGCCCTGGGCATCGAACCATTCGGCCTCCCGGGTCTTGTCGGGCAGGCGGTGGTAGCCGCTCATCATCCCGGCCGAGCGGCCCACGATCTCGCCCTGCTCGCCGGGCGGCAGTTCGCGGCCCTGCTCATCGATGAAGCGGATGTCGGCGCCCGGCCCCGGCCGGCCCACGGTGTGCAGCTTGGCCGGAAAGTCATGGCAGTGCAGCTCGCAGCGCACGCCGCCCTCGGTCATGCCGTAGTACTCGATGAGCCGTCCGGGCCAGCGGCGCAGCACCTCGGCCTTGAGGGCGGGATGGAAGGGCGCGCTGGTGCAGAACTTGTGCTGAAGGCTGGCCAGGTCGGTGCCGTCGAAGTCGGGGCACTGCATCAGCCGCTGGTATTGCACGGGCACGAGCATGGTGTGGGTGGCGCGGTGGCGTTCGGCGAGCTCCAGGTAATGCGCCGCGTCGAACTTGCGCATCAGCACCAGGGTGCCGCCCAGGCCCAGCGTGGGCAGGGCCGCGACCAGGGTGGTGTTGGAGTACAGGGGCGTGGCGCACAGCGAGACGGCATCCGGCCCGTAGCCGTTGTGGATGGCGCGCTGCACATGGGCCCAGCGCATGGCCCAGGACTGGACGATGCCCTTGGGCACGCCCGTGGTGCCCGAGGAGTAGATGACGTTGAAGGGCCAGTCGGGCTGGGCATCGATGGGCGCGGGTGCGGCGTTCTCTGCCACATCGTCCAGGGCCAGCCATTGCAGCCAGGGCGTACCGGCTCCCGGTACGCCATCCAGCGCCACGCACTGCAGGTCGTTGCCCGCCTGCAGCGGCCATTGCGCAGCGGTTTCCGCGTCGCGCAGCACCAGCCGGGCGCCGCAGTTGTCCAGCATGGCGCTCAGGTGGCCCGCCGTGGCCGACGGGGCCAGCGGCGCCACGGCCACGCCCGCGCGCAACGCACCCAGGAAGGCCAGCACGTACTCGGGCGAACTGCCCGCGCAGATGGCCACCACGTCGCCGGGGCCCAGGCCCTGGCGCTGCAGGCGCAGGGCCACGCGATCCATGCCCAGGCGCAGTGCGGCGTAGTCGAGGCTGCGGCCATCCATGGCCAGGGCGGTGTGGCGGGGGCGCTGGCTGGCCTGCAGCGCGACGAGTTCGGGCAGCGAGCCAAAGGGCTGGCGCAGCAGGGAGGCGATGTCTTCTTGCATGGGAGGGGAGGGAGGGACGGGAGGGGACCACTATTCCAACGACAGGCCTGCAGCCTTGACGATCTGAGCCCAGCTCTTGCGTTCCTGGGCGATGAAGGCGTCGTACTCGGCCGGTGTCTCGCCACCGGGCACGCCGCCCAGGTCGGCAAAGCGCTGGCGCACATCGGCCGTCTGCATGGCGCGCCGCGCAGATTCCTGGATGCGGCCGACCACGGTATCGGGTGTGCCGGCCGGTGCCAGCAGGCCGAACCAGGCCGTGACCTGCATGGGCACGCCGGCCTCGGTCATGGTGGGCACCTCGGGCAACTGGGCCGAGCGCGTGGCGCTGGTGATGGCCAGCGCGCGGAACTTGCCGCTTCGGATGTGCGGCAGGGAACTGGGCAGGTTGTCGATCATGTAGTCCACCTGCTGGCCCAGCAGCGCCGTGACCGCAGGCGCGGCCCCGGGAAAGGGCACGAGCGTGACCTCGATGCCGGCCTTCTGGCGGAACATCTCCGAAGACATGTGCGGCGACTGGCCCACGCCCGACGTGGACACATTCAGGCGCCGGGTTTTGGCCAGCTCCACCAGCTCGCGCACGCTGCGCACGGGCGAATCGGCATGGACCACGAGGATATTGGGCACGGAGATCACATTGGTGATGCCGCGCAGATCGCTTTCCTTGTAGCTGAGCTGCTTGTACAGGCTGAAATTGATGGCCACCGGGCCGATGTTGCCCATGAGCAGCGTGTAGCCATCGGGCCTGGCGCGCGCCACCTGGGCCGTGCCGATGCTGCCGCCGCCCCCGCCCTTGTTCTCCACCACCACCGAGGTGCCCAGGTCCTTGCCCATCTTCTCGGCCAGCACGCGCGCGGCAATGTCCGTGGTGCCGCCTGCAGCGGCCGGCACCACGATGGTGATGGGGCGCTCAGGCCAGGCCGCCGCCAGCGCGGCGGCAGGAGCCAGGGAGAGAAAAGGCAAAGCGGCCAGCAGGGCCAGCAGGCTGCGGCGGTCGTTCATGGGCAGTCTCCAGTTCACTGCCCGCAACGATAGAAAACCCCGGGTCCCAGGGCACCAGGGTTTGACTGGAGATCCGCTTCGCCATTCGGAAACCCGCGCTTAGGCGGGGTGGAACGGGGGCTAACCCGTTGCCAGCACCAGAAAGGAGCCCCAAGAAAAAAGGCGCCTAGGCGCCTTTGATTGTTCGCATGGTGCACAGCGCCAAAAACTGGCGCGTCCCCAAGCGGGAGATGCCGAGCAAGAGCCGCCTCGCGGCGATGGCATCGTCCCCCTCCCGCGAAGCGAGAGAGGGGGAAGGCGCGTCAGCGCCTCAGGGGGTCAGGGATACAGTCCCCGCATCTCGCGCGCATGCAGGATGCGCTGGCAGGCCACGATGAAGGTGGCGGTGCGCAGCGTCACGCCGTGCTGCTGGGCGACCTGCCAGATGGCCGCGAAGGCGTCCTGCATGATGCGCACCAGGCGGGCGTTGATCTCGTCCTCGCTCCAGAAGAAGCTGGAGAAGTCCTGCACCCATTCGAAGTAGCTCACCGTCACGCCGCCGGCATTGGCCAGCACGTCGGGCAGCACCAGCACGCCCTTTTCGGTCAGGATGTCATCGGCCTCGGTGGTGGTGGGGCCGTTGGCGCCCTCGATCACCATCTTGGCCTTGATCTTGCCGGCGTTGTCCTTGGTGATCTGGCCTTCCAGTGCGGCGGGGATCAGGATGTCGCAGTCCACGCCCCAGAAGTCGGCGGCGTCCATGGCTTCGGCGCCGGCAAAGCCGCCCACGCCGCCCTTGGCGGCCACATGGGCCAGCAGGGCCGTCACGTCCAGGCCGTTGGCGTTGCGGATGGTGCCGGTGTGGTCCTGCACGGCCACGACCTTGGCGCCTGCGTCGGCAAACAGCTTGCCGGCCGTGCCGCCCACGTTGCCGAAGCCCTGCACGGCGATGCGCGCGCCTTCGACCGACAGGCCGGTCAGCTTGGCTGCTTCCACGCCCACGGTGAACACGCCGCGGCCGGTGGCCTCGACACGGCCCAGCGAGCCGCCGAGGTCAACGGGCTTGCCCGTGACCACGCCGGTGGCGGTGGCGCCGGTGTTCATGGAGTAGGTGTCCATCATCCAGGACATGATCTGGCCGTTCGTGTTCACGTCAGGCGCGGGGATGTCCTTGGAGGGGCCGATCAGCAGGCCGATCTCGCTGGTGTAGCGGCGCGTCAGGCGTTCCAGCTCACCGCGCGACAGCGTCTTGGGATCGACACGGATGCCGCCCTTGGCGCCGCCGTAGGGCACGTTAACGGCTGCGTTCTTGACCGACATCCAGGCCGACAGGGCCATGACTTCGGACAGGGTCACGTCCTGGTGGAAACGCACGCCGCCCTTGCCGGGACCGCGGCTCAGATTGTGCTGCACGCGGTAGCCTTCGTAGTGGGCGATGGTGCCGTTGTCCAGCTCGATCGGCACGTCGACGATCAGGATGCGCTTGGGGCGCTTGAGGGTTTCGACCCAGCGGGCGAGATGGCCCAGGTAGGGCGTGACGCGATCGACCTGCTGCAGGTAGTTGCCCCAGGGGCCGAGGTGATCGGCCTGCAGGTAGGAAGGGATGGCGTGGTTGGTAACGCCGGCCGAAGCGGGTTGCTGCATGGTGGTTCCACACAAGAGTTGTCTGAGGGTTTTGAGCTTATTCCCGGGGCTATGCGCTGTCCAACGCCTTATGAGTGAGAGCCTTATGCATTTAATGCATAACCATGGGAGCGCCTTGTCCAGCGGACAATCGGGGCCGCTTGAGACCCACCGATGCACTCCAGGAAAGCCGCCCCATGACGAACACGCCCCGCACTCCCACCGCCTTGGCCCATGCGCTGCTCCAGGCACGCCACAGCGGCGAATTGCTGGATGCCGACGAATGGGCCGACGTGGTGCGCACGCCCGCAGATGTCCAGGCCGTGCAGGCCGCCATGGCGCCCGCCCTGGGCTGGCGCGTGGCCGGCAGCCAGCAGGGGCCGGGCCGCGTGCCGGGCTATTGGAAGTCTGGCGCGCCGCGCCGCGATGCCCCGCTGACCCATGCGCCGCTGCCCGAAGAAGGCGTCTGGGCCAGCCCCTCGGTCGCTGGCGGCGCGCCGCTGCACCTGCGCGGCATCGAGGCCGAGATCGCCCTGCGCCTGGGCCGCGATGTCACGGCCGAGATGGCCGCCGCCCTGCAGCCCGGCGAGGGCCTTGAGCTGATCGACGGCATCACTGCCGCCATCGAGGTGGTGGATACGCGCTGGCGCCAGCACCTGAAGGCGCCGCCGCTGCTGCTGGCCGCCGACGGCCTGTGCCATGGCGCCCTGGTGCTGGGTCCATGGCAGGATGCCTCGCGGCTGCTGCCGCGGGACTGGTCGGCCCAGGCCTGCCGGCTGAGCGTGGGCGCAGGGCCGCTGCAGGCGTTCACCGGAACGCATCCGCTGGGCGACCCGCTGTGGCTGCTGGCCGGATGGCTGCAGGAACTGGTGCGCCGCTATGGCAGCGTGCCCGCAGGCACGGTGGTGACCACGGGCACGTGGAATGGCCTGGCGTTTGCCCAGGCCGGAGACCTGGTGGTGGCCGAGCTGGATGGCATTGCCGAGGCCAGCCTCCAGCTGTGAGCCTTCAGCCGCTCAAGTGATCTTGTAGTCCTTGAGGGCCGGATCGCCCTCGGGAAAGCGCAGGTCCAGGTTGCGCAGCACCTCGCGCAGCAAGGTGGCGATCATGAGGTTGCGGTGCGTCTTGGAATCCGCAGGCACGATGGTCCAGGGCGCCCAGGGCGTGTGCGTGGCGCCCAGCAGCTGGCCGTAGGCCTGCTGGTAGTCCTTCCATTGCGTGCGCACCTTCATGTCGTTCTCGTCGAACTTCCAGTGCTTGGCCGGGTCGTCCAGGCGCTCCTGCAGTCGCGCGCGCTGCTCGTCGGAGCTGATGTGCAGCAGGAACTTGACGACCACGGTGCCCGTCTCGCTGAGCATGCGCTCGAAGTCGTTGATGTGGGCGAAGCGCTGGCGCTGCTGCTCGGGCGTGATCCAGCCGTTGACCACGGGCACCAGCACATCCTCATAGTGGCTGCGGTTGAAGACCGTGATCTCGCCGGCGCCCGGCACGCGCTGGTGGATGCGCCACAGGTAGTCGTGCGCGCGCTCGGCATCGGTGGGGGCCTTCCAGCCCACGGCGTTCACGCCCAGGGCGCTCATGCGCCCGAAGACGCCGCGGATGGTGCCGTCCTTGCCTGCCGTGTCCGTGCCCTGCAGCACGACCAGCAGCTTGTAGCGTCGGTCGGCGTACAGCAGGTTCTGCAGGGCGTCGAGCTCCTCGGCGAGTGCCTCGACGGCGGCCTTGTCCTCGGTCTTGCCGTTGCCGTTGGAAAAGGGCTTGGCGCCCGGGTCGAAGTCGGCCAGGGCAATGGGCTTGTCCTTGTCGGACTTGGCGGAGCGCGGCTGCCACTGCTCCCAGAGTTTTTGCACGGCCGCGTCGCGGCTGGAGAAAGGGTTGAAGGCGTCCATGGATTGAGCGGTGGGTGAGCGGAGAAGGTCAGGGCTGGGCGCGAATGGACTGCACCTGCAGTTGCGGCGGCGCCATCGAAGGCGCGGCGCCGGCGGCGGGCCTGGGGCCGGGCTGGCCCCGGACCTCCACGTTCTGCCGCTGCCATTGCGTGACCTGCTCGGCGCTCAGGCCCTGGAGCTGCCAGGTCTCGCCGGAGGCGGTCTGCAGCACGGGCTGCTCATGGGGCGCATTGCCACGCAGCACCAGACGGCCTTGCAGGGTCAGGGGCTGGCCCGGTTCGGCCGCTGCGCCCGAGGCCGGTGCAGCCGCGCTGGCGGCGGGCGAAGCCGGGGCCGAGCAGGCGCTCAGCAGGGCCAGGCCGCTGGCCAGCAGCAGCGGCAGACTGCGGCGCAGGCCGCGGGCGGAAGCAGTCGGGTGTGCGTGGTTCATGGCGTTCAGCGTACGACGGCTGTCAGCGTGCTGCCTGCCGGAACACGCAGCTGTTCCTGGTAGGTGCCTTGCGCATCAGGCTGACGCAGGAAGGGGAAATGGCCGCGCGCATTGAGATTCACCGGCACCGTGGTGGGCAGGACCCGGGAGGACGCCAGGCTGCTGCCGTTGATCGCCGCCAGGGTGAAGCCCTGCTCCGTGCGCGCAGGCCAGCCAAAGCCGCTGGGGCTGTCTGCGGGCAGCAGGGCGATGTTCGCCCCCCAGCGCTGGACGGCAACGGGCAGCGTGGGACCGCCGGCCTGCTGGATGGCATTGCCCAGGACCTGCAGTGAATCGGTGGACGTGGTGTTGCTCAGCAGCTGCTTGTAGAAGCCCACGCCGTACTGGCGCACCAGATAGGCGCCCAGGCTGCCGTTGACGTCGTAGCCGAAGCAGGGCGCGGCGGTGTCGGCGCTCCAAGCTGCGGGATCGCAGTTGAAGCCCGAGCGGGACAGCCAGGACGGGACGCGTCCGCTGGCGATGGAGTTGAAGCCGGGCGTGACGCGCTGGGCCACGATGTCTTCGCCCATCATGGCGCTCATTTCCTCCAGGAAGGTGTCGAACGCGTAGTCGGTTTCCGGTTTGGACAGCTGAACGCTGCGGCGATAGAAGTTCGTCATGTGGACGAACTCATGGGACAGCGTGCTGATCTGGTTGGTCATGCCGGCGGCAGGGTCCAGGTACAGCGTTTCCGTATCCATGTAGAACGACAGCGATTGGTTGCTGTACTTGAGGTCGGGGTTCGCCGGGTCCTGCTTGAAGTTGTTCAGAGACCAGAAATAGCCCAGCAGCCCGTACGGAGTGCGGTCCGGCACGAAATTCACGAACACGATGTCCAGGGGCTGGTCGGGGTCGATGAGGTTGCTGTAGGAGTGTGCTCCCCAGGGCTCGCCAGACAGCCCCGTGATCAGGGGGTAGACCGCATCGGAGCCGCTGGTGAATCGCTGGACCAGCGTGTCGAGCATGGCATCGCTGACCTTGGCAGCGTCGTACTCGCTGTCTTCCAGCCAGACGTTGATGGTGCGGGTGCCGGTGGGCGTGGGCACGCTGGCCTGGCGCCTGAGCGTGGCCTGGCGGGTCTCGATTTTCGAGCTGCCGGTTTCCACGAACCAGCTGCGCTGGCTGCCCACGGGCAGGATGGCCGCTGCCTGCGGCTGGATGGATTGCCGCGCCTGCGTGTCCCCTGCCGTCAGGCGGGGCTTGAAGTTGCGGATGCGCTCGGGAATCTGGTTGCCCGTTGCGGGTGCGGCGCTGAGGCTTTTCTGGGCCGTGGCGGTGGTCGCCGCGGGCGGTGTCAGCGTCAGGGCGGGCATGGGCACGCTGGCGTCGCCGTTGTTGGTGTAGATCAGCGTGACCTGCTTGCTGCCCAGGTTGGTCAGCGCCACAGGAATCTGCTGCTCGGCCTGTGTGGTGTTGGTGTAGCTCCAGACGCCCACGCCCTGGCCCGAATAGGTGGTGGCATTGGCCGCGCCGCAGGCCGTGCCCGAGCAGGCGGCCGTCAGCTGGGAAGACGGGCCGGACGGCCCGCCGCCTCCACCGCCGCCGCAACCGGCCAGGACGGCGCCCAAAGCCAGTGCGATGGCGGTTTTGCTGTGCTGATGATCAAAGAACATGTTTTCCCTTCCTCTTGTGTGACCGGCTGCTGGAGATGTGGATTCTTGATCCGATATGGCGAGAGATGCTACCCGATGCGATCCGCATCGCTGCCCGGCAACGGCCGCACCGGCACCTGCAGCCGCTCCACGAACCGCCGTGCCGCCAGCCCCAGAGGACGCTCCTTGGACCACACCCAGTCCACGAACAGCTGGGTGCCGTTGCTGATGTTGCACAGCGGAATGCGCAGCAGCGCGCCCGTTTGCAGCAGGGGCTCGGCGACGCTGAAGGGCAGCCACCCCCAGCCCAGGCCGGCCGAGACCAGCGACAGGGCGGCCAGATGGCTGTCCGTGCGCCACAGCTGGTGCGAGAACACGAAGCGCGGATCGGTGTGGGCCAGGTCGCGGCTGGCCAGCAGGATCTGCCGTGCGCCGGCCAGCTCGCCCACGTCCAGTTGCTGCTTCGCGCCCGCTCCCAGCCCGCGTGCCAGCGGGTGCCTGGCCGCCATCACGGCGACCATGGTTTCCTGGCCCATCTCCTGGAAATCCTCGCGGCCGTCGATGGCCGGGCGCTCGAAGACCAGGGCCAGATGCGCGCGGCCCGAGTGCAGCTCCTTGAGCGCATCGACCTGGGCGGCCACCAGCACCTCCACCTCCAGCCCCGGGAATTCCTCGACCAGCGGCTGCAGCGGCGCGGCCCAGGCCGTGGACAGCAGCTCGGGCGCGATCACCAGGGTCAGCCGCTCCTCCAGCCCCTGGTGCAGGGCCAGCGCCTGGTGGTTGAGCTGCTGCAGCTGGGCGGCCAGCAGCCGGGCCTGGGGCTCCAGTGCGCGCGCCGCCGCCGTGGGCCGGGGCTCGCGGCCGCTGCGGTCGAACAGCTGCAGGTCCAGCTCGGCCTCCAGCTGGGCAATGGCCATGCTCACGGCCGAGGGCACGCGCCCCAGCCGGCGTGCGGCAGCAGAAAAGGAGCCGTGGTCCAGCACGGCAAGGAACAGCGGCACCTGGTCGGCAGGGAAGGACATGGCGGTTATCTGTCAGATTTATTGAAAGAATCTGACTTTAACGTTCAATTCCGGGCAAATAAACTGCGCCCCCTATGACCTTGCAGACACACAAAAAGGGCCTTCAGGGGCCCAAGCGCAAAGTGGTCTTCGTGACCCTGTATGAACTGATCGCCATCGCGGCCTCCAGCCTGCTGTTCATGGCCATCGGCCAGAGCGCCGGGCATTCGGGCGGCATGGCGATTGCCGCTTCCACGCTGGCCATCGTCTGGAACCTGACCTTCAACCACCTGTTCGAGCAATGGGAGGCGCGCCAGAGCGTCAAGGGCCGCTCGGTGATGCGCCGCGTGGTGCACGCCCTGGGATTCGAGGGCGGGCTGGCCATGGTGCTGATCCCGCTGATGGCCTGGTGGTTCGGCGTCACGCTGTGGGAGGCCACGGTGATGGAGGCCGGCCTGCTGGTCTTCTTCCTGGTCTACACCTATGTCTTCAACTGGTGCTTCGACCATGTGTTCGGCCTGCCGGCCTCGGCCTCGGTGCCCGCTGCGGTGGCTCCTCGCGCTCAGGGCGAGCCGGCCTGCAGCAACTGACCAGCCACGGCGGCGGCGGCCGTGCGGGTCTCCACGCCGAGTTTCTCGAAGATGTGCTCCAGGTGCTTGTTCACCGTGCGCGGGCTCATGCCCAGGATGTCGGCGATGTCGCGGTTGGTCTTGCCCTTGCTCAGCCATGACAGCACCTCGGTCTCGCGCGGGGTGAGCGCCACCTGCTGCAGCCGGCGCGCGGCGGGCGTCTGCGGCGCCTCGTGGCTGAGCAGCACCATCGACTCTCCCAGGCCGCTGGCGCCCATGTGGCGTGCCAGCAGCTGGCGGCCGTCGGTCAGGGGCAGCGCCAGATCCTGATGGTCTGACTGGCCTGCCTGATCCGCCTGGCCGGACTGTTCCGGCTGGCGGGCACCGGCCAGCCAGTCCCCGGCCGCCTCCAGCGGGAAGGGCTGGTCCGCAAAGGCCTCCTCCAGCCAGCGCGATGCCTGGGGCGAGCGCCAGGCCACGCGGCCCTGGCCGTCGAGCACCACCACGCCCAGTCCCGCCACGTCCACGGCCTCCTGCGCCTGGCGCGTGGCGCGGGCGTTGCGCACATGGGTGGCCAGGCGCACCAGCACCTCGGGGATGCGCAGCGGCTTGACCACGTAGTCCACGCCACCGCTGGCAAAGCCGCGGATGATCTGGTCCGTGTCCGACAGGCCGGTCATGAACACCACCGGCACATGGGCCCAGGCCGGCGTGGCCTTGAGCGTGCGGCACAGCGTGAAGCCGTCCATGCCGGGCATGACGGCGTCCAGCAGCACGCCGTCGGGCACGGTGAGGGCGAAGCGCTGCAGCGCCTCGTCGGCGTCGCGGGCGGCGAGCACCACGTAGCCTTCGGCGGCCAGCGCGTCGCACAGCATGCGCAGGCTGTCCAGCGCGTCGTCCACCACGAGGATGACGTGGGCGTTGTGAGGGGGGTGGCTGGGGTGGCTGCTGCTGTCGGCGGTCGTCATCTGTGGCCTTTGCGGGTTCTCATTCATCGGTCTCCTCTCTTTCTTCGTCTTCTTCATCTTCTTGCTCGGGCCGCGGCAGCATGCGCGCCAGCGCATCGAAGTCGAAGCGGTCCGCGCAGGCCTGCAGCGCATCGAGCAGCGCGGCATGCCCGGGCGCCTGCTGGCGTGCCTGGCGCAGGCGCTCGCGCAGGGCGGTGGCCTGGCCCGAGCGCGCCAGCCGGGCCAGGTCTTCACGCAGATCGCGCGGGAAGGGGGCGGCTGCCGGCGCCTTCTCTGCATTGGCCTCTGCCTGCTCTGCACGCGGCGCCGGCAGCAGCAGTGGGCGGTTGTCATGCACCCATTCCAGCCGCAGCACGCGCTCGAGCACCTGCAGCAACTCGGACTCGGTCACGGGCTTGGCGACAAAGCCCTGGCAGCGCGCATCGGCCAGGCGCGGCGGGTCGTTGTCGAACAGGTTGGCCGAGACGAAGACCACGGGCAACTGCTGCGCGTCCCAGCGCGCGCGCAGCAGGGCGGCGGTCTGCCAGCCGTCCAGGTCGTCCATGCTGATGTCCAGCAGCACCAGGTCGGGCGGGCTTTGCTCCACGATCTCCAGGCACTCGCGGCCGCTGGCGGCCTCGCGGATCTCGAAGCCCAGCGGCAGCAGCAGGCCGGCCAGCAGCTGGCGCTGCAGCGGCTGATCGTCCACCACCAGCAGGGTGCGCCGGGGCGGCAGATAGCCGATGACGGTGTGCAGCGTGGCGGCGGCGCCCGGAGGGACCCAGGACGCGTCGGGCGCCATCTCGGGCAGGTACAGGCGCACGGTGAAGCAACTGCCCTCGCCGGGCGTGCTGCTCAGGGTGAGCTGGCCGCCCATCAGCTCGGTCAGCAGGTGGGTGATGGTCAGCCCCAGGCCCGTGCCTGCCTCGCTGACGCGCCGCCCCGCGCTGCCGCGCTCGAAGGGCACGAAGATCCGCTCCATGTCCTGAGGTTCGATCCCGATGCCGGTATCGATGACCTCGATGCGCGAGACATGGGGCCGGAAATCCATGCGCAGCCGCACCTCGCCGCGCTGGGTGAAGCGCACGGCGTTGGACAGCAGGTTGATCAGGATCTGGCGCAGCCGCTTGGCGTCGGCCCGCACCCAGCGCGGCATGGTGCCCAGCGTCTCGACCGAGAACTGCAGCCCCCGGGCCTGGGCCTGCGGCCGCATCATGGCCTCGATGCCGTCGATCAGCGCGGGCAGGGGCAGGGGGGCGAGGTCCAGGCGCAGGCGGCCGGCCTCGATGCTGGCCAGCTCCAGCGATTCGTCGATCAGCGCGCGCAGATGCTGGCCGCTGTGCTGCATGGTGGACAGGGTCTCGCGCACCCAGCCATCGACCTGCGGGCTCTTGAGCAGGATCTGCGTATAGCCCAGCAGGCTGTTGAGCGGCGAGCGCAGCTCGTGCGTCATGCCGGCCACATAGCGCGTCTTGGCCTGGCTGGCCTGCTCGGCATGGTCCTTGGCGGCCTGCAGCTCGGCATCGGTGCGCTTGTGGGCGGCAATCTCCTGCAGCAGCAGCTGGTTCTGGCGCTCGGACTCGTCCTGCGCCATGCGCCGGCTGTCCGTGCTCAGCACCACCCACCAGGCGGCCACGGCGCACAGCAGGGCCAGGAGCGCGAAGACCTTGAGAAAGGGGATGCGCAGCGCGCCGCCATCGACGCTGCCTGCCTGCAGGCTTTCCTGCATGTAGACCACGCCCACCATGAAGGCCGTCACCGCGCACAGCGACAGCATCACCACCAGGTACTGGCCCGCGCGGAAGTTCACCTTGGTCGCCCAGCGCGGCGGCAGCAGGGCCGAGGCCAGCGCATGCAACTGCTCGCCCGCGCGCGATCCGGTCTTGCAGCGGTCATGGCAGCGCGACTCCAGCGAGCAGCACAGCGAGCAGATGGGCGCGCCGTAGGCGGGGCAGTGCGCCATGTCCTCGGATTCGAAATGCTTCTGGCAGACGGCGCAGCGCACGGTCTCGCCGGGCTTCCACAGGTTGCCTGCAGGCCGCGCCAGGTAGTAGCGCCCGCCCGTCAGCCAGGCCAGCAGCGGCGACAGCAGCATGGACAGCACCAGCGCGATGAAGGGCGAGAACGCGGCCGCCGTCTCGCCCAGCAGGCCCGCGTAGGCGCAGCAGGCCACGGCGGCGGCCAGCAGCATGGCGCCCGGGCCCACGGGATTGAAGTCGTACAGATGGGCGCGGCGGAACTCGATGCCCGGCGGGCTCAGTCCCAGCGGCTTGTTGATGACCAGGTCGGCCACCAGCGCGCCCACCCAGGCGATGGCCACGTTGCTGTAGATGGTCAGCACCTTCTCCAGCGCGCCGAACACGCCCAGCGTCATCAGCAAGGTGGCGATGACCACGTTGAACACCATCCAGACCACGCGTCCCGGATGGCTGCGCGTGATGCGCGCGAAGAAGTTGGACCAGGCAAGCGAGCCCGCGTAGGCATTGGTCACGTTGATCTTGACCTGCGAGATGACCACGAAGACCACGGTCCCCGCCACGGCCAGCCCTGGCAGGCCCAGGGCCTGCAGCACCTGCTGGAAGCCTGCCAGGAACATCTGCGTGGGCTCGGCCGCGCGCGAGGCGTCCACCCCCTCCAGCTGCATGGCCGCGAAGGCGAGAAACGCGCCGCCCGCCATCTTGAGCATGCCCATCACGGCCCAGCCCGGCCCGGCCACCAGCACCGCGCCCCACCAGCGCAGGCGGTTGGCCCGGGTGCGCGGCGGCAGAAAGCGCAGGAAGTCCACCTGCTCGCCGATCTGCACCACCAGCGCGAAGATCACGGCCGCCGCCGCGCCGAACATCAGCGGATCGAACTGGCTGCTGCCCGAGCGCAGGCCGGTGAGGCTGGCGAAGTCGCGGTACAGCTGGGGCTGGGACAGCGCCATCCACACGAAGGGCAGCACCAGCAGGAACAGCCACAGCGGCTGCGTCCAGGCCTGCAGGCGAGAGATCAGCGTGATGCCGCGCATGGCCAGCGGCAGCACCACCAGGGCCGACAGCGCATAGCACCACTGCAGCGGCCAGTCCACCACCAGCTGCAGGGCCAGCGCCATGATGGCCGCCTCCAGCGCGAAGAAGATGAAGGTGAAGACGGCGTAGATCAGCGAGGTGATGGTCGAGCCCAGGTAGCCGAATCCCGCTCCCCGCGTCAGCAGGTCCATGTCCAGCCCGTAGCGTGCCGCGCAGACGGCGATGGGCAGCCCCGTCAGGAAGATCACCAGCCCCACGGTGACGATGGCCCACATGGCGTTGGCAAAGCCGTAGTTCAGCGCAATGGCGCCGCCGATCGCCTCCAGCGCCAGGAAGGAGAGCGAGCCGAAGGCCGTGTTGGCCACGCGGAACTCGCTCCAGCGCCGGAAGCTGCGCGGCGTGTAGCGCAGCGCGTAGTCCTCCATGGTCTCGTCGGCCACCCAGGCGTTGTATTCGCGCCGGAACCGGAAGATGGTCTGCGGCGCGGGCGAGGTGCTGGCGGGGCTGTCGGGCGGGGGGGCGGAGTGCATTCCCAGATATAGCAAGAAACGTGCGGGGCCAATGCTGGCGCGGCTTGCAAGAGGGTTGGGCGGGATGCGTACGCAGATGGCTACGTCAATTGACGTATGGGCGGTTTCAAGGGTTCTTCCTAATCTTGGACCCAGCGCGGAAACAAGCCGTAACCGCAATGCCAGCTTCAGCCCACTTGCAGATCACCCAACCGATCCTTACAGGAGAGTCACCATGAGCCACCCCTCCGACCCCCGCACACCTGCATCCCCCGGCACGGAAATGGGCCGCCGCCGCGTCCTGCAGGCGCTTGGCGCCGCCTCGGTGGCCGGGCTGCCGGCCTGGTCCTTCGCCCAGCCCACGGCCCAGGTCAACACCACCAAGCTGGCCGTGACCGACACCGAGGTCGTCGTGGGCCAGCTGCACTCGGCCACGGGCACCATGGCGATCTCCGAGACCGGCTCCATCCAGGCCGAGCAACTGGCCATCGACCAGATCAACGCCATGGGCGGTATCCTGGGCCGCAAGATCCGCGTGATCAAGGAAGACGGCGCATCCGACTGGCCCACCTTCGCCGAGAAGTCCAAGAAACTGCTCATCAACGACCGCTGCGCCGCCGTCTTCGGCTGCTGGACCAGCGCCTCGCGCAAGGCCGTGCTGCCCGTGTTCGAGAAGGAAAACGGCCTGCTGTACTACCCCACCTTCTACGAAGGCCTGGAGCAGTCCAAGAACGTGATCTACACGGGCCAGGAAGCCACGCAGCAGATCCTGTACAGCCTGGACTGGGCCAAGGCCGAGAAGAAGGCCAAGACCTTCTTCCTGATCGGCTCGGACTACATCTGGCCGCGCACCTCGATGAAGATCGCGCGCAAGCACATCGAGAATTTCCAGAAGGGCAAGGTCGTCGGCGAGGAGTACTACCCGCTGGGCAGCACCAACTTCGGCTCGCTGGTCAACAAGATCAAGCTGCAAAAGCCGGACTGCATCTTCGTGGCCGTGGTGGGCGGCTCCAACGTGGCCTTCTACAAGGCGCTCAAGGCCGCAGGCATCACGGGTGACAAGCAATTGCTGGTCACGCTGTCGGTGACCGAGGACGAGATGACCGGCGTGGGCGGCGAGAACTTCACGGGCTTCTACTCCTCGATGAAGTACTTCCAGACGCTGGACAACGAGAACAACAAGAAGTTCGTGGCCGCCTTCAAGGCCAAGTACGGCCCCAACGCCGTCATCGGCGACGTCACCCAGGCCGGCTACCTGGGCCCCTGGCTGTGGAAGGCCGCCGTGGAAAAGGCCAAGAGCTTCGACGTGGACAAGGTGGTCGCCGCATCGCCGGGGCTGGAGCTCAAGACCGCGCCCGAAGGCTACGTGAAGGTGGACGCCAACCACCACCTGTGGAGCAAGTCGCGGATTGCCGTGGGGCAGCCGGACGGCACGTTCAAGGTGGTCTCGGAATCTCCGGAATTGATCAAACCCGATCCCTTCCCCAAGGGATATCAGTAAGCACCCCCTGAGCCGCTGCGCGGCTTCCCCCTCTCTACTTGCTTCGCAAGGGAGGGGGACGGCGCCCTCGGCTAGGCGCCCCCACCGCGAGGCGGCTCTTGCTCGGCGCCCCGATTGAATCAGGGGCGCTGCGGGCATCGCTTGTCCCCTATTTCCCGATTGGCTTGCGCGCAGGAGCAGCACCATGAGTTTTTCCGACATGATGAACATCGGCCTGATGCAGGGCTTCGCGGGGCTGAGCCTGTTTGCCGTGCTGCTGCTGATGGGCCTGGGCCTGGCCATCATCTTTGGCCAGATGGGCGTGATCAACATGGCGCATGGCGAGTTCATGACCATTGGCGCCTACACCATCTACCTGGGCTCCACGCTCACGGCGCAGCACGCGCCAGAGTTCATGCCCTACTACTTCCCGCTGGCCATCGTGGCCGCCTTCCTGTTCGCCTTCGCGGCCGGCTGGCTGGTGGAGTGGGGGCTGATCCGCCACCTCTACAAGCGCCCGCTGGACACGCTGCTGGCCACCTGGGGCGTGAGCCTGGCGCTGCAGCAGTGCTTTCGCACCTTCATCGGCCCCAAGGAAGTCAGCCCCACCCTGCCTGACTGGCTGATGGGCTCCTGGGCGCCGGCCGAGGGGCTGGACATTCCCATCAACGGCCTGTTCGTGCTGGCGCTGACCGTGGTGGTCACGGCCGGCGTGCTGATCGCGCTGCACAAGAGCCGCTGGGGCCTGCGCGTGCGTGCCACGGTCAGCAACCGCGTGATGGCCAATGCCATCGGCATCGACACCAAGAAGACCGACCGCCTGACCTTTGCCATCGGCTGCGGCATCGCAGGCGTGGCGGGCGCGGCCTTCACCACCATCGGCTCCACCGGCCCCACCTCGGGCTCGCTGTACATCGTGGACGCCTTCCTGGTGGTCACCTTCGGCGGCGCGGCCAGCCTGCTGGGCACCGTGGTCTCGGCCTTCGGCATTGCGCAGACGCAGTCCATCACCGAGTTCTTCCTCGCGGGCTCCATGGCCAAGGTGATCACGCTGTCGCTGATCGTCTTCATCCTGATGCTGCGTCCCCAGGGCCTGTTCGCGTCCAAGGTGCGGCGCTGATCCCGGCGCCGGCCCTGTCCACGAATTTCCCCGCGTTCCCCCGATTTCCCCTGAGTTCACCGGAGTCATTCCATGCAAGCCCTCAAAGCCTGGATACAGCGCTACCAGCTCGCCAGCCTGGTGCTGCTCACCGTCCTGCTGGCGGTGGTGCTGCCCCTGGCGCTGGACATCTTCCGCCTCAACCTGGTCGGCAAGTACCTGACCTATGCCTTCGTCGCCATCGGCCTGGTCATGGTCTGGGGCTATGGCGGCGTGCTCAGCCTGGGCCAGGGCGTGTTCTTCGGCCTGGGCGGCTACGCCATGGCCATGTTCCTGAAGCTGGAGGCGTCCGACCCCATCAGCACCAAGATCCAGTCCACGCCCGGCATCCCAGACTTCATGGACTGGAACCAGCTGACCGAGCTGCCCTCGTTCTGGCTGCCCTTCAAGAGCCTGCCGTTCTCGCTGGCCGCCGTCATCGCCGTGCCCACGCTGCTGGCCTGGCTCATCAGCTTCGCCATGTTCAAGCGCCGCGTGGGAGGGGTGTACTTCGCCATCATCACGCAGGCCGTGGCGCTGATCGTCACCGTGCTCATCATCGGCCAGCAGGGATATACGGGCGGCGTCAACGGCATGACCGATCTCAAGACGCTGTGGGGCTGGGACACGCGCACGGACAGCGCCAAGTACATCCTCTACTACGTCTGCGTGGCCTTGCTGATCGGCGCCATCGTGCTGTGCCGCTGGATACAGACGGGCAAGGTGGGCACCCTGCTGCTGGCCATGCGCGACAAGGAAGACCGCGTGCGCTTTTCCGGCTACGACGTGGCCAACTTCAAGGTCTTCGTGTTCTGCCTGGCCGCTGCGCTGTCGGGCGTGGGCGGCGCGCTGTTCACGCTGCAGGTGGGCTTCATGTCGCCCAGCTTCGTGGGCATCGTGCCCTCCATCGAGATGGTCATCTACGCCGCCGTGGGCGGGCGCATGAGCCTGGTGGGCGCCGTGTACGGCACGCTGCTGGTCAACGCGGGCAAGACCTATTTCTCGGAGAGCTTCCCCGACCTGTGGCTGTTCCTCATGGCGGGCCTGTTCATCGGCGTGACCATGGCCTTCCCCATGGGGCTGGCCGGCCTGTGGGAAAGCCGCATCGTCCCCTGGTGGAACAGCCGCCGCAAGGGCACGGCGCCTGCCGCAACGCCTGGCACAGCGCCCGTGGCCCAGGCAGCACCTGCCCCGGCCGCCACCAAGCCCAAGTCCGCCCTGTCCGAAGGCATGGGCCGCCAGGGCGCCTGAACCACAGCGGGAGCACACCATGAGCAATACCGACTTCACGCTGGCCGTGGAAGATCTGACGGTCTCCTTCGACGGCTTCAAGGCCATCGACGCGCTGAACCTGTACATCGACAGGAACGAGCTGCGCGTCATCATCGGCCCCAACGGCGCGGGCAAGACCACGCTGCTGGACCTGATCTGCGGCAAGACCCGCGCCACGGCCGGCAGCATCAAGTTCAAGAACGAGGAACTCACGCGCATGGCCGAGCACAAGCGCGTGCGCCTGGGGATCGGGCGCAAGTTCCAGACGCCGTCCATCTACGAGAACCTCTCGGTCTTCCAGAACCTGGAGGTCTCCTACCCGCAAGGCCGCTCGGTCTTCGGTGCGCTGGCCTTCAAGTGCACAGACGCGGTGCGAGATCGCGTGCAGGCCGTGGCCGCCGACATCGGCCTGGGCGAGCGCCTGGACACCGAGGCCGGCCTGCTCAGCCATGGCCAGAAGCAGTGGCTGGAGATCGGCATGCTGCTCATGCAGGAGCCCGAGCTGCTGATGCTGGACGAGCCCATCGCCGGCATGAGCGCCCGCGAGCGCGAACTGACGGCCGAGCTGCTGCAGCGCATCTGCAGGAACCGCTCCGTCATCGTCATCGAGCACGACATGGAGTTCGTCGCGCGCATCGCGCACAAGGTCACCGTCATGCACCAGGGAAAGATCCTCGCCGAGGGTCCCATGGACAAGGTGCAGGCCGACCCCAAGGTCATCGACGTCTACCTCGGCCACTGAGGCACGCACAAGGAATTCACATGCTGCAAGTCAAGGATCTGTACGTGGCCTATGGCCAGAGCGAGGCGCTGCACGGCATCAGCTTCGAGGGCCGCGAAAACGAAACCGTGGCCATCATGGGCCGCAACGGCATGGGCAAGACCACGCTGTTCAAAAGCCTGATGGGCGTCATGCCCGCCAAGAGCGGCCAGATCACCGTGGCCGGCCAGGACGTCACGAAGGATGAGAGCTTCCGGCGCGTGGCCAAGGGCATTGCCTACGTGCCCCAGGGCCGCATGATCTTCCCCACGCTGACCGTGGAGGAGAACATACAGACGGGCCTGGAGAACGCGAAGACGCGCCAGGTGCCCGACGACATCTACGCCCTGTTCCCCGTGCTCTGGGACATGCGCCGGCGCAAGGGCGGCAACCTCTCGGGCGGGCAGCAGCAGCAGCTGGCCATTGCGCGCGCCCTGGTCACCGACCCCAAGGTGCTGCTGCTGGACGAGCCCACCGAGGGCATACAGCCTTCCATCATCAAGGACATCGCCAAGGCGCTCAACGAGATCCGCAAGCTGCGCCGCATCACCATCGTGGTCAGCGAACAGGTGCTTTCCTTCGCCATGGATGTGGCCGACCGGCTGTTCGTCATCGAGGGCGGGCGTCTCGTGCACGAAACAGCCAGAGCCGATACGGACGAGCAGCGCATCAAGTCCTACCTCTCTGTATGAAGCACCCCCTGAGCGGCTGCGCCGCTTCCCCCTCTCTCGCACGCGGGAGGGGGACGACACCCTCGGTGCGGGGCGGCCCTTCCTTGGTGTCCCTGGGTTGTGCCGTGCTGGTTTCATTCACCGCGGTCGATGCAGGCGCCGAGTTCCTCTCTTTTTCCACTGCCATCGCAAGGAGCACACCATGGCCGAAACCCTGATCAAGGTCGATCTCAACCAGTCCCCCTACGACAACCCGCAGGTGCACAACCGCTGGCATCCCGACATCCCCATGGCGGTCTGGGTGGAGCCGGGCGCGGAGTTCAAGCTGGAGACCTATGACTGGACCGGCGGCGCCATCAAGAACGACGACAGCGCCGAAGACGTGCGCGACGTGGACCTGTCCACCGTCCACTTCCTGTCCGGCCCCGTGGGCATCAAGGGCGCCGAGCCCGGCGACCTGCTGGTGGTGGACCTGCTGGACATCGGCGCGCGCGACGACAGCCTCTGGGGCTTCAACGGCTTTTTCTCCAAGCAGAACGGCGGCGGCTTCCTGGACGAGCATTTCCCGCTGGCCCAGAAGTCCATCTGGGACTTCCACGGCATGTTCACCAAGAGCCGCCACATCCCCGGCGTCAACTTCGCAGGCCTCATCCACCCGGGACTGATCGGCTGCCTGCCCGACCCCAAGATGCTGGCCAGCTGGAACGAGCGCGAGACCGGCCTCATCGCCACCGACCCCGACCGCATCCCCGGCCTAGCCAACCCGCCCAACGCCACCACCGCCCACATGGGCCAGATGCAGGGCGAGGCGCGCGACAAGGCCGCCGCCGAAGGCGCGCGCACCGTGCCGCCGCGCGAGCATGGCGGCAACTGCGACATCAAGGACCTCTCGCGCGGCTCGCGCGTGTTCTTCCCCGTCTACGTGGACGGCGCGGGCCTGAGCGTGGGCGACCTGCACTTCAGCCAGGGCGATGGCGAGATCACCTTCTGCGGCGCCATCGAGATGGCCGGATGGGTGCACATGAAGGTTTCGCTGATCAAGGGCGGCATGGCCAAGTACGGCATCAGGAACCCCATCTTCAAGCCCAGCCCCATGACGCCCAACTACAAGGACTACCTGATCTTCGAGGGCATCTCGGTGGACGAAAAGGGCAAGCAGCACTACCTGGACGTGACCGTGGCCTACCGCCAGGCCTGCCTGAACGCCATCGAGTACCTGAAGAAATTCGGCTACAGCGGCGCCCAGGCCTACTCGCTGCTGGGCACGGCGCCCGTGCAGGGCCACATCAGCGGCGTGGTGGACGTGCCCAATGCCTGCGCCACGCTGTGGCTGCCCACGGAGATCTTCGACTTCGACATCAATCCCACGGCCGAGGGACCGCAGAAGATCATCACGGGCGGGGTGGACCTGCCCATCGCCCAGGACAAGTAAGCCACTCCACCGCCAAAGGCCGCCCATGCCCACCTATGACTACCACTGCACCGCATGCGGCGGCTTCGACGCGCTGCGCAGCCTCTCGCAGCGCAACGAGCCCGCGCCCTGCCCCAGCTGCGAGGCAGCCTCGCCCCGCGTCTTCGTCAGCGCGCCGCGCCTGGCCTGCACCAGCCCCGAACAGCGCCGCGCCCACGACACCAACGAGCGTGCCCGGCACGAGCCCAGGCGCTCACGCGATGTGGCCGAGGGCAGCTACGCGCGCATGCGCCACCCTTCGGGCTGCGGCTGCTGCAGCGGCACCAGCAAGCGCGGCTCCACCGTCACGGCGCCCAATGGCGCCAAGACCTTCCCGACCAAGCGGCCGTGGATGATCAGCCACTGACGGCGGCCCCTGTGCCGCACCAATGCAAAAAAGGCCCCCACGCTCCCCTTGCTGCGCAAGGTCCGCTGCCCCTGGCCGGGCACCCCCCATGGGGGCGTTTTTCATCTTGGGGCGGCCCGGCGATGAAAAAAGGCCCGCGACGCGGGCCTTTGTCCTGCCTGGACGTCCCGATCAATGCACCGCGCCGATGAAGCCCGCCAGCTCCGGCGTCTGCGGGCTGGCGAACAGCGCCTTGGCCGGGCCGCTTTCGTGGATCAGGCCCTGGTGCATGAACACCAGCTGGTCGCCCACGTCGCGGGCAAAGCGCATCTCGTGCGTGACCATGATCAGCGTCATGCCCTCGGCGGCGAGCTGCTTGACCACGGCCAGCACCTCGTTGACCAGTTCCGGGTCCAGGGCCGAGGTGATCTCGTCGCACAGCAGCACCTTGGGCTGCATGGCCAGCGCACGCGCAATCGCCACGCGCTGCTGCTGGCCGCCGCTGAGCTGGTCGGGATAGCTGTCGTACTTGTCGCCCAGGCCGACCTTGGCCAGCATCTGGCGCGCCAGTGCCGCCGCCTCGGGCTTTTTCACGCCCTTGACCACGGTGGGCGACAGGGCCACGTTCTCGCCCGCCGTCAGGTGGGGGAACAGGTTGAACTGCTGGAACACCATGCCCACGTTCAGGCGCAGCGCGCGCAGCTGGGCGGGCGAGGGGGCGCTGCCCTCCGAGCCCTTGAGCACGGCGTCGTCCACCACGATCTGGCCGGAGTCGATGGCCTCCAGCCCGTTGATGGAGCGCAGCAGCGTGCTCTTGCCCGAGCCGCTGCGGCCGATGATGGCGACCACCTGGCCGCTGTCCACGCTCAGGTCCACGCCCTTGAGCACATGGTTGTTGCCGTAATGCTTGTGTACGGCGCGCACATCAACGAGCGGCATAGAGTTTCTTCTCCAGATGGGATGCGTAGAGGGACAGGGGCCAGCACAGCAGGAAGTAGCCTGCGGCGACCAGGCCATAGATGAGGAAGGGCTGGAAAGTGGCGTTGGCCAGCATGGAGCCGAGCTTGGTCAGCTCGCTGAAGCCGATGATCGAGGCCACCGCCGTGCCCTTGATGATCTGCACCGAGAAGCCGACCGTGGGCGCTATCGACAGGCGCAGCGCCTGCGGCAGCACCACATGGCGCATCTGCTGCAGGTAGCCCATGGCCAGGCTGGACGAGGCTTCCCACTGGCCGCGGGGGATGGACTCCACGCAGCCGCGCCAGACTTCGGCCAGGTAGGCGCTGGTGTACAGCGTCAGGCCGATGGCAGCCGCCGTCCAGGGCGAGAGGTCCAGGCCGGCCATGGACGAGCCGAAGAACACGATGAACATCTGCATCAGCAGCGGCGTGTTCTGGAAGGCCTGGATATAGGCCTTGGCCAGGCGGCGCAGGTTCGTGCTGCGGCTCACGCGGGCGAACAGCACCACCAGGCCGGTGGCACCGCCCAGCACGAAGGCCAGCAGCGACAGCGCCAGCGTGGCCATCAGGCCCTCGGCCAGCTTGGCCAGGATGGGCAGCAGGGGAATGTCGGCAATCATGCGGCGTCTCCGGCAGTGGTTGCAGGTGCAGCAGGTGCAGCAGGTGCAGCGGGCCTGGCTGCACGCGGCGTGCGGCGGCCCACCACGAAGCGCTGGCCCAGCCAGGCCAGCAGCTGGCGCAGCGCCAGTGCCAGCACGAAGTACGCGGCCGTCACCACCAGGTAGGTCTCGAACGCGCGGAAGTTGCGCGACTGGATGAAGTTGGCGGCAAAGGTCAGGTCCTGGGCGGCGATCTGCGAGACCACCGAGGTGCCCAGCATCACGATCACTATCTGGCTGCTCAGGGAGGGCCAGACCCGCTGCAGCGCAGGGCGCAGCACCACATGGCGGAAGACCGCCCAGCGGCCCATGCCCAGCGCGCCAGCGGCTTCCAGCTGGCCGCGCGGCGTCTCCTGAATGCCGGCGCGCACGATCTCGGTGATGTAGGCGCCCAGGTTGATCACCGTGGTCAGCAGGCAGGCCTGCCATTCGTTGATCTGCACGCCCAGCGAAGGCAGGCCGAAGAACACGAACATCAGCTGCACCAGGAAGGGCGTGTTGCGAATGCCCTCCACGTACACCTTGAACAGCCAGTGCAGCGGCGCAATGCGCCAGGCGCGGCTGACGCCACCGGCCACGCCGATGGCGCCGCCCAGCACGGCGCCTGCCGCCGTCAGCGCCAGCGTGAAGCCCGCGCCCTGGGCCAGCATGGCGCTGTAGCCGAACACGGCACCGAAGTCGAATTGATAGGCCATGGAAGAATTCCCGGGAACTGGGGCGCAGCGTTTACAGGGTGGCGGGCAGCGGCATCTTCATCCAGCGCTGGGACAGGCTGCCCAGGCGGCCGTCGGCCTTGAGCTTGGTGATGATGGCGTCCACCTTCTGCAGCAGCGCCGGCTCGCCCTTGGCCACGCCGATGTAGCAGGGCGTGTCCTCGACCGCGAACTTCACATCCAGCTGGCGCAGCCTGGTGCGCTCGTTGACGGCGTTGGCCACGATGTTGCCCAGCGTCACCAGCTGCACCTGGCCCGTCAGGTAGCTTTGCGCGGTGGCGTTGTTGTCCTCGTAGCGCTTGATGGTGGCCGAGGCCGGCGCCACCTGGGTCAGCGCCAGGTCCTCGGTGGAGCCGCGCGTCACGCCCACGGTCTTGCCGGCCAGGTCGGCGGGAGCCTTGATGCTCACGTCCTTGGGGCCGTAGACGCTCTTGGGGAAGGGGGCATAGGCCTGGGTGAAGTCGATCACCTTGGCGCGCTCGGCGTTCTTGCCCAGGCTGGAGATGACGATGTCGGCCTTGCCCGTGGTCAGGAAGGGAATGCGGTTGGTGCTGGTCACGGGCACCAGCTCCACCTTCACGCCCAGCTCCTGGGCCACCAGGGCCGCCATGTCGATGTCATAGCCCTGCAGCTTCAGGTCGGTGCCCAGCGAGCCGAACGGCGGGAAGTCCTGCGGAATCGCCACGCGCAGCACGCCGGCCTTCTGGATGTTGGCCAGCATGTCGGCATGGGCGGCGCTGCCCAGGCCGGCTGCGGCCAGGGTGGCGGCGGCCATTGCGGTGCGGATGAATGCGCGGCGGGGTGTCAGGGGGGAAGTCATGCGAAAGCTCCTTCGGGAGGGGGGATGAGGCGAAAGGAAAGCGGGTCGGGTTCGGGCGCCGTTGTGTCGGGCGCCGTCGCGTCGGGCGCCGTCGCGCCGGGCGCCGTGTCGAGATCGATGCCGCTGCGCCTTGCGGCCGACAGCAGGTGGGCGCGCATGGCGCGGTCGGCGGCAGGTGCATCGCCCGCGCAGACGGCCTGCACGATGGCGTCGTGCTCGCGCACGGGCTGGTTGTCGGCGCCGCTCCAGGCAAAGGGCAGGCGCAGGCTGTGGCTGATGGCCAGCTCCAGTTGGCGCGCCATGGCCACCAGGCCCGGGTTGCCCGACAGCTGGGCCAGCAGCAGGTGGAACTGCAGATCGGCGTCGGCGGCGGCCAGCAGGTCGCTGCGGGCCAGTGCGTGGGCCAGCTGGGACTGGGTCCATTGCAGCTGGCGCAGGCCGCTGTCATCGGCGCGCACGGCCGCCAGCGCGGCCCAGCCCGGCTCCAGCACCAGGCGCAGCTCGATCAGCTGGCGCGGCGACAGCGTGCCCAGCGCCGGGGTGGCATAGGCGCGGTGCATGCGTGCACGGCCGCTGTGCGGGCCGTTGATGCGCACGCCCTTGCCCGGCTGGATTTCCACCAGCCCCAGGGCTTCCAGCATGGACAGCGCCTCGCGCAGCGAAGCGCGGCTGATGCCCAGCTGCCGGGCCAGCTCGCGCTGCGGCGGCAACTGGCTGCCGCCGGGATAGTGGCCGCTCAGGATGTGCTGCTGCAGCGTCTGGGCCATCGAGATCGGAATGCTTTGCATGAGGCTGGCGCGGTTGGAGGGTTTTGGCCTGACTGGTCAGACCGCGTACCCAGCAGATAGCGAATTGCGTGCCAGATGCAAAAAAAGGAGCGTTGTCCTCAGGCGTTGCAAGGAATCCGGGGCAATGGGGTATCGCCAATCTGGCCTGTAGGCGGCGCCGGCGGCCCGCGCTGCCGCGCTTTGGTGCAGTGCCGCATGGCTTTGTGCAGGCCTGCCCTGAATGCGGGCGTAAAACCCGCACTGCAGGCCGTCGCCAGCCGCCGTAGAATCCCGGGCTTTGGCCCGAGGAGCGTTGCAGCGCGGCACCCGCCCATCCGTACACCGGATCGCGTGCCGCGTCAGGCTTGGGCCAGGTGCAGGTTCCCGGCCGGACCGCGCCCACGGTGCCAACGACGCTCACCTGTTGCCATGCCGTTTTTGCAGGTGAGCTTGATGTCGTCCTCTTTCACTCCCCCTCCCATGCGTCTGTCGGGCCTGGAGCCTGTCTCCATCGGCGAGGGCACGCTGTTCGTCAACGTGGGCGAGCGCACCAATGTCACGGGCTCCAAGGCCTTTGCGCGCATGATCCTCAACGAGCAGTACGAGGAAGCGCTGTCCGTGGCACGCCAGCAGGTGGAAAACGGTGCCCAGGTGATCGACGTGAACATGGACGAGGCCATGCTCGACAGCAAGGCCGCCATGGTGCGCTTTCTGAACCTCATCGCCTCCGAGCCCGACATCGCCAAGGTGCCGGTCATGGTGGACAGCTCCAAGTGGGAGGTCATCGAGGCCGGCCTGCGCTGCCTGCAGGGCAAGGGCATCGTCAACTCCATCTCCATGAAGGAAGGCCTGGATGAGTTCAAGCGCCAGGCCCGGCTGATCAAGCGTTACGGCGCGGCCGCCGTGGTCATGGCATTCGACGAGAAGGGCCAGGCCGATACCTACGAGCGCAAGATCGAGATCTGCGAGCGCGCCTACCGCATCCTGGTCCATGAAGTGGGCTTCCCGCCCGAGGACATCGTCTTCGACCCCAACATCTTCGCCGTGGCCACCGGCATCGAGGAACACGACAACTACGCCGTGGACTTCATCGAGGCCGTGCGCTGGATCAAGCAGAACCTGCCCGGCGCCAAGGTCTCGGGCGGCGTCTCCAACGTGAGCTTCAGCTTCCGCGGCAACGACCCCGTGCGCGAGGCCATCCACACCGTGTTCCTGTACCACGCCATCTCGGCGGGCATGGACATGGGCATCGTCAACGCCGGCATGGTCGGCGTCTATGACGACCTGGAGCCCGAGCTGCGCGAGCGCGTGGAAGACGTGGTGCTCAACCGCCGCCCCGACGCTGCGGAGCGCCTGCTGGAGATTGCCGACGCCGCCAAGGGCGCCGCCAAGGACGACAGCAAGAAGCTCGAATGGCGCGGCACGCCCGAGAACCCGAAGACCGTGGGCGAGCGCCTGTCGCATGCCCTGGTGCACGGCATCACCGATTTCATCGTCACCGACACCGAAGAGGCCTACCAGCAGATCGTGGTGCAGGGTGGCGGACGCCCGCTGCACGTGATCGAAGGCCCGCTGATGGACGGCATGAACGTCGTGGGCGACCTGTTCGGCGCCGGCAAGATGTTCCTGCCCCAGGTGGTCAAGTCGGCGCGCGTGATGAAGCAGGCCGTGGCCCACCTCGTGCCCTACATCGAAGAGGAAAAGCGCCAGCAGGAGGCGGCGGGCCTCGACGTGTCCAGCAAGGGCAAGATCGTCATCGCCACCGTCAAGGGCGATGTGCACGACATCGGCAAGAACATCGTCACCGTGGTCCTGCAATGCAACAACTTCGAGGTCATCAACATGGGCGTGATGGTGCCCTGCCACGAGATCCTGGCCAAGGCCAAGGCCGAGGGCGCGGACATCATCGGCCTGTCGGGCCTGATCACGCCCAGCCTCGAAGAGATGCAATACGTCGCCGGCGAGATGCACAAGGACGACTACTTCCGCATCAAGAAGATTCCGCTGCTGATCGGCGGCGCCACCTGCTCGCGCGTGCACACCGCCGTCAAGATCGCGCCCAAGTACGAGGGCCCCGTGGTCTACGTGCCCGATGCCTCGCGCAGCGTCAGCGTGGCCCAGAGCCTGCTGGGCGAGAACAAGGGCAACTACCTGGCCGAGATCCAGGCCGACTACGACAAGGTCCGCACCCAGCACGCCAACAAGAAGAAGACACCGCTGTGGACCCTGGAGCAGGCCCGCGCCAACGCCACGCCCGTGGACTTCACCCAGGCCCCCGTGGTGCCGCGCGCCCTGGGCCGCCGCGTGTTCCGCAACTTCGACCTGGCCGAGATCGCCGAATACATCGACTGGGGCCCGTTCTTCCAGACCTGGGACCTGGCCGGCCCCTATCCGGCCATCCTCGACGACGAGATCGTCGGCGTGCAGGCCCGCCAGGTGCTGGCCGACGGCCAGGCCATGCTCAGGAAGATCATCGAAGGCCGCTGGCTGCAGGCCAACGGCGCCATCGGCCTGTTCCCTGCCAACCGCGTGGGCGACGACATCGAGTTCTACGCCGACGAGTCCCGCAGCCAGGTGCTGATGACCTGGTACGGCATGCGCCAGCAGACCGAAAAGCAGAGGGTGGAAGGCCCGGATGGCCAGCCCGTGATGCGCCCCAGCCGCTGCCTGTCGGACTTCGTGGCGACCAGGGAATCGGGCATCCAGGACTACGCGGGCCTGTTCGCCGTCACGGCCGGCATCGGCGCCGAGAAGAAGGACAAGGAGTTCCAGGACGCGCTGGACGACTACTCCGGCATCATGTTCAAGGCCCTGGCCGACCGCCTGGCCGAGGCCTTCGCCGAATGCCTGCACCAGCGCGTGCGCAAGGACCTGTGGGGCTATGCGCCTGACGAGCAACTGAGCAACGAGGAGCTGATCAAGGAGCAGTACAAGGGCGTGCGCCCCGCACCCGGCTACCCGGCCTGCCCCGACCACAGCGCCAAGACCGACCTGTTCGCCGTGCTCAAGGCCGACGAGATCGGCATGACGCTGACCGAGAGCCTGGCCATGAACCCGGCCTCCAGCGTCAGCGGCTTCTACATCGGCCACCCCGACGCCGTGTACTTCAACGTTGGCGAAATCGGCGAGGACCAGCTGGCCGACATGGCCGCGCGCCGGGGCATGGACATCAAGGAACTGCGCAGGCTGCTGGCGCCGAATCTGGGGTGAGAACGTTTGCCCGCGCGGACTGGTGCCGCGCGTTGCAGGAAAAAAGCCAGGGCATGCCCTGGCTTTTTTATGGACGCCGCCGCAGCGGCATTCAGCGCTCGATCAGAGCCCGATTTCCTTGTTGTAAGCCTTGCGCGCCGCCACGGCCGTGTCCGTGAAGTCGGTGAACACGCCGTCGATGCCCAGGCGGTAGTAGGTCAGGTATTCCTGCACGGGGTCGCCCTTGTACAGGCCGGCCAGGCGGCCCGGCTCGTTGCGGAAGGTGAAGCTGTGCACGATCAGGCCGGCCTTGTGGGCTTCGCGGATCAGGCCCGTGTCCTTGACGGTGTTCACGTCCTTCAGGCCGGCGCCGTCCTTGTAGGGCACGACGGAGTGGGCCAGGACCTGGGGCTTCCAGGGGCCGATGCCGTCGGCATAGGTCTTGATCTCGGCCAGGCCTGCGGGCGTGAGCATGGCGGCGAAAGTGCGCGCGTCGCCGGCCAGGGTCCAGCTGTAGGGACGGCCGCTGATGAAGGTCCACTCATCGTTGGTGATGTAGACCATGGAGCCGTCGCGCAGGCTGAAGTCGTTGCCGTCGATCAGCTGCACGCCCTTGGCCTTCATGCCGGCCTGGCGCAGGTACTTTAGGCTGGCCGGATCGAAGCTCTGGATGTAGATCGCCGAGTCCTTGGCGTTGAGCTTGTTCTGGTCCAGCAGCTTGATCACCGCGTCTTCAAACGGGCGCGAACCGGGCGCGCCGCAGCCGTTGGCGATCGCCTGCTGGTTGTTCCAGTAGGGGTTCTTGGTCTCGGCATAGACGGGGATGGTGCGGCCCAGGGACTTGCCCTTGGCGGCGGCGATGTCGATCACGTCCTGGGCGCTGATCAGGGGCAGCTTGCCGTTCCACTGGGTGGGGCGCTCGCTGCGGTTGTCCAGGATGGTGCCGCCCAGCCAGCTGCGCAGCTCCTGCAGCGTGAAGTCGCTGATGGACCAGTCGTTGCGGTGGTCCTCGCCATCGACGACCAGGGCCTTGAGCACGGACTTGGGATCGTTGGCATCGAGCTGGTCGCTCAGGTACTGGGCCGGGCCGTTGGCGGGAATGGCCGGGTACTTCACGTTGACCAGCACGCCGGCCGTGGTGCGCTGGCGGCGCGCCACTTCGGCATTGGTCTTGGCCACGTCGGCCACGTTGGTGCTGTCGCTGAGCCAGGCGTTGTGGCGGGCGACCAGCTGGCAGTCCTTCGTCATGTGCATGTCGAGCTCGAGCATGTCCGCGCCTGCATCGGCGGCGGCCTCGTAGGCCATGCGCGTCTGCTCCGGGAACTTGCCCGAGAAGCCGCGGTGGGCGATCACCTGGGGCTGCTTTCCGTCGAGCGTGAGATAGAAAGAGCCGCCGTCGCCGCCGCAGGCCGTGAGGACTGCAGCCGCGCACAGGGACGCGAGCAGGGGAGTGCGGGAAAAGGACATAGGACGTTGGGTCATATCCGAAGCAATGGTGGGTTGATGAACGGCGCGCAATGCGCCAGTCCAGCAGGGTATTCAGTCCGCCGTGTCGGCACCATGACAGTGCGCCCCGGATGACCCGGATTGGCGTTTTAGCGACGGTCGGTGGAAATTTGCCGACCCTCCGACACAGGGTTATCCCCTGAACAGGGGCGCCAGCGTGGCGCGCAGGCGGTCGCTGGCGTCGGGCGCCTCGGGCGGGCGGATCTCCAGCGAGCGCTCCACCGTGCCGATGTGCTCCAGCAGCAGGGCCTTGGCGCCTTCGGTGTCGCCGCGCTCCAGCGCCTCGACGATGCGTTCGTGCTCGGCGCAGGACTGGCTGGCGCTGTGCGTGGACTGGAACAAGGTGGCCGCCAGCGTGGTGCGGGCCGTGAGGTCGCGCAGGGTGAGCGCCAGCAGGCGGTGGCCCATCTGCTCGGCCAGGCAGACGTGGAAGTCGGCCAGCAGGAAGGCGCGCGTGGCCGCGTCGGCGCCGGCAATGGCGTCCTGCTCCTGGGCGATGTGGCGGCGCAACTGGCCGATCACGCTTTGCAGGGGGCGGCCGGCTTCGCCCAGGATGCCGGTCTCGATGATGCGGCGCGCCGCGAAGGCGTCCTGCGCCTCCTCGGCCGAGGGCTGGACCACGTACCAGCCGCGCCGCGGCTGCACCTGCACGAAGCCGCGCGCCTGCAGCTGCATCAGCGCCTCGCGCACCATGGTGCGGCTGACCGCGAAGTTGTCGGCCAGCTCCTGCTCCCCCAGCCGTTCGCCGGGCGCCAGTTTCTGGGCCAGGATGGCTTCGACCACGCGCTCGGCGATGTGCTGGGGGCTTACAGGTGTCATTGCGTTGCAGGGTGGGCAGGAGTCACGGTAGCGGGGACGGCGGCGGCGCCGGAGGGCCCGGCGTCGGGCCCCTGATTGTCGGCCAGGCCGTCGAGCACGGCATGGGCGCGCTCGCGGTCGATATCACCTTCCCAGGCCGCGATGGCCACGGTGGCCACGCAGTTGCCGATCAGGTTGCCCAGCGCGCGGGCAATGCCCATGAACCAGTCCACCGACAGCACCAGCACCAGGCCGATGGCGGGGATGGCCGGAATCGCATGCAGCGTGGCCGCCAGCACCACGATGGCCGAGCCCGGCACGCCGTGGGCGCCCTTGGAGGTCACCAGCGCAATCGCCAGGATGGTCAGCAGGTCGGCCATGCCGATGGGCGTGTTCGTGGCCTGGGCGATGAACACGGCCGCCAGCGTGATGTAGATGGAGAAGGCGTCCAGGTTGAACGAGTAGCCCGTGGGAATCACCAGGCCCACGGTGGAGTCGCGCACGCCCATGTTGCGCAGCTTGGCCATGATCTGGGGCAGCACGCTGTCCGACGAGGTGGTGGCGAAGACCACCATCAGCTCCTCGCGCAGGTAGCGCAGCAGCTTGATCAGGCTGAAGCCCGAAAAGCGCATCACCAGGCCCAGCACCACGAAGACGAAGAAGATCACCGCCACGTAGAACAGCAGCACCAGCATGCCCAGCTGCTTGAGCGAGCCGATGCCGTACTGGCCCACGGTGAACGAGATCGCACCCAGCACGCCCAACGGCGCCAGCTTGATGAGGATGCCCATGATCTTGAACAGCACGTTCGACAGCGTGTCGATCAGCGCATGCACGGGCGCGCCGCGCTCGCCCAGCATGGTCAGCGCGCAGCCGAACAGCACGGCGAACAGCAGCACCTGCAGCACGTCGCCCGTGGCAAAGGCCTGCACCACGGTGGTGGGGATGAGCTTCATCAGGAAGTCCACCGTGCCGCCGCTGGTCAGCTTGTCGGCGTTGCTGGCGTAGGCGCTCATGGCCGAGGCGTCGAGCTTGCTCGGGTCCACGTTCATGCCCGCGCCGGGCTGGAACACGAAGGCCAGCACCAGGCCCAGCACCAGGGCGATGGTGGTCAGCACCTCGAAGTAGATCAGCGACTTGACCCCGACCCGGCCCACGCGCCTGAGGTCGCCCGCGCCCGCGATGCCGTGCACCACCACGCAGAACACCAGCACGGGAATGATCATCTTGATGAGCTTGATGAAGCCATCGCCCAGGGGCTTGAGCTTCACGGCCCATTCAGGGGCCAATATTCCGGCGAGCACACCCAGGATGAGTGCGATCACCACCTGTCCGAACAGTGATCTGGCAAAGCGGCGCATAGTCGTCTTTCGCAAGTTGTGGAATCTTGTATGCAAGTGGATTTACAACTTGCATGCAAGAATGTAGACAAGCGAAACGCGTGCCAGCAGAGGGTATTCCCTGCAGATTTGCGGCACTCCGGAGAGCATCAGCCCTGACTTTTTCTGCATGAAATCCGCCGATGCGGGCGGGCTTCCCCGCCGTGGTGCAGGGTGGGTGGCCGTCATGCCCGCGCATGGTGCGCAGGCGGGTGCGCGGGCGGGGCGCAGGCCCCGTGGCGGGGCATGCGAAGGAGCGGCACGCAGATGCGCGGGTGCGTGCCGCCCGAGGGGGATGATCAGCGCAGGTTGCGCTCCATCGCGCGGTCCTTGATGAAGAAGGCTGCGAACAGGCCCAGCGTCACGCCGAACATCACATAGAAGGCCGGCGCCATGGGCGAGCCCGTGGAGCGGATCAGCCAAGTCACGATGAACTGCGCAAAGCCGCCGAAGATCATCACCGCCACGTTGTAGGCCATGGACATGCCGGCCGAACGCACCTGGGGCGGGAACAGCTCGGCCATCACCGTGCTGAACACGCCGAAGAACACGGCCACGAACACGCAGACCACCAGCTGGGTGATCAGCAGCTTGTGCACCGTGGGGCCGTCGGTCAGCCAGGCATACAGCGGGTAGAGCACCACCAGGTAGCCGATCAGCGAGCCGATGGTCAGCACGCGGCGGCCCACGCGGTCGGACAGGGCGCCGAAGAACGGCATGATCACCACCATCAGCGCGGCGCCGGCCATCTGCACCATGAACGCATCGCGCATGGGCAGCTTCAGCGTCACCGTGGCATAGGTCACCAGGTAGGTGAAGGTGATGTAGATGGACACCGTGGCCGTGACCACCAGGCCCATGCCCACCAGCGTCTCGCGCGCATGCGTGCGCAGCATCTCCATGATGCCGATCTGGCGCGCCTTGCCGCTTTCCTGGTCGGCCTGCATCTGCTTGAAGACCTCGGGCTCCTCCACATGGCGGCGGATGTACAGCGCCACGGGAACGATCAGCAGGCCCACGGCGAAGGGCACGCGCCAGGCCCAGGCCATCAGCTCGGCCTCGGTGAAGATCTCGGTGATCAGCGTGCCCGTGGCCGCGCCGATCAGCAGGGCCAGCATCTGGCCGGCCATCTGCCAGGAGCCATAGAAGCCGCGCTTGCCGGGCGGTGCCAGCTCGATCAGCAGCGCCGTGGAGGTGCCGAACTCGCCGCCGGCCGCAAAGCCCTGCAGCAGCCGCGCCAGCACGATGAACAGCGGCGCCAGGATGCCCACGGCCGCATAGGTGGGCGCCAGCGTGATCAGCGCGATCGCCACCGCCATCAGGCCCGTCACCATCACCATGGCCGCCTTGCGGCCCTTGCGGTCGCCGTACAGGCCCAGCAGGATGCCGCCCACGGGCCGCATGAAAAAGCCCACGCCGAACACGGCCGTGGTCATCAGGATGCGGTTGATGTTGTCGTCCGGATTGTCGGGATTGCTGGGGAAGAACAGCTTGGCCACGATGGGTGTCATGAAGGCGAACACCAGGAAGTCATACCACTCCAGCGCGTTGCCGATGACGGCAGCCACGATGTTGCGGGTCGAGACGGTTTGCTTGGTCAAAGCAGGGTCCATTTCCGAAAAGGGATTGAAAAGACGGCAGTCACGCCCGGGGCATGGGTCGGCGTGCCTGCCCGGGCCGCAACCCGGGCGTACACTGCTTCGCCATATGCAATGCCTATGCCATGGCCTGCGTCGTCCGCGAAGGGGCGGCGCAGGCCATGGCGCAGATGGAACCACATGACTACCTGGAAAAACACCCGCGACTGGCTGGAAACACTGGTCGCATTCGACACCACCAGCCGCAACTCCAACCTGGCGCTGATCGAGTGTGTACGCGATGAGTTGGCCACGCTGGGCGTGAGTGCCCGATTGTTCCACTCTCCGGACGGCGCCAAGGCCAATCTCTTCGCCACTTTGCCGGCCCACAACGGCGAAACGCAGGGTGGCATCGTGCTGTCCGGCCATACCGACGTGGTGCCGGTCGATGGCCAGCAGTGGAGCACCAACCCCTTTGCGCTCACCGAAAAGGGCGGGCGCCTGTACGGTCGCGGCAGCTGCGACATGAAGGGCTTCATCGCCGCCTCGCTGGCGCTGGTGCCCGAATTCCTGGCCACCCGGCGCGCCAGGCCCGTGCACCTGGCCTTCTCGTACGACGAGGAAATCGGCTGCGCGGGCGCGCCCGTGATGATCAACCAGCTCAAGGCCCAGGGCGCGCGCTTCGACGGCTGCGTGGTCGGCGAGCCCACCAGCATGCAGGTCGTGGTGGCGCACAAGGGCATCAACCTCTACCGCTGCCGCGTGCACGGCAAGGCCGCGCATTCGTCGCTCACGCCGCGCGGCAGCAATGCCATCGAGTACGCGGCGCGGCTGATCTGCCGCATCCGCGACATTGCCGACCACTTCAAGGCCCACGGCCCCTACGACGAATTCTTCGACGTGCCCTTCACCACCATGACCACCAACCAGATCCAGGGCGGCATCGCGGTCAACACCATCCCCGAGCTGTGCGAGTTCGCCTATGAATTCCGCAACCTGCCCGGCATGTCGGTGGACGGCATCCAGGCCCAGGTCGAGGCCTATGTGCGCGACGAGCTGCTGCCCCGCATGCGCGCCGAGTTCGCCGACGCGCGCATCGAGATCGAGACCGGCGCCAGCGCCCCCGCGCTCGAAGCCTCGGAAGAGGCCGCCATCACCCAGCTGGTGCGCGCGCTGACTGGCGACCAGGAAAAGCGCAAGGTGGCCTACGGCACCGAGGCCGGCCTGTTCCACAACGCCGGCATTCCCACCGTGGTCTGCGGCCCCGGCTCCATCGAGCAGGCGCACAAGCCTGACGAGTTCGTGGAGCTGGCGCAGCTCGATGCCTGCGAGCGCTTCCTGCGCAAGATGGGTTCGTCGCTCTGAGCAAGGGCTGGGCGCGTAGCGCTCAGCGCAGCAACCCGCTCGGGTTTGCCGAGGCCGGCGAGTGGGGGCAGGGGCGACAATTGCCAGGTACGGCGCGCAAGCCGCGCCCCTTGTCTTCACCGAATCTGTCCCTCCCATGCCCCAGACCACTCCCGCCTGCCCCCAGTGCGGCCTTGAAAACACCTATCCCGACGCCGCCAGCTACATCTGCCCCGACTGCGCCTTCGAATGGCCCATGCAGGCCGATGAGGAGGCTGGCGAAGCCGCCGCTGGCGACGGCATCGTGCGCGATGCCAACGGCAATGCGCTGGCCGACGGCGATGCCGTGATCCTGGTGAAGGACCTCAAGGTCAAGGGCTCGTCCACCGTGCTCAAGAAGGGCAGCAAGATCAAGGGCATCCGCCTGGTCGATGGCGCCGACGGCCATAACGTGGACTGCAAGACCGAACTGGGCTCCATGCTGCTCAAGTCGGAGTTCCTCAAGAAGGCCTGAGCATGCTGGCGCTGTCGCTTGCGGTATCGGCGGTCCTCGGACTGCTGGCGCTGTGGGTGTTTGCGCCCCTGTTCATTGCGTTGACCGCTGGTGCGGTGGTGGCCCTGCTGCTGCTGGCCCTGGCCGGCGGCACGGGTCGCATGGGCCACACGGAGCGCACCGCGCGCACCCTGCCCGTCGCGGGCTGGTGGGCCATCGCGCTGTGCGCCGGCGCGGCCTGCGTGGCCATGCTGGTGCTGCTGCCCGACCGGCTCGATGGCGCGCCCTTCCTCGCCTTCGGCATGGGCCTGCTGGCAGCCACCTGCGCGGGGGCGCTGGTCTGGTTGACGGGCTGGCTGATCGTCGGGCGGCAGCCTGTGCAGGTGTCCTGGTGGACCGGCTCGGCCCTGGCCGGCCTGGGCGCCTTCCTCGCCCTGCTGCTGGGCGGCCCCGACACGGCGGGCTGGATGGCCTGGCGCGACCAGCTGCGCGGCTACGAGGCCGTGCCGCTGCGCATCACGCTGGCCGAAGCGCCCACGGCGCAGCGCGAGCAGGCCCTGGCCGAACTGCTGCAGCCCTTGCTGGAGCAGGGCAGCCGCGCCGTCCGCCATCGCCAGTCCACGCGCTTCGGCAACTCGGTAGAGCACGCCGTGGTGCCCGCCCGCTGGCGCATCGAGGGCAGGCTGCTGGAGATCATGCTGGCCGAGAAGCCGCCCGCGCCCCTGCTCAGTGCCCATGTCGCCCTGCTGGAGCAGTTCGCCGCCAGCGGCCCGGCCCAAGCGGGCCAGGCACCGTCCTGGCTGATGCTGGCCAGCGCCCAATGCCTGCCGCCGCCACGCCTGCGCGAACTGTCGCGCCTGCTGGGACAGGGCAGCGAGCTGCTGGCCCGCGCGCGGCGCTGCACCCAGCAGCGTTCCGAACAATTGCAGCGCCTGTGGCCGCTGCTGGCGGGCAGCGTGGAGCGCGTGGAAGTGGGCGAGGCGCGGCGCTTTCATCCGTGGCTCGGCCTGCAGCGCTGGCAGGCTGTGGCAGCACCCGACAATCCGCAACCCTAGGCGGGCTCCACGTCCTTCCACTGGCCGGGCTCCAGCCCGTCCAGCGTGTAGGGCCCGATGGCCGCGCGCACCAGCCGCAGCGTGGGGTGTCCAATGGCCGCCGTCATGCGGCGCACCTGGCGGTTGCGGCCTTCGCGGATGACCAGTTCGATCCAGCAATCGGGAATGTTCTGGCGCACGCGGATCGGCGGGTCGCGCTGCCACAGCACGGGCTGCGGCTCCAGCCGGCGCGCCTGCGCGGGCAGCGTCATGCCGTCGTTGAGCTGCACGCCCTGGCGCAGGGCCTGCAGCGCGGCCTCGTCGGGCACTCCCTCCACCTGCACCCAGTAGGTCTTCTCCATCTTGAAGCGCGGATCGGCAATGCGCGCCTGCAGCGGCCCGTCATTGGTCAGCAGCAGCAGGCCCTCGCTGTCGGCGTCGAGCCGGCCTGCCGCATGCACGCCCGGCACGTCGATGTATTCCTTGAGGCCACGCCAGCGGCCCTCGGGGGTGAACTGGCTGAGTACGCCGTAGGGCTTGTTGAAGCACAGCAGGCGTGAGGGGCCGGTGTCGGGCCGGTCGGCGAAGGCGGTCTGCGGGCGCCGGGATGGGCCCGCAAAGGCGCGCGAGGGAGGGCGTTTTCTGGGTTGCATGGACTCAGCGATTGTCGTCGGGATAGACCGCACGCACGCACTCCAGCCAGGCCCTCGCCGCGCGCGACAGATAGCCGCTGCGCCACAGCTGCACCACGTCCCAGTGCAGTTCAGGCCCCACCAGCGGGCGGCTGGACACGCGCCGGGGGTCGAACCGCGCGATCACGTGCTCGAACATCACGGCCACGCCCACGCCTTCTGCCACCAGGTCGCCGATGAAGTCCCAGTAGCGCGTCTGCAGCCGCACCTGGGGGCTGAAGCCCGCCGCCGCGCAATGCTCCAGCACGGCCTGGTGCAGGGCGAAGTCCGAGGTGTAGAACACAAAGGGCCGCCGGGCCAGCTCGCTCCAGTGCACGGGTGCGTCCGGGTCGGGCACCTCGTGCGCGGCAAAGGCCACGCGTGTCTTCTGGTGGGCGATGGTGCAGTACTCCAGGCCCTCTCCGGCCAGGTCGCCACCCGCCTCGCCCGCGCCGTGCAGGCCCAGCGCCATGTCCAGCTTGCCGTCCAGCAGCAGCTGGCGCTGGGCACGTGCGCCTTGTTCCTGCACATGCAATTCCACACCCGGATGCAACTGCTGAAAACGCGCGATCACGGGCGCCATGTAGTGCCCGGCCGTGGGCATGATGCCCACGCTCAGGCTGCCGCGCGCAATGCCGTCCACCTCGGCCACCTCCTGCAGCAGCTGGCGCGACTGCTCCAGCACCTGCAGGCCGCGTGCGTAGACCACCTGGCCCGCGTCCGTCAACTGCACGCCCCGGCCCTCGCGCAGCAGCAGCGGGCCACCCAACTCATCCTCCAGCGCCCGCACCATCTTGCTGATGGTGGGCTGGGTCACATGCAGCGCCTCGGCCGCACGCGTGAAGCCATTGCAGCGCACGACCTCGACAAAGTAGCGCAGGGCGCGCAGGTCCATGAGAATTCCTTTTGTGCATGGAATAAATGGAGATTATTCATTTTACGAATCCTGGTGAAAACCCTAGGATTGCGCCATGTCAAAGATGTCCGCCATGCCTGTCCTGCGGCCGCAGATTTTCCGGGGCCTGCTGCACCGCGGCTGGCCGCTGCTGCGCGGCGTGTTGCAGGTCGGCCTGCTCAGCGCGCTGTGGGTGGCCATGGAGGCCGTGCGCGCCCATTTCGGCTGGGGCATGCCGGCCGGGCTGATCGGCTTTGCGCTGCTGGCCATGGGCCTGTTCAGCGGGCTGGTCCAGGCGCGCTGGCTGCAGGGCGGCACCAACTGGCTGCTGGCCGAGATGCTGCTGTTCTTCGTACCCGCCATGCTGGTGGTTACCGAGTACACCGGCCTGATCCAGCACCAGGGCCTGCGCATCCTGGCCGTCATCGTGGCCAGCACGGCCTGCGTGATGGCCGCCACGGCCCTGGCCGTGGACCGGGTCTACCGGCTGGAGCTGTGGCTGGCCCGGCGCCGCTCCACGCGCGCCGGGCTGCGCAAGGAGCAGGCATGAACACCCTGTCCGACCAGGCCATAGGCCTGCTGTCGCTGCTGGCCACGCTGGCCTGCTATGCGGCCAACAAGCGCATGTACCGCAGCCATCCGCATCCGCTGCTCATGCCCATCATCGCTACGCCCCTGGTGCTGATCGCGCTGGCGCTGCTGACGCATGTGCGCTATCCGCAGTACATCGCCCAGACGCACTGGCTGGTCTGGCTGCTGGGGCCCACCACGGTGGCCTTTGCACTGCCGCTGCACGAAAACCGGCAGCTGCTGCGCAAGCACTGGATGTCCATCGCCACCGGCGTGATCGTGGCCAGCGGCGTATCCATCGCCACCACGGTGTGGTTCGCCCAGGCCTTCGGCCTGCCCGTGGACCTGCAAAAGGGCCTGGCCGTACGCTCGGTGACCACGCCCTTCGCCATCGAGGCCGAGCGCGTGCTGGGCGGGCCTACCGACCTGGCCGCGCTGTTCGTGCTGCTCACGGGCGTCAGCGGGATGCTGATGGGCGAGACCATCCTGCGGCTGCTGCCCCGGGTGCGCAGCAAGCTGGCTGCGGGCGCGATCCTGGGTGGGGCGGCGCATGGCAGCGGGGTGGCGAAGGCGCGGCAGTTTGGTGATGTGCAGGCGGTGGTGGCTTCGTTGGTGATGATGATTGCGGGGGCGGTGAATGTCTTGCTGGCGCCTTGGGTGAAGCTGCTGTTTTTCTAGGTTTTGGGGTTTGATTTCGATCCTGCCGGGTGGTTGTTTTTCGAGGCCGGGTCTCGGCCCGGCGGCCGACTCACTTTCTTGTCTCGCTACAAGAAAGTGAGCAAAGAAAAGCGCCCGAATGTCCGCGACCCCTTCGCTTCGCTGCGGGGCAACCTGCGCCGTGGCGGCTGCGGGGTTCGCCGTGAAACTCACTTCGCGCTGCGCGCTACGTTCAAACAATCACGGCGAGTCAGATGACGAATCAGTCCTGTCCTTCGGCAGGACTGCAACCCCGCAGGCGGCCCGACGCAGGCGTGGACATACGGGAGGGGTGAGAGGGGTCAGGGGGCAGGAGGCCGTGGCCTTGCGGCCAGCGGCGCTGCCTTTCTGGTCGCCTCTTACTTGGAGCGTGCGTTGATCACCGCCTCGGCCACGTTGCGCGGTGCTTCGGCGTAGTGCTTGAACTCCATGGAGTAGGTGGCACGGCCTTGCGTTTGCGAGCGCAGGGAGGTGGCGTAGCCGAACATTTCGGACAGGGGCACTTCGGCCTTGATGGACTTGCCGCCTCCGGCCATGTCGTCCATGCCTTGCACCATGCCGCGCCGTGAAGACAGGTCGCCCATGACGGTGCCGGCGTAGTCTTCGGGCGTCTCCACTTCCACGGCCATCATGGGTTCGAGGATGACGGGGCTGGCCTTCTTGGCCGCTTCCTTGAATCCGAAGATGGCCGCCATCTTGAAGGCCATTTCGTTGGAGTCCACGTCGTGGTAGGAGCCAAAGGTCAGCGTGACCTTCACGTCCACCACGGGGTAGCCGGCCAGCACGCCGCTGGTCAGGGCCTCGACCACGCCCTTTTCCACCGCAGGGATGTACTCGCGCGGCACCACGCCGCCCTTGATGGCGTCGACAAACTCGAAGCCCTTGCCGGGTTCCTGCGGCTCCACCGTGAAGACCACGTGGCCGTACTGGCCCTTGCCACCTGACTGGCGCACGAACTTGCCGTCCACATCGGTGACTTTCTTGCGGATGGTCTCGCGGTAGGCCACCTGGGGCTTGCCCACGTTGGCCTCCACGTTGAACTCGCGCTTCATGCGGTCCACGATGATTTCCAGGTGCAGCTCGCCCATGCCGGCAATGATGGTCTGGCCCGATTCCTCATCGGTGCGCACGCGGAAGGACGGGTCTTCGGCCGCCAGGCGCGACAGGGCGATGCCCATCTTTTCCTGATCGGCCTTGGACTTGGGCTCCACGGCCTGGGCGATCACGGGCTCGGGGAAGACCATCTTCTCCAGCACGATGGGCGCGGACGGGTCGCACAGGGTCTCGCCCGTGGTCACGTCCTTCAGGCCCACGCAGGCGGCAATGTCGCCGGCGCGGATTTCCTCCACCTCCAGGCGTTCGTTGGCATGCATCTGCACGATGCGGCCAATGCGCTCCTTCTTGTCTTTGACGGAGTTGAGCACGCTGTCGCCCTTGTTCAGCACGCCCGAGTAGACGCGCACAAAGGTGAGCTGGCCCACGAAGGGGTCGGTCATCAGCTTGAAGGCCAGGGCAGAGAACTTCTCGCTGTCATCGGCATGGCGCACGATGATGGAGCCGTCTTCCGCATGGCCCTCCACGGGCGGCACTTCCAGCGGGGAAGGCATGAGCTCGACCACGGCGTCCAGCAGGCGCTGCACACCCTTGTTCTTGAAGGCCGAGCCGCACAGCATGGGCTGGATCTCGCCCGCAATGGTGCGCAGGCGCAGGCCGCGCAGGATGTCGGCCTCGGGCAGGTCGCCCTCTTCCAGGTAGCGGTTCATCAGGTCTTCGCTGGCCTCGGCAGCCGCCTCCACCATGGACTCGCGCCACTTTTTGGCGTCTGCCACCATGGCTGCGGGAATGTCCTGGTACTCGAACTTCATGCCCTGCGTGGCCTCGTCCCAGATGATGGCCTTCATCTTGAGCAGGTCCACCACGCCGGTGAACTGCTGCTCTGCGCCAATGGGCAGCACGATGGGCACGGGGTTGGCCTTGAGGCGGTCCACCATCATCTGCCGCACGCGCAGAAAATCCGCGCCCGTGCGGTCCATCTTGTTGACGAAGGCCAGGCGCGGCACCTTGTACTTGTTGGCCTGGCGCCAGACCGTCTCGGACTGCGGCTGCACGCCGCCCACGGCGTCATAGACCATCACGGCGCCGTCGAGCACGCGCATGGAACGCTCCACCTCGATGGTGAAGTCCACGTGGCCCGGGGTGTCGATGATGTTGATGCGGTGCTGGTCAAAGCTGCCGTCCATGCCCTTCCAGAAGCAGGTGGTGGCCGCCGAGGTGATGGTGATGCCGCGCTCCTGCTCCTGCTCCATCCAGTCCATGATGGCGGCGCCCTCGTGCACCTCGCCCAGCTTGTGGCTCACCCCGGTGTAGAACAGGATGCGCTCGGTTGTGGTGGTCTTGCCGGCATCGATGTGCGCGGAGATACCAATGTTGCGATAGCGTTCTATGGGGGTATGGCGGGCCATGGAGGACTCCTGGTTTCCTGGTGAGCGTGGATCTGCCGGTTCGAAGGGTCGGATTCTCGCGGGGGTTGAATGAGGGTTGATGACAATTGGAATGTACGAAGACAATCGTACTATCTTCCGCAACTTCTTGCAGAACGATCCATGTTTTCACCACGCCATGCCCCTGTCTGCCAGATAACTGCCCGCGCCACGCCGCATCAGCGACGTGCGGCATTGCTTCCATGGCACAGTGGCGCCCCATCGACTGGATGACCCATGCTTGCCAACCACCCCGACCGCGAACAGATACGCCTGGAAAACCTGCTCAACGCCCTGGGCAACCCCCTGCGCCTGGCCGTGGTGCGCGCGCTGGCCGCAGGCCATGAGCGCGCCTGCGGCTCGCTCTTGCAGGGCCAGTCCAAATCCACCATGACCCACCACTGGCGCGTGCTGCGCGACAGCGGCGTGATCTGGCAGCGCCCCGATGGTCGCGAGAACCTGCTCTCCCTGCGCCGCGAAGACCTGGACGCACGCTTTCCCGGCCTGCTGGACGCGCTGCTGCAGGCCCTGGCCGAAGACCCGCTGACCGAACAGGCCACGGCAGCGCACCTCAAACCCTGCCCTTGAAGCCCCGCCCCTGCAAGGCAGGCGGCAGCCCTGCGCCCTACCCCTTCACGGCAAGCGCCGCAGCAACGCCCTCGTCCGCAAACCGCTTGGCCGCCTTGAGCAGATAGCTCACGGCATAGAGGATGGGGTCATCGGCCTCGTCGCCATTCAGATGGTCCACCACCTCGACGGCATAGCCCAGGTCCAACGCCGTGTCGTGCAGCAGGCCCAGCAGTTCCTTGTCCTGCGGCTCCAGCGAGTGAGCCTGATCGGCCTTGGCGTAGTAGATGCGCAGCAGGTCGCGGCAGACGCAATTGATGGCTGTGACCTTGTGGCGAGCGTGCAGCTCCAGCACTTCGAGGGCAGCGCCCAGGTGCAGGACGGCGTCGATGGCCAGGTCGTCGAGTTTGGGTTGGGGAGTGGTGGCGAAGGTTCGTTGCTCAAATGAACCTGGGTGTGCGTGAGTCATGGCTCACAATTCTTGATTCGCGGGGAGAACGGGACCACGTTTTCTTTAACTCATGGCCGGGGGTGCAAACGATCACCGCAGGCTTCAAAAGCCAGCCGTCATCAACCAACCTCGCCGATATTGAGCGCTCGTACACGGACCAGGTGGAGCGTGGCGAGCACATGCCAACCTCAACTATCGTGTTCAAGGATTGCGCGGGGGCTGGGGTGTAGTGCGGCTGAGGTGATGGGGTGGGCTGAGGAGGAGCTGCGGGGAGGAACTGCGGACTAGCAGCCAAGACTCGCTGAGCTTCGAGACTTCCAAAAGAACGGCCGAGACCGGAGGTTGGGCATGAATGACATCAGTGCGCTAATGAAAGCCATTGACGATGGGCAAATCACCGAAGTGAGACGGCTGCTTGAGGCTGGCGTGAACGCCAATGCAATGGATGAGGACGGCCAGTCGCCTCTGATGGCAAGTCTCCGGACAACGGTGCCTCAAACCGCGGATCCAATGCAAAGACGCCCGGCGAAGGCTTGCGGAAAGCGCGGAGAGACCCTGGACGTTGATCAGACCAACCCGGCCTGAAACCGCGCTCGGTGCCCGGCCAAATACACGCGATGTGCGTCGCTAAGCCAACGAAGCGCCAACCCTGGTTGCAGCCCCAGCCGGCTGCGAACTTCCCCTGACAGTGACGGCGAGATCAGAAGCACGCCACCATCATCAAAGCTGATAAGAAATCGGTCAAATAGTGCGTCCAGATTGGCAACCAGCAAAAAGCCGTTGAATACGTCCAGCCGCTCGGCATCGCTGGTGCACTCTGCCCATGACTTTGCGTGACTGGCGCGAAGTACCTCGGGCAACGCCACCCCAGTCACAGCGCACGCTCCGCCCCAGTAGTCGAGCATGGCTTCACGAAATTTCTGCTGGCCCACCCGCTGACGGACCAGACGCTCCACCTCTGTTCCGCTGAGATCCGCAGGCAATTGAGCCAACTGACTGGCCACCGTGGCTTCATAGTCGTTGGCAGCTTGGCTGGGCAATGCACGCGCCAAACCAGCGGCGCGGCGAAGCATGCTTGCCAAGCTCGCTACCGTGCCGGCAGCAAAACCATTGGCTTGAGCCTGCGGGGCAAACGAACGACGCATCTCAGGCAGCAGCGCAGGTGTTTCGGCGCGCAAGTACAGGAGATGACCACCAGTGGGTTGGTCGACTACCTGCGCGATTGCGGCGTGCCTCGCTGAGGCCAGCACGACGCCGTCGGGACCACTCGTCACCACATGCTCAAAGCCGTAATCGTGTCCCGCCTTTTCAATCAGTGCGCGATGCAGCGGATTCATTGGTAGATATCTTTGAAAAATCCAACCCGATCTCGTTCGAGGGTGAGGCTGGGGCTAACCGTAAAGTTAGATGTCCAAGCCGGCAGTACCGCTATAAATTTTTCCATGTGGACCTCATGTCAATGGAATCTGCGCTACGCCCACCCGATGACGAAGTAGAAAGCCTTCGTCGCTATCTGCGGAGAGTCTAAGGCGCACAAATTGACTGAACGCCTCGACCGGCTCGGTCGATGTGGTGACGATGTACTGGAATGAATCACTACGGTCCGATGCCACATGGCCCAGAAGAGCCCATAGCATGGATTCGCTCATCTCGGCTTCCCGAGGCGAGTCATGCAACAGAAATCCCGGGTGAAAGCTCTGTGCATTGCTGCTGTCGAGCAAGCAGGCGATGTCTCCGGCCAAGATTTCGAGGACCTTGAATGTCGTCGAGTGCATCGGCCCCATCTGGAACGGGCGGCTGCGGCTCTTGTCGTCGTCGCTCAGAACGCCCCAGTGGAATGACGGCAGAGACTTGGCAACGGACTGCATGGCACTGCTGATGACTTGATGCCGCCCCTTTAAGGCTACACGTTCTTGATCAAGCTGAATTTGAAGCTGGTCACGGCGGCGCTGCGCCGACTCAAGTTGGCGCTCCACCGAAGCAATATCGGCTGACGGTGACTTGCCCGTGGCAATTCCGTCGTAGTGCTCGTAGTCTTCGAGGGCCTCGTCGAGCAACTGGGCCGCAGACAAGGATTGCGCATGCCTCGTGCTCAGGTCGGCGCTGCGTTGATCGATATCGGCCAGCTTTACATTAATGGGGGCGGCCTCGGCTTCCAGTTCTTGGAGCCTGCGGCGCAGAGGCTGCATGTCGTCCTCTAGGGACTGCCTTGATCGTTGGTGCACTGTGATGCGTCGGCTTCGATCAAGCTGCGTTTGCTCGATTCGATCGATCACGTAACTGCAGTCCTTGCGCAGCAGATTACCGGCATCGCAACGCGTAGGGAGTTGTTGCTGCAGTGACGAGGCCTCGTTTTGCAGTTCGGTTACGCGTTGCATGTCACCAGCAATCAATGCCTCCATCTGCTGGATTTCGTTGGTGAGAAGGTCCATGCTGCGCTTCAGCGGCGCACCCGTTTCCAGCCATGTTTGGCGAGTTGCAGTGAGCTCTTGCCGTTCGACCTCGATGTCGCGCAGTTCTTGCTGATAGGCGTCCTTACGTTGTTTGGCGAGCCCGACCAAATTGGGGAGTTTGAGCAAGCCATCCTGCCAGAAGGGCGTGCTGGCCGACACGTTGAGGCGGCGAGTCAATTGGCGGCGAACGTGCTTGAGCAAGCGTGCGGGCTCCTCTCGCAGGTCTTGTAGATTGGTTTTGTGCTCCTCCAGCGTCTTTGCTGTGCCGTCCAGCTCCTGCAATGTCGCGGCATCGTGCATTAGGCCCAGCACGATCTGCATCAGTGCGGCCGGTGACTTTGCTGGCAGGCTGAATCTGACGCCATCCGAACGCCACTGGTAGTAGTTTTGATAACGGGCGTTCTGATCACGCGAACACCAGGCCAGAATCTGGTGCCATTCGATGGGCTGCTCGGACCCGGGCAGTTTTTGTACAGGCAGTATTTCCACCAGATGCTGCCGAAGCGCAGCTTGGTAGGCACTGAACTCGTTTTCAACCTCGTTGGCAGCCAGTTGTCGCCAGTCGGCCGTGCGGGATGCGCGGTATTGCTTTTGATGCAGCCAGGGTTTCAGCACTGTCCATACCTCGCCGCCGATGTGCACGTGGGCAGCCACCGCTCCTTCTTTCAATTCGCGGCTGTGCAGCAGTTCGTCGCGTAGGGTTGAGCCATCGGACCAGAGGGGGTCGTCCAACACAAAGCGCAACAACTGGCAGAAGGCTGTTTTCCCGACCCCGTGGCCGGCGCTGCCCTTGCCAGGCGGCGAAACGACTAGGTTGAGTCCACGCCGCAAGGGAATCTCGCGTAAGGGTTCCTTAGTCGTCAGCGAATCCAGCAGCCACAGTGTTTCCACCCATAGGCGTGGTCTGACATGGGTCACGGGGGGAATGGCTGCGTCATCCATAGGCTTTTATCCCTGTTTGCGTACTTCGTTGGGTCGAACTTCCGATGTGGCACCTGCCAGAACTTCCGCCAGTGCGTCTTCTTGTTGCCGGCGGGCCTCAATCAAGGCCTGAGCCAGCGATTTGGTGCGATGGTCACCCAGGAATTCTGGTTGCGCCTGGGCGTCGCGAATGGACAGGGGGGCCGTTACTGGGACGCCCAATAGAGCGCGAAGCCAACTGCAAATGTGCCCCCAGCGTTCTGTATTCACAGGCGCTAACCAATCATGCAGGACCTCGGCATCCGGTGTGCTTTCTGGGAGCCGGGCGCCGAGAACGCGCCGAAGTTGATTGTCATCACACGGTCCGGCTTGTTGCAGCACATCGATTACCAAGCCTGCCAGCCAATCTTCTGCTATCGACGCTGGCGTGGTGCCTTCCGCATAAATCGGCAATGGGGCTTTGCGGCGGAGTGCTTCCGGTGCCGCCGTCGTGATCGGCTGTTGAACTTTCAACGCATCCCATGCGGCCAGCACCAACTGCTGAGTCCGGTATCGCTCTGTGCCGGGAATGCGTTCCTTGTTCTTGAGCACGCGGAAGGTTTCGCTGGGGTAGTCTTTGCCCATGACGTCGGCGGGGTCGAGGATGTAGCGCAGTTCGTCGTGGGTTAGGCCGTACAAGCGGGCGTAATAGACGTCGAGCTCGGCTCGCAAGATGGCGCGACGGTCAAGGTCGAAAGCAAAGGGTGCACCTTCGTATCCCAGATCCTTTGCCCAGTCAGACAGGTCGTGCGCGGTATAGGTCAGCGCTAGGACACGCGGGACGATGAATGCGAGGTCTACGTCGGTGTAGCGATCAGGAGGCAGTACGGGAAGTTGTTTGAGCAATTCAACGGTAAGGTGTGTGCCTCCAATTTTTTGTCGACATACGTAGTCAAGCGTTAGAGATGAAAGGTTCGCAATGAATGCCGCTGCTTTTCGAGGCTCCTTATTCACGAACGCTACGCGTAAAGTGTGTGCGATCGCCGTCCTAGGAAATACAGCAGCAATCACAGTACGTTCATCAGTTGCTCGGCAGATATCTCGCCAGCCCATTAGCCATGCCCGCTTCCAGCCCTTAGATGCCAGACGCTCCTCTACTCGAGTTTTGGGAAGCCAGTATCTAGTGTCGACTGAGAAATTGGGATCTGACTTTTCCTCGGCGGTAGCAAGGTCGGCTTCACGCTGAGATTTCCGGCTGGTCGCCCACCGATGGTCATAAAGATGGATGTGCTTTGCTTCGCGAAGAGGCGACAACGAAGCCCCGGCAATCGCCTTCGCTGGCAATTGATCATGCTCCGAAAACTCATGGCTGTTATCAGCCATGTCAAACATCTTCGTCATGTAGTCGAAGCCCCACGGGTTACCGTTGTCATGGCTCTCATCAATGAGAATGGGCGAAGCGCGGTACAGCTTTTTGGTCAGCTCGGCGTCGCGTTCGCTCCGAAACACCGGGCAGGTCAGTGTGTTGGGGTTGATGAGGCGGAACTCGTCTGGGCTGAGCGTGAATCGGCGCCTGAAGTCGGACAGTTGATCAACTTGTGTAACGAAGCAGACGAATTGGGTTAGCTCGGCGTCTCCAAGCGTCAGCAGTGAGAACTTCATGCGACTATCGACTGCGGCAAACAACCTGTCGCGGTTTTCGATGTCGTATAGGCTGACCAAGCGCCCGTGCTGCGTAATATGCCCGAAGTAAGCCTTGGTGGTGTCGTCGGTGGCGATGCCCGTAGGCACGATGAAGCCAGCGCGTCCGGTGCTTGAGTGGATCTGCAGAATGGTTTCTGCAAACAGCGCATATGTGTTGACATCGCCCACACCTGTTAGTGGATAGCGCCCCCCGTCTTCGCTGCCCATGTGAGCAAAGAGGCTGGCCGCTTCTGCTGTTCGGCGCGCGGAGATGAATTCGGTGTAGAGACGCTTCTCGGCTTCGTCCTCGTGCGTGGCGTGGGCGAGGTCGGGATAGAGGTGGCGCGCCAGCATGCCCTCGCTGAGCCATTGGATGCGCCGTGTGCGTTCTGCTTTGTTGCGTGCCTCGGCTACGTCGCGGTGGCGAGTGGCAAAGAACTCTTCTTCCTGCAACTTGATGCGTTCCCACGGCGGATTGCCCAGCACGCAGTCGAAGCCACCTTGGGCAAACACCTGCGGAAATGCCAATGGCCAGTGGAAGACCCGGGCGTGCTGACATGCAGCTTGTGCGGAAGTGAGCGCTGCTTGTTGTGCTGCCTGTAAGGTGGAGCCTTGCAGCGCGAGAACTAGGGTGGTGGTGGTCGGAATGACGTTGGCCGCTGTCTTGGGGAGCAGATAAGCACCCAGCAAGGCATCGGCTGCGGCGGCCAGGTGGCTAGTGCGTGCTGTTTGTAGATAGCGGGCGTAGGCATGGGCCTTTGCTTCGATTTCAGCCGTACTGCCTTCCGGCAAGGCTTCGATGGCCCGCAGCTGTGTCAAGCCATGGGTGTCTTCCAACTGCAGCCGGGCTTGTCGGCTCTTGCGTTCGGTGGAGAGTTGTTTGAGCGCGGCCTTATTGGCCTTGGCCAGGGCTTTGCACACTTCCTTATCGTCGCCAGACAGGGGCTTGAAGGCGTCTTTCGCTATGCCGAACTCCAGGGACTTGAGGTCTGTGAGGCCCAAGAGCGCATCGCCCACTTGCATGTGGTGATCTAGAAAGCTCAAGGGACGACCTTCTTCGAAGCCTTCCAACCATAGCGCGGTGCGAGCCAGTTCAATAGCCATGGGGTTGCGGTCGACACCAAAGATGCAGCGGGCCACCACCTCACGCAAAGCGTGGCGATAGTCTTGTGGGCGCACGGCACCTTCCTGCCCACTCTCAACGCTGCGCAGCTCGGCCAGCTTTTCGGCCAGGCGGCGGGCGGCCGCCAGCAGAAAGTGGCCACTACCGCAGGCAGGGTCCACCACGCGGATGGACAGCAGGGCTTCGGTGGGGTTGTCGGCGCGGGCCCGCAGGCGCTGTTCGATGACGGGGTCCAGCGCGCTCTTGATCAGCTCCTGCACCAGGCTGTCGGGCGTGTAGTAGCTGCCTGAGGTCTTGCGGGCATTGCCTGCGGTGCTGCCTTCTTCGGTGATGCCAACAAAGCCGAATCGGCGCGCAGGCAGATCGATGGTGGGCACCAGTTCCAGCAGGCTTTCGTACACGCTGCCCAGCTCTTCTGGCCCCATGTTTCGGTAGTCCACCGGGGTGAGGCTGCTGGTCTTGCCCTGGGCGATGACGGCCCAGCGCAGGTGTTGCAGCGCGGCCAGCATGTGGGTGTTATGCAGGCTGGCCGTGTCCAGCTGCGGGCATTGGTCTTCCGCGAACAGGCCGCCCAGGGCTGGCAGAGCCAGCCGCGCTTGGCCGTGTGCCAAGCCGCGCCAAACGATGCGGATGGCCTGCCAGTGGTCGTCATGCCTGTTACGGGCGCGACGCTTTAGGCACAGCTCACGCAAACGGCTCAGCGCATAGCCTCCGGCATAGGCTTTGCGGGCAGCCAAGGCGTCGACGCTGTCATCAACCGGATGCAACACACCGCGCTCTTCCACGGTGAAGATAAAGATCAGTCGATAAATGAGGCGCAGCAGCTGCTGGAAATAGGCGTCCTTGCTCAGGCTGCCGTCATGCAGCGCCGCGCGCAACGCATCGTTTGCCGGATGCTGCAGGAAGCCCTCCCCAAAGGTGAGCAAGGCTTTTTCAACCCCGTTGCGCAGACCGTCCCGCACACGCGTGCCCTCGGCTTTGCCTGCTTCGCGCCATTGTTCCCAGACGCACGCCGCGCCACCAGACTGCGGTGCACGGCTACCGTGCAGCAGGCGCCACACGTTGGCGAACTCGGCATAACGCTGGCCGCCCAGCAGATCGGCTAGGTCGAATTCCAAATAGGTGGGCCGGGTGAGCGAGGCGGCATCGCGCAGCAGACGAAGTTGCTTGCCGTTGCTGACGATGCCCCAGGTGTGCTCAGGGCTGGCGTTGAGCAGCTCTTGCATGGCCTGAAAGGCGGACTTTTTGCGGTTACCACTGCCTGCCACCGCAAAGCGTGGGTCGGCGTCGTCCAGAACCAGCTGGTGTGGTGCTACCAACACCGCCATATGACCGGCCATCACGTTGACGGGGTAAGCCATGGCGCCCACTTTCACCGACGTGGTGGGCTGTATGGGGGCATAACCCAAGGCGTCGCGGAGCAGTTCACTCACAAAACCGATGGTGAGCCGTTGAGCATCTACGTCGGCACGGTCCAACTGGGCAGCGAAGTGTTGCCACTGCGCACAGGCAATCTGGAAGGCGCGGCTGTATTCGTCTTTGAGCTTGACGCCCTTGGGTACACCGTAGTCGACCTCGGTCTGGCTTTGAGCGCGGCCTTGCGCGGCCTTCTCCAACTGGTCGGGCAGGAACAGGCTGCCTTCCAGTTGAATGGTAGGCAGGTTGAGCGTGGCCTGGTGCTTGCTGTTGCGTATGCGTTTCATGTTGTTCTCGGCTCAGGCTTACAGCGAATCAGGCAGAAGCACATACACGCCCATCACATCCACCGGCAGGCAGGGCTTGACGTTGTACTGGCCCACGTCGCGAGCGGCTTCACGCACGCGCTTGTGATCGTCCAGCAGGGCATTAGCGCGCCGCTGGGCCAGGGCTTGCAACTGTTTTGGGTGGGCGGCCAGAAATTCGAGGGCTAGACGCACCTCACGCTGCACAGCATCGGGCGGCAAGTTGCCACTGGGGGTGCATTCGATGAGGCGAGCTGCCTGGTCATCGGCAAGCCACTCTGGGTTTGCCCGGCCGCGTACGACCAAGGCCACGGTTTCTTCGGCCATCATCTGGAAAGGTTCGCGGCGGCGCACGTAGCTGAGCTGATGACGCACGCGCAACAAGTACAAGGTAGTGGCCACTTCCACGTCGTTGGTCAGCGTGGCCGCGCAGCGGGCTGCTACGGGCTGGGTGTTGCCCAGCGCGTCTTCCAGCAGGTGTTGGGCCAGCAGGCCCACGAGAGGGTGGCTGCGGTGCAGCTCGTCGAAATCGATCAGCTGAGCTGTGTCCAGCCCTTCATCGGCCAAGCGCAGGCGCAAGGCTTCGGGCAGGTGTTGAGGGGTGAAGCGCACCTGGTTGGCGCGGCGCGTGTTTTCCAGTGGTGAGCCCAGGCGTACGCAGGCGCTTTGCAGAAAGCGCTTCACATCGGCTTGGGCACCCAGGGCCTGCTGCTGTTTATGCCACTCGGGCAGTACCTCGTCGGGACGAATGCGGCGCTGCGCAAACACGGTGCGGTTGGCCTTGGCCTTTTCCAGTGCGTCTTGCCACTGGGCATGCAAGGGTGCGAGCAGGCGCTCCGGTTCGCCAAAGTCGAAGGACTCTTGCAGCATGATGGCCGGTGCCCTGTGCTCGCGGCGCATCAGCGCGGCCTTGACCAAGGCCTGGTTGATGCGGGCATCGTCTTCGGGCAGAGGGACCATAACGCCCAGCTCCTTCTGGATCGCCTCGCCCTTGCGCAAGATGACCTTCAGCACAAAGCCGTCGATCGGATTGTCTTGCCCATAGAGCATGGTGCAGCGCACTTCAGGGGCTTGCTGGCCAAAGCGGTCTACCCGGCCTTCGCGTTGTTCGTGGCGTGTGGGGTTCCAGGCCAGGTCGTAGTGGACGACTGCGGTGAACAGGTGTTGCAGGTTGATGCCTTCCGACAGGCAATCGGTCGCCACCAGGATGCGGCTGTCGGCTTCGCCCATGTCCTCCACACGCTCGCGCCGCTCTTCGGGGGTGAATTCGCCGGTGATGGCTTCGATGGTGGCCTGGGAGAACTTCGCCTTGAGATGGTCCGCCACGTAGTGTGCCGTGGCGATGTAGCGGCAGAACACCACCGGGTGGTAGCCATCTTTTAGCAGTTGGCCGACATGCTGAATCAATGCAGCCAGCTTGGGGTCGCCGGATTGGCCAGAAAGGTGCTGGGCCGTGGCGATGAGGTCTTGCAGGCGGGACGCGTCTTGAATCTGAGCTGGAGGCTCCAGGTCGCTGGCCGACAGATCATCGGCCGCGCCATCGTGCAAACGCTCGTCGGTCAGCAGGTCTTCTTCGGACTGGGTGCCTTCAAGACGGGTGGTCAAGGCTTTGACCGCAGCGGCAGGAGAGGATGCCACGCAGCGCAGCAAGGCGAGGGTGGCGTACCACATGAGTCCGGAGCCTCCGGCCACCCCTTCGCGTTCGGCGGTCTCTGCTAGTTCGCGGCAGTAGTCCTGCACGGCGTCGAAGAAATTGCCCCAGTCGCCACTGAGCAGGTAAGTCAGCTCGGTTTTCATGCGCCGGGCAAAGCCGCGCCCGTCTTCTGTCTCGGCTTGCCACTCGGCGATGTCCTTGCGACGGCGTTGCACGAAATGGCGGGCCAGCTCCTGGCGCAGCGGATCGCTGGCCGACATGCGGCCTTGCAGCGCCAGGAAGCGCTGATCCAGCAACGACAGCAGGTTGTAGAAGGCGACTTCGTCGCCAGAGTGTGGCGTGGCGGTGAGCAGGATCAGATGCCGGTGTTCGTTCCTGCCCAGCCGCTGCAACAGCTCAAAGCGAAGTTGTTTGCCGGCACCACTGCTGGCGCAAGTGTGGGCCTCGTCCACGATGATGCATTCGGGAGCGGTGGCGATGAATTGCTCGCGGTTGCGTTCGCTCTTGATGTAGTCCAGGCTCACCACCACCACGGGGTGGTGATCGAACAGAGCCACACCGTGAGGCAATTCGCGCTCGACACGGGCGGCGGACGATGCCGTGAGTGCGACGGCATGGAGGTTGAACCGGGTTTCGAGCTCGGATTGCCATTGCTCGACCAGGTGGGGTGGGCACAGCACGGCGAGACGGGCAATTTCTCCTCGGTCCATCAACTCGCGGGCAATCAGCCCGGCTTCAATGGTTTTGCCGATGCCCACGTCGTCGGCAATCAACAGGCGAACTGAGGACAGGCGCAGGGCCATCAGCAGGGGCACCAGTTGGTAGCCACGTGGCTCCACCGCGATGTTGCCGAACGACCGGAATGGGCCAGCACCAGCGCGCAGAGTGAGGCGCAAAGCATCGCGTAGTAGGACGGCTGCCGCATGGTTGCCAGCGAGGGCTGGATCCGGCAGGTCAAAAGTAGCGTGTTCAACCGGCGCTAGTTCCAGCTCGGGAATCAGGGCAATCGTTTCGTCTTCGGCGCCGCCCAACGGGCGCAAGCGCAGCCAGTCGCGGTGCGAGTCGGTCTGCACCACCCATTCGCGGCCACGGGCGCGAACCAGGTTGCCAGGCTGAAAGTCGTGTTCAAGGGTTGTCATGGAATGCGTTCAGGGATATCAGCTGGCCGAACCGAACACGGCGGGGTGTTCAGCGAAGCGCTTGGACCAATGTTCGGGTTCAGAGAAGTCCAGCACTTGCCAGCCCTTGTCTTGCAGAGAGGCGGCTGTGGCACCATCGACCGGACTGAGGAAGACCAAGGCGCGCGCGGCCTTGTACTGCGCCGCGGCGGTGGCCGCGCCTTGATTGACGGGGATGCTCAGGGCGTCTGGTGTGGCGAGGCCTGCCTGATACAGGGCGGCCAGCCAGCGCGCCTGGGGCGTGTCATCAGTTAGCTCAGCACTGGCGGTGCCGGCCTGGCCGGCCGGTGAACCGTCATCTGAGGGGCGTAACTTGACCTGGGCGTTAGCCATGGCAACCAGCAGCTTGAGCGCCTCAGTGTTGCGTCGGTTGATGTGCTCGTGGTCCGGTTGGTTGAAGTACGAGAGCAGGCACTGGTAACAGCCGGCCTCACAGATGTGGTTGCCGAGGTCATTGGTTTCTTCCAGCGCAGGCAGGTCTTCAATCCGCCAGATGCCATCGGCGGGATCTCTGTGATGCAAGAGCCGCAGCGCATTTTGTGCAACCAGGGCCAAGCTAGCGGAGTCATTGGCCAGCCGAGTGAGCACGCCTGCCCCGCCTTCTGCGGCCTCATAGAACAGCAGCGCGCGGCGCTCGTCGAGCTTTGGCAAAGGCTCGGCCACGAGCTCGGACTCTTCGATCTGAAAAGTCATCTCGACACCACGCTTGAGCGCAGCCTGCAACGTGGCCATGGCCTCCAGCGAAAGCGCATGCACCGGTGCCAGAATCAGCAGGTTGCGATGGTCTTCAACGAAAGGGACGATGCGCTGGTTGGGCACCTTGTCCATGAGCGCGTCATCGTTGCCGTTGTCGTCGCCCGCATCCGGGGCATCCTGCTTGCTCCAGGTGCCCGTGATGGGGTTGATGTAGAAGCCCAGTTGCTCCTTGTCTTTGCGGCGACGCCATCCCCGGTTGATCCGCCAGATGCGTGCGGCGGGCGCGTAGCTGAGCTCAGCCAAGGCCTCATCACTCTGCATAACATCGGCTTTTTGCTTTTGGATCTTTCCGTCGGGTCCGGGCAGAAAACGGTATGTTGTTTGCAGCTCGAACCCTTGGCGCTGGCGGTCCTCGTCGTTGATGGAGATTCGTTCGACAGGCACGGTTTCGACCGTTTCGATGCGGTAGAGCTCGCGCACCCAATCGCTTTCCGTCAGCAACGCGTCGCAGCTCTCGCAACGGTTGACCAGCGGCTGCCCACCGCCCGGCTCGCCCAGATGGCCGTATCCACATTGGCTGCACACCAAGGAGGTGATCGTTGAGAGCTGACTGCTGCCTGAGATGTGGTCGGCATTGCCCACGTTGAGCTTGGCACGCACCACGCGGTACATGCGCCCCTGGTGGTAGATGAGGCTGCGCGGCCCGAACTCAGACAGGGCCAGGAACCGGGGGCGGCTGACCATGCTGCCCTCGTCATCTTTGCCGTTGGTGGTCTGCCCACCGCGGGCTGGAATCCAAGCCATGAGGGGTAGGCGAGGGAAGTTGTAGCCAGGCAGGAAGCCTTGGCTGGCCAGGTAGCGGTAAGTGTAGAAATCAGTGTTCTGGCTGTTGCCCGACTTGAGGAGCACGGCGTACTGCCGTGCAGCGTCACCGTAGCGGCGTTGAGCGTTTTGTCGCTCGGCATGCGACGCTGTATGGCTCTTGACGATTTGGTCGGCCATGTCCATTTGCTGCCGAGTGGCGTCGAACAGGACACGCCAGCGCTCCAGAGCGCCCGAAAACTGCTGGGGAGCACGTTCGATGACATGCTGCACGTATCCAGCGGTGAACCAGTTGCTGCCATTCAACTCGGTCAGAAGTTGATTCACAACGCGCTGTGCGCTGCCCAAGGCGCGTTCCCGCACACCGGGTGCGTTGAAGGCGTCTTGGTAGCTCGGTTTGAGTGGCTTGCCTGGCTGGTCCAGGTCCAGCACCGGAGCGATGCTGGCATCCAGCGGGGTTTGCGTGCTTGCCAGCCATACGGCCTGGAGGTGGCTGTCCACGAGGTCGCGGTTGGCCAGATCCAGCGTGGGCGCGCGAACCACGCCATGCACCATGTCGTTGGCATGGTGGAAGAACCATTGGTCGTGCGGACTGAGCGCAGCGCAATAGGTGACGACCAAAGCCTGTTGGCCGGAGCGGCCCGCCCGGCCGCTGCGCTGCGCATAGTTGGCTGGCGTGGGAGGCATGTTCCGCAGATATACGGTGTTGAGCGCGGAGATGTCCACGCCCAATTCCATGGTGGGAGAGCAGAACATGACGGGCAAGCGCTCCAGCGGAGCCTCGTGCGCGGGGTTCTGAGACCAGTCGCTGCGGTCTTTGTCGGTGTAGCGGAAGCGCTGCTCCAGCAGCTGGCGGCGTGAGGCGTCAACCTGTGCGGTATGCTCTTGGGCTTCGAACTCGAACAGAGGGTGAGATGGTAAGCGCAGCAGATCGGCCACGCTGAGGTAGAGCTCTCGGAAGAAGGTGTTGACCCGGCTATCGTCACCAAGCACCTGATTGCTGGTCAGGCACCAGTCCAAGGCGGCGGCGTTCAGGCGCCAGCCTGCCAATTGCGCATCGATGGCGTGCTTCTGAACATAGCCGTAGTTGCCTGCAGCACCCAGCAGCGCCTCGATGAGTTCAACCCACTCTGGGTCTTTCCAGCGTTTGACCTCGCCTGCAAAGACGGTGTCTTGCCAGATACTGGATGTCTTGACCAGCCTCAGCAATCGCGAGCGCGCGCCGCCAGTGACAAGATCGGTTCGTGGCTTGCCTTTGTACTCGGGGCGTTTGCCCAGAATCAGATAGCGGCCCGTCTCAAGTTTTTCATCGGGAGCAAAAGCCCAGCGCTCTGTGAGATAGGTATGTCCGCTCGTGCGTGCTTTGTCGTGCTCGACAGGGTCAAGGTATCTGGTTTCAAGACACAGATGGCTACGCAGATTGTCAAACAGCAGCTCGCTCAGTCTGGTGCGGTGTACCGGGCTGAGACCGGACAACACCTTGTTGTCCGCGAATGCACCAGCATCTGCGGAAAACTCGTCCAAGCCGCGATAGCGCATGGCCAACAGTCCGAGCTGATCAAGATTAGGGTTGTTGTAGCGCCAGCCTCTGCGCAGGTCACGCATAAGGCGGTAGGCGATGATGAAGCGCAGTGTGCGCTGTGCCTCTTGCCTTGCCAGGCCCATAAGCTTGGGGGAGCGCAGGTATTCCACCAAGATGCTTTGCTCCACCTGTTGGAAGCCAAGCGCTTTGAATACTGCATCAGCGAGCTGTTCTTCGTTGAGCACACCAGCGTTGTCCTGCAGGGCACCGATCAGGCCAGAACGCAGGGTCAACAGAAAAATGAAGTCGTTGAAATGACCCGCCTGCAAGGCGGCATCCTGCCGGTTATCGGTAAACCCAAGAAGCTTGCGCGGGTCGGGTTGCCCCGGTGACGGATCGGGCAAGGCGAAGAGCTGTTGCAGTGCACTCAGCGCAATCATCGTGGTGGCCGAGGAGCGGCCTTCACCTGACAGACTAGATAGGCGGTTGGCATCTTTGCCATGTGCCTCATGAACCACACCACAACTCAGGCAGAAGCGAAATTTCCCCGGAATGAACCAGAATTCCTCACCCGATCCCTCATGTCCCTGGGGGTCTGCAGCGACTCGATAGGGAATTGCCTTTCTGTAGGCAGGCTTGACCTTCGGCTCTCCGCGGCTTAGGTCCAGCCACGTCTCTGGCAGATCGTCGATCTGCCCTGCATACTGCTGCTCGCCTTTCGTCGGGCAGAGAAACCCGTAGCTAGCGTCTTCATTGTCGTCAGCGCTGACGTCGTCGATCTCTCGCGGCAGATAAGTAAGAGGGCGTTGCCCAGACTGCCACACGGGCAGGTACTCTTGGCCGCAATCCCGGCAAAAGTGAGCGGGATACAGATGAACGCCTTCGCCTTGTCGTCCTGGCGCGAAGCGTTGCGCATCCAAGGTGATGTGCCGCTGACCTGAGGCCTCCAAAGTGGTGAGCACCTTGCCGGGGCCGCTGATGAATTGGTGCAATTTGAAGGCAAAGGGGGGGCGCCCTTGAGGTGTTCGCACCTCATGGGCGGCCACCAGAAACTTTTGCAACGCCGCTCGAGCCAGCACCACATTGCACTTGGCGTCCAGCGCTAGATTCTCGCTGGCGACTTGAAGTGTCTTGGGCTTGGCCCGCCTTGGGGGTTCGTGATCGGGCAGTTCGATGCCAAGGTTGAGCTCAACCCAGATGGACAATGGATCGCGTTGGAATGCTTCAAAGTTTGGCCATTCGAAATGCTCGCGCACAACGGCGGCTGGCAGTTCGGCCGCAATCGCTGCGACGTCTTTGAGCGGGTTCGTGACGCGTTCCAGCGTTTCGCCAATCACATCGTGCTCAGTGATTTGGGCGCCAAAGAGTTTGGCGGCTACCTCGGCCACCGTGCGGTTGCGATCTGCCTGGGTACCCGCGCTCGACATGGTGGCGGATGTGCCGATACACACGAGTTTGTCGGCCTTGAGCCGCTCGCGTAGGCGACGAACGAGCAGGGCCACATCGGCTCCCTGCCGGCCCCTATAGGTGTGCAGTTCATCCAGCACCAAGAATTCCAAGCCTTCGCAATGATCCACCACCCTGCGATCCACATTATCGAAGCGGGTGAGGATGTACTCCAGCATCATGAAGTTGGTAAGCAGGATGTCTGGCGGGTCGTCCGCTATGGCATCGCGTTCAGGATTTTTTTCCTGGCCTGTGTATCGTGCGACGGTGAATGGACGTTCTTCTGACCCGTAGCCATGGAGGAACTTGTCGAGCTCTTCCAGTTGACTATTTGCCAACGCATTCATGGGGTAGATGACGATGGCCCGTGTGCGCGCCTTGCCGCCTTCTGCCTTGGCTTTGATGATGCGGTCGATGATGGGGATGAAGAAGGACAGTGACTTGCCAGATCCCGTCCCGGTTGTCACGACATAACTTTGGCCCGCCTGCCCCTTGGCGAGAGCCTGTAACTGGTGGGCGTAGAGGTGGAGCGGTTGCGGGTGGCCTTCGGGCTTCCCGACCTGAAAGACGTCTGCGCACGCAGGGTGCAACACACCTTCCGCCGCCAACGACTGAACGGTGCCTTTGCGCTGGTAGTTGGGATTGATCTGAACCAGTGGCTCAGGCCAATAGCGACCATCCTGGTACTGGCGCGCGACTTCCTTTTGGATGTCATCTGCAGCAATACGAACAAAGCTGCGGGAGAAGTTGCTGTAGCGATCAACCAACTGGTTGCGAAACTGAAAAACGTCATCCACGGTTCTTCTCTCCCTTATTTTCTTTCTGGGCGCGCGACGCGCCAAGGGTACCGATGGCCGCAGAGGGTCATGGCTGTTTGTGCTGCCATTTGGCACCTCGGCCTTTGCCATTCGGTTCAATCAATCCTTCAGCCTTCATGGCACGCAGAATCACTCGCACCATGTCACGGCTGACGCCAGGACAGGCCTCCTCAATTTCCGAGATGGAGAAGGGCAACTGGCGCTTGAGAATCTCTGCGCGTACACGGTCACCCTTGGCTCCGCGCCCGCGCTCAATGGTGCCCACCCGTTCTTCAAACTCTTTATAGGCACGCAACAGGGCGCCCCAGAAGTAATCCAGCCACGGGGCGATGTTGTGGGTGGCGTCGTGCCAGTGCTGCGAGCTGGCCTCCAGCGTCTCGTAGTAGCTTTCTTTCGATTCTTCGAAGATGCGCTCCAGGCTGATGAAGCGGCCCACGGCATAGTCGAAGTGGTAGAGCAGCTGCAAGGTCAGTAGTCTCGCCATGCGACCGTTGCCATCCGGGAACGGATGGATGCAGAGGAAGTCAAGGACGACCAGCGGCACCAGCACCAGCGGATCGGCCAGATGTTGATCTAGCGCCGTGCGGTAGCGCGCGATCATGTCGGTCATCGCCATGGGCGTCAGATGCGCGGCCACCGGCCGAAATCGGATGCGCGAACTGCCATCCGGGTGGCGCTCGATGATGTCGTTGTTGGTCGCCTTCCAGTGCCCGCCTGGTTGGGGCATGTAGCGATACAAGATGCCGTGAAGCTGCAACACGGTGCCTTCCGAGAACGGCATCTGGTCCACACTTTCGTGGATCAGGCTCAACGCGTCGCGGTAGCCTGCCACCTCTTGCTCGGATCGGCTCTGCGGCGCAGCGTTCCTGAGCACCAGTGACTTGAGCCGGTGCGCCGCAACAACCACGCCCTCCAAGCGGTTTGAGGACTCAGTCGACTCAACGACAGCCACTTGGCGCAGATCGCTCAAGACTTCTGGCGACTGGGCGATGTAGAGTTGCTGCTTGCCCCGGTACTCACCAAGCGCGCGCAGCGTCGCCATTTGCCGCATATCAAAACGTAACTTAGCGAGGTAACCTGGCGAAAGTGAGTGCATGCAGTAGGAACCAAGCAGAAAAGAATGGGGTAATGCTACTGCAAATAGGGGCATAAATCGCACTAATTACCCCAATAAATATATCAATACCCTATTTCTGTGAGGCTACGCCAGCAGGATGCCGGACCTTCAGATGGCGCTCTCTGTTCCCAAAGCGGGGCCGAACCGCGTCTCAGCCGAAGACGGAAATTTGATAGGCTGAGCGATAGATCAGGGGCAATTTCTGAGAGCGCTGAAGGGGCCATAGCGAGTAGCCGAGCAGTACGCGGCAAGACTCACAGCCGGGGAGTATGCCGAGCCGCTTCAGTTGGGCTCGCGACGCTGGAAGAGAAGTTCTGCACCGACCCACACACGGACGGCTACCTCAAGGATGGGCCCGGGCGCTACGTCCAATTCCATGAAATCACTGGCGAGGAAATGCGCACCTTGGAGCTGCGTCAGGTCAGCGGGCTGCTCACCGAATTCGTTCAGCTGGTGCGTGCACGGGTTGGACGGTGACCCCAAGCCCCCACACACTCCCTCCACACCCCCACCCCATAATCCCGCCCGCAACCCCCAGCCCTCCCCCGGCCCTTCTTGCAGGCACAAGACATGACTTCACTGACCGAGCTGTGGCAGGCAGCCATCACCTGGCTCGCCACCCACGCCATAACCCCCACCGTCCACTGGCTGGACATCGCCCAGGCGGCCGGTGATCCGCGTGAGATTGCCGAAGCGGTGCTGATTGCCGGGCTGCAGCTGTTCCTGATCGCGGGGGTGATGCGGCCGCTGGAGAGTCTGTTTCCGGCCGAGCGCTGGAGCGACCGGCGGCTGACCACGGTGGACCGCAACTACACGCTGCTGATGCTGCTGGGGCTGTTTCCGCTGTTCAGTTTTCTGGTGCTGATGCCGTTTGCCAGCATGCTGGGCGGCGGGCCGGCGGCCGAGGAGGCCACGGGGCTCAAGCATTGGGTACCGTGGTTTGCGGATCATCCGGTGGCGCTGTTCCTGGTGTACTACGTGGTCTACGACCTGGTGTATTACTGGATGCACCGCGCCCAGCATGTGATTCCCTGGTGGTGGGCCATGCACAGCATGCACCACAGCCAGCGCCAGATGAGCTGCTGGAGCAACGACCGCAGCCATTACCTGGACGGCATGCTGCAGTCCTTCATCCTGGCCACGGTGGGGCTGGCGATGGGGGTGGAGCCTTCCGAATTCGCGCTGCTGGGGCTGCTCAGCGAGCTGGTGCAGAACTTCTCGCACGCCAATGTGCGGCTGCGCCTGGGCTGGCTGGGCCGCGTAGGTGAGCGCGTGCTGGTGGGCCCGCTGTTCCACCGCCACCACCACATGCTGCGCGACCCCGAGCGGCCCACGCGCCACAACTGCAATTTTGGGCAGGTGCTGCCCTGGTGGGACATGCTGTTTGGCACGGCGCTGTACACCGACGAGCCCGTGCGCCCCACGGGCGTGAGCGACCCCGAGGTGGATGCCGACAACGAGCGCGGGCTGGTGGCCATGCAGTGGCATACGCTCAAGCGCTTCTGGGGGGCGTTTCGCCGGCGCGAGGGCTGGCGGCTGGGCGATGTGTCCTTCGGGCCGGGCTACCGGCCCATTCATGACGACGACGGGGCCCAGCCTCACCCTGCGGCCGGGGCGGCTGCGGTGACTGGGGCGGCCGGGGTTGCGCCTACGGCTCCAGGTTCGGCCGCATCAGCGCCTCGAACCACTCGATGAAAACCGCCAGCCGGCGCGAGCGCTGGCGGCGGTGCGGGTACAGCAGCGCCACGGGCATGGGCGCTGCGCGTTGGGCGGGCATCACTTCCACCAGCTCGCCCGTGTCCAGCAGGTGCTGCACGTCATAGCGCGGTATCTGGATCAGCCCCAGGCCGGCGCGACAGCAGGCGATATAGCTTTCTGCATTGTTGGTGACCACGCGGCTGGGCACGGCCATGGTCTGCGGCCCGTCCACCCCATCCACATCGCTCGCACCACTCCATTCCCACGGCAGCTCCCGCCCCGTGCGCGGCGAGGCATAGCCCACGCTCCAGTGGCCATGCAGCAGGTCCTGCGGCTGTTCGGGCAGGCCGTGCTCGCGCAGGTAGGCGGGGCTGGCGCAGTTGATGAGGGCAATGCTGCCCAGCGGGCGCACGACCAGGCTGCTGTCATGCAAGGTGCCCACGCGCACGGCGCAGTCCACGCCTTCCTGCACCAGGTCAATGGCGCGGTCTGACGAACCCAGCACCAGCTGCAGCCCCGGGTGGCGGCGCATGAGCCCCGGCAGCGCAGGCGCCAGCAGGCGGCGGGCGATGCGGCTGGGCACGTCCACATGCAGCCGGCCCGTGGCCTGGCGCGTGCGGGCCTGGAACATCTGCTCCACGTCCTCGGCCTCTGACAGCAGCGGGCGCACACGCTCCAGCAACTGGGCGCCATCGGCCGTCAGGCTGACCTGGCGCGTGGTGCGGTGCAGGAGTCTTGCGCCCACCTGCTCTTCCAGCTGCTGCACGGCGGCGGACACCGTGGCGCGCGGCAGGTCCAGGGCATGGGCGGCCTTGATGAAGCTGCCCATCTCGGCCACCTGCATGAAGATCCGGTATCGGTCGAGTCGGTCCATGGGACGCAGCATAGTCCGTGCAGCGGTCCTTCCACTTGGCCTACTTGGTGGTGTAGCCGCCGTTGATGAGGATGGTCTGCCCGGTGATCCACCAGCCGTCGCTGACCAGGTGGCGGATGAAGGGCACCACGTCTTCGATATGCGTCAGCCCCGAAGGCGAGAACGGCGACAGCGCCGCCGCGCTCTTGTGATAGGCCACGGCGTCCGCGCCTTCCTGGCCGTAGAAGAACGGCGTGTCCATGGGCCCCGGCCCCACGGCCGTGACCGAGATGCCGCGCGCCCCGAACTCCTTGGCCGCCGCCCGCGTGAAATGCTCCACCGGCGCCTTGGTGCCCGCGTAGGAGGAATAGAACGGCGTGAACGCGCCCAGCAGCGAAGTCACCAGGGTCACGATCTTGCCGTGGTCGTTGACATGGCGCCCCGCCTCCTTGAGGAAGAAAAACGCCGACTTGCCGTTGACGGCCGCCATCTCGTCGTACTCCGCCTCGCTGATCTCCATCAGCGGCTTCTTGAGCACCTTGCCCACAGTGTTGATGGCAATGTCCGGCCGGCCCACGGCGTTCACAGCCTCTGCAAAAAGCCGCTCCACAGCGCCAGCATGCGTCAGGTCACCCTGCAGCGCCACGGCCTCTGCGCCCAGCGCACGCACTGCGGCCACCGTGGCCTCGGCATCCGCCCGGGAAGCCTCGCTGTTGTAGTGAATGGCCACGGCCCGCGCGCCGTGCCCCGCCAGATCACGGGCAATCAGCCCGCCCAGATTCTTGGCGCCGCCTGCAATCAGCGCCACCTTGCCGCGAATGGAATGGTCTGCCATGGAAACGCTCCTTGTTGCTTGGTTGAAGCACCCAGCTTAGGCAGCCCGCCCCCCGCGATAAACCGGCGCAGCCGGGATGGATCATCCAGAAAACCAGAACAATCGCGCCGATAGTTCTCTCCCCCGCCCCCGCTCCCCCGCCCCCTTCCCGTATGCCCGCGCCTGCGTCGTGGCGCTTGCGGGGTTGCAAGCCTGCCGAAGGACAGGCTTGCTTCGTGATCTGACTTGCCGCAGTTGTTTGAACGGAGCGCGCAGCGCGAAGTGAGTTCTGCGGCGAACCCCGCAGGCGGCCCGACGCAGGTTGCCCGCAGCGAAGCGGAGGGTCGCGGGCATTCGGGTCGCCTTCTTTGGCCCGGTTTCTTGGCGAGACAAGAAAGCGGGTCGGCCGCCGGGCCGAGACCCGGCCTCGAAAAAACACCCCCCGGCAGGGTCAAGAACAAGCTACACACCGCCCGCGCCCCAAGACATCAGGACAGCTCCCGCTCGTACATATACCTCCGCGACCAAGGCAACGAAGCAGCCCCCTGCCCCGCCCTCCGACAAACCACCTGAAAGATAGACACGTCATCATGCTCAAACGCATAAGCACACCCCGCCAAATACACCCTCCAAATCCGAAACCTCTCCTCCTCCACCAGCCCCCGTATCTGCACCGCATTCGCCTCAAACCGATCCAGCCAGCACGCCAGCGTGCGCACGTAATGCCGCCGCAGCCCCTCCACATCCAGCACCTCCAGCCCCCCACGCTGCATGGCCTCCAGCGCCAGGCTCAGGTGCGGCAGTTCGCCATCAGGAAACACATAGCGGTCGATGAACGCACCGCCGCCCAACGCCGTGGCGCCCACTTCCGCATCGGTGGAGGTAATGCCGTGGTTCAGCGCCAGGCCGTCATCGGCCAGCAGCTCGCGCATGCGCGCAAAGTACATGGGCAGGTTGCGGCGGCCCACATGCTCGAACATGCCGACGCTGGTGATGCGGTCGAAGCGCCCCTGCACGTCGCGGTAGTCCTGCAGGCGGATCTCGATGCGGTCGGCCAGGCCTGCGGCGCGCACACGCTCGGTGGCCGCTTCGAACTGGTTGCGTGACAGCGTCACGCCCACGCAGTGCGCGCCAAAGTGCTGGGCCGCGCGCAGCACCAGGGCGCCCCAGCCGCAGCCGATGTCCAGCAGGCGCTGGCCGGGCTGCAGGCGGATCTTGGTGAGGATGTGGTCCAGCTTCTTGCGCTGGGCGGTGGCCAGATCCTCGTCGCCGTTCTCGAAGTAGGCGCAGGAATAGACCATGCCCTCGTCCAGCCAGAGCCGGTAGAAGTCGTCGGACACGTCGTAGTGGTACTGGATGGATTCGCGGTCCGTGGCGCGGCTGTGCCTGAAGCGCCTGGCCGCGCGCGCTGCCAGCGCCAGCCGCCCCGGCCCCTTGCCCGCGCCCTGGGTCTTGGACATGCGGCTTGCCAGCGCATAGCCGAAGTCGATGATGTCGGGCAGGCGGCCGTCGATGTCGATCTGGCCCTTCACATAGGCCTGGCCCAGGTGGTCCAGGCTGGGGTCCAGCAGCAGCGGCAGGGCCGAGGCGCTGCGCACGGTGAGCGTGACGCGCGGCTGCTCGAAGCGGCCGAAGTCGAACTGCTCGCCATTCCACAGCACCAGCCGCGCCGGCAGATCGGCCCGTGCACGCACGGCCTCGGCCCAGCGCCTGAGCTTCTTGTCCCAGAACATCGTGCATCTCCCCGGGGCTGGCTGCGCCCCCTTTTGGCATGAACCGCATGAAAAGCAAATGACGAGTCTTGCCGCTTCATGTGACGGCAAGACGTCAGGACGGCGAAGCCCGCGCCGGTTGCGGATCGATACAGACCCGATGGCGCCCACACCCCGCCAAAACCCCGCCAGCCGCCCGGCTTGGGGCACACTGGCCGGCGTTCCAACGGCCCCGGCGCGATGGCGCCAGAGACAGACCCATGCAAGCCTATGACCTGAGCATCGAACACCGCAGCATTCCCGATGGCGGCCCGCGCGGCCACGGATGGTGCTTCGGCCTGCCGCCCGGCATCCGCCCCGAGCAATGGCCGCTGGACCCCACGAACGGCTACCCGCTGTCCCACGGCTTCACGCTGCTGCTGCCCGAGGACTACCGCGTGCACGGGCCCGACATCGTGGCCCTGTCGTTCTTCGCCATTGCCTGCGACCACAACGACGGCGGGCCCAGCAGCCAGGACGCGATCAGCGCCTTCTTCGAGGGCTACGAGCCCGGCATGCCGCGCCCGGCCGACCCGCAGCTGGCCCCGTTCTGGGAGGCCGAGAGCCAGCGCCACCCACGCCTGCACCGCATGGAAGACCTGCTGGGCTGCCCCTATGCCGTGATCCTGCTCACGCGCGAGGAATTCGACGGCCCGCTGTGCCAGCCGCCCGCCCTGGCGCCCAATGCGCTGCGCGACGAGGTGCCGCCGCCCGCGTGGCTGTCCGTGGGCGCCGCTGCCGCCTTCTGGGGCTATGACAGCGTGGACGAGCCGCCCATGGAGCAGGGCCACTACCAGACCGTGCTGGGCGAGCAGCCGCAGCGCCACCCCGCCTACCACCGCGCCCTGGCCTGGACCGCGCGCCGCAACGATCCCAACGCCGGCCACGCGCCGGTGGAAGACCCGGGCGAGGACGACGCCTACCAGCGCGAGTTCTACTGGGAAGGCGGCGTGTTCACGCGCGAGAACTACCGCGAGCGCGACTGGGCGCAGGGCCATCTGCCCAACCACATCGGCGGCACCATGCGGCCCGTGCAGGCCATCGAGGACGGCATGAGCCCCTTCTACGTGGAGTTCGAGGAGTACCTGGGCGGCTACAACTTCGGCTCAGGCAACGGCTGGCTGGATTTCAAGAACATGCGGTGCGACTGGAGCCAGTGAGAGCGGCCCGGCCCTGCGCAACACCCTCCACCATCGTCCCGCAATCGCAACGCAACCCACCTCACATGACCATGAAGCAAACGCAAGCGACAGCACCGGAACGCAGGTTCCAGCCCGGGTTCATGCTCCCGCTGGTCATCGCCCTGGCGCTGGCTGGCTGCAACCAGCGCCACGACACAGCCTCCATGGAGCCGGCCTCTGCACCCGTACCAGCCCCCATGGCGGGCAGCGCCGGCATGAAGCTGAGCCGTGCCGCCGCCGTGCAGGCCGAGGACGCTGCGGCCGCAGCCCCTGCCCAGGATGAAGCCCTGCAGCGCTACCTGGCCGTGCGCCAGGAACTGAACGTGGAAGTGCCGCAGGCGCAGCTGGCAGACGCCTGGGGCCAGGTGCGCGACCTGTGCGCCACGCTGCGCTGCGAGCTGCTGTCGGCATCGCTGCTGCGCGAGACGCCCCAGCAGCCGGGCAACGCCATGCTGGAGATGCGCGTGGCGCCGGCCGATGTGCAGCGGCTGCTGGGCACGCTGGCCGGCGTGGCGACCATCGTGTCGCAGAACACCATCAGCGAGGACAAGACGGCCGAGGTGATCGACGTGGAGGCGCGCATCAAGAACCGCACCGAGTTCCGCGACAGCCTGCGCCTGATGCTGCGCGACACCACGACCAAGCGCACCATGTCCGACCTGCTGGAGATACAACGCACGCTGTCGGACACGCAGGCCGAGCTGGACGCCATGGCCGCCCAGCGCAAGGTACTGGAGCAGCAGACCAGCAAGCAGCACATCCAGATCCAGTTCACGCCGACCCGCGCCCTGGTGCAGGGCGGCACCAGCTACAGCCCCATAGGCCGCGCGCTGCGCGATGCCGGCCATGTGCTGGGCGAGAGCATGGGCGCGCTGATCACCTTCGTGGCGGCCGTGCTGCCCTGGCTGGTGCTGGTGGTGCTGCCGCTGGGGTGGATGCTGCGGGCGCTGTGGCGCCGCAGGCGCGCCAGGAAGGGCTGAGCGGCACGGCCCTGCGCCAGCCCCTCAAACCTTGCCACCGCAAGACTGGCAGGCGGCCGGCACATGGCGCGCCACCGTTCGGCCCGGCGCGAAGACGAGCAGACTGGCCACTGCCAGCAGCAGGGCGCTGGCGGCGCCATAGGCCAGGACCCAGGCAAAGCCGGTGGCCAGGGCCGACTGCACGAATTCCTGAGGCCGCTCCACCCCAGACAGCAGGGCCGCATGGCTTTCAACGGCCAGGAGGTCGCCTGAGGCGATCTTCTCCGCGAACCGGCGCAGGCCCTCCTGCGTGGCCCCATCCAGGCCGCCACGCAACGCGGACATCACGCCCTCCATCAGAAGAAAGCCCATCAACGCAATGTTGAAGGCCAGCGAAGTCATGCGCGCGCTCATGTCGGCGCCGGAGGCCATGCCGGCCCGCTCGACCGGGACCGAGGCCGTGCTGGTGTTGGACACCGGCGTGTTGGTCAGGCCCAGCCCCAGGCCCGCGACCACGCAGCCCGCGAGCAGCAGGCCCGCATGCGGCGCCGCCTGGCTGCCGGCCCACATCAGCGCAAAGCCCAGGCCGATGGTGGCCAGGCCCGCGGGGATCACCAGCCCTGCCTGGTAGCGCAGTGACAGGCGCTCGGCCAGCGGCGGGGCGACCAGGGTGGGCAGGGTGTAGGCGAGCAGGGCAAGTCCGGTCTGCACGCTGTCGTAGCCCAGCACCGCATGGAAGTAGATGGGCAGGTAGACGATGAAGGGCCAGAAGCTGAAGTTCATGCCCATGGACCCCAGCAGGGCGCCCGAGAAGCTGCGCACCCGGAAGACCGGGAACTCGACCATGGGCCGGGGACTGCGCAGTTCCGCCAGAACAAATCCGGCAAAGCCTGCCAGGGACAGGCCGAGGATGGCCAGGGCCGGCACGCTGCCGAAGCCCAGCGCCGGGCCCTGGGTGACGAACAGCACCAGGCAGAACACGGCCGTGGACAGCGTGACCATGCCGGTGATGTCCAGCCGGCCCGCGCCCGGATCGCGCGACTCCTGGACGCCGGCCAGGCTCAGGCCCAGGGTGACGGCAGCCAGCGCGCCATGGATCAGGAACACCCACGGCCAGCTTGCCAGCGCCAGGATGGCGCCACCGACGATGGGGCCGAATCCCAGGCCCACGCCGAACACCACGCCCCACCAGGCAAAGGCCGCGGCCCTCTGGCGGGCATCGCGGAACTGGTGGGACAGGATGGCCAGCATGCAGATCAGCATCAGCGCGCCGCTCAGGCCCTGGAGAAAGCGCGCGGCGATGAGCACCGGCGCGCTGGTGGCCAGCCCGCAGGCCAGCGAGGTGAGGCCGAAGGCGACGATGCCGATATGGAAGATGCGCCTGCGGCCATAGCGGTCGGCCAGCGTGCCCACGGCCATCAGGATGGCCGTCATGGCGAGGGTGTAGCCGGCCATGACCCATTGAAGCTGGCTGAAGCTGGCCTGCATGGCCTGCTCCAGCGTGGGCAGGATGGGCGGCACGCTGGAGATCTCCAGCCCCAGCATCAGGGCGGACAGGCAGACGGCAGCCAGCGCGTAGCGGCCCTGGCGGCGAAGAGGTTCATTCATTGAAAAGGCTTCCTGGACATTGCGAAACACGGCGCGGCCACCCGGCATGGCGGGCCCCACGCCCTGTACGGGCATGGTAGGAAGCGGGCATGCATTGCACAACGCTATGCTCGGACATATCTGAGACAACATTTCCGGATAGATCATGAACCGACCCACGCTGGACGTAGATGCCGTCCAGGCCTTCGTGAGCATCGCCGAGCTGCAAAGCTTCACCAAGGCCGCCGATGCGCTGGGCAGCACGCAGGGCGCCATCAGCGTCAAGCTCAAGCGGCTGGAGCAGCGCCTGGGCTGCAAGCTGATCGAGCGCACACCCCGCCAGGTGCGCCTGTCGGCCCAGGGCACGCTGTTCCTGCAGGCGGCACGCGAATTCATCGCCGCGCACGACCGGGCGCTGGCCGAGCTGAGCGCCGAGCGCCGCCGCTTCCGGCTGGGCATCGCCATGCATGTGGCCGGGCCCGAGATCGCGCTGCTGCTGGCGCGGCTCAACGAGCGCGATCCGGCGCTGACCATCGAGGTGCGCCTGGAAAACTCGCGCAGCCTGCTGGACGATTTCGACCGCGCCGAACTCGATGCGGTGATCGTGCGCCAGGAAGATGACCGGCGCGATGGCGAAGACCTGGGCCCCGAGCATTTCGGCTGGTTCGCCGCGCCGGGCTTTTGCCCGCGCCCCGGCGAGCCGCTGCGCCTGGCCGCGCTGCTGCCCTGCTGCGGCGTGCGCGATATCGCCACGCAGACGCTGCACGCCGCGGGCATCGCCTGGTCCGAAGTGTTCGTGGGCGGCAGCGCCGCCGTGGCGGCGGCCGTCTCGGCGGGCCTGGCGGTCTCGGTGTTCTCCTGCCGGCTGGCGCCGTCGGACACCATCGAGGTCAGCCAGCGCTTCGGCCTGCCCGCCCTGCCCTCGTCGCGCATCATGCTGCATTCCACCCTGACCGACCGGCGCTCGCGCGAGGCCCTGCGCACGCTGGTTGCGGCCTACCGGGAGCATCAGGGCCCCGCGCAGTGAAGCGATGCCACCGTGTCCACGGCACGGCACGGGACGGATCGGCTCAACACCGCCGCGCAGGCCCGGCGCAGGCCCGCGCAGGATGAAACGCTGCAGCACGATCAGGCCGTGCACCAGAAACCGACGTGACGGCCATGCTCCAATGAGGCCATGCCCACCGAACCGAGCCTCGACGACCTGCGCCGCCATGCGGTGGCGCGCACCCTGTTCCCACCGACCACCCTGCCTGCGGCCATACAGCGCCTGGGCTTTGTGCAGGCAGACCCGATCCGCGCCCCGGCCCGGGCGCAGGACCTGACGCTGCGCCACCGCGTCAAGGACTACCGCGCCGGCGACCTGGAACGCCGCTATGCGCGCCTGGCGATTGACGAGGACTGCCTGGTCAACTACGGCTTTCTGCCCAGCGAGCACCTGGCGCTGATGCACCCGCGCCAGGCCCGCAAGGTCTGGGATGCCGAGACGCAGCGCAAGGCCGCCGAGGTGCTGGCCTTCGTGCGCGAGCGCGGCGCCGTGCATCCGCGCGAGGTGGAGCAGCATTTCTCGCACGGAAGCGTGAAGAATTACTGGGGCGGCTCGGGCAGCGCCAGCACGCAGCTGCTCGACGGCATGCACTACCGCGGCCTGCTGCGGGTCAAGCGCCGTGACAGCGGCACGCGCGTCTACGAGGCAGCCGCCCACTCGCCGGCCGACGACAGCCCCGCCGCCAGTGCCCGGCGCGCCGCCGCGCTGATCGACCTGGTGGTGCGCAAGTACGCACCGCTGCCGGCCCCCAGCCTGACCTACCTGGTGCGCCTGCTGGGCTACGGCGCGCCCCATCTGGCCGAGCAGACCCAGGCGGCGCTGCGCCTGGCGCGCGAGCATCTGGCCAGCTGCCGCATCGACGGGACCACCTGGTACTGGCCCGCCGACGAGAACCCCCGCTCGCGCCGCCATGCCTTCGACGAGCGGCTGCGCCTGCTCGCGCCCTTCGATCCCGTGGTCTGGGACCGGCGCCGCTTCACGCTGCTCTGGGACTGGACCTACAAGTTCGAGGCCTATACGCCACCGGCCCGGCGCCAGCTGGGCTACTACGCCCTGCCCATGCTCTGGCAGGGCCATGTGATCGGCTGGGCCAACCTGCAGGCGCGTGACGGCCGGCTGGAGCCGTCATTCGGCTATGTGAGCGGCGCGGCGCCCGGCGATGCCGCCTTTCGCAGCGCGCTGGATGAGGAGCTGCAGCGCATGGAGCTGTTCCTGGCGCCGCGCTGAGGCGCAGGCACTCGCCCCCTGCGCGCGGTTGCCGTCCCACAGGAGCAGCGGCAAGGCCGCACAGGCGCAGTCCGTTCAGAAGGTTCCGCGCAGCGTGAGCGTGGCGTTGCGCGGCATGCCGTAGTAGGAGCCGTTGCGCGTGCCGCCCACGGCAGCCCAGTAGACCTTGTCGGTCACGTTGCCGATGTGGAGCGCGGCCGTCCACTGGCGGTTGATGCGGTAGGAGGCGCGCAGGTCCAGCACCGCGTGGCCGGGATTCTGCACCGTGTCCACGCGGGCGTGGCTTTGCGCGCTGAGGTTGGCGCCCACCGTCCAGGCCGACCATTCGCCGGGAAGCCGGTAGCTGGTGGACACGCGCAGCAGGCTGCGCGGGGTGTCGGTGCTCAGCGAGCTGCCTTCGTCGTCGCGCGTGTTCAGCCAGGTGTAGCCGCCAGAGACCTGCCAGCCGCGCGCGACCTCGCCGCCGATCTCGGCATCGAAGCCCTTGCTGCGCAGCACGCTGGAGTTGCGGTAGCAGTCATTGGTGGTGACGCCGGGGCACAGGCCTTCGTTGCCGGTGTCCAGCACGGCCACGTCGCGCTTCTTGATGTTGAACACCGAGAAGGCCACGTTGAGCTTGCGCTCGAACAGCTCGCCCTTGATGCCGGCCTCGTAGTTGGCGCCCACGGCCGGCTTGAGGCGGCTGCCCTGCACGGTGGCGTACTGCGACTGGGGCTGGAAGGTGCTGGTGTAGCTGGCATAGACGGACCAGAGCGGGTCGATGTCGTAGACCAGGCCCGCATAGGGCGTGAAGCGGCCGTTCTCGCGGTAGTCGTTGGTCAGGGCGCCGCTGAAGGTGTCGTTGGAGCGGAACTTGAACCAGTTCAGGCGCCCGCCCAGGTGCAGGTGCAGGCTGTCGGCCAGCTGAAAGCGGCCGCTGCCGTAGATGCCCAGCAGCTGCTTGCGCTCCTTGAGGCCGAAGTCGTAGTCCAGCGCAGTGGGCTCGGCTACCTGCGAATGGTCGAAGTGGAAGATGTCCATGGCCGCGCCCTGGTCCGCCGTCACCGATTGGCTAAGCACCTCCTGCTGTGACCAGCTGGTGCCGAACATCAGCTTGTGCGTGCCGCCCCAGGCCTGGAAGCTACCGGCCATGTTGGCGTCCAGGCCCGTGGCGTCGATGTCGCGCGCAATGAGGCTGTTGCCCGCATAGCGCAGCCCCTGCAGGGTGACGGGATCGATGGCGCCGCGTGCCGCGCCGAACTTCTGGTCGATGGTGGTCTTGCCGTGGTTGAGCGTGAGCCTGGCCACCCAGTCGCCGCCCATGCGGTGCTCGAGCTCGCCGAACACGTCGTCGACCTGGGCCTCGTGGCGGTTCCAGCGCTGGCCCAGCGAGGTGGAGCGCGGCAGGCCCAGGGGCGCGCCGTTGGAATAGCTGGGCAGGCCGAAGACGGTGTAGCCGTCGATGTCGGTCCGCTCATGGCGGTAGCCGGCCGTGACCTTGGTGCCGGCGCCCAGGTCGGCGTCGATCACGCCGTAGAGCATGGGCGAGCGCGAATGCACCAGGTCGATGAAGCTGTGCCGGTCGGTATAGGCGGCCACCACGCGGCCGCGCACCGTGCCGGCCTCGTCGAGGGCGCCACCGCCGTCGATCTCGGTGCGGAAGTTGCTCCACGAGCCAATGCTCTGGGCAAACTCGAAATGCCTTTCCGCACGCGGGCGCTTGCGCACCATGTTGACCACGCCGCTGGGGTCGCCCGCGCCCACCACCAGGGCGCCCGCGCCGCGCAGCACCTCCACGCGATCGAGGATGGCCGTGTCCATGGGCACCCAGCCCGTGGGACTGTAGGTGCCGCCGGCCACGCCGTCGAGCAGGTAGTTGGCGTCCGGGATCTCGTAGCCGCGCATCATGTAGACGTGGGCGCCGAAGTTGCGCTGCGACTTGGTGGCGCCCGTGGTCTGCAGGATCACGTCCTCGACGGAGGACAGGTTCTGGTCGTCCATCTGCTGGCGCGTGACCACGGTCACCGACTGCGGTGTCTCGCGGATGGACTGCTCCATCTTGCCGATGCTCAGCGCGCGCGTGGTGTAGGAGCCGGTCTGCTCGGTCGTGGGGCTGGTGATGGCCTGGGCGGTGACGCGCACCTCGGCCATGGCCTGGCCTGCGGCGGCTGGCCGTGCAGCGGAAGGGGCGGCGACCGGCGCAGCGGTGCGCAGACCCCAGTTGCCCGAGGCCGTGCGCACCAGTTCCAGGCCGCTGCCCTGCAAGGCGGCGCGCGCGGCCTGCTCGGGGGTGTAGCTGCCGCGCACGGCGGGTGCGGTGCGGCCGCGCACCAGTTCGGCGTCGATGCCGATCTGCTGGCCGCTGTCGGCGCCTATGCGCGCCAATGCGCTGCCCAGGGGCTGGGCCGGCAAGTCGTAGCTGCGCACGGATGCAGCGGCCGTGGCAGCGGGCACGGAGGTGGAGGTCTGGGCATGGGCACCCAGCGCACAGGCCAGGGCGGCTGCGGCCAGGGTGCGCAAGGACAATGGGCAAGGGAGCATGCAGGTTCTCGACAGGAGGTTTGGAGGGGCCTGAAAAGCAGGTTTCCAAAGCTTGTCGAACGCGCCGCAAAAAGTGTTCATCTTTTTGCGCGCAGGTACCGGCCTCGCTTGAGGGTCACCCGATATTCACTCGATGGTCACCAGCCAGCCGCGCTGGTAGACGTTCACGGCAATGGGCAGGGTCTCGGCCAGGGCCGCCAGGGCGCGGTCGGTGTCGTCCAGCGAGAACGTTCCGTAGACACGCAGGGCCGCCGCGCGCGGCGCCACGCGGATGAAGCCGGCGCGGTAGGCACGCAGGGCCTGCACCACATCGCCCAGCGGCTGGTCGTGTGCCTCCAGCATGCCGCGCTGCCAGGCGGAGGCGGTACCAGGGCCGGTGGCGTCCTCGGCAATGCCTTGCGGACCGAAGCGCGCGCTGCGGCCTTGCGGCAAGGTCAGGCTGCGGCCTTCGGGCGTGGTGATCTCCACGCTGTGCTCCAGCATGCTCACCAGGCTGCTGACAGCATCCTGGCGCACCACGAAGCGCGTGCCCAGCGCGCGCACCTGGCCATGGGCAGTGCGCACGGTGAAGCCCGCGCCCTCCCCGGCCTGCGGCGCCGCATGGGCCAGCAAGGCGCCCTGGCGCAGGATGACGGTGCGGCGGCCCGGGCCGAAATCCAGGTCAACGGCCGAGCGCGCATCCAGCGTGACGGTGCTGCCATCGGGCAACGGGAAATCACGCCGCTCGCCGGTGCCGGTGCGCAGGTCGGCCGTCCATTGGTCGAGGGGGGCGTGGCGGTTGGCCACGAAGGCGGCCCCCACGGCCATGCCGCCCAGGCCCAGCGCGCCGCGCAGCATGCTGCGGCGCCTGCGGATGCGGGTCTCGGCACGCTCCAGGGTGTCGCCCATCAGCCGGCCGCCTGCCGGCGGTACGGACGCGCGCAGCGGCGCCAGCATCTGCTGCAGCGGCGCCTGCAGGCGCTCCCAGGCCAGGCAGTGGCCCGCGTCGGCCTGCAGCCAGCGCTCGAAACCATGGCGTTCGCCGTCGCTGACCTGGCCCGAGTTCAGCGTGACCAGCCAGCCCACGGCCGCCTCGGTGGCGGCATCCAGGCCGCTGCCGTCCTCGTCCTGCGAAAGAGAGGCCGCCATGTCAGCCCCCGCGCGCAGCCGCGATGCCGGCCTGCTGGCGGGCCAGCGCGATGGCGATGCGCCGGAAGGCCTCGGCCATGTGGCGGCGCACCGTGCTCAGGGAAATGCCCAACTGGTCGGCAATGGCCTGGTAGGTCAGGCCGTCGATCTGGCTCAGCAAGAACGCCTGGTGCGCCTTGAGCGGCAGGCCGTCCAGCGCCTGGGCGATGTGCTCCAGCGTCTCCAGCAGCACCGCACGCTCCTCGGGCGAAGGCGCCAGTTCCTCGGGCTGCAGGGCCAGGGTCTCCAGATAGGCCCGCTCCAGCTCGCGCCGGCGCCACAGCGTGAACAGCAGGCGCTTGGCAATGGTGGTCAGAAAGGCGCGCGGCTCCTGCACCACGGCAGCGGGATGCGCGGCCACCACGCGCACAAAGGTCTCGGACGCCACATCCTGCGCCTCGGCCGTGTCGCGCAACCGGGCCTTCAGGCGCGACAGCAGCCAGGCATGGTGGCCCACATACAGCTGCTGGACCTGGAGCATGGGATCTGGGGGCGTGTGCGGCACGGACATGGGGCGGCATTCTAGCCGTCCGCAATAAGAATGGTTTGCATTCCACCATTCCCCCAGGGCAGCCGAACCGCCCTCAGTTCATGCGCGGCAGATTCGCCGCCTTGATGGCCGCGCCCATGGACTCATGGCCCTGGACCAGCTTCTTGCGGTACTCGGCTCCGGTGAGAGCTGCCGGGTCCACGCCCGCCGACTCGAAGACACGCGCGACCTGCGGCCCTTCGGCGGCGGTCATGGCCACGCGCTCCAGCCTGTCGCGCAGGGCCGGGGGCACGCCCTTGGGATAGGCCAGGCCGATCCAGGAGTCGATCTCCACGTCGTAGCCCTGCTCCCTGAGCGTGGGCACCTCGGGCAGCTCCTTCCAGCGCATGGGGCTGGCGCTGGCCAGCAGGCGCATTTTTCCGGCCTTGACGTGCTGGACGATGTCCGAGGGGTTCTGCACGATGACATCCACCTGCCCGCCGATCAGGCCGGCCACGGTCTCCGCGCCGGACTTGTAGTTGATCTCCTCGAACTTGCCACCGGTCTTGCGCCCCAGCTCGTACATGGCCAGGTTGTTGGGCGCGGACGGCGCGCCGAAGAAGATGCCCTTGCCCTGGCGGGACGCGGCCACCAGGTCGGCCATGGTTTTGTAGGGCGAGTCCGCGCGCACGGCCACGCCATAGCGGTAGCGGGCCACGCCTGCGATGAAGTCGAAGTCATCGACCTTGTAGTCCACCTTCATGAGGTGGGGCGTGATCGCGATCGTGGAGAAGGTCACCACGCCCAGCGTGTAGCCATCGGGCCTTTGCCGGGCCAGCGACGAGACGCCCAGCGTGCCCTGCGCGCCCGCGCGGTTGTTGGGCACCACGGGCTTCTTGAGCAGGCCCTCCATGGCATTGCCGATGGCGCGCGAGGCCACGTCGGTATTGCCGCCCGCGCCGTAGTTGATGATCAGGGTCAGTTCCCGCTCGGGAAACGCGTCCGTGCCCTGGGCCAGCGCCGGGGCGCCGGCTGCGGCCGCCAGCGCTGCCGCGCAGAAGGCCGAAAGCAGGCGTCTGCGAGATGCGGGTGATGGATATGCATGCATGGTTGTCTCTCGTTCCGGTCTTGTGGGGATCAGCTCATGAAGAAGCCGCCGTTGACATCGATGACGGCGCCATTGGTGAAACCTGCGGAATCGCTGCACAGGTAGCGGATGGCAGCGCCGACCTCGGCTGCCTCGCCCAGGCGCCTCACGGGGATCTGCTCCGCATAGCGGCGGTTGACCTCGTCGCCGGCCTGTTGCGCCATCGGCGTCAGGATGCGGCCCGGCGCCACGCAGTTGGTGGTGATGCCGTACTGGCCCATCTCCGAGGCGATGGAGCGGCTCAGGCCCAGCACGGCGGACTTGCTCAGCATGTAGGCGGGGCCGGCCACGATGGATTTGCCGCGCCCGGCCAGCGAGGACACGTTGACGATGCGCCCCCAGCCCCGCTGCTTCATGCCCGGCAGCGCCAGCTGGCACAGGCGCAGCATGGACAGCAGGTTGACGTCCAGGATGCGCTGCACCTCGTCCAGCCCCACGTCGAGGATGCCGTTGGACTGGCCGCTGGCGTTCTTGAGGCTGATGCCGGCGTTGTTGACCAGGATGTCCACGCCTCCATGGCGCTGCACCATGTCCGCGACCACGCGCTGGCGGGCCGCCTCGTCGCAGACATCAAGCACCACGGCGCTGGCCCGGGCGCGCAGTTCCTGCGGCACCCGTTCCAGGTCCGGCGCAGCCAGGTCGGCCAGCACCACCTGGCGGCCATCGCGCAGCAGTTCGATGGCGGTGGCCAGGCCGATGCCGCGCGCGGCACCCGTCACCAGGGCCGTGCGGATGGGGAAGTTCTCAGGCGCGCTCATCAGTGGCTCTCCGGGGTGTAGAAGGTGATGGGGGGAAAGGCGTCTTCGGTGCACATGACCTCGATCAGCGTGGAGTGCTCGGCGGCCATGGCGGCGCGCAGCGCGGGGGCAATGCCCTCGGCCGCCTCCACGCGCACGCCGTGGATGCCGCAGGCCCGCGCGATGGCCGCGTGGTCCACGCCGCTGAAGTTCACGGCCGAGGTGTGCTCGCCGAACTTCACATGCTCGGCATGCTTCTGGTAGCCCAGGATGCCGTTGTTGATGAGCAGGGTGATCACCTTGATGCCCATGCGCCTGCAGGTCTCCATCTCCGACCACACATGGCCGAAGCCGCCGTCGCCCACCAGGCAGAACACCTGGCCGCCGTCCTGCGCCAGGCGCGCGCCCATGGCCATGGGCATGCCCCAGCCCAGGCCCGCCAGGCCGCGCGGCGTGATGAAGCGCTGGCCGGCGCGGCGCGCGGTCAGGTAGTTGGTGACCCACAGCGTGGAGTAGCTGGCGTCGGCCACCACGGTGTCATCGGCGGTCAACAGGGCATCAAGCTCATGCATGATGCGTTCGGGCCGTATGGGCGCGGCGTTGGACAGGCGCACCTCGGCCGACTCCTGCCGGTGCCTTTCCTTGCCCTCGGCAATGCGTGCGGCCAGCGCTGCGCGTTGGGCGGTGCGGGCGGACAGATCAAGCGGTCCCGCGATCTCCAGCATGGCCTCCAGGCCCAGCCGCGCATCGCCCACCAGGCGCATGGCGTCGTAGTTGCGGCCGATCTCCTGGCCGTCGATGTCCAGGTGGATGAACTGCGCATCGCGCGGGTACAGGCTCCAGCTGTCCGTGCCGTTCTGGTTGGTGCGGTTGCCGATCAGGAACACCACGTCGGCCCCGGCCACGAAATTCTTCAGGTAGCGGCCCGAGCCGTTGGGGCCCAGGCAGTTGGCGACCACGCCCAGCGACAGTTCATGCGTCTCGTCCACGGCGCCCTTGCCCATGTTGGTAGTGGCCACGGGCAGGCTCAGCGCATCGGCAAAGGCGCTCAGTGCCTCGCTGGCGCCCGAGATGTGCACGCCGCCGCCGGCCACGATGACCGGCGCGCGGGCCTGCAGCAGCGCGCCCACGGCCTGTTCCAGCAATTGCCGTTCGGGCACGGCACGGTCCAGCGGAAAGCGGCCCAGCGCGGCGGGCCGGGGCACGCTGCAGGGCTGGGCAGGCTCGGTGAGCAGGTCGGCCGGCAGCATCAGCGCCACGGGGCCGGGCCGGCCGCTGCAGGCCGCGATGATGGCCTGCTCCACATAGTCCTCCACGCGCGATGCCTGGTCCACGCGGCGTACCCACTTGGTCACGGGCTTGAACAGGCCCATGTGGTCCAGGTCCTGGAAGGCGTTCTTGTCGGTCTGGTCGCGCGCCACGTCCTGCACCAGGGCGATGATGGGGATGGAGACCTTCAGCGCCTCGGCCAGCGGCGCCACCAGCAGCGCGGCGGCCGGCCCGTTCTGCGCGGTGATCACGGCCGGCCGGCCGCTCATGCGGGCATGGGCATCGGCCATGTAGCCGCCCGCGTTCTCGGTGCGGTAGGCGATCTGGCGCAGGCCCAGTTCCTCGGCGGCCAGCACGAACATGCTCGGCAGGCTCTGGCCGAAGAACTGCGTGATGCCGTGCCGCTTCAGGACCCGGGCCACCAGGTGGCCTACGGTGTCCTGCTTGTTCAATCCAGGGTTGCTCAGGGGTTTCGACATGGGTAGCGGTTTCCGTTCAACAAAAAAACAGGCGTGGCGGCTCCCTCGCCATGGCATGCGCCAGCGATACGGCAAGGGAATCGAAGGGGGTTATCGGTTCAGGAAGTTCAGGGGCAACCCAGGGCAGGGCCAGTCCAGCGCCACCAGGCGCCCCGATGAAGACAGGGTGACGAAGGCGGTCTTCAGGTCCGGGCCGCCAAAGCAGATGTTGGTGGTCATGGGGTCGGGCAATTCGACCCTGTGCAGCACCTGCCCGGCCGGCGAGACCACGGTGATGCCGCCCTCGCCCAGCGTGGCCAGGCAGATGTTTCCTTCGGCATCCACGGCCAGGGAATCGATGTTCTGCATGCCCGGCAGGCGGCAGACCAGCCGCCCGCCATTGGGCGAATCGGGCCAGGGCCGGGCCAGGATGTGCCCGGGCTCGCCGATGTCGAAGGCCCACAGCCGCCCCGTGAAGGTCTCCGCCACATAGAGCGTCTTCTCATCGGGAGAAAGACCGATTCCGTTGGGCGACCACAGCGGGAAGACGGCTTCGCGGATGGCGCTGCCATCGGCCAGCGCATAGCAGACGCTGCCCCGGTCCACCTCACGCGCGCGCACCTTGCCGTGGTCGGTGAACCAGAATCCGCCCTGCCGATCGAAGACCAGGTCGTTGGGCCCCTTCAGGGGTCCGCTGCCGCTTTGCGTGTACAGGCATTCGACGTGGCCCGAGGCCAGATCCACGGCCTCTATGCGCCCGCCTGAATAGTCCTGCGCCTGCCCTATGGGCCGCAGCCCATGCTCCGCGCTGCGGTGCCATGCAAAGCCGCCGTTGTTGCAGACGAACAATCTGCCGCCAGGGCCGATGGCGGCGCCATTGGGTCCTGCGCCCAGGTGGACGAGCTGCCGCCTGCTGCCATCCGCCGCCACGCGCGTCAGCCAGCCGCTGGCGATCTCCACCAGCACGACCGATCCATCGGGCAGGGCCACCGGGCCTTCGGGAAACTCCAGGCCGTTTGCCAGTGCCCGGAGCGAGGGTTCTGTTTTTTCCAGCGTGTATTTCATGTGCGCCTCACTCCCTCAATCGATGCTCAGGTTCAGGCGCCGGATCACGGCACCGTATTTTTCGGAGTCGTCCCTGACCATGGCGCGCAGCTCCTGCGGGGTGGACGGCGAAACCTCCAGCGCCATTTCCGAGAAGTTCTTCTGCAATCGGGGATCGGCCAGGGCCTTGTGCAGCACGGCGTTGAGCTGCTCCACCACGGCGGGCGGCGTGCCGCCAGCGACGAAGGCGCTGAAATGGTTGGCAATCTCCACGCCGCGCGCGCCCGCCTCCGCGAAGGTCGGCACATCGGGCAGATGCGGCGAGCGCCGGTCTCCCGTGACGGCGATGACCCGGACCTTGCCCGACCGGGCATAGGGCACGACGGTGGGCAGGTCGGACATGAAGACCGGCACCTGCCCCGCCAGCAGGGCCTGCATGGCCGGGGCACTGCCCTTGTAGGGCACATGCACCATCTGGATGGCGCTGCCGGCCAGGAACATCTCCATGGCGAGGTTGGTCCCGTTGCCATTGCCCGTGGACGCATAGCTCAGGTCGCCGCGCGAGCGGGCGTAGTCCACCAGTTCCCGGGGTGTGCGCGCAGGAAACGAAGGCAGGGCCACCAGCGCAATCGGATTGCGCGCCAGCACCGATACCGGCGCCAGCGCACGCGCCGGGTCATAGGCCAGCTTCTTGAAGAGGAACGGGTTCATCGACGCCACCGAGGGATCGAAGACCGCAAAGGTATGGCCATCGGCGGGCGCGGCCTGCAGGGCCTGCACGGCGATCACGCCCGAGCCGCCGGGCCGGTTGTCCACCACCACGGCCTGGCCGGTCTGCCCCGTGATGGCCGCCGCGATCTGGCGCGCGATGTTGTCCGAGGCCCCGCCTGCGGCATAGGGCACGAGGATTCGCAGCGGCCTGGATGGATAGGCGCCGGATGCGCTGGTTGCCCCGCAAGAGAGGCTGATGAGGGCCGCGCCCATGGCAAGCAGTTGGCGGCGGTCTGGCGTGAATGCGGGCATATCTCCTCCCAGGTTTTGATGCATGATACTTGATGCATCAAACACCAAATACAGGGTTAGCCCGTGGCCGAGCCGCACTCGGCGGCCACGACCAAACCGTGCTTCCTCGGGAGGTACCATTGCGCCCAAGCAGTTGCGGAGGCCCGATGTCCAGCGTTTTTTCACAGATCCGAACCAATCAGACCCTTGCCGAAAAAACCTATCTGCAGATCCGTGACGCCATCGTGAGAGGCCAGCTGCAACCCGCGCAGCGCCTCGTCTACCGCAGCCTGGCCGAAGAGTTCGGCATCAGCCCCACGCCCGTGCGCGATGCCATCCAGCGCCTGGCCTCCGAAGGCGCCCTGGACCTGGACGACCGCGGCGTGGCCACCGTGCCCGTGCTCAGCGTGGAGCAGTACGTGGAAATCATCGCCCTGCGCATCGAACTGGAAGGCCGCGCCGCCGAATCCGCCGCCAGCCGCCATCCGGGCCAGGGCTTCATCGACACCCTCACCCGCCTGCACCAGGACCTGGAGAAATCCATCGCCGTGGACGACGACGCCACGCTCATCGCCAACGAGCGCTTCCACTTCTCCATCATCGAAGCCGCGCAGCAGCCCGTGCTGGCCAGCCTCATCGGCCTGCTATGGCTCAAGTGCGGCCCGTCCGTGCGCTACCTGTACCGTGGCACCTACGCCCGCGCGGCCGAGCACCCGCATATCCGCCTGATCCACGCGCTGGAGCAAAGGGACGGCCCCGCCGCCCGGCATGCCGTGGTGCAGGACCTGCAAAGCGCCTGCCTGCATATCCTCAGGAAGATTGCCAAGGATGATGGGATGGAGTTTCCGCGGGAGTGGGTGGTGGTGGGGCTGCTGGGTTAGGGCGCACGAAGGCTTGCCAGTCAGCCAGGCGGGCCCCCTCCCTATACAAGATCGGGACCGACACAGGACTCAGACCAGGCTCATCAGCCACCAAATTGAGCACTCGGTCAAATCGCCGCGTTCGTGGAGAAAATCAGCCACCGCCCCAATCCCTCATGCGTTTGCGCGTGGCCAGGTTGGCGTAGCGTTCAATGGCATGGCGCAGGCGGTCGGCATCAAAGGACGACATCTTTTTGCGTGCCTGTTCAAGAACCTGTTCGCCATCTTCAGCCAGCTCATCCAGGTTGTTGAGCAAGTCCACGAACAGGAACTCAGGGCTGAGCTTCTTGGGAAAACGAGGCTTTACCCGAAAGTCGAAATCACGATTGCCCAACCGAAAGATGCCGTGCCGCTTTCGGTTGTAGACCCAGGTGCTGTTGTACAGCTGCGTGGTACCCACGCCCACGGCGTTAAAGGCCGACGGCGAAAACAACAGGAAATCGCTGTCTCGCAGAAAGCTCTGGACCACTTGATCGTCAGCAGGTGGCAGCGGCCCGAAATCGGACTGCTTGGGTGCGTGATACAGCCCTTGCGCCAACTTCTTCAATCTTCCGCCAGCCACCAGTTCGCTCAGATGCCGGTCGACCGCCGTGGATAGCGGTGCCAGGTCTTCGCGCCGGTAGACGCCGCCAGGGCGCAGCTCTTCCGCCAGGAGTGCAGCACCTCCCCGCAAGGGTTCAACAGAAGAACGCACGACAGGCATGATGGCTGGATTTCTCATTGAAATTTCATGCATCCTAGCACCGGCAGGAGATTGAAAACATTCGCAGATCCACCCGTTGCTCTGCAGTGGCACGGCCACGAACACCATCCCCAGGCCCCGCCCAAACACCCCGTGGAATAATGTCCCCCTTCACCGCCTTCGCGACCGCCTCTGACTGGAGGCTGGCGCGAAGGCGGCAAGTACCCCACAAGAACACCTGCGCCCTCCTCCGGCCCCCGCGCCATCCAGGAAGGCCCTGCCCGGCACCTGCATGCCGCTGCAACCTGTTGATTCCCAAGCCAATGAGCGACCTCTCGCAAAGCACACAGCCCTCTCCGGCCCCTGATCTGTCGGCGCACACGCCCATGATGCATCGGTGAAATTCCACTTAATTAAATGGGATCTTTCTTGGAAAAGTTACGCTAAAACTTACGCCAACAAAAGTACTGAGAACGTAGGGACCTCCTCTGTAGCCGACCCTTGCCTCCGAAAAATCTTCGCTGATAGCGAATATTTTTATTGACAACAGAAATTTCGAAGCTAAAGTACGTACAGCGGCTAGAGATTCAGTCTCGCGACTGGGGAAGCGAAAGCTTCGTGGAGGCGAAAGCCTCTGATCCGTCCCTGGCACTGCACCCCTGCAGCTGAACGGGATAGGCGCGTCGGCGAGAACCGACGCGTTAATTGAGCCGAGGGAAATGGACGTGGTTTTCTCTAAGTTTGGCAGCTGATGTGACTTGCGAGAGGCTTACAGCAATTCCGCTGAAAGTCGTCACTAAGCTTGTTCGAAAGGGACAAAAAATGCCATTCTATAAACCCGCTAAATCACGTCTGGTGAAAGGAAGGAAACAAAGGAAGCTTCCGGCTGATGATATAAAAAATCTGAAGCCCTCTTTGCTTACTTTGCTTGGTGCCTGCATGAGTATTGTTGGTGGATTGGGACGAGTTCTCAATTTTATTGACAAAATCATTGAAAAAATCAAGGATTCCTGAAATTCACCTACCTCGATTCTCTTAATTTTCAGGAGGCTGTATGCTAGGCGAAGCGTTACGGCTTATTCGTGTCTACCACGACCTTACTCAGACTCAGCTATCATATGAACTGGGACTGTCAAACTCTTTTCTCTCAGAGGTGGAATCTGGAAAAAAGATTCCCTCTTTAGAAATTCTTGGAAAATACTCAGAAAGATTTGATATTTCAATGTCTTCTCTGCTATTTTTTTCCGAGAGTTTAGATGAACAGAAATTTGGTTCAAAAATCAAGTTTTCCGTGGGGAAAAAGGTTCTAACATTGCTTGAATGGGCTGCGAACACTTCTAAGAAACGCACTACTGCCAAGGTGTAATATGCTCGGCTACGCATTTAACCAATGTGCACTATTCAAAACCCGCTCTAAAGGTCGCTTGGCGGATTTGCTATGCACAAACGTAGCCAACTTAAAAAGATTAACAGGCCCCGGGCAATATAAAACATTTACTCTTCCGGAAAGTGTGTGTGAATTCACGGGAAAAAAGAAGGATTCACGTAACGTCGAAGAGCCAAAACGTGAGCTTAGAAGAATTCACGACAGAATTCGAGAACTACTCTCACGAGTCGCGCTTGTCGATTATGCACACGCTGCGGTAAAGGGGCGTTCTTATAGAACGAATGCACAGGCACATCAGAAATCTGAGATTGTTGCCAATTTTGATATCAAGCGATTTTATCCATCCACGTCGCAGAGTCATGTAACGCAGTTCTTCTTTAAGGAAATGAAATGCTCCGCTGACGTGGCGACACTTCTCGGAAAAATACTTTGCTACCGCTCCGGCTCAGACAACACAGGCCGCCTTCCAACGGGTAGTCCAGCAAGCCCGATAGTCTCCATATATGCAAACAAGGCTATGTTTGATGCGCTTAATAATTTAGCGCGCGCATCTGACTTAATTTTCACATGCTATGTGGATGATTTAACTTTTTCAGGCAAAAAACTCCCCCCCCGGCTTCATAGACGCGTAAATTCCATAGTTCTAAACAACGGGCACAACCTAAAGGATGCTAAAACAATAGTCTTCGGGAAAGGTATGGTGAAACATATCACAGGTGTCGCGATCAAAGATGGGAAAATCGCCGTACCTCACTCGCGGTTCTTTAAAGCACGTAAGATCGAAGAAAAAATTTCTAGAGCAGGTACATTTTCTGAGCAAGCCATGCTTATGAGAAAACTCTCCGGGTTGCTTGGAGAGGCCGCATCAATAGATGAAAATTACAAAAAATGGGCAACAGAGAGCTATAAATCACTAAACATAACGAACCATAAGACTATCATTACATTTGACGGCGAGATAATCGTTAAGAAAAGGATCAAGCCATATCCAGTGGTTTCTTCAGTCCTCCCCGAAAGCCCTCCTCCTTGGGATTAATTCTAATTCATAGGACCGAGTAAGAGTAGCTAACCACTTCGTCGAAGGCCCCGCAGAGCGGTTATGCTCGCTCCCCTCGTGGCACGACGACCCGTAAGCAAAGAACTTTGGCGACAGCAACAACCCCTGATCCCAGCCCTCGTGCCTTCTTCCAAAAGCGGTGCACGCAAGCTCGCAGTCAGCGATGAAGCTGCCCTCAGCGGCATCTTGTTCTTGCTGCAAACAGGCATTCCCTGGCAAGACCTTCCCAATCTCTTGGGTATGGCAGCGGCATGACTTGCTGGAGGCGCCTGTGCGGCTGGAATACTGTTGGTGTATGGGAGCAGTTGCACTAGGCCATGATGAATCGCTTGCGTGAACATGACCAGATTTATTGGAGCCGGGCCAGCATTGTTGGCTCGTCGGTGCCAAGCGCCTGGGGAGTCAGGAAACAGCCCCCCACGGACAGAACAAGCTCGGTACCAAGCGGCACATCGTTGTAGACGCCAGAGGCATCCCACTGGTGATGTTAGTCAGCGGTGCGTATGACTCCAAGATGTTCGAGACATGCGTGGACGCGATTCCTGCGATTGCAGGCTTGGCAGGGCATCCCCCGTAAAAGAACAGCCAAGCTTCACGCCGACAAAGGCTACGACTTCAAGCGATGCCGGGCCCATCTAAGACAACGGGGCATTATCGGCCGGATTGCCAGACGAGGCGTTGAGAGCAGCGAGCGGCTGGGCAACAGTGGGCGGTGGAGAGGAAGCACAGCTAGTTGTTTGCAGGCTTGGCAAGCGGCGAATTCACTTGAACGACGGCTGGATATCCACGAAGCGCTGTTGAAGTTGGCAGCAGCGATCATCTGTGCGCGGTTCGTGGATCGGTGGTGTTAGCAACTCTTAATAGGCCGAAAGGTCAACGGATCCGATGATGTTCCGCAGGCTGAGCTTTTTTTCTTTGGCGAAATCCAAAAAATTGATCCGTAGATCTTTTTGGTCGACGGGAATCGTAATGCCAATCTCTGGCGGGTCGCTTTCGTCGCAACACACATCAACAAAACCAGCGTGCTGGAGAATGTCTAGCTCGCCTTTCAAATCATCACCACCGTATAATCGCTTCACCTTGGAGAGCAAGAGATAAGACCACTCGTCCCGAGTAAAGTATCTTCCTTTTCCTTCTTCGCGACGTTCGCAGAGCATCGTGAGGAATTCACGGGTCATGCGAGGAAGTTTCGAGAGCTTTGTACCCAGCTCGAGTAGTGCTTCTTTTACCTCAGTGGCATCTATTTCATAGTTACCGATCTCCATGATGTAGGCTGCAAAACCGACACCATCACCGATTTTCGGCTTGGTAATGGTCTCCCACATGTCATACCCAGACGTCGCGTAAACGCCATGTTCGTCTGGCACCTCCAGTTCCACTTTGAGCCGGGCCGAGTTCGCTCGAACGAATTCGTATAGCAACGTGAGGCGATCAAGCGGCAGGTCAATAGTCATCCGCGCAAGTGTGTTGAGATCCCAAATATCGTGGTCTTTATCGAATTCGTACTTAACCGCCAGTTCCGAATCAATTGTGTATTGACTTTGCCGGGAGTTCATTCCAAGCACAATGAACTTACCGTACCTTGCAACTTGTTCAGACGTGAGGTTCGTCAACGTCTTATTGACCTTCTGTGAGTTGGCAGTCGAGGTCACCTGTACGCCTATTTTTTTCGCCTCATCGCCCAAATCGATGCCGGGCTCATTGGATCGTTCCATGTTCAGGTTCTGGAAGTTAGCCTCCATCAAGATGTTTAAGAAGTCCCTGAAGTAGTTCTCTGCCACGACCGTCAGATCGTACAACTGAACCGCATTTCTCATCCTGACTTGATCACCCAAGCGGGCCAGTTCGTCAATGATTTCTCCCACCAGATAGCCTCTTGTCAGCACAGTTCGTCCCTCGTCTTCTCAATGCAAAGCAGTATTACACCCGATCCGCTGCTCAATGTGAATTAAACGGGTCGATGCAACACAACAACTGCACCTAGCAGAAGGAGTTCTGACCATGAAGTCACGACCTCGGACTACTACACCAAAGCACAGAAGGAGCTGATGCGGTCACGCGGGAGGTCCACACGATGCCTTCGGACCCCTATTTCGCCTCGCGTAGCTCGCCAACCCCGTACAGATGTTCCGGCACTCCGTCCGCCGCAGGGTGGTCACTGGGGTCGAAGGACGGCTGGATATTCACGAAGCGCTGCCGAAACTAGCAGCAGCGATCATCTACGCACGCTTCGTGGATCGGTTGGTGTTAGCCAGTCTAAATGTCTTGCTCGTCCACGGAATCCTCTACCAGGACATTTTCAACACGTGGGGGTGCCGTCATACCCCGGATCTCACCGTCAAATACCGTCCTGGGAACCACACCGCGCATCGCCGCGCAAGCCGCGCCGCGCTTGGCGCCGGCCCCGGCCGGCAGGGCCGTCAGAAACCACACATTTAGGGCGGGGGCGAGGCGGGGGTCTCGGCGCGCGCTGGCGGTCAAGATGGGCTGTTTCGGCCGGATGGCGGGAAAGGGGGTGCCCTGAGATGGGGGCGTGCTGGGGCGTGGCGGGCCGCTGGGCAGCGCGTCGGGGCAGCGGCAAGGGGTGGAGCATGCCGCATGCGTCGAGCGCGCTGGAGGCCTGCGGGTGCGTAAGCGGAAAGTTACAGATTCAAATACACTGTATATTTAAACAGTAGAACACTGTATATTCACACAGTATTAGCGAGACACAAGGGGCCACAGTGAGCGATAGCACAGAGACGGACGAACCCAATCAAGCGGCAATGCGGGACATCTATGCAACCATGATTGCCTTGGACGCACTGCTGCAGGCAGCGCAGGCCAACCCCGTGCCAGCGTGCCACGTCCGTCAGCTGCTGCAACCCGCTCTCAGGACGCTGGACCGCGCCACCAGCTGACCGCGCCAATGAAAAAGGGGCCTGCATGCAGGCCCCTTTGTTCCATCGTTTCCCGTCTACACCAGACCTTGCTGGGCCTGCTCAACGCTGGGCAGCAGGTAAGGGTCAAAGCTGCAGACAACATCCCCCATCCATTCATTGATGGCCTGCGCGAAGTGCGTCTGCAGGGGCTGGATTTCGTTGCGCGCGAACACCCGGGCAGCGTTGACCACATCGCCGAAGCCCCCTGCATTGGCCGGCACCACGCCCATGAGCTGCGGCGGCACGCGGTGGGCGGCCAATTGGTCATCGCGGCTCACGTTCTTGATGTTGAAAAATTCATCCTTGGCCGCCGCCTCGCCGATGGGCAGCAGCTGGATGGCTTTCTCTTTGCCACCAGGCGAATGGAAAAACAGATTGCGGAAGTTGCCCATGCCCTTGGATGACTTGAGAGCCTGGCGCAGCGCATCCACATCGTCTTTAGCCACTTCGGGATCGCTCAGATAGAGGATGTATCCGGCATGGCTCCCATTGTTGTAATACCGGCGCCGAAACAGTGTGGCCGACTCATTGAGCCAGGCAGATTGCAAGGCGGCCAGGTACTGCGGCAGTCCATAGATTTCCTGGTGCACATCGGGCTGGAAGATGTGGCAAATGCTGCCCTCGGGAAACGTGTGCTCTTCCTGCCAGGTGCGACGGAACCCGAAGAGTCTCAAGCCACGGTGCCGCCGCGTGTACTTGGACAATACGTGGCGCAGGGGCAAAGTGCCACCCAGACGATTGCGCGGGCGCTCCAAGTAGCCATTGCCAAAAACAAGGAAGTCCAGAGCAGCCCAATGCACCGTGGCTCGGCTCAGCAGCGGATGCGGCCGCAGCGTGCTTGCGAGCACCTGGGCCTTGAATTGGATGGCGCTTTCGTGGTGGGTGGCAGCGCGCAGCGTGCGCGCCAGGCCATCGAAGCTGATGGGGGTTTCGTACCAATCCCCATTGAGCCAGCATTCCACGTAATCCAAGATTTCGCGCCGGTCCAGCACGGCCTCGGGATCGCCGAAAGAGAAAGCTTCGGCAGCGGCCGGCGCCGCCATGGTGCCCGCTTGGGCTATGGTGTCTATCATCCGTAGATCTCCAAAGTCGTGCGCTTGGGAACGCCGCCCACGGCGACGGCCTCCAGTGGCTCGTTATCCATTGCATTCATGCAGGCCCAGGCCAGATCCGCGTGGCTTGTCTCGCCGCCACGGCCGGCCGCATAGGTCACGCTCTTGCCCGAGCCCGTCAATTCGCGCTTGATGGCCATGAAACTGCGCTGCAGGTCCACGTCGCCGGAATCGAATTCAAAGCGGCCGGCACGCATCAGGCTTTGCGCCTTCATCACCAGGCGCGTTTTCACCTCCACGCTGTACTGCAACGACTTCACGCCAGGGAAAAATTTCTTGACGATCTGATACACGCCCTGGCCCAAGCCCGTGGTGTCGATGCAGATATGGGCCACGTTGTATTTCTCCGTCATCTTGCGGATGACCTCGGCCTGGTCCTCAAAGTCAGGTTCCTTGAATTGGATGCGCTCCAGCACGCGGAACTTGCCCCCGGGCCTGTCTGGCGCGGCAAGCACTACCAAGCCGGCAGAATCGCCCGTGTGGCTGGGGTCATAGCCAATCCACACGGGTTTGCTGCCATACGGCCGCAGCGTGAACGGCTTGAAATCGTTCCATGCGTCCCAGCTGTCCGCATGGCAGCGCATCAGCGTGGACAGCGGGAACACGGCGAAGGTGTCATCGACAAACCCGCACATGAGCAGGTTGTCCCACTCCTCGTCCGAATACTCGAAGCGCAGCTCGTCAAGGTCAAACAGATTGCAGCCGCCGCGCTGCGCATCCAGCACCGTGACAATCTGCCGCCATATCTTGTCCTCACCGGTGAAGCCGCCAGCCAGGTGCGAATGGCTCAGGTCCAGCTCTATGCGATCCTTCTTGGCGCGCTTCTTGTTGATGCGTTCGGCGCTCCACAGCGCATAGGCCTGGTGCTGCAGGCTGCTGGGCGTGGAAAACAACGTCTTGCGCCAATGCTTGTGAATGGCCATGCCGCTGGCCACCTTCCACAGCTCCGTGAAGTTGTTGACCCAAAAGAATTCATCGAAATAGAGATTGCCGTGGTACGACTGCGCGGTGCGGGCGCTCGTGCCCAGGAAATACAGCGTGGCGCCATTGCTCAGGACGATGGGATCGCCCTTCAAATCGATATCGCAATGCTCCTTTGCAAACGCGATGATGTACTGCCGGAAAACATGGGCCTGCGCACGGCTGGCCGAAAGAAAAATCTGATTGCGGCCCGTCTGCAGGGCATCAATTAGGGCCTCGCGGGCGAAGTACCACGTTGCCCCGATCTGGCGCGATTTGAGGATGGCGCGCGTGCGCTGCTGGATCTGCTCCCACCAGGTCTTTTGGTAGTTGAAAAGTGAATCCAGAAAAGCCTGCGTGATCTTGTCCACGTCCTCGGACGTGAAGTGATTGCGCTCCGGCTGCTTCTTCGGCCCGGCATTGCGCTTTTCAATGGCCGGATTCAGATCCGTTTCGCGGCCCGTGCGCTCGTACTTGTGCACGCGCGCCAAGCGCTCCATGGCACGCCCCAGCGCGTCCATTTCCTTGTAATCGCCGTTGCCCTTGCCCTCCTTGTGGATGAGCGTGCACAGGCGCATTTCCAGCGATCCCTCGACGCGCTCCACGGGCTTGGCCGCGTCCCATCCATCGGCCTTTTTCCAGTCGTGCAGCGTGGTGCGCGCAATGCCAAGGTGCTCGGCGATATGCGTGATGCGCCACCCCATCCAGTACAGCGCCCGAGCCTGGCGCCGCTGGCCCGCCTCCCCGTCTGCAGTGAGGTCATGCAACAGCTGCACCTGGTCGGGCGGCGGGGCGTCGGGTTGGATGGGAAAGGGGTTGGCAGGCCTCTTTCGGCGCACGGCAGAAGTCATGCCATCGAGTGTCTGCATGCCATCGCGCGCGCGCATCACCTTTGCCCGCTGTGATCGCCTCGCACCGGCCATTCAGTTGGACGCCTACGCGGTGCGGCGGGAGCATAGAGGCATCCCCAAAAGGGGCCTATCAACCTACTCGCCAACCTGCACACATGAAAAAGTCCAAGTTGTTCCGCGTGGCTACCGAAGGTGCCACTACTGATGGTCGCACCATTTCTCGCGCGTGGATCGAGCAAATGGCTCGCAACTTCGACCCGAAGAAATACGCCGCGCGTGTCTGGATCGAGCACATGCGCGGCCTGCTGCCTGACAGCTCGTTTGCAGCCCAGGGCGACGTGCTTTCCGTGCAGGCCAAGCAGGAGGCAGACGGCAAGCTTGCGCTGTATGCGCAGATTCAGCCCCTGGACTCGCTGATCGCCATCAACCAGAAGGGCCAGAAGCTCTATACCTCCATCGAGGTGGACCCCGATTTCGCGGGCTCCGGCGAGGCCTACATGGTAGGCCTGGCCGTCACCGACACGCCGGCCAGCCTGGGCACCGAGATGCTGCAGTTTGCCGCGCAGCACCCGAACGCCAGCCCGCTGGCGGGCCGCAAGGTCAAGCCGGGCAACCTCTTCACCGCCGCCGAGCATTTCAGCCTGGAGCTGGAGCAAGAAGCCGCCGCCCCTCCTGGCAGCGAGGCAGGCGCCATGCAGGCCGTGGTGGGCATGTTCTCCAAATTGCTGGACAAGCTCTCCCCGCCGCAGCCCGAGAAGAAGCCCGAATCTGTGCAGACGCACAGCGCTACGGCTGACCAGGCACCGCTGGTGGAAGCCTTTGCCGAGGCCGGCAAGGTGCTCAAGACCATGGCGGAAAAGCAGGACGAAATGGCCGGCCAGTTCGCCCAACTGCAAACGCAGCACAAAGAACTCGTTCAAAAGCTCAGCCAGCAGGAGCAGCCGGGCCATCAACGCCCACCCGCCACGGGCGGCAACGGCCAGGCCTTGGCCGACTACTGACCGCCGCGACCGGCCCAACCGACCACCAACGAATCACTGAGGAAACCCACAATGCGCAACGAAACCGCTGCCCTCTTCGATGCCTACACGCAACGGCAAGCCCAGCTGTCGGGCGTGGCCAGCGTCGGCCGGCACTTCAACGTCTCGCCCTCCGTCCAGCAGAAACTGGAGACTCGCATGCAGGAATCGAGTTCGTTCCTGAAGTCAATCAGCGTGCTGCCCGTCACGCCTCAGAAGGGCGACAAAGTGGGCCTGAGCCTGACCCGCCCCGTGGCCAGCCGCACCGATACCGACGCGAACGGCCCCCGCAAGACCAAGGATCCGACCGGCAAGGACAAGAGCGGATACGAATGCCGGCAGATCGATTCCGATACGCACATCAAGTACGCGATGCTGGATGCCTGGGCCCATTTCTCCGACTTTCAGGTGCGCATCAGCAACCTGATCGCGGAACGCAATGCGCTGGACCGCATCATGGTGGGCTGGAACGGCGTCAAGGCCGAGGCCACCACCAACCTGACCACCAACCCGCTGCTGCAAGACCTGACCAAAGGGTGGCTGCAACGCCTGCGCGAAGAAGCGCCGCAGCGCGTTATGTCCTCCGGCAAGGTGGCGGGCAAGGTCACCGTGGGGCCGGGTGGCGACTATAAAAACCTCGACGCCCTGGCGATGGATGCCAAGCACTCGCTGATCGATGCGTGGCACCGCAAGAGTGCGGCTCTGCGCGCCATCTGCAGCGATGACCTGATGCATGACAAGCTGTTCCCCATCGTGAACAACAACGATCTGCCCAGCGAGCGCCTGGCGGCCGACATGGTGGTGAGCCAGATGCGCCTGGGCGGCACCCAGGCCGTGACCGTGCCGTTCTTCATCGACGGTGGCCTGCTCATCACGCCGCTGGAGAACCTGGCCATCTACTGGCAACGCGATGCGCGCCGCAAAGCCATCATCGACAACCCGGCCATGAACCAGGTGGACTTCTTCAACAGCTCCAACGATGACTATGTGATCGAGGACTTTGGCGCCTGCGCCTTCGTCGAAAACATCGAATTCGTCGAATAGCCCAGCCCCAAGCCTAGGGGCCAGGGCCGCGCAGCAGCTCAGCGGCGCGGCCCATGTTGCAAGCCACCACCTGGAACCCACCATGCCAATGACTCCCGCGCGCCTGCACCGCATGCGTGTGCTGGCGGAACAAGAGGCCGCCGCATCCGCCGCCATCGACCCGCACGGCCCCATGCAAGGCAGCGAATACCAGCTGATGCTGGCCACGCTCCACGCCCACAAGTCCACGCTGAAAAACATCAAGGCCGTCGAAAACAAGATTGCGGCGAAAGCCAAGTTCCTGCCCGACTTTGATGCCTACATCGACGGCGTGCTGCAGGCCGATGCCGGCGCCATGGACCCTGTGCTGGTGGAAGTGCTCGTGTGGCAGATCGACGTGGGCAACTGGCCCCGCGTCCTGGAGCTGGCCGACTACGCGCTGCGTCACCAGCTCAAGATGCCCGACCAGTACAACCGCGACCTGCCGGCCGTGGTCATGGAGGAAACCGCCGAGGCCGCCATTGCCGGAAAGCTGGCCGGCCATGACGCCATGGTCACGCTGGCCAAGGTGGACCAGCTCACCACCGGCCTGGACATTCATGACCAGGTGCGTGCAAAGCTGCACAAGGCCATCGGCTGGGCCGCCATGGGCAAGACCACCACCACCGAAGTGGACCCCAAACAGCTGGAGCTGCAGCCCGTGCAAATCGCGCTGGAGCACCTGACACGCGCCGTCGCCTTGTTTGACAAGGTGGGCGTGAAAAAAGATGTGGAGCGATTGGAGCGCCGCTTGACCGAGCTGCAGCAGTCCGACGCTCCCACCTGAGCGCACCCCCCGCGCCGGGCGGCTCCGTGGCCACGGCCATCTGGCCATGCCATGCACGGCCAACGCCACGGACCACCGCCCACCTACAACCCCGCCGCCGCTCACCATGTCGATGATCGCCACCGCCAACCCGCCCACCTCGGCCACCGAGCCCACCGTGACCAATGACGGATGGTTCCCGGATATGTTGCCCGCTGCCGTGCGCGACGCATGCCGCCTCGACGGCACCGCGACCAGCCCCCGCCTGCTGCCGGCCCTCAAGGACGCCATGCTCAGCGTCAATGCCGAGCTGGCCGAGTGGGCGGCCGAGCAGCGCGCCCGCTGGGGTTATGAACGGCTGGGCGACGTGCCCGCGCCCCAGGTGGGCGGCGAAAGCGCCAAGCTCCTGCACTACCGCCGCGCCGTGCACGAATGCCTGCAGGCGGATCTGCAGGAGGCCTACCGCGAAAGCGCGGCCACCAAGGTGGGCGGCGGCGGCGAAGAAGCCGTGCGCGAGGCCCTGGCGGCCAAGGTGGACTACCACCGCAAAAACCAGCGCTGGGCCATTGCCGACCTGGTGGGCCGTGCCCGCTGCACCGTGGAACTGCTGTAGCCATGGCCACCACCAGCAGCCCCACCACCACCGTGCGCGCGCATGAGCACGACACGCTGGACGCCCTGTGCCACCGGCACCTGGGCCGCACGGCCGGCGCCGTGGAAGCCACGCTCAACGCCCACCCGGGCCTGGCCAAGCGGGCCGCAGGCCTGGGCGCCGGGGAGCCCGTCCAACTGGTGGCCGCGCCCGCGCGGGCCCGCCCAATGATTCAACTGTGGGACTGATATGGACCGCGAAACCATCGTGAAAGCCGTTGCCATGGAGGGTGCCAAGGCCGCCCCGCCCGTCACCGTCGTGGCCGCCAACGTTGCCAACGGCTGGACCATGACCCACACCGCTACCGCGCTCACCATCATCTACGTGCTGCTGCAGGCGGCCTACCTGGTATGGCGCTGGAGCAATGAACGCGATGACCGCCGCGCCAAGCAGGCGCGCGAAGCCATGGACCAGGCCGAAGCCTGCAAGGTGCGGGCATGAGCGGCCAGCGCATCCCCGCCAAGCTGCTGGGCATCGGTGCGGCCATCGTCACCGCCTGGATTGCGGCCGAGGGTTTCAGCTCGGCGCCCATCGTGCCCGTGCAGGGCGACGTGCCAACCATCGGCCACGGCGCCACGCACTACGAGGACGGCAAGCGCGTGACGATGGCAGATCCGCCCATCACGCGCGAGCGCGCCCGGCAGCTGGCCACCAACCTGCTGGAAGCGCAATACGGCACCTGCGTGCGCGACTCGCTGGGCGACACGCCCATGCATGCCGCTGAATTCGCCCAGGCTGTGGACTTTGCCGGGCAGTACGGCTGCGGCGCCTGGCGCGGCTCCAGCATGCTGGCGCGCACCCGGGCCGGCGACTATGCGGGCGCCTGCCAGGCCTACCTGGCCTATCGCTACATGACCAGCGCCCGGCAGGAGGCCGCAGGCTGGACCGCCTACCAATGGGACGGCGCGGGCCGGCCGCGCCGCTGGCGCTTTGACTGCAGCACGCCGGGCAACCGCGTTTGCCGCGGCGTCTGGACCCGGCAGCTCGCGCGGCACAGCGCCTGCATGGAGGCCCTGACGTGACACCACACCACCACCAGCGCGGCCTGCTCGGCTCGCAATTCCTGCTGTCCGGCGTGCTGCTCCTGGCCTTGCTCCTGGCCACGTTCTACATGGGCGTGCTCTACGAAGGCCGCAGCGCCGCCAAGGCCCAGCAGACCGCCCTGCAGGATCAGCAGCGCAAGGCCGACGAGGCTGTGGACAAGCTGCGCGCCGAGCGCGACGACACAGAGCGCGACTTGCGCAAGCAGATCGCCGACCACAAAGCCAAACTCGAAACCATCCAAGGAGCCGCCAATGCCTCTCACCAAACCCATGTCGCTGGCGTGCGTGCTGGCACTGTCCGCGTGCGCGTCCCCATCGTCCCTGCAGTGCCCTCCAGCTGTGGACCTTCGCCACGCGGCCCCGCCCAGGGTGGAGCCGCTGGGCCTGAAACCGCGTATGCCCAACTTGACCCAGAGGCAGCAGCAAATCTTGCCGGCATCGCCCACGATGGGGACCAGGGAATCCGGGAGCTGAATTACTGCATCGACCGATACGAGCTGATGCGCAAGGCCATGGACCGCTGGACCGAGCAGACGCTGGCCGGCATGGGGGGCTGACATGCTCAAGCTGCAGAGCCTGCGCGACTTCCTGGCCCAATGCGCGCCCGACCTGGCGCGCGACCCTGAGAATTTCATCGTCTATGGCGATGACGGCCGCCTCATCGCCACGGGCACGGCCTCGCTGTCCTTCGAGTACCGATACACAGCCTATGCCACCCTGCTGGGCTACGCGGGCCACCCGGACGCCATCATGGTGCCTCTGCTGGCCTGGTGCCAGGTCAACCAGCCCGAGCTGTTCGACAACCCCGCCAAGCGTGAGAACGCCATACGCTTTGGCGTGGCACCGCAAAGCGCATTCACCTACGACCTGGGCATAGAGATAGACCTCACAGAGCGCGCCATTGTCACGCCCGACCCGGGCCACGACACGCGCCTGCGCATCACACACCCCGACGAACCCGGCGCCGTAGGTCTGCAGCGCTTCGATGGCAAGGACGTGCGGCAGCTCGAAGTCTGGGAGCTGTGGATGCGGGACGAAAAGCTTGCGACCTGGGAATTTCTGCCGCCCGCCTGGCGCCAACGCATGCCGCTGTAAACCATGGCCCAGGAACTCAAGGCCCTGGAAGATTGGGCCGGCGCCTTCCTCGAAAAGCTCAGCCCGCCTGAGCGCAAACGCCTGGCGGCCCAGGTGGCGCGCAGCCTGCGCACCACCAACACGCGCCGCATGACGCAGCAGCAGGCGCCAGACGGCAGCCGCTGGGAAGCGCGCAAGCCACCCCCGTCGCTCAAGGGCCGGCGCAAGCCCCGCTTTGAAACCAAGACCGGCCCCATGATGGCCAAGCTCAAGCGCGCCAAGGCCCTGCAGGCCAAGGGCCAGACAGACGGCGCCGTGGTCGAATTCCTGGGCCGGGCCCAGCGCGTGGCCCGCGTCCACCACTTCGGGGAAACCGACAACGTGAACCCCGGCCGAGGCCCGCGCTACGACTACCCGGCACGCGAGCTGCTGGGCTACGGGGACGAGGATCTGGACAAACTGCGCACCCTGGTGCTGCAGCACCTGAAACTCTAGATCGCCTCTCGGCGGTTGCACCGCCAGGCACCGGCCATGCTTGTGGCCTTCGCGCGCGTGCGTGGCCACCATGGGGGCCATGGAATCGCCCGTCGCACAATCCGAATCGCCCTACGAGACTGCCCGCCGTCTGGAGAACGCCATACGGCGCGGCACCGTGGCCGCCGTGCGGCTGGCCAGCCCGGCCCGCATCCGCATCAAGGTGGGCGACAACACCACGGACTGGCTCCCCTGGCTGGCACTGCGCGCTGGCGGCGCCCAGGGCGGCCGGCACTGGTCCCCGCCCGTGGTGGGCGAGCAGGCCGTGGTGTTGTGCCAGGGCGGCGACATGACCCAGGGCGTGGCCCTTGTGGGCCTGTACTCCGACGCCATGCCGCAGCCCAGCGACCAGCCCGATTGCGAGCGCATGGAGTGGGCAGAGCACAACTACCTGCAGTGGCTGCGCGGCGCCCTGGAAATCCTCTGCCTTGAATCCATCACGCTGGACGTGGGGCAGGGCCAGTGCCGCCTGCAAATGACGCCTGACAGCCTGCAGTTCAACGTGGGCGGCGCATCGCTCAGCATGACGGCCGAGCGCATCACTACCAGCGTGGATATCGTGGCCCAGGGCATCAGCCTCGCCAGCCACCGCCACAGCGGGGTGGAGCCAGGCCCTGCCAACACCGGGGGGCCTCTGTGATGATGGACCGCAACACCGGCCGCGCCATCACCGAGGTGGAACATCTGCGCCAATCCATTGGCGACATCCTGGCCACGCCCATCGGCACGCGCGTCATGCGCCGCGACTACGGCTCGCTTGTGCCCGCGCTGGTGGACCAGCCCGACAACCGCACCACCGAAATCCGCCTGCTGTCGGCCGCCGCCAGTGCCCTGATGCGCTGGGAGCCGCGCTTGCAGCTGCAGCAGCTCCACATCGAGCGCGACCCGCTGACCAAGGGCCGGGCCACCATCACCGTGGTGGGCAACCTGCTGACCGGCGCCGCCGCCAAGGCCCGTGCCCTGCGCCTGGCTGTCACCGTTGGGGGCGCGCCATGAGTCAATCCCTGGGCACCGACCTGGCCACCCTCCCCGCCCCGCAGATCATCGAGCCGCTGGACTTCGAGCAGATACTGGCCGACCTTAAGGCCGACATACTGGCCCGCGCGCCCGAGCTGGCCGAAGTCCTGGCGCTCGAATCCGATCCCATCGTCAAGCTGCTGGAGGCATGCGCCTACCGTGAGCTGCTGTACCGCGCCCGCGTCAACGATGCCGCCCGCGCCCACCTGCTGGCATTTGCCACGGGCGGCGACCTCGACCACCTGGCCGCGCAGTACGGCGTGACCCGCCAGGATGGCGAAGCCGACGACCGCCTGCGCACCCGCCTGCAGCTGCGCATCGCCGCCCTGGCCGGCCAGGGCACGCGCGAGCACTACGAATTCCACGCCCTCACCGCCTCGCCCCTGGTGCGCTCCGTGCGGGCCAGCCAGCAGACCCCGGGCAGCGTGCTGGTCATGCTGTGGGTCACCGACCAGGCGCAGGCACAGGCCGTGCGGCAGCTGGTGTCCCAGACCCTGAATGCCGACAGCGCCCGCATGCTGGGCGTGCCCGTCAATGTGGCCGTGGCCGTGCCACGCCCCATCGACATCACCGCCCGCATCACCCGCACGCGCACCGCCCCGGCCGGCCTGCTGCAGCAGCTGCAGGCGCGCCTGCAGGCGGCCTTTGCGGGCATGACCAGCCTGGATGGCAGCGTGGCGCGCAGCTACATCACCACGCTGCTGCATGTCGATGGCGTGCACGCCGTGGACTACCCGGACAACGCCCGGCCCGCGCCCATCACACCCATCGCCGCCGGCGAATTCCCGGCCCTGGGCGCCGTGGACCTGATCGACGCGGGGGTGGCCTGATGGACGCCCGCCGCAGCATCCTGCCCCCCGCATCCACCAGTCTGGAGCGCGTGGTGGACACCACGCTGCCGAGCGACTGGGGCACCATGGCCGACGCGGCCGAGCCGGCCAGCACCGCCCAGCACCCGGCCCTGCTGCCCTGGCTGGCACAGCAGTGGCAGCTGGGGCAATTCGAGCGGTACTTTTCCGACCCGCGCGAGCTGCTGGCCAAGGCCCTGCCCTGGCTGCGCGAGCGCGGCAGCGCCGCCGCCGTGCGCCGCGCGCTGGCCTGGCAGGGCTACCTGAGCGTGACCCTGGAAGAGGACGGCGCCCGCCTGCACATCAACCCGGGCCGCGAAGTCAGCAATGCCGATATCGCGCGCATGGCCCATGTGGTGCGGGCCAGCATCCCGCTGCACGTCCATTTCTACCGGGTGTTCTACCGCTTCGACTTGCGCGCCCTGCGCTGGGACCGCGCGCCCAAGCTGGACGGCGCCCTGTGGGACAACGACAGCGGCACGCCCGTGGACGTGGGCGAGGGTGAGCCGCCCGTCATCGGCAGCCAAGGCCGCATCAACCAGTCCCAGGCCCAGCGCCCCAACCTCACCCCGCTGCGCAGCGCCGACCACCAGCACACCAGCGGCCGCATGCGCCGCGCTGACCAGCAGCGCCTGGATGTGTGGCGCTGGGACGGCCGCATGCAGCGCCTGCCAGCCGGGGGGCAGCTGCAGCACACGCCTGGCCAGACCGCACCACATGCCCCGCATCAACCCTTGAGCGCCTACGGCGAGGCCTGGGCGGCCAGCGCGGGCACGCGGCCCAGCCAATCGCCAGGGGCCACCAGCCACTGGACTGCCGGCGCCGCCCGGCCCCGCGTGGCACCTGCCCGGGGCTGGACGGGCCGCTGGGACGGCGACCGCTGGCAGCAATCGAACATCCACAGCAAGACCACCGAATCCACCGAATAGACGGAGCACCGCATGCAAACACTGCAAGACGCCGGCCGCATTGCCCTGGCCAAATCCCTGGCCGCCATGCCCTGCCATATCGCATGGGGGCGCGGCGATGGCCTGTGGCAAGTCGCCCCCGCCAACCCCACCGACCGCACCGCACTGCGCGACGAAATAGGCCGCCGCACCGTGGTGGACGTGGGCTATGCCCGCCCTGGCACCTTGGCAGACCACGATATCGAGCTGCCCGGCCCCATCTACTACAAGATCAGCGCCGAGCCCACGCCCTACCTGGTGCTGCGCACCACCTTTGCCTTCGCCGATGCCCAGGGCGAAACCGTGCGCGAATGCGGCGTGTTCTTCGGCACCGTGGCCAAGCCTGGCGTGCCCGCTGGCAAACGCTACCTCACGCCCGGCGAGATAGAGAACCCCGGCACTGTGTATTGCCTGGAGAACCGGCCGCCCGTGCTGCGCAGCGGCACGACCAAGGCCACGGAAGAAATCGTCATCCCCCTGTGAGCCGCGCATGACCAGCTACAACCGATTCGACCCCGCCAAGGGCTACACAGAGCACATCTTCCACGCCGACCGCGTGGCGCAGTCGGCGGAGCCGAACGAGATGCAGGCCCAGGCCAACTACCGCCTGCGCCGCGTGGCCGATGTGCTGTTTTCCAACGGCGACATCACGGCCGGCGCGCGCTGCACCGTGGACCCAGAAACCGGCGCCTGCCAGCTGGAGGCCGGCAGCGTCTACATCCACGGCGCCGTGCATGACGTGGCCGCCGCAGCGCTGCAGATCGCCACCCAGGGCACTGTGCACGTGGGCGTGCTGTACTCCACGCGCATCGTCACAGCCGAGGAAGACCCCAGCCTCTACAACCCCGCCGTGGGCACCAGCGGCTACGGCGAGCCCGGCGCCGACCGCATCAAGGTGTCCGTGGTCTGGGGCCTGCAGGGCCAGGGCGCGGGCGACTTCTATCCCGTGTGGACTGTTGAAGATGGCATCGTCAAGCCGCGCGAGCCCGCGCCCCAGCTCAACGCCGTCACCCAGGCCATCCGCCGCTATGACGAGCGCAGCACGGGCGGCACCTACGCCGTGCGCGGCCTGCTCACCATCCAGCTGCCTGACGATGAGGAGGGCAACCAGGTCTATGCCGTCACGGCCGGCACGGCGCAAGTCGTGGGCGCGGCCATCGAGGTGCCTGCTGACCGCCGCCTGATCTACAAGGCTCAGCCCAACATGGCCCAGGTGAGCAGCGAGCCCCACGGCAGCACCACCGAGGCCCAGCAGCATGTGACTTTCGACCGCTGGCCCGTGCTGGAGCCGGCCAGCGTGCGCATCACGCGCCGCAAGACTGTCCAGGTGGTGCACGGCAGTTTCGTGGGCGCGGCCGACCCGCTGCCCGATGGCAGCGTGATCCGCATCAACAGCGTCACCCAGGGCGCCAAGACCTTCACCCCCGACGTGGACTACAAGCTCACGGCCCAACAGGTGGACTGGAGCCCGACCGGCGCCGAGCCCACGCCGGGCAGCAGCTACAACGTGACCTATGAGTACATCAGCACCGAACCCGTGCTCAACCAGACGCCGCGCGGCTTTGACGTGAGCGGCGCCCTGGTCGGTTCGCTGATCCTTGTGGACTACCGTTTCGCACTGCGCCGCATTGACCGCATCGTCATGGACGGCGAAGGCCTCATCAACGTGGTCAAGGGCATTCCCGCCACCTGGCAGCCTGTCCCCCCGGCTGTGCCTGACAGCATGCTGGCCCTGGGCAGCATCTACCAGACCTGGGAAGCGGACACGCGCCGAACGGAATCCGACAGCGTGCGCATGGTGCCCATGGCCACCCTGGTGGACTACCGGCGCCGCATGGATGACATCGAGATGGACCTGGCCGAGCTGCGCCTGGCCACCGACACCGCAGGACGCTACAGCGGTTTGAAAAAGGGCTACTTCGCCGACCCGATGAAGGATGACAGCATGCGCGACCAGGGCCTGGCGCAGACTGCCCTGGTCACGGGCGGCGCCCTGCAGCTGTACGAAGCCGAGGCCGCCCACATGCTGGGCGATGGACGCATCACCCACGCGCTCGACTACACCCTGGTGCCCGTCATCCGACAAACCAGCGTCAGCCGCTCCATGCTCGTCAACGGCCTGGCCGTGGCCGGCGACATGCCCGCCACCGTGACCCTGATTCCGGCCGTGGACCGCTGGGAGCACCCGCAAGAGCTGCGCTATCCGAAAGAGGTGATCCTGAATTTCGGGCATGACGTCAACCCATTGACGTGGATGACAGAAGGCAACATCAAGCCCGGCGTGAACCCGGATTTGATCGACACCAGCGGCATCACGCTGCGCACCATCGACGTGGCATTCGAGATTGCCGGTTTCCGCCCGATGGAGCCGCTGAAGGCCGTGCGCTTCGATGGCCAGCCCGTGGCCGCCACGCCGGCCGCTGGCGGCAGCCTGGTGGCGGATGCACAAGGCGTGCTGCACGGCAAATTCACCATTCCTGCAGGTATTCCAGTGGGTGCGAAAACCGTGGAATTGGAAGGCGAGCAGGGAACCATAGGGCGCGCGCAATTCGTGGGCGCCGCATCCGTAAAACTGTATGTGCAAGCAACGGCAAACCTCGCATGGGGCGCCCGTTCTGCCGTCCACACGACCCTCACCTATGTCATCTAGCACCATCGTCCAAACAGTCACCCCTGCCGCCGCTTTGCAGTGCGCGGGCCTGGATCTGCACTTTGCCGCCGTGGGCGGCCCCGTCATCGTCGTGCTGTCCGAGCTGGACGATGCTGGCATGCCAGGTATAGCTGCCGTGGTCCGGCGCCTGGAGCCCGCGCAGATCAACGTGGCCGGTCTGGCCACGCGCGTGACGTGGCCGGCGCCCGTGCTGATGCGCGCCAGGACGGGCTATGCCATCAGCGTTTCGGCGGCAGATACGCAGACCGCGCTGGAGGTGGCCCAGGTGGGCGAGGCCAGCCAGGGCGGCGGCTGGGTCACGGCGGCGCAGGCCGAAGTGGGCCAGATGTTGGAAATCAATGCCTCGGCCATCGTCACGCGGCACACCAACCGCATGCTGCGCTTTGAGCTGCTGGCCGTGCAGTACACCGCCAACAGCAAAACCGTCACCCTGGGCACGCAAGCCGTGGCTAATGCCACCTCGCTGATGCTCAACGCGGGCGCCTCGCAGCCCGAGCCAACCGCCCGCATCAGCTACGCGCTGGAACTGCTGGACGCTGGCGGCGCCCTGCAGCAGACCATCGAGGCAGACGTGGGCCAGCCCGTCAAGCTTTCGGCGGCCCACAACGGCAGCGTGCGCGTACGCGCCACCCTGCGCGTGGGCGACAACGGCCTGGGCGCCGTGCTCGACGCCGCCCCCTTGCTGCTGGTCGGAAGCCTGCTCAACGCTGGCACCTACATCACGCCCAGCATTGCGACTGCAGGCGGCACGGATCTGCGCGTACTGTTCGTGGGCGACATTCCGGCCGGCGCGGCCGTGGCCGTCCACATGCAGCTGGCCGCAAGCCAGCAATGGCAGGAAGTACCCTACCTGTCCAGCAGCCAGCAGACGGCTGGCTCCATCGAAATCACGCACCGGCTGCAGGGCATCAACGCCACCAGTCTGCGCCTGCGGCTCACTCTCACCGGCACCACAACGGCCCGGCCCAAGGTGCGCGATCTGCGCGCCGTCATCCTGTGAGCGAGGCCCCATGAGCGACAACAGCATTGCAACCGGGCAGGGCCAAACCGAGCACCTGGGCCTGCCACTGCCAGGCAGTACGCTGGAGGTGGATCTGCCAAAGCTCATCCGCGCGCTGGAAATCATCGACGAGGAAGTGGCCCGGCGCGCCGTCTCCCAGCAGGTGGTGGACAGCCTGGACCTCATTCGCCTGGCCATCAACGACTTGGGCGCGAACAAGGTCGAGAAGGTCAACACCAAGACCGGCAAGACCATCGTGCTCAAGCCTGAAGACATGGCCCTGGGCCCCGCCAACGGCCCATCAAAAACCGTCATCACCTATGACGGCTCGGGCCGCGTCTCCACCGTCGTGGAAACCGTGGACGGACAGCTGGCCACCACCACCGTGGCCTACAACGCAGACGGCACGGTCAACACCGTGACCACCACTTACAGGGGCCGCACGCGCACCGAAACCATGGCCTATGTGTCCGGGCGGGTCAGCGGCAGCAACGCATCGGAGGTGCAGGCATGAGCAGCATGGAGATGGTCATCAGCAGTGACCTGGTGCGCGCCCGCGCGGAAATCGCGGCGCTGAATCAAAGTCTGGCAGCTGCCCGGGTAGAAATCGCCACCGTGGACAACCGCGTGCAGTGGGTGGGCGGCCAAGTGGCCAATACCGGAGCGGTAAAGAGCGTGCAGCGCGGGGTTGTGTCGATGAGTGGGGAAACGACTTCGGGCAGTAATCCTGTAATTGTGAATGTGAGTCCTGTAACGATGGAGCGAGCATCGCTTCACTTCATTGGTGGTGCGGCATTTGTCAGCAACGGATACGGGCGATTTGCCTACGCGAAGCTCATCAACAGTAGTCAAATACAGTTTGATTGGGGAAATCAGATCATTAACGCGACAAATATTTTGGTGTCTTGGGAGTTGGTGGAGTACAAATGATGGCCGCCTATTTCTATGCCCAACTGAATGCATCTGGCGTGGCTGTGGCGCTGACGCAAGCCCACGAGGAAATCACCGCTGCCGACATGCACAGCCTGCCCCAATACGACACGAGCGTGCTGGGCCGCCGCTGGACTGGCTCCAAATGGGTGGACGTGCCACCGCCCAAAACCAGCCGGCGCATCACCCCGCTGGCCTTTCGCCGCCGCTTCACCGCTACCGAGCGCGCCGCCATCGAATGGGCGGCCGTGGACCGCGCAGAGGCTGGCACCATGGAGCGCATGCAGGCCGCGCAGCTGCGCAGCACTTTGAAGGATCAGGAGCTGGCCAGCTTCATCGACTTGGACGACAAGGATGTGGCGGCCGGCGTGCAGCTTCTGGAAGCCGTGGGCCTGATCGCTGGCGGCCGCGCGCTGCAGATCACAGACACGCCGCCGCGCCCTGACGAGCTGCCGGCCTGACCTGGCCGCGCCACCCGCACTACCACCGCAAGCCCGCCACTCGGCGGGCTTTGTCTTTGGGGTAGCACCGGCTCGCACCGGCCCTATCGCTGGCCGCCTACGCGCGGGCGGGGGAACATGCAGGCATCACACCGAACACCTGCAGGAGCCCTTCACCATGTCACTCGCCGGCTACCACCACGGCGTGCGCGTCTCGGAAGTCAACACCGGGACCACCACGCTACGCATCGTCTCCACGGCCGTCATCGGCCTGGTGGCCACCGGCCCCACGGCCGACGCCGAGGCCTTCCCACTCGATACCCCGGTCCTCTTCACCAACATCGAGAAGGCGCTGGACAAGGCGGGCACCACGGGCACGCTGCCCGAGGCCTTGAAGCTCATCAAGGACCAGTCCCGCCCTGTGCTGGTCATCGTGCGCGTGCCCGTGGGCGCGGGCGAGACACCCGAGGAAATCGAGGCCGACCAGACCAGCCTGGTCATTGGCGACAACGTGGCCGGCAAGCGCTCCGGCATTCAGGCGCTGATCACCGCGCAGCAGCACCTGGGCGTCAAGCCGCGCATCCTGGGCGCCCCGGGCCTGGACACCAAGCCCGTGGCCGATGCCCTCACGGCCGCCGCCATCCAGCTGCGCGCCATGGCCTACGTGCAGGCCCACGGCGCCGACGATGTGAGCGAGGCCCTGGCGTATGCAGGGAGTTTCGGCGCCCGGGAAACCATGGTCATTTGGCCCGACTTCAAAGCCTGGAACACCACGGCAAACAAGGCCATCAATGCGCCGGCCGTGGCCTACGCGATGGGCCTACGCGCCCGCATCGACGTGGAGCAGGGTTGGCACAAAACCCTGTCCAACGTTCCGCTCAATGGCCCGGTGGGTATCAGCAAGGATGTGTACTTCGACCTGCAAAGCTCGGAGACGGACGCGAACCTGCTCAATGAGGGCAACGTCACCACGCTGATCAACTACCAGGGCTATCGCTTCTGGGGATCGCGCACCTGCAGCACGGACGAACTGTTCCGTTTCGAGTCCGCCACCCGCACCGCCCAGGTGCTGGCCGACACGGTGGCAGAAGGCCATTTCGCATTCATCGACAAGCCTCTGCACCCCAGCCTGGTGAAAGACATCATCGAAGGCATCAACGCCAAGTTCCGCGAACTCAAGGCCCTGGGCTACATCCTCGACGGCCGCGCCTGGTTTGACGCCGAGGTCAACACCACCGAGGCGCTGAAGGCCGGCAAGCTGGTGCTTGACTACGACTACACGCCCGTGCCGCCGCTGGAGGATCTGGGTTTTCGCCAGCGCATCACCGACAAGTATTTCGGCGACTTCGCCATGCGCGTGGGCACCGGCCAGTAAGCCCGGCCGCATTCCAGCACACAGGAGATCCACACCATGGGACTGCCCCGCAAACTCAAGAACTTCGCCACCTTCATCGATGGCGAGAACTACATGGGCGAAATGCCCGAAGTCACCCTGCCAACCCTCACCCGCAAGGTGGAGGAATACCGGGCGGGCGGCATGAACGGCCCCATTGATCTGGACATGGGCCAGGACAAGATGGAAGCCGAACTCAAGGCGGCCGGCTACATGAAGGGCCTGATGAAGCAATGGGGCGCCGCCAAGCACGATGCCGTGATGCTGCGCTTTGCCGGCGCCCTGCAGGCCGATGACAGCGAGGGCGTGCAGGCCGTCGAAGTCGTCATGCGCGGTCGCCTGACCGAGCGCGACCCCGGCAGCTCCAAGGCTGGCGATATGGTGGAGCAGACCTTCAAGTACAGCCTGAGCTACTACAAGGAAGTGCTCGACGGCGAAACCATCCTCGAAATCGACTTTGTGAACTTGGTCGAGAAAGTCCACGGCGAGGACCGCATGGCCGGTGTCCGCACCGCCCTGGGCATCTGACCGCCACCACCCGCCAACAGTTTTCCGCCCTCCCCTCTCGTCTGTCTCCGGCCGCATGGGAAACGGCCCTTCGCGCCGGCCTGGGCCACTACCTTGGCCGGCGCATTTTTTCATCACAACCAACCACCGAGGCACCTATGGACCCCCAAGCCCAAACCACCGACACCACCGCTGCCAGCACCAAGGCCATGCAGGTCAAAATCACGCTGGAAACACCTATCCAGCGCGGCAGCGGCGTCATCGACGTGGTAACGCTGCGCAAGCCCCTGGCCGGCGCACTGCGCGGCATCAACCTGGCCGAGCTGCTGACCCTGCGCGCCGAGTCCGTCATGCTGCTGCTGCCGCGCATCTCCACCCCCACCCTCACGCGGGAAGACGTGGCGGGCATGGACCCCGTGGACCTGGTGGCCTGCGCTACGGAGGTGGTCAATTTTTTGGTGCCATCCAAGCAGCTGGAGACGGCCAAGGCCAACCAGGCGATGGCCATGGAATCCCTGAGCGTGTAGAGGACGCCATGGCGGACGTGGCTGCCATCTTCCATTGGCGGCCGGCCGACATGGACCCCATGGACCTGGCCGAGCTGATGCACTGGCGCGCCCTGGCTGCAGACCGCTATCAACAGATGAACAAGCATGGATAAGCTCAAGCTGCAGGTGCTGCTGGACCTGGCCGACCGCGTGACAGCACCGCTCAAGCGCATAGGCGCGGGCGCCCGCACCGTGGGGGTGGATGTGGGCGGCGCGCAGGACGCGCTGCGCAAGCTCCAGCAGCAGCAGGCCGCCGTGGGCAAGATGCGCTCCATGCAGGAGCGCCTACAGGAGACGCAGCAACGCATGGCTGCGCTCAAGGCGAGCAAGGCCGCGCTGGGTGCCGAGATGCAAAAGGGCGGCCCCACCGCCCAGGCCTTGGGTGCGCAATACCGCAAGACCACCGAGGAACTGCAGAAATTGTCGGCCGCCCATGAGCGCCAGATTGACCAGGCCAAGCGCCTGCGCGCCGGGCTCAGCGGCATGGGCATCACCAATGTGGCCCAGGCAGAGGGCAAATTGCGCGAGGCCATCGACCGCACCACCAAGGCCCTGGAACGCCAGCGCAAAGCGCAGGAGCTGACCAACAAGCACCGCGCCGCCGTGGACGCCAACAAGGCCGCCCGGGGCGATGCGCGCGGCGCCCTGTTCGACGGTGCCGCCATGGCCGCATCGCTGGCCGCGCCGCTGAAGATGGCCATTGATTTCGAGTCCAGCATGGCCGATGTGGACAAGGTCATGGACCTTGACAAAAGCGGCCTGGAGCGCATGTCCCAAAGCGCCATCGACCTGTCCAAGCGCCTGCCCATGGCGGCCAAGGACATTGCCCAGATCATGGCCCTGGGCGGCCAGTCCGGCCTGGATGAAAAGCAGCTGCTGGGCGGCGACGGACAGGTGGGCTTTGTGGAGCACGCCGTGAAGATGGGCACGGCCTTCGGCATGACGGCCGAAGAGTCGGGCGAGGCCATGGCCAAGATGAAATCTGCCTTCGGCATGTCCATCCCGGAAGTGGCCACGCTCACCGACAAAATCAACCTGCTGGGCAACACGGGCGCGGCCAACGAAAAGCAAATCCTGAACATCGTCACGCGCGTGGGGCCGCTGGGCGGCGTGGCCGGCGTGGCGGCCGGGGGCATTGCTGCCATGGGCTCCACGCTGGCCGGCATGGGCGTGCAGGAGGAAGTGGCCGCCACGGGCGTGCAAAACCTGATGCTCGCCCTCGTGGCCGGTGAAAGCGCCACCAAGAGCCAGCGCGAGGGCCTGCAGGCCCTGGGCCTGGACGCCGTGGACGTGGCCAAGAGCATGCAGCAGGACGCCACGGCCACGATGATGAACGTGTTCGACAAGGTGCGCGGGCTGGAGAAATACCAGCAGGCCGCCGCCCTGCAAACGCTCTTCGGCAAGGAATCCATCAAGGCCATTGCGCCCCTGCTCAGCCAGCTGGACACCCTCAAAGAAAACTTCGAGAAAGTCACGGACGAAAGCAAGTACGGCGGCGCCGTGAATGCGGAGTACGAAAAGCGCGCAGCGACCACGGCCAACCGCCTGAAACTGGCCAGCAACCAGGCGGCGGCCATGGGCATCTCCATTGGCAACATGCTGCTGCCCGCGCTCAATGACGGGCTCACCCTGCTGGCCCCTTGGATGGAGCGCCTGTCTGCGCTCACCCAGGCCTATCCCGGAGTCACGCGCGGCATTGTTCTGTTCGTCGCGGCGCTTGTGCTGGGCAAGGTGGCGGCCATTGCCTTCGGCTACGGTTTCGCTCTCATCCGGGGCGCCATGCTCAGCGTGCAGGGCGTGCTGGTGGCCGTGCGCGCGGCCTGGATGCTGCACACAGGGGCAATGGTGGCAGGCACGGCCGCCAGCCGCACGGCGGCCATCGTCAGCAAGGCATTCACGGCCGCGCAATGGCTCATGAATGCCGCCCTGGCGGCCAACCCCATCGGCGTGGTCATCATCGCCCTGGTGGCTCTGGCCGCTGCGGCCTACCTCATCGTCACGCGCTGGGAAGAAATCAAGGCCGGCGCCATGTCCCTGTGGACCGACCTGCAGGGCCTGGCGAGCCGGTTTGTGGAGATTGGCGGGCAGCTGATCGATGGCCTCATCAGCGGCGTGACCGCCAAGCTGACCGCGCTCAAGGACACCGTGGTGGGAGCCGCCACATCCGTGGGCCAATGGTTCAAGGAAACGCTGGGCATTGCCAGCCCCTCGCGCGTGTTCATGGAATACGGCGGCTGGGTGTCCGAGGGCGCGGCCCTGGGCATCCAGAAGGGCCAGGGCCTGGCCGCAGCGGCTGCCGTGGGCCTGGCCGGCGTCACCGCCGCACCCATGGCCGCTGCCGGCACCGACGCGCTGGCCGCCGCCCAGGCCATGCCCATAACGGCGCCCGCGCCGATGATGGCGCCCAGCGGCAGCGCCCTGGGACGTGGCAATGCGGCCGGCGCGGGCGCACCCATGGCGGCGCCCAGCGGCCCCATCAACATCACCATTCACGCGGCCCCGGGCATGGATCCAAAAGACATAGCCCGCGCCGTGGCGGCCGAGCTGGACAAGCGCGAGCGCGCCAACAAGTCGCGCGTGCTCAGCCAGCTCAGCGACACCGAGGGATAGGAGCCCCACCCATGCCAATGATGACCCTGGGCCAATTCGTGTTTGGCCTCGATACCGTCGCGTATCAAGAGATGCAGCGCGCCACCGACTGGCGCCACCCCAGCAACAGCCGCGTGGGCGCCCGACCGGCGCGCCAGTACGTGGGACAGGGTGATGACACCATCACGTTTACCGGCCTGTTCGTCCCCGAATTCCGTGGCGGCCGCAAGACCCTGGACGAACTGCGCAAGATGGCCGACGCCGGCAGCGCATACGCCATGGTCAACGGTGCCGGGGACAACCTGGGCGCCTGGGTCATCCAGCGCCTGAGCGAAAACGGCAGCGTGTTCGTGAAAGAAGGCCTGCCCCGCCGCATTGATTTCAGCGTGGAGCTGGCCCGCGTGGACGATGCCCAGGCCGACCCCAGCGGCGGCAGCGATGGCGGCACGGGCGGCGGCGATTGGGACGATGGCGACTTCTGGGACTGGTGGATGTGATGGCGGCAACCGAAAACCAGGCCACGGGCGCCTACCAGCAGCCGGACTATCAGCTCACTATCAACGGCGTCAACATCACGCCCAAGGTGGGCAAACGCCTGATCGAATTGCGCCTGCGCGAAAGCCGCGGCGAAGAGGCCGACCAGCTGGACCTGACCCTGGACGATGCAGACGGCCGCATGGCCATCCCGCCCAAGGGCGCCACTATCTCCATCCGCCTGGGATGGCTCAATGAGGGCCTGGTGGACAAGGGCAGCTTCGTGGTGGATGAAGTGGAGCACGGCGGCAGCCCCGACCGCATCAGCGTGCGCGCCCGCAGCGCCGACATGGCCAAGAGCCTGCGCGAGCGCGCCAGCCACAGCTGGAACGACAGCACCGTGGGCGCCGTGGTGCAGGACATTGCCGCACGCAACAAGCTGCCGGCGCGCATCGCCCCAGAACTGGCCGAGCGCAAGGTGCAGCACATCGACCAGACCAACGAATCGGACCTGCATTTCCTGTCCCGCCTGGCCCGCCAGCATGACGCCGTGGCCACCGTCAAAAAGGGGCAGCTGATCTTTCTGCGCACCAACAGCCGCACCAACGCCAGCGGCCAGCCCATCGCCCCCATGCACATCACGCGCGCATCGGGCGACCAACACCGATGGCACACCGCAGACCGCACCAATTACACGGGCGTGCGCGCCTACTGGACGGACGGCAAGCGAGCCCGCCGCAGGGGCGTGCTGGCGGGCTCCAAGACCGGCAGCATCAAGACCCTGAAAGACACCTTTGCCAGCGCCGAGGCCGCGCGCCAGGCCGCACAGTCCGAGATGCAGCGCGTGGACCGTGGCGCCGCCACCCTGAGCCTGGCCCTGGCCCTGGGCCGGCCCCACCTGATGCCGCAGGCCGCCGTGACCGTGGAGGGTTTCAAACCCGAGATTGACGGCGAGGGCTGGCTGGTCAAGTCCGTGGAGCACGCCCTGGGCGATGGTGGCTTCACCACGCAGATCGAGCTGGAGCGCCAGGGCGGGGGCGATGCGCAGGCCGAAGATGAGTCTCAGGATGAGCGTTCGTAGACGGCGTTGGCTGTACGGACATAAAATTGACAAGCAAATTTTCGTAACTACAATAATTTATGGACATCGAATTTGACCCTGCCAAAGATTTGGCGAACATTAAAAAGCACAAGGTATCGCTCAATCTTGCAAATCAAATAGATTGGTCAGAAATTCTTTGCGCACCAGATTTACGTAAGGATTATGGAGAAGTTAGGGAAATTGGTTTCGCAGTTATTGCCCGCAGACTTTATATTGTGATATTTACACAACGTAATAATGTAATGCGAATTATTAGCCTGCGCAAAGCAAATTCTAAAGAGGTAGCAGCATATGACGAAGCGTACTAGTAAATTGGGACTTATCATCCCGACAGCTGCCGAAGATGCAGAGATAAACGAAGGTATTGTTCAGGACAATGACACCGTTAGGATTACGCCTGAAATACTTAATTCCATGAAACCTATTCGTCGTGTCGGCCGACCAAAATCAGAGAGCAACAAGGTCCAGGTTACCATCCGCGTTGATAGTGCAGTATTAGAGGCATTTAAGGCTGAGGGAGCGGGATGGCAGACAAGAATGAATGAGGCACTGACAACGCATATTAGAATGCACCACGACGAGGAGGATTCATCGCTCCAAGATCTAGAAGTTAAGCAAAAAGAACTTCTTGAGTTTTTGTTGAAATTTGAAGAAACCAATTTATCTCTAAAAAAAACCATTGAATCATTCGGATTTAAAATCCAACCTCTTATTACAGAGATTAATTCAAAAAAGAAGGTGAAAAATTAAAAAAACTTACCGCAGCGTATTAGCTTCACTATCTCAACCTGCTCTAGGTTTTTCATAGGCACTCCACGTTCGATGTCCTACACCCGCGTGCAAAACACCGCGCGGTACTCATCGGGTCGTAAGGGCAGCACCCGCGCCGCGCGAAGGTTGGCCTAGCGTGGGGGGAACTAGGCTGAGGTGGCACACATTCAGCAGGCCACCATCTGGATACAACATGCTCCCGGTGCCATTGCTGCACACGCACCGCCCAATCGAAACCAGCAGCGGCTTGTCGCCCAGCGTGGGCCTTGGGCGGATCAGCCACAGCTCCCAAACTCTGCCGGACCCTCGGCATGCGTTTTGGGCGCTACCGCTTAAGATAGCTTTTCTTCCCAGAGTCAGAAATGCAGTACTGCCCACCCCGTGGCCCGGTGCAAACGCCACCGGAACGGCATGAGCAATCACCTGCGGATACCCCGGCCCGGCTGGGCGCCACCAGTGCACGCGGTGATGACTGGCCAAGCTCGGCGCTGCAATGTCGCTTGCTGCCGCTGACCGAGCCGTCATTGCACACGAATTGCGCGCCAGAGCAATGCGCCACGCCGCCCTTGCTGCCGCTGCAAGGGTAGTTGGCAGCATTCGCCTGCATGGCAGATGCCAGGCAAGCAGCGAGGGCCATCGCCAGTGTCAGGAAGCGCATCCCGCACAGGCCTATCACTTGGCCACGTACACCACGCCCAAGTCCTGGGCCAGCTTAGCCAGGCCGGGTTTGCGGCTCAGGTAGCGGCCGTTCTGCATCTTGTCGCTCCATGTGTCGTCGCTGTCCACCAGCTCCTTGAACGACTTCACGCCGAGCGTCTTCTGGGCCACCTGCAGGGCCTTGGCGCGCGTCACCGTGACCGTGGCGCGAGGCGCATCCAGCACCGTGGGCTTGGGCACCATCAGCACCGGCTGCGCCGTTACCTGCACCTGCGCCTGGTCTGTGTGGATGAACGTGCGGTACACGCCATACACCACTGCGCGCAGCACCTCTTCACGGGTCTGCTCGGGCGCCGCCTGCGTCATGACACGCGGGGACAGGCGGATGTGCAGGGGCTTGGCTCTGATGACCTCGAAGGTCTTGTTGTCGGCAGAGAAATCGGCCATCTCATCAATGACCTGCTCAATGGTCCCCTTGAACTGCGCATGCGACAGCGTGGCCACGGCCGCAAGGCCCAGGGCCAAAACGATTTTCTTCATGCTCTCCCTCTCCCTCCAGTGGTGAAAAACAGGTGCTGGCTCAAGCGCGCGCCAGCATGGCCGCCAGCGTGCGCAGCGCAGCCTGCGCCTCTTGGGGCACCTTTTCGTAGTGCTGCAGCAGCTGCTGTAACTCAGAACTGACTGAGGCCGCCGCGCCAGCAGTGCCACCGGCCGCGCCTGCGCGCAGCGACAGCAGCACATAGCCCACATCCACGCCCACGGCGTGCAGCTGCTGCAGCGCCTTAGCGTCAGGTGCGAACTCGCCCTCTTCAAATTTCAGCAGTGCCAGGCGATCCACGCCCGACTTGTCTGCCAGCTGGCCCACGGTCAACTCCAGCCGCTTGCGCTCCTGTTGCAGCCGCTCGGCAAGCGTTTGTCCTGGGTTTGGGTGCGGGGCAGCGCAAGGGTCCAACGAACGTAGACCAGTTAGCAGATAGGCGACATCGACCCCATGTGCGGCCACTGCCTCCAGGTACGACGAATCGGGCTTGCGCGAGCCCTTTTCATAGTTGAGCTGCGTCTCAGCAGATACGCCGGCAAGGGCGCCAAAAGCCCCCTGATTCAGCTTGAGATGCTTGCGGGCTTCTTTCAGCCTCTCGCAAAAATTCGACATGTGCCGATACTTTCCTGTTGACAACTCGACATTCGTAGATAAAAATCGAGCCACCTTGTAACAACCTAGATCCAAATACTACATGACCACCCCAGCGCACCAGACCCGCCACCGCTCGGCCACGGTCGAGCCACTTGTGCATGACAAGCAAATTGCTCTGCGGCTCACAAATGGTGAGCGCCACGCGGTGCAAGGTGGCGCATCCCACGAAGGCCGCAGCCAGAGCAATTTCGCTCGCATGATCCACTTGATGGGCATGGAGTTGTATGAGCACCTGGGGCGCATCGAACTCGGCGCCGTGGCAAGGCTCACCACACGCGCCACCGACAGCAACGCTACCGGCGACCGCGTCTAAGGCACAGCCATGGCACAGGCAGCTCCAAACCCCTTCCAGCCCCTGCTCGGCACGCAGCCGAATATTGGATTCACCAAGGCCGCCCTGGCTGTAAGCCACCGGGCCGGCAAGGCCGCCCCCAAGGCGCGCCCCGGTGTACGAAAAGGCGCGCAAGGCTGTAACAACCTGTCCAAGCCGGAAACAACTGCCGACACGCAGGCCCAGGCCCAGGACGAAGGCCCGCGCCTGAAATCCGAATTCCACCGCATCCCCTGCCCGCACTGCGAGAGCCCGGCCACCATCCGTCGCAGCAACCAGGTCACGAACCTGACGCGCGAGTACGCCTTCGCCTGCACCAACTTCGAGTGCGGCCACACCTTCAGCGCCACGATGGAAATCACGCGCACCCTGAGCCCCAGCGCCACGCCCAACCCCACGGTGCGACTGCCCCTGAGCACCCATGTGCGCCGCGACCTGATGCGCGAGCAGCTGGCATGCGCCCAGCCATCGGACTACCGCACCACCCAGACCGCGCCCAGCACCCTGGAGCTGTTCGGCACCAGTCCGCCAGCGGACTGACACCGGGGCCTAGAGCCCCACCCACCTACCCCATTTCCCCTGCCCTGCGGAGCCTGAAAGAAGGCCCTGCGGGACGTGCTCACCCTGAAAAACGCAACCCCGAGAGGACGCAATGCAATTCTTTGAACTCCGCAGGCCCCGGCCCGCGCAGCAGATCACCCTGGTGGATGAGGCCCTGCGGGCCGAGCACACCCGGCACGCTGCGCGGCTCAAGGAAATTGACGGCCTCGCCAGCGACCTGCAGCGGCTGCAGCAGCACCTGCCCGCGCTGCGCGCTGCTGGCGTGGAGCTGGGCGGCCACGAGTGCGCCAACATCAACGGCCTGTTCATCCACAACGGCCAGGACCGCGCCCGCAATGGCCGCATGCTGCAGGCCCTGATGGGCCTGGGCGGCAAGGCCCGCAACAAAGCTGCCTTCCGCGATGGCGGGTTTGCCGTGGAGCTGGACCTGGGTGGCCTGCATCTGGCGTTCTACGTGGACCCGCGCGCAGCTGGGGCCGGTGCGCAAGGGGGAGCGGCATGAGCCATACCCTCACCGACCACGGCGGCGCGGACCCGCTGCGCGCCCTGGCGCAGTTCTTCATGCTGGCCACCTGCCACAGCCACAGCGGCGCCCGCGTGGCGGCGCACCTGCTGCTGTGCCTTTACAACGGCACGCGCTTCCCATTCGATCTGACGGACCTGCGCTGCCTCGACGCCGAGAACCTGCAGCTCGCGCTGACGCTGCTCCAGTTCGACGCGCGCCCCCAGATGGAGGTGCACCAGTGGCTGAACCAGATGTATGGCCGCACGGACTTCGGCATGCGCTTCGAGCACCTGGCCCACGCCTGGAAACTCAAGGGCCGGTGCAAGAAAGAGCACCTGGACCCCGTGCCGCGCTTGCGCTGGGACGGTGATGCGGAGGGCTCGCAAGCATGAGCCGCTACGCAATCACCCATGTTGACGCACAGCGCGTGCGCCGCCACCTGGTGATCGGGGCAGCCAATCGCGCCATGGCCTGGGAGTGCGCCGAACGCCTGTATGGCTCGGCCTGGTTTATGTCCTGCAAGAAGGCCTGAGCCCCGATGAATGCCCCTTTGCGCAATGGCTTGGTGATGCTGCCCCAGCACCAGACGGCCATGCCCCCTGCCGATGAGCCGGACCTGTGCCCGCTGTGCGGCCTGGTGCACATGCCCGAGCAGGCTGCAACGCTGGCGCCCGTGCAAGCCGATGTGCTGCCCGGCGCGGCGCTGCAGCTGCTGCGCATCACCACGGATGCCTGGACGCCACTGCACCAGCACGACGCCGTGCCCATGCCGGCAGACGTGCGCAAGCAGCTGGCCGCGTTGCGCGAGCAGTACCGCAGGCAATCGGGCGCGGGTTACATCGATGCCGAAAACCAGGAATGGTTCGGGATGCCCGAAGACCTTCGCATGGCCATCCTGCTGCTGGCCAACGTGGGCGGCGACCTGCGAGCGCTGGCCGACCGGGATTGGCGCGAGACGCCACCGCCCGAACGCGCGGCCATCAAAACCGTGGCCCGCTCTGTGAAGCGGCACGCCGGGCGCCTGGTGGCGCTCGCCAGCCTCTGGTGATTCGCCGTGGCTGTCTCTCCCATCCCCCGCAAGCGTGTCACGTCCAGCTTTTCGGCGTGGCTCAACAGCCGCCCGAAGCCGGGGCATGTGCAGTACCACCTGCAGCGCATCGTCGAATCCGCGCCGCGCGAGTGGCAGGGAGCCATCCGCTCCCGCTTCCTGAAATCGGCCCCCCTGCCGCCTGCCGGCGTGGCCTTGGATACCGATGCCTATGCACGCTGGTATCTGGGCCTGCCCAGCGAAAGCGAACAGGCGTGGATGGATCTGCAGGAGCTGGCCGACTATGAGGACCGCTACGGCGACGCTCTACGCCTGAACATGGGCGACGGCGAAATCTGCACCTGGGCCACCAAGCTGGCCGACGATGTGGAAGAGTTGGAGAACCGCTGCATCGCCATGGGCGGCGGCCTGCCCGAGCGCCTGGCGCTGGTGCGCGGCATCGTCCACCTGATTGGCGTGGATGACGGCAAGCCGCTGGATGGCGAACCGGCCATCGCCCGTGCCAAGTGCGCGCGCTGGTGGCGCCGCCGTCTGCGCCGCCATATCGCCCGCGTGGTGGAGGCCGGGGCCATCAGCATGGGTCTGGTCCACCTGAACAGCGGCGGCTACGTCAGCCACAGCGGCCTCAAGCGCCGCAAGGGCCAGCTGGCGCGCAATGCAGAAGCCCTGGGCCGCACGCTCTACAAGAACGAGGCCGGGCAGGTCTACAGCCTGGCCGAGCTGGCCGCGCTGAGCACCTCCAACCCCAGCGTACGCGGCGGCGAGCTGATGACACGCATTCGCGGCGCGGAGGAATATGCCGACGCGCACGGCCATCTGGGCCTGTTCCTCACTCTGACATTGCCCAGCAAATACCACGCCATGCGCCTGATGGGCAGCGGCGCAAACCGCTGGGCCGCGCGCAACCCCAAGCACAACGGCGCGACACCGCGCGAAGGCCAGCAATGGATGCTTGCGCAGTGGAAGCGCGTACTGGCCAAGCTGGACCGCCAGCAAGTCAAACGCTACGGCCTGCGCGTGGTTGAGCCGCACCATGACGGCACACCGCACTGGCACATGCTGGTCTGGGTCGAAGGCGAGGCCCAGGCGCGCACCCTGGTGGACACCATCCGCAAATACTGGCTCAGCGAAGACGGCAACGAACGCGGCGCCAAAGAAAACCGCGTAGATGTCAAGCGCATGAACGCCGGTGGCGCAGCCGGCTACGTGGCGAAGTACATCGCCAAGAACGTGGGCCACCATGCACTGGCCGAGCACCTGGATGTGGTGCAGGGCCAGGAAATACAGATGGCTCTGGGGCTGGACAGTCCCAACCAGCCAGCCAGCCCCGAAGCCCTGGAGTCCAATGGGCTGGCCGCCCAGCGCCGAGTGGACGCCTGGGCCGCTACGTGGAACATCCGTCAGTTCCAGGCCTTCGGCATGCCCAGCGTGACCGTCTGGCGCGAACTGCGCCGCGTCAGCAAAGACCAGCCCGAGCAGATCGAACTGTTTGACCATGAGGCCAAGCGCAACATCCAGCGCGCCTATCAGGCCTGCCACCGCCACGGCGACCTCCGCGCGGACTGGCGCACCTTCATGGAATCCATGGGCGGCCACGGCTGCAAGCGCCAGGACTGGCTGCTGAGCCCCGCCCGCCGCGCGCCCAAGGAAGGCGCCACCAACATGTATGGCGACCCCATCACGGCAGGCCCCGTGCGCGGCGTGCAAGTGCAGCGCGGACGCGCGCGCGGCCACTGGCTCGTAAGCCGCCGCATTGCCTGGGCGCACTGCACCGATGCAACGCCGGCAGTCCACGCCGCAGGCGGGGCTGCTGACGCCGATGGAGTCATCCACAGCGTGGGCCAAGAGGCGCAGACACGGCGCCCTTTGGGCGCCGCTTGGACTGGTTTCAATAACTTCACGGCCCGGCTCCAAAGCCAGAGCGTCCGAGACCTTTTTGGCCGTGGACGGCATGAGGCCGAGGACTGGAGCAGCCCTTTGAGCCCGGATTCAGTGCTCTACAGGCCCGCTACCGCCACCGCATCCCCCGCTTCTTCTCGTTGTTCCTGAAAAGGAGGTCTACCCGTGTCCGCATCCATCCCCCACGCCCGCCGAACGGACCCCACCGTGCACTGCTGGGCCCGGCCGCTGCACGGCGGCTACGTCAACGCCGTAGGCACGACGCCCGAGCACCTGGCACGCGTGTTCGCCGCCGAGCGCGAGCGCATTGCCGCACTGGCCAAACCGCGCCGCCGGCGCGCTGCGCGCCCAGCACCACCCATCCCCCACCCTGCCCAGCTGTCGCTGGTCGCCTGATCACCACCATCACTACCGAGGACCGCCATGCATCTGCACAACATCACCACCGCGCACAGCTACCGCGCAATCCTGATCCCCGAGGACGCCTGCCCCGAAGAACTGGAGCAGCTGGCCGACGCCAAGCTGCTGCCTGTGCTGCAGCTGAAAGCTGCCAGCGCATCCCACGCCACCACCAGCGCCTGCGCCGCCAGCGGCCGCCCCGTGCTGCGCGTTGAGCGCGTGGAGACCTGAGCCATGGCCCAGCCACTGCCCGAACTGACTCTGAGCCAAGTGATGGAGCGCATCAAGACAGCGCGCCAGCGCCTGGCTGGCCAGTTGGCCAACACACCAGTACGCGAGTGGGGCGCGCAGTCCGTGCGCGAGATGCGCAACCACGAGCAGGAGTTGCACACCACGCTGATGGTGCTGCGAGACCTGACCAGCGACCAAGGCGCATTTGCTGCCACGCCAGGGACAGGAGATCCGAAGTGACCAGAAACGAATCCAATCAGATGATCCTCAACTACCCACCCGCTGGCCTGAGCCGCGAACTGGCCGCCGAGTACGTGTCGCTTGGCCTCACCACCTTTGAAGACTGCGTGCAAAAAGGCATCGCGCCGAAGCCACGCCAGATCCCAGGCCGGCGCCGAGTTGTTTGGCTGCGCTCGGATCTGGACGCCTGGCTGCAGGGGCTGCCCATCTCCACGCAGCTGCCACCAGAGAACTGCGGAATCAAGCGCAGCCGTTTGACCAAGGCCCAGGTCATCGCGCAGCAAGTTGCTCCCAGTGTTCCGAAAGCCTTGTGAGCCAGGTGCGCCGCTCCGCATCGTAGGAGTGCCGGTTGTAGGTGCCCACGATGCCGGCAGGCAAGTGGCCGAGCACTGCCTCGGCCACGCCATCCTGGCAGCCCAACGCTGCCAGTTGTGTGCGTACCGTGCGCCGCAAATCGTGGGGCGCCCAGGGGTCCATATCCAGAACCCGCTCGGGCGCGTAGTTGTAGCGCTTCACCACATCGGGCCGGCTGGTCCACACCGCCACGCCGATCAGCTTCTGCTCCACATGCATCATCTTGGAGCCGGGCCGGGACGGGAATAGATATCCGGCTCCATAGGCACTGCGCCGGCGCCTGACAATGTCCAAGGCGCGGCCCACCAGCGGCACGCGCAGGTCGGTCAAATTCTCATTGCGCGCCATCTTTTGCTTTTCGCGCGGCACGGTCCACCACCAGCCATCGGCCTCCTGCTCTACCTCATCGCCGGTCATGGCGATGATTTCGGCGCCACGGGCGCCCGTCCACAGATACAGTGTCAGCAGATCCGCCACCATGGCCGAGAACCTGGGCAGATGGGCGATCAGCTGCGCAACCTCACGGCTCTGGAGCGTTCTGAGCTTCACGCCCTGGTGCTTACCGTCCACGATCTTCCCCCGGCTGCGCAACTTGCCGCGCAGCACCTGGCGCCACCAGTTCGGCGTCTCTTCGGGCACCCTGCCCGCGTCAAGCGCATAGTCCCAGGCCGCGCCAAGTTCTGAGCGCAGGCTGTTGGCCAGCACGGGCGTCTTGACGGCCACGCCTTCCAGCAGCGAGAACGCCATGCTGCGCCCAACGTCTGCTGGCTCCAGCGCGTGAATCTTTGTGGTGTAGTTGACCATCAGGCGCCGCGTTTCGGCGCTGCCCTTGGGCTTGCGATGCCGCTCCACATGCCCCTGCAGGTAGTCCTCAATCAGCTGCCGCACGGTATAGACGCCATCGCGGCCCCGCACGTCGGACCGGGCTTGGGCGATAGCGGCTGCACGCCGCTTCTCCCTGGCCAGATCCTCACCAGCGTCTCGTCTTCGCTTGAGCTGCTCCCACACAGCGAGCGCGCTGGGGTAGCTCATTTCGGGCCATTGGCCCATGGCAATCTGGCGCATGGCGCCGTCCACGGGGCTCTTATACCGATATGTCCATGTGCGCCGCGTGGCAGTGGCCACCAGGCGAAGGCCCGGGGCGTGATCGACAATAATGTGCTCCCCCGGCTCCAGCGACTTGGCCCGGCGTGCGTTGAAACTCATGGCGCCTCCGTATGCGGCGCAGGTTTCCGAATCGGCCCCAACCTGTTCGGCGTAACTTCTTCAAAAGGACGCCGAAAAACCTACGCCAAGATGCGCAGTGTAGATGGGTTTGAGCGGGACATAGTTGGACTGTATATAAAAACAGTCAACAAACCTAAGTGATTGATTTCAAAAGTAATGAGCGAAGATATTGAAGTGAATCAGGCACTTAGCGAAATACCTTTGGCGTCACATACGCCAATGATGCAGCAGTACCTGGGCATCAAGATCAACTACCCCGACACGCTGGTTTTCTACCGCATGGGGGATTTCTACGAGCTGTTCTTCGGGGACGCGGAGAAGGTGGCGCGGCTGCTGGACATTACGCTGACCACGCGCGGGCAGACGGCGGGTCAGCCGATTCCGATGGCGGGCGTGCCCTTCCATGCGCTGGAGAACTATCTGGGCCGGCTGATCAAGCTGGGCGAGTCGGTGGCGATCTGCGAGCAGGTGGGCGAGGTGGGCGCAGCCAAGGGCCCGGTGGAGCGCAAGGTGGTGCGCGTGGTGACGCCGGGCACGCTGACCGACAGTGAGCTGCTGTCGGACAAGAGCGAGGCGATCTTGCTGTCCCTGCACACGGCCGGGCGCCAGCGCTGCGGCCTGGCCTGGATGGCGGTGACGCAGGGGCGCATCCACCTGGCCGAGTGCTCGCACGACGAGCTGGGCGCCTGGATTTCGCGCATTGCGCCCAGCGAGCTGATCTACAGCGCGGGCGTGACCGAGCGTTTCGAGCAAAGCCTGTTCGCGCTGCGCCATGGCGGCTCCATTGCCTGCCCGCTGTCGCCCCGGCCCGACTGGCAGTTCGACGGCGGCCTGGGCGAGCGCAAGCTGCTGGAGCTGCTGGGCGCCGCCAGCCTCAAGGCCTGGGAGGCCGAGGACCTTCCGCTGGCCCATGGCGCCAGCGCGGCGCTGCTGTCGTATGCGGAGCACACGCAGGGCCGCAGCCTGTCGCACATCCACGCACTGCAGGTGCAGCGCGACGATGAGCTGATTGCGCTGCCGCTGGCCACGCGCCGCAACCTGGAGCTGGTCAAGACGCTGCGCGGCGAGGATTCGCCCACATTGTTCTCTCTGCTGGACACCTGCATGACGGGCATGGGCAGCCGCCTGCTCAAGGCCTGGCTGCTGGAGCCGCGCCGCGACCGCACGCAGGCCATGGCGCGCCTGGAGGCCACGCGGGCGCTGCAGGGCGGCAGCGCAGGCGGCATGGCCGCGCCCTGGCAGCAGTTGCGCGAGCAGCTCAAGGGCGTGAGCGATGTGGAGCGCATCACGGCGCGCACGGCCCTGCGCCAGGTGCGCCCGCGCGAGCTGGTAGGCCTGGGCAAAACGCTGCAAAAGGCCGCCGTGCTGGCCCAGGCGGGGCAGACGCCTTCGGCCCACCTGACCCAACTGTTCGCCGACCTGCAGCCGCCCGAGGGCTGCGCCGAGCTGCTGGTGCGCGCCATTATGGAGGAGCCGGCCGCCCTGGTGCGCGACGGCGGCGTGTTCGCCACGGGCTACGACGCCGAGCTGGACGAGCTGCGCGCCATCCAGAACAACTGCGACGACTTCCTGCTGGAGCTGGAATCCAAGGAAAAGCTGCTGACCGGCATTCCCAACCTGCGCGTGCAGTTCAACAAGGTGCACGGCTTCTATATAGAGATCACCAACAGCTACAAGGATGCGGTGCCCGAGCGCTACCGCCGCCGCCAGACGCTGAAGAACGCCGAGCGCTACATCACGCCCGAGCTCAAGGCCTTCGAGGACAAGGCCCTGTCGGCCCAGGAGCGCGCGCTGCAGCGCGAGAAATTCCTCTACGAGCAGCTGCTGGACCAGTTGCAGCCCCATGTGCCGGCGCTCACGCGCGTGGCCGGTGCCATTGCCGCCATCGACGTGCTGTGCACGCTGGCCGAGCGCTCGCTGACGCTGAACTGGTGCGCGCCCGAGTTCGTGAACCATCCCTGCATCGAGATCGAGGCCGGCCGCCACCCCGTGGTGGAGGCCCGCATGGCAGAGACTTCCAGCGGCAGCTTCATCGCCAACCACACGCGCATGAACGCCAACACGCGCATGCAGATCATCACCGGCCCCAACCTGGGCGGCAAGTCGACCTATATGCGCCAGGTGGCGCTGATCGTGCTGCTGGCCAGCATGGGCTCGCATGTGCCCGCGTCCAGCTGCCGGCTGGGCCCCATCGATGCCATCCACACGCGCATCGGCGCGGCCGACGACCTGGCCAATGCCCAGTCCACCTTCATGATGGAGATGACCGAGGCCGCGCAGATCCTGCACTCGGCCACGCCGCACAGCCTGGTGCTGATGGACGAGATCGGCCGGGGCACCAGCACCTTCGACGGCCTGGCCCTGGCCAGCGGCATCGCCACGCAGCTGCACGACAAAACGCGCGCCTTCACGCTGTTTGCCACGCACTACTTCGAGCTGACCGAGCTGCCGGCCAAGGCACGCGCGGCCGTGAACATGCATGTCAGCGCCGCCGAATCAGGCCAGGACATCGTCTTCCTGCACGAGATCCAGCCCGGCCCGGCCAGCCGCAGCTACGGTATCCAGGTGGCCAAGCTGGCGGGCATGCCGGCCGGCGTGCTGCACCACGCGCGCCATGCGCTGGAAGCACTGGAGGCCCATGCCGACGAGGGCCGCCTGCAGGTGGACCTGTTCGATGCGCCCGACATGCCCGAGCCCGAAAGCCGCCACGACCCGCTGGCCCAGGCGCTGGCAGCCATCAATCCCGACGCGCTGAGCCCGCGCGAGGCGCTGGAAGCCCTCTACCAGCTCAAGAAGATCGCCGCCTGAACGCGGACAATCGCCTCGCACTAAACTTGTCGCTCCCGCAGTTTCGGATGTTCCCATGACTTATTGCGTTGCCATCAAGCTCAACGCCGGCCTGGTTTTCCTGGCCGACTCGCGCACCAATGCCGGCCTGGACCAGATCAGCTCGTTCCGCAAGCTCATGGTCTACGAGAACCCCGGCGACCGCTTCATGGTGCTGCTGTCGGCCGGCAACCTGTCCATCACCCAGTCCGTTCGCGAGCTGCTGGAGAGCCAGCAGCTGCGCGACGAGGCCACGGGCGACATGCTGACCATCTGGAACGTGCGCAGCATGTTCGACGCGGCCCGCGTGCTGGGCGCGGCCGTGCGCCATGTGTACGAGCGCGACGGCGTGGCGCTGTCGCGCTCGGGCGTGGATTTCAATATCTCGCTGGTGCTGGGCGGCCAGATCCAGGGCGAGAACATGCGGCTGTTCCAGGTCTACTCGGCAGGCAACTTCATCGAGGCCACAAGCGAGACGCCCTACTTCCAGATCGGCGAGTCCAAGTACGGCAAGCCCGTGCTGGACCGCGTGATCACGCCGCGCACGCCGCTGGACGAGGCCGCCAAGTGCGCCCTGGTGTCCATGGACAGCACGCTCAAGTCCAACCTCTCGGTGGGGCTGCCGCTGGACTTGATCGTGTACGAGAAGGACCGCTTTGCCTCCGACAAGATCGTCAGCATCGACGAGAGCAATCCGTATTTCCGCATGCTGCACGACAGCTGGGGCGAGCGCCTGCGCCATGTCTTCGACAGCATCGAGGACCCGGCCTGGGATGGCGGCGCCTCCGAGGTGCCCATCCGCGTGCACAGCCGCCAGGCCCAGCCGCTGACCAAGGTCACCGCGCCGGCCGGCGCCCTGCGCTCCACCGCTCGCACCATGGGCCGGCTGCCGCCTGCGGCGCTGCGCCAGCCCTATCACAGCGGCACGGGCGCAGGCCTGGGCACCTCCACGGCCGACGGACTGGCCACCTCGCCCATGACGCCCCTGCAGCCGGGCCCGGCATCGCCCATGCGGCCGGACGCCGGGCAGCCCTCCGGCCACCAGCAAGGCTTGCCGGATGCTCCGGCCCGGACCGGCCAGGAGCCCCAGCCGTGAACGCGGCCCGGCCCGCGCTGCGGGCCGACAGCGATGCGGGCACGGGATCGGCACCGCTGCCCGTGGTTTTCTCGCATGCCAACAGCTTTGCGCTGCCCACTTACCGGCTGCTGTTCTCGCTGCTGGCAGAGCGCGGGATCGCGGCGCAGGGCGTGGAGCGCTTCGGCCATGACCCGCGCTTTCCCGTCACCAACAACTGGCCGCACCTGGTCGAGCAACTGGCCGAGTTCACGCGTGCCGAGGTCGAGCGCGTGGGCGGTCCGGTCTTTCTGGTCGGGCATTCGCTGGGGGGATTCCTGAGCGTGATGACGGCTGCGCGCCACCCCGAACTGGCGCGCGGTGTGCTGCTGATCGACTCGCCCCTGCTCAGCGGCTGGCGCGCCAACGCCGTGGGCGTGGCCAAGCGCACGCAGCTGGTGGGCTCGGTCTCGCCAGGCAAGATCAGCGCCCGTCGCCGCAATGCCTGGGACAGCGATGAGGAGGCGCTGGCCTACTTCCGCGCCAAGAAGGTGTTTGCGCAATGGCACCCGCAGGTGCTCCAGGACTATGTGCACAGCGGCCTGGCCGATGTGGACGGCCGGCGCATGCTGAACTTCACGCGCGAGGTGGAGACCGCCATCTACAACACCTTGCCGCACAACCTGGCCTCGCTGCTGCACCACCATCCGCTGCGCTGCCCGGCGGCCTTCATCGGCGGGCGTGCCTCGGTGGAGATGCGCCAGGTGGGCATGGACCTCACGCGCCGCATCACGCGCGGGCGCGTGATGATGCTGGACGGCAGCCACCTGTTCCCCATGGAGCGGCCCCACGCCACGGCGGCCGCCATCGAGGCCTCGCTGCTGAACCTGCTGGGCTCCGAGGCCTGAACCGGGCACCCCGGATGTGAAAAGGCCACCTTGCGGTGGCCTTCTGCGTTGGTGCCTGAGGAATGCCTGGGGCCCTTCGCCCAAGCCTGGGTCAAACCTCGCTCCAGCTCACGACGCCGGTGAAGGCCGTCACCAGCACGATGATGCCGAAGGCGATGCGGTACCAGGCAAACGGCACGAAGCTGTTGGTGGAGATGTAGCGCAGCAGCCAGCGCACGCACAGCCAGGCGCTGATGAAGGAGAACACCAGGCCCACGGCGAACAGGGGGATGTCGGCCGCCGACAGCAGGGCGCGCTCCTTGTAGAGGCTGTAGACGCCGGCGCCGATCAGCGTGGGAATGGCCAGGAAGAACGAGAAATCGGTCGCCGCCTTGCGCGACAGGCCCATGAGCATGCCGCCGATGATGGTGGCACCGCTGCGGCTGGTGCCGGGAATCATGGCCAGACACTGCACCAGGCCCACCTTGAGGGCATCGAGCGGCGTCATCTCGTCCACGGTCTGCACGCGCATGGCCGAGGCGGGCCGGCGCTCGGCCCACAGGATGACGAAGCCGCCCAGGATGAAGGTGGTGGCCACCACGGTGGGCGTGAACAGGTGCGCCTTGATGAACTTGCCGAAGATCAGCGCCAGCACCACGGCCGGCAGAAAGCCGATGATGACGTTCAACGTGAGCCGCTGCGCCTGGCGGCTGGTGGGCAGATCGACCACGGTGGAGCGGATCTTCTGCCAGTACACCAGCACCACGGCGAAGATGGCGCCGGTCTGGATGGCGATATCGAAGACCTTGGCCTTGGCATCGTCGAAGCCCAGCAGCGAGCCTGCAAGGATGAGGTGTCCGGTGGAAGAGATGGGAAGGAACTCCGTCAGTCCCTCCACGATGCCCATGATGGCGGCCTTGACCAGCAAAAGAATGTCCACGGCAAGCGTCCTGTCGCAATGCAAAAGTGCGCCATTATCTGCGCTGGCCGTGGCCTGCCGGCGTCCGCCTGCCCGTCTGTCGGCGGCAATCGCAAACTTTTACAACGCGCGGCCCGCAACGTTGCTGCACGCCCGGCACTGTGCTGCAATGTGGGTGCGCTGGTCTTCAGCGCGCCTTCAAAACCATTCCATCATGAAAAAAATCGTTGTTCTGGCAGTTGTCTCCCTGGCCTGCAGCATCGGCATGGCTGCCGGAGACAAGGCCCCCACGGCCCAGCAAAAACTGATGGGCACCTGCAACACCGAAGCCGCCGGCAAGAAAGGCGACGAACGCAAGGAGTTCATGAAGTCCTGCCTGTCCGACGGCAAGAAGCGCCAGCAGGAACGCATGAAGACCTGCAACGTGGACGCCACGGGCAAGAAGGGCGATGAGCGCAAGGCGTTCATGAGCGAATGCTTGAAAAAAGACTGAAGCTCCCCCTGAGCGGCTGACGCCGCTTCCCCCTCTCTACCCGCTGCGCGAGGGAGGGGGACGACGCCCTCGCCGCGAGGCGGCTCTTGCTCGGCGTCCCTGAGTTGGGGGGCGCGCCAGTCGGGTCGGTCTGGGGCCCATCAAGCATTGCAAAAAGCCACCGTTCTTGGTGGCTTTGCTGTTTCTGGAGCTTGTTCAGCTGGCTGCGGCCATGCGGCGCGCTCTTCGCTTGCGCCACCAGATGATGACGCCGGTGACGGACAGTATGGCGACCAGGACGCCTACGAAGGACATGAGCACGCGGCCGGGGGTGCCGAGGATGCGGCCGCTGTGCAGGGGCAGTTGCAGTTGCACGAAGACATCGGCGGCGGTGCCGTGCCAGGGGCGGTAGGTGCCCAGGACTTCGCCGTTGTCCGAGCTGACGTAGATGTTGGACAGGCCCATGCCCATGGCGCCGGTTTCGTCGCGCGGGTCGAAGAAGGAGATGTTGTAGAACGGGAAGTCGCCGCCCCACCAGATGCCGCCTGCGGGCTGGGCGAAGCCCAGGCGCTTTGCTTCCTCCTGGGCGATGGCGATGGCCTGGGCGAAGGAGACCTGGGGCACGAGGAGCGTGCCCTGGGGCGCAGGCTTGAGGGTTTCGTAGGGGCCGGGCGTGGTGGTGGAGACGGTGCTCATCACCGGGTAGAAGACCTCGCGGTACAGGTTCAGCGAGAACGAGGTGAAGGCCACGATGACGATGACGGCCCAGACCCACAGGCCGCCCGCGCGGTGCAGGTCGAAGTTGAGCTTGTAGGCGCCGCCGCCCCAGCGCACGCGCCATGAGGGCATCCAGCGCCGCCACCAGGATCCCGCGGCCGCCGCCAGGCGCGGGGCGCTTTTTTTGAGCTTGACGGGAAAGGTCAGCAGCAGCGCGACAAAGCTGTCGGCCACCCACAGCAGGGCCAGGCTGCCCATGAACCAGTAGCCCCAGCGGTCCGTGCCCCAGAAGCGCGGGGCCAGCAGGCTTTCGTGCAGGTGGCGCAGCCAGGGCATGAGGTTGCGCTGGCTGAGCGCGAAGCTGCGCCCGTTGCGCTGGCCGGTGATGCGGCCGCTGACGGGATCGACGAAGACCGTGTCATAGCCCAGCGCAGGCGCCTGGCCCGTAGCCGGGTCGGGCCGGGGGCGCACCATGAACATGGCGGCTTCGCCCTCGACCAGGCCCAGGGTCATGTAGCTGATCTCGGCGCGCGGCTCGCTGGCCTGCACGGCGGCGGCCAGCTCCAGCGGGGTCTTCAGCGGGCCGCGTGCCGGGGTCTCCAGCATGTCGGCATTGAGCCATTCGTCGATTTCATGGTCCCAGGACAGCACGGCCCCGGTGAGGCCGGCCATGGTGAGGAAACCGGCCAGCACCAGGCCTATCCAGCGGTGCACCACCGTCCACAGCGCGCGCATGCTTCAGACCGCTCCGGCTCAGAAGTCCACCGATGCGCTCAGCGAGAAGGTGCGCGGCATGGACTGCACCAGGTAGTTGGCGCCCGGGTAGCCGCCCACGGACGACCAGTAGCCCTTGTCGAACAGGTTGTCGATGCGCGCGCGCAGGGTCAGCAGGCGATTGTTGCCGATGTCCAGGAGATAGCGCGCGCCGATGTCGGTGCGCGTCCAGGAGGCCACCGTCAGCGTGTTGGCGCCGTTGGCGTACTGGCTGGAGGTGTGCATCACGCGCGCATTGACGGCCAGGCCCGGGACGCCGGGCACATCCCAGTCCACGCCCAGGTTCAGCAGGCGCTTGGGCACGCCGATGGCGTAGTTGCCGATGGTGGCGGCATCGGCGGCCTCGCGGATCTTGGCCTCGCTGAAGGTCACGCCGCCCAGCACGCGCAGGCCCTTGACGGGTTCGCCGAAGACCGTGGCCTCCAGGCCGCTGTTGCGCTGCTTGCCGTACTGGCCGAAGACCTGGTTGGCCACATAGGCCGAAGGCATGTCCGTGGTGTACAGCGCCACCGTGGCGCCCAGCTGCGGGCCCTGCCACTTGAAGCCGATTTCCTTCTGGCGCGACTTGTAGGGCGCGAACACCTGGCCGCCGTTGGACACGGGCAGGTCGTTGGCCGTCTGCGGCGCCACGGCGCCCTTGGTCAGGCCCTCGATGTAGTTGGCGTAGACCGAGGTGTTCTCGCTGGTCTTGAACACCAGGCCCAGCATGGGCGTGGTGGCGGACTTCTTGTAGTTGTCGGTCTGCGCGCCCGTGTTGTAGTCGTAGCTGCTTTGCTCGATGCTCTGGCGGCGCACGCCCACGGTCAGGCGCAGGCGCTCGTCCAGCATGCTCAGCGTGTCGCCGATGGCGAAGCTGTTGAGTTGGGTTTCACCCGCACGCGTGGGGTCGGCCAGGTTGCCGCCGAACAGCGTCATCGCCGGGCGCGCGCTGCTCCAGGGGTTGTAGATGTTGTTGACCACGCCAAAGCCCATGCCCCAGGCATTGCGCTCGGTGGCCGAGTAGGTGCTGGCCGTGGCCACCAGCTCGTGGCCCACGCTGCCCGTGGACAGGCGCGTGCGGATGCCGACCTCGCCCGTGCCCACGCTGTCCTTGCGCTTGTTGTCGAAGCGCGTGCCCGTGGTGTCGCCGGCCGCATTGCTCACGGTCACGCCGCTCAGGGAGTTGTCTTCCTTGCCGCGGCGCAGGCCGCCTGCGGCCCAGGCCGTGGTGGTGTCGTTGATGTCCCATTCGGCGCGCAGCGTGGCGAACAGGTCGCGCTCGGTGGAGTACGACCAGTTCTGGCCGTAGTTGGTCTTGTTGTCGGGCACGGCCGGGATGAAGCTGCCCGGTGTCACGCTGGGGCGGCCGCCGTTGTAGCTGTTGCGCTGGTAGCCCACGTCGCCCGACAGGCGCACATTGCGGCTGCGCCAGTCCAGGCCCACGCCCAGGGCGGTGAGCGAGCGGTCTTCGCCATCCACTCCCGTGCCGCCGTCGCGGCGCACGGCGTTCAGGCGGATGCCGGTGCTCCGGTCAGGGCCGAAGCGGCGCGAGATGTCGGTGGAGACAAAGGCCTGGCCGCCCGTCTGGATGCCGGTGCCCACGCGCGTCAGCGCATCGTTGCCGGCCCGCTTGGGCAGCAGGCTGATGGTGCCCCCAATGCCGCTGCCACCGGGCGCCGCGCCATTGAGGAAGGCATTGGCGCCGCGCAGCACCTCCACGCGCTCGAAGAACTCCGAGGCGATGTACTGGCGCGGCAGCAGGCCGTACAGGCCGTTGTAGGCGATGTCGTCCGAATAGACCGGGAAGCCGCGCAGCACATACAGTTCCTGGAAGTTGCCGAAGCCGCGCGCCTGGCGCACACCCGGGTCGTTGAGCAGCACGTCGCCCACGCTCTTGGACTGGGTGTCTTCGATCAGCTGCTGCGTGTAGCTGGTGGTGGAGAAGGAGGAATTCTTCCAGTCCAGCGTGCCCAGCACGCCGTTGCGCGCGCCCGTGGCCACCTGGCCGCCTGCGAAGGGCTTGGACAGGCCCTGGGCCGATGCGTCGGCGCTGGCCTCCACCGTCACGGCTTCCAGCACGGGGGCGCCGCCGCCCGTCTGGGCCATCAGGGCCTGGTGGCTGCACAGGCAGAGAACGGCCAGGGAAATCGGGCGGATGGAGGGCATGAGGATGATATTGAGAATGATTTGCAGAATCCGTTAGCTTACCAACCGCATTAGTGTGCTGCTATGAATTTTCTCAATCTGTTGCATCGGAGCAATCCTCCAAGTGATTGAATTCAAAGGCCCAGCGCAATAGTCCGCGCGCACTCCCCATAGCGGGAATCTTCCAGGGACCGCGCAGATCACTGCAGCTCGCGGCGCCCCGGTGCATCTGGCGCCCTGCGTGCGCCCGTCCGTCGCATGGCGCTGGCCCGGCCGGCGCCCGGCAGCGACAGTCCTGTCCCATACAGGCCCACCAACCCGGGCCGCACGCCAGGACACCGCCATGCAAATGACACCGCTGATCGCCATCCACATGAGCGCCGCCCTCGGCGCCACGGCCACGGGCGCCATCGCCCTGCTGGCACGCCGCCGGGCCGCCGTCCACCCCCGCCTGCACCGCGCGGCCGGCTACGCCTTCGTCACGCTCATGGTCTGCGCGGCGGTGTCCGCCTGCTTCATCCGCGACTACCGCCTGCCCAACTGGGCCGGCTACACGCCTGTCCACCTGCTGGTGCCGCTGACCTTTGCCGGCCTGGGCCGCTCGTTCTGGCACCTGTACCACGGCAACATCGCCGGCCACCGCAAGACCATGCGCAGCGTCTACATCGGCGCCTGCGTGGTGGCGGGCCTGTTCACCCTGCTGCCCGGCCGCTACCTGGGCGACCTGCTTTGGCAGCAGCTGGGCCTGGCCTGATACCGCTTTTTTCCCTCTGACGGAGAACTTCCCATGCGCACACTCGACCCCCTGGAACACAACAACGACGATGCCCTGGAGCGCATGGCGCGCCGCCGCGCAGGCGCCAAGATGGGCTGGATGATCCATGCCAGCGTCTATGTACTGGTCAACCTGGGCCTGGCGGCGCTGTCGCTGTCCCAGGGCCGCCATTGGGCCATCTTCCCGGCCATGGGCTGGGGCCTGGGGCTGGCCATCCACGGGGCCGTGGTCTGGCTGGCCCTGCCGGGCAACGGCTGGCATGGGCGCATGGTGGAGCGTGAGCGGCAGGCGCTGCAGTCACGCCAGGGCCGCGCCCGCTGAACGACGCCATGGGACTACCATTGCCCTCCATGCCCGACCTCGCATCCAATGCCACACGCCAGCCGGCCGCCCCTGGCCACATCGTGGAACGGACCACGCTGCTGCGCCACGGCATCGCAACGACCTCGGCCTGCGCCCTGATCGCCGCCGCATTCAGCCTGAGCAACCATGGCCGCTGGGATGTGAACCTCGTCTACTCGCTGTCGATCGGCCTGACCAGCTGGCTCACCATCGAACTGGGCCGCTGGCGCCTGACGCGGGGCCAGGACATTCCCTGGCCCGGCGGCTGGCGCGGCGCCGCGCTGGTGGTGGCCGGCATCGTGACGGGGTTTGTGATCGGGTCGCTGATCGGCACGGCCTACAGGCAGTGGGCCGATCCCGATGCCAGCACGGCCCTGATGCACCGGCTGTGGATACCGCTGGCCGTCACCATCGTCGCCAGCACGGTGATGTCGCTGGCCTTCTTCCTGCTGGGCTACTCACGCCACCTGCAGATGCAGGCCGAGCAGGCCCGACGCCAGGCGGCCGAGGCCAAACTCACCCTGCTGCAGGCCCAGCTGGAGCCGCACATGCTGTTCAACACCCTGGCCAACCTGCGCGTGCTGGTGGCCAGCGACCCGCAGCGCGCCCAGGCCATGCTGGACCATCTGATTGCCTACCTGCGCGCCACGCTGGGCGGCTCGCGCAGCACCGAGCATGCGCTGGGCGAAGAGTTCGCACGCCTGCGCGACTACCTGGCGCTGATGTCCATCCGCATGGGCCCGCGCCTGCAGTACACGCTGGAGCTGCCGGAGCAGCTGGCCCAGGTGCCCGTGCCGCCGCTGCTGCTGCAGCCCCTGGTGGAAAACTGCATACGCCACGGACTGGAGCCCAAGCTGGAAGGCGGGCATATCGCCGTGCGCGCGCGCCGCATCGCCGGCGGCCAGCTGGAGCTGACCGTGGCCGACAACGGCATGGGCCTGGATTCCGGCGCGCCCGCCCTGCCCGGCAGCCGCTTCGGAACGGCCCAGCTGCGCGAGCGCCTGGCCAGCCGCTACGGCGACGCCGCGCACTTCGAACTGGCCGCTCTGCCCGAAGGCGGCACCCTGGCCCGCATCACCATTGTCAACGCTGGTTGAAATGACCCACTCCCCCCGCGCCCTGATCGCCGAAGACGAACCCCTGCTGGCCGAGGACCTGCGCCAGGCCTTGGCTCGCGCCTGGCCCGAGCTGCAGATTGCCGCCATGGTGGGCGACGGCCTGAGTGCCGCCCGGCAGGCGCTGGCGCTGCAGCCCGATGTGCTGTTCTTCGACATCCGCATGCCGGGCCAAAGCGGCCTGGAGGCGGCCGCCGAACTGGCCGACGCCTGGCCCGAGGCGCAGCCGTTTCCCGTGCTGGTCTTCGTGACCGCCTACGACCAGTACGCCATGGAGGCCTTCGAGGCCCAGGCCGTGGACTACCTGCTCAAGCCCGTGCAGCCCGAGCGGCTGGCGCGCAGCGTGCAGCGCCTGCGCGAGCTGCTGGCCCGGCGCACGGTGGCCCCGGCCGGCGCTGCGCTGGCGCAGGCGCTGGAGCAATTGCGGCACCTGGCCGGCGCCACGGCCCCCGCCGCCACCGAGCCACCGCTGCAGATGATCCAGGCCGGCGTGGGCACGCAGATCCAGATGGTGCCCGTGCAGGACGTCGTCTACTTCGAGGCCGCCGACAAGTACGTGCGCGTGCTCACCGCATCGCATGAATACCTGGTGCGCACGCCGCTCAAGGAACTGCTGCCCCGGCTGGACCCCGAGGCCTTCTGGCAGGTGCACCGCGGCACGGTGGTACGTGCGGCGGCCATTGCCAACGCCCAGCGCGACGAGGCCGGCCGGCTGTGGCTGCAGCTGCGCGAGCGGGCGGAAAAGCTGGCCGTGAGCCGTCTCTACGCGCAGCGGTTCAAGGCGATGTAGGTGGCGATGTAGACGCCGGCTCCGGTCAGCGCAGCGGCGGCTGATCGGGCAGGTCCAGCACGTCGTCCCAGGCCACGCCCTGCATCTCGTCCCAGTGGGCGACGATCACGCAGCGCGGCCCGTGCCCGGCCACGGGCGCAGCTTGCTGGCCGGCCCGGTTCAGGCCCGCCAGCGTGCGCTGCACATGGTCGATCGATCCCCGGTCCAGCGCGGCCAGCGGCTCGTCGATCAGCAGCAACGGCGCGCCGCAGGCCCAGCCCGCCGCCATCCACAGCTTGCGCAGGCTGCCCGTGGACAGGGCCAGCAGGGGCTTGTGCAGGTGCGGCTCCAGGCCCAGGCCATCGGCATGGGCCTGCCATGCAGCCTCGCTCCACGCCGGGTGCAATTGCCGCTGTGCCTGCACCCATTCCTGCGCGGGCCGGGCGCGCTCGGCATTCGACAGTTCGGCGCGCGGGTCGCGCCAGAACAGCGCGGGGCGCTGCGAGGGGTCCGGCTGCTGCGGATACGCCAGGCGCCCGCCCTGCAAGGGCAACTGGCCGGCCAGCATTTGCAGCAGGCTGGTCTTGCCGCAGCCCTCGCCGCCGCGCACCAGGCACAGACCCACGGGCCAGTCGTGCGAGGCACCATCCCACAGCAGCAGGCCCGGCTGCCCGAAACGCAGGGCCTGCGCGCTCACCATCGGCGGCGCCATCGATTGCTGTGCGGTGTCCATCTGAATGTCTTTCCGGTTCTGCGATGCGGGCGATTGTGCACGCGGCACAATGCCGGGCTTTCCCTTTTCCAACCACGCACCACGCATGCGGACCGCCACCATGACCCTCGACTACCTGGATTTCGACTACAGCGAAGATGACGAAGGCACGGGCTGCTGGGACGCCATGGCCAGCGTGCCCGCCACGCGCGTGCCGGCGCTGGCGGCCGAGGTGGAGCAATTGCTGGCCTGGGCGCACCGCCGCTTCAAGGGCCGGCACGGCCCCATCGAGGAAGGCGGCGACTGGGACTACGAGCTGCAGGCCCAGGACGACGGCGGCCAGCCGCTGGCCTGGCGCTTTGACGCAGCCACGGCGCGCCTGCAGTCCGTGGCGGCAGGGGATGGCCGCACCACGGTGAACCTGTCGATCAGCGGCAGCGCGGCCTTCGGCGAGGCACTGCGCCAGGCCTTCGGGCTGCAGGACTGAGAATCAGCGCGCGACAGCCTGCGGTCCCTGCACGGAGACCGGCCCCAGCGGCTGCCACCGCCCGGCCACGTTCTTGAGCAGGGTGTTGACGGCGGCCAGGCGCCGGTTGCGCACATCGATCAGGCTGCGCCGGGCCGACAGCACCGTGGTCTGGGCGCTGAGCACATTCAGATAGGCCACCGTGCCCGCGCGGTACTGGTTGTTGACGACATCCAGCGCCTTCTGCGCGGCGGCCACGGCCTCGATCTGCACCTGCTGCTCGCGCGCCAGGGCGGAGGCGGTGACCAGGTTGTCCTCCACCTCCTGCAGCGCCGTCAGCACGGTCTGGCGGTAGGTGGCGGCGGCCAGGTCCAGCGAGGCACGCGCCGACTCCACGGCCGCCGTGCGCGCGCCGCCGTCGAACAGCGCCAGCGCCAGCGACGGGCCCAGCGACCAGAACAGGTTGGGCGCACTCACCAGGTTGGACAGCGAAGCGCCCCGGTAGCCCGCCGTGGCCGACAGCGTGAGCGCCGGGAAGAAGGCCGCGCGCGCCACGCCCACCTGGGCGTTGGCGGCGGCCACGCGGCGCTCGGCCGCGGCAATGTCGGGGCGCTGCTCCAGCAGTTGGGACGACAGCATGGCGGGCACCTCGGGCGGCAGCGGCAGCTCGGCGCCGGCCTCCAGGCTGAAGGCCGCAGGCGGCAGGCCCAGCAGCGCGGCCAGGGCGTGCTCCAGCTGGGCGCGGCTGGTCTGTGCCTCGATGAGTTGGGCCTGGGTGCTTTTGTACTGCGCCTCGGCCTGGGCCACATCGGCCGACGAGGCCACGCCCGCGCGGTAGCGGTTGTTGGTCAGCTTCAGGCTTTGCTCGTAGCTCTGCAGCGTTTCCTGCAGCAGCCGCACGCTGGCATCGGCCGCGCGCAGCGAGAAATAGGTCTGCGTGATCGATGCCTGGGCCGACAGCCGCGCGGCCGCCAGGTCGTCGCTGCTGGCCTGGGCGCTGGCCTGGCTCGCGCTGACGGTGCCCGACACGCGGCCCCACAGGTCCAGTTCCCAGCTGGCGTTCAGGCCCAGCGAGTAGTTGGTCGAGATGTTGCCGCTGCTGCCGGTGTTGCCGCCTGTGCCTGATGCACCCGATGCACCCGATGCACCAGAGGCCCCGCCGCTGCGCGAGCGCGTGGCGCCGGCCGTGCTGCCCAGCGTGGGGAACAGCCCGGCCTGGCTGCTGGCCACGGCCGCCTGCGCGGCACGCAGGCGCGCGGCGGCCTGGGCAATGCTCTGGTTGCCGGTGGCGGCCTGCTGCTGCAGGCGGTTGAGCTGCTCGTCGCCGAACAGCTCCCACCAGTTGTCGGGCACCTGCGCACGCGACGGATCTGCGGGCCGCCAGATGCCGGCCTCGGCCGCCTCGGGCGTGGCTTCCTTGAACTGAGCCGGCACCTCGAGTGCGGGGCGCTGGTAGGCGCTTTGCGTGGAGCAGCCGGCCAGCAGCGCGGCGGCCAGCCAGATCGCCGGGGTTTGGAGTGTCTTCAGCTGCATGGCCTTGGGCTTTCGGATTCGGTTCACTGGGGTGATGCGGCGGGCACAGGGGTGCCGCGGTCTTTGCCCTGCACGCGGCCACGCAGGCCCATGACACGCTGGCGCAGCCTGTCCAGCAGCACATAGACCACGGGCGTGGTGTAGAGCGTGAGCAGCTGGCTCAGCATCAGGCCGCCCACGATGGCAATGCCCAGCGGCTGGCGCAACTCGGCGCCATCGCCCCGGCCCAGGGCCAGCGGCAGCGCGCCGCAGATGGCCGCCAGGCTGGTCATGAGGATGGGGCGCAGCCGCAGCTCGCAGGCGCGGTAGATGGCCTGGGCGGCCGTGGCGTGGCCGGCGCGCTGCCGCTCCAGCGCGAAGTCGATCATCATGATGGCGTTCTTCTTGACGATGCCGATCAGCAAAATCACCCCGATCAGCGCGATCAGCGAGAACTCCGTCTTGAACAGCATCAGCGCCATCAGCGCCCCCACGCCGGCCGAGGGCAGCGTGGACAGGATGGTCAGCGGGTGCACCAGGCTCTCATAGAGCACGCCCAGCACCAGGTAGATGGTGATGATGGCCGCCAGGATCAGCAGCGGCTGACCCGACAGCGCCTGCTGGAAGGCCCCGGCCGTGCCGCTGAAGCTGCCGCGCACCGACACGGGCACGCCCAGCTCGGCCACGGCAGCGCGGATGGCGTCGCTGGCGTCCGACAGCGCCACGCCTTCGGCCAGGCTGAAGCTGATGGTGCTGGCCGGCGTGCCCCGGTCGTGGTTCACGGCCAGCGGCGTGTTGGTGGTGGTGATGCGCGCAAAGGCCGTCAGCGGCACCTGCACGCCCTGGTTGTTCACGAAGAAGAAGCCGCGCAGCGTCTCGGGGCTCTGCAGGTAGCGCGGCGCGGCCTCCATCACCACGCGGTACTGGTTGAGCGGGTTGTAGATCACGCCCACCTGGCGCTGGCCGAAGGCATTGTTGAGCGTGCCGTCGATCTGCGCCACCGTCAGCCCCAGGCGCGTGGCCGCGTCGCGGTCGATCACCAGCGAGGTCTGCAGGCCGAAGTCGGAGACATCGCTGTTCACGTCCGTGAGCTGGGGCAGCTGCGACAGCACCTGGCGGATGCGCGGCTCCCAGGTGCGCAGGTCCTGGATATCGTCGGCCTGCAGCGTGTAGTCGTACGAGCCCGAGCTCTGCCGCCCGCCGATGCGGATATCGCTTTGCGTGACCATGAACAGCCGCGCCCCGGGCTCGTTCTTGAGCTTGTCGCGCAGGCGATTGATCACCTCGTCGGAGGACACCTTGCGCTCGGCCAGCGGCTTGAGCGACATGAACATGTTGGCCGCATTGCGCTGCCCGCCGCCCGTGAAGCCCGTCACATACTCCACGGCCGGGTCTTCCTGCACGATGGCCAGGAACCGCTTGAGCCGCTGCTCCATGGCCTGGTAGGAGGTGGACTGGTCGGCCCGGATGAAGCCCATCACGCGGCCCGTGTCCTGGCTGGGCATGAAGCCCTTGTCGATGGCCATGTACAGGTGCACGTTCAGCGCCACCACGCCGCCCAGCACCAGCACCACCAGCGGCTGGTGGCGCAGGCACCAGGCAAGGCTTGCGCGGTAGCCGGACATGGCACGCCGCTCGGCACGGCCCAGCCATGCGCCGAAGCGGTCCCAGGCGCGCTGCAGGCCATTGCGGGGCCGGCCCGGCTGAGGCGCGCGCTGCGGGCGCAGCAGCGCCGCGCACATCATGGGCGTGGTGGTCAGCGACACCACCATCGAGATCAGAATGGCCGCCGACATCACCACCGCGAACTCGCGGAAAAACCGCCCCACGATGCCGCCCATGAACAGAATGGGCACGAACACCGCGATCAGCGACAGGCTCATGGACACCACGGTGAACCCGATCTCGCGCGCCCCGTCCAGCGCCGCGCGCAGCGCGGTCTTGCCGCGCTCCATGTGGCGCATCACGTTCTCCAGCACCACGATGGCATCGTCCACCACAAAGCCCGTGGCCACGGTCAGGGCCATCAGCGACAGGTTGTCCAGCGTATAGCCGGCCAGGTACATCACGCCGAACGTGCCCGCCAGCGACACCGGCACGGCCACGGCCGGAATCAGCGTGGCCCGGCCATTGCGCAGGAACAGGAACACCACCAGGATCACCAGCGCCACGGCGATCACCAGCGCCCGCTCCACCTCCACCACCGAGGCGCGCAGCGTGGGCGTGCGGTCGGACACGATGGTCAGATCGATGGCCTCGGGGATGGACGCCTTCAACTGCGGCAGCAAAGAACGCACGCGCGCCACGGCCTCCAGGATGTTGGCGTCCGGCTGCTTGAAGATCTGCAGCAGGATGGCGGGCTTGCCATTGGCCACGCCGTAGTTGCGCACGTCCTGCACCGAATCCGTGACATCGGCCACGTCCTGCAGCCGGATCGCGTTGCCGTTGCTCCAGCGCAGCACCAGCGGCGCATAGTCGGCCGCCACGCGCGCCTGGTCATTGGCGGTGACCTGCCAGTAATGGTCCTCGCGCTCCACCGCGCCCAGCGGCCGGTTGGCATTCGTGGCCGAAATGGCGGTGCGCACCTGGTCCAGCGACACGCCATTGGCCGCCAGCTTCACCGGGTCCAGCTCCACCCGCACGGCCGGCAGCGCCCCGCCGCTGATGGGCGCCTGGCCCACGCCCTCCACCTGCGAGAGCTTCTGCGCCAGCACGGTGGAAGCCGCGTCATACATCTGCCCGCGCGTCAGGGCGCTGGACGTGAGCGCCAGGATCATGATCGGCGCATCGGCCGGATTCACCTTGCGGTACGTCGGATTGCCCGGCATGCCCGAAGGCAGCAGCGTGCGTGCCGCATTGATGGCAGCCTGCACATCGCGCGCCGCACTGTCCACCGTGCGCGACAGATCGAACTGCAGCGTGATGCGCGTGCTGCCCAGGCTGGAGCTGGACGTGATCTCATTGACCCCCGCAATCGCCCCCAGCGCCCGCTCCAGCGGCGTCGCCACCGTGGCAGCCATGGTGTCCGGGCTCGCACCCGGCAGGCTGGCGGACACCGAAATCGTCGGATAGTCCACCTGCGGCAGCGGCGCCACCGGCAGCAGGAAATACGACACCGCCCCCGCCAGCGCCAGGCCGATGGTCATCAGCATGGTGGCAATGGGCCGGAAGATGAACGGCGCCGAGAGATTGGACAGCTGGCTCATGACCCAGCCCCAAAAATCCCAGGCCGAGCGAAGCGATGGCCCGTCCCCCGGCCTTCCCCCCTCTGCCCACGCCTGCGTTGGGCGGGATGCGGGGTGGCAAGCCTGCCGAAGGACAGGCTTGCTTCGTCATCTGACTTGCCGCAGTTGTCTGAGCGGCGCGCGAAGCGCAAAGCGAGTTCTGCGGCACACCCCGCATCGTGCCCAACGCAGGTTGCCCGCAGCGAAGCGAAGGGTCGTGGGCAGTGGGGGCGCGCTTCTTTGCCTACTTTCTTGTCGCGCGACAAGAAAGTAGGTCGGCCGCCGGGCCGAAACCCGGCCAGCGGCGCCAGCCAAAAGCGCAAGCCCTGCTCAAGCATGAGCCGCCCCCTCATGGCGACGATCCCGCCACCTCTGCGCCCACCCCTCAAACGTCAAATAAATCACCGGCGTAGTGAACAGAGTCAGCAACTGACTCACCAGCAAGCCCCCCACCAACGTCACCCCCAACGGATGCCGCAACTCACTCCCCACCCCCGTCCCCAGCATCAACGGCAGTGCCCCCAGCAAAGCAGCCAGAGTCGTCATCAAGATGGGCCGGAACCGCAGCAGGCAGGCCTGGTAGATGGCCTCGCGCGGCGTATGCCCCTCCTCGCGCTGCGCCTCCAGCGCGAAGTCGATCATCATGATCGCGTTCTTCTTGACGATGCCGATCAGCAGCACGATGCCGATGATGGCGATGATGTCCAGGTCCAGCCCCGCCAGCAGCAGGGCCAGCAGCGCGCCCACGCCGGCCGAGGGCAGCGTGGACAGGATGGTCACCGGGTGGATGGTGCTCTCGTAGAGCACGCCCAGCACGATGTACATGGTGATCACGGCCGCCAGTACCAGCAGCAGCGTGTTGGACAGCGAAGCCTGGAAGGCCAGGGCTGCGCCCTGGAAGGCGGCATCCACCGACAGCGGCATAGGGCCCTCCGTGCGCAGCTGGGCCATCAGGTCCTGCACGGCCTTGACCGCATGGCCCAGCGACACGCCGGGCGCGGTGTTGAACGAGATGGTGGCGGCCGGCAGCTGGCCCACATGGTTCACGGCCAGGGCCATGGGCCGCTCGCTGACCGTGGCCAGGGACGACAGCGGCACGGGCGCGCCCGCGCTGGAGGCCACATAGATGGCCTGCAGCGACTCGGGCCCGATCTTGAACTGCGGCGCCACTTCCAGCACCACGCGGTACTGGTTGGACTGCGTGAAGATGGTGGAGATCAGCCGCTGGCCGAAGGCGTTGTACAGCGCCGTATCGATGGCGGCGACCGTCACGCCCAGCCGGCTGGCCTGTGCCCGGTCGATCTGCACGAAGGCCTGCAGGCCCTGGTTCTGCAGGTCGCTGCCCACGTCCACCAGCTCGGGCAGGTCGTGCATGCGCTCGACCAGGGCCTGGGTGCTGGTGGTCAGCTGCGCCATGTCGGGCGAGGACATCAGCAGCTGGTACTGGGTGCGCGCCACGCGGTCCTCGATGGTCAGATCCTGCACGGGCTGGGCATACAGGCGTATGCCGGGCACCTGTTGCGCATCGTCGGACAGGCGGCGCAGCACGGCGGGCACGCCATCGCGCTGGCCGTGGGGCTTGAGGTCGATCAGCAGCCGGCCCGTGTTCAGCGTGGTGTTGCTGCCGTCCACGCCGATGAAGGACGAGATGCTCTGCACGGCAGGGTCCTTGAGCAGCAGCTCGGCCAGGGCCTGCTGGCGCTCGGCCATGGCAGCGAAGGAGATGGACTGGTCGGCCTCGGTCGTGGCCTGGATGGTGCCCGTGTCCTGGTCGGGGAAGAAGCCCTTGGGCACGGCAAAGTACAGCAGCACGGTCACGGCCAGCGTGGCCAGGAAGACGATCCAGGTCAGGCCCCGGCGGTCCAGCACCCAGGCCAGAATGCGGCCGTAGCCGGCAATGGTGCGGTCGAAGAAACGGCCCGTGGCGTGGTACAGGCGGCCATGCTTTTCCTCCTCGGCCCCTTCGGGCTGGTGGCGCAGCAGCCGCGCGCACAGCATGGGCGTGAGCGTCAGCGAGACCACGGCCGAGATCAGGATGGCCACCGCCATGGTGATGGCGAACTCATGGAACAGCCGCCCCACAACATCGCCCATGAACAGCAGCGGGATCAGCACGGCGATCAGCGAAATCGTCAGCGAGATGATGGTGAAGCCGATCTGCCTGGCGCCCTTGAGAGCGGCCTGCATGGGCGGCTCGCCCTTTTCCACGAAGCGCGCGATGTTCTCGATCATCACGATGGCATCGTCCACCACGAAGCCCGTGGAGATCGTCAGCGCCATCAGCGTGAGGTTGTTGATGGAAAAACCGGCCAGGTACATCACGCCGAAGGTGCCGATCAGCGACAGCGGCACGGCAAAGCTCGGTATCAGCGTGGCCGAGGCGCTGCGCAGGAAGACGAAGATCACCGCCACCACCAGGGCGATGGCCAGCATCAGCTCCAGCTGCATGTCGTTGACCGAGGCGCGGATGGTCACCGTGCGGTCGGTCAGCACCTGCACGTCCAGCGAGGCCGGCAGCGTCTCCTTGAGCTGGGGCAGCAGCGCCTTGATGCGGTCCACCGTCTCGATCACGTTGGCGCCGGGCTGGCGCCGGATATTGAGGATCACGCCCGCGCGCGAGCCGCCCTCGGGCGTGCCGGCCCAGGCGGCCAGGCGCGTGTTCTCCGCATCGTCCACGGTCTGGGCGATGTCGGACAGGCGCACGGGCAGGCCGTTCTTGAAGGCGATGATGAGGTTGCGGTACTCGGCAGCCGACTGCAGCTGGTCATTGGCATCGATGGTGGAGGCGCGCGCCGGGCCGTCGAAGCCGCCCTTGGCCTGCTTGACGTTGGCGGCGGCGATGGCGGTGCGCACATCGTCCAGCGTCATGCCCAGGCCGGCCAGCGCCGTCGGGTTGGCCTGGATGCGCACGGCGGGCCGGCGCCCGCCGGCAATCGCCACCAACCCCACGCCGTTGACCTGCGAGAGCTTGGGCGCCAGCCGGTTCTCCACCAGGTCATTGACGCGGATCACCGGCAGCGAGGGCGAGGTGATGGCCAGCGTGAGGATGGGCGCATCCGCCGGATTGACCTTGCTGTACAGCGGGGGCATGGGCAGGTCGCTGGGCAGCAGGTTGGCGCCCGCGTTGATGGCGGCCTGCACCTGCTGCTCGGCCACGTCCATGGCCATGTCCAGCGCAAAGCGCAGCGTGATCACCGAGGCGCCGCCCGAGCTGGTGGACGACATCTGCGACAGCCCCGGCATCTGGCCGAGCTGGCGCTCCAGCGGCGCCGTGACGTTGGAGGTCATCACATCGGGGCTGGCACCGGGGTACAGCGTGGTGACCTGGATGGTGGGGTAGTCCACCTCGGGCAGGGCCGAGATCGGCAGCAGCCGGTAGGCCAGCAGGCCGGCGATCAGCACCGCCACCATCAGCAGCGAGGTGGCGACGGGTCGCAGGATGAAGATGCGGGAAAGATTCATGGGGCCGCCTGGAAGGGCTTGCAGTCTTCAGGTGCCGGGGCGCTGCTCAGCGCCCGGCCGGAGCGGGAGCCGCCGGAGCAGCAGGCGCAGAGGGCGCGGCAGGCGCCGGGCCGGGCGAAGGCTGGGGAGATCCGGGCGACGGTGCCGGCGACTGGCCTGCGGGCGCGGAGCCTTCGGCCGCCGGCGCGGACCCGTTGCCGCCGTTGCGCTGCCCACCGCGCTCTGCCCGCAGCTTCTGCAGATAGGCCTTGCGTTCGTCGGGATTCATGGTCGCCAGCTTGGCGCGCACATCGGGTGGCAGGTTGCGCATGCCGCGCGGCTGGCTGGAGGCATCCTGCACGGCCTGGTCCACCTTCTGCACCTTGTCGGCCTCGATCACCGTGACCTTGGCGCCTTCGCGCAGGCGGTCAATGCCATCGACCACCACCTGCTCGCCGGGCTTGAGCTCGCCCTTCACGCTCACCCGGTCGCCATCGGTCACGCCCACGGCGATGCGCCGCTGCGTCACCGTGCCATCCTCCTGGACCAGGTAGACGTAGTTGTTCTGCACGGCCGTGGTGGGCACGGTCAGCGCCTGCTCCAGCCGGTCCACTTCCAGCTTGACGTTGACGAACTGGTTGGCGAACAGCCGGCCCTCGGCATTGTCGAAGGCGGCCTTGGCCTTGATGGTGCCCGTGGCAATGTCGATGCTGTTGTCCACCGCATTGAGGCGGCCGCGCCCCAGGAGCTGCTTCAGGTCACGGTCCCACAGCTCCACGGGCAGTTCGCGCCCCTCGGCCAGGCGCCGCGCCAGCGTGCCCACATGGGCCTCGGGCACGGAGAACACCGCGTCGATGGGCTTGACCTGGGTGATGGTGACGATGCCGTTGGCGTCCGAAGGGTTGACCACATTGCCCCGGTCGGCCTGGCGCAGTCCCAGCCGGCCCGCGATGGGCGCCGTGATGCGCGTGTAGCTCAGCTGCAGCCTGGCCGCATCGGCCTGGGCCTGGTCGGCGGCCACCGTGCCCTGGTACTGGCGCACCAGCGCAGCCTGGGTATCGACCTGCTGGCCGGCAATGGAATCCTGGGCCTGCAGCTCCTTGTAGCGCTGCAGGTCCAGCTGGGCGTTCTTGAGCAGCGCCTGGTCGCGCTGCAGGGTGCCCTGGATCTGGTTGAAGCTGGCCTGGAAGCTGCGCGGATCGATCTCGGCCAGCAGCTGGCCGGCCTTGACCTCGTCGCCTTCCTTGAAATGCAGGCGCAGCAACTCGCCCGACACCTTGGCGCGCACCACGGCCGTGGCGCGCGGGTTCATGGTGCCGATGGCGCTGATCAGCACGCGCATGTCGCGCCGCTCCACCACGCCCACGGACACCGGCTGCGCCTGGGCACCCATCGCGCCCCCAGGGCCACCGGGGCCGCCCGGGCCCCGACGGCCGCCGCCGGCACGCGCGCCGCCCTGCGCGGGAGCGCCGGCCGAAGCCTGCTCGCCCTGCGCGGGCGCCCGCTTGTTCCACCACCACAGCCCCCCCCCCGCCACCAAGGCCAGTGCCACCACGCCCCACATCAGGGCGGGCCGTACCCGGCCACGCTGGCGTACGCCGTGGGCATCTGCAACAAAGGGGCTGCTTGACAGGCGTTTCATGGTCGCTGGCACAAATTCGTGGGAGGAAGCCGTATACCCGGCCCCAAAGCAGGGCACGGCGGCGGATGCGGCTATGGTAGCCAGTCCCACGCTCTCCAAAACGAGGCAGAACGCCGTTTTACGCAGGCCTTACCCCCGCTTTACCCCGGCTTTACCCGCTCTGGCATCGTCGTTTTTGGGCCCGCCCGGAGGCTTGTCCGCAGGGCTGCAGACAGGGCATGGCGCTCAAAACACTGTTGACCCAGGCACGGCCAATGCGGGGCACATCGGCCAAAAAATCCATTGAAAACAAGGCATTGCAACGCCACCCGGCGCGGGCTGCGCTTCGCCCCCCGTTGGACTGCCTCCCGCGCTTGTGGCTACGATGCGCGGCCGCCGGCCTGCAAGCGCAGGCCGCCATCCACCCGTGCCAGAGGAATACCGCCATGCCGACCGACACCCCACGCCTGACCGACCACCCCGAAGAAGCCGCCGTGCGCGTGCCGCTGGAGCTGTACATGCGCGGCCATGCCGAGGACAACAGCGCCCACATGCGCGCCGCCTTCATGCCCACCGCCCGCATCGAAAGCGTGCGCGAAGGCCCGCTGACCTCCTGGGACATCGACACCTACTGCGCCCGCTTCAAGGGCCAGCCCGCCGCCGACGAGGCCACGCGCCGCCGCAGCATCGACGCCATCGACATAGCCGGCACGGCGGCCAGCGCCAGGATCACCCTGGTGCACGGCGCCATCACCTTCATCGACTACTTCGTGCTGCTCAAGACCGAGGACGGCTGGAAGATTGCCAACAAGGCCTTCCATGCGGTGGTCTAACCCACGCCGCACACCAGGGGCGTGATGCCCCCGACGCCGTCATCCTCCAGCGGCTGCGGGGGCTGGGCGGCGGCGAGCTTGCCTTCTTCCACGGTCATGCCGCGCGGCAGGGCCACGCCGTTCTTGGCGGCCAGGACTTCGGCCATGATGCTGACGGCGATTTCGGGCGGGGTCTTGCTGCCTATGTACAGGCCGATGGGGCCGCGCAGGCGTGCCAGTTGCGCGTCGCCCAGGCCGAAGTGCTCGCTCAGGCGCTGCAGGCGCAGCGCGGTGTTGCGGCGCGAGCCGATGGCGCCGACGTAGAAGGCCGGGGATTCCAGGGCTTCCATGAGGGCCAGGTCGTCGAGCTTGGGGTCGTGCGTGAGGCCGATGATGCAGGTGCGCGCATCGGCGCGCATGGTGCGCACGAGGTCATCGGGCATCTCGCGCGACAGCTGCACGCCGGCCACGCTCCAGTGGCGGCTGTATTCCTCGCGCGGGTCGCAGACGGTGACCGAGAAGCCGTTGAACAGCGCCATGGTGGCCAGGTATTCGGACAGCTGGCCTGCGCCGATGAGCAGCATGCGGTACTCGGGGCCGAAGCTGTTGGCGACCTGCTGCCCGGCATGCACCAGCGGCTCGGGCGCGTCGCTGACCTGCTGGGCGACCTGGCCGGTGGCCTTGTCCACGGTGCGCCGCACCATGCGGCCCTCGTCCAGCCATTGCACGAGTTGCTGCAGGGCGGCGGGCTCGGGGTTGAATTCCAGCAGCAGCTCCAGCGTGCCGCCGCAGGGCAGGCCGAAGCGGTGGGCCTCGTCGGCGCTGACGCCGTAGCGCAGCAGCCGGGGCGCGCCGTCGCGCAGGGCGTCGGCATCGGAGGCGTGGCTGTAGCGGGCGATCAGGTCGTCCTCGATGCAGCCGCCGGACACGGAGCCCACCACGGCGCCCGACGCGCCCAGCGCCATGATGGAGCCTACGGGCCGGGGCGACGAGCCCCAGGTGCGCACCACCGTGGCCAGCAGCGCGCGCTCGCCCTGAGCGCGCCATTGCGCGAGGTGGCGCAGAACATGAACATCCAGGTTTTCCATTGCAAATCTCCACGCCGGCACCTGGCTTGCCTGTGCAGCTGGGCGCCTGGCGTTTTTCGGCGGCTATTGTGCGGCGCCAGCGCGCATCGTTCAGGGTGGGGGCAGAAAGCCGTGGGTCGGCGCAAGGACTCAGTAACGCGAGAGCAGCCAGCCAGCCCCAAGCACGACGACGATGGCCAGGCCCCAGCACCACAGCGGGATGGCGCGGCGCGAGCGTTCCTCGGCCTCGGTGGCCGGTGCGGCATCCAGCGGCGTGGCCACGCCGGCCGCGGCGTCGTGCTCCCAGGCCTGGGCATCCACGGTGGGTTCGATGTGGCCGGCCTCGTCGGCCAGGCCGGAGGGCACGCGGGACAGGCCGGCGGCACCATCTGCGTCGCCTGCAGCGGCTGCAGCACGCGGATGGCGCTGCTGCATCAGCGCGTCGAAGCGCGCGAAGAAGTCGTCGGCCATGTTGCGCGCGGCGCCGTCGATCAGCCGCTGGCCTAGCTGGGCGATCTTGCCGCCGACCTGGGCCTGCACGCTGTAGCGGAGCAGGCAGCACGGCTGGCCCGAGGCGTCATCGGGCTCGGGGGTGAGGGTGACGTCGGCCTCGCCCTTGCCGAAGCCGGCCACGCCGCCCTGGCCTTCAAACGCGATGCGGTAGCGCTCGGGGGGCGTGATGTCGGACAGCGTGACCTTGCCGCTGAACTTGGCCGATACCGGCCCCACCTTGACCGCCATGCCCACGGCGTACTGGTTCTCGCCCTGGGGTTCGAAGCGGTCGCAGCCGGCCAGGCAGGCCTTGAGCGTCTCGGGATCGTTGAGCGCCTCCCAGGCCTGCTGCTGGCTGACGGCGAGGGAGCGGCTGGCTTGCATTTCCATGGCAATTCCTTTCTGCGATGGGGGCGGCCACAAGGGACTCAGCGGCCTGGCGATGCCAGCAGCCGCGCCAGGTGGCCGGCCAGCTGCTGCAGCGATTCCAGGTTGTGTACCGCAAGCATGGCATGGGCATGACGATGCAGCACGGCCGCCCCCTGGGCCAGTGGGGCATACCCGTCAAAGCGCAGCAGAGGGTTGAGCCACAGCAGGCGCGCGCTGTGGCGGCGCAGCCAGGCCAGTTCGCGGTCCAGCTCGGCCGCATCGCCCGTGTCCAGGCCGTCGCTGATGATGAGCACCAGGGTGCGCCGGCCCACCAGGGCTGGAGCCCGGTGGCGTGCATGCAGGCGGCGCAACTCGCCCAGGCTGCTGCCCAGGCGCGTGCCGCCGCCAAAATCCGCTATGACGGCGTTGGCGCGCTCCAGCATGGCGTCCGTATCGGGCTCGGCAAAGGCCGGGCCGAGGTCGCGCAGCTCAGTGCCGAAACTGAAGACCTGGCGGCGCAGGCCCGGATGGCGCCGCGTGCTGCTGGCCGCATGCAGGAAGGCCAGCAGCAGCCGCGCATAGCGCTCCATGGAGCCCGAGACATCGACCAGCGCCAGCCAGGGCAGCGGCAGGCGCCGGCGTTCGCGCCGCAGCAGTTGCAGCATTTCGCCGCCATGGTGCGATGCCGCACGCAGGCTGGCAGCCCAGTCGGGCACCGCGCCGCGCTGGCCCGTGCGCGTGCGGCGGCTGCGGTAGCGGGGCAAGGGAAGGGCGATGTCCCTGGCCAGGCGCTGTACCAGCAGGTATTCGCTGGCACTGAGCTGGTTGAAGTCGGCATGGCGCAGGCGGTGGCGCTCGCTGGCCGTCATGGCGGCGTCCAGCTTCAGCTCTTCATCGACAGCCGCCCTGCCCTCGCCTGCCTGGCGGGGCGACAGCGCTTCCTGCACGCGCGGGCGGTGGCGTGGGGCGGAGGGCCGGGGCGCCTGCGGCAGCAACTGGGCCAGCAGTTGCCGGGCCACATCGGGATTGCGGAAGTAGGCACCGAACAGTTCACGGAACACGGCGCGGTCCTGGGCGTTACTCACCAGGACGGCCTCCAGCGCGGCGGCCATGTCCTCGCGCGCCAGGCCGACCAGGGACAGGGCCTGCTGGGCCAGCGCCATGCGCCCGCCATCCACGGGCACGCCCGCACGGCGCAGCGCGCGGGCAAAGCCGACCAGGTTGCCTGCCAGCTTGCCGCTGCGCGCATCGCCCAGCCAGCTGGCGCGCTCGCCCGCGGCGGCGGCACCGGCCGTCACGGCGCGGGCTCCGGCGCCAGCAATTGCTGCAGCCGCTCGGGCGTGAGCGCGGCCACGTCCTCACGCTGCTTGAAGAGGATGCCGGCCGTGTCGTGCACGACTTCGGGATCGACCACCAGCGTGTCCAGCGCCACCAGGGCCTTGGCCCATTCCACGCTTTCGGCAATGCCGGGCACCCGCTGGAAGGCGTCGGCAAAGGGCTGGCTGCGCAGCCGGCCAACAAAGTTCGCCACCTGGGCGGTCAGGGCCTCCCCGGCCCCGGGCACCAGGGCGCGAACGATGGCCAGTTCCCGCTCGCGCCCGGGATAGTCCAGCCAGTGGTACAGGCAGCGGCGCTTGACGGCGTCGTGCAGGTCGCGCGTGCGGTTGCTGGTGAGCACGGTCACGGGCGGCATGCGCGCCGCCACCGTGCCCAGCTCGGGAATGCTGACCTGGTACTCGCCCAGGTATTCGAGCAGGAAGGCCTCGAAGGGCTCGTCGGCGCGGTCGATCTCGTCGATCAGCAGCACGGCGCCGGGCTCGGGCTGCTGCAGGGCCTGCAGCAGCGGGCGGCTCACGAGGTAGCGCTCCTGGTAGACCTCCTGCTCGGCGCGCTGCATGCGGTCCTGCTCCGGTGCGGCCACGGGCTGCGCCGGGGCCAGCTCGGCCGCGCGCAGGTGCAGCAGCTGGGCCGCGTAGTTCCATTCATACAGCGCCTCGCGCTGCTCCATGCCGTCATAGCACTGCAGCCGTATCAGGCGGCGCGCCAGCACGCGTGCCAGCGCCTGGGCCAGCGCGGTCTTGCCCACGCCGGGCTCGCCCTCCAGCAGCAGCGGCCGCTGCAGCCGCAGGGCCAGGAAGACGGCCGTGGCCAGGCGCCGGTCGGCGAAATAGCCTTCGGCCTGCAGCGCGGCGACCAGGGCGTCTATGGAGGCAATGGCTTGCTCGGGAACCTTCATTCAGTCCTTATCCAATCGTCATGGAACTGCGCTTCGTCTGCGCTGCGCAAAACTGGCGCAATCCAACTCAGGGACACCGAGGAAGGGCCTACGCCGGCCGCGCCGCCCCGCACCGAGGGTGTCGCCGGCTGCCCGTATGCCCCCCTTCCAGGGGGAAGGCGCGAAGCGACTCAGGGGGTCACCATAGTCACCCCAACATCTGAGAGACAGCCCTTTGCGTCTGCACGCTGATCAGCTGCGCCCGGTAGCGCGCGCTGGCGTGCAGGTCGCTGTTGAGGTCGGCATGGTCGATCAGCACCTGGGCGGCCGCGTCGGGCGTGAAGCTCTGGTCGAGCGCGGCCTCCAGCCCCGCATGGCGGAACACGCTGAGACCGGCGCCCGTGACGGCCACGCGCACGCCCTGGTCGGTCTGCGCGACGAAGACGCCCACCAGGGCGAAGCGCGAGGCGGGCTGCTTGAACTTGAGGTAGGCAGCCTTCTTCGGCACGGGAAAGCGCACGGCCGTGATCAGCTCGCCGCTGCCCAACGCCGTGGTGTACATGCCCTGGAAAAAGTCGTCGGCCGCGATCTCGCGCCGGTCGGTGACGATGGTGGCGCCCAGGCCCAGCACGGCGCTGGGGTAGCAGGCAGCGGGGTCGTTGTTGGCCAGCGAGCCGCCGATGGTGCCGCGCGCACGCACCTGGCGGTCGCCGATGCCGCCGGCCAGCTCGGCCAGGGCCGGGATGGCGGCCTGGACCTGCGGGTTGGCGGCCACGTCGGCATGGCGCGTCATGGCGCGGATTTCCACGGTCTGGCCGTTGACGGCGATGCCGGCCAGGCCCTGGACACGGTTCAGGTCCACGATCTGTCCGGGCCGCGCCAGGCGCAGGCGCATGGATGGCAGCAGGCTCTGGCCGCCGGCCAGGTACTGGCCTCCCTGCGCGGCCAGCGCGGCGGCGTCGGCCGTGGTGCCCGGGGCTTCATAGGTGAATGCGTACATGGCGCTCTCCTCAGGAGGTGGCTGCGGCGTCGATGGCCGACCAGACACGGTGCGGGCTGGCCGGCATGTCCAGGTCCCGGACGCCCAGGGGATGCAGTGCGTCGAGCACGGCATTGATGACGGCGGGCGGCGAGCCTATGGCCCCCGCCTCGCCGCAGCCCTTGGTGCCCAGCGGGTTGTGGGTGCAGGGCGTGCAGACGGTGCCGAGCCGGAACTCGGGGAAGTCGTCGGCGCGCGGCATGGCGTAGTCCATGAAGCTGCCGGTGAGCAGCTGGCCGGTCTCGCGGTCGTAGACGCAGTTTTCCAGCAGCGCCTGGCCTATGCCCTGGGCCACGCCGCCGTGCACCTGGCCCTCGACGATCATGGGATTGATGATGGTGCCGAAGTCGTCCACGGCGCTGAAGCGATCCACGCGCACCACGCCCGTGGCCGGGTCCACCTCGACCTCGCAGATGTAGGTGCCTGCGGGGAAGGTGAAGTTGGTGGGGTCGTAGAAGGCGGTTTCGTTGAGGCCGGGCTCCAGCTTGTCCAGCGGGTAGTTGTGCGGCACATAGGCGGTGAGCGCGATCTGGGCAAAGGGGATCTTCTTGTCCGTGCCGCGCACCGTGAATTCGCCGCCCGCGAAGTCGATGTCGGCGTCGCTGGCCTCCATCAGGTGGGCCGCGATCTTCTTGGCCTTGGCCTCGATCTTGTCCAGCGCCTTCATGATGGCCGCGCCGCCCACGCTGATGGAACGCGAGCCATAGGTGCCCATGCCGAACGGCACGCGGCCCGTGTCGCCGTGGACGATGTCCACGTTCTCCACGGGTATCCCCAGGCGCGCGGCCACCACCTGGGCAAAGGTGGTCTCGTGCCCCTGGCCGTGGCTGTGCGAGCCCGTGAACACGGTGACGCTGCCCGTGGGGTGCACGCGCACCTCGCCGCATTCGAAGAGGCCGGCCCGCGCGCCCAGGGCGCCCGCGATGTTGCTGGGCGCCAGGCCGCAGGCTTCGATGTAGCTGCTGTAGCCCAGGCCGCGCCTGAGTCCCCGTGCCTCGCTGTCGGCGCGGCGCGCGGCGAAGCCTGCCACGTCGGCCAGGGCCTCTGCCTTGTCCATGCAGGCGCCATAGTCGCCCACGTCGTACTGCAGGGCCACGGGCGTCTGGTAGGGGAAGCTGGTGACGAAGTTGCGCCGCCGTATCTCTGCCTGTGACAGGTTCAGCTGCCAGGCGCAGCGGCTGACCAGGCGCTCCAGCAGATAGGTGGCCTCGGGCCGGCCCGCGCCCCGGTAGGCATCGACGGGCGCGGTGTGGGTGAACCAGGCATCGACCTCCACATAGACCTGGGGCGTGGCGTACTGGCCGGCCAGCAGGGTGGCGTAGAGGATGGTGGGCACGGCGCTGGCGAAGGTGCTCAGGTAGGCACCCAGGTTGGCGTCGGTGTGCACGCGCATGGCCAGGAACTTGCCGCTGGCGTCCATGGCCATCTCGGCATGGCTGACATGGTCGCGGCCATGGGCGTCGGTGAGAAAGGATTCGCTGCGGTCGGCCGTCCACTTGATGTTGCGGTTGAGCTTGCGCGCACCCCAGGTCAGGCAGACATCCTCGGCATACAGGAAGATCTTGGAGCCGAAGCCGCCACCCACGTCGGGCGCGATCACGCGCACCTTGTGCTCGGGCAGGCCCATGACGAAGGCCGTCATCAGCAGCCGCTCGACGTGGGGGTTCTGGTTGGCCACGTACAGCGTGTACTCGTCATTGGCGCGGCTGTAGCTGCCAATGGCCGCGCGCGGCTCCATGGCGTTGGGAATTAGCCGGTTGTTGACCAGGTCCAGCTGGGCGATGTGGGCGGCGCCCGCGAACACGGCATCCACGGCGGCCTTGTCGCCGATGGCCCATTTGTAGCAGTGGTTGTCGGGGGCGATGTCATGCACCACCGCGCCGGGCACGCTACCGGCCGCCGCGTCGGCCACCAGCACCACGGCGGGCAGCGGGTCGTAGTCCACCTCCACCAGTTCGGCCGCGTCGCGCGCCTGCTCCAGCGTCTCGGCCACGACCATGGCGACCTGGTCGCCCACGTAGCGCACCGTGTCCAGCGCCAGGATGGGATGCGGCGGCTCCTTCATGGGCTCGCCGTTGGTGCTGGTGATCAGCCAGCCGCAAGGCAGGCCGTTGATCTTGTCGGCCGCCACATCGGCGCCCGTGAGCACGCCGATGACGCCGGGCGCGGCCTTGGCCGCGTCGGTGGAAACGGACCGCACGCGCGCATGCGCATGCGGCGAGCGCACGAACACCGCATGGGCCTGGGCGGCCAGCGCGATGTCGTCGGTGTACTGGCCCGCGCCCGTGAGGAAGCGGTAGTCCTCCTTGCGCTTGACGGGCTCGCCGATGTGGGGGAGCTTGGAAAAGTCGGATGCACCCATGGCTGTCTCCTTGTCGTGCGCTGCGGCGCTCAGGCCGCAGGCCCTGCCATGCCCTGGCTGCCCTTTTTCACGGCGGCCACGATGTTCTGGTAGCCCGTGCAGCGGCACAGGTTGCCCTCCAGCGCCTCGCGGATCTCGCGCTCGCCCGCGCCTGGCTGGCGCTGGCACAGGTCCACGGCGCTCATGACCATGCCCGGCGTGCAAAAGCCGCATTGCAGGCCGTGGCACTCCTTGAAGGCCGCCTGCATGGGGTGCAGGCCGCCGTCGATATCCGCCAGCCCTTCGATGGTGCGCACCTCGCAGCCTTCGGCCTGCACGGCCAGCATGGCGCAGGACTTGACGGCGTGGCCATCGACGATGACGGTGCACGCCCCGCACTGGCTGGTGTCGCAGCCCACATGCGTGCCGGTGAGCCGCAGGTGCTCGCGCAGCGCATGCACGAGCAAGGTGTTGGGGGGAACGTCGATGCGCTGCGCGCGCCCGTTGACGGTGAGCTGGACATTCATCGTGCTGTCTCCTGCCGGGGATCGGCGGTGATCTGGAACGTGGGGGAACGCCGGGAACCTCGCCTGCCATGGTCGCGCTGCCCGCAGGCGGCGGCTCTAGGGTTGACCCGCAAGCCCGGGCCGGGCGGCGCAGATATTCTCAAAATGACACAGTTGCCTGCCCCTGCCTCTGCAACCGCCTGCCAGCCCGTTCGCAATCCCTTGCCAGCCAGCCACAGGAGTCCCCGCCCCATGTTCGCCCTGAGCCCCGACGCCGCGCAGCCCTGCCCCGCCGATCCGCGCCATCAGCAGGTCGCCCGGGCCCGCAGCCTGGTTTTCGGCGATCAGGCGCTGGCCGGTTCACCGCCCGGCATCGCGCCCTGGCTGTGGCGCTCCTGGCAGCGCTGCCTGGCTGCAGGCCGCCGCCCGGACGAACGCGTGGTCTACGAAGCACTGGGGCCGCATGCGCTGCGCCAGACCCGCGATGGCCATGAGGTGCTGCTGCAGGCCGCGCGCCCCGTGATGGCCCAGCTGGTGGGCGCCGTGGGCGCCATGCACTACTTCAGCCTGCTGACCGATGCACGCGGCACGGTGCTGGAGGTCCAGGGGCCGCTGGACCGCAGCGACATGCGGGTGCAGGCTCTCGCCCGCGTGGGCGTGGACCTGTCCGAGCAGGGCGTGGGCACCACGGCCATTGGCGCGGCCCTGGCCGAGCACGGCCCCGTCTGGCTGCACCAGGCAGAGCATTTCTTCGAGGCCAACCGCCACTACAGCTGCGCGGGCGCGCCGCTGTTCGGCCCGGATGGCGGCTGCCTGGGCATGCTCGACATCACGGGCGTGGATGTGTCCGAGCGGCCCGAACTCATGCACCTGGCGCTGCGCTGCGCCCGCGCCATCGAGGACCGCCTGCTGCGCGCCCTGCCCCATGCGCTGCTGCTGCACCTGAACTGGCCCGGCGGGCCCCTGGGCCAGGAGGGCGAAGGCCTGCTGGCCGTGGACGCCGAAGGGCATGTGGCGGGCAGCAATACCCTGGCCCGCCAGCTCGTGCCCCAGCCGCTGTCGCTGCCGGGCCAGCCGCTGCACTGCAGCGAACTGCTGGCCATGCCCTGGACGGCGCTGGTGGACCATGCGCGCCAGCGCCCCAACGAGCCGCTGCGCCTGCCGCTGTGGTCGGGCCTGCGGCTGCAGGCGCTGGTGCAGCCCGGCCCCCAGCTGCGCCAGCTGCTGCCTGCGCTGGGCACGGCAGCGCTGGCTGCGGCCGCGCAGGCCAGCCCGCTGCGCGCCAGCGAAGGCGTGCTGATCGAGCAGGCCCTGCAGGACGCCCAGGGCAATGTGGCCCGCGCCGCCCGCGCGCTGGGCATCAGCCGCGCCACGCTGTACCGCAAACTGGGGGCCCGCAAGCCGGTTTCACCGCCCTGAAGGCCGGTTTACTGGGGTTCCTACCGATTTCTTAGGGGGTGGATACGGCCTGCAACCCTGGCGGGTCTTCGTAAAATCCAGGCTTTCCGGTCCAGGCGCCGACAAGAGCGCAGCGCACAGGCCTACAGGCCGCCGCTTGAAGGGCCCCACAGCCTATCCTTTGGAGACACCATGCAGGCTCTACGCACAACAACACCCCTGTCCCACGGCGCCAGCCAGGCACCGGCACGCCCGGCACGTTCCACCGCTCCCGCGGGCGCAAGCCTCTCCATCTAGCCATCGGCCCCAGCGGGCCTATTTTTTTGTTCATACAAGGAGAGCAAGCGTGTCAGGACTCCTCAAATTCGCCATGGGCATGGACTGGGTATCCACCAGACTCAGCAAGGTCGCGGGCTGGGCCGTGCTCGCTGCCGCACTGATCTCCGCAGGCAATGCGGTCACGCGCTACGGGCTGGACATGAGCTCCAACGCCTGGCTGGAGATCCAGTGGTACCTGTTCGGCACCACGGTGATGCTGGGCGCGCCGCTGGTGCTCAAGCTCAACGAGCATGTGCGCGTGGACATCATCTACGGCAAGCTGCGCGGCAAGGGGCCGGTCTTCGTGGACCTGTTCGGCCTGATCTTCTTCCTGCTGCCGGTGATGGGCCTGCTCACCTGGCTGACCTGGCCCTTCTTCTGGAACATGTTCGTGACCAGGGAGATGTCCGGGAACATCGGCGGCCTGATCCGCTGGCCCGCCGGCCTGCTGCTGCCCCTGGGCTTCGGCGCCATGTTCCTGCAGGGCGTGGCCGAGATCATCAAGCGCGTTGCCTATCTCAACGGCAGCTACGCGATGACGACGCACTACGAGAAGCCGGTTCAGTAACCCCGGCCCCGCTCCCACCGACTTCTCCAGGACGACACCAGAATGCACATGGAAAACTTTGCCCCGATCATGTTCACGGGGCTGATCGTGATCATGCTGATCGGCTTCCCCGTCGCGTTTTCGCTTGCGGCGCTGGGCCTGTTCAGCGGCTTCTTCGCCATCGAAATGGGTTGGTTCCCCGCCAACTTCATGTCCACCCTGCCGATCAACATGTTCGGCATCCTCTCCAATGACCTGCTGCTGGCCATCCCCTTCTTCACGCTGATGGGCGCGGTGCTGGAGAAATGCGGCCTGGCCGAGGACATGCTCGACTCCATGGGCCAGCTGTTCGGCCCCGTGCGCGGCGGCCTGGGCTACTCGGTCATCATCGTGGGCTTCATTCTGGGCGCCATCACGGGCACCGTGGCCGGCCAGGTGATCGCCATGGCCATGATCTCGCTGCCGGTGATGATGCGCTACGGCTACAACATGCGCTATTCCACGGGCGTGCTGGCGGCCTCGGGCACCATCACGCAGCTGGTGCCGCCCTCGCTGGTGCTGATCGTCATGGCCGACCAGCTCGGCCGCTCGGTGGGCGACATGTACAAGGGCGCCTGGGGCCCGGCCATCCTGCAGGTGCTGATCTTCGCCATCTACACCTTCATCCTGGGCCGCATCCGCCCCGAGTACGTGCCCGGCCTGCCCCGCACGGCACGCACGCTGCACGGCTGGGCGCTGTGGGGCAAGTGCCTGCGCGGCATCATTCCCTCGGCCATCCTGATCTTTGCGGTGCTGGGCTCCATGGGCGGCCTGCCCTTCATGGACCACGCCATCGCCACGCCCACCGAGGCAGGCGCCATGGGCGCCGTGGGCTCGCTGATCCTGGCGGCCATCCACAAGCGCCTGACCTGGCCGCTGATCAAGGAGGCCATGGACGGCACCATGCGCCTGACGGCCATGGTGGTCTTCATCCTGATCGGCTCGCGCGTGTTCTCGCTGGTGTTCCAGGGCGTGGACGGCGCCATCTGGATCGAGCACATGCTCAGCGACCTGCCGGGCGGCCAGATCGGCTTCCTGATCGTGGTGAACGTCTTCATCTTCTTCCTGGCGTTCTTCCTGGACTTCTTCGAGATCGCCTTCATCATCCTGCCCCTGCTGGGCCCGGTGGCGCACAAGCTGGGGATCGACCTGGTCTGGTTCGGCGTGCTGCTGTGCGTGAACATGCAGACCTCGTTCATGCACCCGCCCTTCGGCTTTGCGCTGTTCTACCTGCGCGGCATCGCGGACACGCTGTTCAAGGAAAAGCGCATAGACCGGCCCGTCAAGTCCAGCGACATCTACATGGGCTCCATTCCCTGGGTGGTGATGCAGCTGATCCTGGTGGCCATCGTGATCTTCTTCCCGCAGACCGTGACCGTCTTCCTCGACAAGGAGGTGGCCGTCGACCTTGACAAGGTCAAGCTGGAGATGCCCGCCGACATGCAGCAGCAGGAAGGCGGCATCGACCTGGACAACCCGTTCGGTGCGCCCGCCGAGACGCCACCCGCTGACGCCCCCGCAGCGCCCGATGCTGCACCGGCCCCGGCCGAACCGGCAGCGCCCGCGCAATGACGCAGGAACCGGCCCCTGCGGCGCTGGAAAGCGCCGCCTACCCTCCGCTGGTGCGCGTGATGGCCGTGGCCATCGTGCTTGCACTGGCAGCGTTCGCCGCCTGGTCCGCGCCCGCATTGAGCGATGCGCAATGGTCGTTCGCCAGCCTGAGCACCTATGCGCTGGCCGCCGTGCTCATCGCCTGGGTGGGCTGGTGGATGGTCTTCAGCCGCACCCGCTACCAGGACGGCGAGCTGACCCAGACCTGGCTCTGGGACAAGCGCGTGCAGGCGCGCGAGGTGGCCACCTTCAAGATCGTGCACTGGCCCTGGCTGCAGGGCCTGGTGGCGCCGCGCATGCTGGTGCGAAGGCGCAACGGCTCCATCGCCTGGATGCATTCGGCCGACCCGCGCCTGCTGGTCGCCTTCGGCGAGGCCGTGGTGCAGCAAGGCATGCAGCCCGCAGCGACGAAAACCTGAAGCCGCGCCAAAGAAAAAGCCCCGCTGGCATGGCGCCTGCGGGGCTTTTTTGTTCGCGCAGCTCACAGCTTCTGTTGCTGCATGAAGCGGTCGAAGGTGCCTTCGGTGAAGCGGAACCAGGCGTTCTGGTCGGCCAGGAACTTGGCGTAGTCGGTGTAGACCTTCTTCCACTCGGGGTTGGTGTTGTTCAGGTCGGCATAGATCTGCTGGGCCGACTTGAAGGCGGCCGTCATCACGTCCTGCGTGAACGGGCGCAGCTTGGTGCCCGAGCCCACCAGCTGCTTGATGGCAACGGGGTTCTTGGAGTCGTACTTGGCCAGCATGGTCACGTGGGCGTGCGAGGCGGCAGCCTCCACCACGGCCTTGTACTCGGCCGGCAGGCCTTCCCAGGCCTTGGTGTTGATGTAGAAGTCCAGTTGCGGGCCGCCTTCCCACCAGCCGGGGTAGTAGTAGAAGGGCGCGACCTTGTTGAAGCCCAGCTTCTGGTCGTCATAGGGGCCCACCCACTCCAGCGCGTCGATCGTGCCCTTTTCCAGCGCGGGATAGAGGTCGGCGCCGGGAATGGACTGGGGGATCACGCCGAAGGGCTCCAGCACCTTGCCCGCGAACGGGTTGGTGCGGAACTTCAGGCCCTTGAGGTCGGCGACCGACTTGATTTCCTTGCGGAACCAGCCGCCCATCTGCGCGCCCGTGTTGCCGCCGGGCAGGTTGATGATGTTGTACTTGGCGTAGAACTCGCGCATGAGCTTGAGGCCGTTGCCCTCGTACATCCATGCGTTCATCTGGCGGGCGTTCAGGCCGAAGGGAACGGCGCAGCCCAGGCAGAAGGTCGGGTCCTTGCCGTAGAAGTAGTAGGGAGCGGTGTGGGCCATTTCCACGGCCGCGCTCTGCACGCCGTCCACCACGCCGAAGGCCGGCATCAGTTCGCCGCCCGCGTGCACCGAGATCTGGAACTTGCCGCCGGTGGCTTCGCTGACCTTCTTGGAGAAGACTTCCGCCGTGCCGTAGATGGTGTCCAGGGACTTGGGGAAGCTCGATGCCAGGCGCCAGCGGATCGCCGCTTGCGCGTGCACGGCGGGGGCTGCACCAGCAGCCAGGATGCCGGCGATACCGGCGTTTTTGAGGATGGAACGACGATCCACTTCACTCTCCTTGATGAACGGAATTTCTGGGCGGGCTGCCAATCTGTGTCAGCTTGTATGACCGCCTGAAAATGTACATGAGGAGAGGGCAGGCACCGCCCCCAAATGGGCCGCGCCTTCTAGGAACTTCTACCTACGAAACGCCCGCAAATCCCGGGCTCAGAGCCGCACCACGCTCATGTAGCTGCTGTAGCGGAATTCGGAAAAACGGTCCCACAGCAGCTGGTCGCGCTGGAAGCTGCGCAGGCTGTGGTGGATCTTCTTGAACTGGGGTGACTTGGCGTCGTTCTCGGCCAGCACTTCCATGGAGGCCTTGAAGCCGGCGTCCATGAAATCCTTGGGAAAGGCGCGCAGCTGGACCTTGTCGCCCAGCAGCTTCTTGAGGGCCCCGGGATTCAGCGCCACGTAGCGCGAGGTCATCTCCCTCGCGGCCACGGCGGCAGCGGCATCGACCATGGCGCGGAACTCGGGCGGCAGCGCCGCATAGGCCTTGGTGCTGATGAAGAAGGACAGCTCGGCGCCGCCCTCCCACCAGCCCGGGTAGTAGTAATAGGGGGCGACCTTGCTGAAGCCCAGCTTCTGGTCGTCGTAGGGGCCGACGAATTCGGCCGCGTCCAGCGTGCCCTTCTCCAGCGCCTGGTAGGTGTCGCCCACGGGGATGTTGTGGGCGACCACGCCCAGCTTGTGCATGGTGTCGCCGAACAGGCCGCCGCCCAGGCGCATGCGCAGGCCCTTGAGATCGGACAGGGTCTTGATCTCCTTGCGGAACCAGCCGCCCATCTGCGTGCCGGTGTTGCCCGCGCTCAGGCTCTTGATGCCGTACTGGGCATAGAAGTCGTCCATGAGCTTGCGGCCGCCGCCGTGCTCCATCCAGGCGTCCATCTGGCGCGCGGTCAGGCCGAACGGAATGGCGCAGCCCAGCGCGAAGATGTAGTCCTTGTCGGTGAAGTAGTAGGGCGCCGTCAGCGCCATCTCCACCGTGCCGTTCTGTATGCCATCGACGACGCCGAAGGCCGGCATCAACTCGCCGGCCGGGTGCACGCTGACCTCGAACCGCCCGGCCGACAAGGCCTTGAGCGTGCGCGCAAAGGTCTCGGCCGAGCCCAGGATGGTGTCCAGCGACTTGGGAAAGCTCGCGGCCAGCCGCCAGCGCACCGTGCCCGCCGCCGCATCCTGCGCGCGGACTGCGGGTGCGGCCGCCGCTGCCAGCACGCCGGCCATGCCTGCATGTTTGATGAGTGAGCGACGGTCCATGGATGGCTCTCCCTGATGGCCTTTTCAGCAAAAAAAACGCACGTCTGCACGTGCGTTCGCTACTGTAGCAGGCGCCAGCCCTGCCCTGGAGCCGCGCAGCGCGCCTGCAGCGGCTCCAAAAAGCCGGCGGGTGCCGTCTGGCACCGGCTGGCGCGGGCTGCAGGGCTTCTGACGGAAAGCTTGCGGGGCGCCCGGCGCCGCTCAGGCCACGGCGCGCTCGGGCGCCAGGTGGGCGCGCACCGAGGCCTCGATGCCCGCAGCATCCAGGCCCTGCAGGGCCAGCAGCTTGGCGGGATCGCCGTGCTCGATGAACTCGTCGGGCAGGCCCAGCTGCAGCAGCTGGCGCGTGAGGCCGGCGGCCTGCAGCGACTCGGCCACGGCGCTGCCTGCACCGCCCATGATGCAGCCCTCTTCCACGGTGACGATGAGCTCGTGCGTGGAGGCGATCTGGTGCAGCAGTTCCTCGTCCAGCGGCTTGGCCCAGCGCATGTTGACCAAGGTGGCGTCCAGCGCCTCGGCCGCGGCCAGGGCCGGGTACAGCAGGGTGCCGAATGCCAGGATGGCGACCTGCTTCTTGGCCGACTCGCGGCGCACCTCGCCCTTGCCGAAGGGCAGGCCCTCCAGGCTCTCCAGCGGGGCCACACCCACGCCAGCGCCACGCGGGTAGCGCACGGCCACGGGATGGTCCTGCTCGTAGGCCGTGGTCAGCAACTGGCGGCATTCGCGCTCGTCGGCCGGGCAGGCCATGCTCATGTGAGGAATGCAGCGCACGAAGGCGATGTCATACGCACCCGCGTGCGTGGCGCCATCGGCACCGACCAGGCCCGCGCGGTCCAGCGCGAAGACCACAGGCAGCTTTTGCAGCGCCACGTCATGGATCAGCTGGTCGTAGGCGCGCTGCAGGAAGGTCGAATAGATGGCGACCACGGGCTTGAGGCCCTCGCAGGCCATGCCCGCGGCAAAGGTGACGGCATGCTGCTCGGCAATGCCCACGTCGTAGTAGCGGCCCGGAAAGCGCTTGTGGAATTCCACCATGCCCGAGCCTTCGCGCATGGCCGGTGTGATGCCCACCAGGCGCTGGTCCTTGTCCGCCATGTCGCACAGCCAATGGCCGAAGACCTGGGTGAAGGTCTGCTTCGGGGGCGTTGCCGGCTTGACCAGGCCCACGCTGGGGTCGAACTTGCCGGGGCCGTGGTAGGCCACGGGATCGGCCTCGGCCAGCTTGTAGCCCTGGCCCTTCTTGGTGACCACGTGCAGGAACTGCGGGCCCTTGAGGCTCTTGATGTTCTCCAGCGTGGGGATCAGCGAGTCCAGGTCATGCCCGTCGATGGGGCCGATGTAGTTGAAGCCGAAGTTCTCGAACAGCGTGGCCGGCACGACCATGCCCTTGGCCTGCTGCTCCAGCCGCTTGGCCAGCTCCAGCAGCGGCGGCACCTGCTTGAGCACGCTCTTGCCCATGTCGCGCGCCTTGGCGTAGAACTGCCCGCTCATGAGCTGGGCCAGGTAGCGGTTGAGCGCGCCCACGGGCGGGCTGATGCTCATGTCGTTGTCGTTGAGGATGACCAGCAGGTTGGCATCGGTCACGCCGGCGTTGTTCAGCGCCTCGAAGGCCATGCCGGCCGTCATGGCGCCGTCGCCGATGACGGCGATGGCGCGGCGGTCCTCGCCCTTTTGCTTGGCGGCCAGGGCCATGCCCAGGGCGGCCGAGATGCTGGTCGAGGAGTGCGCCGTGCCGAAGGTGTCGTACGGGCTCTCGGCGCGCTGCGGAAAGCCCGACAGGCCGCCGAACTGGCGCAGCGAGGCCATGCGCTCGCGCCGGCCCGTGAGGATCTTGTGCGGATAGGTCTGGTGGCCCACGTCCCAGACCACGCGGTCGTAGGGCGTGTCGAACACCGCATGCAGCGCCACCGTCAGCTCCACCGTCCCCAGGTTGGAACTCAGGTGCCCGCCGGTCTTGGAGACGCTGTCCAGCACATAGGCACGCAGTTGCTGGGCCAGGGTCTTGAGTTCGGCACGCGACAGACGCCTCAGATCCGAGGGATCGTCGATGGTCTGCAGCAGGGAGTAGGTGTTCGTGGTCATGCTAGGTATCTTGATGGCCGCAAGACCATCGCCCATATTTTCGTATCAGTTGCCTGTGGCATCGAACGCCACCCTTGCAAGTAGCGCGCCCCCACCAAGGGACACCGAGCAAGGGCCGCCCCGCAGCGAGGGTGTCGTCCCCCTCCCCCGCGAAGCGGGTAGAGAGGGGGAAGGCGCGAAGCGACTCAGGGGGTGCTTCATTGTCAGTGGGTACGGCTCACGACCATGTCGGCCAGTGCCGCCAGGGCCCGCGTGTCCGGCAGGCCGCTGCGCGCCAGCGCCGCGTGCGCCAGGGCGCACAGCTCGTCGGCATGGGCGCGGGCCTGGTCCAGGCCCAGCAGCGAGACGTAGGTCGGCTTGTCGTTGGCCGCATCCTTGCCGGCCGTCTTGCCCAGGGTGGCCGAGTCGGCCACCACGTCGAGGATGTCATCCACCACCTGGAAGGCCACGCCCAGCGCCTGCCCGTAGTCGGACAGCGCCTGCCAGGCCAGGGCATCCACGCCCTCCTTGCAGGCCGCCCCCATGAGCACACTGGCATGCAGCAGGGCGCCGGTCTTGAGTCGGTGCATCTCGCGCAGCTGGGCCTCGCTCAGCTGCAGGCCCACGCTGGCCAGGTCGATGGCCTGGCCGCCGGCCATGCCCTGAGCGCCTGCGGCACGGCCCAGCAGCCGGCACAGCCGCGCCTGCAGGGCGTCCGGCATGCCGCCGGCCTGATCGGGTTCGGGAACGAGCAGCTCGAAGGCCAGTGCCTGCAGCGCATCGCCAGCCAGCAGGGCCGAGGCCTCACCGAACTGCACATGCACCGTGGGCTTGCCACGGCGCAGCACGTCGTTGTCCATGCAGGGCATGTCGTCGTGCACCAGCGAATAGGCATGGATCAGCTCCACGGCGCAGCCGGCGCGCACAGCGGCGGGCTGCAGGCCATCCACCGCCTCGGCGGCGGCCCAGACCAGCAGCGGGCGCAGGCGCTTGCCGCCATCCAGCACGGCGTAGCGCATGGCCTCGCCCAGACCTGCGGGCGCATCCACGCCCACCCATTGCGACAGCGCGCTTTCGGTGCGCGCCAGGCGATCGGTCATCCAGCAGGGGAAATCCAGCGCGCCAGGGCCGGTCGGCTGGGAAACATCGGAAGCGCAAGTCATCACGGCACTCATGGCAATCTTCAATCCTGGCTCCATGGGGCCAGCGCCCCCTCGTCAAGCACCTTGACCTGTTCCTGCACCGCGTCGAGCTGGCCACGGCAGTAGCCGAGCAGCTGCGCCGCGCGCTGGTAGCCTGTCAGCATCTGCTCCAGAGGCAGCTGGCCCGACTCGATCTGCGCGATGAGCTGCTCCAGCTCCTGCAGCGCGGATTCGTAACTGGTGGGCTCGGCAGGAGCCTTGGGAGCAGCCTTGGGCATGGTGCGATGGCGGTGCGTTGTGGGGAACCGACGATTCTAGGCGCCCCTCCATGACCGTGCCGCCAATAACCGGACAGCCCTTGACAGGCGGCATCCGGCGCGCGCAATACACGTACCGGGTATCCGGAAATAACCCCACGGGCTATAATCCCATTCCCCGTCAAACCGGCCCCTTGCCTGGGCATACGGTCGGGCTCATCGACAAGACACAGCGCCCCGGGCGCCGCTTCTTTTTCACGTCGTGAAGCCTGCCTCCATGTCCAGGAACGGCCGGTTTTGCTTTTTCCAATCCCGTGCGCACGCGCACCCTCCCTGTGGGGAGTCTTTAGGTCAGGTCACCCATGTCTGATTTAAGTCTTCAACTGCAGCAGGCCGCAAGCCAACTACCAGTTTCCAGTTACTTCGACCCTGCGTTGTTCCAGCGCGAGTTGGAGACCATCTTTCAACGCGGCCCGCGCTACGTGGGCCATCAACTGGCCGTTCCCGAGATAGGCGACTACTACGCCCTGCCCCAGGAAAAGGAAGGCCGTGCGCTGGTGCGCAATGCCAGGGGGCAGGTGGAGTTGATCTCCAACGTCTGCCGCCACCGCCAGGCCGTGATGCTCAAGGGCCGGGGCAACCTGATGACCGAAGGCAAGGGCCATGCGGGGGGCAACATCGTCTGCCCGCTGCACCGCTGGACCTACAGCACCAGCGGCGAGCTGCTGGGCGCGCCGCACTTCAGCCACGATCCCTGCCTGAACCTGAACAACTACCGGCTGCGCGAGTGGAACGGCCTGCTGTTCGAGGACAACGGCCGCGACATCGAGTCCGACCTGACCGGCATGAAGCTGCGCGAGCAGCTGAGCTTCGAGGGCTTCGTGCTCGACCATGTCGAGATGCACGAGTGCAACTACAACTGGAAGACCTTCATCGAGGTCTATCTCGAGGACTACCACGTGGGCCCCTTCCACCCGGGCCTGGGCAACTTCGTGACCTGCGATGACCTGCAGTGGGAGTTTGCCAAGGAGTACTCGGTGCAGACCGTGGGCGTGGCGCCCGGTTTCGCCCAGCCCGGCTCGGACACCTACAGGAAGTGGCACGACGTGCTGCTGGCCTACCGCAACGGCGAACTGCCCGATCGCGGCGCGATCTGGCTGACCTACTACCCCCACATCATGGTGGAGTGGTATCCGCATGTGCTCACGGTCTCGACCCTGCACCCGCTGGCGGTGGACCGGACGCTGAACGTGGTCGAGTTCTACTACCCCGAAGAGATCGCGGCCTTCGAGCCCGAATTCGTGCAGGCGCAAAAGGCTGCCTACATGGAGACCTGCATCGAGGACGACGAGATCGGCGAGCGCATGGACGCCGGCCGCAGGGCCCTGTACGAGCGCGGCGACAACGAGGTCGGCCCCTACCAAAGCCCGATGGAGGACGGCATGCAGCACTTCCATGAGTGGTATCGCGGCGTGATGGGCGACGCAGTGCCCCGGCGCTGAACCCCGCCACTCCTGCACTGCCGCACTCCATTCACACGGCCCGCCTGCACAGCGGGCCGTTTGCATTGGGCCGTTTGCACTGTGCGGTGCGCCGGCGGCCCGGCCCTTCGGGAAACAAGTGGCCTGTCGTGCCCAATGGGCGGGGCAGGCGGCGGCAATGCATTCCGAGGCGACTCCAATGTCTTGGCGAATGCAATACAGTTCCCTGGTCGATTTCCCCGCCACGGCCCCGAGCCGCCTCCGGCGAGGATGGCATGCCTCCAGCGCCCCCCTTTTCTGTCCAGTGCCGCCGTCGTGCGCGGCACTATCCGATCATTAATATGCAAGCCCTTTGGATGGTGGCGGCCGCGTTCGTTTTCGCGGTCATGAGTGTGTGTGTGAAGTTCGCCTCCCAGGATTTCAATGCGGCGGAAATCGTCTTCTACCGGGGGCTGGTGAGCATGGTGGCGCTGTGGTGGCTGGCGCGCCACCAGGGCATCTCGCTGGCCACGCGCTATCCGCGCGAGCATGCCTGGCGCAGCTTTGTGGGCGTGACCTCCATGGGCGCCTGGTTCTACTCCATCGGCCATCTGCCGCTGGCCACGGCAGCCACGTTCAACTCCATGAGCAGCATCTGGATGGCGGTCTTTCTGATCGGCCAGGGACTGCTGCTGCGCCACCAGCTGCGCCGCGAGCCCGAGTCGCATGCGCTGCGCGCACTGCCGCCGTTTCCGTGGAGCCTGGTCGGCACCGTGGCCCTGGGCTTCGTGGGCGTGGTGCTGGTGCTGCGCCCCAGCGCGGCGCCGCAGGAGTTCGTGGCCAGCGCGGGCGGCCTGGTCGGTGGGGTCTTTGCCGCCCTGGCCTACATGCAGGTCGCCACGCTGTCGCGCATGGGCGAGCCCGAGGCGCGCGTGGTCTTCTATTTCGCGCTGGGCTCGGCCGTGGCCGGCGCCCTGGCCATGTGCTTCACGGGCGTGTCCGCCTGGCCGGGCTGGAGCGCGCTGTGGCTGCTGCCCGTGGGCGTGCTGGCCGCCGTGGCCCAGGTCTGCATGACGGCGGCCTACGCCTCGGCCGGCAACAGCCGCAACACCCTGGTCGTGGCCAACCTGCAGTATTCGGGCATCGTCTTCGCGGCCCTGCTGAGCCTGGCGATGTTCGGCGAAAGCGTGCCACTGATCGGCTGGGCCGGCATTGCCCTGATCGTGGCCAGCGGCGCCCTGGCCACGGCCCTGCGTTCGCGCGGCTGACGCCGCCGGCCCGCCCGGGGCCGTCGCATAATGGACCGGATCTTTTGCCGCGGGCGCACCGCCGCCTGCACAGGCCTTCGGAGTTCCGCATCCATGACTTCCAACACCACCTACCAGACCCTGATCTCCGTCCAGGAGCTGGCCGCGCTGCAGGCCAGCGGCCGTCCGCTGATGGTCTTCGACTGCAGCTTCGAGCTGGCCCAGCCTGCGGCCGGCAAGGCCCAGTACCTGCAGGCCCATGTGCCAGGCGCCGTCTTCGCCGATCTGGACCATGACCTCAGCGCCAAGCACGGCGTGCCCGGCGCCCATGGCAGCGTGGCCGCCAGCGAGCAGGCCGCATCGGGCGGCCGCCATCCGCTGCCCAGCCGCGAGCGCTTTGCCGTGTGGCTGTCCAGCATCGGGTTTTCCAATGACATGCAGGCCGTAGTCTATGACCGCAACAGCGCCAACTACTGCGGGCGCCTGTGGTGGATGCTGCAATGGGCCGGCCATGGCGATGTGGCCGTGCTCGACGGTGGCCTGCAGGCATGGCAGGCCGCAGGCCAGCCCGTGGCATCGGGCGAGGAAAGCGCACGCTTCCAGTCCAACTTCGAGCTGCGCGAGCCGCTGCAGCAACTGGCAACGGCGCAGCAGGTGCTCGATGCACTGGGCAATTCAGGCCAGACCGTGGTCGATGCGCGCGCCCCGGCCCGCTACCGCGGGGAGGTCGAGCCGCTGGACCCCGTGGCCGGCCACATCCCGGGCGCGCTCAACCGGCCCTTCACCGAGAACATCGCCGCCGATGGCCGTTTCAAGCCTGCCGCCCTGCTGCGCGCGGAGTTCGATCAACTGCTGGCAGGGCGCGATCCGGCCGGCGTGGTGCACCAGTGCGGCAGCGGCGTGAGCGCGCTGCCCAACCTGCTGGCCATGCGCATTGCGGGGCTGCCTCCTGCAAGGCTGTTCGCGGGCAGCTGGAGCGAGTGGTGCAGTGACCCGAAGAGGCCGGTGGAGCGCGGCTAATTCGGCTTATGCCTGCCCTTGGCAGGCTGCACAATGACAGCACTGTGTCAAAAGGCCGACATGCAACAACACCACTGCAGCGGCCTGCTCCCAAGCCCCCTGGCGGCAGGGCCAGAGCGAAATCGAGTCATCCAAACCTTGCTACAGATGTAAGGTAAATCTTACAAAAGCCGTCTCACAACCAGACATCCGGCGCAGACCTGCCCCGACTTCAACGGCGACGGGCCCTCCTCCACAATCCATCTCAACAGATCGCAACAGGTTGAACATCTTGTTTCTACCCGGGTGTTGCGGCTGCCGAGATGCAAAGGATGGTCCTATGAACAATGAACAGCTGCTTGCCGAAATCCGCGAAGCCAACCTCACTTACCTGATGCTGGCCCAGACCCTGATCCGCCAGGACAAGGCCGAAGCGGTGTTCCGCCTGGGACTGAATGAAGAATCGTGCGACCTGCTGGCCGCACTGTCGGCAGCCCAGGTGCTGAAGCTGGCCTCGCGCAACACCCTGCTCGCCAGCTTCCGCGTGGACGACGAAATGGTCTGGAGCCTGCTGACCAACCACAGCAGCAACAAGATCGGCAACGGGGCGACCAACACGCTGCACGCCAATATCCTGATGGCCAGCCGCGTCTCCGAAGTCCTCTGATCCGCCTGAAGAACTCTGGAGCCCGCCATGTCCACCGCCGCCAAAAGTGTCCTGAACGAGTCCAAGCAGATCGAGCGTGCCGCCATGCTCATCGAGATGGGTGCCCGCATGCAGGTGCTCGAATCCGAGACCACGCTGTCCTACGAGCGCCTGATCCGCCTGTACAAGGAGATCGCCGGCAAGTCGCCTTCCAAGGGCCAGCTGCCGTTCTCGACCGACTGGTTCCTGACCTGGCAGGAGAACATCCACAGCTCGCTGTTCCTGAACATCTACGAATACCTGTCCAAGGGCGCCGAGCTGGATGCCGTTGAACAACTGACCAAGGCCTACCGTCTCTATACCGAGCAGATCCAGGCCGCCGAACTGGAAGCGCTGCTGTCCTTCACCCGCGCATGGCGCCTGGTGAAGTTCGTCGACGCGCAGATGCTGACCCGCACCCAGTGCTCCGTGTGCAAGGGCCAGTTCGTGACCGAGCCCTACGAGAACGAGCGCCACTACCAGTGCGGCCTGTGCAATCCGCCCGCACGCGCCGGCAAGAGCAAGAGCGCCGGCTCCCTGATGCTGCATTGAGCCCCTGCATCGCCGCAGCGATGCACCAGCACGGATTCAGACCTTCTCGCCGCCTGCCCGGGCGGCGCAGTCGCTGGCGAACTGCGGCAACTGCTCGCCCGGCAGGGCGCGGCTGAAGTACCAGCCCTGCACCAGCAGCTCGCCCTCGAAGCCCAGGGCCTGCAACTGCGCCTCGGTCTCCACGCCTTCGGCCACCACGTTCAGCTGCAGCGCCTCGCAAAAGCGCAGCAGGCCGTCCAGCACCAGCTCGCCCTTGGCATGGCCGCTGGCCACGACGAAGCTGCGGTCGATCTTGATGGCATCCACATCGAACTGGTGCAGGTAGCTCATGGACGAGAAGCCGGTGCCGAAGTCGTCGATGGCCACCTTAGCGCCCAGCGCGTGGATCTGCCCTATGGCCTGGCGGATCGCCTCCACGTCGCCCACCATTTCTTCCTCCGTGATCTCCACGCCGACCTGGCCCCTGGCCTGGGCCAGCAGCAGCATCAGGCGCGAGCAGTACTCGGGCGAGGTCAGCGTGGCCCCCGACACATTGATGCTGATCGGCATGGCAAAGCCGTCCTGGCGCCAGCGCCGGGACTGGCGCACGGCGGCGCCTGCCACCCAGAGATCCACCTCGCGCATCAGCCCCGCATCGGCCAGCCAGCGCAGAAAACTGCCGGGCTGCTGCAAGCGGCCCTGCGCGTCCCGTGCGCGCAGCAGGGCCTCGCAGCCCAGGCACAGGCCGCTGCGGTGCGAGACCTGGGGCTGGAATTCCAGGTGGAACTCGTACTCGCTGATGCGCCGTATATGCGCAAGCATGGTCTCGCGCCGGGCCTGGGCCTGGTGCGCCTGCACCAGCGGATCGCGCGTGATCAGGCCGGCCTCTTCGGGCAGGCGCGAGAACGTGGTGTCCAGCGCGTGCAGCACGATGGCACCGTCCTCCTGGCCCAGCCGGTCGATGGCCCGCACGTAGGGCGCATAGATCAGCGCGCCCAGGGCCGTCAATGCCAGTTGCAGCACCACGGCCGCCATGTCCCCGCCCGTGCTCACATAGGCATTGAAGAGCACGGGTGCGGTCAGCGGCAGCACCATGGAGGCCGGAGCCACCCAGCCGGCCTGCACCACCGTGACGGCCACGACCAGGTTGATGGCGGGTACCGCGAGAAACGGCACGAGCAGGCGCAGGTTGAGGATGACCGGCAGGCCGAACAGCAGGATCTCGTTGACGTTGAGCAAGGAGATGGGCAGCGCCGCCAGCGCCAGCACGCGCAGGCCGCGCCCCCGGCAAAACAGCAGCACGGCCAGCGCCAGCGACAGCGTGGCACCCGAGCCGCCGATGAAGACGAAGGAACCCATCAACCCGCCATTGAGGACCCAGGGCTGGGCCAGTCCCTGGGCCGCTGCCGCGGCGTTGGCCACGACGGCCTGGTCCAGCACCTGGAAAAAAGGCTGCATGGCGTAGTAGCCCTGGACACCGAAGAACCAGAGCACGGAATTGAGCAGGGTGAGCGTCAGCCCGCTGCGATAGGGATTCTCGGGGCCGGCGATGGCCAGGGGCAGTTCGGCCCGCGTGATGTCAGGCAACAACTGCTGCAGGCCCACCAGCAGCATCACCAGCAGCAGCGCGACCACGGCCCCTGGCACGACGAGGTTCATGACCTCGCGCACGTTCTCGCTCACGAAGCCGGTGCGCGCGATGCGCGTCCAGCGCAGCCGGCTCAGGCGCGCCATCAGGGGCACGGTGATCAGGGGGGAGGCGATGGAGATGAACAGCACCAGGGTGGCTGCCGCGCGCGGATGCTCGCTCAGCAGATAGATGGCCATCTGCACATGCGCAAAGCACAGAAAGGTCACCGGCAGGCGCGGCAGCCGGTGGCGTATGGAGAGCATGTAGCCGATGGATGCGGCCACCAGCAGCGGCAGGATGCTGCCGATCTCCGCATGCAGGCCCGCAAGCACCCGCACCACGGGTTCGGGCTGGCCGGACATCTGCGCCAGCGCCGACAGGATGAGGAACAGGGCCGAGACCAGCAGGCAGGGAACCAGCCAGAGCAGGCCCTCGCGTATGGCCCGCATGGAGTTGGCGCCGGCCAGCCTGGCCAGGCGCTGTGTCAGGAACAGCTGCACGTCCGGAAAGCCGGCCCGTGGTGTCTTGTTGCCCATGGCTCCCACCCTTTTCTTGCCGGCAGAAGTCAGGCGCTCCTGTCCGGAGCACATCGTACAACGCCGGCCGCAAGGGGCTGTCACATCCCCCTGCGAGCGGGATCAGCCCGTGTTGCGCACCCCGGCAGCGATGCCGTTGATGGACAGGTGGATGCCGGTCTTGATGCGCTCGTCGGTCTGGCCTGCGCGCCAGCGGCGCACCAGCTCCACCTGCAGATGGTGCAGCGGGTCGATGTAGGGGAAGCGATGGCGGATGGAGCGCGCCAGCGCTTCGTTGTGGGCCAGGCGCTGCTTGTCGCCCGTGATGCGCGCCAGCGCATCGACGGTGCTGTGCCACTCGGCCTCGATGGCGCTGAAGATGCGCCGGCGCAGGCGCGCGTCCGGGACGAGGTCGGCATAGCGCGAGGCCAGGTTCAGGTCGCTCTTGGCCAGCACCATGTCCATGTTGGACAGCAGGGTACGGAAGAACGGCCACTGGCGGTACATCTTCTGCAGCAGGGCCAGCTGGGCCTTGCCATCCTTGCCCGGCTGGTCGATGAAGGCCTTGACCGCCGCGCCGAAGCCGTACCAGCCCGGCAGGGTGAGCCGGCACTGGCCCCAGCTGAAGCCCCAGGGAATGGCGCGCAGGTCCTCGATCTTCTGCGAGGGCTTGCGCGAGGCCGGGCGCGAGCCGATGTTCAGCTCGGCAATCTCGCGGATGGGCGTGCTGCTGAAGAAGTAGCTGGTGAAGCCGGGCGTCTCGTACACCAGGGCGCGGTAGGCGCCCATGCTGGCGTCGGACAGGAAGGCCGCCGCCTCCAGGAAGGCGCGCGTGGCCGGCTTGGTCGGCTGCAGCAGCGTGGCCTCCAGCGTGGCGGCCACCAGGGTCTCCAGGTTGCGCCGGCCGATCTCCGGGTTGGCGTACTTGGAGGCGATGACCTCGCCCTGCTCGGTCAGGCGGATCTGGCCGCGCACCGTGCCCGGGGGCTGGGCCAGGATGGCCTGGTAGCTGGGGCCGCCGCCCCGGCCCACGGTGCCGCCGCGGCCATGGAACATGCGCAGACTGATGCCATGGCTGTCGGCCAGTTCGTCGAACAGCTCGACCAGCGAGATCTCGGCGCGGTACAGCTCCCAGTTGCTGGTGAAGATGCCGCCGTCCTTGTTGCTGTCGCTGTAGCCCAGCATGATGTCCTGCTCGCCGCCGCTGCGCTGCACCATGGCAGCCACGCCGGGCAGCTGGAAGTAGCGGCGCATGATGGGCGCGGCGCTGCGCAGGTCGCCAATGGTCTCGAACAAGGGCACGACGATCACATCGCAGATGGCGCCGTCGTCCAGCGTGCCGCGCAGCAGCCCGGCCTCCTTTTGCAGCAGCAGCACTTCCAGCAGGTCGCTGACCGATTCGGTGTGGCTGATGATGCAGTGGCGTATGGCCTCGGCGCCCAGGGCGGCGCGCAGGCGGCGCGCGGTCTCGAAGATGGCCAGTTCGCCGCGCGCATGCTCGGAATAGTCGGCGCCCACCACGCGCAGCGGCCGCGCCTCTTCCAGCAACCGCACCAGCAAGGCGCACTTGGCGTCTTCCTGCAGGCCCGAGTAGTCGGGCTCCAGGCGCGCAGCGGCCAGCAGCTCGGCCACCACTTCCTCATGCTTGTCCGAGCTTTGGCGCAGGTCCACCGTGGCCAGGTGGAAGCCGAAGACCTGCACGGCGCGCATCAGCGGACGCAGGCGCTGGGGCGCAAGCACCTCGCCGTGGTTGCGGCTCAGGGAATCATCGATGACGCGCAGATCGGCCAGGAACTCATCGGGCGAGGCATAGGCGTTCTGCGGCGCCACGGCGTGGCGCGCGGCCTCGCCGCCGGTCAGGCCCCTGAGCGTGGCCGCCAGGCGTGCATAGATGCCGGTGAGCGCGCGGCGGTAGGGCTCGTCGGAGCGGTGTTCATTGGTGTCGGGCGAGCGCTCTGCCAGGGCCTGCATCTCGGGCGTGACATCGGCCAGGCGCTGGGACAGCGACAGCTCGCCGCCCAGGTAGTGCACTTCGCGCAGATAGTGGCGCAGGGCCACATCGGCCTGGCGCGACAGCGCCAGCTCCAGGCTCTGGGCCGTGACGTTGGGGTTGCCGTCGCGGTCGCCGCCGATCCAGTGCCCCATGCGCAGGAAGCTGTGCACGGGCAGGGTGTTACCCAGCTCCTGCTCCAGCTGCGCGTAGAGCTTGGGGATCTCGCGCAGGAAGGTGGCCTCGTAGTAGGACAGCGCATTCTCGATCTCGTCGGCCACGGTGAGCTTGGAGTAGCGCAGCAGGCGCGTCTGCCACAGCTGGCTGACGCGGGCGCGCAGCTGGGCCTCGTTGCGCTCCAGTTCGCGCGGGGTGAGCGCGTCCTTGGCGCTGTTGTACAGCTGGGCGCGGGCCACGATGTCCTCGCGCGCGGCCAGCAGTTGGGAGATATCGCGCTCGGCCACCAGGATGCTCTGGCGCTGCACTTCCGTGGGGTGGGCCGTGAGCACGGGCGCCACGTAGCTCTTGGCCAGCGTCTGGGCCACGGTGCCGGCCGAGATGCCGGCCCAGCGCAGGCGCGCCAGCGCCACCTCGATGCTGCCCTCCTGCGTATTGCCCGCGCGCTCGTGCACGGCGCGGCGGCGTATGTGGTGGCGGTCCTCGGCCAGGTTGGCCAGATGGCTGAAATAGGTGAATGCACGGATCACGCTCACCGTCTGGTCCGTCGTCAGGCCCTTGAGCAGGCGCTTGAGCGCGCGGTCGGCGGTCTCGTCGGCATCGCGGCGGAATGTCACCGACAGCTGGCGCACCTGTTCGATCAGTTCGAAGGCAGCCACGCCTTCCTGCTCGCGGATCACATCGCCCAGGATGCGCCCCAGCAGGCGTATGTCCTCGATCAGCGGCAAATCCTTGTCCGTCTTGCGGGCAGGCTTGTCATCACGCCTGTCATCTCGCGCATTGCTCTTGCGGGGGGCGGTGGCCATCAACGAATCTCCTGGAATCGGTCAGCGTATCGGTTTGCTCGGGGCTTCGGTCCTGGTGCCGGTTTACTGCGGCGCAGCATGCTAGCATCCCGCGCTCTCCCAGAGGCACCTGATGAACACCAAACCACTTCTCCCCCACACCATCGTGATCGCCACGCGCGAGAGCCAGCTGGCACTGTGGCAGGCCGAGCATGTCCAGGCGCTGCTGCGCGCCCGGGGCCATGAGGTGCAATTGCTGGGCATGACCACCAAGGGCGACCAGATCCTGGACCGCACGCTGTCCAAGGTCGGCGGCAAGGGCCTGTTCGTCAAGGAGCTGGAAGTGGCCCTGGAAGAGGGCCGCGCCCACATTGCCGTGCACTCGCTCAAGGATGTGCCCATGGAGCTGCCCGAAGGCTTTGTGCTGGCCTGCGTCATGGAGCGCGAAGACCCGCGCGACGCCTTTGTCTCCAATCGCTACGCCACGCTGGCCGAGCTGCCGCAGGACGCCGTCGTCGGCACATCGAGCCTGCGCCGCCAGGCACTGCTACAGGCACTGCGCCCCGACCTGAAGATAGAGCCGCTGCGCGGCAACGTGAACACCCGCCTGCGCAAGCTGGACGAAGGCCACTACGACGCCATCGTGCTGGCCGCCGCAGGCCTGATGCGCCTGGGCCTGGCCGACCGGATCCGCGCCAGGTTCGAGCCCGCCGGCATGCTGCCGGCCGCAGGCCAGGGCGCGCTGGGCATCGAGGTGCGTGCCGACCGCCAGGACCTGATCGACGCGCTGGCCCCGCTGGCCCACCAGACCACCTGGCTGACCGTGACCGCCGAGCGCGCCGTCAGCCGCTGCATGGGCGGCAGCTGCTCCATGCCGCTGGCGGCGCACGGCACATTCGACGGCCAGCAACTGCGCCTGGACGCAGCCTGGGGAGACCCGGAAGGCCGGCTGCCGCTGGTGCAGGTGCACGCCGATGCCACCGTCACCGACTTCGCCAGCGCCGACGCGCTGGGCCAGCACGTGGCTGCGCTGCTGCAGGCGGCGGGCGCCCAACCGGCCCCCAAGCTCTAGGCGGCAGGCCCACATGCCACCGCGCATACTCGTCACCCGCCCGGCCCATGACGCGGCCGCGTGGGTGGATGCGCTGCAGGCCCGTGGCCTGCCGGCCCAGCCGCTGGCGCTGATGGCCATAGGCCCCTGCCGCGATGCGGCCACGCAACAGGCCCTTCAGGCCGCCCGCAACGCGCTGCGCGAAGGCCGGGGCTACCGCGCCGTGATGTTCGTCAGCGGCAATGCCGTCCAGCATTTCTTCGGCACCGAGCCCGCACGGCTTGCGGCCTCCATCCGCGCCTGGACGCCCGGCCCCGGCACGGCCCAGGCGCTGCAGGCCGTGGGCATTGCGCCAGCGCAGATCGACGGGCCGCCACCGGACGCCGCCCAGTTCGAATCCGAAACGCTCTGGCAGCGCGTGCATGGGCAGATCCATGCGGGCGACCGCGTGCTCATCGTGCGCGGCGACAGCCCGGGCGGCGCGGCCAGGACCGTGCCGGCCACGGCAGGCGCCGGCCGCGAATGGCTGGCCGCCCGGCTGCGCGAGGCCGGTGCCCAGGTCGAAATGCTGGCCGTCTACCAGCGCGAACTGCCTGCCTGGGATGCAGCCCGGACGGCGCTGGCACGCCAGGCGGCCGAAGATGGCTCGCTCTGGCTGCTCAGCAGCGCCGAATCCGTTGCCAACCTGCAACAGCTCCTGCCGGGCCAATCATGGCAAAAGGCGCGAGCGCTCGCTACGCACGAGCGAATCGCCGCACAGGCCAAACAACTGGGATTCGGATATGTCAAGCAATGTCGGCCGGCTCTGGAGGACGTGGTTGCGTCGATAGAATCGATGCCATGAGTTCCGACGCAGCGCAAGACCGCCCCACCCCGCAGGACCTGACGCCCCCAGCCTCCGCCGCAGCATTCGCTGCCGGCTCCGCCCAAAGCAGCCCCGCTGCAGACCTGCGCAGCGGCTCCTCGGCCCTGGTCCTTGGCGTGGGCGCCGTGGCCGTGGCGGCGCTCATTGCCTGCGGCATGCTCTGGCAGCGCCTGGGCAACATCCAGGAACAACTGGCCCGCCAGTCCGCGCAGTCCGGCTCCCAGTCGGTCGAGGCCCGCACCCTGGCGCGCGACGCCCAGGACCTGGCCCGCGACAGCGCGGCGCGCACCTCGGTCATGGAAGCGCGCATTGCCGAGCTGTCCCTGCAGCGCACCCAGCTCGACGAACTCCTGCAAAGCATGTCGCGCTCGCGCGACGAGAACCTGGTGGTGGACATCGAGTCCTCCATCCGCCTGGCCCAGCAGCAGGCCGAGCTGTCCGGCAGCCTGCAGCCGCTGGTGGCCACGCTCAAGAATGCCCGCCAGCGCATAGAGCGCGCCGCCCAGCCGCGGCTGGCCCCGGTCATGCGCGCCCTGGACCGCGACCTGGAGCGGCTGTCCCGCATGAGCGTGACCGACACGGCCGGCCTGCTCACCCGCATCGAGGACCTGGTGCGCCTGGTCGACGAGATGCCCCTGCTCAATGCCGTGGCCCAGCCGCGCGCCAGCCGCCATCGCGGCGTGGCCGGCCAGACGGCCCGCCAGCCAGAGCCCGCCCCCATCGAGGGCAGCCCCACCGAATGGAGCTGGTGGCAGTCCTGGGGCGAGCGCGGCTGGACGGCCGTGCGCGAAGAGGCCCAGGACCTGCTGCGCGTCAGCCGCATCGACCACCCGGACGCCATCTTGCTGGCGCCCGAGCAGGCCTATTTCCTGCGCGAGAACCTCAAGCTCAAGCTGCTGAACTCGCGCCTGGCCCTGCTGTCGCGCCAGTGGGATGCGGCGCGTGCCGACCTGGCCGCCTCGGGCATGGCCGTGAACAAATACTTCGATCCTGCCGCGCGGCGCACCCAGATCGTGCAAGCCCAGCTGCAGCAGATCCAGGCCAATCTGCGCACCACCGAACAGCCGGCGCTGCAGGAAACCCTGGCGGCGCTGGCAACAGCCGCCGCAGGCCGCTGAGCAGCCGGGAGACAGACGAATGCGCGCTGCCCTGTGGTTGATCGGTTTGTTCGGCATGGCCGTGGCGGCCGCCTTGTTCGCGGGCTCCAACCAGGGCACGGTGACCCTGTTCTGGGCGCCCTACCGGCTGGACCTGTCCCTGAACCTGGCCATTGCCATCATCGTGCTGGCCTTCGTGCTGCTGTATGCCGCGCTGCGCGCACTGGCCGCGCTGCTGCAGATGCCGCACCAGGCTCGGCGCTGGCGCAGCCAGCAAAAAGAGCGCGCCATGCACCACAGCCTGCTGGAAGCCCTGTCGCACCAGCAGGCCGGCCGCTTCCTGCGCGCACGCAAGTCGGCACTGGCCGCCCTGGCGATGGAGGAATCCCTGGCCGAGGCCCATGCTGCCGTGCCACACGGCACGCGGCTGCGTGCGGCCGCCCACATGGTGGCGGCCGATGCCTCCCACGCCCTGCAGGACAGCCCTCAGCGCGACCACCACTGGCGCGAAGTCCTGGCCAATGCACCGGCCCAGGGCAATGCCCAGGAGCAGGAAATGCGCGAAGGCGCCCAGATGCGCGCCGCGCGCTGGGCCCTGGACGACCGCGACGCAGCCGACGCGCTGCGCCGCCTGGCCGAACTGCCCCAGGGCGCGGCACGCCGTACGATTGCGCTGCGCATCCGCCTGAAGGCCTCGCGACTGGCCGGCCAGACATCGACGGCACTGGACACGGCACGCCTGCTGGCCAAGCACCGCGCCTTCTCGCCAGCGGCCGCCGCCAGCGTGGTGCGCGGCCTGGTGCTGGAGAGCATCAACGAGGCGCGTGACACCACGCAACTGCAGCACTTCTGGCTGTCGCTGGACGGTGAGGAACGCGCCATGCCCGAGATCGCGCTGCCGGCCGCATCGCGCCTCATGGCCCTGGGCGGCGAGGCCGCGCAGGCCCGCGCCTGGCTGCTGCCCGTGTGGGAGCGCCTGCTGTCCCATGCCGGACCGCGCAGCGAATCGCATCTGCCGCGCCTGGTCCAGGTGCTGGAGCCCTGCCTGGACGGCCTGGACGGCGCCTGGCTGGCACGCATCGAGGCGGCCACCAACAGCCATCCGCGCGAAGCCCGACTGCAATACCTGGCCGGCATGGCCTGCGTGCAGCGACAGCTCTGGGGCAAGGCCCAGCAACTGCTGCAGCGCGCCGCGCCGCATCTGCAGGAAAGCGCACTGCGCACGCGTGCCTGGCAGCGCCTGGCCCTGATGGCCGAGCACCGGGGCGATGCCGACGCCGCCGCCGCCGCCTGGAAGCAGGCGGCGCAGGCCGTGGTCATGCTGCCCGCCGATCCCGCCCGGCCCTGAACTCCCCCAGCCCGCGCGCAACGCCGTTACCGCGGGCACCGTGGCCTTCATCTTTTTTGAATTGAGCCGTCAATACCGCTGAACTCTTTTGGATTTGCCGCTTCCTACACTGCACGTTGTCCGCAGTGCACGAAGTTCTCGCAGAGCGCACCGCACCCTTTCTTGCCCTCCAGGGCCCCTTCGCAGGGGCCCTGGACGGTTCCAAAGCCTGCCGCCATCCATGACAGAGTCCTCAGCCCGCGCCAACGCGCCAGCAAAACCCTCCCCCAGAGCCACGCGCTACACCGGCGTGGCGATGGCCGCCCATTGGCTGCTGGCACTGGGCCTGATCGCCGCCCTGGGCCTGGGCTGGTACATGACCGGCCTGCCGTTCTCCCCCTCGCGCCTGAAGCTCTACAACTGGCACAAGTGGCTGGGCGTCACGCTTTTGTCGCTGAGCCTGCTGCGCCTGCTCTGGCGCGTCACCCACCGCCCTCCCGAGCTGCCGCCCGCCGTGGCCCGCGCCATGCCGCAATGGCAGCACTGGGCCCACAACGGCACCCACCACGCCATGTACCTGCTGTTCTTCGCCGTGCCCCTGCTGGGCTGGGCCTACAGCTCGGCGGCCGGCTTTCCCATCGTCTTCCTCGGCATGCTGCCCCTGCCTGACTTCGTGAGCGCCAGCCCCGAACTGGCAGAAACCCTCAAGCCCCTGCACGGCTGGGCGGCCTGGGCCCTGGTCGTGCTGATCGCCATGCATGTGGGCGCCGCACTCAAGCACCAGCTCATCGACCGCGACGGCCTGATCTCCCGCATGCTGCCGGGCCGCTCCTGAACCTTTCGCCAACCTCTCGCCAGCCAGGGCCGGTATCCACCGGCTCCAGCCACCCCCTGACCGGACATTCCCGACCCCTAGGAGTCTCGCCATGCGCTTTTCCTCCACGCTGACCACCATCGCCCTGGCCGCTGCGGCCCTGGCTTCCCAAGCGGCACTGGCCGAGCAAAAGCTCGTCCCCGCCCAGAGCGCCGTGAACTTCACGGCCAAGCAGATGGGCGTGCCCCTGCAGGGCCACTTCAAGAAGTTCGATGCCCAGGTCCAGTTCGACACGGCCAAGCCCGACACCAGCAAGATCCGCTTCACCGTGGACACCGGCAGCGCCACCATGGGCGCCAAGGAAACCGATGCCGAACTGCCCAAGGCAGACTGGTTCAACGTCGCCAAATTCCCGCAGGCCGTGTTCGACTCCACCGCCGTCAAGGCGCTGGGTGGCGGCAAGTACCAGGTGGACGGCAAGCTCAGCATCAAGGGCCAGGTCCAGAACGTGAGCATTCCCGTGCAGCTGGCCCAGTCCGGCACCACGACCACGGCCACCGGCACGCTGCCGCTCAAGCGCCTGCAATTCAAGATCGGCGAAGGCGACTGGGGCGATACCTCCATGGTGGCCGACGAGGTGCAGGTGCAGTTCAAGCTGGCATTGACCGGCGTGGGCAAGCTGTAAGCCGCGCCCCGCCCAGGATCGGCCATTTTCTTTCCCGTTTCGTGCAACCCCAACCTAGGAGTTCTTTCATGCGCACTTCCGTGTTTGCCCTGGCCATTGCCGGCCTGTTCGCCACCGCTGTCCAGGCTGCTCCCGCAACCTACGCCATCGACCCCACGCACACCTTCGCCACGTTCGAGATCGACCACAACGGCGCCTCGACCAACCGCGTGCGCTTCGACAAGAAGAGCGGCACCGTGGAATTCGACCGTGACGCCAAGGCCGGCAAGGTCGAAGTCGTGCTGGAAATGGAATCGCTGAGCTCGGGCACGGCCGCCTTCGACAAGCACCTCAAGAGCGCCGACATCTTCAACGTGGCCAAGTTCCCCCAGGCCAAGTTCGTCTCCGACAAGTTCGTCTTCGACGGCGACAAGCTCAAGGAAGTCACCGGCCACCTGACCATCCTGGACAAGACCCAGCCGGTGACCATCAAGGCCAACAAGTTCACCTGCTACCCCAACGCCATGCTGCAAAAGCGCGAGACCTGCGGCGGCGACTTCGAGGCCGTGATCGACCGCACCGCCTTCGGCGTGAACTACGGCGTGGACTATGGCTTCCCCAAGCAAGTGCGCCTGGTGATGTCCATCGAAGCGGTCAAGCAGCAGTAAGACGGCATTCGCCGCAGTGCCTTTCAGGGCGCTGCAGCCCAGAGCCCGTGATCCGGAAATCGGTCACGGGCTTTTTTGCGTCGTTGACTGTGCCAGCCAATCCCGCACCACGCCTGCCAGCCTGCGCACCCCTTGCTCGATGGCCTCCGCCTCCAGGCTGGCATAGCCCAGCACCAGCCCGGCGCAGGACTGGCGGCGATGCACATCACCGGCCGCATAGAGCGGCGAGATGGGGCGAATGCCCGCGCCACGCTCTCGCGCCAACCGCACCAGGGCGATCTCATCGCGCTGATGCACGGCAAGCACCCAGACCACCACATGCAGGCCGGAGGCCGAACCTTCGACCTCCACCGCGCCCGGCAGGTGGCGCTCCAGCGCCTGCAGCAATGCCGCCCTGCGGCCTTCGTTGCGGCGGCGCGCGGCACGCACATGGCGCTCGTAGCTGCCGTCCTCGATCAGCGCGGCCAGCACCAGCTGGTCCAGGCGCGGTGCGTGCCGGTCGGCCAGCCGCCGGGCTTCCCGGAACACGGGCACCAGGGACGGCGGCAGCACCAGGTAGCCCATGCGCATCTGCGGCGACAAGGCCTTGGAGAAAGTGCCGACATGGATGACGCAGCCCACCTCGTCAATGGACTGCAGGGCGTCGATGGGGCGCAGCCCGTAGCGGAACTCGCCGTCATAGTCGTCTTCCAGAATCCAGGCACCCGTGGCGCGCGCCCAGGCCAGCAGTTGCAGCCTGCGGCCTATGGGCAGCACGCCGCCCAGCGGAAACTGATGCGAGGGCGTGACATAGGCCAGCCGCGCCTCGCGCCCGGCCAGCGCCGAGGTATCCAGGCCCTGTTCATCGACGGCCATTTCCTGCAGGCGCGCGCCCTGGGCCTCGAACACGCGGCGAGCCATCAGGTAGCAGGGCTCTTCCATCAGCACGGTCTCGCCCGGATCGACCAGCACGCGCGCGCACAGGTCGATGGCCTGTTGCGAGCCCTGCACCACCACGATCTGATCGGGCGAACAGACAAGCCCCCGCGCCCGGCGCAGATAGCCTTGCAGCGCCGTGCGCAGCGCCGGCTCGCCTTCGGGCGCGTCGTAGGACAGGGAAGACTGGCGCTGCACGATGGCGCGGTTGTACGCGCGCCGCCAGGCCAGCGTGGGAAAGTCGTCAAAGGCCAGGGCGCCGTAGAGAAAGTCGATCGGGGCCGGCCCACCATCGCCTGCCGCCGGTGGCAGGGCTGACGCCAGCGCATCCACCCGCTGACCATAGGAAGACAGCCGGGGACGGCCTCGCTGGGCCGCTGCCGGCATGCTGCGCGCACGGCTGCGCTGCGCCGCGCCAGCCGCCACGCGCGCCCTGCGGCCTGGAGCGGTCTCCAGATAGCCTTCGGCCGCAAGTTGCCCGTAGGCGGCCGTGACGGTGGCGCGCGACACACCCAGGTCCAGCGCCAGGGCGCGGGTGGACGGCAGGCGTGCGCCCACGGCCAGGCTGCCGTCGGCCACCTGGGATTTCAGCCATTCATGGAGGCTGCGGGCGCTGGACGCAGCGCCGGCATGGCGGATGGCAACGGATTTCAACTGGTCTGCCAAAAAATCATAAAACTGGATTTTTCATTGTGCCAGGGATGGTGGATAGTGCGATCTCCCGCTGCCGCCGCAAGTGCCCCACGATCCGATTGAAGCACCGCCCATGTACACGCCCGCGCATTTCGCCCTCACCGATTCCGACAGCCTGCACGGCCTGATCCGCAGCCACCCCCTGGGCACGCTCGTCACCCAGGCCGACGGCGTGCTGGACGCCAACCACCTGCCGTTTCTGCTGGATGCGGAACCCGGCGAGATGGGCACGCTGAACGCCCATGTGGCCCGCGCCAATCCGCTGTGGCAGCAGTGCCGCGACGGCGCCGAGGTGCTGGTCGTCTTCCGTGGCGCCGAAGGCTATATCTCGCCCAGCTGGTATCCGAGCAAGCACGAGACGCACCGCCTGGTGCCCACCTGGAACTACGAGGCCGTGCATGTGCACGGGACAATCAGCATCCATGACGACGAGAGGTTCGTGCGCGGCCTGGTCGGCCGGCTCACGCGGGTCCATGAGGCCTCTCAGGCCCGGCCCTGGAAGATGGCCGACTCGCCGCGCGAATTCATCGACGGCATGCTGCAGGCCATCGTCGGCCTGCAGATCCGCATCACCCGCCTGGAGGGCAAGGCCAAGCTCAGCCAGAACCGGCAGGCCCGGGACCTGGAGGGCGCCATCGGCGCGCTGCGCGAGCGCGGACAGGCGCCGCTGGCCGGTGCCATGGATGCGGCGCCGCGCATCTAGCGCCTGCCACCCTCACACAGATTGCCAACCACCGATGTACACATCCACCTTCACCTTCGCGCCGGGCGAATACGACGCGCCATTCCATGCCCTTGACGGCCGGATCGCCGAAATCGCCCGCGCCATCCCCGGCTACCTGGGCGAAGAGGCCTGGGAGAGCACCGCCACAGGCCTGGTCTCCAACGTCTACTACTGGCAGACCTGGGAGGCGCTGCAAGAACTGATGCGCCACCCTGCCCACCTCGAAGCCAAGCAGCAACAGGCGCGCTGGCTCAAGGGCTACCAGGTGGTGATCGCACAGGTGGTGGGCAGCTACGGCGATGGGGGGATCGCGCATCCGCTGGCCACCGCCCTGCAAGACGCTGCGCACCCGGCTCGCTGACCGGACCCGCTTTTTTTTTGGCCCGATGATGGCGACCATGCGATGGCGTTTTGATCCTGTTTCCCTGGCGTGGGCGGTGGCCCTGTTTGTCTTGCTCGTGCTGCTGGCCACTGTCGGCGCACGCTGGGGCTGGGTGCGCAGCTTCTTTGGCGATGTGATGGCCGTGGCCTGGGTCTATGCCGTGTTCAAGACCGTGATCGCCGCGCGCGTGCTGCCGCTGGCGTCGGCCGCTCTGGGCGTGGGCCTGCTGGTGGAGCTGGGCCAGTTCCTGGCATCGACCTTCCAGTGGCACATTCCCAACCGCGCCTTGCGCATCGTGCTGGGCAGCACGGCCGACTGGTGGGATGTGCTGGCCTATGTGATGGGTTTTGTGGCCGTGCTGGCGGTGGAGGCCGCGTTCCGTGGCCGCGGGCGCCCCGCCTTCACGGCATAAAACCGCAGCGGTACGCTACGGCGCTGGAACCAGCTCCTCGACAACGGATTCGCAGTGGATTTTCAGCCGCCCGTAGTGGGACAGCTGCAAGAACAGATGCTGCGACCTTGCTGACGACGGCCTCTTCGTATCCCGCTGCAGCACTTCGCAGCGGTCCAGGCAGTCATCCATCTCTGCGGCTGCGTCACGCTGGACGTTGGCAAAGTAGGCCTGCACGGCAGGAAAGTTGACGATCCGTTCCAAGCGGATGGCCACCCTGGCCTGGGGCCTGTCGAACACGGCATAGAGAAAGAAGCGCAGCTGCGCGCTCCGGTCCACCACGTCCAGGCGCACCTGCTCCAGCAATCCATCGTGGTACTGGTACTGCAATCGGTGGCTCCGTGCCGGATCAGGCCTGCACGGCGCAGCCACCGGCCTTGATCACCCGCTTTGTCGAAGCCGGATACCGCTCCAGCTTGTCCGCCGGCCGGCGCGGCCTGGCCACCAGCTCGCCACCGCAATTGGGGCAGGCGCCCTGCAGCACGCGATCCGCACAGCTGGCACAGAACGTGCACTCGAAGGTGCAGATGCGAGCCTCGGCAGACTCTGGCGGCAGGTCCTTGTCGCAGCATTCGCAGTTGGGTCGAAGATCAAGCATCGGTGCACTCCGGGTGTGGCCCATGAAGACCAGGCATCCTAGTGGATATGCTCTGCCGGGGAGCGGTCCTCGCGCTCCATCTGCAGCGTCGTATGGTGCAGGTCGAAGCCGGCCTGCAGCCTGTCTTCTATCTCGCGGCGCACCTGCTCGCCGTCCGCGCCGGGGAGCAGCACCACATGGCCGGTCAGCATGGGCTTGCTCTGCGTGACTGCCCACAGGTGGACATCGTGGATCGCTGCCACGCCCGCCGTGCCCGAAATCGCCTCGCGCACCGCCTGCAGGCTCATCCCCGAGGGCACGCCTTCCAGGAGGATGTTGATGCACTCGCGCAGCAAGGTCCAGGTCCGCGGGAACACCATGAAGCCGATGCCCACGGCCACGGCCGAGTCGATCCACCGCCAGCCCGTCAGCCAGATCAGCGCAGCACCGGCGAGCACGCCGACCGAGCCCAGCATGTCCGCCCACACCTCCAGGTACGCGCCCTTCACGTTCAGGCTCTCGTCCTTGCCGCCCGACAGCAGGCGCATGGAGACCAGGTTGATCACCAGGCCCACGGCCGCCACCGCCATCATGCCCAGGGACTGGATTTCCGCAGGCGCCGCCAGCCGGCGATAGGCCTCGTAGAGTATGTAGAAGGCCACGCCCAGCAGGACCAGTGCGTTGACGGCTGCGGCCAGGATCTCGAAGCGCGCATAGCCGTAGGTGCGCAGCAGGTCCGCCGCCTTGCGGCCGGCGCGTATGGCCACCAGGGCCAGCAGCAGCGCCATCGCGTCGGTCAGCATGTGCATGGCGTCGGAGATCAGGGCCAGGCTCCCCGTGACCATGCCGCCGATGATCTCCACCACCATGAAGGTGCCGGTCAATCCGAAGGCAAACCAGAGACGGGATTCCGGCAGGGCACGCACGTCGCCGTGCTGATGGCTGTCGCTCATGAGGTTCCTTGACTTGAAAACGGTTGTGAACAGAGGGCCGCTGCCCATGGCGATCATGGTGGCGCACGGGCGCGGCAGCGGCACAGACCTCCATGAGAAAGCGTGAAGTGACTTGAAGGTCAAGTGCTGTCTGCCCCTGGGTGCCGCAGGTGGCACGGAGCACAGCGCGCGCATACCCCTGCGCCAATCGCAACATTTCATTTAGGTAAATTGATTACGGATAGTAGAATAACTCCATCCACCAAGGAGACATTCGATGAACGCCAACGCCCGTCCCGACCTGTCCACGCTGCCGCCTCCCGCCGCCGTGCAGCAGCTGCACCACTACGCCTACAAGGCGCGCGATGCGGAGGAGACCCGCCACTTCTACGAAGACATCCTGGGCCTGCCGCTCTATCACATCATCCAGAGCGACTACGTGCCCAGCACAGGCGAGTACTGCCCCTACACGCACTTCTTCTTCCGCCTGAAGGACGGTTCGTTCATCGCCTTCTTCGACATCGGCGACGACGAGGCGGCCCTGCCCTCGCCCAACACGCCGCTGTGGATCAACCACATCGCCTTCCGCGTGGACACCGTGCAGGAGCTGGAGAACGCCAAGGCGCGCCTGCAGGCCCATGGCGTGGAGGTGCTGGGCGTGACCGACCACCACATCTTCAAGAGCATCTATTTCTTCGATCCCAACGGCATCCGCCTGGAGCTGTCGGCCCAGCTGGCCGACGAAGTGCAGATGGCGCGCGAAAGCACCACCGCCCACGCCCGCCTGAACGAGTGGACGGCACGCAAGGAGCAATGGCGCAAGGAACGCGCCGAAGGCAAGGCCACCCAGCCGCTCAAGCCCCAGAGCAATGACCGGCCCGAGTTCGTCCCCGATGCGGCCTGAATAAAACCCGGCGGACAGGCAGGCGGACGGGGTCGGTAGAATCCCCGTCAAACCGTCATCCATTTCGCATATGCAGACGGCATCCCTTCAACGGATGCCGTTTTCATTTGCCAAACGCCATTCGCACCATTCCCCGCAAGCAAGCCATGAGCGACACCATTGCCCAGCCAGGCCTCGACAGCCTGTCCAAATCGTTTGAACCCGCCGCCATCGAGGCCCAATGGGGCCCTGAATGGGAAAAGCGCGGCTACGGCGCAGCCGGCGTGCGCGGCACGGGCCAGGCAGATGCATCCCAGCCCTCGTTCTCCGTCCAGCTGCCGCCGCCCAATGTGACGGGCACGCTGCACATGGGCCATGCGTTCAACCAGACCATCATGGACAGCCTCACGCGCTACCACCGCATGAAGGGCCACAACACGGTCTGGGTGCCCGGCACCGACCACGCGGGCATCGCCACCCAGATCGTGGTGGAGCGCCAGCTGCAGGAGCAGGGCATTGCCAGCCGCCACGACATGGGAGCGACACCTCCCGAGGCGCGCAAGAACTTCGTGAGCAAGGTCTGGGAGTGGAAGAACCAGAGCGGCAACATCATCACCGGCCAGATGCGCCGCATGGGCGACAGCGTGGACTGGAGCCGCGAGTACTTCACCATGGACGACAAGCTGTCGTCCATCGTCAACGAGACCTTCGTGCGCCTGTACCAGCAGGGCCTGATCTACCGCGGCAAGCGCCTGGTGAACTGGGACCCCAAGCTGATGTCCGCAGTCTCCGACCTCGAAGTCGAGAACGAGGAGAAAGACGGCTCGCTGTGGCACATCGCCTACCCGCTGTCCGATGGTTCGGGCCAGCTGGTGGTGGCCACCACGCGCCCCGAAACCATGCTGGGCGATGCCGCCCTGATGGTCCACCCCGAGGACGAGCGCTACCAGGCGCTGATCGGCAAGACCGTGGTCCTGCCCCTGGTGGGCCGCGAGATCCCCATCATTGCCGACGACTACGTGGACCGCGAGTTCGGCACGGGCGTGGTCAAGGTCACGCCCGCGCATGACAACAACGACTACGCCGTGGGCCAGCGCCACGGCCTGCCGATGATCTGCGTGCTGACGCTGACGGCCACCATCAACGACGAGGCGCCCGAGAAGTACCGCGGCATGGACCGCTTCGTGGCGCGCAAGGCCATCGTGGCCGACCTGGACGCGGCCGGCCTGCTGGTCGAGACCAAGAAGCACAAGCTGATGGTGCCCATCTGCACGCGCACGGGCCAGGTGATCGAGCCCATGCTGACCGACCAGTGGTTCGTGGCCATGAACAAGGTGGGCGAAGGCGATGCCACGGGCAAGTCCATCGCGCAGAAGGCCATCGATGCCGTCTCCAGCGGCCAGGTGCAGTTCGTGCCCGAGAACTGGGTCAACACCTACAACCAGTGGATGAACAACATCCAGGACTGGTGCATCTCGCGCCAGCTGTGGTGGGGCCACCAGATTCCCGCCTGGTACGACGAGGACGGCAAGGTCTACGTGGCCCGCACCGAGGAAGAAGCCCGGGCCCAGGCCCCCGGCAAGACACTCACCCGCGACGAGGACGTGCTGGACACCTGGTACTCCTCGGCCCTGGTGCCGTTCTCCACCATGGGCTGGCCGAACCAGACCGAGGCGGCCGACGACGACTTCAACCTCTACCTGCCCAGCTCGGTGCTGGTCACGGGCTACGACATCATCTTCTTCTGGGTCGCCCGGATGATCATGATGACCACACACTTCACGGGCCGCGTGCCCTTCCGCCATGTCTACATGCATGGCCTGGTGCGCGACGCCCAGGGCAAGAAGATGAGCAAGTCCGAGGGCAACGTGCTCGACCCCGTGGACCTGATCGACGGCATCGACCTGGACACCCTGCTGGACAAGCGCACGCAGGGCCTGCGCCGCCCCGAGACCGCGCCCCAGGTGCGCAAGAACACGCAAAAGGAATTCCCCGAGGGCATTCCCGCCTACGGCGCCGACGCGCTGCGCTTCACCTTCGCGGCCCTGGCCTCGCTGGGCCGCTCCATCAACTTCGACAGCAAGCGCTGCGAGGGCTACCGCAACTTCTGCAACAAGCTGTGGAACGCCAGCCGCTTCGTGCTGATGAACTGCGAAGGCCACGACTGCGGCCTGCTGCCCCACACCAAGGAGCAATGCCAGCCCGGCGGCGAGTTCGCGGGCTACATGCAGTTCAGCCAGCCGGACCGCTGGATCGCCTCGCAGCTGCAGAAGGTCGAGGCCGAAGTGGCCAAGGGCTTTGCCGAATTCCGCCTGGACAACGTGGCCAACGCGCTGTACGACTTCGTCTGGAACGAGTTCTGCGACTGGTTCCTGGAAATCGCCAAGGTGCAGATCCAGACCGGCAGCGAGGCCCAGCAGCGCGCCACGCGACGCACGCTGATCCGCACGCTGGAAGCCATCCTGCGCCTGGCCCACCCCATCATCCCGTTCGTGACCGAAGCCCTGTGGCAGAAGGTCGCCCCGGTCGCCGGCCTGCCCGGCGAGTCCGTGGCCGTGGCCCGCTACCCCGAAGCCCAGCCTGAGAAGATCGACGAGGCCGCCATCGCCTACGTGGGCCGCATCAAGCAGATGATCGACGCCTGCCGCACGCTGCGCGGCGAAATGGGCGTGTCGCCCGCACAGCGCCTGCCGCTGCTGGCCGTGGCCAGCTCGGCCGACGAGGCGCAGTTCCTGCGCACCAACGCCGCCGTGCTGCAGAACCTGGCCAAGCTCAGCGAAGTCAAGGTGTTCGACAACGAGGCCGCCTGGGCCGCCGCCGCCCAGGCCGCACCCGTCTGCGTGGTGGGCGAGGCACGCCTGGCGCTGTTCGTGGAGATCGACGTGGCCGCCGAAAAGGCCCGCCTGTCCAAGGAAGCCGCGCGCCTGGAAGGCGAGATCACCAAGGCCAATGCCAAGCTGGGCAACGAGGCCTTCGTGGCCAAGGCGCCCCCGGCCGTCATCGACCAGGAAAAGAAGCGCGTGGCCGACTTCGGCGCCACGCTGATCCGCATCCAGGAACAACTCGCCCGCCTGGGTTGAAGGAGCCGACCATGAGCACCCAGACCCGCGTCCGCAAAGCCGTGTTTCCCGTTGCCGGGCTCGGCACGCGCTTTCTGCCCGCCACCAAGGCCTCTCCCAAGGAGATGCTGCCCGTGGTGGACAAACCGCTGATCCAGTACGCCGTGGAAGAGGCCTACGAGGCCGGCATCCGCGACATGATCTTCGTCACCGGCCGCAGCAAGCGCGCCATCGAGGACCATTTCGACACCGCCTACGAGCTGGAAAACGAGCTGGAGAACGCCGGCAAGCAGGCCATGCTGGAGCTGGTGCGCAGCATCAGCCCGGCCGACATGAACTGCCTGTTCGTGCGCCAGCCGCGCTCGCTGGGCCTGGGCCATGCCGTGCTGTGCGCCGAGCCGCTGGTGGGCAACGAGCCCTTTGCCGTGCTGCTGGCCGACGACCTGATGGTGGGCGAGCCTGGCGGCCCCGGCGTGATGGCGCAGATGACCTCGGCCTTCCACAAGCAGGGCCGCTCCCTGCTGGCCGTGCAGGAAGTGCCGCTGGAGCAGACCAAGCGCTACGGCATCGTGGCTGGCGAGCCGGCCGGCGGCGCGCTCATGCGCATCGAGAAGATCGTTGAAAAGCCAGCACCCGAGAAGGCCCCCTCTCGCATGGGCGTGGCTGGCCGCTATGTGCTGACACCGGCCATCTTCGAGGAGATCCGCAACCAGCCCAAGGGCGTGGGCGGCGAGATCCAGCTGACCGACGCCATCGAACGCCTGATGGCCCATGAAGCCGTCTACGCCTTCCAGTACCAGGGCAAGCGCTACGACTGCGGCAGCAAGGAAGGCTTTCTGCAGGCCACGGTGGAGCTGGCGCTGCAGCACGAGGATGTGGGCGCGAGCTTCCGCGAGTACCTGCAGGGCCTGAGCATCTGAGGCCCTGCCTCACAACCGCCCCGCCCCATGCAAAAGGCCTGCGTAAGCAGGCCTTTTTCTTTGGAGCGAGCCGCGTGCAGCCGCTCAGCGCCGGCGCAGGATATGGATGAACTCCGCACCCACGGTCTGCTGCTCCACCAGTTCATTGCCGGTCTGCTTGGCAAAGGCCTGGAAGTCGCGCAGCGAGCCCGTGTCGGTGGCCACCACCTTCAGCAGCTGGCCGCTGTCGAGTTCGGCCAGCGCCTTCTTGGCCTTGAGAATGGGCAGCGGGCAGTTGAGCCCGCGCGTGTCGATTTCCTTGTGAATTTCCATCGGATGCACCTCTTGAGCCTGGGATTCTAGGCGGCATCGCGGCTGAGGCCGGCAGCAGTGTCTTGATCGGCGCGGCCCGCTGCGGCATCCTCGGCCTCGCGGGCCTGCTCGGCACGCTTCCAGAAGTCGCGGATCTCAGGTTCATGCCCCCGGCTGCGCAGCCACTTGGCCAGCGCCATGCCCGTGCCTGAAGGCCAGGCCTGGACTTTCTCCGGCTCCAGCAGGCGGTACTCCAGCAGCTCGGGCGACAGCCGCACCTGGCCGCTGGCGCGCACATGGAAGGCGATGATCACCTGGTTCATGCGCAGGAACTCGTGCACGCTGATCAGCTCCAGCGCCTCGGCCTGCAGGCCCGTTTCCTCCGCCACCTCGCGTGCCACGCCCTCTTCGGGCGACTCGCCGGCCTCCATGAAGCCCGTGATCAGGCCGAAGACCTTCTCGGGCCAGGCCGCATTGCGCGCCAGCAGCACCTTGCCGTCCAGCTCGACGATGGCGGCCAGCACGGGCGTGGGATTGTTCCAGTGCGTCCAGCCGCATTCGGGGCAGCGCAGGCGCGATACATCGCCGCCGTCCTCGGCCTGGATCACCCACTGCAGGGGCGTGGCGCAGTGCGTGCAATAGCGGGTCTCATAGTGCATGGGGCTGTTCCTGGTTTTCTGCTGAACGGGCTTGCGCGCAAACAAGAAGGCCCGCCGGGTGGCGGGCCTGTCGCTGCGTCAGGCGGGGAAGACGCCTGTGGACAGATAGCGGTCTCCGCGGTCGCAGACCACGAAGACGATGGTGGCGTTGTTCTCTTGCTCGGCGATCTGCTGGGCCACCCAGCAGGCACCGGCCGCAGAGATGCCGGCAAAGATGCCTTCCTCGCGTGCCAGGCGGCGCGCCATGTCCTCGGCATCGTCCTGGCCCACGAGCACGGTCTCGTCGATCAGCGAGGCGTCATAGATCTTGGGCATGTATTCCTCGGGCCACTTGCGGATGCCGGGAATGCGCGAACCCTCGGCCGGCTGCGCGCCCACGATGCGGATGGCCGGGTTCTTTTCCTTGAGAAAGCGGGCCACGCCCGTGATGGTGCCCGTGGTGCCCATGGCGCTCACGAAATGCGTGATCTCGCCGCCGGTCTGCTCCCACAGTTCCGGACCCGTGGTCTCGTAGTGGATGCGCGGATTGTCGGGATTGGCGAACTGGTCGAGCACCACGCCCCTGCCCTGAGCCACCATCTGGTCGGCCAGGTCGCGTGCGTATTCCATGCCGCCGCTCTTGGGCGTGAGGATCAGCTCGGCGCCGTAGGCCTTCATCGTCTGGGCTCGCTCGATGGAAAGGTCCTCCGGCATGATCAGCACCATCCGGTAGCCCTTGATCGTGGCGGCCATGGCCAGCGCAATGCCGGTATTGCCCGAGGTGGCCTCGATCAGCGTGTCGCCGGGCTTGATGTCGCCGCGTTCTTCGGCGCGACGGATCATCGACAGGGCCGGCCTGTCCTTGACCGAACCGGCCGGGTTGTTGCCTTCCAGCTTGCCCAGCACCACGTTGCCACGTTCCTGGCGAGACTGCGCACCGATGCGCTGCAATGCCACCAGGGGCGTGCGGCCGATGGCGTCTTCGATGGTCGGATAAATTTTCATAGCCTCACACTGTGCCATAATTCGCCCCTGCGCTAAGTAGCCCGGGTGGTGAAATTGGTAGACGCAGGGGACTCAAAATCCCCCGCCGCAAGGCGTGCCGGTTCGATTCCGGCCCCGGGCACCAGAGATTACGTAGCCGAAAAAGCAGTTCGCCTGCTTTTTCGGCTATTTCTTTTCCGGACCCTGTCTTCACAGTGTCCGCACACACCTCAAGCCCCTTTGCATCCAGCCGTGTTCAACGGCTGCACTGCATTTCAAGGCCCTCCAGCCTGCACCGATCCTGCGTCCTCATGCCTTGGACGGGTTGGCCCCTGCGCGCTTTTCGCCGCACAGGGATCAACCTGTGCACAACTTTGGCGTCAACCGCCCCTCAAGGCCTGCCGGGCCTGAACCTCGGCCCAGGCCGAAGCCCCAGTGAAGCAGCCCCGACCCAGCCCTCATGCAGGGTTGCAGCCTTGCGCCACATTCGGCACCTTCCCTCTGAAAACCGGCACTTGCACCATCGCCATGCGCCCCTTGCCAGGTGCGGGCACCAGCCCGGTGCGCCCACGGCGCGGGCCTGCGAAAGCCCACGAAAAAAGCCACCCTGAGGTGGCTTCTTTTCTCCACAGATCCACTGAACAACCCTGTGGATAATCAGTGAACAGCAAGTGAACGAGGCGTCCAAGTGCTTGCATTCACTGGTCGCAGGCTAAGCTGCCTGCAAATCAGGCAGCCTCCAGATCCAAGGGAAAACCCTCAATCCGGAAGGCGCCTGACCCACCTCGCCTCAGGCATCCGTGCGGCGGATCTGCGCGCGCCCCGCTGCCGTGATGTGCCATTGATGGCTGCTGTCCACTTCGACCAGTCCACGCTCGCGCAGCCTCTTGGACAGATGCTCGCGCGCCGCGCTTTCCAGCGACACGGGCTCGCCCATTTCCAGCTTCTTGAGCACTTCGAGTTCATCCACCGTCGGCTCGTACACGGGTGCGTGATATGTGGTTTCGGCCATCGCTACTCCTTCGCAAATCAAAGTCTCATGCCCCAGGACTCTCGGGGGCACGGGTGCAAACATAGCCCTGGCCGGGAAGCCGCGCAATCGGTGGCCGCGCCTTTTTTCGGGTTGTGGGCGATGATTGCACGCTTTGCGGCGGCGTCCCACAGGCGCCAGGGCCAGGCCCTGGCCTGGCGACGGGCAATCCACGCCCTTGCCGCGCCTGCCCCCATTTGCCGCCCCTCGCCCATCTGTCCCAGGAATTCAGGTTTTCATGCTGTACGCCATCACCGCCTTGTTCGCCTTCCAGTTGCTGGGGGAGGCCATCGTCCAGCTCACGGGGCTGCCGCTTCCAGGCGCGCTCGTGGGCACGCTGCTGCTGCTGGGGGCGCTGCTGCTGCTCGGCCGCCTGCCCGAGTCGCTGGAGAAGGCCGCCGGTGTGCTGCTGCAAAACATGATGCTGCTGTTCATTCCCGTCATTGCAGGCGTGATGCTGGAGTTCGACCGGCTGTCGCGCGAATGGCAGCCCTTCGTGATCGCCTGCGTGGCGGGCGCGGCCATCACCTTCCTGGCCACGGCCTTCACCTTCCGCTGGTGCCTGGGGCGCCAGCGCGCCCGCGAAGCGGCCACCAGCCAGGGAGACGAGGCATGAGCGCGCTCACCACCCACTGGCACAGCGTCTGGCAGTCGCTGTCAGGCAATGCCACCACCGCCCATCTGCCCTGGCTGGTGCTGACCATGGCCGTCTACCTGGCGGCCATGGCGCTCTACCGCCGAAGCGGCAACCATCCGCTGCTCATCCCCGTCTTCACGGCCGTGGTCGTCATCGTGGGCGTGCTGCTGGCCACGGGTACCTCCTATGCCAGCTACCGCAGCGGCGTCTCGCTGCTGGGGCTGCTGATCGGCCCGGCCACCGTCGCGCTGGCGATTCCGTTGTATGCCCAGCGCGAGCGCATCCGCGCGCTGTGGCTGCCCATCAGCGTGGCCCTGGCAGTGGGCTGCGTGGTGGCGTTGCTGTCGGCACTGCTGATCGGCTGGAGCCTGGGCGCCACGGTGCAGACGCTGGTGGCGCTGGCCCCCAAGTCGGCCACCATTCCCATCGCCCTGCCCATGGCCGAGCGCTTTGGCGGGCCGGCCTCGCTGGCGGCCGTGGCCGTGGCCATCACCGGCATTGCGGGCACGATGATGGCGCCGCTGCTGATCCGCCTGGTGCGCAGCGATGACCCGGCCGTGCAGGGCTTTGCCCTGGGCCTTACGGCCCACGCCATCGGCACGGCACGCGCGCTGCAGGTGAATCCGACCATGGGCGCCTTCTCGGCCCTGGCCATGGGCCTGAACGGCGTGGCCACGGCCGTGGTCATGCCGCTGTGCCTGGCCGTGTTGCCCTGGTTTTGAGCGAGATTGCGGGTTTTCCCCAGAAGCACCCCCACAAGCCTGTGGACAAGCGCGGCCAGCCACAGGGATAAGTCGGTTAAGTGACTGTCATCGTTGAACAATCCAAGGCCTGCTTAATTTTCAGGCAGGCCGGTGCTCCCGGGCGCGCTGCTGCAGCCAGGAAGAGAACACGCGCAGGGCGGGCGCGGGCTGGGCATCGGGCGCCAGGGCCGGCGTGACCAGGTAGTAGGCGCGGTTGCCGCGCAGGGGCTGCGGGCAGGCAATGATGAGGTCGCCGCGCGCCAGTTCCTGCTCGATCAGCATGGGCGGCATCAGCGCCACGCCCAGGCCCTGGCTGGCCGCCACGGCCAGCATGGAGAACAGCTCCAGCCGCATGCCGTCCAGCGCGCGCGGCGCGGCCACGTCCATGGCATCGAACCACTGCTGCCAGCCGTAGGGCCGCGTGCTTTGCTGCAGCAGCGGCATACGGGCCACGATGTCCGCCCCCACGGGCAGCCAGGCGCGTCCCGGCTCGCGTGCCTGGGCCGTGGCCAGCAGCTGCGGGCTGCACACGGGCACCACCTCTTCGTCCATCAGCCATTGCGCCTGCACGCCGGGCCAGCGCGCCACCTGCTCGGGCGTGCCTGCATAGAGCGCGGCATCGAACACGGTATCGGCAAACAGGAAGGGCCGCGTCTGCACGTCGATATGCACCGTGACCTCGGGATGCTCGCGCGCCAGCTGCGGCAGGCGCGGCAGCAGCCAGCGCGTGGCGAAGGTGGGCACGGCAGCCAGGTTGAGCGGGCCGCCTTCGCCCTGGTGGGCCATGATGTCCAGCGTGTCGCGCTCCAGGCCGTGCAGCCAGCGCGAAACCTGCTGGGCGTATTGCGTGCCCGCCTCCGTCAGCAGCACGCCGTGGCGCGTGCGCCGGAACAGCTGCACGCCCAGGAACTCCTCCAGCGCGATGATCTGGCGCGAGACGGCGCTTTGCGTCAGCGACAGCTCCTGCGCCGCACGCGTGTAGCTGATGTGGCGGGCGGCCGATTCAAAGCAGGCCAGGGCTTGGGTGGATGGCAGGGCTCTACGCATATCTCATGAATTCAACGCACTTCAATGGAGCGCATCATAGGGAATAACCCGCAACATTGAATCCATACATGCGCTTTACGCATTCATGGATGCACAAACATCGTTTGCGCCATGCCTAAAGCCGCTTCTAAGATGCAGCGCAACAACGCTACACGGCGGCGGCCTGCCCGGTACCGCATCCGTCACCGCACGTGGCAGCGGCCCCCCGCCCTTGACCTCTTTGTTTTTGGAGATACGACACCATGGCCCGCAACAGCTTCCAATGGGATGACCCCTTCCAGCTCGACCAGCAACTGAGCGAAGACGAGCGCATGATCCGCGACGCGGCCCATGCCTACTGCCAGGAGAAGCTGGCCCCCCGCGTGCTGGAAATGTTCCGCCACGAGAAGTCCGACGTGAGCATCTTCCGCGAGATGGGCGAGCTGGGCCTGCTGGGCCCCACCATCCCCACGCAATACGGCGGCGCCGGCCTGAACTACGTCAGCTACGGCCTGGTGGCGCGCGAGATCGAGCGCGTGGACTCGGGCTACCGTTCCATGGCCAGCGTGCAAAGCTCGCTGGTGATGGTGCCCATCAATGAATTCGGCACCGAAGAACAGAAGAACAAGTACCTGCCCAAGCTGGCCAGCGGCGAGTTCATCGGCTGCTTCGGCCTGACCGAACCCGACCACGGCTCCGACCCCGGCAGCATGTCCAGCCGCGCCGACAAGGTGGACGGCGGCTACCGCCTCAAGGGCAACAAGATGTGGATTACCAACAGCCCCGTGGCCGACGTGTTCGTGGTCTGGGCCAAGGAAGTGACCGAGGACGGCCATGTGGGCGAGATCCGCGGCTTCATCCTGGACAAGGGCATGAAGGGCCTGTCGGCCCCGGCCATCCACGGCAAGGTGGGCCTGCGCGCCTCCATCACGGGCGAGATCGTGATGGACGATGTCTTCGTTCCCGAGGAAAACGCCTTCCCCGAGGTGCGCGGCCTCAAGGGCCCCTTCACCTGCCTGAACAGCGCACGCTTCGGCATCGCCTGGGGCGCCCTGGGCGCCGCCGAGTTCTGCTGGCACACGGCGCGCCAGTACACGCTGGACCGCAAGCAGTTCGGCCGCCCCCTGGCCGCCAACCAGCTGGTCCAGAAGAAGCTGGCCGACATGCAGACCGAGATCACCCTGGGCCTGCAGGCCGCGCTGCGCGTGGGCCGCATGAAGGACGAGCACCAGAACGTGATCGAGATCACCTCGCTGATCAAGCGCAACAACTGCGGCAAGTCGCTGGACATTGCCCGCATGGCGCGCGACATGATGGGCGGCAACGGCATCAGCGACGAGTTCGGCGTGGCCCGCCACCTGGTCAACCTGGAAGTGGTCAACACCTACGAAGGCACGCACGATGTGCATGCGCTGATCCTGGGCCGGGCCCAGACTGGCATCGCAGCTTTTGCCAACTGACCCCCTGAGGCGCTTCGCGCCTTCCCCCTTCTCGCTTCGCGGAGGGGGACGACGCCCTCGCCGCGAGGCGGCTCTTGCTCGGCGTCTCTCGCTTGGGCAGCGCCCGTCTCGCACGCTATGGGGGATGGAAGCTCAAGCCTTCAGCTGAACTACCAGCGGCATCGGGCGCGCTCATATTTCTTCCCTCTCATGTCCTCCACATCCTCCGCGCCGGCCGCATTGGCTGGCATCAAGGTGCTTGATCTTTCCCGCGTGCTGGCCGGGCCCTGGTGCACGCAGACGCTGGCCGACCTGGGTGCCGATGTGATCAAGGTCGAGCGGCCCGTGGCCGGCGACGACACGCGCCACTGGGGGCCTCCGTTCCTGGCGCGCGACGATGGCCGGGCCACGCAGGAGGCCAGCTATTTCACGGCCTGCAACCGCAACAAGCGCTCGGTCACCATCGACATGTCCAGCACCGATGGCCAGCAGCTGATTCGCCAGATGGCGGCCGAGTCCGATGTGCTGGTGGAGAACTTCAAGGTCGGCGGCCTGGCGCAGTACGGGCTGGACTACGCCAGCCTCAAGGCGCTCAACCCGCGCCTGATCTATTGCTCGGTCACGGGTTTCGGCCAGACCGGCCCGTATGCCGAGCGCGCGGGCTACGACCTCATGGTGCAGGCCATGTGCGGTCTGATGAGCATCACCGGCCATGCCGACGGGGCGCCCGGAGGCGGCCCGCTCAAGGTGGGCGTGGCCGTGATCGATGTCTTCACGGGCCTGTATGCCAGCAATGCCATCCTGGCTGCGCTGCATGCGCGCCAGGCCTCGGGCCGGGGCCAGCACATCGACATGGCCCTGCTCGACGTGGGCATGGCCGTGCTGGCCAATCAGGCCGCCGGCTTTCTGGCCACGGGCGAATCGCCGGGCCGCGCCGGCAATATCCACCCCAGCCTGGCGCCCTACCAGGACTTCGCCACGGCCAACGGCAACGTGCTGCTGGCCATCGGCAATGACGGGCAGTTCGCCCGCTTTTGCGCCGCCGTCGGCGAAGCCGGCTGGGCGCTAGACGAGCGCTTTGCCACCAACACCGCCCGCGTGCGCAACCGCCAGGCGCTGCTGGAGCGGATGGTGCCCCTCATGAAGACACGCGGCACGGCCGAATGGATTGCGCTGCTGGAAGACAAGGCCGTTCCCTGCGGCCCCATCAACACCATCGCCCAGGCCTTCGACGACCCGCAGGTGCGCGCACGCGGCATACGCGTCGAGCTGCCGCGCGAGGCCGGCGACGGCATCTCGCGCATCGCCGGCGTGGCCAGCCCCATGCGCCTGAGCGATACCCCGCCCGTGCTGCGCAGCGCACCGCCCTCCCTGGGCCAGCACACCGATGAAGTGCTGGGCGAACTGGGCATTGCGCCCATGGCCATCCAGGCGCTGCGCTCGCGCGGGGTGGTCTGATCGCGCCACTGCAGGCAACCATCCTTTCCACGAAAACCCACTTCCGAATGCCGTAACGAATCCCGCTTCCCACCCGTCGGTGCCTCACAACAAACGTCCACAACATCCATTCAAGGAGACAACACCATGACTCACACCTCCCGCATCGCGCTCGCCGGCATCCTCGGCGCCCTCGCGCTTTCGGGCGCAGCCCATGCCCAGGGCTACCCCACCAAACCCATCAAGCTGCTCGTGCCCTTTGCGGCAGGCGGCACCACCGACCTGATCGCGCGCATCGTGGCCGAGCCGCTGGGCCGCGCCCTGGGCCAGCCCGTGGTGGTCGAGAACAAGGGCGGCGGCGGCGGCAGCATCGGCGCGGCCGAGACGGCGCGCTCCCAGCCCGATGGCTACAGCCTGGGCATTGCCACCGTGTCCACCACGGCCACCAACCCGGCGATCAACCCCAAGATCCCGTACAACGTGCTGACCGACTTCACGCCCATCGTGAACATCGCGGCCACGCCCAACATCATTGCGGCCAACCCCAAGTTCGCGGGCAAGAACTACCAGGAGTTCCTGGCCGAGGTGAAGAAGAACCCCGGCAAGTACTCCTACGCTTCGCCTGGCAACGGCAGCATCACCCATCTGATGATGGAGATGTTCAAGCTGTCCACGAACACCGACATCACCCATGTGCCCTACCGGGGCAGCGGCCCCGCGCTCAACGACGCCGTGGCCGGCCAGGTGCCGCTGATCTTCGACAACCTGCCCTCCGCCCTGGGCTTCGTCAAGGAAAAGCGCCTGGTGCCCATCGTGGTGGCCGCACCCCAGCGCCTGGCCGCCCTGCCCGATGTGCCCACCTTCAAGGAAGTGGGCCTGGCCCCCGTCAACCGCATGGCCTACTACGGCATCGTCGGCCCCAAGAACCTGCCGCGCGACATCGTGGACAAGGTCAACGCCGCCACGCGCAAGGTGCTGCAGGACCCGGCCATCAAGAAGCGCATCGAGGAAACCGGCTCGCTGATCGTGGCCGACACGCCCGAGCATTTCTTTGAAGAAATCAAGGCCGAACTGGCGGTCTACAAGGACGTGGTGCAAAAGCAGAACCTGACGATGGATTGAGCCTGCGCGTCACCCACAGACCATCCCCGCCCCGGCGGGGATTTTTCATGCTTCGCCAGCGGCAGGCGACAGCAACGCCTCACACACCTCGCACAGGCGCCCTGCCAGACGCCGGCCCGGCGCCGACAGCTGGGCGCGCACATGCAGCGCCACTTCCACATCAGGCACGGGGGCGAAGCCGGGAACACCATCGAGCAGGCGGTGGCCGGGCCCGACCAGCCTGCGCGGCAGCAGGCTGACGCCCAGGCCCTGCTCCACGGCGGCTTCCAGGCTGGCCAGGCTGGCGCTCGCATAGGCCAGGCGCCAGCGCCGGCCTGCGGCATCCAGCGCATGCGTCATCTCGCTGCGGTACAGGCCGCCCTGCGGGAATACCACCAGGGGCAAGGGATCAAGCCCGTGGGAGGGATGCCGCGCACTGTCTATCCAGGCCAGCGGTTCGGGCCAGCGCGCCATGCCGGGCGTGCTGCCGCTGCGCTGCTTGACGATGGCCAGGTCCAGCTCGCCGGCCTGCAGTTGCTGCCATATAGCCTGCGACAGCCCGCTGGTCAGCTCCAGGCGCAACTGAGGCTGGCTGCGCGCCAGCGCGCCCAAGGCGGGCATCAGGGCGTTGCCGGCAAAGTCCTCTGGTACGCCGATGCGCAGCACGGCCTCGGTGGCGCCGGCCAACTGCTCCACGGCCTCGTCCATGAGGGCGAGGATGCGCTGCGCATAGGCCAGCAAGCGCTCTCCTTCCAGCGTGCATTCCACATGGCGCCCGCCGCGATCCAGCAGCGTGCAGCCCATTTGTTCCTCCAGCCGGCGGATCTGCTGGCTGACCGTGGACTGGGTGAGGTGCACGCCCTGCGCCGCACGCGTGAAGCTGCCGGTTTCGGCCACGGCGCAGAAGCTGCGCAACAGGGAGGGGTCTATGGAAGAGGGTTGCATGGGCGTGGGCGGATTTCAGTGGCTTTGTCACTGCCCAGCATTTGATCATTTAATTTTCCAATTGATGCCGCCCGTCCTAGACTGCGGCCTCAGCTCCCGATTGCCCAGCCATTCCCATGCAAGAACAAGAACACATCCGCCTGCTGCGCCATGCCGTGCAGCTGGCGCACGACAACCGCCTGCGGGGCGGCCGGCCCTTCGGCGCCCTTCTCGCGCGCGAGGGGCAGATCCTGTCCACGGGCGTCAACGAGATCGTGCAAAGCCATGATCCCAGCGCCCATGCCGAAATGCAGGCGCTGCGCGCAGGCACGCGCGCCCAGGCCAACCCCAGCCTGGCCGGCTGCACCATCTACGCCAGCGGCCACCCCTGCCCCATGTGCCTGGCGGCGCTGGTGATGGCCGGGGCCGAGCAGGTTTTCTTCGCCTTCGACAACGCGGATGCCCAGCCTTACGGCCTGTCCAGCGAAGGCGCCTACCAGCGGCTGCGCATGCCGCTGCAGCCGCCTCCCCTGCCCCTGGTCCGGCTGGACACGGGCATCACGGCGGCCCAGTTGTATGGCAACGCCCCCTGGGCCTGACGCCATGTCGTCCATTGCCCCCGCACGCACCGAGGCGCCTGCCGAGGCACACGCCATTCCAACGGTGCTGTGGCTGGCCACCGTGGTCCTGGTCACGCTGAACCTGCGCCCGTTTCTCACGGCCATCGGCCCGCTGGGCCCGCAGATCCAGTCCGCCACCGGCATGGATCTGTCCACGCTGTCCTGGCTGACGCTGCTGCCCATGGCGTTGATGGGCTTGGGGGCCTGGCTGGCCCCGGCCGCGCTGCGGCGCCTGGGTCCGCGCCGCGCCATGGTCGGGTCCCTGGCCGTGATTGCACTGGGCTGCGCGCTGCGCGTGGCGGGCGCCGGTGCGGCCACCCTTCTGGCCACGGCCGCGCTGTGCGGCGCTGGTGTGGCCCTGGTGCAAGGCGTGCTGCCGGGCCTGATCAAGCGCCAGTCCCCCGCGCGCATGGCCCAGATGATGGGGCTGTACTCGGCCGCGCTCATGGGCGGTGGAGCCCTGGGTGCCCAGATTTCGCCGCTGGCCGTGCAATGGGGGCTGGACTGGCGCCTGGCGCTCGCGCTCTGGGCCCTGCCTGCCCTGCTGGCCCTGGCGCTGGCGCGGCATGCGCTGCAGGCATTGCCGGGTCCGGCGCCCACGGCGGCCCATGCCTCGCAAGACACCGGCTGGCTGCGCCGGCGCCCGCGCACCTGGCTGCTGATGGCCTGCTTCGGCCTCATCAATGGCGGCTATGCGGCCATGGTGGCCTGGCTTGCGCCCTTCTACCAGGCCCACGGCTGGAGCCCCGCGCAAAGCGGCGGCCTGGTGGCCCTGCTGTCGGTGGCCCAGGCCAGCGCCGCGCTGGGCCTGCCCGTATTGGCTTCGCGCCATGCCGACCGGCGGCCTTGGCTGGGGTTCACGCTGCTGTGCCAGATCATCGGCCTGGCCACGCTGGCCTGGTGGCCCGATGTGGCGCCGCTGCTCAACATCGTCATCCTCGGCATCGGCCTGGGTGGCTGCTTCGCGCTGATGATGGTGGTGGCGCTGGACCATCTTCCCCACCCCACGCAGGCCGGTGCGCTCAACGCGCTGATGCAGGGCGGAGGCTTTCTGATTGCGGCGCTGGCGCCCTATGTGATCGCCCGGCTGCACCAGTTCACGGGCGGATTCGGTGCCGGCTGGCTGGCCCAGCTGGGGGCCGTGCTCGTGGTCTGCGTGCTGGTGTCCCGCCTGGCGCCGCAGCGCTACGCCCAGGCCATGCGGGCACCCGGCGGCTGACCCGCTTCAGTGCTCCGCTGCCTGGAAGCCGGCCGACCAGCGCACGAAGGCCCAGATGCACCAGGCCAGGCCCAGCGCCACCAGGCCGCCACCGGTCCAGCCGATGTTCTCCATGCCCGCGTGCATGCTGACCTGGCTGCCCAGCAGCGCACCGCCGCCAATGCCGATGTTGAAGATGCCCGAGAACATGGACATGCCCACATCGGTGGCGTCGGCCGCCAGCTTGAGCACCTGGGACTGCATGGCAAGGGCGAAGCAGATCATGGCGACACCCCAGACCGAGCTCATCACGTAGAGCGATGCCTCATGGCCCGAGGCCGGCACCAGCATCAGCAGGCTGGCCGACAGCACGCCAATGGCGGCCAGCAGAAAGCCGCGCGGATGGCGCAGGCCCCACCAGCTGAACATCACGCTGCCCACGATACCCATGCCGCCGTACAGCAGCAGCACGGCCGTGGTCACCTTGCCCTCGAAGCCCGCGATGTCCTGCACGAAGGGCTCGATATAGCTGTAGGCCGTGAACTGCCCGGTGATCACCACCACCAGCAGGATGTAGATGGACAGCAGCGCCGGGCGGCGCAGCAGCATGGGCACGCTGGCCAGGTTGCCCGCGTTCTCGCTGGGCAGGCGCGGCAGCAGCCGGGCCAGGGCCACCATCACGATGGCGGCCACCCCGCCCACGGCCAGGAACGTGGTGCGCCAGCCCAGCCATTCGCCCACGATGCGGCCCAGCGGAATGCCCAGCACCATGGCCATGGAGGTGCCCGTGGCCAGCAGGCTCAGTGCCACGGCCTTCCTGCCAGGCGGCGCAACGCGCACGGCCAGCGAGGCGGTGATGGACCAGAACACCGCGTGCGACAGCGCGATGCCGATGCGGCTGACCATGAGCGAGGCAAAGCTCCAGGCCACGCCCGACAGCACGTGGCTGACGACGAACAGCGCGAACACGCCCATCAGCAGCTTGCGCCGCTCCACATTGCGCGTGAGCAGCATGAAGGGCAGCGAGGCCAGGGCCACGATCCAGGCATAGATGGTCAGCATCAGCCCGACCTGCTCGGTGGGCATGCCGAAGCTGGCGCCTATGCTGCTGAGCAGGCCCACGGGCACGAACTCGGTGGTGTTGAAGACGAAGGCCCCCAGCGCCAGCGCGACCACGCTGAGCCAGGCCTGGGCAGCCGAGGGAGTGGAGGGCGCAGGAACGGAGCCGGACGCAGCGGAAACGGAAGGGGGCATGGAGGGTGCGGGGCTTCTTTTGTTGCAGCGCAATATTGTGCTGCGCCATGCGACGGCCTGATGTCAGCCGCCGCGCAGGCCCCAGTGCCGCCAGGGGGACTCAGGCCGGTGGCAGATGGCAGACGGCTTCGATGTTGTGGCCGTCGGGATCGAGCACAAAGGCCGCGTAATAGTCGTCGTGGTAGTGCGGGCGCAGGCCGGGCTCGCCGTTGCAGCGACCGCCTGCCGCCAGGGCCGCCGCATGGAAGTCATCGACCATGTGGCGGTTGTCCACGCGAAAGGCCACATGGATGGGCGGCTGGTTGGGCGTGCCCCCGCTGATCCAGAAATCGGGCTTGGGCGGCTCGCCGAAGCCCGCAGTGTCCGTATGGCCCGTGACTTCGGCAGAAAGCTCCATGAGGATTTCGTAGCCCAGCGGCGCCAGCGCGCGCGCATAGAAATCCTTGCTGCGCTCGAAGTCCGACACCATCACTCCCGTGTGGTCGATCATGGCTGTGCTCCTGCCTGTTCATGATGGACACCAGCATGCCATGGAGACCGCTGCGGCACCAGCGCACTGGCGCAGAAGTTCAGTAAGCGACCGTAAAGCGCTGGCGCAGGTGCAGCCCCTTGTCCAGCGCATCGACCAGGGCCACGGCCAGGTCCGCTGCCGAAATCGTGCCGGGCTGGCCGTCGGCCTGCATCAGCGGCTCATCCTTGCCCGTGCGGTATTGGCCTGTGCGTTCGCCATGGTCGCCCAGGTGCAGGGCAATCGGCGGGCTCAGCATCGTCCAGTCCAGGCCCTGCTCCTTTTGCAGATCGTTGAGGGCATCGCGGGCAGCCGAGGCACCGGGCTTGATGGCAGCCGGGAACTCGGGCGTGTCCACCAGCTGCTTGCCGGGTGCGATGTAGAGGCTGCCCGCGCCACCGACCACCAGGTAGCGCCTGATGCCGGCCGCCTTGGTGCCCGCCACGATGGCGCGCGAACCGCGCATGAAATCCTCATAGATGTCGGGATTGCCCCAGCCCGCGTTGTAGGCGCTGACCACGGCGTCCGAGCCCGCCACGGCGCGCTGCACGGCGGTGGCGTCCAGCACATCGGCCTGCACGGCCTGCAGGTGCGGCCGGGCAGCCAGCTTGGCGGGGTCGCGCACCAGGGCCACCACCTCATGGCCGCGCTGCAGCAGTTCCTTCAATACCGCCGAACCCACAAAGCCGGTTGCGCCAATCAATGCCACTTTCATCTTCGGTCCTTTATGGCGCCAGGGCGCCTGTTCACGATGGCATTGAGATTACGCCGTTCACAATCCTTGCGGTAGGTGGCAATTTTCACCAAGACCTTGAAGTACAGCTTCACAATACGGCCCATGGACGACTACAAACGCATGGCCGTTTTCGCCGCCGTGGTGCAGCACGGCTCCATGAGCGCCGCCGCGCGTGCCCTGGGCATGAGCCCCTCGGCCGTAAGCCAGCAGGTACGCCAGCTCGAACACGATGGCGGCGTCACCCTGCTGCACCGCTCCACCCGGCAGATCGCGCTTACCGACACAGGCGAGCGCTACTACCAGCAGTGCGCCGCCATGGCCCAGGCCGCCAGCCAGGCGCGGGCCGAGCTGGCCGCCGCGCGCGACGAGCCCGGTGGCGAGCTGCGCCTGTCGGCCACCGTGGGCTTTGCCCGCCACATCGCGCCGGCGCTGGGCCACTGGCTGGCCCGGCATCCCGCACTGCGCTTGCACCTGGATGTGGACGACGCGCCCATCGACCTCATACAAAGCCGCATCGACCTGGCCTTGCGCTTCGGCCGGCTGGCCGATTCCGGCTGGGCGGCCCGGCGCCTGGGCGCCATGCGCAACTGGCTGTGCGCATCGCCCGCATGGATGCAGGCCCAGGGCGGCGGCGCGGCCTGGCGCCACCCGGCACCGCTGGCCAGCATGCGCTGGCTGGGCCTGGCGCGCGAGGGCCAGGGCCAGGCCCTGCGCGCCGAGGCGCGCCACCCTGACACGGGCGAGACCTACAGCCTGCATGTGCTGCCGCATGTGGCCAGCAACAACCAGCTGTCCATCCAGCAGATGTGCGAGGCCGGCCTGGGCCTGGCCCTGCTGGGCAGCATGGACGTGGCCGACACCGTGGCCGAAGGCCGCCTGGTGCGGCTGCTGCCCGATTGGGACTTCGGCGGCCTCGACATCTGGGCCGTCACCCCGCAGCGCCAGGCCCAGCCCGCCAAGGTGCGCCAGGCCATCGCTGCCCTGCAGGCCTATCTGGCCCGGTTGCCGGGCGTGGTCGATGCGCCGGCTGCGGCCTGAGGATGGATCATGGACGGCGCACGAAAAAAAGCCCGCACGGGGCGGGCATGAAAACGAAGGAAGCACGGGCTCTCAGTCGAGGGCTGTCTTCTGGCCGTTCTTGAATACGCTCAGCGTGTACGAGGGGTTCTTCATCTCGCCGTTCTTCTCGAAGGCGATCTTCGAGGTCACGCCGGAGTAGTCGGCCTTTTGCAGGAAGGGGATGTAGACCTTGGGGTCCCAGGAGTTGGCGCGCTTCATGGCGTCGGCCAGCATCATGGTGGCGTCGTAGAAGTACGGGCTGTAGACCTGGAACTGGCCGGGGAACTTGGCGTCGTAGCGCTTCTTCCACTCCGTGCCGCCGGGCATCTTGGCCAGAGAGGCGCCACCATCGGCGCAGATCACGTTGTCCAGCGGCTTGGCACCGGCCGCCACCTTGGCCAGCTCGGGCACGCACAGGCCGTCGCCGCCGAAGTACTTGGCATCGTTCATGCCCAGCTGGGCCATCTGGCGCAGCATGGGGCCGGCCTGGCCATACATGCCGCCGTAGAAGATGCCTTCGGGCTTCTTGGCCTTGATCGAGGTCAGGATGGCCATGAAGTCCGTGGCCTTGTCGTTCGTGAACTCCGAGGCCACGACCTTCACGCCCAGCTTTTCCGCATCCTTCTTGAACACATTGGCCAGGCCCTGGCCATAGGCCGTGCGGTCATCGATGATGGCCACGGTCTTGAGCTTGAGGGTTTCGGCAGCGTACTTGGCCAGTGCCGCGCCCAGTGCGTTGTCGTTGGCGATCACGCGGTAGGTGGTGTTCCAGCCGGGCTTGGTCAGGTCCGGATTGGTGGCCGCTCCCGTGATCATGGGAATGCCGCAGTCCTGGAAGACCTTGGACGAGGGGATGGCCACGCCCGAGTTGAGGAAGGCCACGGCGCCCGCGACCTTGTCGTCGCACAGCTTCTGCGAAGCGGCCGTGCCCTGCTTGGGATCGGCCACATCGTCTTCGGCCACCAGCTGGAACTTGACCTTCTTGCCGGCGATCTCCATGCCCTTGGCATTGAGCTCGTCGATGGCCATGCGCACGCCGTTTTCGTTGTCCTTGCCGAAATTGGCCTGGGGACCGGACACCGGGCCGATGTGGCCGATGCGGATCACCTGCTCCTGGGCCATCGCCACGCCACCCATGCCGGCCACGACGGCCGCAATACACAACTTCCGGGACATCTTCATCGCGCACTCCTCAGTTGAAACAGGCCGTCACGTTATTCCCGTCATCGCGGCTTGGCAATGCCGCGTGACGGGGCCGCGACACTCGGCAGCAACTCAGTGTTTACGAGCATCCGTCCCCACCCAAAGCTGTGCTGGGTGGCGCGCCGCAACCGGCGGCGCGGGCGATGCCTGCAGTTCAGGCAGCGCGGGCCTGGCCCAGCGCCTGCACCTGGGCCAGCTGGTCCAGGGCCGCCAGGCAGGCATGGGCCACCTCCACGCCCTTCTTCACGAAGTGGGCGCGGAAGAACTCCACATGGTCGCCGTGCTCGTGGAAGTCGCGCGGCGTGAGCACGGCGGAGAACACGGGCACCTCGGTGTCGAGCTGCACGCGCATCAGGCCGTCGATGACGGCCGAGGATACGAACTCATGGCGGTAGATTCCGCCATTGACCACCAGCGCGCAGGCGATGATGGCGTCGAAGCGGCCGCTGTCGGCCAGCTTCTTGGCCAGCAGCGGGATCTCGAAGGCGCCAGGCACGTTGAAGTGGCTGATGTTCTGCGCAGCCACACCCTGGGCCTGCAGCTCGGCCGCCATGGAGTCGCGCGCCTGGTGCACGACATCGGTATGCCAGCTCGCGCAGATGACGGCCACGCGGCTGCGGCCCGCGACAGCCCTCCACGGCGTGCCCGAGGCCGTGCCGTGTGCGGAGAAATTCAAGGAGACAGGAGTCTGATTCATGGTGCTCTTTCAAGATGAGACAAATGAATCAGGGCGCGCGCCATGGCGCCGCACGGCGCGGCGCAGCCCATGGGACAACCATGGGCATGGCGCCTGCCATGCAGGTGCTGCGCGATCTCTTTCATCCGGACTGTGACCGTCGGCTCTGGCATCTCACCAGATCTGCTGACCCCGGCCGGCCTTGCGGCCTGCCGGGCGCTCGCGGGCTGCTGGACACATGCCTAAAGGCAGATCCAGATACCGCCGGTGGGGAATTCCGCCCCGCCCTGAGAACGCTGCTTTGCGGCGCACGGACTGCGCACCGCCAAAGACAGCAGCCATTCTAGCCGCGCCCGCAAGCCATTGCCGCGACCGGGGCCGCAGCCGCCATTGCGCGCCACACCTGCGCAATTCATCTGGCAACGCCTACAGAATATGGGCGAATTGCTATGAAAATAGAAGCTTCACTGTCGCCCTTGTTGCCTTGCAAGGGCGATCCAGGTCAACCAATACGGCCTGTCAAACGTCATAGGAAGAGATCCAGACAGGAAACACGCCTTTGCCCGGACCCCACACCATGCCCCGCCCCAACACCCCCACCGCGCAGCCACACCGGCAGCGTGACCTGAGCCCCTTGCGCACACTGCGCCTGCTGGCCGGCCTTGGCCTCGCCGCCCTGGTCACCGCCTGCGCCGTGCCGCCCGATGGCTACTCGGACATGGGCTCCGGCTACCCCAGCTATCCCAGCTACCCGACCTACCCCAGCTACCCCTCCGGCGGCGGCGTCATCTACCCCTCCTATCCCACGCAGCCTGCCTATCCCGACAGCGGCTGGTACGAGCGCCAGCGCCTGCAGCGCGAACGCGATCGCCTGCAGTACGAGCGCGAGCGCCTTCAGCAGGAGCGCAACCGCGACGCCTGGCGCGACCGCCAGGAGCGCGAACGTGAAATGCGCGAGCGCGACCGGGACCGTGACCGCCAGGCACAGGACCGCGACCGCCAGCTGCGCGAACGCATGCAGGAACAGCAGCGCCGCGAAGCGGAGCGCCAGCAGCGGGACCGGGATCGCGACCAGGGCCAGCAGCAACGCGACCGGGAACAGCAGCAGCGTGACCGCGAGCAGCAGCAGCGCGCCATCGAGCGCATGCAGCGCGAAAGCCAGGGCGGCGGCAATCCCTACCCCACCCAGGATCCGCGCCACTGGCGCTGAACGGCTGACCAGCGGCATTTCCGGCTCCCGGGGACCGCACCATAATCGGCCATGCGCCACATCCTTGTGCCGCTTGTGATGGGAAAGGAAATCGCCATGCAACGCACCCAAGACCTTTGCCGCACCGGCCGCCGTTCATCGGCGGCTACGCGCTGGGCACTGGCGGCGCTTGTACCGATGTTTGTGCCGCTGGTGGTGGCGCTCACGGCAGGCCCGGCCTCGGCCCAGGTCATCCGCTGTACAGATGCCAAGACCGGCCGCGTCACCTACACCAACAGCAGTTGCAAGGACGGCGAAAACCGCGTGCAGGTGCAGGAAGCCCCCAGCCCAGAAGAGCTGGAACGCGAGCGCGCGCAGTCCGCCGCCGCCATAGAGCGCAAGAACCAGCAGCTGGCACGCGAGGAGGCTGAGCGCCGCACGCGTGCCCAGCAGGAGGAGCGCGAGGCGCGCAGCCGGCGCGAGCGCGAGAACTCGGCCCAGCGCGACAGCGGCGACTCCCCGGCCTGCCAGCAGGCGCGCCGCCGCCTGGACACCATCCTGGCCGAGTCCGATCCCGATCCCGCCACCTGGGGGCCGCGCAGCCAGGCCGCCCAGCAGCAGATGGAAATGGCCTGCCTGGGCCCCAAGGCCTATGAACAGCTGCAGCAATCGCGCGCATTGCAGCCCAATGCCATCAACCGGCCGTGGATCGTCGGGCGCCCCGTGCCGCCGCAGCCGCTGCCGCCTTCGGCGCCCATCTCGCACTGCAACGTGTTCCGCTGCTACGACACCAACGGCGGCATCCATCCGCGCTGATTCAGGCGCGCAGGCCCTGCTCCACGGTGGGGTAGCGCAGGCGCAGGCCCAGCTCGGCCTTCAGGCGCTGGTTGCGCAGGCGGCGTGACTCCCCCATGAAGCTCAACAGGCTGGCCGGCAGCTCGCGCTGCGCCTGCTCGCGCGTGATGCGTGCGGGGCGCGGCAGGCCGTAGAGATCGGCCGCAAAGTCGAAATAGTCCCCCATGCGCAGCTGCGTATCGTCGCTGGCATGGTAGATGCGCTGCGGCCGGCCGCGCCACAGCGCCCGCACGCAGGCGCGGGCCAGGTCGTCGGCATGGATGTGGTTGGTATAGACATCCTCTGCGGCGCACAGCAGGGGCGTGCCGCGCAGCAGGCGCGCGCGCGGCGTGCCGTTTTCCCGGTCTGGCGCATAGATGCCCGGGATGCGAAGAATGCTGGCGCGCAGGCCGCCGCGCCCGGCAAAGCGCACAGCCCGCTCGGCGTTCACGCGGCGCTGGGCACGCGCCGTGGCCGGTGCGGGCAGGCGGCTTTCGTCGATCCAGGCGCCCTCGCAGTTGCCATAGACGCCGGAGGTCGAGCCATAGACCAGGCTGGACGGCCGGCCACGGCGGCGCAGCACGCGCAGCAGGGCCGTGGTGCGCGGGTCCAGCCACCAGCCCTCTTCGCCAGCGGGCGGATTGGGCGGTGGCGCCAGGTGGACGATGCGCGTGGCCAGGCCGGCCAGACGGCGCAGCGTGTCAGGCGCGTCCAGATCGCCCAGCAGCGGCGTGATGCCGCGCCCGCGCAGATCCTGCAGGCGCTCGGCGCCACGCGTCAGCGCCAGCACGCGCGGGCCCCGTCGTGCGGCGCCGGAGCGTGCGCCGGGCGCGCCCGCCAATGCACCAGCCACGCGCAGCCCCACGTCGCCGCAGCCGACGATGAGCACGCGTTCGCGTCGAAAGCGCGCCGGCAGCGCGCCCAATGGGTTTTGGTTTGAGGGCAAAATCCTGGCCTGTTGCGAGGGCGGCCAGCCGCGCGCCGCCGGTCGCGGCAGCGGCATGTCCGTCCGGGAAAGAAGATCGCCGGCGCGCTCCACGCGCCCGCCAGCGCCCCCGAGGATACCGAGAACATGACCGAGATAGCCAACGCTTCCCACGAAATCACCGTACAGCCCAGCGGCCGCACCTTCGCCACGCAGGGCAGCGAGACCATCCTGGCCGCCGCCATCCGCTCCGGCGTGGGCCTGCCCTATGGCTGCAAGGACGGTGCCTGCGGTTCCTGCAAGTGCAGGAAGCTCAGTGGCGATGTCACCCATGGCCCGCATGCCGACAAGGCGCTGACTGCCCAGGAAGAGGCCGACGGCTATGTGCTCACCTGCTGCGCCAGGCCGGCCACCTCGGTGGTGCTGGAGTCGCGCCAGGTCACCGATGCCAGCGCCTTCCCCATCAAGAAAATGCCCGTGCGCGTGGCCTCGCTGGAGAAAAAGTCGCACGACGTGATGCAGGTGCGCCTGCAACTGCCCGCCGCAGACAAGTTCCGCTACCACGCAGGCCAGTACGTGGAGTTCATCCTGCGCGACGGTGCCCGCCGCGCCTACTCCATGGCCACGGCCCCCCACGTGCAGGACACGGCCCCGGGGCTGGAGCTGCACATCCGCCACATGCCGGGCGGCAAGTTCACCGACCATGTGTTCGGCGCCATGAAGGAAAAGGAAATCCTGCGCGTGGAAGGCCCGTTCGGCAGCTTCTTCCTGCGCGAGGACAGCGACAAGCCCCTCATCTTCCTGGCTTCGGGCACGGGTTTCGCGCCCATCAAGGCATTGCTGGAGCACATCCGCCACAAGGGCATCCACCGCTCCGTCACCCTGTACTGGGGCGGACGCCGGCCGGAGGACCTCTACCTCGACGCCTGGGTGCGCGAGCAGGCCGAAGCCATGCCGCAGCTGTGCTACGTGCCCGTGGTCTCGGATGCCCTGCCCGAAGACGCATGGACCGGCCGCACGGGCTTCGTGCACCAGGCCGTGCTCGACGACTTTGCCGACCTCTCGGGCCACCAGGTCTATGCCTGCGGCGCGCCCATCGTGGTCGATTCCGCGCACCAGGCCTATGTGCACCAGCGTGGCCTGCCCGACGAAGAGTTCTACGCCGACGCATTCACCACGGAAGCCGACAAGGCAGCCTGAAGCCAGGCCAGATCAATCAATACGCAGAAAAACTGCTCTGCATACCTGCGCGCAGCCAGGTGTCGCAATTTTTTTGCACAATAGCGCCCCTATGAACCGTAGAAACAGCCTTCTCTCGGTCATGGCGGCCGCTGCTGCCCTGGCCTCCCCGCTTGCGCTGGCGCAAGAGCCCATCCGCCTGATCGTGCCCTATGCGCCCGGCGGTCCGCTGGACATCACCTCGCGCGCGCTGGCCGAGCGGGTGCGTGATTCCCTGGGAGTGGTGATCATCGACAACAAGGCCGGTGCCGGCGGCAACATCGGCGCCGACGCCATTGCCCGGGCCACGCCAGATGGCATGACCATCGGCCTGGCCGCCACGGCCACCCATGCAGTCAATCCCTGGCTGTACGCCAAGATGCCCTATGACGCGGGCAAGGACTTCGCCGGCATTACTCAGATGGTGCGCGTGCCCAACGTGCTGGTGATGAACGCGGCCCGTGCCGAGCAGCTCAAGATCCACAGCGTGGCCGACCTGATCGCCTACGCCAAGGCTCACCCCGGCAAGCTCAACTACGGCAGCGGCGGCAACGGCAGCGCAGGCCACCTGGCCGGCGAAATGCTCAAGCAAAAGGCCGGCATCTTCGCCCTTCACGTGCCCTACCGTGGCGCCAACCCGGCCCAGCTGGCCCTGCTGTCGGGCGAGGTGGACTTCAACATCGACAACCTGGCCGCCGCAGCGCCCAATATCCGCTCCGGCAAGCTCAAGGCGCTGGCCGTGACCACGCTGAACCCCACCACGCTGCTGCCCGGCGTGCCCGCACTGTCCAAGACCTTCCCCGGCTTTTCCATCGACACCTGGTGGGGCCTGGTAGCCCCGGCCGGCACGCCCAAGCCCGTGCTGGACAAGCTGAGCAAGGCATTTGGCGATGCACTGGCCGCGCCCGAGACCAAGACCCGCTTCGAGACCCTGATGGCCGAGCCCGTGTCCTCCACGCCCGCCGAGTTCGACAGGTTCATGGCCGCCGAGCGCGCCAAGTACCAGCCCATCGTCAAGGCCTCCGGCGCCAAGGTGGACTGAAGCCAGGCCTCATGGGCCGGTGCCGCAGCCCAGCGCTGCGGCCATGCCGGGCTCCCGGCTGTCGACACGCCACAACGCTGCAGCCTGGTCCCTCGCCAGGGGCTGCTGCGCCAGAAATGGATAGTTGCGGCGCGCGTTCTGGTCTCCCACGACCCAGGTGACACCTGCCGCGCACAGCCGGGCAGGCAACTGCCCAGGCGGCGGCAGCAGCCAGCGCCCCAGTTGCGGCGCAAAGCCTGCGGCGTCCTTCATCTCCTTGCGCCAGTTGTCATGCAGGTCGATGGCCGCATCATCCCAGCGCCCCACCACGGGGACGGGCTCGCGCAGCCGTGCATAGAACGGCACGTCATACCAGTAGCCATCCAGCATGTAGACAGGCTCGTCCATATGGCGCTGTGACTTCAGGGCCAGGCCCAGCTCGCGCGACGAATGCACATGGCTGACGGCCAGGCCCGCCACGGCCGCCAGACCCAGGGCCGCGCTCAGGGCCATGCAGCCCAGCCAGGCGCGCCGGCGCCCAGCGGGGCCTGTAGCCGCCAGACTGGCATCCGCCATCAGCCATGCCAGCGGCGGCACGGCCGGCAGGATGTAGCCAATGAGCTTGGACTGGGGCAGCGAGAAGAACACCAGCACGCAGCCGGCGGCCAGGGCCATCAGCAGCCGCACCGATGCGAGGAGCCCGTCGCCACCGGCGCGCCAGTAGTCCCGCTGCAGCAGGGCGCGCGACCACAACAGGCCGGGCAGGCCCATCACCACCAGCACGGCCACGTAGAACCACCAGGGCTGCACGTTGTTGAAGCCAGAGGATGCAAAGCGCTGCAGATGCTGCACCACGAAGAAATAGTGGAAAAAACCATCAAAGCGCTGCTGCATGGCAAGAAACCAGGGCACGGCAATGGCGGCGAACAACGCAACACCCGGCAGTGACAGCAGCGAAGGCAGCAGCCGCCACCGACCGCGCAGCAGCAGCCAGCTGCCGATGACCAGCGCAGGCAGCACAAAGCCGATGAGGCCCTTGGCCAGCACGCCCAGGGCTGCCAGCGCATACGCCAGGAGCAGCACATGCCGGGCAGGCAGGCCACGCTCCAGGCACAGCGCCGCATGGGCCAGGGCCAGGACCGTCGCGACGATGATCCCGGCCACCAGCATGTCGAGATTGGCGAACTGGCCGCCGACGAAAAACAGGGGCTGCACCGCCAGCACCAGCAGCACCCGGCGCGCCAACGCCCGGCCCAGCCAACGCTGCGTGAACGCATACAGGGCCAGCGCGCCCAGCGTCGCACCCAGGATGGGCGCCGCACGCGCCGCCAGCTCACCCATGCCGAACAGCTTCAGCGAGGCGGCCGTGATCCAGTAGAAAAGCGGGGGCTTGTGGAAAAAGGGCAGGCCGTCCAGCGTGGGGGTGAGCCACTGTCCCGAATGGAGCATTTCCCAGGCGACCGCCACATAGCGCCCCTCATCGGGCAGCATCAGCGGACGCGCCCATGCCGTGGCGGCCAGCCATGCCAGCACCAGCAGGGCCATGCAGGCAAGGTCGCCGGCCAGCCCGCTGGCGTCCCTGGTGCGGTGCGACAGATCCGGCACGGGCAGGCCCTCGGCCATGCCGACCGGTGCGGAGAACCTCATTGCCACAGCCCGCCCCCGGCCCCAGACCTTGCGGCCTCATACATCCGCTGGCGCGCCAGCCTTCCGAACCCATGATGCATATCGTGCTCCCGGCCCGCCGACTGCGGGCCCGCGCACAATGTCGTGGCCGGCTCTTAAATCCGCCTTAACGGGGGCCTTTCGCCAAGGTCCCGCCATCCCGAAGGTGCCAGCCCGGTCCGGCGCTGCGCACGATGCCCTGCCCCGCCACGGCCTGCAGTTGCCCCGGCGTGACGCGCTGCGGCGCGATCTCGGCCAGCGGCACCAGCACGAAGGCCCGCTCGTGCATGCGGGGATGGGGCACGCTCAGGCGCGGCAGCGCCAGGCATTCGTCGTCCCACAATTCGATGTCCAGGTCCAGCGTGCGGGGCGCGTTGCGGTAGGGACGCTCACGGCCGGCCGCCAGCTCGATGGCCTGCAGCGCATCGAGCAGCGCCAGCGGCTGCAGCGTGGTGTGCACGGCGGCCACGGCGTTCAGGTAGTCCGGGCCGCTGGAATCGACGGGCGCCGTGCTGTAGAGAGAGGACACGGCCACAAGCCGCGTGCCCTGCAGCCCGTCAATGGCCCGCAGGGCCTGGGCCAGCGCCTGGCCCCGGTCGCCCAGATTGGCGCCCAGGCCAATGGCGACCCAGTGCCCCGGCTCAGTCATCCCCGCCCACGGCGCCATCACCACCGCCCTGCGGCTTGCGGCGGCGGCGGCGGCGCTTCTTGGGCGCAGCCCCCTCCTCGCCCTCCACCTGGGGCAAGGCGGCGGCAGGCGTGTCGGCCTGCTGCGCTTCGCCGGCGCCCTCGCGCGCAGGGCGGGCCTTGGCCACGCGGTGCACCTTGGGCTCGGCGCTGCGCTGGCGGGCGCGCTGCTCGTCGCGGGCCTGGGCGATCAGGTCCTCGCGGCGCGCGTCGTCGGCGTTCTGGAACTCCTGCCACCAGCTGGCCAGGCTTTCATCGACCTCGCCGATGTCGGCGCGCAGGCGCATGAAGTCGAAGCCCGCGCGAAAGCGCGGCTGGGCCACCAGGCTGAACGGCGTGGCGCCCGTGCGCTTGTCGAAGCGCGGCTGCATGACCCAGATCTCGCGCATGTCGGCGGCCAGCTTGCCGCGGCCCGAGACATCGCCGATGCGCTGGTCGAACACCTCGTCGATGGATTCCTGCAGCGCGGGGAAGGGGTGCTGGCGCTGGTTCAGGCGGCGCTCCCAGCCGGTCTTGACGTCATGCCACAGCACGCAGGCCAGCAGGAAGCTGGGCGCCACGGGCTTGCCCTCCTCGACACGGCGGTCGGTGTCGGTCAGCGCGGCGCGCACAAAGGGCTGCTCCGCGCGCTCGACCACCACATCCAGCAGCGAGTAGATGCCGCGTGCCAGTCCCAGGCCGCGCAACTGCTCCACCGAGGCCAGCGCGTGGCCGGTCTGCAGCAGCTTGAGCATTTCATCGAACAGGCGGCTTTGCGGCACATCGGCCAGCAACGGTTCGCATTCCACCAGGGGCTTGGCGGTCTTGGGCTCGATCTTGAAGCCCTTGCCCGCCAGCTTGGCCGCGAAGCGCACGGCACGGATGATGCGCACCGGGTCTTCGCGGTAGCGCGTGGCCGGGTCGCCGATCATGCGCAGCATGCGCTTCTTGGCGTCGTCGATGCCCTTGTGATAGTCCACCACGATCTGCGTGCGCGGGTCGTAGTACATGGCGTTGATGGTGAAGTCGCGGCGCGTGGCGTCCTGGTCCTGCGGGCCCCAGACGTTGTCGCGCAGCACGCGGCCGCTGGCGTCCACCGCATGGTGCATGCCGGCGAGCTGGGCCTTGCTGGTGCGCTCGTTGCCGCTCACGGCCTCGGCCGCGCTGTTGTCCAGGAAGGCGCGGAAGGTGGAGACTTCGATGACCTCGTTCTCGCGCCCGCGGCCGTAGACCACGTGCACGATGCGAAAGCGCTTGCCGATGATGAAGGCGCGGCGGAACAGGCCCTTGACCTGCTCGGGCGTGGCATTGGTGGCCACGTCGAAGTCCTTGGGACGCAGGCCCAGCAGCAGGTCCCGCACGGCGCCGCCGACGATGTAGGCCTCGTAGCCCGCGTCCTGCAGCGTCTCGACCACGTCGATGGCACGCCGGTCCACCAGGTTGGGGTCGATGCCGTGCACCTGCACGGGCACTTCCTGGCGCTTGCCGAAGGGTGACTTGCGGGCGCGGGGTGCAGCCGAGGTCTTGCCCAGCAGCTTGTCGATGATGTTCTTGATCATGGTGCTTCGCCAAACAGGTCCAGAATGCGCCAGCCACGTTCCTGGGCCAGGGCGCGCAGCCGTGCATCGGGGTTGGTGGCCACGGGGTGGTCCACGCGTTCGAGCAGGGGCACGTCGTTCCAGGAGTCGCTGTAGAAGAAGCTCTCCACGCCGCTCCAGTCCAGGCCGCGCGCATCCAGCCACTGCTGCATGCGCTGGACCTTGCCGTCGCGCATGCTGGGCGTTCCACGGATCTCGCCCGTGAACCAGCCCCGGGCGTCGCGCTCCAGTTCCACGGCGATCAGCTCCTGCACGCCCAGTGCGGCGGCGATGGGGCGCGTCACGAACTCGTTGGTGGCCGTGACGATGATGATCTGGTCACCTGCCTGCCGGTGCGTGCGCAGCAGCTCCAGTGCCTGGGGGCGGATCGCGGGAGTGATCACTTCGCGCATGAAGCGCTCATGCGCCTCGCCAGCCTGTTGCGCGCCACGGCCGCAGAAGGCCTCGGTGGCAAAGCGCACATAGTCGTGCACGTCGAGCGTGCCGGCCTGGTAGTGCGCGAAGAACTCGGCGTTGCGGCGGCCGAATTCGGCCGGATCGGTCCAGCCGATGCGCGTCGTGAACTCGCCCCACTCGTAGTCCGAATCGAGCGGCAGCAGCGTATGGTCCAGGTCGAACAACGCCAGCCGGGGCCGGAGTTGCTTCTGATCAGAGGTCATGCATATCCTAAAAAAATGGGTCCCGCGCTGCCCTTGCAACGCAGGCTCCGCCGGCTCCCGCAGTCCCCGCCCGCACGAGAATGCGGGCTCATTCGGTTTCCAGCATCGTCTTGAGCAACGGGATGGTGATGGCGCGCTTGTTGCGAAGCGCAAAGCCGTCGAGCATGTCGAGCAGCTGCATCAGGCTGCCCAGGTCGCGCGAGAAGCGCTTGAGCATGTAGTCCATCACATCGTCGCCCAGAAAAACGCCACGGGCATCGGCCTCCTGGCGCAGCACCGCGCGGCGCGCGGTTTCATCGAGCAGTTGCAGCTGGAACACATGGCCCCAGCCCAGCCGCGTGCGCAGATCCTCGCGCAGCTTGAGGTCGGCCGGCGGCAGGGGGCCGGCTCCCAGCACCCAGCGCGGCGAGCCCGTGGCCGGGCTCGTCGCATTCACGAACCAGTTGAAGGCCCGCGCCTGCTGCAGCGGAGTGTAGATGTCCACGTCGTCCATCAGCACCGCGGCCCAGCGCTCGTCGAACGGAGGCGGGAACAGGGTGGAGGCATCCATCCAGCCCACCATGGCGCCCTGCTCGCGCAGCGCCTCGCGCACAGCCTTGAGCAGGTGGGTCTTGCCCGAGCCCGACTCGCCCCAGAGATAGGTGGGCACCGGCGTGCGGGCGGTCTGCATGCGGCCGTCGCCCACCCAGTGGCGCAGATGGTCGATCACGGCGGCATTGGGACCGACGAAAAAGCGCGACAGCGTCGGGCTCGACGCCATGCTGATATCCAGAGCCAGCTGCTTCATCTGCGACATACGCGCAGCGCCCCCTTTCCTGTGTCCAGGCGGGTCCATGCGGCAAAAGCAGGCAGAGGAATCGGCAACGGCATTGGGTTGAGAGCAAAGACAGGCCCGCCTCGGCGCAGCGCTGCGGCAAGGCGGACAACGCCCGGGAGCTCCCGGGCGGACGAGGGATTTTAGTCTGCGCGGCGCCCGGCATGGCGGCAGCCGGCCCGCATGTGCAACGAAAGCCCCCTCGAAGCCGACTGGCGCGCGCGCCTGCAGGCGGCCGGCGCCGTAGAATCCCGGGGTTCCAGCCCGGCATCGGGCCTACCGCACCGAACCCATCCATGAGCTCTTCTGCCCCCTCCTCTACCCCGATTTCCTACAAAGACGCCGGCGTCGACATCGTCGCTGGCGATGCGCTGGTCGAGCGCATCAAGCCGCTGGCCAAGAAGACCATGCGCGAAGGCGTGATGGCCGGCATCGGAGGCTTCGGCGCGCTGTTCGAGGTGCCCAAGCGCTACAAGGAACCCGTGCTGGTCTCGGGCACCGATGGCGTGGGCACCAAGCTCAAGCTCGCCTTCGAGTGGAACATGCACGACACCGTGGGCATCGACCTGGTGGCCATGAGCGTCAACGACGTGCTGGTGCAGGGCGCCGAGCCCCTGTTCTTCCTCGACTATTTCGCCTGCGGCAAGCTGGACGTGGACACGGCCGCTGCCGTGGTCGGCGGCATTGCACGCGGCTGCGAGCTGTCGGGCTGCGCACTGATCGGCGGCGAAACCGCCGAAATGCCCGGCATGTACCCGGCCGGTGAATACGACCTGGCGGGCTTTGCCGTCGGCGCCGTCGAAAAATCCAAGATCCTCACGGGCCAGAGCGTGGCCGCAGGCGACGTGGTGCTGGGGCTGGCATCGGCCGGCGTGCACTCCAATGGCTTCTCCCTGGTGCGCAAGTGCATCGAGCGCGCCGAAGCCCAGGGCAGCCTGCCCGAGTCGCTGGACGGCAAGCCGTTCAAGCAGGCCATCATGGAACCCACGCGCCTGTACGTGAAGAACGTGCTGGCCGCACTGGAGCAGCACCCCATCAAGGCGCTGGCCCACATCACCGGCGGCGGCCTGCTGGAGAACATCCCCCGCGTGCTGCCCGAAGGCCTGGCCGCCCACCTGGATGCAGGCAGCTGGCCCCAGACCGAGCTGTTCGCATGGCTGCAGAAGACGGCCGGCATCGACGCCGTGGAAATGAACCGCACCTTCAACAACGGCATCGGCATGGTCGTTGTCGTGCCCGCCGAAGCGGCACAGGCCACGGCCGCCACGCTCCAGCAGCTGGGCGAGACGGTCCACACCATCGGACGCATCGCCGCACGCGGCGAGGGCGAGCCTGTCGAGGTCCGCTGACCACGGGCCCGCAGCGCATGACCCAGCACCTGCCCTCGCCCATCATCTCCCCGCAGCCCGCGCCCACGCGCGGCGTGACGCTGTCCAGCTATGTGCTGATGGCGGGCGCCCTGCTGCTGATCATGTGGCAGGGCCTGTTGCCGGGCATGCTGTGTGTCTGCGTGGGCTTTCTGGTCACGCGCGCCCTTGCCGGGCTGCTGGCACGGGCCCATCCCAAGGCCCGGCGCGGCTCGCTGCCGCGCTGGACCCAATTGGTGGCAGCCACCATCGTCATTCTTGCGCCGCTGGCGCTGCTGAGCGGCGCGCTCTCGCACACACGCACCTACATCACCGACGCGCCGCAGCAGTACCGCGAGCTGCTCGACTATCTGGCCCACACGGTTCTGGAGCTGCGTGACAAGCTGCCCGCCGACATGGCCGACCAGTTGCCGGACGGCGCGCAGGAAATCCAGCACCTGCTGGCCAGCTACCTGGCGGCCAAGGCCGGTGCCCTGGCCCATGCAGGCCGCGCCTGGCTCACCGGGCTGCTCTACGCCTATGTGGGCCTGATCATCGGCGCGCTGGCCGCCGTGCGCCCCATCACCACGCGCCGCCCGCCCCTGGTGGCTGCGCTGCGCGAACGCATCCGGCTCATGGGGCTGGCCTTCCGCCAGATCGTGGCGGCGCAGTTCTGGATTGCGGCCTTCAACACCTTCCTGACGGCCATCTTCCTGCTGGGCGTGCTGCCGCACTGGAACCTGACCCTGCCCTACACGCCGGCCCTGATCACGCTGACCTTCATCGCGGGCCTGGTGCCCATCGTGGGCAACCTGTTGTGCAATGCGGTGATCACCATTGTGGGGCTGTCGGTCTCCCCGGTCGCTGCCGCAGCCTGCCTGGGCTTTCTGATCCTGATCCACAAGGCCGAGTACGTGATCAACGCCAAGGTGGTGGGCCAGCGCACGCACATGGGCGTGTGGGAACTGCTGGCCGTGATGTTCGTGGCCGAGTCGGTGTTCGGCCCCGCAGGCCTGGTGGCGGCGCCGCTGTTCTACGCCTATCTCAAGAAAGAGCTGGAAGCCGTCCGGCTGGTCTGAGCGGAGCTCCGCCCCTGGGGGATGCCGCTACAGGCCCTTGAGCCGCCGGATCACCTCGCGCACCGCCACGGCCTGCGCGCCCTGCTGGGAATGCAGGAAGCGCTCCAGGTCCTCCAGCGCACGCGCGGTCACGCCCCATTGCGCATAGGCCAGTCCCCGGTCCCGGAAGATCTCCGGCATGTCGGGCCGCAGCACGGCCAGCCGGTCGAGCACGGCCACCAGCAGCGGCCAGTCGCGCCGCGCATGGTGGATCTCCTGCAGATTGCGCAGCATGCGCTCCAGGATGTCGCGCGGCGAGGCGCCCTGCAGGTACATGCCCAGCGGAGCCGCCTCCTCGGCGGACAGGCCGGCGTTCTGCCAGAAGGGCTCGAGCCGCTCGGCCAGGCTGTTGGCAGAGAAGGATTCACCGCTCAGCGGGTCCATCACCACCTGCCCCTGGGGCAGGCGCAGCTTCACCAGAAAATGCCCGGGAAAGCTCACGCCCTGGGCCGGCAGATCGATGGCCGCAGCCAGCTCCAGCCAGATCAGCGCCACACTGATAGGAATGCCGCGCCGCGTCTGCAGCACGTGGTGGATGTAGCTGTTGGCCGGGTCGTAGTAATCGTTGAGATTGCCGCCGAAGCCCAGTTCGCCATAGAAGAACTGGTTGAGCACGCGCAGGCGCTGCAGGGCATCGGTTTCGCCGGCCAGGCGCTGGAGCAGGCGCACCTGCAGCCGGTCCAGCTCGGCGCTGGCCGCCTGCAGATCGAGATCGGGCACGGCATCCTGGGCGATGCTGATTGCCGCCTCCATCAACGGCAGGTGGTCATCGCTTTGCACCAGCGCTGCAAAGTATTGCAGGGCCGTTGGCGTGTCTTCGTAGCTCCAGCTCATGATGCTTTGTATATTGCAGCGCCCAAGCCTGCAATTATGCGGGTTTGGGCGATGCCTCTCAGCGCCGCAGCAGTGCGCGCAGCTTGAGCCCCGCCGCCCACAGCGCGCCGAAGTACAGCAGCACCGCGGCGGCCATCAGCGCGGCGAGCAGGCCCGCACGCTGCCACCCGTTGGCGCGCAGCGCGATCCAGTCGAAATGCTGGCTGCCCCAGGTCAGCAGCACGGCCAGCAGGCTGCTGGCCGCGACCACCTGCAGGGCCAGCCGGCCCCAGCCCGGCTTGGGACGGTAGACGCCCCGGCGCAGCAGACCCCAAAGCAGCCAACCCGCATTGACCAGGGCCGCCAGGCCGATGGACAACGCCAGGCCGGTATGCGCCATGAAGGGCACCAGGACCAGGTTGAGCAGTTGGGTGATGACCAGCACCACGATGGCGATCTTGACGGGTGTGCGGATGTCCTGGCTGGCGTAGTAGCCCGGCGCCAGCACCTTGATGGCCACCAGGCCCACCAGGCCTGCGCCGTAGCCGACCAGCGCCAAGGCGATCTGGCCCACGTCGCTGTCCTGCAGCGCACCGCGGTGGAACAGCGTGGCCACCAGCGGCTCGGCAAAAGTGAGCAGGCCCACGGCGCACGGCACGGACAGCAGCACCACCAGGCGCAGCCCCCAGTCCAGCATGGCCGAGTAGCGCTCCGAGTCGCCGGCCGCCTTGGCAGCGGCCAGCTGGGGGGTGAGCACCACGCCCAGAGCCACGCCCAGCAGCGCCGTTGGAAACTCCATGAGCCGGTCGGCATAGAACAGCCAGGTCACGCTGCCCGGTTGCAGATAGGAGGCGATCTGGGTGTTGATCATCAGCGAGACCTGGGCCACGCCCACGCCCAGCAGCGCCGGCGCCATCAGCTTGAGGATGCGGCGCACGCCGGCCTCGGCCCAGGCTTCGCGCAGCGCGGCAGGTGAAAAGCCGATGCGCGGCAGCAGGCCCAGGCGCGCCAGCGCAGGCAGTTGCACCGCCAGTTGCAGCACGCCGCCCAGCATCACGCCACCGGCCATGGCATAGATGGGTTCGATGCCGCGCGCCTGCAGCCAGGGCGCTCCCCAGAAGGCGGCGGCGATCATGGCCAGGTTCAGCAGCACCGGCGTGGCGGCCGAGACGGCAAAGCGCCGCCAGGTATTGAGCACGCCGGCCGAAAACGCCACCAGCGACATGAAGCCGATGTAGGGGAACATCCAGCGTGTCATCAGCACGGCGGCGTCATAGCCCTCGGGCGACTGGCGCAGGCCGCTGGCCAGCAGCCAGACCAGCAGCGGCGCGCCGACCACGCCCAGCACGCAGGTCACCAGCAGCACCCAGAACAGCAGCGTGGCCACGTGCGAGATCAGCGTGCGCGTGGCCTCGTCCCCCTCCTTGGCCTTGCTGGCGGCCAGCACCGGCACGAAGGCCTGGCTGAAGGCCCCCTCGGCGAACAGCCGCCGAAAGAGATTGGGAATCCTGAAGGCGACATTGAACGCATCGGTCAGCGCATTGGCTCCGAACATGGAGGCCATGAGCAGATCGCGCACCAGCCCGGTGATACGGGAGGCCAGCGTCAGCAGGGAAACGGTGGAGGCGGCTTTGAACAGTGACACCGTGGGGAGTGTATGCGCTGGCATGCCCTGCACGGCCGGCGCCGCAGGCGGGCCTGGCCGCTCTTGCACTCCGTTGCAACAGGCCGGCCCGCGCTGCCGAGCCCCCAGAGGCCCCTTACGGGCTGCATGCTATAATCCCGCGCTTCGCCGACAACATCCTCAGACACTAGGAATACATATCATGGCATCCAAGCCCGCAAAGAAGAACCCCCGTCTCGCCTCCGGCCGCAAGCGCGTCCGCCAGGACACCAAGCTCAACGCAGCCAACACCTCGCTGCGTTCCAAGTACCGCACCGCCGTCAAGAAGGTCGAAAAGGCCGTTCTGACTGGCGACAAGGCCAAGGCAACCGAACTGTTCGCCGCAGCCCAATCCGTTCTGGACACGATCGCCGACAAGGGCATCTTCCACAAGAACAAGGCCGCTCGCGACAAGAGCCGCCTGTCCGCCAAGGTCAAGGCCCTGGCCGCCCCCGCCGCCTAATCCACCGATTAGGCAACCGCACGGATGGCTCCGGCCATCTGCCGTTTGTAACGGGTGCGCTGTCAGCGAACGAAAAAACCGCCTTCGGGCGGTTTTTTTGTGCCTGGACAGAAATACTCAGAACCAGCCATTGCTCCGATACCAGCCCACGGTATCGGCCAGCGTCTGCGTGACCGGGCGAAAGTACAGGCCCAGTTCGCGCTCGCTCTTTTGCGGGTTGAACCGGGTGCGCCCCGCCTCCCGCACCATCAGGCGCACGGTCGCCAGGCCCAGCAGCACCGGCTTGCCGGACAGGCGCGCATAGATTTCCTGGATGCCTGCGAGCACGTACAGCACCGGCAAGGGCAGCTTGCGGGTGGGCACGGCCATGCCGCCGACTTCGCCCAGCAGCGGGATCAGCTCCTCCATCACCATATGCCGCCCGGCGGCAAGATAGCGCTCGCCCTGGCGCCCGCGCTCGGCGGCCGCGATATGCGCCAGCGCCACGTCACGGGCATCGACCACGGAAAAGCTGCCCGGCACCAGCCCCGGCAGCCTGCCGCGCGCCACGTCGTTGACCAGTTGGCCGGCCGAGGTGGGCCCCATGTCTCCCGGCCCCCACATCCAGCCAGGCAGCACGAAGCTGGCACGCATCTGCGGATGCGCCCGGACAAAGCGGCGAACCTCTTCATCGGCCAGTATCTTGCTGCGGTAGTAGTCGTCTGCATCGGACGGCTGGCGATCACAGGTCTCGTCAATGAGAGCGCCCGGCAAGCCATCCAGCACGGCAATGGATGAGGTCTGCACGAAGCGGCGCACGCCTGCCGCATGGGCCGCCGCGATCAGGGCGGCCGACCCGTCCACGTTGATGCGCTTGAGCTCGGCCCAATGCCGGCCGCCCTTGTAGCTGTCGCGGAAATAGGCTGCCGCATGGAACACGACATCGCAGCCGTGCAGCTCGTCGGCGAAGGCGGAGACATCGGCCATGTCCCCCCTGACCACCTGGACCAGGGGCAGATCCTCGAACTGCTTTCTCGCTTTGTCCACCGACCTTGCCAGCGCACGCACGGCAATTCCCCGCGCCACGAGCGCACGCACCAGGTTGTTGCCCAGCAGGCCCGTGGCGCCGGTGACAAAAGCCTGCTGCAAAGGCGCGAAGGGCTGCGAGGAAGCGGGAAGCTCCGCAATCGCGCAGGGCGTGTGGAGGCCGAGGGAACCAGGTTGGCCCGGGGTCTGTGGATGCATGGGGATCTCTTGGGAGGATGACGACAAGGCGGGTTATTTCAGATACCAATTGATATCTGGATACCCAATACTATCCTTGTCGCTGCCGCTTCGTCAACTCAGATATCAAACGCTATCCCAAAATGCCCACCACCCGCCTGACACGAGAAGAAAGCCAGGAGCAGACCCGCCAGCGCCTGATCGAGGCGGCCTGCAAGCAAGTGGCAGAACGCGGCTTTGCATCCACCACGGTGCGCGATATCGCCCGGGAGGCCGGCTACACGCAGGGCGCCTTCTATTCGAACTTCAAAAGCAAGGAAGACCTGCTGCTGGACCTGCTGCGCGAGCACAAGGAGCAGGAAGCCCTGCGCATTACCGGCGCCGTCGCCACGGCCGGCGATGATTTCGCCAAGGCCTTCGAGGCGCTGGCCAGCTGGGCGCGCGAGTTCGGCATGGACGCCTCCCAGGCCATGCTGGCCACCGAGCTGCAGCTGCATGCCGCGCGCAATCCCGAATTCGGCCAGGCCTATGCGTTGCTGATGGCGGAGCAGCGCCAGATCTACGCGCAGTTGCTGGAGCGGCTGTTCGCACTCGCCGGCCATGCGCCGCCAGCGCCCGCGCAGGACCTGGCGGGCAGCCTGATGGCCCTGGCGCGCAGCCAGGCCATAGACCACGCGCTCTACGGGGCCGCCTCGGCAGGCGACATCCTGATCACCGTGCTGCGCAGCCTGTTCCCGCTGCCCCGGCAACAGGCGCAGCCATAAAAAAACGCACCCACGGTGCGTTCACATCCAATCACTGCCAGGGACCGGACCCTGGACAAAAAGAAGCCGGCCTCAGCGGGCCGGCTCGTCCGGTATCAGGCAGGCCTCGGCAACCTGCAGGTTGTTGTCCTTGGCGAAGTTCAGGCAGAAATCCCAGGCCATGGGCTCGTAGTCGCGCAGGTCGCGGTGCACGACCACGCACTTGACGCCATTGAGCGTTGTGGGAACACACCAGGGCGAGTAGCTCAGGTGGCTGCCGCGCTGGGCACCGCCGGGGCGAAACTGGCTCATGACGCCTGCCAGCCGCTCGGCCCAGTCGCTGGGCCGGAAAGTCTTGCCTTCGTGGGTGATGCCCTGGATGAACAGTTCTTTGCTGGAGGGAGAGACCATCAGGATGCACGCCAAAATACGACTTGCTCAACGAGGAACAGGCTGGGCGGTATGCCGTGGGGCACAGCGCCTGCCGCGTCCTGCTTGCGCAAGTCCTTCAAACAATCTGCGCCCGCAGGCAGGATCGCTGCCGGCAGGCCAAGCTGGCATTTTATCTCTTATATAAGAGCTGAGGCCTTGTTGCAGCGCACTACCCAAGTGTGGCGTAGGCTCATTGCATGGCTGTGATGCGCAAACCGCAACGGTGGACCATTGCGCGCCCCCTAGAATCGGGCTTCGCTGTTTTTCAGGCATCTGCGGCGGCAACGCCCGGATGCCGTTTACTTTCCAGCTCAGGAGATTTTTGCAATGACCGCTTTCATCGAGGCTGCCTCGCCCCACGTGATGACCACCTATGGCCGCGTACCGATCGCTCTGGAGCGAGGCCAGGGCTGCCGCGTGTGGGACGTCAACGGCAAGCAGTACCTCGATGCGCTGGGCGGCATTGCAGTGAACACGCTGGGCCACAACCACCCCAAGCTGGTGCCTGCGCTGCAGGACCAGGTGGCCAAGCTCATCCACACCTCCAACTACTACCACGTGCCCGGCCAGGAAACGCTGGCCAAGCTGCTGACCGAGCGCGCGAAGATGACCAACGTCTTCTTCTGCAGCACCGGCCTGGAGGCCAATGAGGCCGCCATCAAGATCGCACGCAAGTATGGCGTGGACAAGGGCATCGCCAAGCCGGTGATCGTGGTCTACGAGCATGCCTTCCACGGCCGCTCCATCGCCACCATGACGGCCACGGGCAACCCCAAGGTGCGCGACGGCTTCGGCCCGCTGCTGGACGGGTTCCTGCGCGTGCCGGTGAACGACTACGAGGCGCTCCAGAAGGCCACGGCCGGCAACCCCGACGTGGTGGCCGTGATGATGGAGCCCATCCAGGGCGAAGGCGGCCTGCACCCCATGCGCATCGAGTACATGCAGCAGGTGCGCGCCCTGTGCGACGCCAACGGCTGGCTGATGATTTTCGATGAAGTCCAGGCCGGCATGGGCCGCACGGGCAAGTGGTTCGCCCACCAGTGGGCCGGCATCGTCCCCGACGTGATGACCCTGGCCAAGGGCCTGGGCTCGGGCGTGCCCATCGGAGCCGTCGTCGCCCATGGCAAGGCGGCCACCGTGCTGCAGCCGGGCAACCACGGCTCCACCTTCGGCGGCAACCCGCTGGCCATGCGTGCGGGCATCGAAACCATCCGCATCATGGAAGAGGACGGCCTGCTGGCCCACACCACCAGGGTGGGCGACCACCTGAAGGCCGCGCTGCAAAGGGAACTGGCCGACGTCAAGGGCGTGGTCGACGTGCGCGGCCAGGGCCTGATCATCGGCATCGAGCTGAACAAGCCCTGCGGCGCCCTGCTGGGCCGTGGCGCCGAAGCCGGCCTGTTGTTCAGCGTGACCGCCGACACCGTGGTGCGCCTGGTGCCGCCGCTGATCATGACCGAGGCCGAAGCCGACGAAGTGGTCGCCAAGCTCAAGCCCCTGATCGTGCAATTCCTGTCCGAATGAGTACCTGCCTATGACTGCCATCAAGCACTATCTGCAGTTTTCCGACTTCACGGCCGACGAGTACGCCTATGTGCTCGAACGCGCGGCCCTGATCAAGAAGAAGTTCAAGGGCTACGAAAAGCACCACACGCTCAGCGACCGCACGCTGGCCATGATCTTCGAGAAGGCCAGCACGCGCACCCGCGTGAGCTTCGAGGCGGGCATGTACCAGCTCGGCGGCTCGGTGGTCCACCTGACCACGGGCGACAGCCAACTGGGCCGCGCCGAGCCCATCGAGGACAGCGCGCGCGTCATCAGCCGCATGACCGACCTGGTGATGATCCGCACCTACGGCCAGGACAAGATCGCGCGCTTTGCCGAGTACTCGCGCGTGCCCGTCATCAACGGCCTGACCAACGAGTTCCACCCCTGCCAGATCCTGGCCGACATCTTCACCTTCATCGAGCACCGCGGCTCGATCCAGGGCAAGACCGTCGCCTGGGTCGGCGACGGCAACAACATGGCCAATACCTGGCTGCAGGCGGCCGACCTGCTGGGCTTCACCGTCCACGTCAGCACGCCGGGCGGCTACGAGGTGGACGAGAAGCTGGCCTTTGGCGGCAAGACCCCGCGCGAGGGCTGCTACAAGGTCTTCAAGGACCCGCTGGACGCCTGCAAGGACGCCGACCTGGTGACCACCGACGTGTGGACCAGCATGGGCTACGAGGCCGAGAACGAAGCCCGCAAGAAGGCCTTTGCCGACTGGTGCGTGGACGCCGAAATGATGGCCGCCGCACGGGACGATGCCCTGTTCATGCACTGCCTGCCCGCCCACCGCGGCGAGGAAGTGGAGGCCGAGGTCATCGACGGGCCCCAATCCGTGGTCTGGGATGAGGCGGAGAACAGAATGCACGTGCAAAAGGCACTCATGGAGTACCTGCTGCTGGGCCGCCAGCCGAACTGATAACGCAGTCCGCTCAAAAAAGAATGCCTGCAGGCTTTGCGCCTGCAGGCATTCTTTTTTTCCTGGCGGAAGTTCGGGCCGCGGCCTTACGGTCCCCGCTTGTCCGGTGCGCAACTGTCCCCGCCGCAGGCACTGCAGCCGCCACAGCCGCCCGCATCCCTGGGCGCCAGTGCCGGGTGCATCTGCCCGGCCTTCTGGCGCCAGCGCGCGGGCAGATAGCGCCAGACCAGAGACACGCCGGCCAGGGCCACGATCAGACCCACGATGATGTTTTGCCACATGATCCGTGCTCCTTTCAGCCCGCGCCCAATGCGATGGCCACGCGGTAGGTGATGAAGCTGGCCAGGTAGGCCAGCGCGAACAGATAGCCGGTCATCAGCAGCGGATAGCGCCAGCCGTTGGTCTCGCGCCGCACGGCGGCCAGCGTGGAGATGCACTGGGGCGCGAACACGAACCAGGCCAGCAGCGACAGCGCCGTGGCCAGGGACCAGGTATGGGCGATCAGCGGGCCCAGTTGCTCGGCCATGGCCTCTTCGCTGGCGGCAGACAGTGCATAGACCGTGCCCATGGCGCTGACGGCCACCTCTCGCGCGGCCATGCCCGGAACCAGGGCGATGGCGATCTGCCAGTTGAAGCCAATGGGCGCCAGCACCACTTCCAGCCAGCTGCCGATACGGCCTGCGAAGCTGTAGCGGATGGCCGCCTCGGTCACGCCATCGGGCGGCGCCGGGTAGCTGGCCAGGAACCACAGCACGATGCTGACGGTCAGGATGATGCCGCCGACGCGGCGCAGGAAGATCATGGCGCGCTCGTACAGGCCCAGGGCCAGGCTGCGCGGGCTGGGCCAGCGGTAGGAGGGCAGCTCCATCAGCAGCGGCGTGGGGCCGGCGCTGCGGCCTGCCAGCCTGGCCACGCCGGCCACGGCCATGGCGCTGACGATGCCGGCCACGTACAGCGCGAACAGCACCAGGCCCTGCAGGTTGAAGATGCCGCCCACGGTGCGCTCGGGGATGAAGGCACTGATCAGCAGCGCATACACGGGCAGGCGCGCCGAGCAGGTCATCAGCGGCGCGATCATGATGGTCACCAGCCGGTCGCGCCAGCTGGTGATGGAGCGCGTGGCCATGATGCCGGGCACGGCGCAGGCGAAGCTGGACAGCAGCGGGATGAAGGAGCGGCCCGACAGGCCGACCTTGCCCATGATGCGGTCCAGCATGAAGGCGGCACGCGGCAGGTAGCCCGAGTCCTCCAGCGCAAGGATGAAGAGGAACAGGATCAGGATCTGCGGCAGGAAGACCAGGACGGAGCCCGTGCCCGCGACCACGCCATCGGCCAGCAGGCTGCGCAGCGCGCCTTCGGGCATGTGCGCGTTGACCATGGCCGAGACGGCCGAGACGCCGCCCTCGATGCCGTCCATCAGCGGCTGCGCCCAGCTGAACACGGCCTGGAACATCAGGAACAGCGTGGCCGCCAGCAGCAGCATGCCCCACAGCGGGTGCAGCACCACGGCGTCGATGCGGTCATCGCGCCGTGTGTCCACCACGGGTTCCTTGACGCAGTCGGCCATGATGCGGGCCACCTGCTGGTGCAGGGCCATCACCTGCTCGCGCGCATCGCCCTGCCGGCCGGAGGCGTCCTGCGGCGGCGCGGCCAGGGCACGGGCCTCGGGGCCGTCCAGCCACTGCAGCAGTTCGCGCGCGCCGTCCTGGCGCACGCCCACGGTGGACAGCACGGGCATGCCCAGGGCGCGTGACAGCGCCTCGCGGTCGATGTCGATGCCCTGGCGCCTGGCCATGTCGCTCATGTTGAGCACCAGCACCATGGGCAGGCCCAGGCGCCGGGCTTCCAGCACCAGGCGCAGGTTCAGGCGCAGGTGGGTGGCGTCGGTGACGCAGACCAGCAGTTCGGGCGGCGCCTCGCGCGCGTGGCGGCCCGAGACAATGTCGCGCGTGATGCGCTCGTCCTCGCTGTGGGCGTGCAGGCTGTAGGTGCCCGGCAGGTCCAGCACGCGCACGCGCCGGCCGCTGGCCGTGCTCAGCCAGCCTTCCTTGCGCTCCACGGTCACGCCCGCGTAGTTGGCCACCTTCTGGCGTGCGCCGGTCAGCAGGTTGAACAAGGCCGTCTTGCCGCAGTTGGGGTTGCCCAGCAAGGCCAGGCGCAATGCGGAATCACCACCGCCGCCGCCAACACCACCCTGTGCGGGCTGCAGCGGCTGTATGAGCTTGGGGGAGGATGGCGTGCTCATGCCTTCACCTCCGGCGCCACGCGCACCAGGGCCGCCTCATGGCGGCGCAGTGCGAACGTGGCCTGGCCCACGCGCACGGCCAGCGGGTCGTCGCCCGGAAAGCCTGCGGCCAGGATGCGAACGGGCTCGCCCGGCAGGAAACCGATTTCCATGAGCCGCAGCAGCAGTTCCTGCTCGGCCGTGTCGCGCGCCGCATGGAGCTCGACCACGCGCGCCGCAACCTGGCGCGGCAGCGCATCCAGGGTGATGGCCGCAGCGGTGACCGGGCTGGGGGAATGGGAAGGCGCGGACAGCGCGGACGGAGCCGTGGCGTCCGTCCCGGGGTTCATCGAATGCATGGCGTGTTGTATCAACTGATTTTTATTCGCATTTTGATTTTGATCGAATCCCCGTGGGAAGCCCGCGCATGGTATCGGAGTAAGGGGCAGGGTCTTGCCAAATGGCCCTCATGGTTTCTGGCGGGCTGCGGGCGCCCTGCACGCGTGCGCGCGACAATCGCGCTCCCACGACCCGCATCTCCTTGTCCACGCCATGACCCATCCCTGCCTGAGCTGCGGCGCCTGCTGCGCGTCGTTCCGCGTGGACTTTTCCGTGCATGAGTCGCAGGAGCATGGCGGCCGCGTGCCGGCCGGGCTGGTCGAGGAAGTCACCGACCACACCTGCCGGATGCGCGGCACGGACTGGTCGCGCCCGCGCTGCGCGGCGCTGGTGGGCAAGGTGGGCGAGAAGGCCCATTGCGGCATCTACGAGTGGCGGCCCTCGCCCTGCCGCGAATTCGCGGCCGGCAGCGATGCCTGCAACCGCGTGCGCGTGCGCCATGGCATGCAGGCGCTGGACAGCGGCCTGCTCTAGCCTGCAGCCAGCCACTACTCCACGGGCAGCCCCGCCAACTGCCCCTTGAACTCCTGCAGCGAGAAATGCGTGTGCACCTGGCGCACGCCGGGCAGCCGATGCAGGCGGGTGAGCAGCAGGTCCGAATAGGCATCGAGATCGCGCGCCACGACGACCAGCAGGAAATCCTCCGGCCCCGAGATGCCGTGGAACATCACGACCTCGGGGATGGCGCAGACCGCCTCCTGGAAGTGGCGCGAGGACTCCTCGTTCTGATGGTCTATGCCCACCATCACGAAGGCCAGCACCCCGAAGCCGATGGCGCGCCGGCTCAGAGCCGCGTGGTAGCCGGTGATCACACCCTCGTCCTCCAGCCGCTTGATGCGCCGCCATGACGGCGATTGCGACAAGTGCACGCGCTGCGCCAGCTCGCCCGAGGTCAGGCGTGCGTTGTCCTGCAGCGCCCGGATCAGCAAGCGGTCCGTTTTGTCGATCTCGATTGGCATAAACCACCTATGAATTCATGTTTCACAGAATAACTTATCCAAAATCAAGCGCATTTAGGGATAACTACTAAACGGCCTGGGGACACGGTAAATAGCATCCGCCTGCGAAGCACCTACAACGACGGAGACACACCCCATGCCAGCCTTCGAAGACATCGTCCAGCGCGAAGCCGGACTCCAACAGCAGCTGTCCGCCGGACAGATGACCATGATCGCCATCGGCGGTGCCGTCGGCACCGGACTGTTCCTGGGCAGCGGCTTTGCCATCGGCTTTGCCGGGCCCAGCGTGCTGATCAGCTATGCCATCGGCGCAGTGATCTCGCTGCTGCTCATGGGCTGCCTGGCCGAGATGACGGTGGCCCACCCGACCTCGGGCTCGTTCGGCGCCTATGCCGAGCACTACATCGCGCCCTGGGCCGGCTTCGTGGTGCGCTATGCCTACTGGGCCTGCGTGGTGCTGGCCGTGGGCACCGAAGTGACGGCCGTGGGCCTGTACATGGGCTACTGGTTCCCCGAGGTGCCGCGCTGGGCCTGGGTGGTGATCTTCTCGGCCGCGCTGATCGGCGTGAACATGATGAGCGTCAAGGCCTTCGGCGCCGTGGAGTACAGCTTCTCCATGGTCAAGATCATCGCCATCGTGGCCTTCATCGTGGTCGGCGCATGGGTGGTGTTCGGCAACCGCCCCGCAGGCGTGGGCTTTGCCAACTATGTCAACAACGGCGGCTTCTTCCCCAACGGCCTGTGGGGCACCTGGGTGGGCGTGATCATCGCCATCTTCAGCTACCTGAGCATCGAGATGATCGCCGTGGCGGCTGGCGAGGCCAAGGACCCGCAGCGCGCCGTCACCAGCGCCTTCCGCTCCACCATGGTGCGCCTGGTGGTGTTCTACCTGGCCACGATCGCGCTGATGCTGGCCATCGTGCCGTGGTCGGCCGCCGGCAAGGACGGCAGCCCCTTCGTCAAGGTGATGGAGATCATCGGCCTGCCCGGCGCGGCCAGCGTGGTCAATTTCGTGGTGCTGGTGGCCGCCCTGTCGGCCATGAACAGCCAGCTGTACATCACCACGCGCATGATGTTCAGCCTCTCGCGCGCAGGCCATGCGCCCGCCGTGCTGGGCCGCGTGAACTCGCGCGGCGTGCCCCTGCCGGCGCTGCTGCTGTCCTGCCTGGGCATTGCCGTGGCCACGCTGTTCAACATCGTCAACCCCGAGCAGTCCTTCATGCTGATGATGGCCGTGGCCATGTTCGGCGCCATGTTCACATGGCTCATGATTTTCGTGACCCACCTGTTCTTCCGCATCCACTGGGTGCGCCAGGGCAACAAGCCGCTGGCCTTTCGCATGCGGGGCTTTCCGGTGCTGACGCTGCTGGGCGCGGCACTGATGCTCGCCGCCCTGGTGTCCACGCTGTTCATCGACGTGTTCCGCCTGACCGTGCTCACCGGCCTGCCCTTCCTGCTGCTGCTGGGCGCCATCTACGCCATCTGGTACCGCAAACCGGCCGGCCAGGCCGCAACCGCCCCCCAAGCCAATCCCCCGACCCAGGCCCAGGCCCGGTGACATCCGGCTTCCCTTTTTCTCCTTCCCTTAGAAACATGACGACTCTTGCCCCCCTCGATACCGCCCGCGCCTCGATGTTCAGCCACGTTCCGCCCTACCCCGGAGATCCCATCCTGTCGCTGATGGAAGCCTTTCAGCAGGACCCGCGCGCCGACAAGGTCAGCCTGAGCATCGGCCTGTATTTCGACGAGGCCGGCCGCCTGCCCGTGCTGGACTCCGTGCGCCAGGCTGGCGAGGCCCTGGCCCGCGAGCAAAGCCCCAGCGGCTACCTGCCCATCGAAGGCATAGCCCCCTACCGCCAGCTGGTGCAGAACCTGGTGTTCGGCGCGCAGCACGAGGCCGTGCGCGCGCAACGCATCGCCACCGTGCAGACCCTGGGCGGCTCGGGCGCGCTCAAGCTGGGCGCGGACTTCATCAAGCACTATTTCCCCGATGCCGAGGTCTGGCTCAGCGACCCCACCTGGGACAACCATCTGGCCATCTTCCAGGGCGCGGGCCTGCGCACCCACAGCTACCCCTACTACGACGCGGCCACGGGCAGCCTGCGCTTCGACGCCATGCTGCAGACAATGCGCGGCCTGCCCACGGGCAGCGTGGTGCTGCTGCATGCCAGCTGCCACAACCCCACGGGCGTGGACCTGTCGCGGGAGCAATGGCAGCAACTGATCCCGGTGATCGTGGAGCGCGGCCTGATCCCCTTCGTGGACATGGCCTACCAGGGCTTTGGCGATGGGCTCGATGAAGACGCGTGGTCCGTGCGCGCGCTGGCCGATGCGGGCGCCCAGGCCTTCGTGGCCAATTCGTTTTCCAAGAACTTCTCGCTGTATGGCGAACGCGTGGGCGGCCTCAGCGTGGTCTGCAACGACGCGGCCACGGCCGGCAATGTGCTGGGCCAGCTCAAGGCCACGGTGCGCAGCAACTATTCCTCGCCCCCCACCCGTGGAGCTCGCCTGGTGCAGCAGGTGCTGGCGTCGCCCGAGCTGAGCGCCCAATGGGCGCAGGAGCTGGCGCAGATGCGCGGGCGCATCAAGGACATGCGCGCCCAGCTCCACGGCGCGCTGCATGAACGCTTTGGCGAGCGGCGCGACTTCGGCTTCCTGCTGACCCAGCGCGGCATGTTCAGCTACACAGGCATCAGCGAGCCCCAGGTCCACCGCCTGCGCGACGGGCACGGCGTGTACCTGATCCGCTCGGGCCGCATGTGCATGTCGGGCCTGTCCGGCGCCAACGTGCAGTACGTGGCCGACGCCATTGCCACGGTGCTGGAGTCGCCGCAATGAGCGGCTGCCCCGTCCATGGCGGCCTGACCGAGCGCATCGTCGCCGAGGAAAGGGTGCAGCTGGATTTCAGCCAGTCCATGAGCTATGGCGACTACCTGCAGCTGGACGCCATCCTCGGCGCCCAGCAACTGCTGTCACCCACGCATGACGAGTTGCTGTTCATCATCCAGCATCAGACCAGCGAGCTGTGGATGAAGCTCATGCTGCACGAGCTGGGCGCGGCCACGGCCGCCGTGGCGGCCGACCGCCATGCCGATGCCTTCAAGATGCTGGCCCGCGTGAGCCGCATCATGGAGCAGCTGGTGGGCGCCTGGTCGGTGCTGGCCACCATGACGCCTACCGAGTACACGGCCATGCGGCCCTACCTGGCCAGCTCCAGCGGCTTCCAGAGCTACCAGTACCGCTGCATCGAGTTCGCGCTGGGCAACAAGAACGCCGCCATGCTCCAGCCCCATGCCCACCGCCCGGACCTGCTGGCCCGGGTGGATGCCGCATGGCGTGCACCTTCCCTGTACGACGAGGCCCTGCGCGTGCTGGCGCGCCAGGGCCTGGCCATTCCGGCCGGGCACCTGGAACGCGACTGGACCCAGCCCTACACGGCCAGCCCCGAGGTGGAGGCCGCCTGGGCCCGGGTCTACCGCGATCCGCAGTCGCACTGGGACCTGTACCAGCTTGGCGAAAAGCTGGCCGACATCGAGGACGCCTTCCGCCTGTGGCGCTTCCGCCATGTGACCACGGTGGAGCGCGTCATCGGCTTCAAGCGCGGCACGGGCGGCACGGGCGGCGTCAGCTATCTGCGCAAGATGCTGGACGTGGTGCTCTTTCCCGAAATCTGGTCCGTGAGAACCGCGCTGTAAGGCCTTCCGCCTGACAACAACCACCAAGAACCAAGACACCATGAAGCAAATCATCGACGTGGGCCTGCCGCCGCTCAAGCAGCCCTTCTCCTGGGCCGTCAAGGCCAGCGGTCAGATGCTGTTCACGGCCCACGGCCCCGTGCGGCCCGACGGCAGCATCGACACCGGCCCCATCGAGCAGCAGGCGCGCCTGACCTTCACCAACCTGCGCAACGCGCTGCAGGCCGCAGGCGGCACGCTGGCGCATGTGACACAGGTGCTGATCTACATGACCGACGTGGCCGACATGCCGGCCATCGACGCCGTGTACCGCGAGTTCTTCGAGGCGCCCTACCCCAACCGCTCCAGCATGGGCATCTCGGCGCTGGTGGTGCCGGGGATGAAGCTGGAGATCGTGGCCTACGCCATGCTCCCCTAGAGGATGCGACGGACATGCCGGCGCCCCGCAATTGCGTTCAATACAGGGGCGGCGTGCGGGACGAGACTGCGGGCCTTGTGCAGTCCCGCGTCCGCGCGAAATCTCATGTCCTCCTCGCTGCTCGCCATGGGCGTCTTCACCCTCGTCGGCGCCATCACGCCCGGTCCCGTCAATGTGCTGGCCCTGCGCCATGGCGCAGTGCGCTCGCGCCTGGCCTCTGCCTCCTATGTGCTGGGCGCCAGCGCCAGCTATGCGGCCGTGGTCTGGGTGATGGGCCAGGGCGCACAGTGGCTGCTGCAGACGCTGCCGCAGCTGTCCACGGCCGCACAGTGGCTGTGCGCCGCCTATCTGCTGTGGCTGGCCTGGCGGCTGGCCAACGCGCCTGTGGGCCAGGCCGGTGCGCAGGAGCAGGCCGGATCGCAGCGCCCGCTGCAGGCCTTGCTGCAAGCGCTGCTGCAGGGCACGGCCGTGCAGACGCTCAACCCCAAGGCCTGGCTGGTGGCGCTGGCCGGCGTGGGCCTGTTCGTGCTGCCCCACGCGAATGCCCCTTGGGCGCTGCTGCAGTTTTGCGCCATCTCGCTGCTGGCCTGCCTGGTGGGGGTCGGCAGCTGGGCGCTGCTGGGGCAGATGCTGGCCGGCTGGCTGCGTACCGAAAGCCGCCAGCGGCTGTTCCACCAGCTGCTGGCGCTGCTGCTGGTCGCCAGCGTGGCGGCCATGCTGGCATGATGGCTGCCAGCCATTGCGGATGCCATGACCTCGACTTCTCCCCACCGCTTCCACCGCCATCCGGCTGCCCCCTGGGCCGAGCTGCGCGACAGCGCGCGCTCGCCACACTGCTTTCGGCTGCACATGCATGCCGAGTATTCGATCGGCATCGTGGACGCGGGCCGCACCGTTTTCCACCATGCCCATGGCCCGCAGCCTGTGGAGGCGGGCGGCGTGGTGCTGATCGAGCCCGGCGCCTGGCATGCCTGCAACCCCGAGCCCGGCGCGCCGTGGTCCTACCGCATGCTGTTTGTCGATGCCGACTGGCTGCACGCGCGGCTGGGCGTGGCCGCGCTGCGCTTTCCCCGGCGCGCGCTCACGGATGCGGACATCGCCAGCCTGGTGGATGGCCTGTGCCGCCCCGTCGATGGCACGGCGGCCGCCGACCGCCTGGCTCTGGGCCTGGAGCACCTGCTGGCCCGCTGCGCCCAGCCCGCAGCCTTGCCACTGCCCGGCGATGCAGCGGCCCTGGCCCCCGCTCTGCAGCGCCTGCATGCGGGGCCCGATGCGGGCCTGACCGTGCAATCGCTGGCCCAGGAATGCGGCATGAGCGCCACGCGCTTCATCCGCCGCTTCAAGGCGGCCACGGGCATGACGCCCGGCAGCTACCGCCTGAACCTGCGCATCAACGGCGCGCGCCGCCTTCTCGCCACGGGCGCGCCGCTGTCCGAGGCGGCCTATGCCATGGGCTTTGCCGACCAGGCACACCTGCAGCGTGCCTTCAAGGCCCACCATGCGCTGACGCCGGGCTGCTACGCACGCGGCGCCTGAGCCGGCCGCACCTAGGCCGGTACCTGGGCCGGCCGCACCTGGGCCGGACCCTTCCATGGTTTTGCAGCGGCCAGCCCGGGGCCGGCGGTGAAAGCGCAGATACTTACGCCTTCCGCTTTCAGCCCCCAACCGCCGCGCACCATGGCCGCCTTCCAAGATATCCAGCAACGAGAAACCGGCCTGCGCCAGCAGCTGTCCGCCGCCCAGATGGTGATGATCGCCATTGGCGGCGCCATCGGCACCGGCCTGTTCATGGGCAGCGCCTTCGCCATCGGCTTCGCCGGCCCCAGCGTGCTGGTCAGCTATGCCATCGGCGCGCTGATCTCGCTGCTGCTCATGGGCTGCCTGGCCGAGATGACGGTGGCCCACCCCACCTCGGGCTCGTTCGGCGCCTATGCCGAGCACTACATCAGCCCGCTGGCCGGCTTCATGGTCCGCTATGCCTACTGGGCCGCCGTGGTGCTGGCCGTGGGCATGGAGGTGACGGCCATCGGCATCTACATGGGCTACTGGTTCCCGGACGTGCCGCGCTGGATCTGGGTGCTGGTGTTCTCGGGCGCGCTGGTGGCCGTCAACGCCAGCAGCGTCAAGGCCTTCGGCCAGGTGGAGTACGGTTTTTCCATGGTCAAGATCATCGCCATCGTGGCCTTCATCCTGATCGGCGCCTGGGTGGTGTTCGGCTCGCAGCCCCAGGGCATCGGCTTTTTCAACTACACGGCCGACGGCGGCTTCTTCCCCAAGGGCCTGTGGGGCACCTGGGTGGCAGTGATCATCGCCATCTTCAGCTACCTGAGCCTGGAGGCCGTGGCCGTGGCGGCCGGCGAGGCCGAAGACCCCAAGCGCGCCATCACCCGGGCCTTTCGCACCACCATGGCGCGCCTGGTGATCTTCTACCTGGCCACGATCGCGCTGATGCTGGCCATCGTGCCCTGGCAGCAGGCCGGCACGGACAAGAGCCCCTTCGTGAAGGTGATGGAGATCATCGGCATCCCGGGCGCTGCCAGCATCATCAACTTCGTGGTGCTGGTGGCCGCGCTGTCGGCCATGAACAGCCAGCTGTACGTGACCTCGCGCATGATGTTCAGCCTGTCGCGCGGCGGCTATGCGCCCTCGGTGTTCGGGCGGCTGAACAGCCGCGGCGTGCCCGTGGCGGCGATTGCCATCTCCTGCCTGGGCATTGCGGTGGCCGTGGCCGTGAACCTGTGGAAGCCCGAGGGCTCGCTGCTGTGGATGATGTCCGTGTCCATGTTCGGCGCCATGTTCACCTGGTTCATGATCTTCGTGACCCATCTGTTCTTCCGCGCGCGCTGGTCGCGCGAGCATCCGGGCCAGCGCCTTCAGTTCCGCATGTGGGGCTTTCCGCTGTTCACGCTGGCCGGCGCCGCGCTGATGCTGGGCGTGATCGTCACCACCTATTTCACCGAGGTCTTCCACATGACGCTGCTCACGGGCCTGCCCTTCCTGGGCCTGCTGGCCCTGATCTATGCGCTGTGGTACCGGCCCCGCGCACAGGCCGCCCGAACCGCCCCGAAGGAGTGAAGCCATGACCCGCAGACTCTGGGACATCTCCCCGGCCGTTCAGGCCGCCAGCCCCGTATTTCCCGGCGACACGGCCTACAGCCAGCAATGGTGCGCCACCATCGGGCCGGGCTGCCCGGTCAACGTCAGCGCCATCACGCTGTCGCCCCATGTGGGAGCGCATGCCGATGCGCCGCTGCACTACGAAGCCGGCGGCACCTCCATTGGCCATGTGGACCTGGATGCCTTCCTCGGCCCCTGCCGCGTGATCCACGCCATCGGCAAGGGTGCGCTGATCGAGTGGGAACACATTGCCCACGCGGTGACGGGCAGCCTGCCGCCACGCGTGCTGGTGCGCACCTACGAGCGCGCCCCCGTCACCTGGGACCAGGAGCTGGCCGCCTATGCACCGGCCACGGTGGATCGCCTGGCCGACCTGGGCGTGAAGCTTATCGGCATTGACACGGCCAGCATCGATCCGGCCAGCAGCAAGAGCCTGGACAGCCACCAGGTCATACGCCGGCGCGGCCTGCGCGTGCTGGAGAACCTGGTGCTGGACGAGGTGGCCGAGGGCGACTACGAGCTCATCGCCCTGCCGCTCAAGCTGGTCGAGGCCGACGCCTCGCCCGTGCGCGCCGTGCTGCGCGCCCTGGCCTGATCCCTGCACGCATTGCGGCGCCGGCCCTGCCCGCGCCTTTCGCCTTTTTGACCCCAAGGAGACCCCGTGACGAGCCTGCAAGACTGCCTCACCCTCGATGCGCAAGACCCGCTGCGCGCCCTGCGCGACCAATTCACGCTGCCCGAAGGCGTGATCTACCTTGACGGCAATTCGCTGGGCGCCAGCCCCCGCGCCGCCGCCGCGCGCGTGGCCGAGGTGGTGCAGCAGGAATGGGCGCAGGGCCTGATTCGCTCCTGGAACGACGCTGGATGGATCAGCCTGCCCCAGCGCCTGGGTGACCAGTTCGCCCCCTGGCTGGGCGTGGGCGCGGGTGAGCTGGTGTTCACCGACACCGCCTCCATCAACCTCTACAAGGTGCTGACCGCAGCGGCCCGCATCGCGCGCGAGGATGCGCCCCAGCGCAAGCGCCTGATCAGCGAGCGCAGCAATTTCCCCACCGACCTCTACATCGCCCAGTCGGTCTGCCAGGAATACGGCCTGGAGCTGGTGCTGCTCGAACCCGAGGAAATTGCCGGTGCGCTGACCGAGGAAGTGGCCATCTGCATGCTCACCCATGTGAACTACCGCACGGGCGCCATGCACGACATGGCTGCCGTGACGGCGGCCGCGCAGGGCAAGGGCATTCTCTGCGTCTGGGACCTGTGCCACAGCGCAGGCGCCGTGCCTGTCGATCTCAAGGCAGCGAATGCCGACTTCGCCATTGGCTGCAGCTACAAGTACCTCAACGGCGGCCCCGGTGCGCCGGCCTTCGTCTGGGCCAACCCGCGCCTGATCAACCGCTTCTGGCAGCCGCTGTCGGGCTGGTTCGGCCATGCCGAGCCTTTCAAGTTCGTGCCGGACTACCACCCGGCCCAGGGCATACAGCGCTACCTGTGCGGCACCCAGCCCATGGTCAGCCTGAGCGTGCTGCAGTGCGGCCTGGACGTGTTCACGGCCGTGGAGCCGCTGGGCGGCATGGACGCGCTGCGCAACAAGTCGCTGGCGCTGACCGACCTGTTCATCGCCCTGGTCGAGGAACGCTGCCAGGGCCACGGCCTGGGCCTGGCCACGCCGCGCGAGCACGGCCGGCGCGGCTCCCAGGTCTGCCTCACGCGCGAGGAGGGGCTGGGCGTGGACGGCAAGGACAGCGGCGCCTATGCCATCGTGCAGGCGCTGATCGCACGCGGCGTGATCGGCGACTTCCGCAAGGGCGACGGCACGGGCCTGCACAAGGACATCCTGCGCTTCGGCTTCACGCCGCTGTACGTGGGATTCGAAGACGTCTGGCATGCCGTGGAGCACCTGCGCCAGGTGCTGGAATCGGGCGAATGGCGCAAGCCGGAGTTCAACCGCGTCAATGCGGTGACCTGAAGCCTGAGCCTGAGCCTGAGACCCGGCGCTCAGAACGCCGTGGACGACAGCGAGGCCCAGAGATGGGCCGCGACCAGGGCGCGCCAGGGCGCGAAGTCCCGCAGCCACAACTCGGTCTGCGCCGCGTCCATGGCATCCGTCTTCAGCAGCAGGGCCAGGGCCCGGCGCACGGCCACATCGCCGTGCAGCGGGCCATCCAGGTGGCCATAGCCGCGCAGCAGCATGTAGTTCACGGTCCATGGTCCTATGCCCTTGAGGGCCAGCAGCCGCTCGCGGATCTCGGCCACAGGCAGTTCCGGCAAGGCAGCCCAATCGTCCAGCGGCAGTTCGCCCGCCTGCACGGCCTGGGCCAGCAGGCGCAGCGTGTGTGTCTTGCTCTGGGAAAAGCCGGCCGCGCGCAGATCTTGCTCGCTCAACGTGGCGACCTGGGCTGCCTCGGGCACGCACCACAGCTGCTGCGGTGCCCCGGCATGGCCATCGTGCAGCGCCACCGGCTGGCCGGCTGCAGCGATCAGGCGGCGGCGCAGCGAAACGGCCGCCGCCACGCTGATCTGCTGTCCGGTGACGGCCCAGCTCAGCGCCTCCCAGGGCGTGCAGGCCGCCGGCACATGCAGGCCACGCTGGCGCTCCAGCAGCGGCCCCAGCCGCGCATGGCGGCCAAAACGGCGCTCGAATTCACCCACATCCTGGGACAGTCCGAACATGCGCCGCAGCATGGCGGCCAGCACGTCGTTCATGCCGGTGATTGCGCCTGCATCGGCGGGCAGGCGCCAGCGGGCCTGCACCACGGCCGCGCCTTCGCACTGCTGCGTCAGCTCCAGGGTCAGCAGCGTGGGACGGCCTTTCCACATCAGGCCCTTGTGCATGCGGATGGCGGCTCCGTCCTGCAGATCGCATTCGGACAGGCGCTGGGCATCACGCCGGTGAAAGCCCCAGAACTCGGTCATGCGGTAGCCGGCCGGCAGCGTCAGTTGCTGCTCTGCGCCATGGCCGTGACCGGCGCGCCCCCCGCTCATGCCTTGCCGGCCTGGCGCAGCGGGGCCCGGCCGCTCTCCCGGCCTGCCTTCCGGCCTGCCTCCCGGCCGGCCACCTCCTGCGCCTGGCGCGCCTCGCGCAGCAGCAGTGCACGCTTGCGCTCCACACCCCAGCGGTAGCCGGAGATGCTGCCGTCGTTGCGCACCACGCGGTGGCAGGGCACGGCCACGGCTATCGGGTTGGCGGCGACGGCACTGGCCACGGCGCGGGCGCCCGTGGGCATGCCCAGGCGAAGGGCCAGCTCGGAATAGCTCAGGGTCTGGCCGGCCGGAATCGCGCACAGCGCCTGCCACACGCGCTGCTGGAAGACCGTGCCCTGCACATCCAGCGGCAGCGCCAGGCCGCGGCGCGGCTGCTCGACCAGGGCCACGACCTGGGCCACGGTGTGCTCGAAGCCCGCATCGCCGCCCACCAGTTCGGCCAGCGGAAAGCGCTGCTGCAGGTCCTGGACCAGGGCCTCTGCATCGTCGCCCAGCAGCACGCAGCACACGCCGCGCTCGGTGCTGGCCACGAGGATGCTGCCCAGCGTGCACTCGGCCACGGCAAAGCGGATGGTCTGGCGCATGCCGCCGCGCCGGTAGTCGCCGGGTGCCATGCCCAGCATGGCGCCTGCGTCGCGGTAGAAACTGCTGCTGGCCACATAGCCGCTGGAGTAGACGGCATCAGTGACCGAGTCGCTCTGGCCCGGCTGCAGGGCCTCGCGCAGGGCACGCGCGCGGTGGGCCTTGGCATAGGCCTTGGGCGTGAGGCCCGTGGCCTGCTTGAACAATCGGTGCAGTTGCCAGGGGCTCAGGCCCGAGCGTTCGGCAAGCTGGCCCAGGGCGGGCGGCGGCTCCTCGGTCTCCAGCCAGCGGCAGCATCGGGCCACCAGGGCCGTGGGATTGGCAGGGGCATCGCTGGCTTGATTCATGGCTTGGTGGGACACGGCATGTCTTTCTGGGTCATCGGATGCCCTACTCTACGCAGCCCGATGCACCCGCGCATCCCGCTTCTTGCAACCCGCAGGATTCCAGCGCGGGATTCGGTTACGCTGCGCCCTGCATTTTCCGCGTCGAGACTTGCGAGACTCCCACATGACCACCGAACACTCCGGCTGTCCCATGCACAGCCCCGGCCGCACCGAATCCATCGTCAAAGAGGAGCGCGCCCAGCTGGACTTCAGCCAGTCCATGAGCTATGGCGACTACCTGCACCTGGACCAGATCCTCACGGCACAGCATCCGCTGTCGCCCGCGCATGACGAGATGCTGTTCATCATCCAGCACCAGACCAGCGAGCTGTGGATGAAGCTGATGCTGCACGAGGTCCGAGCCGCCACGGCCGCCATCGCAGGCGGCACGCGTGCCGACGCCTTCAAGATGCTGGCCCGCGTGAGCCGCATCATGGAGCAACTGGTCAGCGCCTGGACCGTGCTGTCCACCATGACCCCGCCCGAGTACACGGCCATGCGCCCCTACCTGGCCAATTCCAGCGGATTCCAGAGCTACCAGTACCGCTGCATCGAGTTCTCGCTGGGCAACAAGAACGCCGCCATGCTCCAGCCCCATGCCCACCGGCCCGACCTGCTGGCCCAGGTGGAGGCGGCATGGCGCTCGCCCTCGCTCTACGACGTGTCCCTGCAGCTGCTGGCGCGCGAGGGCATCGACGTGCCCGCCGACCGTCTGGAGCGCGACTGGACCCGGCCGTATGAGGCCAGCGAAGGCGTCAAGCAGGCCTGGATCGCCGTCTACCGCGATCCCCACAAGCACTGGGACCTGTATCAACTGGGCGAGAAGCTGGCCGACATCGAGGATGCCTTCCGCCTGTGGCGCTTCCGCCACCTGACCACGGTGGAGCGCGTCATCGGCTTCAAGCGCGGCACGGGGGGCACGGGCGGCGTCAGCTATCTGCGCAAGATGCTGGACGTGGTGCTGTTCCCCGAAATCTGGGCACTGCGCACCGAGCTGTAAGGACTGGCGGGCGCCACCGACGGCAGACCGCTGCGGTGGCGACAGCGCGCATGCGCGCAAACGGGTAAGCTGCGGCGGCAGGAGAAATACCGTGTCCGCAGCGCCACAACAGCCCCCACACAACAACAACACACACACAGAGGCTTCGCAGACCTCCACCGCAGCACCGCCGCCACGCAGTCAGCTGCTGTGGGCCATGCTGCTGTCCCTGCTCTCGGCCTTTGCGCTGAGCCAGGCCTTTCGCACCATCACCTCGGTCATGGCCACGGGCCTGCAGCAGGATTTCGGGCTCACGGCCCAGTCGCTGGGCGCCTTCGCCGGCCTGTTCGGCCTGTCCTTCGGCGTGGCCCAGCTGCTCATGGGCATCGGCATGGACCTCTACGGCCTGCGACGCACGGTGCTGCTGTCGTTTCCGCTGGCGATTGCGGGATCGGCGCTGTCCGCCGCCGCACCCAACTACGGCTGGCTGATGGTGGGCCAGTTGCTGATCGGCGTAGGCTGCTCGCCCGCCTTTCTGGCCTGCACCATGTTCATCTCGCGCCACTTTCCCATCGATCGCTTCGCCTTCCTGTCGGGCGTGGGCATGGGCGTGGGCGGGCTGGGGCTGCTGTTCACGGGCACGCCGCTGGCCTGGCTGGTCCAGCACTACGGCTGGCGCTCGGGCTTTGCCCTGCTGGCCGTGATGGCGGCCGCTTCATGGCTGCTGATCTGGTGGCGCGTGCATGAGCCTGTCCGCACCGGTGCGCCGGCCGGCCCCAAGGAAAGCTGGGGCGTGGCCGCGCGCCGCATGGCCGAGCTGTTCACGCTGCCGCACACGCTGGGCATCGTCCTGCTGGCCATGGCCTGCTATGCATCGTTCCTGGCGCTGCGCGGCCTGTGGCTGGGGCCGCTGCTCATATACCGCTACGGCTTCTCGCTGGTGGAAAGCGGCAATGTGGCCCTGGTGGTCTCGATGATCTCGCTGTTCAGCCCCGCGATTTTCGGCCGCATGGACCCCGGTGCCGGCCGGCGCCGGCGCTGGCTCAACAACTACTCCCTGCTCATGGGCAGCCTGTTCATGGTCATGGCCTTCCTGCACCACGCCTGGGCCAATGTGGCGCTGATCTTCGCCATGGGCCTGCTGTCCGGCTACTCCGTGCTGCAGTACGCCGATGTGCGGGCCTCCTACCCGCCCGAGCTGACCGGCCGCGCGCTGTCGCTGTTCACCATGGCCATGTTCCTGGGCGTGGCCCTGGTGCAGTGGTTCACGGGCTGGGTCGCGGCCTGGGCCGAGGCCTGGGGCGTGGAGCCCTACAGGGCGGTGATGATCTCGATTGCCGCCACCCTCGTCGGTGCGTCGACCGCGTTCCGTTTCCTGCCATCCTCACCCCTGCTGCGCCAGGCATCCGCTGCCTAGCGGCTGGAGCCTCCGTCTCTACAAGGCGTTGGCGGCGGAGCCGTCGCCACGGTACAGCCAGGGCAAATCCATCAGCCTGGAGCCCAGCAGGCGCAGCGACAGGTCGCGCCCCCAGCGCACGGGACCCGTGGCGTGGAAGATGCGTCCATTGCGCTGCGAGCGTGCCTGCACGCGCGCATTGCGCTGCCAGCGGTTGAGCGCGTAGCGGCGCAGGCGCATGTTGACGTCGAGATCGTGCATGGACAGGGCCCGCTGCAGCTCGGCCGCGTCCTCGATGGCCATGCCGGCGCCCTGGGCCAGGTAGGGGCGCATGGGATGGGCCGCATCGCCCAGCAAGGCCACCACGCCGCGCGCCATCTGCGCGGCCGATTGCACGGGCGGGCGATCCCCCACCGGCCACAGCCGCCAGTCGCCACCGGCCGCAGGCACATGCTGGACCAGGTCCAGCAGCTGGGGGCAACTGCCCTGCAGCACCCGCACCAGATCGTCGAGATTGCCCGCGTGGTCCCAATTCGCCAGATCCTCGGGGGCCGGGCCCTGGATGATGATCACCAGGTTCTGCAGTTCGCCCCGGCGCACGGGGTACTGGATGGCATGCATGCGCGAGCCCAGCCAGGCCGTGACATCGGTGGCCCGCAGGCGCTTGGGGAGCTGGGCCTGGTGCACCAGGGCGCGGTAGGCCAGGTGCCCGGTGACACGCGGCGGGCCGTCGCCCAGCAGCTGCTGGCGCAGAACGCTGCGCACGCCATCGGCGGCGACCAGGGCATCGCCTTCGATCAGCTTGCCGGCACGGGTTCGCACGGTGACCACGCCGTCGGTCTCTGAAAAGCCCTCGATGGGCTGGCCCAGGTTCAGGTGCATGCCCGGATAAGTCTGAGCGGCTTCCCGCAGCAATTGCTGCAGATCGGCCCGGTGGATGGTGGCGTAGGCCGCGCCATAGCGTTGCACGGACTCGCTGCCCAAGGGCATATGCGCCAATTCCTGCCCGGTGACTGCGCTGCGCACGCGCAGGCTGCCCGGCAGCGCCACCACCTGCTGCAGCGGTTTTTGCAGGCCCCAGGCCTGAAGCCGCCGCACCACATTCGGACCGATCTGGATTCCGGCACCCACTTCACTGAGCGCGGGCGCCTGCTCGAAAAGACGCACTTCCCAACCCGCCCGCGACGCACCGATGGCGGCGGCCAGGCCACCAATGCCGCCGCCGGCAATCAACACCTGCTTGTTCATGTGCATATTGTGCCCCTGCCGCCCCGCGCGGCGGCCGGGGCATGATTATTCAAGTCGGACACCGCTGAAGAAAATCAACAAAAAGCTCGGAATTCTCTGAAACATGCGCGCATCCTCCAGGCATTGAGGCGCATCAAGATCTCAAAGACAGGCATCTCGCCATGCACCAAACTGCCATAAAGAGCATCGCCCCTCCATCACCTGTGCGGCACGGCCAGAAATCCGCCTTTGCATCGCCGCTCTGGAAATGTCCATGCACGGATCCACACTTTACACCGCAGATGATAGCGATTCTCAACTGAGACAATCTTTGGACAAATGGCCGTGCCAATGAAAAAAGCCCGCACGGGGCGGGCTCTTTCATGCGCGACGGGAAAATCAGATGACAAATTTCTCGCGGTCCTGATTCTGAATCCACTTTGGCGGCTTGCCGCGTCCGGTCCAGGTTTGGCCGGTTGCGGGATCGCGGTACTTGGGAGCCACTTTGGCGCCGGTTGAGCCAGCGGTACGACCACGAGCTGCAGGAAACACGTCATCGGCAGTCAGGCCATATTCGGCAATCAAGTTGCGAACCTTTCCCACGGCGTCGGCAAGCTCACGCTTGCGTGCTTCCTGGATCTGTTGCTCCAGTTCCTGTCGCTGCTTCAGCAGTTCCTTGTAAGAGCTCATGGTATGCGCCTTGAAAGTAGTTTGAGAGCTTTCATTATAAAAACATAATCGCCCCATGACGCAAGACGCATGTAAGCAAAACCCACAATATCGCTGTTGCCTATTGCGGAGAATAGTCCTCGGATAAATCCGATATAGCCAGCACCTTGTCAATGCGTTTGCCATCGAGATCGATGACCTCGAAGATCCAGCCTGCACAGCTGACACGCTCCCCCAGAATGGGCAAATGACCGCTTTCTGCCATGAGAAGGCCCGCCACGGTGTTGTATCGGCCGCGGTGCTCATCGGGCAGATCACGAATATCGAGGCGCGCCTTCAGCTCCGATATGGGCATCAGCCCATCCAATAACCAGGAGCCATCCTCGCGCTGCATGGCCCAGGCTTCTGCCTCGGTCACAGGCTGCAACTCGCCGGTAATCGCCTCGAGCAAATCCCGGGGCGTCATGATGCCCTGCACCACGCCATATTCATCCACCACAAACACCATGCGCCCGGACCGGGCACGCAATTGCTCCAGCAACTCCATGGCGCTGAGCGTCTCGGGAAGGAAGGAAGCCGGCAGCACATGTTCGTACAGCGTGGTGCCCGCGGCATCCGAGCCCAGTGCCAGCAGGCGCGCCACGCTGATGATGCCGACCACGTCATCCAGCGAATTGCGGCACACCGGGTACCAGGAATGCCCGCCCTTCGAGTGGTCGTCGGCCGAGGCCTGCAATGCCTCGGTGACGGTCATGTCGGCATCCAGCCATTGCACGTCGCCGCGCGGGACCATGATCGATGTCAGCGAGCGGTCATCGAGGTGAAAGACGTTTTGCACCATCTGGTGCTCGTTGGCCTCGATCACACCGGCATCCCGCCCTTCGGCGAGGCTTGCCGCGATTTCCTCTTCGGTCACGGCGCGCGCTGCGGATTCATTGATGCGCAGCAAGGTCAGCATGGCGCGGGTGGAAAAGGCCAGCAGCCGCACAAAGGGCTTTGCGGCAGAGGCCACCCAGGTCATGGGGCGGGAAACCACCATGGCCACGGTTTCCGGATAAAGCTGGCCTATGCGCTTTGGCACCAGCTCGCCGAAGACGATGGTAATGAAGGTGATCACGGTCACAACGAGCGCCGTGGCAGAGATGCTGGCCGCGCGTTCCGGAACGCCCAGGCCCAGCAGCCATGCGGCCAGTCCGTCACTGAAGGCCGCCTCGCCCAAAATGCCGTTGAGCAGGCCGATGGAGGTGATGCCCACCTGCACCGAAGAAAGAAATTGCGTGGGGTTTTCGAGCAAGGCCAGTGCTGCCACCGCCCCCTTGTCGCCTGTTTCAGCCAGTGCCACCAACCGAGCCTTGCGGCTGGAGGCCAGTGCCAATTCGGACATTGCAAACACCCCATTGAGCAGCGTAAGCAACGCGATCAGCAGAAAATCCATGGTTCGTATATCAGAAAGAAGACCATGGCACTTTACTGTATCGGCGATATCCAGGGATGCCACGACGCCTTTGAGCGCCTGCTGCGCCGCGTGGATTTTTCCGCCAGCCGCGATACCCTGTACATCCTGGGCGACCTTGTGAACCGCGGTCCGGAATCGGACAAGGTGCTGCGCACCTGCATGGCTGCTGGCGACTCCATGCGCGCCCTGCTGGGCAACCATGACCTGCACCTGCTGGCCGCCGCCCAGGGCGTGCGCCGCAGCAGCCGGCGCGACACGCTGGCCCGGGTGCTGGATGCGCCCGATCGCCATCAGTTGCTGGACTGGCTGCGCCACCAGCCGCTGGCGCGCAGCCACCACACGGCGCATGGCGAGGAACTGCTGATGGTCCATGCCGGCGTGCTGCCGCAGTGGAGCAGCCAGGAAGTGATGGCGCTGGCGGGCGAGGTGCATTCGGTACTGCGCAGCAAGCAGTTGCCCGATTTTTTGCAGGCCATGTACGGCAACCAGCCCGATCGCTGGACACCCGATCTGCAGGGATGGGTGCGCCTGCGGGTCATCGTCAACGCCTTGACCCGGCTGCGCTTTTGCACCGCACAGGGTGTCATGGATTTCGACAGCACCGAGTCGGCCGAGCAGGCGGCGCCCGGCCTCATCCCCTGGTTCGATGTGCCGGGCCGCGCCACGGCGAGCGCAACGATTGCGTTTGGCCACTGGTCCACGCTGGGCCATATCAGCCGGCCCGATCTGGTGGCGCTGGACACCGGCTGCGTCTGGGGCGGCTGCCTGAGCATGATGCGTTTCGGCGCTCACCTGGCAGACCGGGAGCTGATCCAGGTGGACTGCCCGCAGGCCCAGGCTCCAGGCTGACCCGGACGACGCCAATGAGCGAGAGCCCATGAAAAAACGCCTGCAAGGCAGGCGTTTTTCGTGAGGCAGGCGGCTTGCGCGGAGTTCAGGCCTCGGAAGTGGTGGCGGGTGCCACAGGCGGGACAGGCGCGACGGGCGCCTTGAACAGCGCGGCCAGCTTGCGCTTGGGCTTGATGTTGCCGCCCACCTTGGGCGCGGCAGAGCCCTGGCTGTCCCAGCTCGCATCGACACTGGCGGTTGCCTCGTAGGGCTTGTCGAAGAACGGGTCCGAATGCGCCGCGCGCTGGCCCATGCGCGAACCGCGATGGCCAAAGCCTGCGCTGCCCCGTGACGCATCACCGCCGCGGTCGCCACGCTCGCCACCTCGATCCCGTTCACGGCCATAGCCGCCGCCTTGGCGCGGCAGTTCGTCGAAGCGGTGACCACGCGGTGCGCTGCCACGGAAGTCTTCCATGGGGCAGGTCTCGACATTGATCTTCTTCTTGACGAGCTTCTCGATCTCGCCCACCAGGCGCGCGTCGTGGCTGGTCACCAGGGTCACGGCAATGCCGGAGGCGCCTGCGCGGCCCGTGCGGCCGATGCGGTGCACATAGTCTTCGGCGTTGAACGGCACGTCGTAGTTGAAGACGGCCGGCACGTCCTTGATGTCCAGGCCACGGGCAGCGACATCGGTACACACCAGCAGGTCCACCTCGCCGCGCTTGAAGGCTTCAAGCGCCTTCAGGCGCTCGTCCTGGCTCTTGTCGCCGTGCAGCGCCGTTGCGCGCAGGCCATCACGCTCCAGGGCACGCGTCAGGCGCGCACAGCCCAGCTTGCTGTTGGAGAAGACGAAGGCCTGGCGGATGTCGCGCTGCTTGAGCAGGGAGCGCAGGGCATAGCGCTTGTCGTCGTCGCTGACGCTGTAGAAGCGCTGCTCCACCGTGGACGCCGTCTCGTTGGGGCGGGCCACTTCGATGGTGACGGGGTCCTGCAGGTAGCTGCTGGCCAGGCGCTTGATCTCGGGCGAGAAAGTGGCGCTGAACAGCAAGGTGGTGCGTGTCTTGGGCAGGTGGGACAGGATGCGCTGCAGATCGGGCAGGAAGCCGATGTCCAGCATGCGGTCTGCCTCGTCCAGCACCACGTACTCGACCTGGTTGAGCACGGCGTTCTTGGCTTCGATGTGGTCGAGCAGGCGGCCCGGCGTGGCCACCAGCACCTCGACCCCCTTCTTGAGCTCCAGCGTCTGCGGCTTCATGTCCATGCCGCCGAACACCACGGTGCTGCGCAGCTTGGTGTACTTCGCATACTGGGCGATCTGCTGGGCCACCTGGTCCGCCAGTTCGCGTGTGGGCAAAAGCACCAACGCCCGCACGGGGTGGCGTGCAGGCGAAGCGGAGCTATTTTCGTGGCGCATCAGCCGCTGCAGCAACGGCAGCGAGAACGCCGCCGTCTTGCCTGTGCCGGTCTGGGCGGCGCCCATGACATCCTTGCCGGTCAGAACGACCGGAATGGCCTGTGCCTGGATGGGCGTCATGGACTCGTAGCCCATGTCGGCCACGGCGCGCGCCAGGGACTCAGCCAGCTGGAGATTGGAGAAAGAGCTTGTCATTGAGAGCGCTATTGTCGCACCTGGCGCGATTTGCGCGTTGCAATAACGCCAATTGGCACCTGGACAAGCATGGCGTTGCGTGAGCGCAACCCGCAAAAACCCGGTATGAGGGCCCGCAACGCGGGCATTTTTTCATCGCCGCGCCGTCCCGGGATGGAAAAGCGGCCCCTCGGGGGGGCCGCCCGGCCAGGGCCAGCGAACCTTGCGCAGCAAGGGTTGCGTCGGGCTATTTCTCAGAGGGAAGCGGCCGAAAAAGTGTCGCAGGACTTGACGCTGCCGGTACGCAGGCCGGTGCTGAACCAGCGCTGGCGCTGGGCGCTGGTGCCGTGCGTGAAGCTGTCCGGCACCACGGCGCCGCCGCCTGCGCGCTGCAGGGCGTCGTCGCCGATCTTGGATGCCGCATTCATGGCCGACTCCACATCGCCCTGCTCCAGGATCTGGCGCGCGCTTTGCGCGCGGTTGGCCCAGACGCCGGCCAGGCAATCGGCCTGCAGTTCCAGCTTGACCGACAGGTGGTTGTATTCCACCTTGCTGACGCGGCCGCGGGCGCGGTCCACCTGGGCGCTGATGCCCAGCAGGTTCTGCACGTGGTGACCCACCTCGTGGGCAATCACATAGGCCTGGGCGAAATCGCCGGGCGCGCCCAGCTGGTTCTTGAGCGTCTCGTAGAAGCCCAGGTCGATATAGACCTTCTGGTCGGCAGGGCAGTAGAAGGGACCCATGGCCGACTGCCCCGTGCCGCAGGCCGTGGGCGTTGCGCCACGGAACAGCACGAGCTTGGGATCGGTATATTGGGCGCCGCCCTGGCGGAACACATCGCGCCAGACATCTTCGGTATCGGCAAGCACGGTGGAGACGAAGCGGGCGAGCTGGTCATCGGCCGGCGGCTTGTGGGCCGGTCCCTGATGCTGCTGGACCTGCACCGGCGAGCCGCCGCTGAGCGCACCCAGGATGGTCAGCGGGTTGATGCCCAGCACCCAGCCGCCGACCAGGGCGATGACGATGGTGCCTATCCCTATGCTGCGCCCGCCGAAGACGGGGCTGCCGCCACCGCCACCCTCGTCACGGCGGTCCTCCACATTGTCCGACTCGCGGTTGCCTTCCCATCTCATGGTGTTCACTCCTGGATCTGTGCTGCAGCCTGCAGCATCGGGCGGCGATATTACGTCGGAACCTGCGGGGCCGCAGCGACCGCAGTCCCGGCAATGATACGGCGTGTATCAGCGCACGGGCTGCACCGCCATGGGGGCGGTGGCCGGTGGCGCCTGGCTGCGCAGGACCTGCTCGCGGGCCACCAGCACCATGGCGGCCAGCAGCGCGGCGACGATGCCCAGGCCGATGACGACCGCCAGGCCCAGCCCCCATCCGCCGCGCCTGCGCCGCTCGCGTGCAGGCTCGCCGGGCCTGCGGGGAGCGGGAGCCTGCTCGCTGGGAGGCTGCTCGCGCTGCCACGGCTCGGGCGCGGGTCCGCGCCGCTGCTGCTCGTAGCGCGGGGCCGATTCCCTGCGCGGGGCTTCGGGCCGCGCCGAACCGTCCCAGCGGGGCTCTTCGCGCGGATAAGAAGGCTTTTGTGACATAGGCGACATCGTAGTGCCTGCGCAGGCCCCCGCGGACCAGCGCATACCACTGGACACATCGCGAATTGGCCGGACCAAGCCTACTGTGTACAGTCGCGGCCATGAGCCATTCCAGCATGCCCTCCTCCTCCGCCCTTGACGCACAGGCCACGGCCGGGCTGTTGCCCTGGAACGAACTGGCCGACGAGATCGCCGCCCTGCTGCTGCAGCCGCAGGCAGCGCAGGTGCCGGCGCGCATCGTGATGCCCCTGCCGGCCGGCGGCAGCCTGTTTTGCATGCCCGCCACCGACGGCCAGGTGGCCATGACCAAGCTGATCAGCTTGACGCCCGGCAACGCCGGCACGCCGCGCGCCACCATCCAGGGGGATGTGGTGGTCTTCGACGTGGCCACGGGCGAGCGCCGCCTGATCCTGGACGGCCCCACGGTCACCGCCAGGCGCACGGCCGCCGTATCGCTGCTGGCCGCGCAAAGGCTGGCGCCGAATCCGCTGGGTCCGTTGCTGATCGTGGGCGCCGGCGTGCAGGGCCTGGCCCACCTGCAAGCCTTTGCCGCAGGCCTGGGCGTGCGCGAGGTCCAGGTGGCATCGCGCAGCGCACGGAGCGCCCAGGCGCTGGTCGGCCAGGCCCGGGCCATGGGACTGCAGGCCACCGCCGTGGAGGATATGGAGGCGGCGGCGCGCCATTGCCCGCTGATCGTGACCTGCACGCCCGCCCGCGCCGTGGTGCTGCGCGAGGCGCCGCGCAGCGACGCCTTCATCTCGGCCGTGGGCGCCTTCACGCCGCAGATGGTGGAGCTGGCACCCGGCCTGTGCCAGGGCTTTCTGCAGTCGGGCCGCGTGGTGGTCGATACCGGGGATGCGCTGCATGAGGCCGGTGATCTGCTGCAGGCCGGCATCGACGTCGCCGTCCTGCCCACGCTGGAGCAGGTGGTGCGGGAGCAATGGCCACGCCCGGATTCACCCGTGCTGTTCAAATGCTGCGGCTGGGGTGGCTGGGATCTTGCAGCCACCCGCCTGGCCATGCGCCGGGCTGCACTCCAGAACAGCTGAAAGCGGATTTCTGCGTTGAACGAGCTTTCCCCCCCGGATTCCACCGCCCCGGCTTCCAGCACCGCGCCCAGCCGCTGGCAGCGCCTGGGCCTGCGCACGCAACTGGCCCTGGTCTTCGGCTCGCTGCTGGTGGGCGTGACGGTGCTGATGTCGCTGGCATTCGGCGAGCTGCTGCGCTGGCGCATGGAGCGCGAGGTCAGCGCCTCGCTGCATGCCATGGCCTCCAACGCCGCCCGGCAGCTGTCCGATGGCCTGTTCAGCCGCGCCCATACCGTGGAAGTGCTCGCTGCCTCGCCTGAGCTCTGGGTCCAGGGGCTGGAGGCCCCGGGCGTGGGCGCCCTGCTCAACCGCGCCCGTTCGCTGACGCCCACCAACCTCTGGATCGGCGTGGCCGACGCCGAGGGCACGGTGCGCAGCGCGACCGACCAGGTGCTGGTGGGCCACGATGTCAGCGACAGGCCCTGGTTCGAGCCGGGCCTGCAGCGCGTCCATGTGGGCGACGTGCGCGCATCCTCGCCTGCGATGGCCGACATGCTGCCGCCTGCGGCCGACGGCGCGCCGCGCCGGTTCATGGACTTCGCGGCGCCCATTCGCGTAGGCGATCTCACCCAGGGCGTGCTGTGCATGCACAGCAGCTGGGAATGGGTGCGAGAAACCATGCAGACCCTGCAGCAGGCCGACAGCGCCGACCGGCAGATCGGCCTGTTCATCTTCGACCGGCGTGGCCGTCTCATTCACGCCCCGGGCGACAGCCTGGAGCCGCTGCTGGCCCTGGACCAGCGCCTGCCGGTGGCCCATACCGTGTCTGCCGATGCGGCCGACGCCACGCTGCTGCCCGTGCAGGTGGCGCGCTGGCAGGACAGCCCGCAGAGCTTTCTGACGGCCACCGTGCCGCTGCAGGCCCACAACCGGGCAACGGCCATGGGCTGGCACATCGTGGCCCGCCAGCCGCACGACAGCGCCTACGCGCCCGCACGCCAGGCCATGCACCAGGTGCTGGCCGGCGGCCTGGCGGCCGCGCTGGTGGCCGCCGTCATCGCCTGGCTGGTGGCGCGCAGGCTGAGCCAGGATCTCAAGCGGCTGGCCCGCGCCGCCAATGGCATCGACGGCAGCGGCACGGCTTCCGACATACCGCAGCTGCACAGCAGCCGCGAAGTGCATCGCCTTTCGCAGGCGCTGCGCGGCAGCATTGCCCAGCTGCGCTCGGCCAACGAGGCCATGGAGCGCCAGGTGCGCGAGCGCACGCTGCAGCTGCAGCAGGCCAATGCCGAACTGGAGCACCAGGCGCGCAGCGATCCGCTCACGGGCCTGCTCAACCGCCGGGGCTTCGACTCCCAGCTGGACTTCGCCATGGCACTGGCGCGCCGCAGCGGCCGGCCCTTGAGCGTGCTGGTCATGGACGTGGACCACTTCAAGCGCATCAACGACCAGCACGGCCACGACATGGGCGATGCCGTGCTGCGCACCCTGGCGCGCACATTCCGCATGCGGCTGCGCGAGTCCGACGTGCTGGCCCGCATGGGCGGCGAAGAATTCCTGGCGCTGCTGCCCGACACCACGGCCGATGCCGCCGTGGCCATTGCCGAGCAACTGCGCGAACTGCTGGCCGCCACGCCCATGGCGCATGGCGAGCCGGTCACCGCCAGCGTGGGCGTGGCCACGCTGCGCAGCGCCACGGACACGGCCGCCGCCATGCTGCGCCGTGGCGATGAAGCGCTGTACGAGGCCAAGGGCGCGGGCCGCAACAACGTGCAGCTGCAGCGCTGACGCGGCCCGCCACCCGCACGGCCAGCGCTTCTCAAGGCCCTTAGGCGCCTCCTCCCCTTGCCGCCGCACAACACCTGTGCAGCAAAAAAAACACCACACTAATACTCAAATTGAGCATATTATTCGCAGCCATCACCAGCCCTTTCCAAAGTCCCGGACGGCCACCATGCAGCTCAAATCCTTGCAGTACGACAAGCCCCATTTCTCCCTCGCCGGCCAGTGCGGCATCGGCGAGGCCTGGGCCCGCATTCCTCCCGAACTTGACCGCGCCCAGCGCCTTCAGACAGCCGAGCGCATACGCGCCCTGCTGCATGAGCGCGATGCCGTGCTCGTGGCCCATTACTACGTGGACGGCGAACTGCAGGACCTGGCGCGCGAGACCGGTGGCTGCGTGGGCGACTCGCTGGAGATGGCGCGCTTCGGCGCCCAGCACCGGGCCAGCACCCTGGTCGTGGCCGGCGTGCGCTTCATGGGAGAGACCGCCAAGATCCTCAGCCCGGAAAAGCGGGTGCTCATGCCCGACGACGACGCCAGCTGCTCGCTGGACCTGGGCTGCCCGGCCGACGAGTTCAGCGCCTTCTGCGACGCCCACCCGGACCGCACGGTCGTGGTCTACGCCAACACCAGCGCGGCGGTAAAGGCGCGCGCCGACTGGGTGGTCACCTCGTCGGTGGGTCAGGACATCGTGGCCCACCTGCACGCCTGCGGCGAGAAGATCCTCTGGGCTCCCGACCGCCACCTGGGCGCCCACATCCAGCGCCAGACCGGCGCGGACATGCTGCTGTGGCATGGCTCCTGCCTGGTCCATGACGAGTTCAAGGCCGACGAACTGGCCGCCATGGCGCTTGAGCATCCGCAGGCCGCCATCCTCGTTCACCCCGAGTCGCCGGCCGCCGTGGCCGCCCAGGCCGATGTGGTGGGCTCCACCACCCAGCTCATCAACGCGGCAGGCCGGCTGCCCACAGACACCTTCATCGTCGCCACCGACCAGGGCATCCTGCACGACATGCGCATGCGCTACCCGGGCAAGACCTTCCTGCCCGCGCCCACGGCCGGCCAGGGTGCCACCTGCAAGAGCTGCGCCATGTGCCCCTGGATGGCGATGAACAGCCTGCACGGCGTGGAACTGGCGCTGGAGCAGGGCCTGTGCGCCATCGAGGTGGACCCCGCCATCGCCCAGGCCGCGCGCCGCCCCATCGAACGCATGCTGGCCTTTGCCGCGGGCCACCGCCAGCCGGTGCGCGCCAGCGGAGACCTCGCACGCGATGCGGCGCTCTTCCAGCATTTCGGGCCCGCCTGAGGACAGCGCCATGACACAGCCTTGCACAGACGTACTCATCATCGGCGCCGGCCTGGCCGGCATGGCCGCCGCCCTGTCGCTGCCGCCGCACCTGCGCGTGGCCCTGCTCAGCAAGGGCGCGGCCGAGGAATGCGCCAGCGCCTGGGCCCAGGGCGGCATTGCCGCCGTGATGGATGCCGGGGACAGCATCGATGAGCACCTGGCCGACACCCTGGTCGCGGGCGCGGGCCAGTGCGATGTGCAGGCCGTGCGCGCCATCCTCGAGCAGGCGCCCGCCGCCATCGACTGGCTGGTGGCCCACGGCGTGCCTTTCACGCGCGACGACAGCGGTGGCCTGCACCTCACGCGCGAAGGCGGCCATGGCCGCCGCCGCATCGTGCATGCCGCCGACTGCACGGGCCAGGCCGTGCACACTACCCTGCTGCGCGCCTGCCGGGAGCGCTCGAACATCGATCTGCATGAGCACACCAGCGCGCTGTACCTGCTGACCGAGGGGCAGCCTGCGCACTGCACGGGCGCGCTGGTGCGCCTGCCCGATGGCCGCCAGCAACGCTGGCATGCCGCGCATACCGTGCTGGCCACGGGCGGGCTGGGGCAGGTCTATCCCGCCACCACCAACCCGGCCACCGCCACGGGCGACGGAGTGGCCATGGCCTGGCGCGCGGGCTGCCGCGTGGGCGACCTGGAGTTCATGCAGTTCCATCCCACGGCGCTGCAGGTGGACGGGCATGCAGCCGGCCTGGTCTCCGAGGCGCTGCGCGGCGAGGGCGCCCTGCTGCGCCTGCCGGATGGCACGCGCTTCATGCCCGCCCATGACGAACGGGCCGAACTGGCGCCGCGCGACATCGTGGCCCGGGCCATCCGGCACGAGATGAACCGCCACGGCCTGGCCTTCGTGCACCTGGACATCACCCACCGGCCACGCGCCTGGTTGCAGGCGCATTTCCCGGGCGTGATGGCGCTGTGCGCCAGCCATGGCATCGACATCGCCACGCAGCCGATTCCCGTGGCCCCCTGCGCCCACTACGCCTGCGGCGGCGTGCTGGCCGATATCGACGGACGCACGGATGTCGATGGCCTGCGCGCCATTGGCGAGGTGGCGCGCACCGGCCTGCACGGCGCCAACCGGCTGGCGAGCAATTCGCTGCTCGAGTGCGTGGTGATGGGGCGCGCTGCCGCGCTGTCCATTGCGCAACGGCCAGCCTCCCTGCGGGCAGCAGCTCCTGAACATGAGCCCGTGCCAGCCGGCATTTCCGCCCGGGAGACGGCAGCCGTGGCGCAGGAACTGCGCCAGCTCATGCAGGACTGCGTGGGCATACAGCGCAGCGACCAGGGGCTGGCCCTCGCGCTGCAGCGCATCGCTGCATGGCGCGAGACACTGGAGCCCGCTGCCGCGCATGCGCTGCGCAACCAGCTCGATGTCTGCTGGCTCATGGCCACGGCCGCCGCCGCGCGGCGCGAGAGCTGCGGCGCGCATTCGCGCACCGATGCGCTGGCGCTGGTCGAATGAAAAATGGCCCCCACGCTCTCCTTGCTGCGCAAGGTCCGCTGCCCCCTTGAGGGGGGCTGCTTTTCATTTTGGGGCGGCCCGGCGATGAAAAAGGCCCGCTGCTTTCGCGGCGGGCCAGTCCGACGGGAGGTGGCGCTCAGGCCTTGGGAAGCGTCACGCCCACCTGTCCCTGGTACTTGCCGCCACGGTCGCGGTAGCTGACCTCGCAGACATCGTCGGGATCGCTCTCGAAGAACAGCACCTGGGCGCAGCCCTCGCCTGCATAGATGCGGGCGGGCAGCGGCGTGGTGTTGGAGAACTCCAGCGTCACATAGCCTTCCCATTCGGGCTCGAAGGGGGTGACGTTGACGATGATGCCGCAGCGCGCGTAGGTGCTCTTGCCCAGGCAGATGGTCAGCACGTTGCGCGGGATGCGGAAGTACTCGACCGTGCGCGCCAGCGCGAAGCTGTTGGGCGGGATGATGCAGCTGTCGCCCTCGAAATCGACAAAGCTTTTCTCATCGAAGTTCTTGGGGTCCACCACGGTGCTGTGGATGTTGGTGAACACCTTGAATTCGGGTGCGCAGCGGATGTCGTAGCCATAGCTGCTGGTGCCGTAGCTGATGATCTTGCGGCCGTCGACGGCGCGAACCTGGCCAGGCTCGAAAGGCTCGATCATGCCGTGATCCTCGGCCATGCGACGGATCCACTTGTCGCTCTTGATGCTCATGGCAATTCCTCGTTCCCTAGCTGTCCTTGTCAGGCGCCGGTACCCGTCCGGGCACCGGCGCAAAGGCGCTATTTTGCTTGAGAAACGACGGTACGCTCGATCAGGCGGTCATCGCCCAGGATGATCATGGCGAACAGCAACTCGTCCAGGCTCCCGGCCTGGCGGGTCTTGCGCTCGAGCAGCGGCGTGCAGGCCGGGTTGATGACCACGAAGTCGGCCTCGCAGCCCGGCTGCAGATTGCCCACCTGGCCCGCCAGCCCCAAGGCACGCGCCGCGCCCGCCGTGTGCTGCCACCACAGGTTGCCCGGCGACAGGCTCAGGCCCTGCTTGGTCTGGCCCTCGCGGCCCGCCACATAGGCGGCCTGCATGGTGCGGAAAGGGCTGAAGCTCATGCCGCCACCCACGTCGCTGGCCAGGCCGTAGAGGAACGGCGCGGCATCGGCCCGCGCAAAGTCGAAGAAGCCGCTGCCCAGGAACAGGTTGCTGGTGGGGCTGACGGCGGCGGCCGTATGGCGTTCACGCATCAGGGCTCGGTCTTCATCGTCCAGGTGGATGCAGTGGGCGTAGACGGCGCGCTCGCGCATCAGGCCGAAGTCGTCGTAGACCGACAGGTAGCTGCGCGCCTGGGGAAAGAGCTCGGCCACCCAGCGCACTTCGTCCAGGTTCTCGGCCACGTGCGACTGGATCCAGACATCGGCATAGCGCGCGGCCAGCTCGCCCGCGCCGCGCAGCTGCTCGTGCGTGCTGGTGGGCGCAAAGCGCGGCGTGATGGCGTAGCCCAGGCGGTCCACGCCATGCCAGCGCTGGATCAGCGTTTCGGTGTCGATCAGGCTTTGTTCGGTCTCATCGCGCACGCCGTCGGGGCTGTGGCGGTCCTGCAGCACCTTGCCCGTGATCATGCGCATGCCGCGCGCCTGCGACGCTCCCATGAGCGCATCGACCGAGCCCGGGTGCGAGGTGGCAAAGGCCAGCGCCGTGGTCACGCCGTTGCGCTGCAGCTCGTCCAGGAAGAACTCGGCCACGCTGTCGGCATGTGCACGCTCGCAAAAGGCCGACTCGTGCGGGAAGGTGTATTTCTCCAGCCAGGGCAGCAGGCCGGCAGCGGGCGCGCCGATCACATCGGTCTGCGGATAGTGGATGTGCAGGTCGATGAAGCCCGGCGCCAGGATGCGGCCCGGCAGATGGGTGACTTCGGCGCCTGGCTGGCCGGTGAACTGCGCCTGCAGCGCCTGCCAGCTGCCGGCGGCGACCACGCGCTGCTGCCCCCTGTCATCCGGGGCGACGGCCAGCAGGCCATCTTCGTCGTAGAGCGCCTGGCCGTCGTCGGCAAAACGCAGCAATGAGGAACGGTAGATTTGCATGCCGCCAAGCTTAGCGGGCGCGCGGGCAGATGCCATATCCGCAGTGCTATAGGCGCCATCGGCAGGCGCCATCCTAGGGTTTACGCCAGGACGGGGCGCCCGCCGACCGCATCACTTGGGCAGGGTGGCCTGCACGCCTTCCACCAGCCAGTCCATCTGCAGGATCTGCGCATCGTCCAGCTGCTTGCCGGCTGGAATGCGCACCTGGCCCTGGTTGTCGCGCACCGGCTGCTCGCCGGCCTTGAAGGGCTGCAGGCGGCCCTGGGCCATGTCCTTCTGGCGCAGCAGCACTTCCTCGCGCACGGCGGGCGGCAGCCTGGGGCCGAAGCCCTCCACGCGGATCATGCCCTCGCGCACGCCACCCCAGGTGTCCTGGCTCTTCCAGCTGCCGTCCAGCACCGCTTTGGCGCGCGCCGTGTAGTAGTCGCCCCACTGGTGGGTGACGGCCAGCAACTGGGCGTCGGGCCCGTCCTTGCGCATGTCGGAGTGGTAGGCAATCGCCATGCGGCCGCGCTCCTGGGCGGCCTGCATCACGGCGGTGGATGCGACCTGGAAGGACACCACGTCCACGCCGCCATTGAACAGCGCCATGGCCGCATCGCGCTCGCGCGGCGGGTCGAACCAGGTGTCCAGCCACACCACCTTGACGGTGGCCTTGGGATTGACCGAACGCATGCCCAGCGTGAAGGCGTTGATGCCCTGCAGCACCTCGGGAATCGGAAAGCCGACCACGAAACCGGCCACGCCCGTCTTGCTGGCACGGCCTGCGGCAATGCCCGACAGATAACGGCCCTCGTAGTAGCGCGCATTCGAGGTGGCCACGTTGTCGGCGCGCTTGAAGCCCGTGACCGACTCGAACTTCACCTGCGGGAAGTCGCGCGCCACGCGCATCACGGACTCGGTGTAGCCGAAGCTGGTGGTGAAGATCAGCTGGTTGCCCGAGGCAGCCAGGTCGCGCAGCACGCGCTCGGCGTCGGGCCCTTCGGGCACGCTGTCCACGGCGCGGGTCTGCACGCGCGGCCCCAGGGCCGCCTGCAAGGCGCGCCGGCCTTCTTCGTGCTGGCGCGTCCAGCCGGCGTCGAGCACGGGCGTCAGATAGACGAAGGCGGCCTTGAGGGGCGCGGAACCTGCGGGGGATGAAGGGGCGGGATGGCCTTGGGACAAGGCCGTGGATACAAGACTTGCGGCCGCGACTGCGGCTGCGAGGTTTTTGTACATGGTGTTCCTCTACATGGCCCGGAAATGAAACGCACCGGCCGTGGGCGGCGGACGGTGCGGGGCGCGATTATAGGCAGCGCCCCTGGGGGCTGCCTGGGCCTGCGCCTATGGCCTCCATAAGGGACGGCAGATACTGTCCACTAAGATCACCGGCAATTTCCAACCCTAGGCAACCCCCAAGGAGTACAAGACCATGCCGATGTTCGTCGATACCTCGCCCCCGGGGCAGTGCATCTTCTGCCGCCTCGCGGCTGGCGAGATCCCTTCCGCCAAGGTCTTCGAGGACGAGCAGACCATCGCCTTCATGGACATCGGCCAGGTCAACCCCGGCCATGTGCTGGTGGCCAGCAAGCGCCATGCCGTGACCCTGCTGGACCTCACGCCCGACGAGGCCGGCGCCGTGATGCGCACGGCCCAGCGCGTGGCGCGGGCCGTGCAGTCAGCGTTCGACCCCGACGGCATCAGCCTGTTCCAGGCCAACGGCGCGGCGGGCGGGCAGACGGTCTTTCACTTCCACCTGCATGTGCTGCCGCGCCACGAGGGCGACGGCGTAGGCCTGGGGTGGCCGCGCAAGGAACCCGGCATGCAGGCGCTGCATGACTACGCCGAGCGCATCAGGCAGGCGCTGGCATGAACGGACTCAGGCCAGGGCGGCGTAGCGCGTGAACACGGCCTCCAGCTGGCGCATCCAGTGGGCGCGCTGCTGGGGCGTGACGAAGCTGGCATCGAAGCTGTTGACCGCCAGTTGCCAGGCCTGCTGCGAGTTCATGCCGGTGGCGGCGAACAGCTGCAGGTAGTTCTCGTTTACGTAGCCGCCGAAGTAGGCCGGATCGTCGGAGTTGACCGTGACCTTGATCCCTGCCTCCAGAAGCTGGGGCAGGTTGTGCTGGGCCAGGTCGGACACCACGCACAGCTTGAGGTTGGACAGCGGGCACACGGTCAGCGGCACGCCGTCGCGGACCAGCCGCTGCATCAGGGCCTCGTCGCGGGCGGCCTGCACGCCATGGTCTATGCGCTCGGAATGCAGCACGTCCAGCGCGCCCCAGATATAGGCGGGAGGTCCCTCCTCGCCCGCATGGGCCACCAGGTGCAGGCCCAGCTCGCGGCAGCGGGCGAACACGCGCGCGAACTTCTCGGGCGGGTTGCCGACCTCGCTGCTGTCCAGTCCCACGCCGATGAAGCGGTCGCGCAGCGGCAGCGCGGCCTCCAGCGTGGCGAAGGCGTCCTCTTCGCTGAGGTGGCGCAGAAAGCTCAGGATCAGCGCGGACGAGATGCCCTGCTCTATCTCCGCATCGCGGCAGGCGCGGTACAGGCCGTTGATCACGGTCTCCATGCCCACGCCGCGCTGCGTGTGGGTCTGGGGGTCGAAGAAGATCTCGGCATGGACCACGTTGTCCTGCGCGGCGCGCGTCAGGTAGGCGCGGCCCATGTCGTAGAAATCCTGCTCGTACAGCAGCACGCTGGCGCCGGCGTAGTAGATGTCCAGAAAGCTTTGCAGGTCGGTGAAGGCATAGGCGCGGCGCAGGTCTTCCACGCTGGCGTAGGGCAGCTTCACGCCGTTGCGCCGGGCCAGGGCGAAGATCAGTTCGGGCTCCAGCGAGCCTTCGATGTGCATGTGCAGCTCGGCCTTGGGCATGGCCTTGAGCAATTGGGGCAGATGCGCTGCATCCACGGTGGGTACGGTGTGCATCAGCAGACTCCGAAGGTGATGCCGCTGGCCCGGAGGTAGCGGCGATAGGCGGACGACATGCGGTCGGCCGCAGAGTGCATTTCGGCGCGCGGGTCCAGCGGCAGGCGCTTGGGCTGCTGCGATTCCAGCACGGGCTGGTCCTGGCAGAAGATGGTGTGCTGGAATTGCTGCAGCTGTGCGTCGGGCGAGTCGAAGTCTGCCACGGCCAGGCGGAACCAGACGCGGCTGGTCTCGGGCGTGAGCGGGCAGATGAACAGGGCGATGGACTCGCGCCAGCCGGCCTTGGTGGTGCCGGACTCGGGAAGCTTGGTCAGCACGGCCGCATAGGGCGCGGTGACTTCATAGGTGTATTCGACTTCGGCCGCGCTGGTGGAGTGCAGGTTGGACTGCGGCTGCACGGCCTTGCAGCCCGTGGCCAGCACGCCCGTGGGCGTGGTCTCCACGGCATAGGCCTCGATGGCCGTGGCGTCGCGGCTGCCCAGCCAGCCTTCATGGACAAAGCCGAAGTGCGACATGTCCAGGAAGTTCTCGATGATGCGCGGCGCGCTGGCGGCCACGTCATAGGGGCCGCAGTTGAGCTTGCGCAGGTGTTCGTCCGCCTCGGCAGCGAAGGCCGGCAGGGACGAGGGCGTCTCGCCCGCATCCAGCCGCACCCAGACCAGGCCATGGGCCTCCTGGACCTCGAAGGCCTTCACGCACTGCGAGGGCGGCGGCGTGAAGCTGGGCAGGGCCGGCACCTTGACGCACTGGCCGCTGCCGGCGAACTGCCAGCCGTGGTAGGGACATTCGAGGTGGCCGTTCTCGACGCGGCCCATGGACAGGCGCGCGCCACGATGCGGGCAGCGGTCCACGAAGACGCGGACCTGGCCTTGCGGATCGCGCCACAGCACCAGGGGCTGGTCCAGCAGTTGCACGCCCAGCGGCGCATCGGCCACCTCATGGGCCTGGGCCACGGGGTGCCAGAGGGAGCTTTCGATCATGGGGGGAATCTCTTGCTGTCGGTCTGTGCCGCGGTGGCGGGCAGGCCGCGGCTGGGAGTGAGCATAAACCCACTCGATGCGCGGTACGGGTACGGTACAGGTGCGGCACCTATGCGGAACCTGTGCGGCGCATGAACGCCAAGGCCGCCCGAAGGCGGCCCTGGCGGCAGCAGGCCACCCGGCCTGCGCCGGGTGGCCTGGCGTCTTGCTTACTTGCTGTCCTGGCCAGGCACCTTGCCTTCCACGCCCTTGACGTAGAAGTTGATGCCCGTGAGGAACTTGTCCTCGGCCACGGCGTCGGCGGCCAGCAGTTCCTTGCCGTCCTGGCCTGCGATCGGGCCCTTCCAGATGTGGAAGGTACCGTCCTTCAGGCCCTTCTTGACCTCTTCGATCTTCGCCTTGGCCTCGGCGGGCACGTCATCGGCCAGCGAGACGATGTCGATCGCGCCTTCCTTCACGCCCCACCAGGTCTGCTGGCTGCTCCACTTGCCGTCCAGCATCTCGCGCACGGTCTTGGTGTAGTAGGGCGTCCAGTTGATGATGGCCGAGCCCAGGTGGGCCTTGGGGCCGTAGGCGGTCATGTCGGAGTCCCAGCCGAAGGCGCGCTTGCCCTTTTCCTCGGCCGTCTTGAGCACGGCGGCGGAGTCGGTGTTCTGGAACAGGATGTCGGCGCCGCCGTTGATCAGCGAGGTGGCCGCCTCGGTTTCCTTCGGGGGGGCGAACCACTCGTTGACCCAGACCACCTTGGTCTTGATCTTGGGATTCATGGACTGCGCGCCCAGCGTGAAGCTGTTGATGTTGCGCAGCACTTCGGGAATCGGCACGGAGCCGACCACGCCCAGCACGTTGGACTTGGTCATGGAGCCCGCGATGATGCCGGCCAGGTAGGCGCCTTCGTAGGTGCGGCTGTCGTAGGTGCTGACGTTGGCGGCGGTCTTGTAGCCGGTGGCGTGCTCGAACTTCACATCGGGGAAGTCGGGAGCGATCTTCTGGATGGGCTCCATGTAGCCGAAGGTGGTGCCGAAGACCAGCTTGTTGCCGTTGGCGGCCATGTCGCGCAGCACGCGCTCGGCGTCGGCGCCCTCGGGCACGCTCTCCACATAGGAGGTCTTGATCTTGTCGCCGAATTCCTTCTCCAGCGCCAGGCGGCCCTGGTCATGCGCGAAGGTATAGCCGCCGTCGCCCACGGGGCCCACGTAGGCGAAGGCGATCTTCAGCGGCTCGGTCGCGGCGGCAGCGGGCGCCTCGGCAACGGGAGCGGGCGCAGGAGCGGCCTCCTCCTTCTTGCCGCAGCCGGCCAGCGCTGCGGCGGCCACCGCCGACAGCGCTGCCACCTTGATCAGGGAGCGTTTGTGAAGATCAGTCATCGAAGTTTCCTCAAGTGGTCCTGCGACAGGCAGGAAGAAGGCGGGTCTGCAGGGCGCAGGCCTGCCGCGATGGGTCCAGAGAATAAAGCAAGAATGACGCCAGCCGGCCGCGCTGCAGCCGCCACGCATGCGGGAAAACCACATTTTCGGGACTTTGCACGATCGTGGTGCATGCCGCCCCGCCCTCTTGCCGGACACATCAAGACAAAAGGCCCCGAAGGGCCCTTGGTGCATGGAGCGCAGGCGCCTTACTTGGCGCCCGGCACCTTGCCTTCGACGCCGTTGACGAAGAAGTTGATGCTGGTCATGAAGCCCAGGTCGCCGACCTGGCCCGCCGTCAGCACTTCCTTGCCGGCGTTGTCCTTGATGGGGCCGGTCCAGACGGCGAAGCTGCCGTCCTTGAGGCCGTCGCGCGCCTTGGCGACCTTGTCCTTGATGTCCTGGGGCACGTCGTCGGCGATCTTCACGAGGTCGATGGCGCCTTCCTTCACGCCCCACCAGAACGAGCCGCCCTGCCACTTGCCGTCCAGCGTGTCCTGGGTGACCTTGCTGTAGTAGGGCGTCCAGTCGATCACGGCCGAGCCCAGGTGGGCCTTGGGCGCGAAGGCGCTCATGTCGCCGTCCTTGCCGAAGGCGCGCGCACCGCGTTCCTCGGCCGTCTTGAGCACGGCCGGGGAGTTGGTGTTCTGGTAGAGCACGTCCACGCCGCCGTTGATCAGCGAGGTGGCGGCCTCGGACTCCTTGGGCGGGGCGAACCATTCGTTCACCCAGACCACCTTGGCCTTGATCGAGGGATCGACGCTTTGCGCACCCAGCACGAAGCTGTTGATGTTGCGCACCACTTCGGGGATCGGCACCGAGGCCACGACGCCGATGGTCTTGGTCTTGGTCATGCCACCGGCCACGATGCCGGCCAGGTAGGCACCCTCGAAAGTCTTGGTGTCGTAGGTGGCCACGTTGTCGGCGTTCTTGTAGCCGGTGGCGTGCTCGAACTTCACGTCCTTGAGGTCGGCCGCGACCTTCTGCACGAACTCCTGGTAGCCGAAGCTGGTCGCGAAGATCAGCTTGTTGCCCTGGCCGGCCATGTCGCGCATCACGCGCTCGGCATCGGCGCTCTCGGGCACGCTTTCGACGAAGGAGGTTTCCACCTTGTCGCCGAACTTCTCCTGGATGGCCTTGCGGCCCAGCTCGTGCTGGAAGGTCCAGCCACCGTCGCCGATGGGGCTGACGTACATGAAGCCGATCTTGAGCTTCTCGGCCGGCGCCTGGGCGGCAGGCGCGGCAGCGGGAGCAGGCGCTGCGGCCTCTTCCTTCTTGCCGCAGGCGGTCAGGGCCGCCACCGAGATGGCCGACAGGCCGATCATCTTCACAAGCGTGCTTTTCAGGCCAGGTTTCAGGTTGCGTTCGCGCAAAGCGGGCATGCGTTTGTCCTTTTGTGGTTCTGGAGGGAGGAAAAAATGAAGGCGTCAGGAGCCCGGATAGAAGGGCTTGCCCAGCGAGGCCGGCATGTTGGCACGTATCCAGGTCGGATTGCGCGAGATCAGCACCAGCACGACGATGGTCGCCAGGTAGGGCAGCATGGACAGCAGCTGGCTGGCCACCTGCACGCCCGTGGCCTGCAGGTGGAACTGCAGCATGGTCACGCCGCCGAACAGGTAGGCGCCCAGCAGCACGCGCGCAGGGCGCCAGGTGGCAAAGGTGGTCAGCGCCAGCGCGATCCAGCCCCGGCCCGACACCATGCCCTCCACCCACAGCGGCGTGTAGACGGTGGAGATGTAGGCACCGGCCAGCCCGCACATGGCACCACCGAAGACCACGGCCGCCAGGCGGATGCGGCGCACCGGGTAGCCCAGCGCATGGGCCGACTGGGGCGACTCGCCCACGGCACGCAGCACCAGGCCGGCCCGCGTGCGGTAGAGGAACCAGACCAGGGCCGCCGCAATGGCCACGGCCCCATAGACCAGCGGGTGCAGGCGGAACAGCGCCGTGCCGACCACGGGCAGGTCGGACAGCCAGGGCACGGCGAACTTGGGCAGCTCGGGCAGGCGCGCCTGCACATAGCCCAGGCCCAGGAAGGCCGAGAAGCCCGTGCCGAACAGCGACAGCGCCAGCCCCGTCGCGTACTGGTTGGTGTTCAGCCAGATCACCAGCACGCCGAAGATGGCGGCCAGCAGCGCGCCCGCGCCCATGCCGGCCAGAAAGCCCACGGTGGTGCTGCCCGTATGGACCACGGCGGCAAAGCCCGCAATGGCGGCGCACAGCATCATCCCCTCGGCACCCAGGTTGACGATGCCGGCCTTTTCATTGATCAGCAGGCCCAGCGCGGCCAGCGCCAGCACGGTGCCGGCGCTGAGCGTGGAGCCCAGCAGCAGTGCATAGGATTCCATCAGCGGGCCTCCTTGACTGCAGGCGCCGCAGCGGCCGGGGCGGCTGGCGTGCGGGACACCCAGCGCAGGCGGTAGGCCACCAGCGTGTCGCAGGCCAGCAGCGTGAACAGCAGCAGACCCTGGAACACGCCGGTCAGCGCCTTGGGCAGGCCCAGGCGCGACTGGGCGAGTTCGCCCCCGATATAGAACATGCTCATGAGAATCGCGGAAAAGATCATGCCCACGGGATGCAGGCGGCCGACGAAGGCCACGATGATGGCGGCGAAGCCGTAGCCAGCCGGGACATAGGGTGTGAGCTGGCCCAGGGGGCCGGCCACCTCCAGCGCACCGGCCAGGCCGGCGGCGGCGCCCGAGATCAGCAGCGCCGTCCACAGCGCGCGGCGCGAGGAAAAGCCCGCGTAGCGCGCAGCAGCCGGGGCCAGGCCACCGACCTGCAGCGCAAAGCCGGCACGGGTACGGAACAGGAAGACCCACAGCATGGCCGCCGCGGCCAGCGCCAGCAGCAGGCCGATGTTGGTGCGCATGCCCTGCATGAGCTTGGGGATCTGCGTGACGCGCTCGAAGGTCTTGGTCTGCGGGAAGTTGTAGCCCATGGGGTCCTTCCACGGCCCGTAGACCAGGAAGCCCAGCACCAGGGTGGCCACGTAGACCAGCATCAGGCTGACCAGGATTTCATTGGCGTTGAAGCGGTCGCGCAGCAGGGCCACGATGCCGGCCCAGACCATGCCGCCGAGCATGCCGGCCACCAGGATGGCGGGCACGATCCACGGCCCCGTGGTCTTGTCCGCCAGCAGCGCCACGCCGCCTGCGGCCACGGCGCCGATCACGAACTGGCCTTCGGCACCGATGTTCCACACATTGGAGCGAAAGCACACGGCCAGGCCCAGCGCGATCAGCAGCAGCGGCGTGGCCTTGACGGCCAGCTCGCCCAGCGCATAGGGGGACTTGACGGGGTCCCAGAAGAAGGCCTGCAGGCCGCGCACCGGGTCCTTGCCCAGCATCACGAACAGGCACACGCCGATCAGCACGGTGATGGCCAGCGCCAGCACGGGCGAACCGTAGGTCCACAGCCTGGAGGCCTGGGGGCGTTGCTCAAGCTTGAACATGCGCGCCTCCCCTGGCGGAGTTCGGGGCGGCAGCACCGTCCCACAGGCCGCTCATCCACTCGCCGATCTGCTGCACGGTGGCATCGGCCCGCGCCACCGAGGGCGACAGCCGGCCCTTGGCCACCACATGCAGGCGGTCACATATTTCGAACAATTCGTCCAACTCCTCGCTGAGCACCAGCACGGCGCAGCCCTCGTCACGCAATTGCAGGATGGCGCCGCGGATCTGCGCGGCCGCCCCCACGTCCACTCCCCAGGTGGGCTGGGAGATGATGAGCAGCGTGGGCCTGGCATCGATCTCGCGGCCCACGATGAATTTCTGCAGGTTGCCGCCCGACAGCGACTGCGCCGCCGCGTTGGGGCCACCGGCCTTGACGTTGAAGCGCGCGATGATGGCGCGCGCCTGCTCCTGCAACTGGCCCATGCGGATCCAGCCGCCCGCGCCCAGCGCGGTCTTGCGCGTCAGCAACAGGTTGTGCGCCAGGCCCATGCTGGGCACGGCGCCACGGCCGAGGCGTTCCTCCGGCACGAAGTGCAGGCCCAGCGCACGGCGCCGGCCCGGCCCGAGGCGTCCCGCCTCCCGGCCGGAAATCTGCACCATTTCGGGCGCCGCACGCGTATCCTCGCCGGACAGGGCGTACAGCAATTCCTTCTGGCCATTGCCCGAGACACCGGCGATGCCCACGACTTCGCCCGCGCGCACATCGAGATGGATGCCATGCAGGTCCACACCGAAGGGCTCAGAGCGCGGCAGCGCCAGGCCCTGCACGCGCAGCACGCTGGCGCCGACCTGGGATTCGCGGTGCGTGAGCTCGGGCGGTTCCGAGCCGATCATCAGGCGCGACAGCGAGGCATTGCTCTCCACGGCCGGGTTGCACACGCCGGTCACCTGCCCGCCGCGCAGCACGGTACAGGCCGTGCACAGCGAACGGATCTCGTGCAGCTTGTGGCTGATGTAGAGGATGGAGCAGCCCTCGGACGCCAGGCGGCGCAGCACCACGAAGAGCTTTTCCACCGCCTGCGGCGTGAGCACCGAGGTGGGCTCGTCAAGAATGAGCACGCGCGGATGCGTGAGCAGGGCACGGATGATTTCCACGCGCTGCATCTCGCCGACGCTCAGCGTGTGCACGGGGCGGTGGGGATCGACTTCCAGCCCGTAGTCATGCGCCGTGGACTCGATGCGCTGCACCACCTCGGCCAGCGGCAGGCTCTTGTCCAGGCCCAGCCAGACGTTCTCGGCCACGGACAGCGTGTCGAACAGACTGAAATGCTGGAACACCATGGCGATGCCCAGCTGGCGCGCCTCCTGGGGATTGCGGATGTGGACCGGCTTGCCATCGACCTCGATGCGGCCCTCGTCAGGCTTGACGGCGCCGTAGATGATCTTCATCAGCGTGGACTTGCCGGCACCGTTCTCGCCCAGGATGGCATGCACTTCGCCGGCGCCCACGGTCAGCGAAATGCCGTTGTTGGCCACCACCGCCGGATAGCGCTTGGTGATGCCTGTCAGCTGCAGCCGGGGCGGCGCTGCGGCTGGCAGAGGGACTGTATCGGGGGGATTCATGGCTGGGATTGTCTTTCAATTTCTGCAACAAACTGGAACACAAGTCCTTGAAAACGCCTTGGCGGCCCTCATATCGGCCATCACTTTGTTCACCAAAAAGGCGGTTCCTGCCGCCGTCGCCTATCGGGCCCGGGACATCAGGGCCACGTGCCGCACGGCGTCGCGCAGCCAGCGCGTGGAGGCTCCCATGTGCGTGCGGGCGTGCCACAGCTGGTAGTACACCAGCGGCGCAAACTCCACCGGGCAGGGCAGGATCACCAGGGGCAGGCGCTGGCTGAAGCGCTCGCAGAACAGCCGCCCCGTGGTCAGCACCAGCAGGCTGGTGGCCACGATGTCGGGAATCAGGCTGAAATGCGCGCAGCGCGCCGCCACCTGGCGCTGCAGGCCCATGCGGGACAACTGGTCGTCGATCACGCCGCGCGCGCCCGGATAGGTGGGCGTGGGCGCGATGTGCTCGGCCTCCAGCCACTGGGCCGCATCCCAGCCGCGGCGCACGGCCGGGTGCTGGGGGCTGACCAGGCAGACCACCTCGTCCTCGAACAGGCTGGCCATGTGCAGGCCCTGCGGCGGCTCGGGCCAGTTGCCGATCACCACGTCCACATCGCCCTGGGCCAGTTGCACTTCGTAGTGCGCGTCGCCGTTGAGCGCCAGGATGTCCACGGGGCAGCCGGGCGCCTCGGTCTTGAGATGGGCCACCAGGCGCGGCAGGAACAGCGGGTCCAGGTAGTCGCTGGCGGCGATGCGGAAGGTGCGCGTGGAGGTGCGGGGATCGAAATGGCGCGCATCGCTGAACAGGCCCTCGGCCGCGCGCAGGATGTCGGCGGCCGGCTGCACCATGCGCAGCCCCGCCTCGGTGGGCTGCATGTGGGCGCCCGAGCGCACCAGCAGCGAATCGCCCGCCAGGTCGCGCAGGCGCTTGAGCGCAGCGGACACCGCAGGTTGGTGCATGCCCAGGCGCAATGCGGCACGCGAGACGCTGCGCTCGGTCAGCACCGTGTGCAGCACCCGGATCAGATGCAGATCAATCTTGTCGAACAGGGCCTGGTCGCGCATGTAGCGAAGCAATCACCAAAGGGGCACGACGCGGGGAGCCGCCGTGCAGATCATGAAAAGCCCGCAGGGTAACCCAGCCCTGGCCCCGGCCAGCTAGATACAAGCACCAAGAATGACCTGGGCAGGGGGCGTTAAACACTTGTGAGCGCAGCGCATGCAATATGCGCGCCAGTTCCATGGCACGGGACCATCCATGCATTGTCAAAACCTATACAGACTTCCATTTGTTAGCGTGCTTCAATGAAAACGCTTCAAGAAGAAGTGGATGCAGGAGACAAAACCCATGACACAGACAGCCCCTCGTTCGGGCATGGCGATGGCCGCCGTGCTCGCCACGCTGCTGACGGCCTGCGGCAGCAGCGGCGATGCCGGCCCGCAGCCCATCGAGATCCTCAGCCTTTCCAACCGGGCCGACATGATCAGCGATGGCAATGCCTACCTTGAAATCCTGCTGCCCAAGGGCAGTCCCGCCGATGCACTGAAGGTGGAATTGAACGGAGCCGACGTCACCGCGCAATTCGCCCCGCGCGCCAATGGCCGCATCCTGGGCCGGATCGACGGATTGCGGGTGGGTGCCAATACCCTCGCCGCCTCGGCCGCCGGGAGTGCGCGGGCACGCCTGGACATCACCAACCACGGCCGGGGCGACTCCATCTTCGCGGGCCCGCAGACCCAACCCTGGATCTGCGCCACGCGCAATGGCGCACAGGCCACTGTTTCCGTGCCGGGCACGGCGCTGTCGGCGACCGTGACCACGCGCGTCAGCGGGCTCGACACCGATCCGGTGGATGCCCTTTGCAATACCAGGACCCAGTACACCTACTACTACATGCCCAAGTCCAGGCAGGGCAGCGCCTGCACACCCGGGACCACCGGCGCCGCCCCCTGCCACCTGCCCTTCGACCCGTCGCAACGGCCTGCCGACAGCGAGATTGCCGACTTCACCAATGACCGTGGCGATACGGTCAAGCACCTGCTGCGCGTGGAAACCGGCGTGATGGGCCGCGGCACCTACCAGATCCTGGCCTACTACGACCCCGCCCAGCCATGGGCTCCATGGGCTCCGCAAAAAGGCTGGAACGGCAAGCTGCTGTGGAAGTTCGGCGCCTCGGCCTCGGGCAACCGCTTCCAGGAGCCTGCGGTCAACGCCCTCGACCAGGCCACCGGCAGCATGCTGTTCGACGCCAATGCGCTCGCAGCGGGCCACATGGTGGTGAAGGCCATGCTGACCAATCACCTGCACAACAACAACGAGTTGCTGGCCGCCGAGAGCATGATGCGCATCAAGGAGCACCTGATCGAGAACTATGGCGAGGTGCGCTACACCATGGGCGACGGAAGCTCTGGTGGCTCCATGATGCAGACGGTGATCTCGTCGGCCATGCCGGGGCTGCTGCAGGGGCTGCAGACGGGTTATAGCTATCCAGATGCCGTGTCCACCTGGATGGAGACGCGGGACTGTGGCCTTCTGACAAACTACTACGGCACAGCGGCAGGCAAGGCGCTGCCCGATGCCGCCAGGGCGGCCATCAATGGCCATCCAGCCGCCTATTGCGGCACCTGGGCAGCCACCTTCATCACACCGCAAAATCCCAGGCTGCCCATCAATTGCGGCCCGGGCTTTCCAGCAGCCATCACCTACGACCCACAGACCCGGCCCCAGGGCGTGCGCTGCTCCATCCACGACATGCTGGTGGCGGTCTACGGTACGGCCCGCGACGCCGACGGCAACATCAAACCTGTGATGCCCTACGACAACGTAGGCGTGCAATACGGACTCAAGGCGCTGCAGTCGGGAGCCATCGGCGCTGAGGACTTCGTGCTGCTCAACGAGGGCATTGGCAGCTACACCGCCGATCTGGACTGGACCGGAGGCTCGGCGGCTCCGGTGGCCAGCCGCCAGCAGGCACCGGCTGATCTGCTGCCCAGAATCTACAGCAGCGGCCTGCACAGCAACGCGAAGAATCTCTCGCAGGTGGCCATCATCGACCTGCGGCCCGAGCTGGGCGCAGACATCCATATGAGTTGGCGCAGCCTCCAGCAGCGCGCACGTCTGGATGCAGGCAACGGTGGCCACGACAATCATGTGATCCGCGCAACCCAAGGCCCGGTCACACGGGCCATGGTCAACCAATCCTTTGCCATGATGGACCGCTGGTTGTCCGCGATCGAAAGCGATACGTCCGCCATCCCTCTGGCACAGAAAGTGGTGCGCAACAAGCCGACTGACCTGAAGGATGTCTGCCTTGCCGCCGGGGACCGGACTCTGGCGCTTGACGATCCGGCGTGCAGCTTCAAGCCCACGTTGTCGCCGCGCCAGGTGGCTGGAGGTCCCCGCGCCGAGGACATCTACCAGTGCCAGCGCAAGCCTCTGTCCTTCACCAGCCAGGACTATCCGGGCGTCACTTTCAGCGCCGCGCAGCAGGCACGCCTTGCGGCCGTTTTCCCCACAGGGGTCTGCGACTGGAGCAAGCCTGGCACGGGCCAGACGCAGGAAGCAGCCTTTCTGACCGATTTCAGCGCGGGACCCGCAGGCAGGCGGGTCGGACCCAGGCCGGTCTCGCGCAACGATTGACGCGCCAAGGAAGCTGGTCGGAGAGAACAGATAAGGGTTTGCACAGTGCCGGTCGAACCAATGAAAGAACAAACTTCCATTGAAAAATCACATCGCCCGCCATGCAGCCCTTCCCCACGATCAGCGATGTCCTGAAGTCCGCACCCTTTGCACCCAGCCTGAGCAAGGCCCACCTGCTCAGGCTGCGGCGCGAAGTGCTGCTGCGTGAGATACCGGCCGGCACCTCGCTGTGCCAGAAGGCGCGCCGGGCCGACCACTGGACCGGCGTCGTCCGGGGCGTGGTCAAGATCCATGCCCTGTCGCCCACCGGACGCACCACCACGCTGGCCACCTTCTCCCCGGGCTGCTGGTTCGGCGAAGGCACGCTGCTCAAGCGTGAAGGCTGGCCTTTCGATGCCACGGCGATCGAAGACACCCTGTTGGCCCTGATGCCTGCCGCCACCTTCCACTGGCTGCTGGAGCACAGCCTCGGCTTCAACCGTTTTCTGCTGGACCAGGTCAATGCACGGCTGGGCCAGTTCATCAGCCGCTGCGAGCATGCGCGCCTGCACCACTCCAGCCGCCACGTGGCGCACTGCATCTCCGAACTGACGGATGCCAGGCTCTATCCGGGCGCCGAGAACCGCCACCTGGGCATGTCGCAGGAGGAACTGGCCAGCCTGGCGGGCGTGTCGCGACAGATCGTCAACCGCGCCCTGGGCGAACTGGAGGACATCGGCGCAGTCCGTGTCTCCTATGGGTCGCTGACATTGATCGATCCCGAGGGGTTGCGGCGCTTCAGCGAGTCCTTCGAGTAAGGAGACGGCCTTGCATCTATGCCGCCTCCAGCACCTCGACGCGGTTGCGGCCCTTGCGCTTGGCCGCATAGCAGGCCATGTCGGCCGAGCGCAGCGCGCTGCTGACCGTGTGCTGGCGGGCATCCAGCACCACCATGCCGACGCTCACGCCCATCAGGTAGCGCTGCCCCTCATGGGCGCCCTCCCAGTCCTGCACGGCCATGCACAGGCTTTGCGCCAGCAGCATGCCCTGCTCCGCCGAGGTGCCCGCCAGCAGCACGGCGAACTCATCACCGCCCAGGCGCGCCACCCAGCCCAGCGGCCGGACCACGCTGTCGATCAGCCGGGCCATGTGGCACAGCACCTCGTCGCCCGCCGCGTGGCCGCCCTGCTGGTTGACGTGGGCGAAGTGGTCCAGGTCCAGGAACAGGATCACGCCATGCTGCGGCAGGCCGACGGCCTCCCCCGCCTCGTCCTCCTCGACCGTGGCGACGGCGGTGGTGTCGCTCCGCTGCATGGCGGATTCACCGTCCTGCAACGCCTCGGCCGGCAGGCGCTGGGCGGCACTGCACTCCTGCAGCCATTCATGCAGGCGCACGGCAAAGGCCTCGCGGTTGGGCAGCAGGGTCAGCGGATCGTGCATGGCCTTCCAGCCCGGCTGCTCGCGCACCAGGCGCTGCATGGTCACGTCCTCGACCACCCAGACCAGGGTGGGGTCTGCCGGCACCACGGCGCGCGGCTCCAGGCCGCGCTGCAGGCGCTGCAGGCTCTGGCCGTGCAGGCGCACCCAGATGGGGCGGCCGTCCTTGCGCACAAAGCACTGCTCGCTGTCGAACTGGCCGTACATGTCCAGGTCCTTGCGCACGCGCTCCAGCAATTGGATGTGCGCCGCGTCGGAGGCGCACAGCTGGCGTATCGCCTGCCCCTGCAGCTCGCGCGACGGGTAGCCGAGCATGCGCGCGGCCTGCAGGCCCACCAGCTCCAGATGCGCCGACCGCGTGACCACCAGGCCCACGGGCGCGTAGTCCATCAGCGTCTGCAGCTGCAGTTGCAGCCGGCCGACCTCCTGCGCCTGTTCCTGCCCCATCTGGCCCAGGCGATGCAGAGCCTGCCACAGTGTGGAGGCTTCGCCCCAGGCATGGGTCCAGGGCATGCGCCAGCCGCCTTCCTCGGCATGGCCCGGCTCGGGTTCGGGCGCGGGATCCGGTTCCTCGGCCATCAGCCTTCCCTGGCCCGCCAGCCATTGGCGTGCAGTGCGGTGCAGGGCCGCCATGGGTTCGGTGACCAGGATCAGCAGCAGCACCAGCAGGCCAGCGACCCCGGCCACGGCGGCCAGCAGCCACCACAGCACGCGCGGCGCCAGGCTGGGCGCGATGGCTTCCTCGGGGGTGATCCTGACCACCAGCCACTGCGGCAGCGGCATGCCTGCCGTCGTCACCAGGTAGCCCGCGCGCCGCTGGGTGTCGGGGCCCACCTGCACTGCGCCGGCCGCGGGGTCCTGCAGCCAGTCCGCACCCAGGCCGGGCTCGGCCTCGGCGCGCGCCGACCAGCGCGAGGGGTCGGAGTGGGCCAGGATCTGCCCGTCGCGCTGCATGACCAGCAGGCGCCCGCCGGAGCGCGAGGGGTCGATGCTGGGCGGCAGCAGGGCCTGGGCGGACATGCGAACTCCGGCCGACAGCACGCCGCTGACCGTGCCGTCGCCGGTGCGCAGCGGCACGGCATACAGCAACTCCATCATTCCGGGATCGGCGCCCTTGCGGACCATGGTGGAGACCACGGGCCGGCCATCGGCCAGGCTGCGCCGCATCACGTCGCGCACGCCTTCGTCCAGATCGGCCAGGGGCTCGGAACGGCCGCCGCGCAGGCTGAGCTGAAGCTGTCCGCGCGCGTCGGCCAGCTGCAGGGTGTCGAACAGCCGCACCGAGGCGTCTCCGCGCAGCATCTCGCCCATCAGCCGGCTCGGGTCGCTGCCCTGGTCGGCCATGCCCTGGGCCAGGACCCACAGCAGGCGCTGCTGCTGTTCCAGCCGCGCAGCCAGCATGCGCGCCACGGTATCGACCTCGTCGGCCTGCCGGGCCACGGCGCGCTCCAGCGTCTGCTGGCGCATGCTGTGCGCGACCCACCAGGCACTGCCAAGGCCCGCCAGCAGCACGGCGGCAGCGGCCAGCGCCAGCACCGTGCAGCGCATGGCACCCCAGCCCGTGGCCGCGCGCGGCCGCGAGGGTGAATCCGACAGCTGCGGAGCATCCTGGGATGCCAGCAGTGCCTGGAAAAAGGGAGATCGGCGGGCGTCCAGTGACATGACGCCATCAATATATGCAGGCCCGAAAGCCGTCCCACTGGGTGGAACCCGCGAACCAGTGGATACCCCGCCCCGCAAGGCCCGCCGCGTGCAGGCCGGCACCGGCCAGCGGCGTGGGAATCAGCCTACGGCGAGCACTTCGAGGGCCGCCGGCTTGGGCAGATCGATGACATTGCCCCGGCCCGCGATGAGCCCGTGCTCACGCAATTGGCGCAGCACGCGCGAGAAGGTCTCGGGCGCAATGCCGAGCTGGGCGGCGATCAGCCGCTTGCGCAGGTGCAGCGTCACGCGCAGGCCGCCAGCCTCGTGCGGCATGGCATGGCGCAGCAGCCACTGGGCGCAGCGCGCCTCGGCGTCCTTGGACAGGCGGCTCACCGCCAGCTCGGTCTGCGCGCAGTAGGCCTGGGCCATGTCCTGGAGCAGCTGCTGTGCGGGCGAAGGCAGCTGCGAGACGGCCTGCAGGAAGTCGGCCTGGGGCAGTTGCTGCACGCGGACATCGCTGTCGGCCAGCATGTCCAGGCTGCTGCCGCGCCGCTGCAGCACAAAGGCAGCATCCAGCCAGGCCGGCCCCTCCACGACACCGAGCTGGTGGCGCATCTGCCCACCCTGGCCTATGCCCAGGAGCACGCGACCGCGCTCCAGATACATCACCGTATCCGGCGACTGCCTACGCAGCCTGAGCCAGGTACCCGCGGCCAACACCTGGGCGGAACCCGGCGCGAAGGCGAAAGCTTGCAAGGAAGACAGGGCGAACATGCATGCAACTTTGCCGGCTTTGCTCCCGCCGCGTTTTGAGCCATGTCAATCCGCCGCCAGCACCCCGGTCCGCAGGCGGCATACTTGTCACAAGTATGTCACCAGTGAAACACAATGTATCCAACTGAAAAGTTGAGCCCATGATCGATCCCCAGATACCACTTCAAGCCCTTCAATGACCACTACGGCTACTGGCGCGGCGACCAGATGATCCGCCTGGTGGCTCGGCTGGCCGTGGCGCACTGCGATGCGCGGCGCGACTTCGTGGGCCATGTGGGCGGCGACGACTTCATGCTGCTGATGCAAAGCGAGGACTGGCAGCAGCGCTGCGAGGACATCGTCGGCGCCTTCGCAGGCGATGCGCGCCGGCTGTTCGACGACCAGGCACGCAAGGCCGGAGGCATCTGGGCCGAGGACCGCCACGGCATCCGCCGGTTATTTGCCTGCACCACGCTGTCCATCGGCGTGGTGCACGGCACCGCGGCGGCCTGGCCCGCCTGAAACAGAAAGCCCGCAGGCTCTTGCGAGGCTGCGGGCTGGTGGCTGGCCGCCAAACGCTGACAGCAAGCGCTGACAGCGTTTGGGCTCGGCCCAGCGATCAGTTCACAGATGCACCAGACTCGTACCAGCGCTTGACCATGCCGCGCTCGTCATCGTTCAGGGCACCCGGATTGCCAAAGGGCATCTTGCGCAGTTGCACCACCTGCTGGTAGATCTGCTGGGCGTGTGCCTTGACCTGCTCGGGCGAGTCCAGGCGCACATTCTTTTGCTGCAGGGCGGCACCGTGGCAGACCACGCAATGCTGCTGGAAGAAGGGCGCCATCTGGGCGTAGCCCACGGCACCGTCGGCGGCGGGAGCAGGAGCAGGAGCAGGAGCAGCGGTCGCAACGGGCGCAGCAGCTTCGGAGCCGGTTGCCGCCGTCGCGGCAGGCTCGGCGCCAGCAGGCGCCTGCACGGCGGCGGGAGCCGGTGCGGGGGCCGCGGCAGGCGCAGACACAGGGGCGGCGGCAGGCGCCGGTGCAGGCTTGAGCCAGACGGCCGTGCCGATCAGCACCAGCACGCCGACCAGGGCATAGGGCCAGGGATGGGCATTGCGGCCCAGCTTGAAGCCGTGGCGCATCACGAAGAACTGGCGGATGGCGGCGCCCGCGAACATCATCAGGATCAGCACCAGCCAGTTCAGCTCATGGCTGTAGAGCCAGCCGTAGTGATTGGACAGCATGGCGAACAGCACCGGCAGCGTGAAGTACGTGTTGTGCACGCTGCGCTGCTTGCCGCGCTTGCCGTGGATGGGGTCCACGGGCTGGCCTTCCTTCAGGGCCTTCACCACCGTGCGCTGGCCGGGGATGATCCAGAAGAACACGTTGGCGCTCATCGAGGTCGCCAGCATGGCGCCCATCAGCAGGAAGGCGGCCTGGCCCGGGAAGATGTGGCACGCCAGGAAGGCCGCAATGCACACCAGCACCAGCACCATGGCGCCCACCGTGGCGTCGCCGTTCTTCTTCTGGCCGAAGACGCGGCAGATGCCGTCGTACAGCAGCCAGAACACGACCAGGAAGGCCAGGGCCGAGGCAATGGCCGCCGCCGAGCCCATGGCGTTGGGGTCGGCCGGATTGACGAGGTAGATCTTGGCGTTCCACAGATACGACACCGTCAGCAGCGCAAAGCCGCTGAGCCAGGTGGTGTAGCTTTCCCAGTAGAACCAGTGCAGGTGGTCCGGCAGCTTGGGCGGGGAGACATTGAACTTGACGGGGTGGTAGAACCCCCCGCCGTGCACGGCCCAAAGCTCGCCGCTGACGCCCTGCTTCTTGAGGTCGTCGTCGACAGGCGGCGTCAGGCTGCTGTCGAGGAAGACGAAATAGAAGGAGGAACCGACCCAGGCGATGGCCGTGATGACGTGGAGCCACCGCAACAGCAGGTTGGCCCAGTCGAGAATGTAGCTTTCCATAGCTCTCAACCTTGGCAGCGTGGGGGCCGCCGGTGTTCAACCTGCTCACCACTGCGGGCGCTCTGAGCAGAAGAAAAAGGCCGCGCACCCGGTGATATACCGCCGGTGCACCGCTGCGACCATTTCGTAGACACAAAGTGTATGCAATTTTTCGATAGCCAACCGGCTTGCGCGAAATCAATTCACTAGAGATTTCCCTGATTCTGCGCAGGTGCGGCGCTGCGCCGCTGCAGCAGCTGCGCCGCCACGGCCACGGCGATCACCTCGGGCTCCTTGCCCTTGATGCCGGGCACGCCGATGGGGCAGGTCACATGGTCCAGTTCCGCATCGCTGAAACCGCGCTCGCGCAGCCTTCGCCGGAAGGTGGCCCATTTGGTGGCACTGCCGATCAGGCCCACATAGGGCAGGTCGCCGTGCTGGCGCTGGCGGCTCAGGCATTGGGCGACCACCTCCAGGTCCTCGGCATGGCTGAAGCTCATGATCAGCACCTGGGAGCCGGCGGGCAGGTCGGCCACGGCGGACTGCACGGGATCGGAGTATTCACATTGCACGAGCTCGTGCTCCTCCTCCGGGAAGACCGAATCGCGGCTGTCCACCCACATCACGCGGTAGGGAAGATTGCACAGCAGGCGCACCAGCGCATGGCCGACGTGGCCTGCGCCGAACAGGGCCACGCAGTCGCGTGGCGGCTGCAGCCGCTCGCGCAGCATGTCCATGCGGCCCTGGGGCACCAGCACGAACCGCAGCATCACCACGCCGCCGCAGCACTGGCCCAGGCTGGGACCCAGCGGATAGCGGTGCTGGTGCCCGGCGAGGGCGGGGACGGCCTGCCCAGGCTGCCCGGGCAATCCGGCCTGACGCGCCGCGTCGCGCAGCAGGCTGCGGGCGCGGTCGATGGCGTCGAACTCCAGGTGGCCGCCGCCAATGGTGCCGGCCACGCGGTCGGCGAACACGGCCATCCAGGCGCCGCGCTCGCGCGGCACCGAGCCGCGCGACTCCATCACCTCGACCCAGCACAGCGGCCCCTGCGCAAGGCCCTGCTCGACTTTCTTGAACGTGTCACTCCACATGGGCGCACCTGACAGCCCGTCGTGGCGCCTGCGGGCTTCGTTGGAATTTGTTGCGGGATTTTCCGCTGCGGCACTTGAGTTTTGCGCTCCGACTGCCGGTGCCGCAGCGTTTCAGGATACGCTCGCAATCATGCCCGATTCCCCCGATTCCTCTCAGCACAGTTCCGTGCAAAAGCCACGTTCCGGCCGTCCCTGGCTGTGGGCGGGGCTGATGGCTGCCATTGCCTCCCTGGTCACGGCCTGCAAGTCGCCGCCCGGCCCCGGCCCGCGCCCCGACGAAGCCACCTCCAGCGCACAGCTGCAGTACCGCAAGGTGGCAGCCAACCATCTGTACACACGCAATGCCGAGCGCATCTACAAGGGCCAGCTGCCGCCCATGCTCTACGCGATCGGCGTGCTGCAGGTGCAGATCGACCGCAACGGCCAGGTCCAGCGCCTGCACTGGATGCGCGCGCCCAGCCATGCCCCCGAGGTGGTGAGCGAGATCGAGCGCCTGGTGCGTGCCGCCGCGCCCTTCCCCACCCCGGCCGGCGCCGCCCGCATCACGTATACCGATACCTGGCTCTGGGACAAGTCCGGCCGCTTCCAGCTCGACACGCTGACCGAAGGCCAGCTCTGAGCTTCACGTCGATTCAGGCCGATTCAGGGCTGCTCACGCGGCTGGCCGTCGGCAAAGCTCCTGGCGCTTCTGAGCAGGCAGGTCACGGCATAAAGCACCAGGTCATCCGGGGCGTCATCGTTCACGCGGTCGATGACCTCGATGGCATAGCACAGGTCCTGTGACAGCTTCGGCAGCACGCCTGCCGCGCGGTCCCCGGCCTGCAGGCTGGCCACTGCCTGGTCAGCGCTGGCGTGGTAGCCGCGCAGCAGATCACGCGCGGCACACACCATGGCCGAGCCGGCGCGTTCGGCATGCAGTTCCAGCACGCCCAGGGCCGCGCCCATGTGGCACAGCGCATCGACCGCCAGCACCTCCTGGTGCTGTGGTGAGGATCTGCTATGGCGGCGGCCGGATTGCTTGACTGACTTCATGGCACCCCTTGTGCGGGACCGTGCTGGTCCCGAAGCCACGATACCTTTCAGGTCCCTTGCAGTCAATACCTTTCCGGTCCATGATTGCCGGCGATGAAACAGACCGATCCTCAGTACAAGCTGCGCCTGCCGCAGGAACTCAAGGACCTCATCGAGGAGGCAGCCAAGCGCACCGGCCGTTCCATGAACGCCGAAGTCGTGGCCCGGCTGCAGACCACGTTCGAGGCCCCTGTGCTCGGCCGCATGTCGGCCGCGACGGACCCTTCGCTGGAATGCGAGGAGCCCGTGAGCATCTACGACATCAAGATGAGTGCCGATGCCGTGGAGCGCATCGAAAAGCGCCTGGAGCGCATAGAACAGGCCGTTCTCCCGCCGGCTGCGCCGGACAGCGGCAATGAAGGCGGCGTCGCTGGCGCCGACTGAGACGACCGCGCAAAGAAAAACCGGCCCGCAGGCCGGTTTCGTTCAAAGGCCCCTCAGGGCCGGGATCACTCGACCACCTTGGTGATCTTCGAGCCCTGCAGCGACACGCCGGCTTCCAGGCCCGCATTGGTCAGCACATAGCTGGTCACAGGGCCCTGGGCGGTCGTGGTGTCCACGCTGCCATTGGCGCCCACCTTGCCTGCGGCCACCGTGGCATCGGCGCCCACGGACCAGCCATCGCTGGCCAGGAACTTGTCCAGCGCTTCCTGGGTGTTGAACACATAGATCACAGCCTTGGACTGGCCACCGGCCTGCCAGCCCACCGAGGCGCCGGTGGTGCTGTAGTAGCCCTTGTTCTGGCCGCCGACGCGCAGCACGCCGCGGCCATGCTCGACCCCGATGACGAAGCTGCCGCCGATCACCGAGGGGAAGATCAGCACGCCCTTGGAGCGGGCCACCATTTCCTTGGAGCCGGGCGCTGTCTGGTACAGCCGCTCCAGAGCGGCGTTGGCACGCGCGTTGACGGTGGTGGCGTCGGCACGCGGCGCGGACTGGGTTTCCGGCTTGGTGGTCGTGCAGCCGACCATGGCCATGCTGCCGGCCGCCAGTGCAGTGGCCATCACGACGGTACGCAAAGAAAAATCACGCATGGGAAAACCTGCCTTTCTTGGTTGGACGTTTTGGGGGAGACCCCATCGGTTCGCTGGATTGATCACCTTGCCTCCCCGGTCCCGGGCACCCCTTCCAGTGCTCGCAAACCGTTTCTGAGACAGGCTGAGCCCGATGCTAGGCCGCTTTGCGGTACTTGTGATGAGGCATGTCACAAGTTGCGCCATAGGACTACAGGCCCGCAGGAAATGTCTGAAAATCCCGTGCCGGGCCGCCACAGCCAGCGCCTCAAGTCCGCTGATGCCAGAATGCAGCACGGCAACGCCCGGCAGGCCGGGTCATCCACACCGAGGGAGTTCATGAAGTTCTGGAGCCACTTTCACCATCCCCAGGCAGCCATGGTGCTGCTGCGCGTCACGCTCGCGGTCCTGTTGCTTTTCCATGGCTGGGCCAAGCTGCGCTACGGCATAGGCAGTATCGAGCGCATGGTGGAGTCCACGGGCGCACCGGGCTGGCTGGCCTATGCGGTCTATCTGGGTGAGGTGGTGGCGCCGCTGCTGCTGCTGGTCGGCCTGTGGGTGGTGCCCGCGGCGCTGGTGATTGCGATCAACATGGTCGTGGCCTTTGCGCTGGTGCACACGGGCCAGGTGATGCAGCTGCACAGCTCGGGAGGCTGGGCGCTGGAGCTGCAGGCCTTCTTCTTCATCACGGCCCTGGTCGTGGCCATGGGGCACGCCAAGGGCAAGTAGCCTGCTCTCCTGCAGAGACAGGAACCGGAACGAAACAAAAACAGGAACGGCCCGCAATGCGGGCCGTTCCTCGTTTCAGGGCTCACTCCAGGCCATCCCCCGACAGCCTGCCGGCAGCAGGGCTCAGGAGCCCCGGTACGTGGAATAGCTCCAGGGGCTGACCAGCAGGGGCACGTGGTAGTGCTGGTCGGCATGGGCCACGCCGAAGTCCAGGCTCACCTTGTTGAGGAAGTTGGGCTCGGGCAGCTGCACGCCACGGGCCTTGAAGTAGGCCGCCACGTCGAAGGTCAGGCGGTAGGTGCCGGTCCTGAGGCTGTGGTTGTCGAACAGCGGAGCATCGGTGCGGCCGTCGTGGTTGAGCACCAGGCTCTTGATCAGCGTGGCCTGGTCGCCATCGGTGGAATACAGCGCGACGGCCATGCCGGCTGCGGGGCAGCCATTCATGGTGTCGAGGACGTGGGTGCTCAGGCCCATGGAAATCTCCTGTGCGGCGGGAGCTGGCCCGCCCGGTTGTCATTGGTTGGTCAATGCACGGAGCGCGGCGCGCGACAGCACTCGCGGCCCTGCCCTGCATTCTTAAAGTGTATACAGTTTTTGTACGCCCTTGAAGGGCGTTGCACGGCCGGCGTCTAGGCAGATACCCGCACTTTCGGCGCCTGGGCCGGCGCGCGGGAAGGCTGCCGACGCCATGCTTCTACACTGTGGTCCGCCGCCGCCCTGGCCGAGGGCCCCTCCGGCCAGCGCACACAGGGCGGCACAGGACCCGCGCTCTTTTTCCACTGTTCCACTGTTTCATCTGCCAAGGAGATACCGATGCAACTTCGCTCCCCCTTGCTTGCAACCAGCCTGGCGCTGGCCATTGCCAGCCTGGCCGCCTGCAGCAGCACGCAGCCGCCAGCAGCTTCGGCGGCGCCGGCACCCGTGGCTGCAGCGCCTGCCCCGGCAGCGGCGCCCATCACGCAGAGCAGCGCTGCCCAGGCCGCCAGCGCCGCCTATGACTTCGACATGGATGTGTTCCATCCCGTCGTGGGCAGGAGCGGCATGGTGGCCAGCGAGCAGGAGCTGGCCTCGCGCATCGGCTTGCAGATCCTGAAGTCGGGCGGCAATGCGGTGGACGCCGCCGTGGCCATGGGCTTTGCGCTGGCCGTGGCCCTGCCCAACGCGGGCAACATCGGCGGCGGCGGTTTCATGGTGGTGCATGACGCCAAGAGCGGCAAGAACATTGCGCTGGACTTCCGCGAGGTCGCTCCCTCCAAGGCCACGCGCGACATGTACGTGGGTGCGGATGGCAAGGTCATCGACGGCAAATCGCTCTACACCCACTACGCCGTGGGCGTGCCCGGCACCGTGGCCGGCATGGAGCATGCGCTGAAGAAATGGGGATCGCTGCCTTTGTCCACGGTGATCGCGCCCGCCGCAAAGCTGGCCGACAAGGGCTTCCCGGTCAGCGAGACCCTGGCCCAGATCCTGCAGCAGGAAAAGAAGAACATGGGCCAGTGGCCCGCCACCCAGGCCATCTTCTGGCGCGGGGGCGAGCCGCTCAAGCGCGGCGACCGCCTGGTGCAGAAGGACTTGGCCCAGTCGCTGCGCCTGATCGGCCAGCAGGGCTCCAAGGTGTTCTACGAAGGCGCCATCGCCCGCAAGATCGCGGCCGAGATGGCACCGCATGCAGGCGCCCTGTCGCTGCAGGACCTCAAGAGCTACAAGGTCGCCGAGCGCGAGCCGCTGCGCGGCACCTACCGTGGCTACGAGATCGTGACCATGCCGCCTCCGTCCTCCGGCGGCGCCCACCTGATCCAGATCCTCAACATGATGGAACGCTGGCCAATGAACCAGTGGGGCGTCAACAGCGCACAGAGCATCCACTACATGGCGGAAAGCATGAAGCTGGCCTATGCCGACCGTGCCGAATACCTGGGTGATCCCGACTTCGTGACCGTGCCGCTCAAGGGCCTGACCTCCAAGCGCTATGCCGAGGCGCTGGCCGCCGGCATCGACCCCTACCAGGCGCGCGCCGGCAAGGACATCCGCCCCGGCAAGCCCCAGCCCTACGAGAGCGACCAGACCACGCACTACTCGGTGGTGGACAAGGCGGGCAACGCCGTGGCCGTGACCTATACGCTGAACACCAACTTCGGCAGCGGCATCGTGGCCAAGGGCACGGGCATCCTGCTCAACAACGAGATGGACGACTTCTCGGCCAAGCCCGGCGTGGCCAATGCCTACGGACTGGTGGGTGGCGACGCCAATGCGGTGGCCGCAGGCAAGCGCCCGCTGTCGTCGATGACGCCGACCATGGTGCTCAAGGACGGCAAGCCCGTGCTGGTCACCGGCAGCCCCGGCGGCGCGCGCATCATCACCACCGTGCTGCAGACCGTGGTCAACACCATCGACTTCGGCATGAACCCGGCCGAGGCCGCCGCCACGCCGCGCTTCCACCACCAGTGGACGCCCGATGAGCTGCGCGTGGAAAAGGGCATCAGCCCCGACACCGTGGCCCTGCTCAAGTCGCGCGGCCACAACGTTGCCGTGAAGGCGTCGATGGGTCGCACGCAGACCATCCAGCTGCGCGACGGCATGCTCTACGGCGCCTCCGACCCCCGCAATCCCGACGGCCAGACATTGGGGTACTGACCCCCTGAGGCGCTGCGCGCCTTCCCCCTTCTCGCTTCGCGGAGGGGGACGACACCCTCGGTGCGGGGCGGCCCTTCCTCGGTGTCCCTGAGTTGGGCTGTGGCGGTTTTATAGAGTATTCGCATAGCGCAGGTCTTTGAGCATGCAGCGCATGCGTTTCATTGCAAGAAAAAGCCGCGCCCGTTGCCGGGCGCGGCTTTTCACAACAGGGCGGCGCAAGGCCGCCCTCCCACCAATCGCGTTGTCAGCGGCGCGGCATCAGGCCGGGACCTTCTGGCCCACTTCGAAGTTGGCCTGGATCTCCAGCGCACGCACCATGCCGGAGTGATCCCAGCCCGCTCCACCGTGGGCCACGCAGCTGTTGAACAGCTCCTGCGCCTGGGCAGTGTTGGGCAGGGACACGCCGAGCTGGCGCGCGCTGCTCAGGGCCAGATTCAGGTCCTTCTGGTGCAGCGAGATGCGGAAGCCCGGATCGAACGTGCGCTTGATCATGCGCTCGGCATGCACTTCCAGGATCTTGGACGAGGCAAAGCCGCCCAGCAGCGCCTCGCGCACACGGGCCGGATCGGCGCCGGCGCGCGATGCGAACAGCAGCGCCTCGGCCACGGCCTCGATGTTCAGCGCCACGATGATCTGGTTGGCCACCTTGGCGGTCTGGCCGTCGCCGTTGCCGCCCACCAGGGTGATGTTCTTGCCCATGCGCTCGAACAGCGGCTTGACGCGCGCGAACACGTCCTCGGGGCCGCCGACCATGATGGACAGCGTGGCGTTCTTGGCGCCCACCTCGCCGCCGGAGACCGGCGCATCCAGGTACCGGGCGCCGATGGCCTCGATGCGGCGCGCGAAGTCCTTGGTGGCCACGGGCGAGATGGAGCTCATGTCCACCACCACCTTGCCGCTGCTGCCCTTGAGGCCTGCGGCCACGCCGTCCTCGCCGAACAGCACCTTCTCGACATCGGGCGTGTCGGGCAGCATCAGGAAGATGATGTCGGCACGCTCGGCCACGCCGCGCGCCGTGGTGCACTGGGTGGCGCTGCTCTCGGCGATCTGCGCGGGGATCTTGCCCAGGGTGTTCACGAACAGCTGGTGGCCGGCCGTGAGCAGGTGGCCCGCCATGGGCGCGCCCATGATGCCGAGGCCCACGAAACCAAGCTTGAGAGAGGATGCATTCATGCTGTGTACTCCTTGTCGTTTTTGGGAAATCCGGTAAATCCGAAGATGTTCTGCGGCCGCTCAGGCGGCGACGGCGGCGTGGGCCTCGATCCAGCCCAGGCCCGATTCGGTATCGCGCGCGGGCTTGTACTCGCAGCCCACCCAGCCCTGGTAGCCGATGCGGTCCAGGTGCGCGAACAGGAAGGGGTAGTTGATCTCGCCCGAGCCCGGCTCGTTGCGGCCCGGGTTGTCGGCCAGCTGCACGTGGCCGATGCGGGCCAGGTGCTTTTGCAGCGTGGCCGCCAGTTCGCCCTCGGTGCGCTGCGCGTGGTAGATGTCGTACTGCACGAAGGCGTTGGGCGCGCCCACCTCGTCGAGGATGGACAGGGCCTCGTCCGTGCGGTTCAGGTAGAAGCCGGGGATGTCGAAGGGGTTGATGGGCTCGATCAGCAGGCGCAGGTTGGCCGCGCTCAGCGCCGAGGCGGCAAAGCGCAGGTTGTCCACGAAGGTGCGGCGCAGCAGCGCCGCATCGGCACCGGCAGGCGCCTTGCCGGCCAGGCAGTTGAGCTGGGGCACGCCCAGCGCATGGCCGTAGGTCACGGCCTTGGCCACGCCGGCGCGGAACTCGTCCACGCGGTCGGGATGGCAGGCAATGCCGCGCTCGCCCGCCTCCCAGTCGCCGGCCGGCAGGTTGTGCAGGACGATCTGCAGGCCATGGGCGTCCACGCGCTCCTTGATCTCCTGGACCGTGTGGGCGTAGGGAAACAGGAATTCCACGGCCTCGAAGCCGGCGCGCGCCGCGCGCTCGAAGCGGTCGAGGAAGGGCACCTCGGTGAACAGCATGCTGAGGTTGGCAGCAAAACGGGGCATGTCAGAAGTCTCCGGTAGTCGTTTGGTGGGTTGGGAGCGGCAGGGCACGCAGGGTGCCCCGCCGATAGAAAAAGCAGTGCAGTGCAATGCCGTGTGGTGTGGCGTGGCAGGCCGGTCAATCCAGCAGGGCGAGCGCGCTGGGCACGTCGGCAGGCGCTGCGGCCAGGTCCTCGAACTCGACCACGTTGTCGATCTCGGCGCCCATGGAAATGTTGGTCACGCGCTCCAGGATGACCTCGACGACCACCGGCGTGCGGTGCTCGGCCATCCAGGCCTCGGCCTGCTGCATGGCGGGCGCGAAGTCCTCGGGACGGTGCACGCGGATCGCCTTGCAGCCCAGGCCCTCGACCACCTTGACGTGGTCCACGCCATAGCCCTTGGACTCTTCCCTGTCATCGACATTGATGTTGTCGAAGGCCAGCTGCACGCAGTAGTCGATGGAGAAGGCGCGCTGCGCCTGGCGGATCAGGCCCAGGTAGCTGTTGTTGACCAGCACATGGATGTAGGGCAGCTTGAACTGCGCGCCCACGGCCAGTTCCTCGATCATGAACTGGAAGTCATAGTCCCCCGACAGCGCCACGATCTTGCGGGCCGGATCGGCCACGCGCACGCCCAGGGCGGCCGGCACGGTCCAGCCCAGCGGGCCGGCCTGGCCGCAGTTGATCCAGTTGCGCGGCTTGTAGACATGCAGGAACTGCGCACCGGCAATCTGCGACAGGCCGATGGTGGAGACGTAGCAGGTGTCCTTGTCCAGGCTGCGGTTCATGCACTGGTAGACGCGCTGCGGCTTCATGGGCACGTTGTCAAAATTGGTCTTGCGCAGGTACTCCACATTGCTCTTGCGGGCCTGGCATTCGGCCACCCAGCCGCTGCGGTCCTTCAGGCGGCCGGCTGCCTTCCACTCGCGCGCCACCTCCACGAAAAGCTGCAGCGCCGCGCCGGCATCCGAGACGATGCCGAAGTCGGGCGCGAACACGCGGCCGATCTGCGTGGGCTCGATGTCCACGTGCACGAACTTGCGGCCCTTGGTGTAGACCTCGACCGAGCCCGTGTGGCGGTTGGCCCAGCGGTTGCCTATGCCCAGCACGAAGTCGGAGGCCAGCATGGTGGCGTTGCCGTAGCGGTGGCTGGTCTGCAGGCCGCACATGCCGGCCATCAGGCGGTGGTCATCGGGAATGGTGCCCCAGCCCATCAGCGTGGGGATCACCGGCACGTCCAGCAGCTCGGCGAACTCCACCAGCAGCTCGGAGGCATCGGCATTGATCACGCCGCCGCCCGAGACCAGCAGCGGGCGCTCGGACTCGTTGAGCATGGCGATGGCCATTTCCACTTGCTTGCGCGTGGCAGCCGGCTTGTAGACAGGCAGGGGCTCGTAGGTGTCGATGTCGAACTCGATCTCGGCCAGCTGCACGTCGATGGGCAGGTCGATCAGCACGGGGCCGGGGCGGCCCGAACGCATCAGGTGGAAGGCCTGCTGGAAGGCGCGCGGCACCTGGGCCGGCTCCAGCACCGTGGTGGCCCACTTGGTCACGGTCTTGGCGATGGAGGCAATGTCCACGGCCTGGAAATCTTCCTTGTGCAGACGCGAGCGCGGCGCCTGGCCCGTGATGCAGAGGATGGGAATCGAATCCGCGCTGGCCGAGTACAGGCCCGTGATCATGTCCGTGCCGGCCGGGCCGCTGGTGCCGATGCACACGCCGATGTTGCCGGCCACGGCGCGGGTGTAGCCCTCGGCCATGTGGCTTGCGCCTTCGACGTGGCGCGCCAGGATGTGGCCGATGCCGCCATGGTCCTTGAGCGCTGCGTACAGCGGGTTGATGGCGGCACCGGGAACGCCGAATGCGACGGTCACGCCTTCTTTTTCCAGCACGCGGACTGCGGCTTCGATTGCTTTCATTTTTGCCATGGGAGGTCTCCTTCAAATTGGAGTCAACTCTAGGCAGACAGGCCGGTTGGCGGAACGCCTGCGCAGACCATAAAATTTATTCCACACAGGAATAACTGCCAATGAAAAAGGAGACGGCGCCATGGACAGACTCGATGCCATGCACATGTTCGTGCGCGTGGTGGAGACCAGCAGCTTCACCAAGGTCGCGCACGAATTCGCCACCACACAGCCCACGGTCACCAAGCAGATCGCAGCCATGGAAGCGCGCCTCAAGGTGCGCCTGCTCAACCGCAACACGCGCGGCGTGAGCCTGACCGAAGCGGGCGCGCTGTATTACGAGAAATGCAAGACCATCGTCAACGACGTGGCCGAGGCGGACAAGGTGGTGCAGGTGCGCCAGACCCAGGTGCAGGGCCAGCTGCGCATCGGCAGCTCGGTGGCCTTTGGCCGGCGCGTGCTGATACCGCTGGCGCTGGAATTCATGGCGCACAACCCCCAGGTGCAGATCGACCTGAGCTTCGAGGACCGCTACACCGACCTGGTGGCCAACGGCATCGACGTGGCCCTGCGCCTGGGCAAGCTGGCCGACTCCAGCCTGGGCGCACGCACGCTGGGCGTGAACCCCTGGGTGCTGGTGGCCTCGCCCACCTACCTGCGCAAGCGCGGCACGCCGCGCCGCCCCTCGGACCTCAAGGAACACGCCACGCTGATCTACAGCAGCGTGCAGGGCAACGACATCTGGCGCCTGCGCAACGCCAGCGGAGAGCCGGTCTCGGTGGCGGTCACGGGCCGGCTGCGCTCCAACAACCTCTCGGCCCTGCTGGCGGCCTCACGCTCGCACATGGGCATCGCCGCCCTGCCCCGCTACGTGGCCCACGACTCCCTGGAAGCCGGCCGCGTGGTCGAAGTCCTCAAGACCTGCCGCCTGCCCGAGCAGGAAATCCACGCCGTCTACCCCTCGCCGCGCCTGGTGCCGCAGAAAGTGCAGTCCTTCATCGCCTTCCTGCAGGGGCGGTTCGATGCCCAGTGGTGGGAGACGCTGCCGCGCGGGGCGTGAGCGCCTGAAACAGGCGTGCCTGAAACCAGTGGCCGGGCGCACGTCCCGGCCTCGAGAACAACCACCCGGCAGGGGCAAAAACCTAGAGAACCAGAATCGCCCGGAAGTCGTTCACGTTGGTATGCGTGGGCCCGGTCACCACCAGGTCGCCCAGCGCATCGAAGAACCCATACGCATCATTGCGGTCCAGGTACTCCGCAATCCGCATGCCCTGAGCCTGTGCCCGCGCCAGCGTATCCGGTGACACGCGCGCCCCCGCGTTGTCTTCCACGCCATCGATGCCATCGGTATCGGCAGCCAGCGCCCAGACCTTCTCCTGCCCCTGCAGGGCCTGGGCCAGGCCCATGCAGAACTCGCCCGCGCGGCCGCCGCGTCCCTTGGGCGTGCCGGCCGGGCGCTGCCGAATGGTGACCGTGGTCTCGCCGCCGGACAGGATCACGCAGGGCCGCGCAAACGGCTGGCCGTGGCGGGCCACGGCGCGCGCCAGGGCGGCGTGGACCTTGGCGACTTCGCGCGATTCGCCCTCGATCTCGTCGGACAGCACGTGGGTGCGCAGGCCTGCGGCCTCGGCCACGCGTGCGGCCGCCTCCAGCGAGTGCCGGGGCGTGGCGATCATGTGGACCTCGTGGCCGTCGAAGCGCGCGTCGCCGGGCTTGGGTGTTTCCAGATCGCCCGCCTCCAGCGCGCGGCGCACGGATTCAGGCACTTCGATGCGGTAGCGCGTGAGGATGGCCAGCGCGTCGGCGCAGCTGCTGGCGTCGGGCACGGTGGGGCCGCTGGCGATGATGGAGGGATCGTCGCCCGGCACGTCGCTGATGGTCAGCGTGACCACGCGCGCAGGCGCGCAGGCCGCGCCCAGGCGCCCGCCCTTGATGCGCGACAGGTGCTTGCGCACGCAGTTCATCTCGCCGATGGCGGCACCGCTTTCCAGCAGGGCGCGGTTGATGCGCTGCTTTTCCTCCAGGTCGATCCCCTCGGCCGGCAGGGTCAGCAGGGCCGATCCGCCGCCCGAGATCAGGCACAGCACGAGGTCGTCCTCGGTCAGCCCTTCGGTCAGCGCGAGGATGCGCTCGGCGGCGGCCAGGCCTGCCGCGTCGGGCACGGGGTGGGCGGCCTCGACCACCTCGATGCGCTGCGCCAAGCCTTCGGGGCGCGGCGGGATGTGGTCGTAGCGCGTGACCACGAGGCCGGACAGCGGCGCGTCCGCGGGCCACAGCGCCTCCAGCGCCTGGGCCATGGAGCCGCCGGCCTTGCCTGCGCCCAGGACCAGGGTGCGGCCCTTGGGAGGCTTTGGCAGGCATTGGGCCATGCTGTACAGGGGCTGCGCATCCTTGACCGCAGCGCGGTAGAGGTCGAGCAGAAAGGCTTGGGGATCGGTGAGGTGCAGGTCCGTGGTGCTGGTCATGGTGTGTTGTCTCCGCCGGGCATTATGGAATTTCCTGCACCGGCGGTGGCATGCGGTCAGGTCACAACTGATTCGCCCGGCCTCGTTCCTCGCGCCAACTCCACTCAATCCAGGGCCACCTTGGCATCCTTGACCAGCCTGGCGAAGCGTTCGGTGTCGTCGCGGATCTGGCGCGCCATCTGCTCGGGAGATCCGCCGATGGGCTCGGCGCCGATCTCTTCCATCTTCCTGCGGAACTGCGGGGACTCGATGATGCGGTTCATGTCCGCGCCCAGCCGCGCCAGCACCTCCCTGGGCGTGGCGGCCGGCGCCAGCACGCCGAACCAGGTGCCCATGTCGAAGCCCTTGAGCCCGGCCTCGTCCAGCGTGGGCACATCGGGCAGGGCCACGGAGCGCCTGGCCGTGGTCACGGCCAGCGCGCGCAGCTTGCCGGCCTTGATGTGGGGCAGCACGGGCGTGACGGTGTCGAAGGACATGGCGATCTGCCCTCCCAGCAGGTCCGTGGTCAGCGGGCCGCTGCCCTTGTAGGGCACGTGCAGCAGCTCCACGCCCCCCATGGACTCGAACTGCGCGCCGATCAGGTGCTGGCCCGTGCCCGCGCCGTTGGAGCCATAGGCCAGCTTGCCGGGCTGGGCCCGGGCCTGGGCCAGCAGTTCCTGCACGGTTCTGGCGGGCACCTGCGGATGGACCACCAGCACGTTGGGGACCACGGCCACCACGGTGATGGGCGCCAGGTCCTTCTGGAAGTCATAGCCCAGCCTGCGGTAGACGCTGGTGGCGATGGTGTGGTGCACGGCGCCCATGAGCAGGGTGTAGCCGTCAGGTTTGGCCTTGGCCACATGGTCGGCGCCCAGGGTGGCGCCCGCGCCAGGGCGGTTTTCCACGACCACGGGCTGGCCCAGGCTCTTGGACAGTTCCTGGCCCAGCGCGCGTGCCAGCACGTCGGTGGTGCCGCCTGCGGGAAACGGCACGATGAGGTTGACGGGGCGCGCCGGCCAGGCCTGGGCCCAGGCCGAAGACATGGCGGCAGGAATGGTGGCGGCGGCCAGCGCGCACGCGGCGGCAACCCTGGTGATGCGGTTCATGGCTTGTCTCCTGTCTGTTCTTTTGAGGGCTATCGGACCATGCAGCGCACGCTCAGGCAGGCACGGGCTCGGCCTTGGCCTCGGCGGTCTGCGCGCGCAGCCGTGCGCAGACCGCGTCGGTGACCTGCCGCGTGGTGGCCTTGCCGCCCAGGTCACGCGTGTGCAGCGAGGCATCGGCCGTCACCTGCTCCACGGCCTGCATCAGCCGCTGCGCGGCGCGGTGCTCGCCCAGGTGCTCCAGCAGCATCACGCAGCTCCAGAAGGTGCCCACGGGGTTGGCCAGGCCCTGGCCCATGATGTCGAAGGCCGATCCGTGGATGGGCTCGAACATGCTGGGATAGCGGCGCTCCGGATCGATGTTGCCCGTGGGCGCAATGCCCAGGCTGCCGGCCAGCGCGGCCGCCAGGTCGCTGAGGATGTCGGCATGCAGGTTGGTGGCGACCAGGGTGTCCAGCGAGGCCGGGCGGTTGACCATGCGCGCCGTGGCCGCGTCCACCAGTTCCTTGTCCCAGCGCACGTCGGGGAACTCGGCGGCCACCTGCACCGCGATCTCGTCCCACATCACCATGGCGTGGCGCTGGGCGTTGGACTTGGTGATCACCGTCAGCAGCTTGCGCGGCCGCGACTGCGCCAGGCGGAAGGCGAAGCGCATGATGCGCTCCACGCCCGCGCGGGTCATCATGCTCACGTCGGTGGCCACCTCGATGAGATGGCCCTGGTGGGCGCGGCCGCCCACGCCCGCGTATTCGCCTTCGGAGTTCTCGCGCACGATGACCCAGTCCAGATCCTCGCGCGCGCAGCGCTTGAGCGGCGCATCGATGCCGGGCAGGATGCGCGTGGGCCGCACATTGGCGTACTGGTCGAACCCCTGGCAGATCTTCAGGCGCAGGCCCCACAGCGTGACATGGTCGGGAATGTGCGGGTCGCCGGCCGAGCCGAACAGGATGGCGTCCTGGCCGCGCAGCGCGTCCAGGCCGTCGGCCGGCATCATCTCGCCGTACGCGCGGTACCAGTCGCCGCCCCAGCCGAAACTGGTGAAGGCAAAGCCCAGGCCGGGCTGGGTGTCGGCCAGCGCCTGCAGCACATCCTGCCCTGCGGGCACCACTTCCTTGCCGATGCCATCGCCGGGAATGCAGGCGATGCGGTATGTCTTGCTCATGGAGTCTCCTTGGATTGCGGTGGATGAAGTGCCATGCGGGTCCATGGCCTTGTCCGTGAATCTATCGATGGAGCACGGCGGCGCGCGCCTCTACAGTGATGGCATCGTTCACTTTGATTCAACAATGAGCACACCTGTCTCGGCGCCATCGGAGATGGCCTTCTTCTGCCTGCTGGCGCGCAGCGCCAGCCTGTCGGCCACGGCCCGCGAGCTGGGCATCACCACGCCTGCGGCCAGCAAGCGGCTGTCCCAGCTGGAGGCACGGCTGGGCGTGCAACTGGCCAGCCGCACGACACGGCGCCTGGGCCTGACCGAGGAAGGCCAGACCTACCTGGCCCACGCGCGCCGCATCCTGGACGACATTGCCGCCATGGAGCAGGCCGTGGCCGGCATGCCCGCGCAGTCTCAGGGCCTGCTGCGCATCAACGCCACGCTGGGCTTCGGGCGCAGCCACATCGCGCCGCTGATCGCCAGCTTCGTGCGCAGGCACCCGCAGATCCAGGTGCAGCTGCAGCTGTCGGCCTCGCCGCCGCCCCTGGTCGATGACAGCTTCGACCTGTGCATACGCTTTGGCGAGCCGCCGGACGCGCGCGTCATCGCGCGGCGCCTGGCGCCCAACCGCCGGCTGCTGTGCGCCGCCCCCGCCTACCTGGCACGGCGCGGCACGCCGGCCTCGCCGCGCGAGCTGATGCAGCACGACTGCATCGACATCCGCCAGGGCGACGAGACCCACGGCGTCTGGCGCTTCACCCAGAACGGCCCCGGCCGCAAGGCCGAGGCCATCCGGCTGCGCGACAGCCTGAGCACCAATGACGGCGAGATCGCCGTGGGCTGGGCCCTGGCCGGCCTGGGCATCGTCATGCGTGCCGAATGGGACATCGCCCGCTACCTGCGCAGCGGCCGCCTGGTGCAGGTGCTGGCCGACCACGCCACGCCCGCGGCCGATATCCACGTGGTCTACCCGCAGCGCCATGCGGCCACGCAGCGCGTGCAGCGCTTTGTGGAACACCTGGCGCGGCATTTCGATACCGCCTCGCCCGGCTTCTGAGGGCAGGCGGCGCAGGGCGGTAACAACACAGCAGCCATATACGGGGAAACGCCAATAAGCAGTAGACAGAAACTGTATACAACTCTTGTGGGCAGCCGCTATGATGACCGGATGGAGACTTCCACCACCAGTTTCATTGTCGAGAGCCTGACCCGGGCCATCGTCGAACACCGTCTTCTGCCCGGCACCAAGCTGGCCGAGCAGAAATTGGCAGACCATTTCGGCGTCTCGCGCACCCTGGTGCGCCAGGCGCTGTTCCAGCTGTCGCAAAACCGCCTGATCCGGCTCGAACCCGCGCGCGGGGCCTTCGTGGCCACGCCCTCGGTGGACGAGGCCCGCCAGGTCTTCGCCGTGCGCCGCATGCTCGAAGCCGAGATGGTGCGCGCCTTCATCGCCCAGAGCACGCCCGCCAAGATCCGCGCGCTCAAGCAGCACGTGGCGGCCGAGAAAAAGGCCATGGACGGCAACGACATCGGCCAGCGCACCGAGCTGCTGGGCGACTTCCACGTGCGCATGGCCGAGCTCATGGGCAACGAGGTGCTGGCCCAGCTGCTGGGCGAGCTGATCTCGCGCTGCGCGCTGATCACGCTGATGTACCAGTCCAGCACGGCCGCCGAGCATTCCCATGACGAGCATGCCGAGATCGTCACGGCCCTGGCCGGCGGCGACGCCGACCACGCCGTGCAGCTCATGCAGCACCACCTGGACCACGTGGAGGCCGGCCTGACCTTCGACCGCGACATGCCGACCAGCGATCTTTCGATGGCCCTTTCCTCCGTATCCGCATGACCTACGACGCCACCGCCCCCTATCCCCGCGACCTGATCGGCTACGGCCGCACGCCCCCGCACGCCCGCTGGCCCGGCCAGGCCCGCGTGGCCGTGCAGTTCGTCCTCAACTACGAAGAGGGCGGGGAGAACTGCGTGCTGCACGGCGACGCCGCCAGCGAGCAGTTCCTGTCCGAAATGTTCAACCCGGCCGCCTACCCCGAGCGCCACATGAGCATGGAAGGCATCTACGAGTACGGCTCGCGCGCCGGTGTCTGGCGCATCCTGCGCGAGTTCGAGAAGCGCGGCCTGCCGCTGACCGTGTTCGGCGTGGCCACGGCCCTGCAAAAGCACCGCGAGCTGGCCCAGGCCTTCGCCGAGCTGGGCCATGAAGTGGCCTGCCACGGCCTCAAGTGGATCCACTACCAGGGCGTGCCCGTCGAGGTGGAGCGCGCCCACATGCAGCAGTGCATGGAGATCTTCGGCGAGCTGTACGGCCACGATGGCGACCATGGCCTGGGCTGGTACACGGGCCGCGACAGCCCCAACACCCACCGCCTGGTGGCCGACGACGGCCGCTTCGCCTACGACAGCGACTACTACGGCGACGACCTGCCCTTCTGGATGAAGGTCGGCAAGAGCGATGGCAGCACCCGCAGCCAGCTCATCGTGCCCTACACGCTGGACTGCAACGACATGCGCTTTGCCCTGCCCCAGGGCTACTCGCACGCCGACCCGTTCTTCCAGTACCTGAAGGACACGTTCGACGCCCTCTACGCCGAGGGCGATCCGGCCGGCGATGACTCCCCCAAGATGATGAGCATCGGCATGCACTGCCGCCTGCTGGGCCGCCCCGGCCGCATCACGGCGCTGCAGCGCTTTCTGGACCACATCCAGCGGCACGACAAGGTCTGGGTCTGCCGCCGCATCGACCTCGCGCGCCACTGGGCGCACCACCACCCCGACAAGGAATAACGCAGCATGGCTCTGACGCTGGAACAACTCAACGCCGCCGACCTGGCCACCGCCGCCAGTCTGCTGGACGGCCTCTACGAACACTCGCCCTGGATTGCCGAGGCCGCGCTGGCCCAGCGCCCCTTCCGCTCGCTGGCACAGATCAAGTACGCCATGGCCCAGGTGCTGGACAAGGCGCCCGTGCAGGCCAAGCTCGACCTGATCCGCGCCCACCCGGAGCTGGCCGGCAAGGCCATGGAGACCAATACGCTCACGGCCGAATCCACCAACGAGCAGAACAAGGCAGGCCTGACGCGCTGCACGCCCGAGGAGCTCGAGCACATCCGCAGGCTCAACGCCGAATACGGCAAGCGCTTCGGCTTTCCCTTCATCCTGGCCGTGCGCGGTCCGCGCGGCACCGGCTTGGCCAAGGCCGAGATCATCGAGACCTTCGAGCGCCGCCTGCACAACCACCCCGACTTCGAGCTGGGCGAGGCGCTGCGCAACATCCACCGCATCGCCGAGATCCGCCTGAACGACAAGTTCGCCTACACGCCCGAGCTGGGCAACGATGTCTGGGACTGGCAGGAAAAGCTGTCCCAGCACAGCGACCCCGGCTATGCCGAAAAAGGCCAGCTCACCGTCACCTACCTGACCGACGCCCACCGCGCCTGCGCCCAGCGCATCAGCCACTGGATGCGCGACTGCGGCTTCGACGAGGTCGAGATCGACGCCGTGGGCAACGTCGTGGGCCGCTACAAGGCGGCCACCGACGATGCCAGGACCCTGCTGACCGGCAGCCACTACGACACCGTGCGCAACGGCGGCAAGTACGACGGCCGCCTGGGCATCTTCGTGCCCATGGCCTGCGTGCGCGAGCTGCACCGCCAGGGCAAGCGCCTGCCGTTTCACATCGAGGTCGTGGGCTTTTCGGAAGAGGAAGGCCAGCGCTACAAGGCCACCTTCCTGGGCTCGGGCGCGCTGATCGGCGACTTCAAGCAGGAATGGCTGGAGCAAAAGGACGCCGACGGCATCACCCTGCGCGAGGCCATGCAGCATGCCGGCCTGTGCATCGACGACATCCCCAGGCTGCAGCGCGATCCGGCCCGCTACCTGGGCTTCATCGAGGTGCACATCGAACAGGGCCCGGTGCTCAACGAGCTGGACATCCCGCTGGGCATCGTCACCTCCATCAACGGCAGCGCGCGCTACATCTGCGAGATGATCGGCATGGCCAGCCACGCCGGCACCACGCCCATGGACCGCCGCCGCGATGCCGCCTGCGGCGTGGCCGAGCTGGCGCTGTACATCGAAAAGCGCGCCGCGCGCGATGGCACCTCGGTGGCCACCATGGGCCAGCTCAATGTGCCCAGCGGCTCGGTCAACGTGGTCCCCGGCCGCTGCCAGTTCAGCCTGGACCTGCGCGCGCCCACCAACGAGCAGCGCGACGCCATGGTGGCCGACATCCTGGCCGAGATCGATGCCATCGCCCAGCGCCGCGGCCTGCGCTACACCACCGAGCTGGCCATGAAGGCCGCCGCCGCACCCAGCGCCCCTGAATGGCAGCAGCGCTGGGAAGCCGCCGTGGACGCCCTGGGCGTGCCCGTGTACCGCATGCCCAGCGGTGCCGGCCACGACGCCATGAAGCTGCATGAAATCATGCCCCAGGCCATGCTCTTCGTGCGCGGCCTGAACGCCGGCATCAGCCACAACCCCCTGGAAAGCTCCACCGCCGACGACATGCAACTGTCCGTCGATGCCTTCTCCCACGTACTGGACCAACTGGCCCAAGCGCAGCAATGACCACGATGAACCAAGACAAGCAAGCCACCTACGCCGCCCTGGACGCCTGGATCGACCAGCATTTCGATGAAGAAGTGCAATTCCTGCAGGCCCTGGTCCAGGTGCCCACCGACACGCCGCCCGGCAACAACGCACCCCACGCCGAGCGCACGGCAGAACTGCTCAAGACCCTGGGCTACGAGGCCGAGAAGCACACCGTGCCCGAGGCCGACGTCAAGGCCTACGGCATGGAGTCCATCACCAACCTGATCGTGCGCCGCCCCTATGGCAGCGCAGGCGACGCCGGCGGCGGCCTGACCATTGCGCTGAACGCCCACGGCGACGTGGTGCCGCCCGGTGAAGGCTGGACCCAGGACCCCTATGGCGCCGCCATCGAGGACGGCAAGCTCTACGGCCGTGCCGCCGCCGTGAGCAAGAGCGACTTCGCCACCTTCACCTACGCCGTGCGCGCACTCGAAGCCGTGGCCAGGCCCTCCAGGGGCGCGGTGGAGCTGCACTTCACCTATGACGAGGAATTCGGCGGCATCCTGGGCCCCGGCTGGCTGCTGGCCAACAACCTCACCAAGCCCGACCTCATGGTCGCGGCCGGTTTCAGCTACGAAGTCGTCACCGCCCACAACGGCTGCCTGCAGATGGAAGTGACCGTGCAGGGCAAGATGGCCCACGCCGCCGTGCCCCACACGGGCGTGGACGCGCTGCAGGCCGCCGTGGTGCTGATGAACGCGCTGTACGCCGAGAACACCAGGTACCGGCAGGTGACCTCCAAGGTGCCCGGCATCAAGCACCCCTACCTGAACATCGGCCGCATCGAAGGCGGCACCAACACCAACGTGGTGCCCGGCAAGGTCGTGCTCAAGATCGACCGCCGCATGATCCCCGAGGAAAACCCGGCCGAGGTCGAGGCCAGCATCCGCGCCGTCATCGCCCAGGCCATTGCCGACTTCAATGCCAAGGGCGGCTACACGGGTGAAGACGCCGTGCGCGTGGACATCAAGCGCCTGCTGCTGGCCAATGCCATGACGCCGCTGGCCGGCAACAAGCCGCTGGTGGACGCCATCCAGGCCCATGGCGAAGCCGTCTTCGGCGAAAAGCCCCCCGCCGTGGGCACGCCGCTGTACACCGACGTGCGCCTGTACGTGGAACGCGGCATTCCCGGCGTGATCTACGGCGCCGGCCCGCGCACCGTGCTGGAATCCCACGCCAAGCGCGCCGACGAGCGCCTGGTGCTGGAGGACCTGCGCCGCGCCACCAAGGTCATCGCGCGCATGCTGTGCGACCTGACGGCCTGACCATCTGACGGCCCGCATCAAGGCATGACACCCAAGCCCGGCGCCGCCGGGCTTTTTTGCGCCCGGGCACCGCATGGGGGCGCATGCACCGCCGCAGCGGCCACCAGGCACCAGCACGGTGCCTTGCGCCTGGCAAGCGGCTGGCATCCATCTTGCAATGCACCAGGGCACTCCCGCCCTGGCAGGCGATGCGCACCAAAACGGGTTGGCGCGATTGCCGCAACAGGGTTTACCGGGAGCGGAAATTTCCCATGATCTGTATACACTTTTTGTATGGATGTCAGCGCCAAATCCTGTCACGCCAGCGTCCGTTCCCATAAATCAGCGAGGAGACAAATCCCCATGCAATCTTCCGTTCATCCCGTCGATGAGATGCTGCCCGCAGGCAAGCTCACGGCGCTGGGCCTGCAGCACGTTCTCGTGATGTATGCGGGCGCCGTGGCCGTGCCCCTGATCGTCGGCCGCGCGCTCAACCTGCCGCCCGAGCAGGTGGCCCACCTGATCTCGGCCGACCTGTTTTGCTGCGGCCTGATCACGCTGATCCAGGCCATGGGCGCCACCCAGTGGTTCGGCATCAAGCTGCCCGTGATGATGGGCGTGACCTTCGCCAGCGTGGCGCCCATGGTGTCCATGGCGCAGACCACGGGCGGGTCGGCAGGGGCGGGGCTGATCTTCGGCTCGGTGATCGGGGCGGGGATCGTGTCCATCCTCATCGCCCCGCTGATCAGCCGCATGCTGCGCTTTTTCCCGCCCGTGGTGACCGGCACCATCATTGCCGTCATCGGCATCAGCCTGATGCGCGTGGGCGTGAACTGGATCTTCGGCAACCCCGTCGGCCCCACCGCCCCCAGCGTGCCCAACCCCGAGCACCTGAAATGGCTGGCCGACGCCCAGGCCACGGCCGGCGCGCCAGGCTCCTCGCTGCCGCCCGTGCCCAAGGGCTTCGCGGTCGTGCCCACCATTCCCAACCCCAAGTACGCCGACCTGACGGGCGTGGGCATCTCGGCCATCGTGCTGCTGTCCATCCTGCTGATCGCGCGCTTTGCCAAGGGTTTCCTGGCCAATGTCTCCGTGCTCATGGGCATCCTGATCGGCGGCGTGCTGTCCGTGGCCATGGGCCTGATGGACTTCAGCAAGGTCGCCAAGGCCGAATGGTTCACCCTGGTGCTGCCGTTCGAGATCGCCACGCCGGTGTTCGACCCCATCCTCATCCTCACCATGAGCCTGGTGATGGTGGTGGTGATGATCGAGTCCACCGGCATGTTCCTGGCCCTGGGCGACATGACCAACCGCGAGATCAGCCAGGACGAGCTGACGCGCGGCCTGCGCACCGACGGCCTGGGCACGCTGATCGGAGGCATCTTCAACACCTTCCCCTACACCAGCTTCTCGCAGAACGTGGGCCTGGTGGCCGTCACCGGCGTCAAGAGCCGCTGGGTCTGCGTGGCCGGCGGCGTGATCCTGATCGTGCTGGGCGTGCTGCCCAAGATGGGTGCCCTGGTCGAATCCCTGCCCACCGTGGTGCTGGGCGGCGCGGGCCTGGTGATGTTCGGCATGGTGGCCTCCACCGGCATCCGCATCCTGAGCAATGTGGACTTCCAGACCAATCGCAACAACGCCATGATCGTTGCCGTCTCCATCGGCGTGGGCATGATTCCGCTGGTGGCGCCGAATTTCCGCCAATGGATGCCCCACGGCATTCATCCGTTGATTGAATCCGGTATCCTGCTGGCCTCGATTACCGCCGTGGCATTGAACATTTTCTTCAACGGAGCCAGCAGCGACACCTCTGCTGCTGTCCGGGCCGCGCGCCAGGCCGACGCCCACTGATGAAACAGTGTCCGCCCTGGCGGGCACGCCCAACAATCGCCCGGCCTACCCGCCGGGCTGTATGCCCCCTGCCGTCCAAAGGCGCCAGGGGGCTTGTTGTCGAAATCCCTGAGGCAAAACTGTCCTGACCCTCATAGGCTGTAGCTATCCGGTAAGCTTCCGAGAGCATTTGCAGAGAATTCCTGTATGACCCAAAACCTGTCCAACGCCGAACAAGCCCTGCGCGACGCAGCCCGCGAATACCATCGCAGCCCCAACAAGGGCAAGATCTCCGTCACGCCCACCAAGCCCCTGTCCAACCAGCGCGACCTGTCGCTGGCCTACTCGCCCGGCGTGGCCTATCCCTGCCTGGACATCCAGGCCGACCCATCCCTGGCTGCCGAGTACACGGCGCGCGGCAACCTCGTTGGCGTCATCACCAACGGCACGGCCGTGCTGGGCCTGGGCGACATCGGCCCGCTGGCCGGCAAGCCCGTCATGGAAGGCAAGGGCTGCCTGTTCAAGAAGTTCGCGGGCGTCGATGTGTTCGACATCGAGCTGGCCGAGCGCGATCCGGACAAGCTGATCGAGATCATCGCCTCGCTCGAGCCCACGCTGGGCGGCATCAACCTCGAGGACATCAAGGCGCCCGAGTGCTTCTACATCGAGCAGGAACTGTCCAAGCGCATGAACATTCCGGTGTTCCATGACGACCAGCACGGCACGGCCATCATCTCCAGCGCCGCCCTGCTCAACGGCCTGGAACTGGTGGACAAGCAGATCGGCAACGTCAAGATCGCCGTCTCCGGCGCCGGCGCTGCCGCCATCGCCTGCGTGAACGTGATGGTGGGCCTGGGCGTCAAGCGCGAAAACGTCTTCATGTGCGACTCCAAGGGCGTGATCTACGAAGGCCGCCCCGGTGGCCTGGACGCCTCCAAGGCCCAGTACGCGCAAAAGACCGACGCCCGCACCCTGGCCGACGCCGTCAATGGCGCCGACGTCTTCCTGGGCTGCTCGGCTCCTGGCGTGCTCACTGCCGACATGGTCAAGACCATGGCCGACAAGCCCATCATCCTGGCCCTGGCCAACCCCGAGCCCGAAATCCGTCCCGAGCTGGCCAAGGCCGTGCGCCCGGACTGCATCATGGCCACCGGCCGCTCGGACTACCCCAACCAGGTCAACAACGTCCTGTGCTTCCCCTACATCTTCCGTGGCGCGCTGGACTGCGGCGCCACCAAGATCACCGAAGCCATGAAGCTGGCCTGCGTGCGCGAAATCGCCGCCCTGGCCAAGCAGGACGTCAGCGATGAAGTCGCCGCCGCCTACCAGGGCAAGGAGCTGAAGTTCGGCCCCGACTACCTGATCCCCACGCCCTTCGACACCCGCCTGATCCTGCGCATCGCGCCGGCCGTGGCCAAGGCCGCCGAGGAGTCCGGCGTCGCCACCCGCCCCATCGCCGACTACGACGCCTACCGCGAGAGCCTGACCCGCTTCGTCTACCAGACCAGCATGTTCATGCGTCCGGTGTTCGCCGCCGCCAAGGCCAACCAGCAGCGCGTGGCCTATGCCGAAGGCGAGGACGAGCGCGTGCTGCGCGCCGCCCAGGTCGCCGTCGATGACGGCCTGGCCAGGCCCATCCTGATCGGCCGCCCCGCCGTGATCGAGGCCCGCATCGCCAAGGCCGGCCTGCGCCTGGTGCTGGGCAAGGACGTGGAGATCTGCAACCCCGAAGACGATCCGCGCTTCCGCCAGTACTGGGAAACCTACCACCGCCTGATGGGCCGCAACGGCGTCACGCCCGAGACCGCCAAGGCCGCCGTGCGCCGCTCCAACACGCTGATCGCCGCGCTCATGGTCCACCTGGGCGATGCCGACGCCATGCTGTGCGGCCTGGTCGGCAAGTTCGACAGCCACCTGGCCCATGTGCGCGATGTGCTCGGCCTCAAGCAAGGCGCTGGCGAGTTCGCCACCGTCAACGCCGTGATGCTGGACAGCGGCACGCTGTTCATTGCCGACACCTACATCAACGAGGCGCCCAACGCTACCGAGCTGGCCGACATCGCCCGCCTGGCAGCCGAGGAAGTGGCCCGTTTCGGCTTGCCGCCCAAGGTGGCCTTCCTGTCGCACAGCAACTACGGCTCGTCCAGCCGCCCCTCGGCGCTGAAGATGCGCGCCGCGCGCGACCTGTTCGCCGCCGCCAACCCCGATGTGGAATGCGACGGCGAAATGCACGGCGACTCCGCCCTGTCCGAAGCCATCCGCGACCGCGCCCTGCTCGAATCCTCGCTGCACGGCGAGGCCAACGTGCTGATCTGCCCCAACCTCGACGCCGCGAACATCCTGTTCAACGTGCTCAAGACCACGGGCGGCCACGGCACGACCATCGGCCCCATCCTGCTGGGCGGCGCTGCCGCAGCCCACGTGCTGACCCCCTCCGCCACCGTGCGCCGCGTGGTCAACATGACGGCCCTGGCCGCAGCCCAGGCCATCGCTGCCCGCGGCTGATCGGCGCCCGCTCCCAAAAAAGGCGCCCCTGCAAAGGGGCGCCTTTTTTACGGACTGCGCATCTGCCGCATCCGGCAGGACCTGCGCAAGCCCGGCTAGAATACGCAGCTTCGGAGACTTGGGTGAGCGGTTTAAACCAGCAGTCTTGAAAACTGCCGACGGGCAACCGTCCGTGAGTTCGAATCTCACAGTCTCCGCCAGATTCAGATGATCAGAAACAAAGCGCCTGTCCAGGCGCTTTTTTCTTGTCCATCGCGCACCAGGCAGGATCACCGGGCACCCGGCACCCGGCTGCAGCCAAGCAGCCCCCCGCAGGCAGGCAGGCAACGGCCTCCACACAGTCTTCACACAGTCTTTACATTGGATTAACCAAGCAGACATAAGCTGCGGGGCTTCTAGCGCCCGCGTAAGCCAAGAGTCCGTAGCCAACGCTGAAGCACCCGTTCGTCCGCCTGCCTGGGAATTCCCATTGTGTCAGCGCAATTCTCTGCGCTGCCGGCCTCTTGCCATGACCCCTCCTGTTTCCTCTCCGGCAGCGAGCGCGATCACGCGAAGCGCTCCGCTGGCCGTGTCCGCACCGTCGCTTTCCCTGGGCATCAAGGTCGCCATCGGCCTTGTGCTCTTTGCCCTGGCCTGGCTGCTGCAGATCGACAGCTCCAGCCTCACCGCCCCCAAGGACAACCTCGAACAACTGACCTGGGTGCACAGCCTGGAATGGGGCTACTACAAGCATCCGCCCCTGCCGACCTGGCTGCTTTCGGTGCCGGTCCATCTGTTCGGACTGTCTGCGCGCACCAGCTACGCCACCGGCGCGCTCTTCACGCTGGCGGGCCTGTTCCTTTTCTGGAAGCTGCTGAATGACCTGCGCGGCAGCCGCTATGCCACGCTGGCCCTGTTGGCGGCGATGTGCATCACCTACTACAACGAGCGGATGCACTTCTTCAACCATGAAGTGGTGCTCATGCCCTTCTTCGTGGGCAGCGCCCTGTTGGTGTGGCGCGCGGTGGGCAGCAGGCAGCTGCGCTGGTGGGCCGCCCTGGGCTGCTGCCTGGGGCTGGGCGCCCTGGCCAAGTACCAGATGATCCTGGCCGCCGTGGCGGTATTCCTGTTCTGGCTGGCGTCAGGCGCCTGGCGCGAGCGGGTCCATCAGATCGGCCTGGGGCTGGCGGCAGCCATCTCGCTGGCCATCATCTCGCCGCACCTGTACTGGCTTTTCCTGAACGACTTCGGCCCCATCCGCTATGCCACCGAATCCTCGCTGGGCGCCAGCCTTGGCGGTGGCGCAAGACTGCTCAATACGCTGCACTGGCTGGCCGATCAACTGCTCAACCGCGCATTGCTCGCCTGGGTGCTGCTGGGGCTGGTGATGGCCTTGCACCGCAGGAAGGTGTTTGCACCGCAGGACACATCCCCCCGCCCCGGAGCAACCGATGCATCGCGCGCGCTGATCCTGTGCTTTGGCCTCACGCCCATGGCTCTGACCTGCGCCATCGGCATGTTGGCGGGGTCTTCGCTGCAGCTGCACTGGGGCACGCCCTTTCTGCTGCTGGCCGTCCCCGTGCTCCTGGAGCTTGCGGGAAGGAAACTGCATCCCTCGCGCATCTCGGTCAAGACCGCCCTCAAGTGCTTTGTGGCACTGCAGCTGGTGCTGCTGCTCGTGGCCCAGATGACCTCGGCGCGCAGTGAACTGCGGCTCAACAGCCGGCACTGGAGAAACTTCGATTCAAAGGCCTTGAGCCAGGCGCTTGCCGAACCCGCACGCGAAGCGCTGGGCGGCGATATCCGCGTGATCGCTGGCCCCACGGCCGAGGCCAAGGCCCTGGCCCTGAAGCTGCGCGAAAAGCCCCTGGTGCTGATCGACGGACGCATGGACATCAGCCCCTGGATTTCCCAGCACATGGTGGATGCCTGCGGCGTGCTGCACCTGCAGCTGGCGGCATCGCAGCCACCCGGCCATCAGCCGGTGGGCGAAGGATTTCCATCCCTCTTCTGGCGTGTCACCCTGCCCGAGGAAGATGCGGGCAGCTGCGTCCCAAGCTGAACAGGGCGATGGCTGGGCCCGCTAGCGAACCAGCATGTGCCGCACATCGAGGGCAAAGCCGCTCAAGCCCTTGCCCGGGGTCTCGCCGTCTTCGACGTCCACGTCGAACAACTGCCAGTGCGCTTCCCGACCTGGCGGCAAAGGCAGGCAGACGATCTCCGGTCCCATGTCGATCATGGCCGCGATGTTGTTGACCGCTTGCGCCTGCGCCGCGCGCACCAGGGGCATCAGCAGTTCGCCGGCAACGCCCAACTCGCGCAGGCGGCCCAGCGCCTGCTGCGCATCGCTGAGCAACGGGCCGTCGTTGATGTTCAGCTCTCCTTCATGCAACTGCTCCAGCCAGCGGCTGTCGCCGGCAGCCGCCACCTCGCTGCAGAGCCCGTGAACCAGTGCAGCCAAAGCCACGGCGGGCTCTCCACGGCTTTCGCTCAGTGCCCGCAGTACGGGCTCGCTCATACCAAGAGATTCGTAATAGGGAAAGAGCGCGTGCAGTTCGGGATGCTGTTCAAGCAGGTGTTCGCTGTAGGACTTCTTGGGCTTGTTGGGCATGGGCGCGTGTTTTCAGGTCGATGCAACGTGATTTTCTGCTGTTCTGGCTGAGTCGCGGCTACGCAGCCTATGCCGAATTGCCTTGCTCGGGCAATGACTCCGCCCACCAGCGCCTCAAGGCATGGCAGGAGCCCACAGACAGCGCAAGCAGCTTTCACAACTCGTCAACAGCGCCACATCCCCCGGGTAACCACCCGGACACGGGATGAGGGCGCTCACTAGAATCAAAAAATGAACTTTGACATCAAAATTCAAATTCAATGAAAAACAGTGGTCGCCAGACGGCATCTCCCTCGGCCTCCGAACTGCATGCGGCCTATGCAGCCGGCACGCTGACGCCCACGCAAGCCACCGAGCACTGCCTGCGGGTTGCCTGCGCAAGCCAGTCCGTGTTCACGCGCATCACGGCGGACCGCGCGCTCGAAGAGGCCCGGCAGTCCACCGAGCGCTGGCGCGCGGGCCGGCCGCTGGGGCCGCTGGACGGTGTTCCCATCAGCTGGAAAGACTTGTTCGACGTGCGCGACACGCCGACCACGGCGGCCTCGGCCCTGCTGCAGTCGGCCGCGCCAGCCCGGGCCGACGCCACCGTGGTGGCACATGCCGCAGCGGCCGGCATGGTCTGCCTGGGCAAGACCAATCTCAGTGAGTTCGCCTACTCGGGCCTGGGGCTCAACCCCTGCTTCGGCACGCCGGTGTTTGCACATGAGGGGGGCCACGACCGGGCCCCCGGAGGCTCGTCCAGCGGCGCTGCGCTGGCCGTGGCCCTGGGATGCGGGCCGCTGGCCATGGGCACGGACACGGCGGGGTCCGTGCGCATTCCCGCCGCCTTCAACGGGCTGGTGGGCTATCGCGCCAGCAGGGGGCGCTATTGCCTGCAGGGCGTGTTTGCGCTGGCTCCGTCCCTGGACACGCTGGGGCCGCTGGCCCTGAGCGTGGACGACTGCATGGCGCTGGACCGCGTGCTGCGCGGACTGACCGACGACCGCCATGCCAACGCATCCCCCGCTGCGGACCTGCGCAATCAGGTGTTCTGCACGGACCTCAGCCTGTTGGATGGCGACCGCGTGCTAGCTCCCGTGCGCAACAACCTCCTGTCCTCCCTGGCCTTGCTGGAGACCCGGGGTGCCCGCGTGGAGCGCCGCACGCTGCGCAGCCTGCGCGCCGTACGGGCGCTGACCCGGCGCCATGGCTGGCTGGGCGCCCATGAAGCCTTTGCCACCCACCGCGAACGCCTGGACAACGCCGATCAGGCCGCACGCATGGACCCGCGCGTGCGCCAGCGCCTGGAGGCGGCCAGGCACCTGAGTCCTGACAGCTACCGGACATGGATCGCCCAGCGCGCACCACTGATGGCCTTGTTCGCGCAGGAGCTGGGCGATGCCACCCTGGTGCTGCCCACCACGGGCCACACCGCACCCCTGCTGCAGCCGCTGCTGGACGACGACAGGCTGTTTGCCGAAACCAACCTCGCCACGCTGCGGCTGACCATGCCCGGCAGCTACCTGGACACGCCGGCCGTGGCCCTGCCCAGCGGCGTGCAGCACATTCCCGGCATGGACGGCAGGCCCGCATTTCTGCCCACGGGCCTGCAACTCATGCGCCCCCGGGGCGATGACGACCGGCTGCTGCGCATTGCGCTGAGCGTCGAACAGGTTCTTTCCCCCTCCACCGTTCCCATTGATAGGAGTGCATGACATGAGCAAGGAAATCCAGATCACGTTTGGCGTGGATGTCGATGCCGTTGGCGGCTGGCTCGGTTCGTATGGCGGGGAGGACTCGCCCGACGACATCTCGCGCGGCATGTTCGCGGGCGAGGTCGGCTCGCCGCGGCTGCTCAAGCTGTTCCACAAATACGGCCTGAAGACCACCTGGTTCATTCCGGGCCACTCCGCCGAAACCTTCCCCCAGCAGATGAAGGCCGTGGTGGACGCGGGCCACGAAATCGGCATCCACGGCTACAGCCACGAGAACCCGATTGCCATGACGCCCGAGCAGGAAGAGGCCGTGCTGGACCGCAGCATCGAAGTCATCACGCGCCTGGCCGGCCGCGCGCCCACGGGCTACGTCGCACCGTGGTGGGAATTCAGCCCGGTCACCAACGAGCTGCTGCTCAAGAAGGGCATCAAGTACGACCACAGCCTGATGCACAACGACTTCCATCCGTACTACGTGCGCGTGGGCGACCAATGGATGCGCATCGACTACAGCAAGCATCCGGACACCTGGATGAAGCCCCTTGTGCGCGGCAAGGAGACGCGGCTGGTCGAGATCCCCGCCAACTGGTATCTGGACGACCTGCCGCCCATGATGTTCATCAAGAAGTCGCCCAACAGCCACGGCTTCGTCAACCCGCGCGACATAGAGCAGATGTGGCGCGACCAGTTCGACTGGGTCTACCGCGAGCATGACTACGCGGTCTTCCCCATCACCATCCACCCCGATGTCTCCGGCCGCCCCCAGGTGCTGCTGATGCTGGAGCGCCTGATCGAGCATTTCCAGTCGCACGAGGGCGTGCGCTTCATGACCTGCGACCAGATCGCCGACGATTTCCTGCGCCGACAGCCGCGCTGACGCCGCACCACCACCCCAGCGAGGACACCATGAATACCTCCGCCATTCCTTCGGCCGCCACAGGCGCCGCCCCTCCGGTCCCGCCCGTTATCGACGCCCCCTGGACCGCGCCCACCGTGACGCGCAGGCAGGTCGGCTACGCCACCTGGGTCTGCTTTTTTGCCTGGGTGTTCGCCGTCTACGACTTCATCCTCTTCGGCACCCTGCTGCCGCAACTGGGCGAGCATTTCCAGTGGAGCGCCGAACAGCAGGCACGGCTGAATACCTGGGTGACGCTGGGCACGGTGATCGTGGCCTTCGGCATCGGCCCCATCGCCGACCGGCTGGGCCGGCGCAAGGGCATCATCATCGCCGTGGCGGGCGCCGCCCTGTGCTCGGGCCTGACGGCGCTGGCCGGCTGGGTGATCGGGCTGTCGGCGGGCCTGGGCTTCGTGCTGCTGATTCTGGTGCGCTCGCTGGCGGGCCTGGGCTATGCCGAGCAAAGCATCAACGCCACCTACCTGAGCGAGCTGTTTTCCCTGGTCTACACGGACCCGGCCTCCACGCGGCGGCGCGGCTTCATCTATTCGCTGGTGCAAGGCGGCTGGCCCGTGGGCGCGGTGCTCACGGCCGTGCTGGTGGCCCTGCTGTATCCGCTGGGCGAGCGCTGGTTCGGCCAGGGCGGCGGCTGGGTGCTGTCCTTCGTGTTCGCCATGTTCCCGGCCCTGGTGATTGCCGTGCTGGGCCGCAGGCTGGTGGAGACGCCCCAGTTCCTGACCGCGCGGCGCATCGCCGAACTGCGCGCTGCGGGCCGCGAGGCCGAGGCCGGCCGGCTGGCGCAGGCCCATGGCGTGAACCTCCAGGAAGATCACCACACCGGCCTGTCGGCCATGTTCCGCGGCACCTCGCTGCGGCCCACGCTGTCGCTGGCCCTGGGCTTTTTCCTGAACTGGTTCGCCATCGTGATCTTCGCGGTGCTGGGCACCTCGGTGCTGGGCGGCTCGGGGGGCACGCCGGGCAAGGGCGTGGATTTCTCGGGCGCCCTGCAGGTGCTCATCGTCTCCAACCTCGCGGGCTTCCTGGGCTATGTCTTCCATGGCTGGCTGGGCGACCGCATCGGCCGGCGCAATGCGGTGGCCATCGGCTGGATCCTGGGCGGGGCCGCCTTCGCGCTGATGCTGCAGGCGCCGTCGGGCGACTTCTGGCGCATCGTGCCGCTGTACTCGCTGGGCCTGTTCTTCCTGATCGGCCCCTATGCCGCCGCCCTGTTCCTGATCGGCGAGAGCTTTCCCAGCCACATCCGCGCCACGGCCAGCTCCTTCGTCAACGCCATGGGCCAAGTGGGCGCCATCGCCGCAGGCTTCGGCGTGACCTGGACGCTGTCGCAGGGGGCCGACTGGGTGCAGGCCGCGCTGTACTGGGGCGCCCTTCCCTGCGCGGCCTCGGGCCTGCTGATGTTTCTCGCGCCCCACGTCGATCCCGAGACCGTGAAGTGAGGCCGCCATGAACCGTGAGATCGGCAAAAACAAGGTGGCCCTCGTCACGGGCGCCGCCAGCGGCATAGGCCAGGCGCTGGCCGTGGCCTATGCGCAGGCAGGCATTTCCGTGGCCGGCAGCTACTACCCCGGCGACCCGCACGATCCCAGCCAGACCCTGGAGCTGGTGGAACGCGCGGGCGGGCAGTGCGTCATGGAGGCGGCCGATGTGGGCGATGCCGAACAGGTCGAACGCCTGGCCCGCGTCGCCGTGGACCGCTTCGGCCGGCTGGACTTCGCCGTGGCCAATGCAGGCTTGCTGCGCCAGGCGGCGCTGGCCGAGATGAGCGATGCGCAGTGGCTGGAGGTCATCAACATCGACCTGGGCGGCGTGATGCGCACCTTCCGGGCCAGCGCGCGCCACATGGCTTCAGGCGGGGCCATGGTGGCCGTCTCCTCCATCGCAGGCGGTGTCTACGGCTGGGAGCAGCATGCCCACTATGCGGCCGCCAAGGCAGGCGTGCCCGGGCTGTGCCGCTCCGTGGCCATGGAGCTGGCACCGCGCGGCATACGCTGCAATGCCGTGATTCCCGGCCTGATAGAAACGCCGCAGTCGCTGGACCCGGTCAACTCGCTGGGGCCGGCGGGCCTGGCACAGGCGGCCAGGGGCATCCCGCTGGGACGCGTGGGCCAGGCCCGCGAAATCGCCGCCCTGATCCGCTTCCTGACCAGCGACGAAGCCTCCTACATCACCGGCCAATCCATCATTGCCGACGGCGGCCTGACCGTGCGCTGGCCCAGTTGAGGACATCCGACATGAACACCTCCAAGCCCCTGGATGGCCGCCGCGCCGTCGTGACCGGCGCCGGCAGCGGCATAGGCGAGGCCATCGCGCTGGCCTATGCGCAGGCCGGCGCGCAACTGGTGCTGGCCGACCTCGATGCCGCCCGCGCCGACAGCGTGGCACAGCGCTGCCGCGTGCTGGGCGCGCAGGCCGAAACCGTCATCGGCGACGTGGGCGACGAAGCCGCGGCTCATCGCATCATCGACCGCTGCGTGCAGGCCTTCGGCGGCATCGACATCCTGGTGAACAACGCCGGCATGCTGACCCAGGCGCGCTGTGCCGACATGTCCACCGCGATGTGGGACGAGATGCTGCGCGTGGACCTGCGCAGCGTCTTCCTGTGCGCGCGGCGCGCGGTGCCGCACATGCAGTCGCAGCGCTGGGGCCGCATCATCAATATCGCCTCGCAGCTGGGTATCAAGGGCGGCGTGGAGCTGAGCCACTATGCGGCGGCCAAGGCCGGCGTGATCGGCTTCACCAAGTCGCTGGCGCTGGAGGTGGCACCCGACAATGTGCTGGTCAACGCCATTGCCCCCGGCCCCATCGCCACGCCGCTGGTCAATGGCATCAGCGCGGACTGGAAGCGCGCCAAGGAGGCCAGCCTGCCGCTGGGCCGTTTCGGCCGCACCGACGAGGTGGCGCCCACCGCCGTGCTGCTGGCATCCGATCCCGGTGGCAACCTGTATGTGGGACAGACGCTGGGGCCCAATTCCGGCGACGTCATGCCGTGAAATCAAGCACCCCCTGAGTCGCTTCGCACCTTCCCCCTCTCTTCGGAGGAGGACGACACCCTCGGTGCGGGGCGGCGCGGCCGGCATAGGCCCTTCCTCGGTGTCTCTGCTCTTTGGCTGCGCCAGTTTCGCAGGCGGCTCCATTCGCAACCGAAAGGGTTTCTGTCATGTGTGGAATGTGCGGTTTGCTGCAGGCCTCCGGCCACTGGAGCCAGGCGCCGGACGGCTTGGCCGGGCGCCGCCAGCGGCTGATTCAGATTGCGCGTGCCAACCGGCTGCTGGCGCTGTGGCGGCTGCGGCTCAGCGACTTCCATGGCCAGTCCTATGTGCTGGCCGGCCCCACGGGGGCCAGCGTGCTGATTGCCGATTTCGGCGCGCTGTGGCCCGCTGCCGAGCAGATGCTGGGCCGTGCCCTCGATCCGCTGGCCATGCCGTGGCAGCCGGCGCAGGCACAAGCGCAGGTCCAAACGCAGGAACAGAGGGAGCAGGCGCCATGAGCGGCACGACAGACCACAGCGCGCGGCTGCCCGTGGGCGTGCTCACGGGCTTTCTGGGCAGCGGCAAGACCACGCTGCTCAGGCAGTGGCTGCAGGAGTCTCCCGCGGGCGAGACTGCGGTGCTCATCAACGAATTCGGTGCCGTGGGGCTGGACCATCTGCTGGTGGGCCGCATAGACGCCGACACGGTGCTGCTGGACAACGGCTGCATCTGCTGCGCCATACGCGGAGAACTCAAGGACGCTTTGTGGCGCCTGCACCAGCGCCGCCTGCGCGGCGAGCTGCCACCTTTTCAAAGGGTGCTGATGGAGACCACGGGGCTGGCCGCGCCCGGCCCCGTGATCGCCACCCTGATCGGCGATGCGCAGCTGCGCCAGATCTTCAGGCCGGCCTTCATCTCCACCGTGGTCGATGCGCTGCATGCCCCGTGGCAACAGTCCCAGCGCCCCGAATGGCTGGCCCAGGTCGCGGCGGCCGACCGGCTGTACCTGAGCAAGACCGACTTGGCCACGCCCCAGCAGGCCGAGGCACAGCGCGCGCAACTGGCGCAGATCAATCCCCTGGCCAGCATCGTCAACTGCTGCCCTGGCGCAGCGGTACCGCCCGCCTGGCAGATGCAGGAAGCCCATGCTCTGCAAACCGATTGGCTGGCACGCGCCATTGCCGGCACGCCGCGCGGCCGCGCGGGCCAGGGCCAGGGTCTGCATGCAGGCGTCCAGGCGTTCTGCCTGGAACTCGACAGCCCGGTGGACTGGTGCGTGCTCACCCTGTGGCTGACCATGCTGCTGCACCGCCATGGCGACCGGCTGCTGCGCCTGAAAGGACTGGTGGCCGTGGCCGCAGATGGCTGGCCGCAGGGGCAGCCCACGGCGCTGCACGGCATGGGCCATCTCATGCATGCCCCCGAGCATTTGCCAGAGTGGCCGAGCGAGGACAGGCGCTCCCGCCTGGTCTTCATCACGGCCGGGCTCGATGAGCAGCAGGTCAGGGCCTCCTGGCAGTCGTTCCAATCGTTCTATCGCCTCCACTCGCAGGACAATGTCAGCCAGCCCCCGGCAAGCCCCTCACTCCACACTGCGTGAACCTCCACGGCAAGGACCGCAACATGCGCAAGAACGCTCCCGAACTGCGTGTCCTCGGCACCTCGGTGACGCTGACCGAAGCCCTGCGCCAGCGTGCGCAGCAGGACCTGGGCATACGCATCCATTTCGAGGTGCTGGACGGCTTCGACGCCCAGCGCCAGGCGGTGATGCGCCAGGACAGCTTCGACCTGTACGACCAGTGGTTCCACAGCGTGGATTTCCTGTGGCCCACCGGCACCCTGCAGCCCATCGACACGGCGCGCCTGACCTGCTGGGACGAGGTCAACGCACTGCCCCGCACCGGCCGCATCACGCCGCAGGCGGCCTTTGGCGCGGGCTGCAACCCTGTCACTCGCCTGTATGTGCAGGCCGATGGCAGCGTCAGCGATGTGCCCAGCGCGCATATCTCCATGCTGCCGCTCACGCACAACGTCGACAGCTTTGTCTACCTGCCCGCCGCCCTGCCCGCGCTGTTCGACCAGGCCGAGGAAAGCTGGTCCTGGCTGGTCTCCCCCGCCTGCCGGGGGCGCGCTGCGCTGCAGGCCGATGCCGCCATCGGCGCACTGGACGCGGCCCTGGCCCTGCAGGCCAGCGGCGACATGCGTTTCGGCGACATCAGCAACCTGGGGCTGGAGGAAATCGACCAGATGATGGCCGTGCTGCTGCAGCGGCAGGAGTCCGAGCAGTTCCGGGGCTTCTGGGGCAACTACGCCGATGCGGCACGGCTGATGATCGATGCAGGCGTTGCCATCCAGAGCCACTGGTCGCCCGCCATGGGCCACTACCGCGCGGCGGGGCTGGACTACCGGCTGGCCTGTCCGCGCGAAGGCTACCGCGCCTGGTACGGCGGCCTGGGCATCTCCAGCCAGGCCAGGGGCGACACGCTGGATGCCGCCTACCGCTACCTGAACTGGTGGCAATCCGGCTGGCCCGGTGCCGCGATGGCGCGGCAGGGCTACTACATCTCCAACCCGATGCGCACGCGCGAGCACCTGAGCGCCAGCGAATGGGACTACTGGTACGCCGGCCTGCCCGCCGCCGAGGATCTGCAGGGCACCGACGGCCAGGTCGTGATCCCACGCGGCAGCGTGCGCGACGGCGGCTCCTACGAGCAGCGCCTGGGCCGCATCGCCGTCTGGAACACCGTCATGGACGAGCACAACTACCTGGTGCGCCAGTGGGCCATGCTGCTGCGCCGTGCGCGCGCCTTATAGTCCTGCCCGATGACGGCCCCCGCTGGCGGCGGCACACGCACACGCAGATGAAGCAGGAATGAGAAGAGCCATACAAGCATCCACGCAGACTGCGCGGGACGAAGAGACCGGAGAGACCGGCGAGCCCGCCGAATCCGGCGATTCCGAGCGCCGGCTGCGCTATGAACTGATACGGCAGCGCCTGCGCCAGGCCATCGTCGAGCAGCGGGTGGCGCCCGGCCTGGTGCTGCTGGAGGGGCCGGTGGCCAGGGTCTTCGGTACCAGCCGCATTCCCGTGCGCAAGGCCTTCGAGCTGCTGCATGCCGAAGGGCTGCTGAGCACCTTCGACGGACGCGGCTATCTGGTCGCCCGCCCCGGGCAGGCCGTGCAGCCCCAGCGCCTGACACTGGACGCGCAGGCCCTGGGCCTGGAGGCGGGCCAGGCCACGATCCACATTCCATCGGAGAGCGAGCGCATCCACGACGAGCTGGAGCAGTCCATCTCCATCGCCATGATCTTCGGGCGCTTTCAGATCGATGAGAGCGTCGCCATGGAACACTTCAACGTCAACCGCGTGGCCCTGCGCGAGGTGCTGAGCCGGCTGGTAGATAGAGGGCTGGTAGAGAAAAGCACCTACGCCGCGTGGCGTGTGGCCGCGCTGACGGCACGCGCGGTGAATCAGGACTTCGAGCTGCTCGCCTTGCTGGCGCCCGCAGCGCTGCGCGAGAGCGGTCCGCGCCTGGACAGGGACATGCTCGCCAGCCTGCGCCGGGGCCTGCAAGGCCCGTCGGCGCCGGGTGTTCCGGATACGCAGGAACGATTGCGCCTGGAACAGCGTGTGGAGCAGCACCTGCATGGCGACTTCCTGGCCCGGCATCCCAACGACAAGCTGGTGGGCATGCTGCAGCAGTGCCAGATGCCCTGGTTGATCCACAGCACCTTCAGCCGCATGTTTCCGCAGTCGCCCAACCCGCCGCTGACCGAGAACTGTCGGCAGATCGTCGATGCCTTGTGGGAGGGGGAGTACGAGCGGGCCGCACAGGCGCTGCAGGACTATCTGGCCCAGGCGCGCAAGCGCGCCCAGCTGCAGCTCAAGGTGCTGGCCGTGCTGCCAGAGACACAGCTGCCCGCCTATCTGGTGCGGCAGACCTGATCTTGTGATTCCTGCCGTCGGCTGGCGCAGGCTTGAGCGGCTGGTTGCATGTGGAACCGCTGGTTTGCCTGCCGTTCACCGGGCGTTTACGCAAGCCCGGCATATTGGGCGGCTACAAGGATCGAAAGGTCCGGAAGGACCGCACCGATGAACGCCCTGCGCATCAGCACCACCGTCTTCACCGAAGCCAGATTCTGGAGCCTGGTGGTTTTCTCGGTCGTTCTTCCCTGCGCCATCTACGCGGCCCTGCTGGCCAAGCGCAGCATCTCGCGCACCACGGTGCTGCTGTTCGGGCTGGCCCTGGTGGCCATGGCGGGGGTGGATGTCTACCTGCTGCAAAGCCTGGCCTCGGCGGCCCGGCAGACGCCGTCGCTGTCGGACAACGCCATCTTCGTCTCGGAGCTGTCCACGGCGCTGTACCTGCTGCCGGCCATGATTGGCGGGATCGGCGTGAACATGACCTCGCATGTGCTGATACAGCATCTGTTCGATGCGGAGCGCCGGTTCGACAGCAACCGCAAGAACGAGACCACCTGAACCGGCCAGGCCCAGCCTGGCGCTATCGGGCGCTATCGGGCGCAAACGGGCTCGGCCCGATTCAGCCCATCACGTCTTCGGAAAAGAGCTGCCAGCGCCCGCCCGTCTTGCGCCAGTACTGGCGCAGCGGCAGGCCTTCGGCGAAGGACTTGCTGCTGGCGCGCAGGTTGACCACGCGGATCTCTCCCTTGGCATCTTTCCAGGAATAGATGGACAGGTCCTGCAGCGTCACGCCGGGGCGGTTCAGGTAGGCGGCCAGCCGCTCCTGCGATGCGCGCGAGGCGGGGGACTGCAGCAGGTCGGGCGCGTAGAGGGCGGCCAGCTTGCGCGCGTCTGCCCCGTTCCAGGCGCTCTTCCATTCCTCGACGACACGCACGAAGGCATCTGCCGCCTTCTGCTGGGCCTGGGCCTTGGGGGTCACCCATTGCAGCTTTTCGCGGATCAGTACCGGCGTCTGCCGGTCCACGGTCTGCATGAGCAAGGTGAGATCGGGGTTGGCCAGCACCAGGCAGCCATCGCTGGCCTCGGGCGCGCGCGAGAACTGGTCGGGCGGCGAGCCATGCAGCCAGATGCCGCTGCCCGAGCGGCCCACGGCCTTGTCCCAGTCGTTGGGAAAGTTCACCGTGAGCGCACCCTTGCCATAGAACTCCGGCAGCCGGGGTCCGGGGATGTGGCGGCCAACGAAGTAGATGCCCAGCGGCGTGCGCTGGTCGCCTTCCTGCCATTTGTCCGTGCCCAGCTTGCCCACGGAGACATAGAAATCCCCCACCAGCCGCAGGCCGCCCGCCTCATGGGCGAACAGGTACAGCCGCGACTTGCTGGCGTCGATGGCAATGGCATGCCGCACGGATGCGCCCAGCATCAGGAACTCGCCGGGAACGGAGCCCGCAGGCGGTGCGCCGCTGTCGGCCTGCAGGCGGCGCTTGAGTTCGTTTTGCAGATCCTGCAGCTGGGCCTGTGTCGGACTGGCCGGGCCTTCGAGCCGCGTGACACTGCCCACGGACAGGTTGTGCCGCACCAGCACGCCCTGGCCCGGATGGCCGGGAGCGGAGGAGGCGGCGACGGGCGTGCCCGCCAGCACCTCGCCGGCACGGCCGGTCTTGAAGCGCAGCAGGTCGGCATACACCAGCTGGGCTGCGCGGAAATTGGGAACCTCGGTGGTGAGATCGCCGGCGGCCTTCAGCGCGCCGTCCAGATCCCGCTGCTCCACCTGGCGGATGATGGCCAGCAGGCGGGCCTCCGCCTGGCTTTGCTGTGCGGGGACGGCGGCCTTGGCATGAGTGGCTGCCACGGCAGCGGCACCGCCCGCCGTGGCCACCGCCGCGGCGGCCAGGGCGGGTTTGCCCGATGCCGCGCGCAGCCTGGCCGCGCCCGCCTTGCCGGAGACAGGCTTGGCGCTTGCCGTTTTGGAGGCCTTGGCCTTGGCAGGCTTGGCATGGGCCACCGGGCTGAAACTCATCGCGGACAGCGCGGCCAGCAGCACGGCCACCCCGGCGGCCCGCGCGTGCAGGCGCAGCATGCCGGTGGGTGGCAGAGCCAGGGGACGCGCTTTTTCAGGCATCAGGAGCCCGTTCCTTCATGGGTGATGCGCCATTGTCCCTTTTCGCGCTGCATGCGCAGGGTCTTGCGGGTGGTGGTCTTGAGCGCGCCCGATGCGTAGTACTGGCGGAACTGGGCCGTGGCCTTGTCGCCATCCACCGTCACCTTCAGGTCGCGCACATTGACGACGATGGCGGTGCGGCCAACGATGCGCTGGCGGCGCTGTTCCTTCCACTTGGCAAGGCTGCTGCCATCGGCCGGGGAGAAGTGGTCGCTGTAGGCGTCCAGGTAGCGGTCCATGTCCTGGCCGGCCCATGCGGTGGACCAGGCCTTGACGGCGGCTTCCACTTCCTGCGCGGCAGCCGATTGTGCGGCCTTCTTCTCATCGACGGCAGGCGCGGCCTTGGCAGGTTCGGCGGCGGCCACGGCGGTGGCGGCTGCTGCGGTGGCCGGAGCAGCGGCCTTGGCCGCTGCCTGCCTGGCTTCCTCGGCCGCGCGGGCCTTGTCCTGTGCGGCCTGGGCCGCCTTTTCCTGGGCCAGCTTGGCCTCTGCGGCCTTGGCTTCCGCCGCCTTGGCCTGGGCCAGCTTGGTTTCCGCTGCCTTGGCTTCAGCAGCCTTGGCTTCGGCGGCCTTGGCTTCCGCTGCCTTCGCCTGGGCGGCCTTGGCATCGGCGGCCTTCACTTCAGCGGCCTTGAATTCGGCAGCCTTGGCCTCTGCTGCCTTGGCTTCGGCGGCGCGGGTCTCGGCCAGCTTGGCGTCGGCTTCGCGGGCCTGGGCTGCCTTGGCATCGGCCACCTTCGTGGAGGCGGCCGTTGCCGCTGCCGTGGCCTGGGCCGTCTTGGGCTGGGCGCCGCCCTGCTTGGGGAAGATCTGCGTGATAAGGGCCAGCTTGGGCTGGATGGCCTGGCGTGATCCGTCCAGCTGCAAGGCCTTGGCATAGGCATCGCTGGCCATGCGCGCGTACAGGTCGCCCAGGTTCTCATGCGCGGTGGCGTAGCTGGGGTTGGTGCGAATGGCCTGCTCCAGCACTTCCGATGCCTTGCGCTCCTGGCCCTCGGCGGCATACAGCACGGCCAGGTTGTTGTAGGGCTCGGGCAGGCTGGGGTAATCACGGGTCAGCGCCGTGAAGATCTTGATGGCCTGGGCGTTCTGGCGCTGCTCCGCCGCGATCACGCCCTGCAGAAAGCGCATCTGCACATCGGCCGGGTTCTGCTTGAGGTAGGCCTCGGCCTGCTTGGCGGCCTGGGGGGCCTTGCCCTGCTCCAGCAGCCGGGAGACCTCGTCCACCGCCTCCTGCGACGCATGAGCAAACGCCCCGCACAAAGCGGCCCCCAGGCTGAAGGCGGCAATGGCCACAGGTCGGGCCATCCGCAAATAGGAACGACCCGGCACTCGCGACGGAACTCTGGACGAAATCAGCATATGGGCGCTCTCTACGCAATGAAAGTTGGAAGACGGGCCTGTTCGCTTTTGGGCTTCTTGCACGCGCCGATATGCGCCTGCAGCCAAAAGCCAGCGATTTTATAGGCGAAAGCCACCTTACCCCGCTGCATGGGCCCTTGAGACAAGGGCCATGAAACACAGTGCGAAGCCCGCTCCGGAGTAACGGGGCGGACCGGGCGGCGTTACGTAACGTGTGCCGTAACAGACCCTTGCTGAGACATTGTGATCAATAACAAAAACCATACAAATCAATATCTTAGGAAGATTCCTAGGCCATTCAGACCTGCAACCGGCACATGGCATGCATGTTGCACAAAAGGGCTCGACAGATTTCACGGCTTCCAAGCCACCGTCTGACCTTGTCGTTTCAACCCTTGTCTGGAGAGAGCAAATGACCGCCCAATCGATGCAGCCCACTGGCAACACCACCGTCAGCCCCGTGCAATTTGCTGACCAGCAGCCATCCACCGTTGTGCTTGCACAGCTGGACACATCGAACACGCAGTCCGGCGCGGCTGCGGTGCTCATGCCCCGGGGCGCCGGTCCCGCCACGATGTCCCAGGTCAGCCCGGGCGTGCAGATCGTGCGCAACGGAGAAACCCTGATGGCCCAGCCCGGCAGCGCGCTGCAGGTGGGCGACAAGATCATCGTGCCCGCCGACGGCAGCGCCAAGGCGCTGTTCCAGGGCAAGGACGGCCAGACCCTGGTGGGCACCTTCGAGGGCGGTACGCAGGCCACGCTGACCCAGCGCGAGGGCGACGGCGCCGGGGCCATGGTGCTGGACCTGGCCTCGGGCAACGTCCAGGTGGCACCCGCTAATGACGGCGACGCCCTGGGCCTGATCGTCACCAAGGAAAGCGCCGCGGCCGCAGCCGGTGGCTCCGTGCTCAGCGACTTCCTGCTGGCCGGCCTGATCGGCGCGGGTGGCGTGGGCCTGATCGCCGCAGCCAACAGCAGCGACGATGATCCGGCGCCCCCGCGCCCGACCGACCCCACCACCCCGACGAATCCGACGGATCCCACGAATCCGACCAACCCCACGAACCCGACAAACCCCACCAATCCGACCAATCCGACGGACCCCACGAATCCGACCAATCCCACGAACCCTACAAATCCAACAAATCCGACCAACCCTACGAATCCGACCAATCCCACGGATCCCACGAACCCGACCAACCCCACCAACCCCACCAACCCCACCAATCCAACGAATCCAACGAATCCGACGAATCCGACCAACCCCACGGATCCCACGAATCCGACCACCCCCACAAACCCGACAAATCCGACCAACCCTACGAATCCGACCCATCCCACGGAGCCCACGAACCCGACCCATCCAACCAACCCCACGGACCCCACGAACCCGACCCACCCAACCAACCCCACGGATCCCACGAACCCGACCAATCCTACGAACCCGACAAATCCGACCAACCCTACGAACCCGACCAATCCCACGGAGCCCACGAACCCGACCAACCCCACGAATCCGACCCATCCGACCAACCCCACGGAACCTACGAACCCCACCCATCCAACCAACCCCACGGAGCCTACGAACCCGACCCATCCGACCAACCCGACGGATCCCACGGACGGCCATGGCCTGATCACCTCGGTGCAGGACGTGGTGAGTGCGCTGGCGGGCGGCACGGTGGCCGGCCCGGTGGGCAACCTCATCGACACGCTGGTCAATCCCGGCAACGGCACGCTGTCCGGGGTGACGGGCCTGCTGGAGAGCCTGACCAATACCAACGGCGGCCCGCTGGGCGTGCTGACCGAGCTGGTCGATGGCCTGGTCAATATCCAGAACCAGGGACTGGAGCCCCTGATCAGCACGCTCAACGAGCTGCTCAAGGGACTGAATGAAGCGGGCTCTGGCGGCGCCATCGGCACCGTCGTGGACAACGTGCTGGGCGGTCTGCTCGATGAACACGGTGCGCTGGGCGGCCTGCTGGCCGGCGTGGGCGGACTGCTGGGCGGTCTGGTGGGCGGCGGCACGGGCAATCCTCCCGGCACGCCCGGAAGCGGCGTGGTCACCTCCGTGCAGGACGTCGTGGACGGCCTGCTGGGCGGCACCGTGGCAGCTCCCGTGGGCCAGTTGCTCGATGCGCTGACGAACCCCAAGGACGGACTGCTGTCCACCGTGACCGGCGCTCTGGAGAACCTGACCAATGTGGAGGGCGGCCCGCTGGGCGTGCTCACCGAGCTGGTCAACGGCCTGACCCAGGTGGACGGCGAAGGCCTGGCTCCCGTGATCGGCACCCTCAACGAGTTGATTGCCGGCCTGGGCAACGGCCTGGGCGAAGGCGGCCTGGGCGGACTGGTCGGTGGCCTGCTGGGCGGCCTGGTGCCCGGTGGCGGCACAGGCGGTGGCACGGGTGAAGGTCTGGTCACCACGGTGCAGGGCGTGGTGGACGGCCTGCTCGGCGGCACCGTGGCAGCCCCGGTGGGCCAGTTGCTGGATGCGCTCACCAATCCCACCGACGGCACGGCCTCCGTGGTGACGGGCCTGCTCGAAGGCCTGACCGGCGTGGACGGCGGCCCCCTGGGCGTGCTGACCGAATTGGTCAACGGACTGACCCAGGTGGACGGCCAGGCCCTGCAGCCCGTGATCGGCACTCTCAACGGCCTGATTGCCGGGCTGGGCAACGGCCTGGGCGAGGGAGGCATCGGCGAGCTGGTGGACGGCCTGCTGGGCGGCCTGATTCCCGGTGGCGGCACGGGCGGCGGCAGCGGTGATGGACTCGTCACCACGGTCCAGGGTGTGGTGGATGGCCTGCTTGGCGGCACCGTGGCAGCCCCTGTGGGCCAGTTGCTGGATGCGCTCACCAATCCCACCGATGGCACGGCCTCGGTCGTGACCGGCCTGCTGGAAGGCCTGACCAGCGTGGACGGCGGCCCCCTGGGCGTGCTGACCGAACTGGTCAACGGACTGACCCAGGTGGACGGCCAGGCCCTGCAGCCCGTGATCGGCACCCTCAACGGCCTGATTGCCGGCCTGGGCAGCGGCCTGGGTGAAGGCGGCATTGGCGAGCTGGTCAGAGGTCTGCTGGGCGGCGATGGCGGCCTGCTGGGCGGCGTGGTCGGCGGCGACGGAGGCCTGCTGGGTGGCGTGCTGGGCGACAACGGCCTGGTGGGCGGCCTGCTGGGCGGCCTGGTTCCGGGCGGCGGCACAGGCAGCGGCGACGGCCTTGTCACCACGGTGCAGAACACCGTTGGCGACCTGCTCGGCGGCACGGCCGGAGCCCCTGTGGGCCAGGT
>JAITUC010000030.1 GCA_031286585.1 Delftia acidovorans
GCGGCGGCACAGGCAGCGGCGACGGCCTTGTCACCACGGTGCAGAACACCGTTGGCGACCTGCTCGGCGGCACGGCCGGAGCCCCTGTGGGCCAGGTGCTGGATGCGCTGATCAACCCCGGCACCGGCGCCCTGTCCGTGGTCACGGGCCTGGTGGAAGGCGTGACCCAGGTCAACGGTGGTCCGCTGGGCGTGGTGACCGAGCTGGCCAATGGCCTCACGCAGGTCCCGGGCCAGGCACTGCAGCCGGTGATCGGCACCGTCAACGGCGTGCTGGCCGGACTGACCGGCGGCGATGGCCTGCTGGGCGGCGTGGTCGGCGGCGACGGAGGCCTGCTGGGTGGTCTCACGGGTGGACTGACGGGCGGCCTCGGTGGTGGCACCGGCCTGGTCGGCGGCCTGCTCGACACGGTGGTGGGCGACAACGGCATCGTTGGCGGACTGCTGGGCGGCGACGGCGGCCTGCTGGGTGGCCTCACTGGAGGAGTAACGGGCGGCTCCGGCCTGGTCGGCGGCCTGCTCGACACGGTGGTGGGCGGCAACGGCATCGTTGGCGGACTGCTGGGCGGCGACGGCGGCCTTCTGGGTGGCCTCACTGGAGGACTGACGGGCGGCCTCACCGGGGGCGTCACTGGCGGAACGGGCCTGGTCGGTGGCCTGCTGAACACCGTGACGGGGGACAACGGCATCGTCGGCGGGGTGCTCCACACCGTGGCCGGGGACAACGGCATCGTCAGCGGGGTGCTGGACACGGTGGCAGGCCACAACGGCATCGTCAGCGGCGTGCTCGACACCGTGGCCGGTGGCAACGGCATCGTCGGCGGCGTGGTCAACACCGTGGCGGGTGATCACGGCGTCGTCAGCGGTGTGGTCAACACCGTGGCGGGCGACAACGGCATCGTCAGCGGTGTGGTCAACACCGTGGCCGGCGATCACGGCGTCGTCAGCGGTGTGGTCAACACCGTGGCGGGCAACAACGGTGTCGTCAGCGGGCTGGTCAACACCGTGGCCGGCGACAACGGTGTCGTCAGCGGGCTGGTCAACACCGTGGCGGGCAACAACGGCATCGTCAGCGGCGTCGTCAACACGGTGGCCGGCAGCAACGGCATCGTCAGCGGCCTGCTGGGTGGCGGCAGCAGCGGCGGCGGCCTGCTGGGCGGGCTGCTGGGCGGATCGTCCGGCGGCGGGCTGCTCGGTGGCCTGCTGGGTGGCACATCGCACGCGGCGGCGGCCTCGGTCGCCGAGCTGGATCCGATTGCCACCTCCATCAGCAGCCATGCCAGCGGCACGGCCGATGCAGCAGCCAGCGTGCTGACGCAGCAACTGCACCACAACACCCTGCTCTGAGCGGCCACGGCGCCTGCAGGCGCCGCATCCATCCCCTGCGCCGCCGCCCCACGGTGGCGGCGCACGCCCCAGGAGATCCTCCATGTCACACACTTTCAGGCTGTGCACCACCGTGCTGCTGGCCGCAGGGCTGGCCGCCTGCGGTTCCACCGCCACCACCAGCACGCAGCGTTCCGAGCACCACTACGCCTTCGGCAAGGCGCCGGCGCCGGCGAGCTCCGGCGTCGCGCCCGTGGTGGCCACCACGCAGGCCGACCAGCGCGGGCCCGCCAACGTCGCCCACATCGTCTACTTCGACTTCGACGCCTACACCATCCGCAACAGCGACCGGGCCATCGTGGAAAGCCATGCGCAGTGGCTGCGCAGCAATCCCGGCCGCTCGGTGATGCTGCGCGGCCATACGGACAGGCGCGGCGGCATCGAATACAACCTGGCGCTCGGCCAAAAGCGAGCCGACGCGGTGCGCAACAGCCTGCAGTTGCTGGGCGTGAACCCGGCCCGCGTGGAGTCCGTCAGCTACGGCAAGGAGCGGCTGGCCGACGAAGGCAGCAGCGAAGACGCACACCAGCGCAACCGGCGCGTGGAATTCGACTACCGCTGAGCCGCCGCGCTCTGCATCCGCCTGCCGCCGGGCCGCCATGAAGGAACAGATTCGCACGCGGTCAGTGCACCGCAGCCCGGCGTCCCGTCCCCACGGGAAGAGCAGCCTCCCAATGACCTTGACCGAGGCCGAGAGCATGTTGTCGCAGCAATTGGCAAATGGCCTGGAGTACCTGGCACGGCACATGGTGCTGTTGCCCGAGCCCTACCCCGGCTGCATTCTTTTCTTCACGGTGTCGGCCGAGAACAAGGCTGCCTCCATCTTCCATGTGCGCGCCAACACGCTGGAGGCTGCCTGGCGCGAAGGTGCGACGCGCGTGCGCCAATGGGCCTGGGCCCGCAAGCGTGACGAGGTCGATCTGCGCATCGACTGGGCCCAGGACATCACGCCGCTGAAGGCGGACAGTCCGCTGCCGGACTGCAGCGCCTGGACCCAGGCGCCCATGCATTCCCTGGCCCTGGCAGATGCCAGCCTGGAGCGTGCGCAGCTGCTGCAGCCCTTGCTGCCTGATCCGCTCCCGCAAGACAGTGAGCCAGGCAATGCCCAACGGCCCCTGCTCCCGCCCTGCCTGCTGCTGCACCTGCGCGGCATCTATCTCAGCGGGGAGCAGCCCGCCGTGGCCGTGCCGCGCACCGATCCACCGGAGCAGCGCCTTTGGCCCCATCTCGTGCCCGTGCACGCCGCGCTGCAACAACTTCTGGCGCAGCAGGACAAGGATGGAGGCTGGCCCGGATGCGAGGATGCCTGCGACCACCTGGGAGTGACCTATGCCCTGCTGCAGGCCCAGCGCCACGCGGGCAGCGCCGCGCTGACGCAGGCCATTGCACTGGCCATGGACCATGTGGAGCGCCGGCTGCAGCAATTGCCCGGCGACTGCCTGCCCAGCGCGCTGGCCCTGCTGGTGCTGGCCCGCCACCTGCGCAACAGCTTTGTCCTGGGGCCGGGAGCCGACAGCCAGGCCCGCGCCCGCATTCCCGCGCTGATGGACCCGCTGGCGGAAAGCCTGCTGTCCAGCGCGGCTGCCTCGGCCAGTGCCTCCCGCACGGCCACATCACCCGGCGGCCAGCCCCTGCTGAGCTGGGCCGAGCTGGCCATGCACGTCTATGCCGGCTCCCGCCCGCCCGCCAGCGACAGCCCCACGCTGCGCGCGGCGCGCAGCGCACTGCCCGATACGGCAGCCCTGCCCGCCGCCTTTCTGCAGGCCGCACTGCCGCCGCTGCTGGACCTGCCCGGTACACAGGACGATTCCAGGGGCGGGCAGGCCGACGACCCCTGCGCCCGTTGGATAGGCATCGCCCTGGTCGAAAGCCTGCAGCTTGATGCCGGTCTGGAGCCCCAGCCCACCGACCTTCTGCGCCAATGGCAGATCAGCCTGCAGCGCCATCTGCAAGGCCTGGCCCAGCGCGCCATCTGGCCTGAGCAGGCGCTGTACCTGCCGCCCGCCCGGCGCCGCCAGGCGGCATTTGCCGATGGCAGCCTGCGCCAGGTGCTGCAGTCCCCGCGCGATATCGCCTGGCTGCTGACATCCAGCCTGGCCGGGCTGGAACTGCTGGACGCGCTGACCCAGGCATTGCGCGCGGCCACCAGCCATGCAGAGGCCGAACCCGGGGAAGACGCCCTGCCCGCGCAGGCAGGCCAGGGCTTGGGCGCGGGCGACAGCCCCGCCAAGGCCTCCCCCCACTCGCCATCCCCCCGGGGGCGGCCCGACGAGACCGCGGGCCGGCCGGCTTTTCCGTCCGCCGCCGGGTCCATGTACCCGCCCATGTCCTGGGACAGAGCGTCCATGGCCGAACTGATGAACGGGCGCTGGCTGAATGCAACGACAGGGCCGGGCACAGATAGCGCCACAGATAGCGGCACCGGCTGCGCGGGATTGGACGCCAGCCGCCTGCACCACCAGCCCGGCGCCGCCGTGCTGGTGCGGCGCGCGGGCATGGCCCTGGGCGTGCATGCCGCGGCCCTGCCCACGCTGCGCGCCTCGGCGCTGATCAGCAGCAGCCCGCAGGGCCTGCTGCACCACGGCGTGCCGGTGCTGCATGTGCCTGATATGGAAGAGGGCCTGCGCAATCTGGCGCAGGCCGCCCGCCGCCGCATCCAGTCGCCCGTGGTCGCCATCAGCGGCTGCGTGGGCAAGACCTCCACCCTGGGCATGATGCGCCAGTGCCTGCAGGACGGGGGCGACGCCCGTGGCGACGCCCTGCTGTCCCAGGGCACGGCGCTGCAGATGATCAATTGGAGCGAGGCCTCGCCCTGCGCCCTGCTGGAGCTGCCATTGCAGGCATTGCGTGGCGACCTGCCGCTGATTGACCCAGATATTCTGGTTATTACTAATCTTTCAATAAATAACACCCCGCGTTCTGGGGAGTCCGGGCCATCCGGACAGGCCGGTCTGTCCGGTGAAAGAAAATACGAAGCACTCCACGAAGTGCTCGAAGCCATGCAGCACATGCATAAAGGCAGCGCACTGGTGATCGGGCAGGACATAGGTGAAAACCCCAGTGTCATTGACAATGCAAAACGCATGGGACTGCGTCTCATCACGTTTGGCACCCATTGCAATGCGCAAGTCCGTGAAATGGGTTTTCACAATGGAAACCTGCAAATAGGCATGGGCAACCTGCGCCTTGGCATTTCACTGCAATCAGACGGCCACCACATGGCACTCAATGCGCAGGCGGCCCTGGCGGCCCTGCACGCATTGGGCTACGCGCCTGCACAGGTACAGGCCTCACTGGGCCATTGGCAGCCCATGATCGGGGCCGGGCAACCCCAGTTCCTGCCCAACGGAATCTGCCTTCTGGATCACAGTTTGAGCAACCACTTACTGTCCATGTCAGCTGCGTTTTCACAGCTGCAATCGGTCGCTCCCCATGTGAGCAAAAGGCTGATCGTGCTGGCGGGCATACAGGCCGGCCAGGCCGGCATCGACGCTGCGCAGCTGGCCCTGGAGCCGCTGGTGCGGGACGCCCAGGCCCGGCGCGTGCTGCTGTATGGGGAGCCGCTCAGGCCGCTGGCGGCAGCCTTGGGAGATCTTTTGCACGTCAATTGGTATGACGATCTCAATCAATTGATCTGTTCACTGCTTCGCACAACCCATAAAGGCGACACGGTTTTGTTGGCGGGCCGCGCCACAACCAATCTGGCCCTGGCAGCCGATGCCATACGGGATAGTTTCAGTGACCACGGGGGGCATTTAATAACGTCTATTCAAGCTCCCTGCTTTGATCCACATCAAAAACAAATGAACATGCATTCTTGATTGAATAAAACTTATAGAGGGCTGTATATAACTCGCTACAGTGTTTGTGAAACGAGTGCCTTTACATTTTGTAAAGACGCTTACCAAGCCCATCAGAACATGATCCGATACCTTCTTCCCCGTCAGTTGGCCAAGGCCACGGCGATGCCGTCGGGAACGGAGACGGTGGGGGCTTTTGCATCTGCCATCGCCGAGTCCTTCGACCGGGCTGCGCACCAGCTGCGCCGGGCTGGCTGGCTATCGCTGCCCATCAGCCTGCTGGGCCTGCTGCCGTCCATCTTCCTGCTGCAGGTCTACAACCGCGTCATCGCGCGCGGCGGCACGGCCACCCTCACGGCCATGGTGGCGGGCGTGCTGTTTTTCCTGGGCCTGGAATGGTGGCTGCGGCGCAGGCGCGCCCGTGCCCTGCGCGAAGCCGGCGCCATGATCGACCGCGATGTGTCCCAGGCGCTGATGCACTCCATGCTGCGCCACCCGCTGGCCGCGCTGGAGCAGCGCTCCTCCAGCCAGTGGCTGCAGCTGTTCCGCGACGTGAGCGCCATGCGCTCGGGCATGTCCGGTGGCCTGGCGACCTCGCTGCTGGACCTGCCCATGGCCCTGCTGGCCCTGGTCGTCATCGGCATCATTGCCTGGCCCGTGCTGCCCGTGATCCTGGTGGCCATGCTCATCATGGGCGTGCTGGCCTGGTGGTGGGCCGACGAGGTGCGCAGCGGCCGCGTGGAGGAAATCGCCCAGGCCCGCATGCTGGACCGGGGCACGGCCGAGATCTGCAATGCCCGCGCCACGCTCAAGGTGCTGGGCTATGACGCCGCCGCACGCCAGAACTGGCAAAGCGGCTACGACCGCTGGCTGGCCGAGAGCTTTGGCAAGAACGGCGAGATGGAGAACGCACGCGAGGCCAGCACCGTGCTGCTGACACTGTTCTCCGTTGCCGTGATCACCGTGGGCGCCATTGCCATCAATGCGCAGTGGATGAGCATCGGCAGCCTGATGGCCGTGAACCTGCTGTCGGGCAAGGCGCTGGGCCCCATCTCGCAACTGGCCAGCAACTGGCGCTCGCTGGCCCATGCCAACGAGGCCGCACGCCGACTGCAGGCCGTGCTGGAGGAACCCGTCGAGGCCATGACCGATACCGTGGACCTGCCCCGGCCCCAGGGCCGGCTGCGCCTGGACCAGGCGAGCTTCCACTACCCGGGCGGCCATGTGGCGCTGGAGCAGGCATCGCTGGAGATCGGCCCCGGCGGGCTGCACGCCATCGTGGGCCGCAACGGCGCCGGCAAGTCCACCCTGGCCAAGCTGCTGGCCGGTCTCTACCGGCCCACGCAGGGGCGCATCTTCATCGATGAATACGACATGGCCCAGTTCCCGCGCGCCGAGCTGGGCCGCTGGATAGGCTGCCTGGCGCAGCAGGTGTACTGGTTCAGCGGCCCCATCGTCGATGGGCTGCGCATGGTCAACCCCGATGCCGACGACCACAAGATCGTCACCGCCTGCCAGATCTCGGGCGCTCACGGCTTCATCAGCCGCCTGCCCCAGGGCTACCAGACCGTGCTGGGCGAAGGCGGCGCGGGCCTGTCGGCCGGCGAGCTGCGCAAGCTGGCCCTGGCCCAGCTGTTCCTGCGCAACCCTTCGGTACTGATCCTGGACGAGCCCAGCAACGACCTGGACTTCGAGAGCGAAACCGCGCTGCTGCAGACGCTGCGGCAGATTGCGCTCAAGCACACGGTCATCGTCGTCACGCACTCGCTGCGCGTGGCCTCCATGGCCCAGCATCTCTACCATGTGCGCGGCGACGGCGGCATCGAGCATGGCTCGCCCCAGTTGCTGCTGCCCCAGCTGTTCGGCACGGCGCGCGAGCCTGCTGCGTCCACAGCAACCGCAGCGTCCACAGCCCCCGCTACGCCGGCCGACCCGGCCCCGCATGCCGATCATCCCGCCGTGGCGCAGGAGCTTGCCTCATGAGAGCCGGGCGCTACGACGACCTCCCCCTGGTGCTGCGCCAGTCCAGCGAAGCGCAGGCGGCCGTGCACGGCCAGCCGCCTGCGGACGCCTCCGGCGCAACGCCCCCCACCCCTCGCCGCGCCGCCCTGGCGCGGGGCAAGTGGCTGCTCATCATTCCCGTCGCAGCCCTGGTGGTCACGGGCCTGTTCTACCCGGTGGAGAACGTGGTGGTCGCCAGCGGCCAGGTCATCCCCTCCGACCGCGTGCAGACCGTGCAGCATCTGGAAGGCGGCATCGTCACCGCCGTCCATGTGCGCGAAGGCCAGGCCGTGACCCAGGGCCAGCCGCTGCTGGAAATCGACCTGGGCAGCAACAGCCTCAACCTCGAACAGCTCACCGCCCGCATGGCCACGGCCCAGGCCGTCAAGGTGCGTCTGGGTGCGGAAAGCCAGGGCCGTCCGCTGCAGCGCACCGCCTTCCCCGCCGACCTGGACGCTCAGGTGGTCCAGGCCGAACTGGGCGCCTTCTCGGCGCGCGCGCTGGAGCACCAGGGCAGCCTTGCCGCGGCCCAGGCCCAGCTGCAGCAGGCGCGCGGCGACGTGGCCCAGGTGCAGGCCCGCATCGAGGGGCTGGAGAACAATCTGCGCCTGCACCAGCAGGAAGCCTCCATCGCCGGCCAGCTCGCCTCCGAACAGCTGATAGGCCAGCTCGAAGTGCTGGACAAGCAGCGTGCGCTGGAGCAGGTCCGGTCCGAGCTGGCCGCCTCGCGCCAGACGCTGTTCAGCAACCGCGCCAAGATCGAGCAGGCCCAGGCCAAGCTGCAGGAAACCCAGGGCGCCTTCCGCCGCCGCGCCTCCGACGAGCTGGCCCAGACCGAGCGCGAGCTGGCCAGCCTCAACGAAGACCTGGTCCGCGCCCGCACCCAGCGCACGCGCACGGCGGTGCTGGCACCCACCAGCGGCTTCGTCAAGGGCCTGCGCAGCTCGGGCGCCGGCTGGGTGGTCAAGCCCGGCGAGCCCATCCTCGAAATCGTTCCGGACAAGGACGAAGTCATCGTCGAGGCGCGCCTGAGCCCCGCCGACCGCGGCTATGTGCGCCCCGGCCAGTCCACCAGGGTGAAGATCTCGGCCTACGACTTCCTGCGCTACGGCTCGGTGCCCGGCCAGGTCACGCTGGTGGCGGCCGATGCCGACCGCGACCCCAACCTGGCCGACTCGCCCTCGTACTTCCGCATCCAGGCCAGCCTGGAGCAGCCCTGGGTGGGCCGCACCGACAACCGCATCACCACCGGCATGCAGGCCGAACTCGACCTGCTGCTGGGCCACGAACCCTTTATCTGGTATTTGCTGCGGCCCGTGCTGCGCATCCAGAGCGAAGCCTTCCGGGAGCCCTGATGCCAGGCCGCCCGACCTCCCCTTCCATGGGCTGGCACGCCCGCTGCAACGCCCGGTTGCGCCAGCTGCTGGCCGCGGCCTGCTGCCTGTCCACGCTGCAGGCGCTGCAGGCCGCTGCCGCGCCTGCGGTGGACAGGGACCCCGACACGGACATCGGCATGGTTGCCGCAGCCGCGCCGGGCCCCGTGGTCCTGCGCCTGGCCCAGCACCTCACGCCCGGCACCCTGGCCAGCGACGGCGGGCAGCGCCGCCTGCTCGATGCCCTCTACGCCCTGATCGACGAATACCCCGACGTGCGCAAGGCGCGCGCCGCGCTGGAGTCGGCCGGGCACGACGTGAACACCGCGCGCGGCGCGCGCTGGCCCACCTTCAAGGTCGGCACCAACACGGGCGACGCCCAGTTGCGCCGGGGCCGCGAGTCCTACACCGCCGTCAACGCCGAAGTGCGCATGGCCCTGCTGGACGGCGGCGCCATCGGCGCGGGCATACGCTCGGCCGAATCGCAGGAGGCGGCCCAGGGCAGCGTGCTCTACGGCACGCGCCAGAACGTGCTGCTGGAGGCGCTGACCGCCCTGCTGGAGCTGCACCGCTTCGAGGACAAGGCCCGCGTGGCGGCCGAATCGGCGCGCATCATCGGCCAGCTCGCGCGCATCGAGGAGCGCCGCGCCGAACTGGGCGCCGTGGGCCGCAACGACCTGCGCCAGGCCGCCTCGCGCCAGGCCGGCGCCCTGGCCCAGCAGCATGCGCTGGAGTCGCAGCGCATGGATGCGCAGGCCCGCTTCACGCGCTACTTCGGCTTCACCCCCCAGCCCGGCTGGCTGCCCCAGCTCAACGTGCCCGAGCAATGGCTGCCGGCCAGCGAGGACTCGGCCCTGCAGGCATCCGAAGCCGTCAGCCCCGAGCTGCAGGAGATGGAGCAGCAGATCGAGAAGGCCCGCGCCGAAGTGGACCGCAGCAAGTCCCAGCGCTTTCCCACGCTGGCCGCCGTGGTGGCCCACACACGCGACCCCAGCGGCGTGCTCTATGCCGAGGGCACGCGCTACGGGGTGGAGCTGAGCTGGAACTTCGGCAACGGCTTCGAGCTGCGCGACCGCATCCTCAAGGCCATCAACGAACTGCAGGCCCAGGAGGCACAGCAGGAAACCGTGCGCCGCCAGGTGCGCGAAACCGCCTCCGCAGCCTGGGGCCGCACACAGTCCGGACGCCAGCGCGAGGGCCAGTTGGCCGACGCCGTGCGCGAGGCGCGCGCCGCCTTCGAGGGGCGCCGCCGCCTGCTCGAAGTCGGGCGCGGCAGCCTGGCACAGGTGCTGGACGCCCAGCTGGACATGCAGCGCCTGCTGCTCGACGAGGCCGATGCCATCTACGACCAGCGCATCAACGAACTGCGGCTGGCACGCACCACCGGCCGCCTCCTCCCCCAGGACCCGCCCGACCATTGGCTGAACGCGCTGTTCACCCCGCAAAAACCGATTCCGGCAGGTGGTGGCGCGCCAGGCACCGCACCCATCAACGAGCCCGGCATCGAGCCAGGCCCTGCGCCCTCGCGCAGCCGCCCCGAACCCCAGGACGCTGCGGTGGCCTCCCTGTCCGCCAGCGCCATGACCCAACGAATACAGCTGCGCCTTGAGCAGCAGCTGCACCCCGTTTCAGACGCTTTTCCGACCACCGCTTCGCGACAGCAGTGGTGAAGTGAGAAGCGGGAAGTACGAGGTGAGGTTTCCCGCGCAGCGGCCGGCTTGTGCCCATCGCCGGACGCTGCCATCGACAACGATGGGCTTTTGCAACCGAAAGGACGATGCCATGACCGACATCATCAAGAACTTCTGGAAAGACGAAGAAGGCGCCACCGCCATCGAGTACGGCTTGATCGCCGGCCTCATCGCCGTGGGGATCGTGGTGGGCGCCACCGCGCTCGGCACCAACCTGAATGGGCTGTTCACCCGGATCGCCACCAAGCTCACCGGCTTCGTTCCCTGAGCGCCGGCTCCGGCGCGATCTGGCCGGGCCCGGGCGGAGCTTGCCTCCGCCCCCGGCTTCAAGGCACTTTGCAAAACGAAAGGACCATGCCATGACCGAAATGATCAAAAACTTCTGGAAAGACGAGGAAGGTGCCACCGCCATCGAGTACGGACTGATCGCCGGCCTGATTGCCGTGGGCATCGTCGTGGGGGCCACCGCGCTGGGTACCGATCTGAACGGACTGTTCAGCCGGCTTGCCACCAAGCTCAACGGACTTGCTCCCTGAAGATGGAGCGGACCTCGCTATGGCTGTGCGTCTGCATCACATGGCTCGCAACGATTGCGGTCATGGATCTGCGCATCCGGCGCGTACGCAACTGGATGGTGCTGCTCGGCCTGGCCGCAGGCGGGGCTGCACTGGCCAGTGGCGGGCAGCCGTTCCAGGTCGCGGCCTGGAACGCGCTGGCCGGACTGCTGGCGGGGTTTGCGGTGCTGCTTCCTTTCTACGCACTGCGCTGGATGGGAGCGGGCGACGTCAAGTTCGGCGCGGTCGCCGGGCTGTGGTTCGGGTTGAGCTTCGACCTGCTGCTGATCTGGACCGGCGGCAGCCTGCTGGCCGGCCTGCACGGCCTGCTGGTCCTGTCGCTGCGCCACCTGCGGGACAGCCCCACGGGCCTGTGGCTGCAGGCACGGCTGCCCCCTTCCTGGGCGGCCATGTCGTGGGCGGCCCGCCTGGCGCCCCTGGGCGCGGCGCCCCAGCCCCCAGGCGCCACCGATGGACCGCGCCAGCCCCAGCGCTCCATTCCCTATGCCGGCTACATGGCCATTGCGGCCATCGCCCTGGCCTGGCGCCACAGCCAGCCACCTGTCTGAACCGGAGATGCCCATGCCTGTCACCTGCCTGCCTCCACGCCGTCCATGGACCGGCTCCGCCACACGCCATGGCCGTGCGCTGCCTGGACGCTTTCCTGCACTGGAGGAGCTTCTCCGCCATGGCAGGAAAGCGCCAGGGCAGCCCCCGGCCCTGAACACCGTCGCCACCCACTTGCACCAGGAGCCCCAGCCATGAACCTCACCAAGATTCTTGCCGGACTGCTGGTGGGGCTGGCCGTCGTGCTCGCAGGTCTTGCCTGGCTGCTGGGCAGCCAGCCCGCACGTCCCGTGGCCCAGCCCTCGCCGGCCGCTTCGGCGCAGCCGGCCCCCGAGCCCGTACCGCAGCACGCCGTCGTGGTCGTGGCCCAGGCCATTGCCGCAGGCCAGCGCATCGGCAGCGAGGATGTGAAGCTGGCCCAGCTGCCCGCCCCCGTACCCGGCAGCTTTGCCGTGACCGACGACGTGCTGGGCCGCACCACGCTGATGGCGCTCACACCGGGCACCCCGCTGTTCGAGCAGCAATTGCTCAGCGGCCTGGCACTGCAGCTGGAGCCGGGCCAGCGCGCCCTGGCGATCGCCGTCCGGGAGCAGATGGCCGCAGGCAACCATGTGCGCCCCGGCGACTTCGTGGATGTGTACTTCACGCTCGATGGCAAGTCCGACCAGGCCCCCGTGGACGCGCAGACCCGGCTGCTGCTGGCGCGCAGCCGCGTGCTCGCCTACGGCTCCGGCAGCGTGGAACGCCCGCCGGTGTCGGCCGCCCAGCGCCAGGCGCAGCAGGACAAGGAATCGGCAGGCTCGTCGCTGCGCCGCGCCAGCGCCGCGGACCAGACCGGCCAGCGCCCGGAGAACGTGCAATCGGCCGTGCTCGCCGTGCCGCTGGACGATGTGGAGCGCCTCACGCTGGCCGAGAAGTTCGGCCAGCTCACCCTGGCACTGCGCAACCCGGACGACCTGTCCGTGCCCGATCCCAAGCTCTTCGCCGCCCTGCCCAGCGCACTGCAGCCGGTGGCGGGCCGCCTCCGGAAAGACCAGGCGCTGGAGGGGGCAGACCGCGCCTTCGCCGGCCTTCGCATGCAGGACCTGGCCACGGGCGCCGACGCCAGGAACATCCGCAAGCCTGCCGCCCAGCCCATGACGGCCTTCGCACCCGCCGTGCGGCCGCAGCCGCAGCGCACCCCGCGCGAACGCACCGTGGAGCTGCACAACGGAGCCGCCGTGCAGATGGTGAACTACTGAAAACAGACAACAAGAGGGAGATGCCATGAAGTGCAAGAACATCTCGACGGCCGGAGCAACACCGCTGCAGCGCGCGGTCTGGACGCTGTGCGGCAGCATGGCCTTGCTGGCATTGCCGCCAGCGGTGTCGGCGCCTGCGGACACCGCTGGCGTCCAGGGCATGCACAACCCCGGCGCCGGGGACATGCCCTCTGGCGACCCCCTGCAGCTGGTGGCCGGACGCCAGCACCTGATGCCGCTGGCCAGTGCTCCGGGCCGCATCGCCGTGGGCGACCCCAATGTGCTGGACGTGAAGCTGCTGCGCGCCACGCCGGGCTCCGGCTCCGGCGGAACCGAGCTGCTGCTCACGCCCAAGGCACAGGGCAGCACCACGTTGGTTGTGTGGCCCCAGAAAGGTGGCGTTCCCCAGCGCTGGGAAGTCCAGGTCCGGGGCCAGCACCTGCTGCTGGAAAAGCGCCTGACATCGGTTCCCGAACATGCCCAGGCCGTGGCCGAACTGCGCCAGTACGCACCTGCCCAGACGCTGCTGGTGGACAACTCGCAGATCGACGTCAAGAGCAACACCGTCCAGGTGGACGTGCAGGTGGTGGAGTTCAAGAAATCCGCGATGAAGCGCATCGGCGTCAACATCTACAGCGGCGGGCGCAACAACCAGGGCTTCAGCTTCGGCAGCTTCAGCCCCGGCGTGGTCGGCAGCATCAGTACCAATACCAACGGCACGGGGACAGGCACCGGAACGGGCAATACCGGCTCGGGCGGCACGGGAGGCACGGGCTCGGGCGGCGTGTCCAACAACACCTCGTCGGCCATTGCCAGCGCCATGAGCCTGGTGATGACCTTCGGCAAGGCCTTCAGCGGCGCCGGCATCGTCACGCAGCTGAGCATCCTCGAGGGCAATGGCATGGCGCGCGTGCTGGCCCGGCCGACCCTGCTGGCCCAGACCGGCCAGAACGCCAGCTTCCTGGCCGGCGGCGAGTTGCCGATCCCGGTGCCCGCGCGCGACGGCAACATCGCCATCCAGTACAAGGAATTCGGCATCAAGCTGCAGCTGACGCCCACCATCCTGTCGGACGAGCGCATCGCCCTGAAGGTCTCGCCCGAGGCCAGCGACCTGGACTTCAACAGCGGCGTGACCATCAGCGGCGTCACCGTGCCCGCCATCCGCACGCGCCGCGCCGACACCTCGGTGGAGCTGGCCGATGGCGAGAGCTTCGTCATCGGCGGGCTGGTCAGCCGCGCCACCACCTCCAACGTCAGCAAGGTCCCCGTGCTGGGCGATCTGCCCATCCTGGGCACCTTCTTCAAGAACCTCAACTACACGCAGGAAGAGTCCGAGCTGGTGATCATCGTCACCCCGCGCCTGGTCCACCCCCTTCCCGCCAGCACCAATCTCGAAGCCCTGCTGCCCGGTGCGCAATCCGAGCAGCGCAACGCCGGCAAGGTCTGGCTGCCCTACCTCGCCGGCGGAATGAGCACCCAGACCGCCGTACCCGGTTTCTCGTACTGACGACATGACAAGCAAGCCCACCGCAACCGATTCGCCTGTGGATGCCACAGGCTCGCCGGCCATCGGCTCACCCACCTCGCTGGAGACCCTGCTGGGGCTGCGCTCCTCGGCCTCGCTGGCCGGCAAGCCGCAGCCCGGCACCGATGCGCTTGCGCAGGACAAATCACCGCTTGCGCAGGACAAGTCACTGCTTGCACAGGACAGATCACCGCTGGACAGGATGCCCGCGCCCGCAGCGCCCCGCCAGACGCCGCAGCCGCTCGACGACGACCTGCAGGTGGAGCTGCTCTTCATCCACGCAGGCACCCCCGAAAGCTCGCTGGCCCAGGCCTGGCTGCAGCACATGCTGGACGGCGCACGGCTGCATGTGGCGCGGTTCCAGGACAACATCGCCGAGCAGGTGCAGCGCTACATGCCGCATGCCGTGCTCGTGCATTTCGACCCGCTGTCCACCGACGAGGCGGCCCACCTGGCCTCCCAGCTGCACATCTCCCACCCCCACCTGCCCTGCCTGGCCGTGGGCCGCACCAAGTACCCGCAGTGCATGCTGGCCGCGCTGCGCGCCGGGGTGCAGGACTTCCTCGACGTGGACGGCCCCGTGCAGGCCGCGCACCAGACGGTGATCGATCTGATCAAGCGCGTGCCCCCGTCGGCCTCGGGCATGCCCAGCGCGCCGCTGACCGCCATCATGTCGGCCCGCGCCGGCCTGGGCAGCAGCCTCATGGCATCGCACCTGGCCTGGTACCTGCAAAAGCGCCTGCATGGCACGGCGGCCGTGCCGGGCAAGGACGCCACGCCCCGCGAGATCAGCAACGAGACGCTGGACGGCCTGCTCATCGACCTGGGCTTTCCCAGCGGCGACTGCGGGCTGTACCTGGGCACGCTGGGCGACTTCGACTTCATCGAGGCCGTCAACAACCTGCGCCGCTTCGACCGGCGCCTGGCATCGACGGGACTGGCCCGCCATGAAAGCGGCCTGCGCCTGCTCACGCTGCCGCGCCAGCCCGCCCGCCTGCGCGACGTCTCCTATGCCGATGCCGACGCGCTGCTGCTGCGCCTGCGCCAGTACTTCCGCCACATCGTGGCCGACCTGGGGGCCGTCGTGCCCACGCAGCTGGCCATGCGCGTGGCGCTGCGCGCCAGCCAGATCTGGGTGGTCTGCGACCAGAGCGTGGCCAGCGTGGTCTCCACCACCGAGCTGCTGCGCCAGCTCGACGAGCAAAAGGTCGATCGCGAGCGCGTGCAGCTCATCGTCAGCCGGCACGACAGCCAGCTGGAGCTGGAGGCCCCGCAGATCGCCAGGCAACTGCAGCTGCCGCTGCTGGCCACCATTCCCGAGCGCCGGCGCGAACTGGTCCAGGCCGTCAACCAGGGCCAGCTGCTGCCCAGCCGGCTGCAGCGCGAGCCCTATGTGCAGGCCGTGGACAAGCTCGCCACCTTGCTGATCACCACCCACCACCAGGCCCATGCGGGCGATCAGGCCGCGCCCGCCCGGGGCCTGAACCGTTTCTTCCACCGAACAAGAAGCTGAACGCACCATGACGACCACGGCTTATTCCCATCTGGCCGACACCCAGGCCAGCGAGTTCGAGCGAAGCGCGCTGTTCCTCGACCTGAAGAACCGCACGCACGAGCACCTGCTCAGCCGCATCGAGGAGCTGGGTGCCGAGTTCGGCCGCTGGTCGCAGGCCGCCATCGCGCAGTTCGTGCTGATGGAGCTGGACAGCTTCATCCGCCTGCACTCCGTGCCCGTGAACGAGCAGGAGGCGCTGCAGGTGGCGCGTGCCCTCACCCGCGAGCTCACGGGACTGGGGCCGCTGCAGCCGCTGCTGGAAGACCCGCTGGTCGAGGACATCCTCATCAACGGCCACGGCAACATCTACGTCTCGCGTGGCGGCGTGCTGCAGCGCGAGACGCTGCACTTCAAGGACGACGAGCATGTGCTGCGCATCGTGCGCCGCATCCTGGCGCCGCTGGGCCGGCGCCTGGACGAGTCCAGCCCCATGGTCGATGCCCGCCTGCCCGACGGCGGGCGCATCAACGTCATCATCGAGCCGCTGTCCATCGACGGCCCTTCGGTCTCCATTCGCAAGTTCCGCAAGGACCCGCTGACACCGCCCGAACTGGTGCAGCTGGGCACCTTCAACCAGGACATCTGCCGCATCCTGGAGATGGCCGTGCAGGCGCGCTGCAACATCCTGGTCAGCGGCGGCACCAGCTCGGGCAAGACTTCGCTGCTCAATGCGCTGGCCAGCTTCATCCCGGGCAGCGAGCGCATCGTCTCCATCGAGGACACGGCCGAGCTGGCCCTCAACCACAACCACGTGGTGCGCCTGGAAAGCCGCCCCGGCGGCTTTGACGGCTCGGGCCACGTCAGCATCCGCGACCTGCTGCGCAACAGCCTGCGCATGCGGCCCGACCGCATCATCGTCGGCGAAGTGCGCGGCGGCGAGGTGCTGGAGCTGCTGCAGGCCATGAACACCGGCCACGACGGCTCCATGGGCACCATCCACGCCAGCTCGCCGCGCGAATGCCTGTACCGCGCCGAGATGCTGGCCGGCTTTGCGGGCTTTCAGGGCAGCGAGGTCAGCCTGCGCCGCCAGATCGCCAATGCCGTGGACTTCATCGTGCAGATCGGCCGCCTGTCCAACGGCCGCCGCCGCCTGCTGTCGCTGACCGAGGTCACGGGCATGACGGACAACATGATCTCCATGCAGGAGCTGTACCGCTACGAGCCCCAGGTGGGCCCTGACGGGCAGGAGATCGACCAGTGGGTGTCCCTGGGCATTTCGCCGCACTCGCCCAAGCTGCTGAGCTGGTGGCGCATGCAGCAGCAGGCCGGCCACGGAGGCGTGCGATGACAGGCCTGGGCCCCGCCATCCTCATCCTCGGCGCGCTGGCCTGCCTGCTGCTGGCCCTGGCGCTGTGGGTGTTCACGCGCGGGCGCCGCAAGGAGCATGAGCAGTCGATCAACCTGCACATGAAGCGCAGCGTGGACGGCCACCGCGAGGTGATCTCGCCCTCCCCTCCCACGGCCGAGCCCGCCTTCCGCGCCCCCGCGGCGCAGCCCGCGCCCTCACCGGCTGCCGTGCAGTGGCTGGCCCAGCGTCTGGGCGTCCAGTCCTGGGGCATCGCGCCCCGCACCCTGGCGCTGTTCGCCATCACCGGCCTGGTCCTGGCCTTGCTGGCGGCCAGCCAGGCCGGCGCCGCGGCAGGGCTGGTGACCGCCCTGCTCTACGCCGTGGTGCTGGCCTTCGGCATCTGGCGGCGGCAGGCCAAGCGCCGCGAAAGACTGCTGCAGCAACTGCCCGGCTTCCTGGACAACATGGTGCGCCTGATCTCCATCGGCAACTCGCCCCATGCAGCCTTTCAGATGGCGCTGAACAACGTCCCCGATCCGCTGGGCGACGCCCTGCAGCAGGCGGCGGCCATGCTCAGCGCATCGCCCGACCTGGGGCAGGCCATGGGCCAGCTGGAGCGCAACTGGCGCCTGCCCGAATTCGGCCTGCTGGCTGCCGTGTTCCGCATGAGCGTGCGCTACGGCGGGCGCGCCGACCTGGTGCTGGAGCGTGTATCGGCCTACATCCGCGACCGCCAGTCCGCCGAGCGCGAGTTGCATGCTCTGTCCTCCGAGATCCGCATGTCGGCCTGGGTGCTGGCCCTGCTGCCCCTGGTGGTGGGGGCGCTGATCATGGTGATCAACCGCGGCTACTTCATGCGCATGTGGAACGACGACAGCGGCCAGACCATGATCCTGGTCGCCGCCGCCCTGGAGGCCCTGGGCGCCTTTTTTCTCTACCGGCTGGCCAAGCTGAGGTGAACCCATGAAAGCACAGGCACAGCCCCACCCATCCGTCTGCGCAAGGAGCCACGCATGACCACGCAGCAACTGTGGATCGCCAGCATCAGCCTGGGCGCGCTGGGACTGGTGCTGTGGGCCTCCACCCTGGTGTGGAAGCTGTGGCGCTCGGCCCGTGCCTCCAGCCAGGTCGCCAGGATATTGCAGGCGCGCGATACCGCGTCGACCCCGAAGCCGGCCACGAAGACCGCCATGCAGGCCCACGACGCGCAGCTGCTCAACCCGCTGTCCATCAATGTGCGTTCCTCCGATTCGCCGCAGGCGGTGGCGGCCAACCTCCCGCCCCCGGCCTGGCTGCAATGGGGCGTGGCCAAGGCCTTGCTGGCCGATGAGGATCGCAAGCTGCTGGACCAGGCCGGCGTGGGCACGCGCAACGGCAGCATGGCCTATGTGGCCAGCCGCATGGTGCTGTGCGTGGTCCTGCCCCTGCTGGCGCTGGGCGTGCTGCGCCCCGGCGAGAACACCGCGCTGATCTACGGCTTTGCCGGGTTGAGCCTGGGGCTCATGCTTCCCAAATGGTTTCTGCGCTCGCGCGCCAAGGGCAGGCGCGAGCAGGTGGTCGAGGAACTGCCCCTGTTCGTGGATCTGCTGCGACTGCTGCAAGGCGTGGGCCTGAGTGTGGACCAGAGCCTGCAGATCCTGGCCTCGGAGTTCAAGAGCGTGCTGCGCGTCATCAGCGGCGAACTGGCCCTGGCCAACCAGCTCTACAACACCGGGCGCACGCGCGAGCAATCCTTCCAGCGCATGGTCAACATGAGCGCCGACGACGACATGAGCGCCATCGTCAACCTGCTGGTGCAGGTGGACCGGCATGGCGGCGCCGTGCAGGAGCCGCTCAAGGAATTCAGCATCCGGCTGCGCGAAAAGCGCCAGGCCAGCTTCAAGGAAAAGATAGGTTCCATCACCGTCAAGATGACGGGCGTCATGGTCCTCACGCTGCTGCCCGCCCTGCTCGTCATCACGGCGGGCCCCGGCTTCCTGGCCGTGATCCGGGCATTGACCACCATGGGAGGACGCTAGGCATGCGACACCAGGAAAGAACCCACGCAGGGCGGACGCCAGCGCCGGCAACCCTTGCAACCCTGGCGGTGGTCATGGCCCTGGCCGGCTGCGCCAGCAAGGGGCCGCAGGGCTACGGCGCCCCTTCCGCCCAGCAGGAGACTGCCGCCCAGGCCCAGCAGCAATTGCAGAATGCCCAGCAGGCTACCCAGGTGGACAACGCCCAGACCTATCTGGACCTGATCACGCAGATGCAGCAGGCCGGCCAGTGGTATGCCTCGCTGGCGCACACCGAGGCCTTCGAGCAGCAGTACGGCGTGAACCCGGAATCGCGCCTGATGCAGGCCGACGCGCTGCGCAACACCGGCCAGGTCGAGCAGGCCCGGCAGGCCTACCAGGCGCTGCTGCAGGGCGCCACCACGGCGCGGGCGCGGCGCGGCCTGGGCCTGCTGTACGCAAGCCAGGGCCAGTATGGCCAGGCCGTGGAGCAGCTGGAAAAGGCGCGCCAGCTCAACCCCATCGACGCCAACGTGCTCAGTGACCTGGCCTATGCCCACATGCTCGACGGCCGGCTGGCCGCCGCGCAGATGCCCATCATGCAGGCCTCGCAGCTCGCCCCGGCCAACGCGCGGGTGCAGCTGAACATGGCACTGTTCTGGCTGGCCAGCGACAACCAGGCCCAGGCGTCGCAGCTGCTGCGCCAGCTGGCCCAGCCCCAGGCCAAGGGTGCCCTGCCCATGATCGACCAGACCTCGCTGCAGACCCTGCAGGCGCAGCTGGCCAGCGTGCGCGATGCCGTGCGCCTGCGCGGCGGCAGCCTGCCCGCCGAGGCCGGAGCCGCTGTGTCCAGCGCCCCCGTGCAGCCGCCTGCACTGCCGCCTGTGCCGACCCTGGGCACCCGCCCCGAAGCACGCGCCACCGAGGCCCTGCCCGAGACCCTGCCGGCCGGCATCACCCGGCGCATTCTTCTTTCCGAGCCGCCCGGCGCCGCAGGCGCAGCACCGGCCTCGCCACTTTGAGGAGCACGACATGCCAGACACATACCGCATGGATCCGCCGCGCCGCACTGCAGTCGCTGCAGCTGCCCTGGCCCCCTGGCTGCTGGCCGCCGGCCTGGCCCTGCTTCCCGCGGCCGCGCTGCATGCCCAGGCCTTTGGCGAAGTGCAGAGCCCGCCCGAACCGGTGAATGCGCGGCCCCATGTGTTCGCCGAGCCCTCCACCGACTCCATCCTGGTCGGCTACACGCTCTACACCAACCCCGATGGAACCGTGATGTACCTGCCCCGGCGCGAGATCGACATCGGCGGGGGCACCCTGCGGCTGCTGGAAATGCAGCACAGCCAGCCGGGCCAGCGTGCGCGCCCCATCGCGGGCGAGCAGGCGCGGCGCAGCTATGCGCGCTACCTCAAGAGCTTCGAGACGGAAATCCCCGCCCTGTACAAGACCGGCGTCGAAGCCGGCGGCAGGAACTGAGGCCGGCCCCGGCCACGGCTTCCAGGAACGACCATGACCCGGCGCCCATCCCGAGCTCACCGCGCCCACCGACCTGCCAGCCTGCGGCAGCGGGGGGTGTATGCGCTGGAGTGGGCCATCATCTTCCCGGTCTTCTTTGCCCTGCTGTATGCCAGCATCAGCTACGGGCTGGCCTTTCTGGTGCGCGAATCCATGCAGGCCGCCGCCGAAGACGCCGCGCGGGCCACGCTGCGCTACCAGACCAGCCGCAGCGCCCGCCTGGACGCGGCCCGCAGCCTGGTGCAGCAGCGGCTCGACTGGCTGCCCGCCGACCTGCGGCCCACGGCAGGCAGCATCAACGTGCGCATCTGCAGGCTGCAGAACAGCGAACTGTGCTCGGCCACGCTGACCTGCGGCGTGCTGGTTGCCGAACGCTGCATGGTGCGCGTGGGCTTCACCATCCCTTATGGAACCAGCCCGATAGCGCCCGCCCTGCCGGGCTTCGGCCTGGTCATGCCAGCGACACTGACAGCCAACGCCACCATCATGGTGGACAGGGGGGGAATATGAAGCCCCCCCTGAGCGGCTGCGCCGCTTCCCCCTCTCTCGCTACGCGGGAGGGGGGCATCCGGGCAACCGGCGACACCCTCGCTGCGGGGCGGCCCTTGCTTGGTGTCTCTGGATTGGGGTGTGCCATGCATGAGCCATGCCCCCCTGCATCGGCCGAGGACACCGGCGACACCTTCGCGGCAGGGATGCGCAGGCGGCAGCGTGGCGTGGCGGCGGTGGAGTTCGCGCTGATCGCCGGGGTGATGGTGATGCTGCTGATGGGCATGTTCGTGTACTGGCGCGTGCTGCAGGCCCAGCAGTCGCTGGCGCGTGCCACGGGCGATGGAGCACGCATGGTGCAGCATCTGGCCTTTGGCGGGATGGCGGGCTACAACCCGGCCAAGCCGGCCGAGCGCGCCAACATCCTGCAGGCCACCAGCGATGTGGTGAACCAGAGCCTGGCGGCCAGCGGCATTCCGGCGGGCACGGCGCCCACCCAGATTCAGATCGACTGGGGCACTTCCCAGGCCACGCTGAGCGTGGTGTACATGCTTCCCCCCGTGCTGGGCCAGGGCCTGCAGGTGGGCAGCCAGACCTTGGGCGAACCCACGCGCCTGGAGTCGCGCAGCCTGATCAGGCTTGCGCCCGGCAGCTAGACAGGAGGACCAGAGCATGCTCACCCACCTCCCCGCATCCGTACGCCACCCCCGAACGCGCCGGCAAGGGCGCCGGCAAGGCGGCAGCCTGCTCGTGCAGTTCGCCCTGCTGGGCTCGGTGCTGTTCCTGTTGCTCGGCGTCGTGGACCTGGGCTACATGTACTACGCCAAGCGTGACCTGCAGCGCATTGCCGATCTGGCGGCCACCCAGGCGGCCCAGACCATCAATGCCGACCGCAGCAACCGCGCCGCCTGCGTGACGGCCGGGCAGGACAGCATCACGGCCAACTGGCCCGTTCCGCTGACCCGCAACACCAGCCAGACCCTGGTCAGCTGCGGCAACTGGAACCCGGCGGACCCGGCCAGGCAGTCCAGCGGCGGCCGCTTCTTCGACGCCAGCTCCGGGCCGCTGAACGCAGCGCGCGTGACGGTGGGCGGCACCTCGCCCACCATCTTCCCCGGTCCCTGGAGCCGTGCCGTGGTGGCCGAGGCCATTGCCATGCGCAACGACTCGGTGGCGTCCTTCCAGGTGGGCTCGCAGCTGCTGCGCTTCAACAAGGACACGCCGCTGGGCGGCCTGCTGGGCCTGGTGGGCCTGGACGTGGGCATGCTGACCCTGCTGGACTCCAAGGGCCTGGCCGATGCCAAGATCAGCCCGGCCGGCCTGCTCAAGGCCCTGGGCGTCAACCTGGGGATAGAGCAGCTGCGCGCGCTGTCGCCCGAGGGCCTGGCCAACATCGCCAGCGTCACCCTGCTGAACGTGATCGACGCCTCCATCAGCGCCATCACCGACAACGCGCTGGCGGTGCAGCTCAACGCGCTCAAGACCCAGATCATCAACCTGGGCCTGAGCACCATCAAGATCCCGCTGGGCAGCCTGGATGACCAGAAGGGCCTGTTCGCCTTCCTGGGCGCCGGCCGCACCGATCCCCTGAACGCGGCCATGGATGTGCAGCTGGGCATCGGCGACCTGCTGAAGACGGCCATTGCCATCGGCGCCAACGGCCATGCGCTGCAGGCCAACCAGCTCGATGTGGCCGGCCTCATCAAGGGCCAGCTGACCATCGTGCAGCCGCCCACCATTGCCGTGGGCCCCGTCGGCACGCAGGGCTACAGCGCGCAGATCCGCCTGAACCTGAACGTGGACACCGACCAGTTGCTGGGCGGCGCGCTCAAATGGCTGGTCAAGGACATCCTGGGCACCCAGGTCAAGCTGCCCATTGCCGTGGACATCACCAACGCCACGGGCACGCTGACGGCACTGCAGTGCAGCGCCAGCCCGCAGACCATGGACCTGTCGGTCAAGTCCTCCATCCTCAACGCCTGCGTGGGCAAGATGGACCCCAATAACAAGCAAAGCTGCGAGAAGGGCCTGCAGGACGAGCAGCTGATCACCCTGCTGCGCCTGCCCGTGCTGACCGGCAAGCTCTGGGTGCCGGCCCTGGAGTACACGGACTCCACCACGGGCCTGGGCATGGAGCCCGGCTACGAGGACCCGGCCGATCCCAACTGGTCCAAGACCAACCGCTCCACGCAGGTGAACCAGCTGGCGCTGGGCGACACGGTCAACAACATCGTCACGGGACTGCTCAACCTGCTCAGCGGCCTGCTGCAGCCACCGAACAGCACGCCCACCGATATCACCACGCGCCTGCTGGGCTCCTACCTGGACGCCTCCATGGTGAACGGGCTCTACAACGTGACCAGCATCACCAACCTGCTGCTCAACGGGCGCGGCGTGGCCGGCGACAAGGACTACATGCCGCCGCTGCTCACGTCCAACTTCACGTTCAACAACGCCATCGCCAAGTCCTGCCTGCTGGTGGCCTGCCCGTCCTCCACCTGGTCCAGCGGCACGTTCTCGGCCGCCCTCAACTCCTACACCAGCGTGCCCGGCGGCCTGCTGGATGTGCTGGGCATCTCCACCTACGACAACGGCTACCAGAGCTGCGCGGGCCTGCTCAGCTCGCTGCTCAACTGGAATGGCTGCGTCAAGAACAACGTGACCAAGCTGCTGACCTCGCACCCGCAGTACCTGTACGCGATCAACCCGAACAGCCCCGAGATCCAGTCCTTGCTCAACCGCGACAACAACCTCACCTGCACCGGCGCCCTGTGCACCCTGCTCAAGCCGCTGGTCACCACCGTACTCAAGCCCATCCTCAACGGCGTGGGCACGCTGCTGACCAGCGTGCTCAAGGACACGCTGGGGCTGGAGGTGGGCCGTACCGACATCAAGGCCCTGTCCATCGGCTGCGACACGGCGCAACTGGTTTTCTGAACTGCAGGCAAGGCCATCCAATCCATGAATCGACAACGAGGGAATGCAACGTGAATCTGGACGAGCTCGTCATCTATGTCTGGGAAGGCCAGGCCGATATCGCCGAGCGGGTGGAGCGCTGCGTGCTCAACCTGGGCGTGGACGTGGTGCGCGCCGACGGGCTGACCCTGCCCGCAGACACCAGCGAGCTGGGCAATGCGATTGCCGTGGTCAGCGTCTCGGTGCTGGAGGGCGCGCGCTTCACGCGCCAGGGCGTGGAGGGCACCTTCGGCATGCCCGTGCTGTGGGTCAGCGCCAAGCAGCGCGATGCCAACGCCGGCACCTATGCCATGGAGTACTCGCATGTGCTGCCCTTCGACTTCACGGGGGCCGAGCTGCGCGCCATGCTGGTGCGCATCCTGCGGCGCATGCAAAGCAACCAGCGGCAGGTGCAGCGCTCGGAGGACATCATCGCCGTGGCCGACTGCATGCAGCGCCTGCTGCGCGACGTGGACACCTTTGCCGACTGCGAGCACAGCGTGCTCATCATCGGCGAGACCGGCGTGGGCAAGGAGCGCATTGCCGAGCGGCTGCACGAGCGCAACAACCGCTACGGCCAGGGCCCCTTCGTGGTGGTCAACTGCGGAGCCATCCCGGACGGGCTGTTCGAGTCCCTGTTCTTCGGCCATGCCAAGGGCTCGTTCACGGGCGCGGTGAATGCCCACAAGGGCTACCTGGAGCAGGCCAACGGCGGCACGCTGTTCCTGGACGAGATTGCCGACCTGCCGCTGTACCAGCAGGTCAAGCTGCTGCGCGTGCTGGAAGAGCGCGCCATCACGCGGCTGGGGTCCGCCGCCGCCGTGCGGCTGGACTTCCGGCTGGTGGCGGCCACCAACAAGCCCCTGCGCGGGCTGGTGCGCGAGGGGCGCTTCCGGGCCGACCTGTTCTTCCGCCTGGCCGTGATCGAGCTGCAGATCCCCAGCCTGGAGGAGCGCGGCGAGGCCGACAAGCTGGCCATCTTCCACGCCATCCTGCACAAGGTGGTGGGCGAGGCCGCGATGAAGGAGCTGGGCGAGCCGCCCTTCTTCATCCTCGACGCCGTGGCCCAGATGTACTTCCCCGGCAATGTGCGCGAGTTGCGCAACCTGGCCGAGCGCATCGGCGTGGCCGCGCGCCAGACGCGCGACTGGGCTGCCGACGGCGCCACGCAGCGCATCCTGCAGCACGCCCAGGCCCTGTCTGCCACCACCTTCCCGCCGGACGCGGGCGCCGCCGAGCCCCTGCTGGCCGACCGCAGCAACTGGGACATGGACGAGCGCAACCGCATCATCGCGGCGCTCAACACCAATGACTGGAAGCGCCAGAACACGGCCCAGCACCTGGGCATCAGCCGCAAGGTGCTCTGGGAAAAGATGCGCAAGTACCAGATCAGCGATGGCGAGCCCGAAGTGCCCGTGCCGGGCTGAGCGCGCCCTCCCACACATCCCCATCCCCCACGCCATGGAGACCTCCACGAACATGCAGGACAAGCCGGTCATCATCTTCGTCAGCGCCGTCTACCCCAGCCAGTACAGCCTGCTGTGCAGCCACCTTCGCGCCAGCGGCGCGGCCGACAGCTGGTTCATGACCATGCCCGGCCACGCCGAGAACTACGCCAGTCAGTGCGACCACCTGCTGTCGTTCCGGCCCGATGGCGACATCGTCGGCCCGCAAAGCTACTACTACTCCAGCAAGGTGGAGCGCTCGGCGCGCATAGGCCGCGGCCTGCTGCAGGGGCTGCAGGCCTTCGAGAAGGACAAGGGCAAGCGCATCGACGTGGTGGTCACGCACTCGCTGTGGGGCGCACCCAACCTGCTGTACGGCGAGATCGATGCGGCCATCGTCAGCTACATCGAGTTCCCCAGCTACCGCGTGCACGGCAACGAGCCCGACTATCCGCCCGACCTGTCCCAGCGCCTGGCCGACCGCAACATGGAAATGCTGCACTACCACCAGGTGCTGTGCAGCGACCTGACCATCGCGCCCAGCGCCCATGCGCGCTCGCTGTTCCCGCCGCTGCTGCAGGAGCGCGTGGCCGTGCAGTTCGAGGGCTTCGACATCCAGGCGCCCGACGAGCAGGCCGAGCCGCCGCCGCGCCAGGACGCGCGCTTCACCGTGGCCTTCTCGTCGCGCGACCTGTCCAGCTCCAAGGGCTTCGAGACCTTCATGCGCCTGGTCGATCGCCTGGTGCGCGAGGGCGATGGCCAGCAGATGCGCTTCATCGCCCTGGGCGACCCCACGGCCGTGACCTATGGTTACGAACAGCAGTGGGTGGAGCGCCGCTACCAGGGCAAGGTGGCCAGCTTTCGCGACCACCTGCTGAAGATCCACCCGGCCGCCGAGGTGGTGGAGTTCCCGGGCAAGCTGCCGTATGACGAGTTCGCGCGCACGCTGGCCTCGGTGGACCTGTTCCTCTACCCGCTGCGCTACGGCGTGGCCAACTGGGGATTGATGGAGATCCTGGCGCGCGGCGGCTGCGTGATCGGATCGAACTGGGGCTTTGTGCCGGAGCTGGTGCAAAACGATGTCAACGGCCTGCTGCTGCCCGACAGCGACGACGCCTGGATCGCCGCCATCCGCCAGCTGCGCGACGACCCGGCCCGGCGCCAGCGCTACGGCCGGGCCGCACGCGAGACGGGCAAGCGCTTTCACATCTCCAACGTGGCCCCGCGCTTCATGGACCTGTTCCGCCTGGCCATGGCGCGGCGCAAGGCCAGCCCGCTCATGCTGGAGTGAGGCGCTGCACCGGCCCGGGCCCAGGCCGGGCCCGGGCCAGGCTGGTGCTCAGGCCCGCGCCTGCAGGAAAAATCCCGTGCCCATGCCGGTCTCGGCGGCAGACACCTCGGCTCCACCGGACACGCCAGACACGGATGAGGCCGCCACAAGAGCAGACATGCGCTCCATGCCGCTCCAGCTCAGGGCCATGTCCAGCTCGTCGCCGTCCTGCACCTCGGTCGCCTCCAGCACCTCCAGCACGTCTTCCACGCGCACCACCTGGTCCAGCAGGCCATGCAGCGAGGGCCGGGCGATGAAGAAGCCCTGCGCGCCATGGGCTCCCGCCAGCGCCACGGCCTCCAGGCCCTGGGCGGACTCGATGCCTTCCACGATCACGCAGGCGCCCCGGTCCGCGCACAGGCTGATCAGGCCCTGCATCATCCGGGCCGAAGGCCGGGCCTGCAGGCTCTGGTCCAGCACGGACTTGTCGATCTTGACGATGTTGGCGCGCAGCTTGCCCAGCATGTCCAGGCCGCCGCGCCGGGGCACGATATCGTCCAGCGCCACGCGCACGCCCAGGATCTGCAGGTGCCGCACCAGGCCCAGCGCGGCCTTCTCGCAGGGGAAGGCGCCGGTCTCGGTGATCTCCAGCACCAGGCGCTGGGCGATCTCGGGCCGGTCCTCCAGATAGTCGAACACGCCTTCCCACCAGGCGTCGTCGCAGAACGAGGCGGCCGACAGATTGCAGCCCAGGCTGTGGCCGGTCTTCATCTCCAGCGCGCCTATCACCGACCACAGCACGCTGCGGTCCAGCCGCGCGGCCAGGCCCAGGCGCTCCAGCGACTCGATGGCATGGGGCAAGGCGTAGTTGTCGTAGGCAGAGAACACGCTGCGGCGCAGCAGGCACTCGTGGTAGAGCGTGCGGCCCGCGCCGGTCCCACTGCCGCCCCCTGCCATGCCTGCAGGCTCCAGCAGCGTCACGGGCTGGAATGCCAGCGCCAGGTGGCCCAGCCGCAGATCGTCCAGCAGGCGGCCCGCCAGCTGCATGTCGGCCTGGTAGGTCTTGATCAGCCTGGGGGGCATCCTGCGCACCGCCATGTCCTGGACGCCCGCCGTGGCCTGGCCCTTGCCGCGTATCTCGTGCAGGCCCGTCAGGGAAACGCAGCCCAGCGCCTGCACCTCGGCGCGCAGATAGGCCTGGCGCGAGCCGTCCACCACCGGGTCGCGCACCAGGGCGGACTCCAGCGCATGCATCCAGCCATGCCGGGCCTGGTTGCCGGGCAGGACCGCGTCGGCCATCGTGCGGGGGTCGAACCCGCGGACCAGCAGCGTATCGCCCGCGCGCTCCAGCGATTCGGCATCGATGCCCAGGCCCTTGAGCCGTTCCACGCAGACCTGCATGGCCTCGTCGCAGAAGCCGTTGCCGTAGACGCTGCGCCAGGTCCGCAGGGGCGACAGCCAGATGGCCAGGTCCACGGGGGCGTCCCCGTGCGGAGCTTCGATGATGTCGTGCATGGTGTGCTCCTTCATTCAACGGCCTGCAATGGGTTGTGAATAGCAGTGAAATCCGATCGCCCTGCGCCCCTGGTCCGTGGGCCCGCCGCCCAGCGCACCCGCGTCCACGGCCGACAGCGCCAGGTCCACATGGCCGGTCACCAGGTCAAAGACCACCGAGCACGCATCCGCCTTGCGGCTGAAATACGCCAGCGTGGCGTCCGTGCCGGCTGCGAAGCTGCCCAGCAGCGCCTGCCCGTCCTGCTCCTGGAACACGGCCTGCGCGCTGCCCTGCTGGGGCACGATGACGCGGTCACCCTGCTGCAGCAAGGCGCCGGCCTGGGCCGCGATCACATCATTGCGCCGCACGATGCGCACGCCCTCGCTCACGCGCGTCAGCAGCGCCACCGGCGCCACCTGTGCATGCGAGCCTCCATCGCCGGCCTCGCGCGCAGCGGCAAAGGCAGAAGCGCGCGGCACCGCCGCAGACACGAACGAGGCGGGCACGTTCAGCGGCTTGCTGCGCGCCCTGTCAGGGCTGGTGCGCAGCCGCGACATGCCCACGCCTGCAAGCGACAACGATAGAGCGGCCATGGTTTCTCCTCCGAAAGACTGCGATCGATGGGGCGGGTGGCGCAGCACACGGTTTTCCAGACACTGCGACAAGCTTTTTGCATCCTGTTGCAACAAGCGTGCCATGGGCCTGATCGCCTTCATCGAGCACGAAGCCATCTGTAACCTATTGATTTATCTGGACACCCAAGCAAAGCCGCCACCGTGTCACCCCGCGGCGTTACGGGCGATGTCACGTAACGCCGGCGCGCCACGGCGTTACTTTCGCAGCGGCCGCGCGGGGCGACGCGGCCCCCGCTGCCAGGCGCGTTCCAGGCGCGGCCCCCCCCTTTCGGTGTATGTTCCAGCGCATCACTTCAGGAGCCGGCCCTGTCCCCGCAAAAGTCCATCCAAAGGGATCTGGTGATCCTCTGGCTCACCATCTCGGCCGTCGCCCTGGTGCTGGCGTGGCTGTTGTTGCTGCTGACGCGGCAGGGCACCGAACCGCAGATTGACCGGGCCCGCCACGCCGCAGGCGTCAGCTGCAGCGCGCTGCAGGCCGGCGCCGCGCGCATGGGGCTGGCGGGGCTGATGGCAGGCACGCCCTCTGCCCAGGCCTTGGCCGCAGCGCAGGCCGTGCTGGACCTGGCGCTGCGCGACCGCCCGGGCATGGAAGGCGGCTTCTGGCGCGAGGGCCCCGGCGTCGTGGCCTATGCCTTTCCCACCTACGACGGCTCGGGCATCAAGCGCGATGCGCCCAGTGCGGAGATGGAGCGCATCACCTCCACCGCCCAGCGCGCGCGGGACAGTGCGGGCCTGGTGACCGACCTGCGTCCCGGCCTGCGCGAGGCGGTGGTCTTTGCCGCCTGCCCTGCCCAGGCCGATGCGCCCGGGCTGGTGGCCTGGACGCTGATGCGCGTTCCCCTGATCAGCGCCGACGTGGTCAACCCCCTCATCCTTGCCGTCAGCCTGCTGCTGGGCATGGTCCTGGTCTCGGGCCTGTGGCTGGGCAGAATGCTCCGGCGCTGGCAGCGGCAGTCGTCACAGATGGAGCAGCAACTGCTCGGCGCCGAACGGCTGGCCACCCTGGGCCGGCTGTCCGCAGGCCTGGCGCACGAGATCCGCAACCCGCTGGGCACCATGCGCATGAAGGCCGAGACCGCGCTGGCCGCGCCCGCGCCACTGCGCGAAGCGCGCAGCCAGGGAGCCCTGGAGGCCGTGCTGGCCCAGACCGCGCGCCTGGAAGACCTGGTATCGAGCCTGCTGGCCTTGACCCAGCCCTTCCGGGTGCACCCGGAGCCGGTGGACCTGCAGCAGCTGCTGGACGAAAGGCTACAGGCGCATGCCGAGATGGCCCAGGCCAGGGGCGTGCAACTGGCGACGGCGGTGTCCGCCGGCCTTGCCCAGGACCTGCAGGACGGGCGCCGCCCGCTGCTGGACCCCGCGCAGATGGCCAGGGCGCTGGACAATCTGCTGCTCAACGCACTGGCGCACACGGCGGCCGGCGGCCGGGTGGAACTCGGCGCTGACCGGAGCGCCCACCGCAACGGCCCGCTGCAGCTGTGGGTGGCCGATGACGGCACCGGCATTGCGCCCGAGCTGCGCGACACGCTGTTCGAGCCCTTCACCACCGCGCGCCCGGGCGGCACCGGGCTGGGATTGGCGCTGGTGCGCGAAATCGTGCTGGCCCATGACGGCCGCATCGCGCTGGGCAAGACAACACAAGGCACACGCATAGAAATGGAATTTCCATGGCCCGCATCCTGATCGTTGACGATGACACGGCCTTCCGCGAGAGCCTGGCCGAGATGCTGGGCGACCTGGGCCACGCGGTCAGCGCGGCGCCCACGGTGGCGGCGGGCCTGCAGGTGCTGCAGGCCGGTGCGGTGGACGTGGCCATCGTCGATCTGCGCATGCCCGGCGAGGACGGGCTGGCCTTTCTGCGCAAGGCCCGCGGCCTCTCGCAGGCGCCCTGCATCATGCTGACGGCCTATGCCAGCGGCAGCAACACCATCGAGGCGATGCGCCTGGGCGCCTTCGACCACCTGACCAAGCCCATTGCCAGAACCGCGCTGGTCGAGGTGCTGGAGCGCGCCTTGCATAGTGCCGGCCAGGCCGGCAGCCCCGAGAACGCGGCGCAGAACCTGTCGCAAAACCCGGAGCAGGAAGGCGATGACGCAGAGCTGGTCAGCGGCAGCGAGGCCATGCGGCAGGTCTTCAAGCGCATCGGCCTGGCGGCGGACAGCGACGCCACCGTGCTGGTGCTGGGCGAGACCGGCACGGGCAAGGAACTGGTGGCGCGGGCCCTGCACCGCAACAGCGCCCGGGCGGAGCGCCCCTTCGTGGCCGTCAACTGCGCGGCCATTCCGGCCGACCTCATGGAAAGCGAGCTGTTCGGCCATGTGAAGGGCGCCTTCACGGGCGCCGTCAGCGACCGTGCCGGGCGCTTTCGCGAGGCGCAGGGCGGCACGCTGTTCCTCGATGAAGTGGGCGACATGCCGCTGCCCACCCAGGCCAAGATCCTCAGGGCGCTGCAGGAGCGCGAGATCACGCCCGTGGGCGCCAGCCGGGCGCTGCCCGTGAACGTGCGCATCATCGCGGCCACGCACCGCGACCTGCCCGCCGCCGTCAAGGAGGGGCGCTTTCGCGAGGATCTCTGGTACCGGCTCCAGGTCGTACCCGTGCACCTGCCGCCGCTGCGCGAGCGCCTGGGCGACGTGCTGCTGCTGGCCGAGCATTTCCTGCGCCAAGGCGGCGGCGCCTCGCCCAAGCGCCTGGGTGCCGACGCCGCGCGCCTGCTGCTGGCGCATGACTGGCCCGGCAATGTGCGCGAGCTGCGCAACGCCATGGAGCGCGCGGCCCTGCTGTGCCCCGGGCCGGTCATCGGGGCCGAGCACATCGGCCTGCAGCCTGCCGTGGCGCAGGGGCCCGCCATCGACTGGAACGGCCCGCTGGCCGCCGCCGTCGCCCAGCTGGAGCGCGAAATGGTCACACGCGCCCTGGCCGCCGCCACGGGCAACCGTGCCGAGGCCGCACGCCGCCTGGGACTGTCGCGCCAGCAGCTGTACCGCAAGCTGGCGGAGTTCGGGCTGGGCTGAGGCGGCAGCGGGCGCAAGGACGCAAGGACGGCACCGCATGTGTCCGATACGGTGACACCTGCTGTCTCCGCATCGGACACCCGGCCCGCAGCAACCGCTGCAAGCCCTTGATTTCATGAGGATTCCTGATGGCATGGCACTTGCATTGATGCATGCGTGTCCATCGCCAACCAAGGAGTCCTCATGTCCCGACTTGTTCTTACCTCCGCCGTTCTGTGGCTGGGTTCCAGCGCATTGAATGCGCATGCCGTGCCGCCCGGCGCCTTCGCCCCTTCAGGCCCTGCAGCCCCTGCTGGGCCTGGCGCGCCCCACGCACAGGCCGTGCTTGAAAGCGCCGTCGCCCGGCTGCTGACCAATCCGTACGGAGAGGTGGACGGCCTGCGCCTGACCGACGGCACCGTGGTCCGGTTCCCGCCCCATATGTCCGATGCGCTCACGGCCGCCGTGAAGGTGGGCGACACGGTGCGCATCATCGGCCGCAGCGAAGCCGGTGGTGCGGTCAAGGCGGATGCCATCGTGAACTCGGCCAGCGGCCAGACCGTGTACGACCAGCCGCCCGCCCGCGACGGCGCGCGCCCCATGCCGCCGCACCTGCGCATGGCCGGCCTGCAGACGCAGCAGGCCCAGGGCCGTATCGACGTGGTCCTCACCGGCCCGCGCGGTGATGCCAACGGCGTCATCCTGTCCGACGGCGCCATCGTGCGCTTTGCCCCCCATGCGCTGCAGCAGCCGCTGCAGCAGGGGCAGCTGTTTGCCGCCTCGGGCCTGGGCACGCGCAACGCGCACGGCACCTCGCTGGAGGCCACCAGCATGGGTGCCAGCCTGTCGGACCTGCAGCCGCTGTACGACCGCGCGCGCTGACACCACCGCCCGGCCCCCGGGGCCGGGCGGGCTCCTGCCCTCTTCTGCTTTTCTGCTTTTCTGCTTTCACCGACCCCCCACCATGTCCCCCAAGATCGCCCCCGTCCTGCTGCTGCTGATCTCCAACGTCTTCATGACCTTCGCCTGGTACGGGCACCTGAAGTTCGAGAACCGGCCGCTGTACCTCGTCATCCTGGTGAGCTGGCTGATCGCCCTGGCCGAGTACTGCTTTGCCGTGCCCGCGAACCGGCTCGGCCATGAGGTCTACAGCGCGGCCGAGCTCAAGACCATCCAGGAGGTGATCACGCTGGTGGTGTTCGCCGTCTTCTCCGTGCTCTACCTGGGCGAGAAGCTGACCCTCAACCACCTGGTGGGCTTCGGCTTCATCTGCCTGGGCGCCTTCTTCGTGTTCAAGGGCCCCCTGCGCTGAAGAAAGCCGCCATGCACCGCCCACACCACCATGCGCGGCGCTGGCTGCCCGGACTCAACTTCTTCCTGGCCGATGTGCGCGACGGCCTGGGACCGTTCCTGGGCGTGTTCCTGCTCGCCCAGGGCTGGCGGCTGGACGACATCGGCTACGTCATGGCCCTGGGCGGCATCGCGGGCATGCTGGCCACCACGCCGCTGGGCGCGCTGGTCGATGCCTCGCGCCGCAAGCGCAGCCTGCTGGCCGCGGCCATCGCCCTGCTGCTGGCGGGCAACCTGGCCATCTGGATCGCACCATCGCTGGCCGTCACGGCGGCATCGCAGGTCATCACGGGCGTGGTCGCGGCCCTGATCGCCCCCTGCCTGCTGGGCATCACGCTGCAGATCACCGGCCATGCGGACCTGCCCCGGCAACTGGGCATCAACGAAGCCTGGAACCACGCCGGCAACGTGGCCACGGCCGCGCTGGCGGGGGCCATGGGCCTGCGCTGGGGGCTGCCTTCCGTCTTCGTGCTCATGGCCCTGATGGGCTGCGCCTCGCTGGCCTGCCTGGCACTGATGCGGCTGGATGAACCCCCACAAGAAGCGCAGCCGCTGCACGGCCGGAACACCGAGAACATTGAGAACACAGAAAGCGACGAACCTCCCGCCCCCGGCCTGCTGCACGTGCTCACGGGCACGCCGGCGCTGCGGGTCCTGGCCGTGGCCATGCTGCTGTTTCACCTGGGCAATGCCGCCATGCTGCCGCTGCTGGGCCAGGCCGCCGTGGCGCGCGGCCATGCCAATCCCAGCGGCTTCACGGCGCTGACCATCATCGTGGCGCAGCTGGTCATGATCCCCATGGCCCTGCTCGCCGGGAGCCACGCCCAGCGCAGCGGCTACTGGCTGCTGGTCAAGGCGGCCCTGCTGTCGCTGCCGCTGCGCGGCCTGGTCGCCGCCACCTGGGATTCGGACTGGGCGCTGATTCCCGTGCAGGTGCTCGACGGCGTGGGCGCGGGGCTGCTCGGCGTTGCCCTGCCGGGCCTGGTCGCGCAGACGCTGCGAGGCACCGGCCACGTCAACGCGGGCCTGGGCGCCGTGATGACGCTGCAGGGCCTGGGCGCGGCCGCCAGCCCGGCGCTGGCGGGCTGGATTGCGCAGCGCTTCGGCTTCGATACGGCCTTTCTTTCGCTGGGCGGCATCGCGGTGCTGGCCCTGGCGCTGTGCTGGTTCGGCGCGCCTGCCGAACCAAGGGCCGCACACCTGCAGCCCAAGACCTGACATCGGGCCGTGCGCGGCCCGCTTTCAGGGCATCTGGAAACATTTGGGGGCCTGGAAACATAGGAGAATTCCTAGGACCCGAATCAGAACCCGCCCATCGCGGACTTGCCTCCCAGCGGCCAGCGCCTGCCGCCCCCGAATGACTGTCAAGAACAAGAAGCCTTCCGCGCGCAAGCGCAGTTCCTCCCCCGCCTCCAAGAAGAAAGCCTCCGGCCGCAGCGGCCGCAGCGGACTATGGCGCTCCATGTTCGCCGCCCTTGTGGCGGCAGCGGGCACCTTCCAGATCGCCAGTTGCAGCCTGGACCCGAACTGGCACCCCAAGCTTCCCGAGCCCCCCTTCCTGTCCACCCTGCCCATCCCCGGGCTGGAGCATCTGCGCAAGCAGCCGGAAGCAGGTTCGGGTACGGCCTCCGGTGGCAGCCCGCCAGCCGGCAGCATGGCCACGGGCTTTTCGCACTGCCGGGACTTCTTCCCCGGTGGCGAGCCCCCGGCCCTGCAGATCCAGCCCCAGCAGCGCGAGCTGTGCTTCAGCGCCTTTGCCGTGCTGCACAGCGGCCAGACCAAGACGCCCGTCTTCGTGGTGGAGCGCCTGAACCGCAAACTGCTGGACCAGGGCCAGGGCCTCAAGCGCAGCGACAAGTTCTATGCCGATGCCCGCCTGCCCCGCGCCGAGCGTGCCGAGCTGGACGACTACCGCCGCTCCGGCTACTCGCGCGGCCACATGGCGCCGGCCGGCGACATGTACTCCCCCGAAGCCATGGCCCAGAGCTTCAGCCTGGCCAACATGGTTCCGCAGGACCAGACCCACAACGGCGGCGTCTGGAGCAAGGTGGAGCAGGACACGCGCCGCTACGCCCAGCGCGCCCAGGGCGATGTCTATGTGTTCACCGGGCCGGTGTTCGACGGCCAGCCGCTCACCATCGGGCCGGGCAAGGTCCATGTGCCCAGCCACATTTTCAAGCTGGTCTACGACGCCAGCACGGGGCGTGCCTGGGCGCACTGGCAGGCCAACAGTGCGGATACGCGGATGAGTGCGCCGATCAGTTATGAGGAGTTCACTCGGAGGACGGGGATGCCGTTGTTGGCGGGGGTGATGAGGGGGCGGGGTTAGCGTTTCGCGCTGGTTGCTGGCGTGGGGTGGGGTCCTGTTTTTGACCCTGCCGGGGGGTTGTTTTTCGAGGCCGGGTCTCGGCCCGGCGGCCGACCTACTTTCCTTTGTTTCGCCAAAGGAAAGTAGGCAAAGCAAAGGCGACCCGAATGTCCGCGACCCCTTCGCTTCGCTACGGGGCAACCTGCGTCGTGGCGGTTGCGGGGTTCGCCGTGAAACTCACTTCGCGCTGCGCGCTACGTTCAAACATCACGGCGAGTCAGATCACGAAGCAAGCCTGTCCTTCGGCAGGCTTGCAACCCCGCAACCGCCACGACGCAGGCGCTGACATACGGGGGTGGGGAGAGGGGGCGCGCTGCGGCTCAGGGGGTTAACGTGCGTCGGTCCAGAACCTTGTCTATCAGGCCCCATTCGCGGGCTTCTTCTGCGGTCATGAAGCGGTCGCGGTCCAGGTCGCGTTCCACCTCTTCGTAGCTGCGGCCGCAGTGCTGGGCGTACAGGCGTGTCACGCGGTCCTTGGTGCGCAGCATTTCCTCGGCATGGATGCGGATGTCGGAGGCCTGGCCCTGCACGCCGCCCAGGGGCTGGTGCACGTGCAGGCTGGCGTTGGGCAGGGCCATGCGGTGGCCGGGCTCGCCGGCCATGAGCAGGAAGGAGCCCATGGAGCGCGCCGTGCCCATGCACAGCGTGTGCACGGGGGATTGGATGAACTGCATGGTGTCGTACATGGCCAGGCCGCTGGTGATCACCCCCCCCGGCGAGTTGATGTAGAGGTGGATGGGCTTGTCGGGGTTCTCCGCCTCCAGGAACAGCAGTTGCGCGCAGACCAGGGCAGAGACCGCGTCGTTCACCTCGCCGTTGAGAAAGATCACGCGGTCGCGCAGCAGGCGCGAGTAGATGTCGAAGGACCGCTCTCCGCGCGCCGACTGTTCGACAACCATGGGGACGAGCATCATCGATTCGCGCATGGGCGAACTCCTGTGTGTGGTGGTGAAAAAAAAAGGGCTGCGCCCCTGCGCCGCACGCCCCGTTGCCAGGGCCCTCAGATCGCGTGTATCAGGTCAGGTGCATCAGGTCGCGTACATCAGGAAGCCGCCGTCGTTGGCCGCTTCCCTGGCGGGCTGCAGCCGCGCATCGGTCAGCACATGGACGATGCGCAGCAGCGTGCCGCCATCGGCGCCGGGGCTGATCTGCAGGTCCACCGTGCTTTCAAGAAAGGGCGGCTCCGCCTCGCGCAGCCGCAGGCGCAGTTCCTGCTGCGGCACCTGCTGCAAAGGCTCGGCATGCTCGGTGCCCGGCAGCCACTGCGCGCGCAGCTCGGGAATGCTCAGCGCGCGCCAGACCTTTTCGGGCGGGGCGTCCAGCGCGTACTCCTGCACCAGTTCGGGGGCCGCATCGTCGGAGTCCATATGGCTCATCTTGTTCATTGGTCCATGTCCTTGAGCAAGCCCTTGAGGGCATCCACGCGCTGCGGCCAGTAGGCGCGGTACTTCGCCAGCCAGCCCGCAATCAGCGCCAGCCCTTCGGGATCGACCTCGTAATGCATGAAGCGCCCCTGGCGCTGCTCGCTCACCAGCCCCGCATTGCGCAGCACGGCCAGATGCTGGGACATGGCCGACTGGCTGATCTCCATCCCCTCGCGCAGCGCGCTGGCATGCATGCTGCCAGCGGCCAGCTTCTCGAAGATGGAGCGGCGCGTAGGGTCGGCCAGGGCCTTGAAGATATCGTTCTCGGGCATGGCAACACTTTAGCAATCACTTATTTCAAACGCAAGCCCCGCACGCCAATCCCGCCGCCACGCCCTCATCCGCAAACCGCTTGGCCGCCTTGAGCAGATAGCTCACGGCATAGAGGATGGGGTCGTCGGCCTCGTCGCCATTCAGATGGTCCACCACCTCGATGGCATAGCCCAGGTTCACCGCCGTGTCGTGCAGCAGGCCCAGCAATTCCGCGTCCTGCGGCTCCAGCGACTGCGCCTGATCGGCCTTGGCGTAGTAGATGCGCAGCAGGTCGCGGCAGACGCAGTTGATGGCCGTGACTTTGTGGCTAGCGAGCAGGTCCAGAACGTCCAGGGCGGCGCCCATGTGCAGGACGGCGTCTATGGCGAGGTCGTCGAGCCGAGGCGCGGCAGAGGTCGCCGATGAAGGATCGGGATGATGAGGCATCCTGCGATGCTCGTTGAATCGGCAACGGGCGTCTCTACGGAATTCGTGGAACGGAAGGCAAGCTAGGATGGTTGTCTTCGGCTTGGATACGACAATGGCGGCCACCCGTGGAAATGTCTCACCGGATTGCGCAAATCCTCGGCGAGCCGACTGCGCACCTTTGCTGCGAGGACGATGATCTTGCCGAAGTGATACTGGCGTGGAGCAAGCTGGCTCGCGGCGGTCGGGCTCAGGCGAAAAAGCTGTATTGGGGTTGGTGGCTGGGCGGTAGGGGTGAACGCCCGGGCAGCCGCTATGACGGGATGTCGGCAGGATTGGACGACAAGAGATCACTGACTGCGTATCGATATCGTCAAAGAGGCGGCCTTCTCAGACGACGGCAAACGGCCAGGAGCAGACACCCATATTGTCAAAACGAATGTCTGCTCCAGAGCAACGTCATGCTTCGGCCAGATCCTCTGCTTCATCGCGTATTGGGAACCAACCGGGCGTCGCCGAGATCGCCGCCCACAGCTTGTCCGGCACCTGAAGGTCATCAGCCTCCCCTGACATATCCAATGCCGTGTCGATCTCATGATCACGTCCGGCATGTGCCAACTCCACCCACCGCACGTTCATCACCAGTCCCTTGCCCACGGCCACCAACGGCAGCCCAAGAGCCACTGCGCGGCGCGCTTGATCAGGTGTGCGGATTTGGCCCGCGGCCAGCAGCGGCACTCGCCCTGCCACGCGCTCAATGAACTGCTCAGCAGTCGTCTTGCCGCTCTCGTCCTCCAAGCCCCTGTTCTGCGGCTTGCCCGCCAGCAGGTCGTAGAGCGAGGCGTGCAGATAGTCGATCTGGCCTTCCTTTACTAGCTGGTCCGCCAGTGCCAGTGCATCGCCTATGCGCAGTGCGCCTTCGCCAGGCTCCTCGGGAGAAATTCGGTAGCCCAGCAGGAATGGACGCTTGGCATGGGCGGCGATCACGCGGCGTACCTCGCGAACCACTTCGAGTGGGAAGCGCATGCGGTTCTCCAATGAGCCGCCCCATGAATCCGTGCGTTGATTGAATAGCGGCGAGAGAAAGTTCTGGATCAGAAACCCATGGGCACCATGCAGCTCCACGCCGTCAAAGCCCGCCTCGATGGCGCGGCGAGTGGCTTCGCCGAAATCGCGGATCACGGCCAGGATTTCTTCATGGCTCAGGGCTCGGCTGGCGAGGTTGCCGTCATTGAACGGCCCCTTGGGCGCAGCCAAGCTGCTCGCGCTGACAAGTTCACCCTTCGGGGTCAGGCTGGGCACGGCCTTGTTGCCGGCGTGGAAGATTTGCAGCACGGCGAACGCGCCGCCGCTTTTTGCGGCCTGGGCCAGTTTACGCAGGCTGGGGATGAAGCGGTCATCATAGGCCGCGAACTCACCGGTGAAGCCGATGCCGCTGGGCTGCACATGGGTGCAACCCGTGAGCACCAGGCCCACGCCCTGGGCACGGGCACGGTAGTAGGCCAGTTCCTGCTCGGAGATGGTTTCGTCTGAGTTGGCTGACCAGGTAGTCATGGGGGCCATCACCACGCGATTGCGCAGCGTAAGGCCATTGGCGAAGGCAAAGGGCTGGAACAGGGTATCAGTCATCGGTACATCGAAATCGGGATGTCAAAGAGTCGGCCTTGGCACGGGGGGTCAGGATGAGGTCATAGGGGGCTCAAACGAAGGCGGGCTTGTCGCCTTCGGTGTTTGGCTTGCTCACGCCCACATTCGCCCGCACCAGCCGCTCGGGATGCAGCACCAGATCGGAGACCAGTGCGGCTACGCTCTTGCGCGAGACCTCGGTGCCCTTGAAAGGCTCGTTTCTGGCGGTGGTCTCGTAGTCCACCTCGTCCTCGTCCTGCAACCAGGCGGCACGCAGGATGGTGTAGTCGGTGCCGGATGCTTCGATCAGGTCGGCCGACTTGCGATACGGCGGTAGGTACTGGCCGATCTCGCGGCGGTTCCACTCGCCGAACTTGCCCGGCACTTCGTCATAAATGCCCAGCGAGTTCACAAAGATCAGTCGCTTGACGCCATTGGACTGCATGGCAGCTAGGATGCGCTCGGTCTGCACGTCCACTTCGCCGGCCAGATTGGCATAGACCACGTCCTGACCCTCCATGATCTCAGCCAGGAATTTCCTGTCCATCACATCGCCGATGACAACCTTGGCGTTGGCCGGCTCGTGGCCGCTCAGCTTCTTGGGGTCACGCACCAGAAGGGTCTGTTCGACATCCTTTTGTTCGCCCAGCATCTGGACAGCCGAGCGGGCAATCTGGCCGCTGGCGCCCAGGATCAACACTTTGGTCATGGTGTCGTCTCGGATCAGAGATTGGCCTGGAAGAAGGGCACCAGCTTGGACAACGCCTGGCCCACTGGGCCTGGCTGGTCGTACAACTCGTAGTGCGAAGCACCCTCGACGACCACCAGCTCCTTGACCTTCGATGCAGCGCGCGCATAAATCTCCAGACCGTCGCGATAGGCGCCAAACCCACCCGGCTTGTCGCCAACCACCACCAGCATCGGCGTTGTCAGCAGGGTCTCGGCCAGATGAAACGCGTCCCAAGCGGCGGAGGCCGCTCGGCGCGAGAACAGACCGCGGGTGCCAGCGTTGTCGTTGACGCAGCGATTGCGGTAGTAGTCGGTCGCACCGAGCACGTCAATGTCCGTCATGCCCGCCTGAACTGCTGCATCCATCGAGGGGGGCACGAACAAATCGACCTTGAGCGCCTCGCCTCGGGCCTCGGCGGTGCGCTGCTGGGCCACGGCCTCCATCTGGGCTATGGGGTCAAAACCGCTGAAGCCCTCGCGGCACAGGCGGCCGTAGTTGACGCCGGTGATGCTGGCCAGTGCCTTGATGCGGCGCTCGATCATGGTCGCGTTGATGGCATAGCCACCGCCGCCGCAGATGCCCAATGCGCCGATGCGGTAGGCATCCACATAGGGCAAGGTGACCAGATAGTCCGTGACGCGGCTGAAGTCCTCGACGGCCATGGCCGGGTCTTCGGTGTAGCGGGGCATGCCGCCGCTCTGCCCTTGCGTGCTGCGGTCGAAGGCGATGACGACAAACCCGGCTTCCGCCAATGCCTTGCCGTAAACGTTTCCGGCGGTCTGCTCCTTGCAGCTACCGATGGGATGGGCACTGATGATGGCCGGATATTTCCGGCTTTCGTCAAAGTTGGGCGGGAAGTACAGGTCGGCAGCAATATCCCAGTAGGTGGTCTTGATCTTGACGCTTTGCATGAAGTTCTCCAGTGGTGGTGTGGAATGGCTTCAATGTTAGGAACGGGATTGGTTTTAATAAATAGTCCATCAAAGACATGAGTGTTTAGATAAACTAACCAATATGCCCATTGAGCCCTCTCTTGTCTCCTCCCTGACCTGGTTCGCCCACATCGCCCGCCACCGTAGCTTCACCAAGGCTGCCACGGAGATGGAAGTGACGCGGGCGGCCCTGTCCCAGCACCTGAAGGGGCTGGAACAGCACCTGAACGTGCGGCTGCTCAATCGCACGACGCGGGACATGTCATTGACCGAGGAGGGGCAACGCCTGCTGGATGTCCTGCAACCGGCACTGACGGCCATCGAGCGGGCGGTATCGGAAATCGGAGAGGCCCATGCAGAGCCCACGGGCCTGATCCGCATGAACTCTTCGCGTGTCGCCGCGCGTCTGCTGATCGAGCCGCAGATGGGGAAGTTCCTGGCACGTTATCCCAAACTGCGGCTGGAGTTGGTGCTGGACGATGGGTTTTCCAACATCGTGGCCGAGGGCCTGGACGCCGGTATCCGTCTGGGCGAGAGCCTGGATGAGCACATGGTGGCGGTGCCGATCACACCGCCACTGGAGATGGCAATCGTTGGCTCACCGGAGTATTTCGAGCGGTACGGCATGCCCGAAACGCCGGCCGACCTGATGAAACACAACTGCCTCGCCTACCGCTTTACTTCCAGCGGCACGATAGACCGCTGGTCGTTCACGTCTCCCGATGAAGAAAAACGCACGGTAGTGTTCGAACCTCAGGGCAATGCCGTCTTCAACGATGACGACAGCATGCTGCGCGCGGCTTTGCAGGGGGTGGGGCTGGTGCAGCACATCGACCTCTGTGTGCGGCGACATCTTGCCGACGGCTCGCTGGTCCGGGTGCTTGCTGCCTGGTGCCCGCCGTTTCCGGGCTTCTATCTGTATGTGCCGTCACGGTCGCAGATGCCGGCCAAGACAAGAGCGTTGATGGATTTCCTAGTCGAGCAACGAGAACTTCTGGTGCGGTAGGCTCGCGAAGCTATCTAGGCAGCACAGTGCAAGACATAGAGAAGATCATCCAGTGCGGTCGTTCAAGCACTGTCGGCCTATGTCTGCTCTGGGTCGACAGCCGACTGCTGCCCGCCAAATTCAGGCTGGTTGCGATCTATGAACTGATGCGCAACGAGCGACAGCGTTCGAACCTGAACCTGCCATAGCCTGCAAGTGCCATTCATTCAGAAACAGCGACTGGCTACGGAGCAAATTGCATCGAGAGATCCGAAGGCCCTGAAATGCACGTACATCGCATCGGCCGCACAGGCCGTGCCGGTCATAAAGACTTGGCTCTGAGTCTTGCGACGACGAACGACATGGGCTCGGTCGGAAACATCGAACAGATGCAGGGCACCCGAACATCCTGTCCAGCGGCTACAAACGGATCATCGACTTTGTCTGCACAGCATTGATGGAAATGCCTCACTGCCACAGGATCTTTGCCGCAGCATCGTTGGACCTTCCGCAACCTACCCGAGAGGTACCCCATGGCTGAACAAGCGACCCCGGACAAGCAACCTCAACCTGATCCGGCCGAGTTCAATGCGTTCTTTCCATCCCGCTACTCGCTCAGTCAGTTCACGTCGCCCAAGTCCGACCTGCGGGATGCCGATTACGCGACCCCCTATCAAGGAAGCAAGAAGATCCTGATGATTGGCGCGGACGAGCGCTACCTGCTGACCGACAACGGCAGCTTCTTTTCCACCGGCAACCATCCCGTCGAGACCTTGCTTCCCATGTACCACCTCGACAAGGCAGGCTTCGCCTTCGACGTGGCAACGGTTTCGGGAAACCCCGTCAAGTTCGAGTTCTGGGCCATGCCCTCCGAAGACGAGACGGTCAAGGGCTTCTTCGACAAGTACCACCCGCAGCTCAAGCAGCCGCTGTGCCTGTCGTCTGTGCTTGCGCAGGGCCTGGAGCAATATGCGGCCATCTTCGTGCCTGGCGGGCATGGCGCACTGATCGGCCTGCCCGACAGCCGTGACGTGGGGGCGGTGCTGGAATGGGCGGCCGCCAACAACCGGTTCGTCATCTCCCTGTGCCACGGCCCTGCCGCCTTCCTCGCGGTTGGCGATAGCGACATCTACCGGGGCTACAAGATATGTGCCTTCCCCGACGCGCTCGATGCGCAGACTCCCGACATCGGCTACATGCCGGGTCACCTGACCTGGAAGTTCGGCGAAAGGCTCAAGGCCTTGGGCATCGAGATCGTGAACGATGGCATCTCGGGCGCCGTGCACCGGGACCGGCAGCTCATCACGGGCGACAGCCCGCTGGCTGGCAATGCGCTCGGCAAGCTTGCCGCCGAAACCTTGCTCGCGGAAGTCGCGGCCTGACGTGACCGGAGCAGTGGCGCCGCCAGGTCACGGCCGTTTCGTGCCTTCGTCGGACTCCAGCGCTCGGGACGACACGGTGCAGGCCTGCGTTCACCAGTCAGCAGCCACTGCCGGCCGCCCTTTATGCGAGGGGAAGTGCGGCAGCACATAGCCCCCCGTGCAACGGGGTCGGGGGATGGCCGGGGTCATCGGCTAGGTCGATCATCCTCGCCCTCGACAGTCCCCGCCGAGACACGTCCCCTCTACAGCAAGCAGAAAAACCTGTCCCCTCCCCAACCCTAGCCCAGCACAAGCCTTGCTAGCCTTGGCACATGCTGATCTCCGAACTCGCCCAGCTCACGGGCGTCTCCATCCACGCGCTGCGCCACTACGAGCGCGCGGGCCTGCTCAAGCCCCGGCGCCTGCCCAATGGCTACCGCGACTATCCGCGCTCGGCCCGGCGCGAGGTGGTGTTCATCGCCATGTCCCGCGCGCTGGGGTTCGGGCTGCCGCGCATTGCGGAGAACCTGCGCGCCTGGCGTGCGGGGCGCATAGGTCCCGGTGACCTGGCCGATGCCGTGCAGCAGCGCGTGCAGGAGATAGACGAACATATCGCCGCGCTGCAGGCCCAGCGCGCCCAGGCCCTGGACCATGTGCAGTGGCTGCGCGCCCGCCAGGCCGAGCTGGATCTGGCGCAGACGGCACCGGCCCCAGCCAGCACCCCCGACAAACCCGCCGCGCCCTGGCCGCGCGTGCGCCGTGCCGCTTCACCCACCACGAAGGAGACAAGCCATGACTGAGCCGACCACCCACCCCACCCCATCCACCCAGGCCCTGCAGAACGCCGTGCTGGCCATGCCCATGGCGCGCACCCTGGGCCTGCGCTTTGTGCATGCCGAGCCCGGCGCCACCGAGCTGGAGATGCCGATTGCCGATGCACTGTGCTTTCAGCCGGGCCAGTTGCAGGCCACGGCGATCTTTGCGCTGGGCGATTTTGCGGCGGTGTCGGCCGCAGGTTCACTGCTGCCTGCAGGCTGGGCCAATGCCACGGTGGACGGCAGCGTGAAGCTCTTCGCCCCCGCACGCGGCACCCACCTGCGGGCGCGCGGCCGCGTGGTGGATGCCGGCCGCGTGCTCAGCATCTGCGCGGCGGACCTGTATGCGGTGGCCGAGGATGGTCATGAAACGCATTGCGCGACCTGGCTGGGGACGGCGCGCAATCTGGAGCCCAGGCCGGCGCGGGCCTGAGGGCGCTCCCGCCGCCTCCCCACCCCGTATGTCAACGCCTGCGTCGTGGCGGTTGCGGGGCTGCAAGGTTGTCGAAGGGCAGACGACCTCGCCAAGGCCACCACGGCTACAAGCTTTCCTTCAAGCCAATCTTCTCTTCAGATAGAGACTCTCGCCTATTGAGAATAAGCAATACCAACATCACACAGGACATGAGAGAAGAAAACGAGAAAATATAGTTGATCATGGAATAACTGGAGCCATGGAAGCCCAATGACATTGGAGCAAAAAATATCACTGCATAAATGGTCCAAAAAATCATTCTTGATGACCAATAAAGACCTAGCCCGCCAGAAATTGCTGCCGCATAGAAGAACACCACGTCCGTGATTCCTTTGCACACCAAGGAAAGGAAACCTTCACCGACAATTTGAGAACCATTTGCCTTCGATACTTCATAGAACAGCATGAATACAAACAATGCAACAGCTGGAATAATGGCACATAAAATCATCAATGACGATAAATCTTTGATGAACTGAAATTGCACTGCCCATTTTCCACGATTTTTGGATATCTCCATTGCCAGAAGAGCACAGACTCCCATGGCAGGCAGTTCTGCCAGCAGCAATATGGCAGAAGCTTGAGATTGAATTGCAGAATACATTGCACCCAGCCCTGCAACAGACATTGACAATATATAAAGCAGATATTTCCCAAAGAACGCATTGGCATAGCCAGGGATCAAGACGGAAAATATTCTTCTGCCAGGCAATCCAAGAAAATTGAATGAAAATCCGAATTGACAGTATTTCCGCATCAAAGCATATGCCGCAACGGAAAAAATGATGTCACTGAACAGATAGGCCAGAGCAACCGAATCATCACTCATCCACTCATTCTTCCCAAGCAGCACCAGCACAACAATCACACAGGCTGCATGGAAAAAAACCTGCCACATTCTGAATTTTGCAACGATGGCAGTATGTGATCTTGACTCAAGAACGCAGCCGCATACATTGATGATTCCGAAGAAGGGAATACACAGAATTATCAATCTTGCCTGGGATATGGCCCCATCCAATAGTTCCTCTGGCAAGCCGGATATCAGGGTTTTCGAGATAACCGGAAGCCAATACACCAGAATAAAACAAAACCCGGTGTACAGGAATACCATCCAAAACAGCAAACTGATGAGCGAGTCCGATTGCTCCTTATCTTTGCTGGCAGACATTTCCGCAAAAAAGATGGCGCCAATACTCGCCGGCAATACAAAGAAAAGTGAAGCAAAGGAAAGGGCTATGCTGAATTGGGCAACGAGAGTCGAGCTATAAAAACTAATGGCAAAAATGGTGACCATGGAGGCAAGCGGCGGGGCGGCGCGCCCAACTGCGAGGTCAAATACCCGCTTTGCATCACCAGGCATCATACCTGACCTTCCTCCGCAGAATCAAAACCCATGATATATGACCCGAATTCTTTGAAATGGAGATCCTGGGTTATTTTGAAGGAGTCATGCATTTTTTTATTATCCTCCGGACCTCTCATTCCGAAGTATGGATAATGATGAAAATAATGACCAAATATATTGTAGCAATCCTTGAAATATTTCTCCGTGTCCAAAATATGATGATGCCATATTTCATCAATTTCCGAAGAAGGAGGTATATGGTCGTAGGATTGATAGTATTTTCTATTTATCCATAGGAAATTTTTATAGTAACGAATGGCCATCTCCAATGCGTCATTGCTCCACAATATTGCAATATTAGGATCAGGCTGCGTCAACTTCAAAAATAGCATACTGAAATCCATCGACTCTATATATATTCTTGACTGTTCCAAATCAGGCTTGACCAACACGTTTCACCTCATATATTTCATGTGATGTTTTAACAATGAAAAAGGGGCATTTGCCCCTTTTTTTAAGTATGGTCAGGCCATCTGCCTTCGCAATGCTGACCAGTTGCCATTTTTTGGCCGGACACGCATTTCATGATTTTTCTCTTCTGGATTTTCATATCAGTCCTCTGATGAATTTCGATCACTGTTATCAGCAATCGGTCGGTGGGATACCAACGCATGTACACCTCGCATGAGAATAAAACATGCAGATGCAGCAATTGAAAATTCTTTTAGCCAATCCGGATTGGCCAAATCATTGACTGCAAAACTTTATGACGCAATCGGACTGATCTGAAAAACTTGATGCACAGCCTGTGCTGCATCAGCGCCCGAATGAAATTCGCAGTCTGCCGACCCTGTCTTTACATCGGCGACCCATATGCACGCCACTGCGCTGTGGCGGTTGCATTGCAGTCCTGCCGAAGGACAGGACCGCTCCGTTGCCTGACGCGGGTCAAAAGCAGACCCGGCCAGTCAACTCATCCCCGCAGCTTCGCCCGCCGCGCCTTCACCGCCGCCGCCAACTGCTCCAGCACAGGCACGGTCTGCTCCAGGCTGATGCAGGCATCGGTCACGGACACGCCATGCGCCAGCGGCTGGCCGTCCACGATGTCCTGCCGCCCTTCCTGCAGGTGGCTTTCGATCATCAGCCCGGTGATGCGCGCATCGCCCCCCGCGATCTGCTGGGCCACGTCGACCGCCACGTCGATCTGGCGGCGGTGCTGCTTGCTGCTGTTGGCGTGGGAGACATCGATCATGACCTGCGGGCGCAGGCCTGCGCCTTCCAGCAGGGCGCAGGCGGCCTGCACGTGTTCGGCGCCATAGTTGGGCTGCTTGCCGCCGCGCAGGATGACGTGGCAGTCGCCATTGCCGCGGGTCTCGAAGATGGCGGACTGGCCCATCTTGGTCATGCCCATGAAGGCGTGGGGCGCGCTGGCCGCCTGGATGGCGTCGCTGGCCACCTTGACGCCGCCGTCCGTGCCGTTCTTGAAGCCCACGGGGCAGGACAGGCCGCTGGCCAGCTGGCGGTGGCTCTGGCTTTCCGTGGTGCGCGCGCCGATGGCGCCCCAGCTGACCAGGTCGCTGATGAATTGCGGCGACAGCAGGTCCAGGAATTCCGTGCCCACGGGCAGGCCCAGGGCCAGCACGTCCAACAGCAGGGCGCGGGCCATCTCCAGGCCTTCGTTGATGGCGAAGCTGCCGTCCAGGTGCGGGTCGTTGATGTAGCCCTTCCAGCCCACGGTGGTGCGGGGCTTCTCGAAGTAGACGCGCATCACGACGAGCAGCTCGCCGGCCAGGGCGTCGGCCTGGGCCTTGAGCTGGCGCGCGTAGTCCATGGCCTGGTCATGGTCGTGGATGGAGCAGGGGCCGACGACGACGATGAGCCGGTCATCCCGGCCCTGCAGAACGTCCGAGATGGCGGCGCGGCTGGTTTCCACCAGTTGCTGCGCGGCTTCGGGCGCAGGCAGCCATTCCTGCAGCAGGGCGGGCGTGATCAGGGGGCGCACGGCCTTGATGCGCAGGTCGTCGATGCGGGTGGTGTCGTGCGTGCTCAGGGGCACGGCACTGCGTTGTACGTGGGTGGGGGAGGTCATGGCGCTATTGTCGCGTGCCGCCCAAGGACAAGGGCATTCCATCGGGAGTTACTGGGTACAGCGATAATATTGAGAATCATTCTTCTTCTCGCTTCCCGATTTTTTCTTTCGCATTCCCTTGCCGCATGTCCGGGCGCCCTTCCCCTTCCGCCGATGCCCGTCCCGTGGCCCAGTCACAGCCGCCTGCGGCCGGCACGCCGCTGGTCGATTCGCTGCTGGGCCACTATGAAAGCCTGGTGGGCTATGTGCGCCGGCGCTTCAGCCTGGGCGAGGGCTCGCGCGACGTGGTGCATGACGCCTACCTGCTGCTGGCCCAGCGCCCGCCGCGCACCGATGCCCGCAACACCGTGGGCCTGCTGCGCCGCGTGCTGCACCACCTGGCCGTGGACACGCTGCGCCGGTCCGATGCCCGGCGCGCGCATGAAGTGGGTTGCGACCCCGCCCTGCTGCCGCCTGCCATCTGTCCGCAGCCCGGCCCTGAGCAGATCGCCCAGGGCCGGCAGGAGCTGCGCGGCCTGATCGCCGCCATCGAGGCCCTGCCGCCGCGCTGCCGCGAGGTCTTCATCCTGCACAAGATCCACGGCCTGCCCCAGGCCGAGGTGGCCCGGCTGCTGCAGGTTTCCTTGCAGAACGTGGAAAAGCACCTGCGCCGGGGCCTGCAGGCCTGCCAGGCCCATATGCAGCAGCATTCGCAGCAAGGCCCGCGCACCTGAGCATTCCTCCATGAAGCACCAGCCACCCTCCCGCGGCACCGCTGCCGCCTCCGGGGCCAGCCAGCAACGCCGCACGCCCGAGCAGGCACTGGCCGCCCATGGCGACGCCCTGCGCGCGCATTTCCCGCTGCCCGATCTGGAGCGCCTGTCGCGCGAGGCCGCCGAGCGCGCGGCCCGGCGCCGCATGCGCGCGGGCCTGGGCATGCTGGGCGCGGTGCTGGTGGCCTCTGGCCTGTGGCTGGCCGACCCGGCCTACCGCAGCGAACACTATGCGGCCGCCGTGGGCGAGCAGCGCGAACTGCTGCTGGCCGATGGCAGCCGGGCCACGCTGGACTCGGGCACGCAGCTGGACATGGCCTGGCACCTGCGCTCGCGCCGCGCCAAGCTGGCGCAGGGGCGCGTGCTGCTGGAGGTGGCCCACAGCGAGCTGCGCCCCTTCACCGTACAGGCGGACCGCGCCCAGGTCCGCGTTACCGGCACGCGCTTCGAGGTGGAGCGCCGCAAGGACGAGGTGGCCGTCTACCTGGACCAGGGCGCGGTGCAGTTGCATCTGGACCAACGCCTGCCGGGCGAGGCGGCACAGTACACCCTGACTCCCGGCATGTCCGCGACTCTTGGCATGTACGAGCCTGCGCTGCTCAGCGAAGGCACCCACGGCCTGGGCTGGGCGCGCGGCGAGCTGGTGTTCGAGCGCGAGCGCCTGGCCTCGGTGCTGGCGCAGCTGCAGCGCTATGTAAACCAGCCCATCCGCCTGGCCGATGCGTCGCTGGCCGACATGCCGGTGTCCGGCGTGTTCCGCACCAGCCAGGTCCAGGCGGTGTTCGACCTGCTGCCGCTGATCGGCCCCATGCAGATACGCCACGGCAGCGACGGTGCCATCGTGGTGGAACGGCGCGCGGACGCCAATTGAAACAATTTGTATAACAAGGTTGGGTTGAGGCTTCCGGATTTCGGCACAGGCATGGGCTTGCCAAAAAGGCACGAGCCAACCAACAACGCCGAACCGAGGACACCATGACCCAGACCGCCCGCCACTCCCCTCCATTGCCGCAACGCACGCCGCATGCCCTGCGCCTTGCCGCCATCGCGCTGGCCTGCTGCGGCCTGGGCGGCGCGGCCTGGGCCCAGGGCAGCGCCGCCTCCACGGCAACGCCTGCTGCGGCGGCGCCACTGGCCGTGGCCCAGCCCGCCCAGCCGCTGGGCGCGGCGCTGCGCCAACTGGCGCGCGACACGGCCGTGCCGATTCTCTTTGCCGACGATGCCGTGGCCGGCCGCCAGGCACCGGCCCTGCAGGGGCGCTTCACACCACGCCAGGCGCTGGAGCAATTGCTTGCAGGCTCGGGCATGGCCGTGGAGCAGCGCGGGGGCGCCTTCGCCGTGGTGCCGGCACCGGCCGCCAGGGCTGCCACGCCCGCCCGGGCGGCATCCGAGACAGCCGCCTCGGCCACGGTCCATGTGCAAGTGCCCGATGCCGCGCTGTCGGCCGTGACCGTGGTGGCCTCGCGCGCGCCGCGCGCCATCGACGAGACGCCCAATACCGTGTGGGTGATCGACAGCGAGCAGATCGAGGCGCAGACGCGCGCCGGCATTCCGATCAAGGAGATGCTGGGCCAGCTGGTGCCCAGCCTGGACCTGGGCGGGCAGATGCGCACCAACTTCGGCCAGAACCTGCGCGGGCGCGCGGCGCAGGTGATGATCGACGGGATTTCGCTGAACGGCTCGCGCACGCTGAGCCGCCAGTTCGACTCCATCGACCCCTTCAACATCGAGCGCATCGAAGTGCTGTCGGGCGCCACGGCCGTCTATGGCGGCAATGCCACAGGCGGCATCATCAACATCATCACCAAGCGTGCCGACCCCGGCCAGCCGCGCTACACCAGCGAGGCCGGCCTGCGCAGCGGCCTGCACGGCAGCGACGACCTTGGCTGGCGCGCCGCCCAGTCCATCCAGGGCGGCAACGAGGATGTCCAGGGCCGGCTGGCCCTGGCCTATGGCCGCACGGGCGGCGCCTATGACGGCGACGGCCAGCGCGTGCGGCCCGACATCACGCAGACCGATCTGCAGTGGAACCAGTCCGTGGACCTGATGGGCACGCTGGATGCGAAGCTGTCCGGCGGCGCCTCGCTCAAGACGCTGGCGCAGTTCTACGATTCGGGCTATGCCCCGGGCAAGGCGCTGTGGATGCAGCCGGGCGCAGGCGGTGACATTCTCAAGCCCTCGGCCCTGGATGTGCGCGGCGGGTTCTCCTCGGACGTGGAGCCGCGCACGCGCCGCCACCTGCTGGCCACCGACTACCACCTGCCCCAGGTCGTGGGCGGCCAGGATTTCTACCTCAAGGCCTACCACCGCGCCGAGTCCCTGCAGTTCTATCCCTTCCCGGGCGTGGACTCGGTGACCATGGCCGGTGCCACCACGCGCGTGCCGTACTGGAGCACCTCCACGCAGGACACGACGTCCTACGGCTTCAAGGCCATGCTGCTCAAGGACTGGTCGCGCGCACGCCTGACCTATGGCGTGGACTATGACCGAGAGAGCTTCAGCGCCGACCAGACCATGTTCGACGCGGGACTGGCCACGGGCAGTGGCGGCCTGCAGTTCCGGCGCACGGCCACGCTGGGCCGCTATCCCTCGTTCCAGACCGGCATCTGGGGCTTCTACGGCCAGGGCGACTGGCGCGCCACCGACCAGTTGAGCATCAGCGCGGGCCTGCGCCACCAGCGCGTGAACATCAGCGTGGGTGACTTCGCCCAGGTGGCCCAGCAACGGCTGGTGGCGGCAGGCTACGGCAGCGCCGTGCAGAACATTCCGGGCGGCAAGAACGATTACTCGGCCACGCTGTTCAATGCGGGCCTGGTCTACAAGCTCACGCCCGCGCAGCAGGCCTGGTTCAACTATTCGGAAGGCTTCGAACTGGCCGACCCGGCCAAGTACTACGGCACGGGCGCCACCTATACCCTGGTGGGTGGGCGCGACGGCGTGTGGCAGCTGGGCCGCCACATCAGCGTGGACGGCACCAGCATGGCGGCCATCAAGACGCGCTCGGCCGAGCTGGGCTGGCGCACGGCCCAGGGGAACTGGAACGCCCAGGCGGCCCTGTTCTATTCGCAGTCGGACAACTCCATCGCCATCGACCGCAGCACGCTGAACATCACGCTGTCGGACAGCAAGGTGCGCAACTGGGGACTGGAGGCGCAGCTGGACTACCGCTTCGGCGGCGGCTGGGTGGCGGGCGGCAACCTGCTGCTGCTGCGCTCCGAGGAGCGCGGCGCCGACGGCTGGAAAAAGCGCGGCATCTACTACGCCAGCCCGTCCAAGGTCACGGCCTATGCGGGCCGCTCGCAAGGCCCGTGGAGCGCACGCCTGCAGGCCGTGCACAGCCTGCGTCTGACCAGCGAGATGGCCAGCTTCGGCACCACGGGCACCGAGAGCCTGCCCAGCCTGACCCTGTTCGACCTGATCGGCAGCTACCGCTTCAAGCACGGCGTCGGCAGCCAGGGCATCCTGAGCGTGGGCATACAGAACCTGTTCGACCGGACCTACACCACGCGCTGGTCCGAACAGGCCAAGCTGGCCTATGCATCGTCCATCTCGCCCGCGGTGCTGGACTTCAAGGGCCGGGGCCGCACGCTGTCCGTCACCTACACGCTCAGCTACTGAGCGGCGGGTGCCGGGGCCGGGGCGGGACCGGCCGGCGCAGCAGCAGGCGCTGCGGCCGGGGCGGCTGCGGGTACAACTACAGGTGCGGCGCCGTACTGCCAGCCCGCAGGCAGCAGGCCGTCAACCCAGTGCAGGCGCCAGGCCATCAGGGCCAGCAAGGCCACCACGGCCAGCGCCACCAGGGTGTTGCGCAGGCCGTTGCCCTCCGCATAGGGGTCGCCCGCCGTGCGCCGCGCGCCCACCGGCACCTTGGCGGTCTGCGAGAGGCTGCGGCCCAGCGGCAGGTTGATGCGCATGCGGCCGTTGATGGCCCAGCCGCTGGCGTCCAGGATGGGACCCAGGCTGCGCTGGCGCAGCTTGAGCCAGGCAATCATCATGCTGGGCCCGGAGATGGCCGCGATGAGGCCGACCAGGGCCACGGGGATCCAGGGCCCCAGGTCGATGAACTTGCCGAAGATGCCCACCAGCACGGCGCTGATGGAGCCCAGGGCCACGCCCAGGGCGGCCACGGTGCCCACATCGGTCTTGCGCGGTGCGGCCGCGGCCGTGGCGGCTGTGGCGTTGGCCGCAGCGGTGCCGGGCGCCGTGACCAGCTGGCCAGCCTGCGCGCCCAGGCTGGCGGTCACGCCCTCTTCCTTGGCCGAGGCGCGCTTGGCCACCTGTTCCTCCACCATGCGCAGGAATTTCTTGTAGGGCAGGAAGAAGGCCTGGCCGATGCTGGTGGGGTTCTCGATGAGCTTGACGATGGTGGCGTCCCAGTCGTTGCCCGCGCGGTCATAGAACACGCCGTTGCGGCCCACGAAGAGGAAGTCCACATCGCCCGCCGTGAAGGCCGCGACGATGGCTTTCTTCTTGCCCTCGCGCCGGAGCTCGCAGTAGGCCAGGCAGGTCTTGGCACGGCCGGCGAGCGCGGCGTGGGCGGCCGTGTCGCTCACTTCCACGGTCAGGTCGCAGCTGCGCGCATCCAGGTAGAGCGTGCCGGCCTGGAAGGCCGCGCCCTCGCGCCGGTAGAAGCTGCTGAACGAGACGAAGTTGTTGAGCAGCGCCAGCAGGTCGCGCTGCAGGCGGATGAGCTTTTCCAGCGCCACGGCCTGCAGGCTGTGTTCCTTCTCGGACTCGTCCTGGGCGATGAGGTCCAGCAGCGCGGCTTCCTGCCCGCCGTCCAGCAGCGACTGCACTTCCTGCTGCGACAGGGCATCGAGCGGCGTGGCGGGCCGGGCCGCCAGCCATTGGCGGCAGGGCTGCAGCGCGGCCTTGACCTGCTCCCACTGCGCGGCGGTGATCTCCTGCAGGTCTTCGCCCAGCACGGGCTGCACGGCCTGCTCGCGCAGGGCCTGCAGCGCGCCGGCCCAGGCGGGGTTGACGCCCTGGGCCAGCGGCAGCGCACGGTCGGCCGCCACGGCGGCCAGCGGCAGGGCGGCAATGGCTTCGGCGCCGCTGTCCAGCACTTCGCGGCCCAGGGCGGCATAGCCTTCGATGGAAGGGTTGAGCGGGTCTTGCGCGCGCGTGTCGAAGGCGGCCAGCCGCGTGCGTGCGAAGAAGTCGTCCACCTTGGCCTGCACCGCGTCCACGGCGCGGGCGGCGGCCAGGGCCTGGTCGCGCTCGGCAATGCCGCAGCCCAGGGCCTCGGCGCCTGCATGCCAGTCGCGCAGGGAGCGCAGGTCGGCATAGAAGGACTCGGCCTGCGTGCGTGCGATGCCGGCCACGCCATCGGCGCCCGCCGCCGTGCCGTAGGCCTTGCCGATGCGCTCGACCAGCGCGGCCAGCGCCTTGTCGTCACCGGCGGTGGCAGAGCTGACGATGCCGTCGCCATTGAAGCGCATGGCTGCCAGGGAGGCCAGGCGCTCGCGCACCTGGGCCAGGCTCAGCGCGGCGCCGCCGGCCTGGCCGGACAGGGCCAGCATGCGCTCGGCCTCGGCATGCAGCAGTGCGCCCTGCTCGCTGTCGCGCTCCAGGCTGGACAGTTGCAGCACGTCGCCGCCATCGGCCAGCACCTGGGGATCACGCACGCGCGCCACGGCCCATTGGCAGGCGGCAATCAGTTCGGGCGGGCGGATGCGGCCATCCTTGTCTTCGTCGATCAGGTCCAGCGTGTCGCTGTCGAACTCGATGCCGCGCGTGGGGCAGGCCAGGGCCACCCACAGCTTCTGGTCCAGTTCGCCGATGTGCGCGATGTCCTGTCCGGTGCGTATGACCACCTGGTCCACTCCACCGGCGCGAAAAAACTCCCAAGCATGTTGCTGCTGCATGAAATACCCAACGGCCGCTCTGGCCAACATCCAAAAAACGAAAACGAAAAACGGAAAAAGGGCCGCAGTTTAAAAGTCATTCGGCCCGGGCAATTGAAGACATTTGTCAACGATGGTCGTCGGCGCTGGCCGTCACGGGCATCGCTTTGTGTAAAAATAAAAGCACTGAATAGATACTTTATTGCCTCCATGCCCTCCAACTCCACCGCGTCGGCCCCTCAACAAGGCCGGGACAAGCTGCACCTGCAGCTGGCGCGGCTGTTCCGCAGCAAGGTGTCCACGGGCGCCTGGCCCGTGGGCAGCGCCATTCCCACGGTGCAGGAACTGGAGGCACTGCATGGCGTGTCGCGCACCACGGTGCGCATGGCACTGGGCGCCCTGGTGTCGGAGGGCCTGCTGCTCACGCGCAAGCGCGGCGGCACGCGGGTGATTGCGGCGCCCTACAAGCCGCCGTCCTTCCTGCTGCCCACCAGCTGGAAGGAGCTGGTGGCCTTTGGCGCCCACATCGGCCAGATCACCCTGCACACCGGGCGCGACTGCCTGCCGCCGATTCCCGAAGGCTTCCCCGACGTGGGCCGCATGGCCCCCGCCTACGTGCACCTGCTGCGCGTGTACGACCATGACGCGGCGCGGTTCTGCCTGTCGCAGCTGTACCTGGAGCAGCAGCTGTTCCCCGAGATCGAGGCCCAGCTGGAGCGCAGCTCCCTGGCCGTGGCCCTGAGCAGCGACCCCTCGCGCATTGCCGTGGCGCGCCAGCACCTGAGCGTGGCGCCGGCCGACGAGCTGGCCGCCGAGCACCTGGGCGTGGCCCTGGGCACGCCGCTGATGCAGGCGCTGCGCTGGGCCTGCAATGCCGACGGGCTGTTGATCTACTGGGCGCGGGTGCGCTTTCTCAGCGAGTACGTGCACATGGAAATGGATCTCCTGAAATGACCCCGCCCCACACCCTTCCCGTTTCACGCCCGCATGCGGGCCGCGTGGCCTGGATCACCGGCTCGACCAGCGGCATCGGCCTGGCCGTGGCGCGCCATCTGGCCAGCGAGGGCGCGGCCATTGCGCTGCATGGCCAGGCAGCCGCTTCGGCCCAGACCGATGCACTGGTGCGCGAGATCGCCCAAACGCATGGCGTGCCCGTGCGCCACTACGGGCTGGACCTGCGCGAGGCCAGCGCCATCGCCCCGCTGGCCCGGCGCATCGCAGCCGAGCTGGGGCCCATCGACATCCTGGTCAACAACGCAGGCATGCAGCATGTGAGCCCGCTGCTCGAATTCCCGGCCGGCAAGTGGGACGAGCTGCTGGCCGTCAACCTCTCGGCCCCCTTCCACGCCATCCAGGCCTGCGCGCCGCAGATGCTGGAGCGCGGCTGGGGCCGCATCATCAATATCGCCTCGGTCAGCGGGCTGGTGGGCGTGGCGCGCAAGCCGGCCTATGTGGCCAGCAAGCACGGGCTGATCGGCCTGACCAAGTCGGTGGCGCTGGAGTTCGCCACCACGCCCGTGACCTGCAACGCCATCTGCCCGGGCTGGGTGCTGACGCCGCTGGTGCAACGGCAGATCGATGCGCTGGCCGCGCGCGAGGGGCTGGATGCCGACGCGGCGGCCCGCCAGCTGCTGGGCGCCAAGCAGCCCTCCCAGGCCTTCGTGACCGTGGAGCAGGTGGCGGCGCTGGCCGGTTTCCTGGCCAGCGAGCAGGCTGCCCAGGTGCGCGGCGCACACTGGAACATGGACGGCGGCTTTGCCGCCGCCTGAGCCGGCCCTGCCTGAACCGCCCCGCCCGACCCCTTTCATGCCAACGACAGACAAACCCAACCAGGAGAGACAGATGTCCTTGAACGAAACCCATGACGCAAACCTGCGCAGCTGGGTGGCCTCGGCCAACACCGGCGCCAGCGACTTCCCCATCCAGAACCTGCCCTACGCGGTGTTCCGCCGCGCTGGCAGCCAGGAGGCTTGGCGCGGCGGCGTGGCCATTGGCGACCAGGTGCTGGACCTGGCGCGCGCCAGCGCGCTCAAGGCCCTGGGCGATGCCGTGCAGCCGCAGCTGGAGGCCGCTTCGCAGCAGCGCCTGAACGGCTTCATGGCCATGGGACCGGCCGCCTGGTCGGCCCTGCGCCTGGCGCTGTCGCGCGCGCTGCGCGAAGGCGCTGCCGCGCAGGCTGCCCTGCAGGATTGCCTGGTGGCCCAGTCCGAAGTGGAGTACACGGTGCCGGCCCAGGTCGGCGACTACACGGACTTCTACACCTCGGTGCACCACGCCACCAACGTCGGCAAGCTGTTCCGCCCGGACAACCCGCTGATGGAAAACTACAAGTGGGTGCCCATCGGCTACCACGGCCGTGCGTCCAGCCTGCGCGTGTCCGGCGTGGACTTCCGCCGCCCCATGGGCCAGCTGAAGGCGCCCGACGCCGCCGCGCCCGCGCTCAAGCCCTGCGCACGCCTGGACTATGAACTGGAGATGGGCATCTACACCGGCGCCGGCAACGCCTGGGGCGAAGCGATTTCCATGGACGAGGCCGAAAACCACATCTTCGGCCTGTGCCTGCTCAACGACTGGTCGGCGCGCGATATCCAGGCCTGGGAATACCAGCCGCTGGGCCCCTTCCTGTCGAAGAACTTCGCGTCCTCGCTGTCGCCCTGGATCGTGACGCTGGAGGCGCTGGAGCCCTACCGCACGGCCTTCACGCGGCCCGCCGCCGATCCCCAGCCCCTGCCCTACCTGAGCTCGGCCGCCAACTCCGAGCGCGGCGCGTTCGACGTGCAGTTGAGCGTGGCGCTGGAGACCGGCCGCATGCGCGCCGAAGGCCAGGCCGCCCAGCAGATCACCCACACCAGCTACCGCCACGCCTACTGGACCATGGCCCAGCTGGTGGCCCACCACAGCGTCAACGGCTGCGACCTGCAGCCCGGCGACCTGCTGGGCACGGGCACGCTGTCCGGTCCCACGGCCACCGAGGCCGGCGCACTGCTGGAGCTGACCGAAGGCGGCAAGAAGCCCGTGGCGCTGGCCAATGGCGAGAGCCGCACCTTCCTGCAGGATGGCGATGCCGTGATCCTGCGCGGCTGGTGCGAGAAGCCGGGCGCCGCACGCATCGGCTTCGGCGAGTGCCGCGCCACCGTGCTGCCCGCGCGCCAGGCCTGATGGCAAGGGCAGATCGATCGGGGCCCATTGATCGGCCCGATTGATCTGCGCGATGGATCTGCCCGATTGATTCGCCCGATCGATCCGCCCGAATGTCGTGATTCCGACAGCCATGAGTGCATGACACAATTGCTGACATGCCCGCCCCATCGGAAGACGCCATCTCAGCACCTCCCGCCACCATCGACTTCGGAAGGCAGGCGGCCCCTGCCCGGCAGGAGCCCGCCTTTGCCGAGCCCGGCACTGCCGACTCTCCCAAGAGCCCCAGCAAACTGCCGCCCTCGATAGCCAGTGCCTTCGCCGCCGCAGCCTATGCGCTGCAGCACGGCGATGGCGCCCCTGCCGCCAACGAGCGGGCAGGCGCCGGCGCACATTCCGGCGTCACCAGCTTCACCGATGGACAGGGCACCGGCCTGATGCCAGGCCTGTACGCCAGCCTGATTGGCGAGCCCTCACGCGACTACTACCTGCGCCTGTTCGAGCGCTTCGACGCGCTGGGCAAGCCCTTGCCTACCTGGAACCTGGCCGCAGGCCTGTTCACCCTGCCCTGGTGCGGGCTGCGCGGGCTGTGGCAAGAGGGCGGCCTCTATGCGCTGGCCGCCGGCGGCACGGGCCTGGTCTGGGGCCTGCTGCTGCGCCCCGCGCTGGGCCTGCCCCCGGCCATTGCCCACGGCATCGATGCCACGCTGATCCTGCTGGCCATTGCCATTCCCGGCCTGGGCGCCAATGCCCTGTACTGGCACCATGTGCGCCGCCACACACTGGAAGCCATTGGCGAGGCCCCCAACATGGCCGCAGCGCACGAACGCCTGGCCCACCGCGCGGCCACACCCTTTCGCAAGCGGCTGGCCGTGGCGGCCGGTGCGGTGCTTGCCGCCGCTGCGGGGGCCGGCGTCTGGGCGCTGTCGGGCACGCCGCATTTCGTTGCGGCACAGACCGAGGTGATTCCGTCCGAAGTCATACCGGCCGCTGCACCACCAGCTGCACCAGTTGCGCCAGCCGTGGTGCTCGCACCCGCCGCAGCCGTCCCTGCCGTTGAAACGCCAAGAATGGAACCGGCGCCCACTCCCGCCCCCACGCCCCAGCCCCAGGAGCCGGTCGCCCAGGCCGGGGCGCGCCCTGACCCGCATGCACTCGTACCGGCGGCCGGCAACACCGTCTCCGGCACGGTCGAGCCCATGCCCGTGGTGGCGGCGGCCGGCGCTGCGGGTGCGGTCGCGGCCACTGCAGCGGCCGCCGCGCCCGTCAAGGCCGCGTTGGCGCCGGCCAAAGCACCTGCACCTGCGCCAACGCCCGTGCAGGCAGCCACGCCAGCGCCCGCCAAACCCTCCAAGGCGGCGGCTGAAACCAGGCCAGCCAAGCCTGCCAAACCCGCTGAACCCGTCGCAAAGGCAGCGGAACCTGCCAAACCCGCCTCGGCGGCTCTGGAGCCGGGCAACTACTACATCAACATCGGCGTGTTCTCTGAAGCCGGCAATGCAGGGCGCGTGGTGGAGCGGCTGGAGAAAGCCAAGCTGCCCGCGCTCAGCCAGACCCTGCACAGCAACAAGGGCGAGATCGTGCGCGTGCGCTCGGGCCCGTTTGCCAAGCAGCGCAGCGCTGATCAGGCAGCCGCCAGGATACGCGCCATGGGCATGGAGGCCACGGTCTTCCACCACGCCCCCGCGGAAGGCCGCAGCGCGCGGCGCTGAAGCCTTTGCTGCCACCTGTTACTTCCGCATGCCTTCGGCTTCGCCTTGGCCCGGCCAAGCCCGGCTAAGGTATGCGGCGTTGTCCGAGGCAGCGCGCCCGCGCCCGCCCTGATACTGCGCAGCAATACCCCATGAATCGAGGAGACAGACCATGCCGATGACCGCCCCCGCCCTCCAACGCCGCCTTGTCGCCCTGGCCCTGCTGGGCACCACCACCCTGGTGGCAGGCTGCGCCGGCATGAGCAATCCCTTTGGCGGCGGCAGCGGCGGCGGCGCGGCGCAGCCGGCCCCGCGCCCCGTGCAGGTCTGCAATGCGGCGTCGGCGCAGTCCTTCGTGGGCAAGAGCAATACCTCGGCCACGCTGGAGGCCGCGCGCAAGCAGTCGGGTGCCTATATGGCCCGCGTGCTGCGTGAAGGCCAACCGACCACCATGGAGTTCAACCAGGAACGCCTGAACCTGGTGGTGGATGGAACTGGCCGCATCGTGGCCGTGCGCTGCGGCTGATCGCCGACCGATTGCGCTGTGGCGCTGGATGAAGAAAGGACGCCGAGGCGTCCTTTTTCAATGGCCGTTCGCCGGATCACTCGGCAAGGAACAGTTCCTGCAGGTCGCTGAGGAAGTCAAAGCCCCGCTCCGTGGGCACCACCCGGCCCAGGTCGCGCGTGATCAGGCCCTTGGCCTGCGCGGCGTCCAGCCCCTTGGCGATGGAGGACAGCGGCAGGCCCGTGCGCTCCATGAAGTCCTGCAGCGCAAAGCCTTCGCGCAGGCGCAGCGCGTTGAGCATGTACTCGAAGGGCAGGTCGGCACGGCGCACCTCGCTGTCCTGCGCCAGCGGCGCGCCGGCCAGGGCCTGGTCCATGTAGCGCGCGGGATCGCGAAAGCGCACCTGGCGCACGATGCGGTGCGCAAAGCTGAGCTTGCTGTGCGCGCCCGCGCCTATGCCCAGGTAGTCGCCGAACTGCCAGTAGTTGCGGTTGTGCCAGCACTGGTGGCCCTCACGCGCATAGGCCGAGATCTCGTAGCGCTGCATGCCCGCGGCAGCGGTGCGCGCGGTGATGCGGTCCAGCATGTCGTAGGCCAGGTCGTCCTCGGGGATGGCCGGCGGAAACTTGGCGAAATACGTATTGGGCTCGATGGTCAGGTGATAGACCGACAGGTGCGGCGGGGCGAAGGACATGGCCACGTCCAGGTCCCGCGCCAGGTCCAGCTCGGTCTGGCCGGGCAGCGCGTACATCAGGTCGATGTTGAAGGTCTCGAAGCTGTCGGCCGCCTCGCGCACGGCCGCCCGCGCCTGGGCGCCGTCGTGCACGCGGCCCACGGCCTGCAGCAGGCGGTCGTCAAAGCTCTGCACGCCAATGGACAGCCGCGTGACACCGGCCGCGCGGAAGGCGCGGAAGCGGTCGGTCTCGAAGGTGCCGGGGTTGGCCTCCATGGTGATCTCGCAGTCGGCCTCCATGCGCAGGCGCGCGCGGATGGCGGCCAGCAGCCGGTCGATGGACTCGGGCGAGAACAGGCTGGGCGTGCCGCCGCCGATGAAGATGCTGTGCACGGTGCGGCCCCAGATCAGCGGCAGCGCGCTTTCGAGGTCGGCGACCAGCGAGTCGATGTAGCGGTCTTCGGGCAGCTCGGGGCCGTCGCGGCCGTGCTCGTGCGAGTTGAAGTCGCAGTACGGGCACTTGCGGATGCACCAGGGCAGGTGCACATACAGCGACAGCGGGGGCAGGCTGCCCAGCTGCAGCGTGCCGGGGCGCATGTAGTGCTGGATGTCGCGCTGCACGGCGGCCTGGGCGCCGGAGGCCGGATCCTGGGGCTGGATGGGAATCATCGCACCCAGCGCTCGCGCACGAGTTCGATCATCTGCAGCGTGGCGCGGCCGCGGTGGCTGTGCGCGTGCTTCACGGCAGGGTCCATCTCGGCGAAGGTCTGGCCCAGCTCGGGGATGTACATCACGGGGTCGAAGCCGAAGCCCTGCGTGCCACGGCGCTCGGTGGTGATCTCGCCCTGCACGCGGCCCATGGCGATCAGCGGCTCGGGGTCCCTGGCGCTGCGCACGCCCACCAGGGTGCTGACCATGGCGGCACGGCGGTCGGCCACGCCCTGCATCTGCTCCAGCAGGGCGCGCACGTTGTTGTCGTCGCTTTTCTCGTAGCCGAACTGCGTGCAGTAGTAGGCCGTGTCCACGCCCGGCAGGCCGCCGAAGTGCGAGACGCACATGCCGGCGTCGTCGGCAATGGCGGGCAGGCCCGTGCGCTCGGCCGCGAAGCGGGCCTTGGACAGCGCGTTCTCCACGAAGGTGCAATGCGGCTCGGGCGCCTCGCCCTCGAACAGGTCGCCCTGGCGGATCAGTTCAACGCCCAGCGGGGCGAACATGGCTTGCAGCTCGGCGAGCTTGCCGCGGTTGTTGGAGGCCAACACAATCTTCATCGTAGAAATCCAGTCGGGCGCCCGTGCGCCCTTTGTCGTCAATAGGTTTGGTAGTCCATGCGCGCCACCGGCACCGCCGCGGCGGGCCGGCAGCGGCGTTCAGCGCTTGAACTGGCGCTCGGCCGAGCGGCGTATCGCCTCGTTGATCTCGGCGATGGAGCGCTCGATGGCGGCGTCATCCAGCTCATCTTCCAGGTCTTCGATTGGCCCCCCCTGGATCGTGGATTCAAACGCGTCGTTCTCGATGTCCTGGGTGGAGATTCCCATGGTGGACGCGAAGGCGTCGGGCGTCTCCCACTCCATGGCGATGGCCGTGACGTTGTCGCTGGCATCGCCCGCGTTGCGCAGCGCCGTTTCCACCAGCTGGGGGATGGCCTGGGACACGGTGCGGCCGTGCAGGGTGCGCATCAGGTGCCCTTCGTCCACGCTGCCCCACAGGCCGTCGGAGCACAGCAGCAGCTTGTCGCCCTGCTCCAGCCGGCGCGGCTCGGTCACGTCGTAGATGGGCTTGGACGGCGAGCCCAGGCAGGTGAACAGCACGTTGCGGCTGGATGTCTTGAGCTGCGCGGCGATCTCGCCCATCTCCAGATAGGAGTGGTCGCGCGTGCGCACCAGCAGCTCGCCACCGCGCACCAGATACAGACGCGAGTCGCCGCAGTGGATCCAGGTGATCTTGCCCTTCTGGATGACGGCCGCCACCAGCGTGGTGCGCGGCGTATCGATCATTCCCTTGCCGCTGGCATAGCGCAGGATCTGCCGGTGCGCATGCAGCAGCGCATCGACCAGAAAGCCCTGCGGATCGTCCAGCAGCGGCTTGGCCTGGCGCTGGAAATGCACGGACATCACCTGCAGCGCCAGCTGCGCCGCGACCTCGCCTTCGGGATGGCCGCCCATGCCGTCGGCCAGCACGAAGAGCACGGCCTCCCGCGTGTAGCAGTAGCCCATGCGGTCTTCATTGAGCGCCCGGCCGCCGCGGCGGCTCAGCTGAAATACCGAAAACCTCATGGCTTGCGCTCCTGGCCGACGGCCGGCAGGCCTGCCGCGCCGCTGATCTTCTGCATGTTCTTCTTGGCGTCGGTCACCAGCGTGTCCAGTTGCAGGCGCATGCGCTCGGAGACACTGAGCTTGGTGTAGCGGCGCTCACCCTCGCGGCTCAATTCCTTTTGCAGCGCAAACACCGACTGCGGCCGCGAACCCGGGTCCATGGCCATGCACCACTCGACGACTTCGATGAGGTTGTCCGAGTACACGCCGCGCAGCTTGGTCAGCGCCAGCGTGAGCCTGTCCTTGTCCTGGCGCTGCGGCGCCTCGTTGGGCGGAAAGCCCTGCATGCAGGCATAGATGCAGGCGCCGATGGCGTAGATGTCGGTCCAGGGGCCGAGCGACGCGTCACGGCGGTACATCTCGGGCGCGGCAAAGCCCGGCGTGTACATGGGGCGGATGAAGTTGCCTTCCTTGGACAGCACCTCGCGCGCCGCGCCGAAGTCGATCATCACGGCACGGTCGTCGTTGGTGATGAAGATGTTGGCCGGCTTGATGTCCAGGTGCAGCATCTTGTGCTGGTGCACGATGCGCAGGCCGCGCAGCACCTCGTCGAACAGCGAGCGTATGGTCGATTCGCGGAACACCTTCTCGGCCTTGAGCTCGCGCGCGGTGACAACGAAGTCCTGCAGGGTGGCACCCTCCAGGTAGTTCATCACCATGTAGACGGTTTCGTTCTCGCGAAAGAAATTGAGCACGCTGACCACGGAAGCATGCGAGATCTGCGCAAGGGAACGCCCTTCCTCGAAGAAGCTCTTGAGGCCCAGGCGGTACAGTGAAAGCTTTTCGGGAGCCACGGCGGGCTGCAACTCTCCGGGGGCACGGGTGGCCAGCGAGGCGGGCAGGTATTCCTTGATCGCAACCTGCTTGCCCTCTGCATCCAAGGCCAGGTAAACGACGCCGAAACCGCCGGAAGCAAGCCTGCGCACCACCCGATAGCCGCCGATCGTGCTGCCTGGCGGCAATGGCGCCGGCTTGATCTTGGAAGACATTTTTCTCCGGTGAGTCTCAGGGATGGGGCGAAACCCGGATAATCGGGCAATTGCAAGCATCCATCAAAAGTCCAATGCCAGTTTACAGCATGACCGGATACGCCAGTGCCCAGCACGGCGCGTCCGCAGAAGATGGTGGAGCGTCGGGCCGCAACAGCCGGCTCGGTCTGGAGATCCGCTCGGTCAACAGCCGCTTCCTGGATCTTTCGTTCCGCCTGCCCGACGAGTTGCGCGCCCATGAGCCGGCCTTGCGGACACTTCTGACCGCCCGCCTCAAGCGCGGCAAGGTCGAAGTGCGCGCCGCCATCGACAACGACGACGGCAACTCCCTGCCCGACCCCTCCACCGCCATGCTGCAGCGCCTGGCCATGCTCCAGGACACCGTTCAGTCCTGGCTGCCCGACGCTCGCAGCCTGTCCGTCTCCGACGCATTGCGCCTGGCCAGCGGCGGCGCCAACTCGGCCATCGACTGGAGCAGCGTACTGCCCACGCTGGCAGAGCAGGCCCTGACCGAACTGCTGGAGGCCCGCGCCCGCGAAGGCAAGCGCCTGGCCGCCATGCTGCTGGAGCGCATCGCCCAGCTGCGCAAGCTCGCGGCAGACGCCACGCCCCTGGTGCCCCAGCTCGTGGAGCAGCAGCGCCTGCGCTTCATGGAGCGCTGGAAGGAAGCGATGGCCCTGGCCGAAGGCGCCGTGGCGCCCGAGGCCGCCCAGGACCGCGCCCTGACCGAGGCCACGGCCTTTGCCATCCGCATCGACGTGGCGGAAGAAGTCACCCGCCTGGACTCGCACCTGGACGAGATCCAGAGCCTGCTCAAGAAGGGTGGCGAGATCGGCAAGCGCCTGGATTTCCTGATCCAGGAGCTGCACCGCGAAGCCAACACGCTGGGCTCCAAGTCCGCCACGCTGGAGCTGACCCGCATCAGCGTGGACATGAAGGTGCTGATCGAGCAGATGCGCGAGCAGGTGCAGAACATCGAATAAGCCCATCACAGATGCCCATGCGTAACCAAACTGCGCACAAATCCATGGATTACCCCGGAAACCTCTTTGTCGTCTCGGCCCCCAGCGGGGCCGGCAAGTCCAGCCTGGTGCGAGCCTTGCGCGAGTTCGATGCGCGCGTCTCGCCCTCCGTGTCCCACACCACCCGCGCGCCGCGCGGCCAGGAAAAGCACGGCCGCGAGTACTACTTCGTCTCCGACCAGGAGTTCGACACCATGGTGTCGAACAACGCCTTCGTCGAATGGGCGAATGTGCACAGCCGCCGCTATGGCACGGCCAAGAAGGCGCTGGAAGAGCGCATCCAGGTCGGCACCGACGTGCTGCTGGAGATCGACTACCAGGGCGCGCTGCAGGTCAAGGAAGCGTTTCCGAACGCCGTCCTGATCTTCATCCTGCCGCCCAGCTGGGACGAGCTGCGCGCCCGCCTGGAAAACCGGGGCGAGGATGCTCCCGAGGTGATCGAGCTGCGCCTGACGAACGCGGCCGAGGAGATGGCCCAGGTGTCGAAATTCGACTTCGTTATAATCAACGAATTGTTCGAGAGCGCACTGTTTGATCTCAAGACGATCATCCACGCCCAGCGCCTCAAGTATGCGGCTCAGCGCAGCCGCCGCGCAGAGACCTTCGAGTCTCTCAATATTTCTGTACCCAACTGACGTTTCCCGGAGATCCTGATGGCACGCATCACTGTTGAAGACTGCCTGGAGCAGATCCCTAACCGCTTCCAGCTCGTGTTGGCCGCCACTTACCGCGCGCGCATGCTGAGCCAGGGCCACACGCCCAGGATCGAAACCAAGAACAAGCCCGGTGTCACCGCCCTGCGCGAGATCGCCGAAGGCAAGGTCGGCCTGGAGATGCTGAAGAAGGTTCCGGGCTGATTTGCTGCAAAGCAACACAATGGCCCCACAAAGAGCACCGCACAGCGGTGCTTTTTTTACATGAAGCCTGCACAAACCCGCATGCACGCTACATTTAAGTCATGAAAGCGGCCTTGACTTCGTTCACAGCCCCCTCTGATCCCGTACCGACACCCCGGCCCGAGCGCATGTCTGCAGAGCAGGCGGCGACCGTGTCGGCCAATGCCTTTGCCGGACTGATGGAGCACCTGGGTTACCTGGATGCCACCAGCATCGAGCAGGTGCGCGAAGCCTATGCCTTTGCCGACCTGGCCCACAGCGACCAGTGGCGCAGCAGCGGCGAGCCCTACATCACCCATCCCATTGCCGTCACCGCGCTGTGCGCGAGCTGGAAGCTCGACGCACCGGCCCTGATGGCCGCGCTGCTGCACGATGCGATGGAAGACTGCGGCGTCACCAAGGCGGACCTCGCCCAGCGCTTCGGCCAGGACGTGGCCGAGCTGGTCGACGGCCTCACCAAGCTGGACAAGCTGCAGTTCAACACGCGCGAGGAAAACCAGGCCGAGTCCTTCCGCAAGATGCTGCTGGCCATGGCGCGCGATGTGCGCGTCATCCTGATCAAGCTGGCCGACCGCACCCACAACATGCGCACCATGGGCGACATGCCGCGCAACAAGTGGGGCCGCATCTCGTCGGAGACGCTGGAGATCTACGCGCCCATCGCCCACCGCCTGGGCCTGAACCAGACCTACCGCGAGCTGCAGGACCTGGCCTTCCGCCACCTGCATCCCTGGCGCTATGCCACGCTGGAAAAGGCCATCGCCCGCTCGCGCAAGCGCCGCCGCGACCTGGTCCAGCGCGTGCAGGACGAGGTCAATGCGGAGTTCGCCGGCGCAGGCCTGCAGGCACGCCTGGCAGGGCGCGAAAGCACGCTGTATTCGCTCTATCTGCGCATGGAGAAGAACCAGCTGAGCTTTGCCAAGGTGACGGACGTCTACGGGTTTCGCGTCATCCTGCCGCGCGTGATCGACTGCTACACCGCGCTGGGCGTGCTGCACCAGATGTACAAGCCCATGCCGGGCCGCTTCAAGGACTACATCGCCATTGCCAAGAACAATGGCTACCAGTCGCTGCACACCACGCTGGTGGGCCCCTCGGGCGTGAACATCGAGTTCCAGATCCGCACCGAGGAAATGCACATCGTCGCCGAGGCCGGCGTCGCCGCGCACTGGCTGTACAAGGCCCAGCCCGGCCACGATTCCGAGCAGCTGGGCACGCAGTGGCTGCAGTCGCTGCTGGACATACAGAACGAGACGCGCGATGCGGCCGAGTTCTGGGACCACGTCAAGGTGGACCTGTTCCCCGACGCCGTCTACGTGTTCACGCCCAAGAGCGAGATCATGGCCATGCCGCGCGGCGCCACCGTGGTGGACTTCGCCTACGCCATCCACAGCAAGGTCGGCAACCACATGACGGCCGCGCGCATCAACAACGAGGAAGTGCCGCTGCGCACCGAACTCAAGAGCGGCGACGTGGTGCAGATCGTCACCTCCGAGGACGCCACGCCCAACCCGGCCTGGCTGGGCTTCGTGAAGACGGGCCGCGCGCGCTCCAAGATTCGCCACTACCTGAAGTCGGCCGCGCAAAGCGAATCGGCCCGCCTGGGCGAGAACCTGCTGGCCCAGGCCATGCGTGCCGAAGGCATGGATGCCGTGCCGCCGGCCGACGAGGCCAACCAGGCGCTGTGGGACGAGGTGCTGCGCATGGCCGGCAGCCGCAGCCGCGCCGACCTGATGGTGGACATCGGCATGGGCCGGCGCATTGCGTCGCTGGTGGCCTCGCGCCTGACTGCGCTGATGGCGCGCCACGGCCACCGGCCCGACGCCCTGCTGCTCACACGCGAACGCTTCAACTCCAGCAACCGCCCCTTCCAGGGTGCCGTGCTGCTGGACGGATCCAACCAGGGCTCCATCCACTACGCGCAATGCTGCCGCCCCGTGCCGGGCGACCCCATCGTGGGCTACCTGGGCAGCGGCGAAGGCCTGATCGTCCACCATGCGCAGTGCAAGATCGCGCAGCGCCTGCAGGAAAAGGACAGGGACCGCTTCATCGTGGTCGAGTGGGCCGATGACATGGATGCCGCGCGCCTGTTCGAGGCACGCATCGTGGTCACCGTCAACAACGGCAAGGGCGTGCTCGCGCGCGTGGCGGCCGAGCTGGCAGGCGCCGAGGTGGACATCCTGCGCGTGGACATGGCCGACGAGGCCGCCATGAGCACCACGGACCTGTGCTTCGTGATCTCGGTGCACGACAACCAGCAGGTGGAGTCCGCGCTGCGCAACCTGCGCCGCGTGCACTCTGTAGTGCGCGCATCGCGCGTCATCCCTTGAACACTGCCCCGCTCCTGCGGGGCTTTTTCATTGTTCCAGGTCCTGGGCCAGCTGCTGCAGCAACGGGCCGCAGTCCTGCTCGATCTTGAGGCTCAGCAAATCCTCGGAGCGCATGCGTCCCTGGTTGATGGCCGCCACCGGCTTGCCCTGGGCCACGGCCTCATGCACAAAGCGCAGGCCCGAATACACCATGAGCGACGAACCGGCGACCAGCAACCCGCCGGCCTGCTGCAGCATGGCGCGCACGGCCTGCACCCGCTGGCTGGGCACGCCTTCCCCGTAGAACACCACGTCGGGCTTGAGCACGCCGCCGCAGTGCGGGCAGGCCGGCACGTCGAAGCGGCTGAAGTCGCGCCCCTCCAGATCGGCATCGCCGTCGGGCGCGGCCTGGGCGCTCAGGCCGGCCCAGCCAGGGTTGCGCTCCAGCAGCATGTCCTGCAGCACGGCGCGCTCCATGCCGGCGCCGCAGCCCATGCAGCGCACGGCGGCGATGCGCCCGTGCAGGTCGATGACGCCATCGCTGCCCGCCGCCGTGTGCAGGCCGTCCACATTCTGAGTGACCAGTCCCTCGATCCACCCGCGCTGCTGCAACTGCGCCAGTGCCGCGTGGGCCAGGCCGGGCCTGGCCTGCGCCATCACGGGCCAGCCCAGCAGGCTGCGCGCCCAATAGCGCTGGCGCGTGGCATGGCTGCCCATGAAGGCCTGCAGCGTCACCGGCTGGGGGCGCTTCCACTGGCCCTCCAGATCCCGGTAGTCCGGAATGCCGGAGCCCGTGCTGCAGCCCGCGCCCGTCAGCACCAGCCAGCGCCGGCCGGGCGGCAGCAAGGCGCGCAGGGCTAGCGTGGCATCGTGCAGAACCGGGGATGGCGACGGCGGCGAAGTGATGGCGGTCATGGCCGAACAGCATAGCGGCCTCGCGGGCGCAGCGCAGAAACACCGTGTTGCACTCCGAGGCAGGGCGCAGCGGAGACAATGGCCGCATGCCCCACGCACATGCCACCGCCCACGCCACCGCCCATGCTTTTCCCACCGCCCGCCATCCTGCCGCGCTGAACCGTGCCGCACTGGCCGCCGCCCTGGCCGCCGTGCTGCTGGCCGGCTGCGCGTCCCGGCCGGCGCCTGCGCCGGTCACGGTGCCGCCCTCCATGCCTGCCACCACGGCACCTGCCGCGCCCGTGCAGTCCGAGGCGGCCACCGCGCCGGATGCCGCCCAGCAGGCCGAAGCCACCAGCTTCGAAGCGTGGAAGCGGGATTTCGCGCGCAAGGCGCTGGACGCCGGCATCTCGGAGAAAACCGTGCGCAGCGCACTGGAGCCTGCCCGGCTGCAGCGCCGCGCGGTGCAGCTGGACCGCTCGCAGCCCGAATTCACGCGCACGCCCTGGCAGTACCTGGACAGCGCCGTATCGGCCCAGCGCATCGCCCAGGGCCGTGCCAAGCTGCGCGAAGCGGCTGCACCGCTGCAGTCGGCCAGCCAGCGCTATGGCGTGCCGGCCGAGGTGATCGCCGCCATCTGGGGCATGGAAAGCAATTTCGGCGGCAACTTCGGCAACTTCCCCACGGTCGATGCGCTGGCCACGCTGGCCTTTGACGGCCGGCGCGCCGCCTGGGCGCAAAAGGAGCTGCTCGCAGCCCTGCGCATCATCGACAACGGCGATATCGATGCGGCCCACATGATCGGCTCCTGGGCGGGTGCCATGGGCCACACGCAGTTCCTGCCCTCCGTGTTCCTGGCCTACGCGGTGGATGCCGATGGCGATGGCCGCCGCGACATCTGGGGCAGCCTGCCCGATGTGACGGCCTCCACGGCGAACTACCTCTCCCACTCGGGCTGGAAGACGGGCGAGCCCTGGGGCGTGGAAGTGCGCCTGCCGGCAGGCTTCGACCATGCACGCGCAGAGACCAGCGTGCGCCAGGACAGCGCGCAATGGGCGGCCGAGGGCGTGCAGGCCGTGGACGGCTCCGCCCTGCCCGCCATGGCCGATGCCAGCGTGATCGCACCGGCCGGGGCGCGTGGCCCGGCCTTCATGGTGGGCGCCAACTTCCGCACCATCCTGCGCTACAACAACTCCGTGAACTACGCGCTGGGCGTGGGCTTGCTGTCGCAGCAACTGGCCGGTGGCCCGGGCGTGCAGACGGCCTGGCCGCGCGATCTGGCACCGCTGTCGCGCGAGCAGTTGCGCGCCTTGCAGGCCGCCCTCAACGAACGGGGATTTTCGGCCGGCACGGCCGATGGCGTGATGGGCCCGGCCACGCGCACAGGCCTGCGCCAGTTCCAGCAGAGCCAGGGCCTGGTGGCCGACGGCTATCCCACGCTGGAGCTGCTGCAGAAGCTGCAGCCCTGAACGCTCACCCGGCGGCGCTGCCCGGCTCCGGGTAGCTGACTTCCAGCACCTCCAGCGTGCGCACGCCGGCCGGCGTGGGCATCGCCACTTCATCGCCCACACGGGCCTTGAGCAGGGCGCGCGAGACGGGTGCGATCCAGCTGACCTGCTGGCGTGCGCTGTCGGCCTCGTCGATGCCCATGATGGTGATGGTGCGCTCCTCGCCCTCGTCATCGGCATAGGTGACGGTGGCGCCGAAGTAGATCTGCTCGCTGCCGGCATGCACGGAGGGATCGACCACCTCGGCGATCTCCAGCCGCTTGGTCAGGAAGCGGATGCGCCGGTCGATCTCGCGCAGGCGCTTCTTGCCGTACAGATAGTCGCCGTTCTCGGAGCGGTCGCCATTGCTGGCCGCCCAGTGCACGATTTCCACGATGCGCGGGCGCTCGTTGTCGATCAGGTCCAGCAGCTCCGTCTTCAGCCGCGCGAAGCCCTGGGGCGTGATGTAGTTCTTGCCGCCCGGCGGCAAGGGCGGCAGGCCGACTTCGTCATCGTCGTCGCCGTCGGATTCCTTGGTGAAAGCCTTGCTCATAGGGAGCCGATCTTCACACAGATCACCGCAGCAGGCGAAGATGCCCCACAAACCTCGACACCACCCGCGGCACCAACGAAAAAGCCTCAGAACTTTGCAGTTCTGAGGCTTGTCGTTTTGGTGCGGCTGGCAGGAATCGAACCCACGACCCCTTGGTTCGTAGCCAAGTACTCTATCCAGCTGAGCTACAGCCGCCAAGCTTTGAATTATAGCGTGCTTTTTGAACGCTTACGAAAAACCATGAAAATATCGAAAAATAACAGTTGAACAGCGCCTGACCCATGGCCTTGGTCTTGACTTGGTGCATGGCGCCTGAAACGAAAAAGCCTCAGAACCTTGCAGTTCTGAGGCTTGTCGTTTTGGTGCGGCTGGCAGGAATCGAACCCACGACCCCTTGGTTCGTAGCCAAGTACTCTATCCAGCTGAGCTACAGCCGCCAAGACAACGATTGTATATCAATTTCCGGCCCCTCCGCAAAAATTGCAACCATCGCAAACTCCGGGCCCCGTGGCGCACGGGCTGGCCTATATTGGCCGGTCGCGGATGCAGGCCCTGCCCTGCTGCCACGCGGGAGACAAACACAGCGAGCGGCCCGCCGCAGCGGCGGGAACGACAAGACATGACAGACAAGCGCGCGGCCACGCAGCCGCAACCGCCCGAGGGCGCCATGTGGGGGCAGCTGTTTCGCCGCAGCGCCCGCCCCTCCCTGAGCCTGCAGGGCCAGATCCGCGAGATGCTGGTCGATGCCATCCTCTCGGGCATCCTCGCACCCGGCGAACCCATTCCCTCCAGCCGCGAGCTGGCACGCCACCTGGGCGTGGCACGCATCACCGTCGTGCTGGCCTACCAGCAACTGGCCGAGGAAGCCTTTTTGCTGAGCCGCCAGCGCAAGGGCCATTTCATTCATCCCGATGTGCTCAAGGGGCGCACGCCAGGCGGTGCCGCCGCGCCCGCTGCGCACGGGCGCCGCACCGACTGGTCGCGGCGCCTGTGGCTGCTGCCCAGCCAGCAGCGCAGCATCGTCAAGGAAGAGGACTGGCAGCGCTACCCCTATCCCTTCCTGTACGGCCAGTTCGACAAGGAATTGTTTCCCACGGCCGCCTGGCGCGAGTGCTGCCTCAAGGCCCTGGGCGTGCTGGACATACGCCAGTGGGCGCCCGACCAGATCGCGCGCGACGACGAGATGCTGATCCAGCAGGTGCAGACCAAGATCCTGCCGCGCCGCGGCGTCTGGGCCTCGGCCGACGAGCTGATCATCACCGTGGGTGCGCAGCACGCGCTGTACATGGTGGCCGACCTGCTGATGCGCGAGGGCACGGCCGTGGGCATCGAGGAGCCCGGCTACCCCGACGCGCGCAACATCTTCAGCAGCCGCACCTCCCAGGTCATCCCGTTGCCGGTGGACGGCCAGGGCCTGCCGGTCACGCCACTGCTGCGCCAGCTGGACTACCTCTACGTGACCCCCAGCCACCAGTGCCCCACGGGCGTGACCATGCCGCTGGCGCGGCGCGAGGCGCTGCTGGAGATGGCCGAGGCGCACGACATCATCCTCATCGAGGACGACTACGAGAGCGAGAGCAGCTTCGACGGCCAGCCCATTCCCGCGCTCAAGAGCCTGGACCGCAGCAACCGCGTGATCTACGTGGGCAGCCTGTCCAAGAGCCTGGCGCCGGGCCTGCGCGTGGGCTACATCGTGGCTGCGCCCGAGCTGATCCGCGAGCTGCGCGCGCTGCGCCGGCTCATGATCCGCCACCCCGCCACCTTCGTGCAGCGCACGCTGGCCATGTTCATCTCCCTGGGGCACTACGAGGCCCAGCAGCGGCGGCTGGCACAGGCGCAGAAGGAGCGGCACGCGGCCCTCACGGCCGCCATGGCCGAGCATGCGCCCGGCTGCCGCATCACGCCCGTGCGCGGCGGCGGCTCATGCTGGGTGCAGTTGCCCGACCACATGCCTGTGCAGGCTCTGGCGCAGCGTGCCGCCGCGCATGGCGTGCTCATCGAGCCCGGCGATGTGTTCTTCGCCCGCCCGGGCACGCCCGGCAGCTACATGCGCATGGGCTACCAATCCATACCCGCCAACGACATCGGCCAGGGCGTGAAGGCCCTGGCCGATGCGATGCGTGAGGAGCAGTCCGAGAAGTAACGCAAGGAATGGCCGGGACCGGCCCTGCCGGTCCCGTCGCCCCCGGGTCAGTACTTCTGCGGTTCGGGCTGCGCGGCCTCGGACAGCGAGGACACCACGGGCGCCACGCCGCGCTGCAGGAACTGCCGCACGCCATAGGCCAGCAGCAGGATGCACAGGCTGGCCACGCCCAGCGCCAGCGGCGTGCGCTGCTCGGGGATGAAGGCCATGGCGATGACGATGGACAGCATGCCGAAGATGGCGAACCAGGTCAGGTACGGATAGCACCACATGCGCACCTTGAGCAGGTGCGGCGCCTCGCGCTCCAGGCGGGAGCGCAGGCGCAGCTGCGAGACGGCGATCAGGATGTAGACGAAGATCGCCACCGTGCCGTAGGAATTGACCAGGAAGGCAAACACCTTGTCGGGCGACACATAGGACATCACCACGGCGCCGTAGCCGAATACCGTGGCCACCAGGATGGCGCGCGTGGGCACGCCGTTGCGGCTGACCTTGGCCAGCGCCTGGGGCGCATCGCCACGCCGCGTCAGCGCGAACAGCATGCGCGAGGATGCATACAGCCCCGAGTTCAGCGCCGACAGCACGGCCGTCAGCACGATGGCGTTCATGATCTGCGCGGCAGCCGGCACGCCCATGGTGTTCAGTGCGCTCACGTACGGCGTGGCGATGCCGCCCGCATTCCAGGGCACCAGGCAGGCCACCAGGAAGATGGAGCCCACATAGAACACCAGCACGCGCGTGATCACCGAGCTGGTGGCCTTGGCCACCGCCTTCTGCGGCTCGGCCGTTTCAGCCGCCGCAATGGTCACGATCTCGGCGCCGAAGTAAAAGCCCGTGGCCGCCACGGCCCCGGTCAGCACCGGCACGATGCCGTTGGGCATGAAGCCGCCATTGCCGGTCAGGTTGCCGAAGTGCATGCCCTGCGACGCAGGCGTCAGGCCCAGCACGTAGACGCCGGCCACGAACAGGAAGACCACGATGGCCGCCACCTTGATGGAGGCGAACCAGAACTCGAACTCGCCAAAGGACTTCACCGAGACCAGGTTGGTCAGCGTCAGCATCACCAGCAGCACCAGGCTGATGCTCCAGTTGGGGACATCGGGCAGCCAGTAGCGCACCAGGTCGGCGCCGGCCACGGCCTCCAGCGCCACGACGATGACCCAGAAGTACCAGTACATCCAGCCCGTCAGAAAGCCCGCCAGCCGGCCCACGCCGGGGCGGTCGCGCCAGGCCTCCCGCGCATATTCGTAGAAGGACCCTCCGCCGGGCATGGAGCAGGCCAGCTCGCCCAGCATGCGCATGACCAGCACCACGAGAAGGCCCGTGATGAGGAAGGAAAGAATCGCGGCCGGCCCGGCCGACTTGATGACGACGCCGCTGCCCACGAACAGCCCGGCGCCGATGACGCCGCCCAGGGCGATCATGGTCATGTGCCGCTGTTTGAGCCCGTGTGAAAGCCCCGGCGAAGAGGCGTGCTGATGTCCGATCATGTCTTGTCTCCTGTTGCGTTCAGGCGCCACGGCTGATGCTCTGTTGTGGTGGCTGCGCAGGTGCGCGCCTTGCCGTGGCGTGTCCGGTGTTCCCGGTGGCGCGGGGCCGCAGGGCCCCGCGCCGTCAGGCGGCCGCCACCGGCGGGCGGTCCTTGCGGAAGGCGTTCTTCACGGCGATCTTTCCGTCCTTGAAGGTGAAGACATCCACCATGCGCGCCTCCACGCGCAGGCCGTCGGCCTTGGTGCCCTTGAAGGTGCTCTCGGACACGCCACGGTCGCCCTGCACGAAATGGTCTCCATCGAGCCAGGCCGCATCGGGGAAGGCCTGCCAGGCCATCTGGAAACCCTCGCGCACGGCCTGGCGGCCGACGAAGCTGCGGCCCATGAGATCGGGCCCGGCCACGGCGTGGAACTCGCATTCGTCGGCCATGAAGCCCATCAGGGCCTCGATGTCGTGGCGGTTCCAGGCCTCGGCGAAGCGGGCCAGGAACTGGGCGTCCGGAGGGTTGGTGTCTGCGCTCATGCTGTCTCCTTGTCTGTGGTGGGTACCACGGCACCGGGCCCGGGCAGGGCCGCCGCGCCGCGTCATCGAAATGTCGATGGGCCATGGTAGGTAGCAGGCACACGGACCCGTTAGAACCAGATGCCATCAATCGTTAGGTCCAGGCGCGCGCACCGGCTGCCACTGGCTCTATCGAAAGCCGGGCTGTGGCGCTAACTGGCTCCATGGCGTGCTGGCTATGCTGATTCCATCGTCGGCGCGCCGCCTTGCAGGGCTCGCCGGCATTGGCCCCATTCCACCGAATCCATAGCAAAAAGCGGCAGATCCCAAGCCGCCGCACCAGGAGACATCCGCCATGAAAGCCGAGGACATCCGCCCCAGCCACCTGCGTCCCTACGACCCGAAATACGACCCGCTGGTGGCGGCCAACCCGGGCCATGGCACGGGCTACGCGCCCACCTACTGGGTCGGCACGGCCGGACGCCCGCCGGACGACGACGGCCCCGTCAGCGGCGACACGGACGTGGACGTGGCCATCGTCGGCTCGGGCTTCACGGGCCTGGCCACGGCGCTGTTCCTGGCGCGCGAGCACGGCATACGCGCCGTGGTGCTGGACGCCAACCAGACCGCCTGGGGCTGCACCAGCCGCAATGGCGGCCAGGGCCAGAACGCCAGCGGCCGCCTGTACCGCTCGCAGTGGATTGCGCGCTGGGGCAAGGACGTGGCGCTCAAGCTCGATGCCGAAATCCGCGAGGGCTTCCAGACCTTCAAGGACCTGGTGGCCGAATTCCCCGAGTGCGAGCCCCAGCCCGGCGGCCACCTCTACATCGCCCACCGCGAAAAGAAGCTGGATTTCCTGCGCAACGAGACGCAGGTCATGCGCGAGGTCTTCGGCTACGACGCCCGCATGCTCAGCCCCGAGGAACTGCGCCGCGACTATGTGAACGATGCCGACAGCCACGGCGCCATGCACGAGCCCGACGGCATCGGCGTGCACCCGCTCAAGCTGGCCTTCGGCTACCTGCGCAAGGCGCGGGCGCTGGGCGTCAAGGTGCATCCGGCCAGCCCCGTGCTTGGCGTCGAGACGCGCAACGGCGTGCACCACCTGCGCACGCCCGGCGGCACCGTGCGGGCGCGTGCCGTGGGCTTTGCCACGGGCGGCTACACCAGCAACGCCCTGCATGGCAGCCTGCGCTCCAAGATCATGCCCATCCTCTCGAACTCGCTGGTCACGCGGCCGCTGACCGAGCAGGAGCTGGAGGCCACGGGCTTCAAGACCACCCAGGTCATCACCGACACGCGCACGCTGCGCTTTTACTACCGCCGCCTGCCCGACAACCGCGTGCAGATCGGCAGCCGCAGCGCCGTCACGGGTGCCGATGCGCCCAACCCCATCCACATGGCCAAGCTGGTGGACGGCCTGCACCGCAAGTTCCCCGCGCTCAAGGGCATCACCATCGACTACTCCTGGTGGGGCTGGGTCGATGTGAGCCACGACATGATGCCGCGCGTCTTCCAGCCCGATCCGGCCCAGAGCATCTTCTACGCCGTGGGCTACGGCGGCAACGGCGTCTCCTTCTCGGCCCACGCGGGCCGGCGCATGGCCGAGCGCATCGCGGGGCGCCAGAGCAAGACCTTCGAGCTGCCCATCTACAACTCCGAGCTGGAGTACCCGAACGTCTTCAACATGGTGCGCTCACCGGCGTTTGCGCCGTTTCGCCGGCTGGGGCAGCGGTTCCTGTACCACTGGTACTACATGCGCGACGAAAAGCTCTGAACCCCGACCGTTTGCTGCTTGGGCCGGCCACCTGCTGGGGGCCGGCCCTTTTTTCCGCAGCACCCGGGGGCAGCCGCCTGCTACCGGTTGCGCATCCAGTCGGCCGTGTTCATGAAGCTGGCCTTGAGCCGCACGCGCAAATCCTCGGGCACGCCGGTCTCGCCCATGGCCTGGTCCATGCAGGCCACCCATTGGTCGCGCTCCAGGATGCCGATGGAAAACGGCATGTGGCGCATGCGCAGGCGCGGATGGCCGAAGCGGTCCTGATAGTGGTCGGGGCCACCCAGCCAGCCGCACAGGAACCAGAACAGCTTCTGGCGCGCATCGGCCAGGGTGCTGCCGTGGGCGGCGCGCAGTTCGGCGTAGCCGGGCTCCAGGTCCATCAGATCGTAGAAACGGTCCACCAGGGCCTGCACCCTGGGCTCGCCGCCAATCCATTCATAGGGGGTCTGGGGGGCGTTGTTCTGGGATTCCTCTGACATGGCGAAAAGCGGCTGGCGGCTGTGTGAAACCCGCGATTGTCAGGCATGTGCCATGCCCGTGCCCGTACCGGTATGCGTGGGGCCCCCGCTACGCAGGAACCCGTACACCGCCAGCGCCGTGAGCACCGTGATGCCCGCCAGCACATCGAGCAAGGCAGCAAAGGCCTGGCCATAGGCCGCCAGCACGGCGGGTGCAGACAGGCCGGGCAGCAGGGCCATGGCCTCGGCGATGTTCCCCGTCACCAGCAACTGCGCCGCGCGGCCGGTGGCATGCACCGCCTGCACCGCCTGGGGCGCCTGAGCTGCCAGGGCCGACAGACGCCATGCCAGCAATGCGGCCAGCCCCGCGCCCACCAGCGCCAGTGCCATGCCCTCGCCCGCCACGCGCACCGTGCTGAAAATTCCCGTGGCCATGCCGGCGCGCTCGCTGGGCACCACGCTCACGGCCAGGCCATCCATCAACCCCCAGGGCAGCCCGATGCCCAGGCCGATCAACAGCAGCGGCGGCGCCATCTGCGCAAAGGCCGTGCCCGGCACGCACCTGCCCAGCCACAGCAGGCCCGCCGCGCAGACCAGCAGTCCCATCAGGCACAGCAGCGCGGCCGAAACCCAGCGCGTGAGCCAGCCCGCCAGCAACGGCACGAACAACATGGGCAGGGACAGCACAAACATCAGCTGCCCCGCCTGCAGCGGCCCCATGCCCTCCACACCGATGAAGCGCACCGGCAGCAGCACCAGCAGCACCACGAAGGCATAGGCCGGCGCACCCGCCAGCAACTGCACGCCCACGAAACGCGGATAGCGAAACAGCGACAGGTCCAGCATGGGCTGCCCCCTGCGCTGCTGCACGCGCCGCTCCACGGCCACAAAGGCCGCCAGCGCCAGCGCGGCGCCGGCCAGCGGCAGCAGCGCCGCTCCGCTGGACCAGCCCGCCTCCGGCCCCTGCAGCACGCCCCAGGTCAGCAGCGCCAGGGCTGCTGTGAACAGCAGCGCACCGGCCCGGTCCAGCCGCTGCGCCAGCGGATTGCGCGACTCCGGCATGCAGCGCAGCCCCAGCACCAGCGCGGCCAGCGCCACGGCGGCCACGCAAAGCACCACGCCGCGCCAGCCCGCCACGCCCAGCAACCAGCCCGACAGCAACGGCCCGAAGGCCAGGCCCACGCCGAACGACGTGCCCACGCCACTGAAGGCACGCATGCGCGCCGTCCCGTCGAACACCTGGGCCAGCGCCGCCGTGCCGCCCGCCAGCGCGGCCGCCGCGCCCAGGCCCTGCAGCGCACGCAGCAGGTTGAACATGACGATGGCGCCCTGCCCGCCCAGGCAGGCCTGGGCCAGCGCACTGGCCAGCACCACGCCCAGACCGGCCAGGAAAACGCGCCGCCGCCCGTGCAGATCGGCCAGCGCGCCGGCCGCCATCAGCGTGGCGCCAAAGCTCAGCATGAAGGCATTCGTCACCCAGTTCAGCGCCAGCGGCCCGCCGCCCAGCGCCTCGCGCAGCGCGGACAGGGCCACGGCCGGCCCGGTAAAGCTCAGCGGCATGGCCAGCGCCGCGAGGCACACCGACAACAGCACCCAGGCCGGGGACGCACGCGGTCGCGCTGTGCCGTGGAGCGCACCCGGTGCGCGGGAAGAAGTCAGGCAGGAGGACATGGTTGGCAAGGCTTTCGCAATTCCCCGGCCGCACATGGCCGGGCATGCATGAACGATAAAAGCGCTGCAATTCCGTGAAAATAGCCGCCAGACTCCCCACACTCCCAACCCAAGGTTGGCAATCGACATGGACAGCTTCAGCGGACTCGAATCCTTTGTGCGTGCAGCCGACCTGCTGAGCTTTGCCGAGGCCGGGCGCGCCCTGGGCATCTCGGCCTCGGCCGTCGGCAAGAACGTGGCACGGCTGGAGCAGCAACTGGGCCTGCGCCTGTTCCAGCGCACCACACGCCAGGTGCGGCTCACGCAGGAAGGCGCGCTGTTCCATGAGCGCTGCCGCCGCATCCTGGATGAACTGCACGATGCGCGCGCCACCATGCAGGCCGCCGCCGAGGCGCCGCGCGGACGGCTGCGCGTGAGCCTGCCCACCATCGGCTACCGCTTTCTGCTGCCCGTGCTGCCCGAATTCCAGGCCCTGTACCCGGAGGTTGACCTGGACCTGGACTTCAACGACCACCTGGTGGACGTGGTCGAGGCCGGCCTGGACGTGGTCATCCGCAGCGGCGAGCTGGCCGACTCGCGCCTGGTGGCGCGCCGGCTGGGGCCGTTCCGCTTCATCCTGGCCGGCTCACCCGACTACCTGGCGGCACGGGGCATTCCGCAATCCCCCGCCGAACTGGCACGGCACAGCTGCCTGCGCTACCGCTTCCTGAGCAGCGGCAAACTGGAGGAATGGGTTCTGCCCGGCATGCCGCCCCACCTGCCCGCCGCCCTGGTCTGCAACAACATGGAAGCCATGCTGGGCGCGGCCGTGGCGGGCATGGGGCTGGCCTACATGCCCGACTTCCTGGCGCGGGATGCACTGGGGCGTGGCGAACTGCAGCGGGTGCTGGCGGAGGATCTGACGCACACGGGGCAGTTTTCTGCGCTGTGGGCTTCTAGTCGGCAGTTGTCGCCCAAGGTGAGGGCGTTTGTGGATTTTGTGGGGGAGAGGTTGTTCAAGGAGTCTTGAACGGGTCTTGGGTACGACTCACACTCATAGGTGACACATCAGTACAAGGACATGGGTAACAGATCCAAGCTTGGCAGCTGGAGCCAACAGCAGCCAAGGAGCGATCACCATGCCCTGGAAGGAGTGCGCACCCATGGACGAGAAACTGCTCTTCATAGCCGACCACCTGCGCGGTGGCGTGCCGCTGAGCGAGCTGTGCAGGCGCTACGGCATCAGCCGCAAGACGGCCTACAAGTGGGTTGAGCGTTACCGCCAACTGGGCATGGATGGATTGCAAGAGCGCAGTCGCAGGCCCCACGGGAACAATCAGGCGATCAGCTATGCACAGCGCCGGGCCATCATTGAGCTGCGTACGCAGCAAAGTTCACAGATGGGGCCCAAGAAGCTGCACGCTTTGCTCCTGCAGCGTTGGGGCCCACAGGAGACACCCAGCAAAACCACCATCTACAACGTACTGAAGGCAGAGGGGCTTGTTTGCAGCAGGCGTGTACGCAGACGCTCGGTGCCGACGGCCCAGCCCTTGCGAACGAGCAAGCAGCCCAATGGGGTGTGGAGTGCAGACTACAAAGGCCAGTTCAAGACAGCCGATGGTCACTGGTGCTATCCATTGACCATCATGGACCACGCCAGCCGCTATTTGCTGGCCGTGCATGTCTACGACAGCCCCAACTACGAGGATGCCAAACGCAGCTTCGAACAGGTGTTTCGGCAATACGGACTGCCCGAGCGCATACGCAGTGACAACGGTCCGCCGTTCGCGACTACTGGCGTGGCGGGCCTGTCACGCCTGGCGATATGGTGGATAAGGCTGGGGATCAGGCCGGAGCGCATCGAGAGGGGCAAGCCACAGCAAAACGGTCGCCACGAGCGGATGCACCGCACGCTCAAGCATGCCCTTGGCAAAGAGCCAGCAGCGGACAAGACGACATTGCAGATGCAGCTCGATGCCTTTGTGGAGCACTACAACTGGCAGCGCCCGCATGAGGCCTTGCAGCAAAGCATGCCGGCCCAGCATTACAGCGACTCGGCCAGGCCATACCCCTCAAAGCTGCCCGAGCTGCAGTACCCGAAGCATTGGGAACGAGTTCGAGTCAGCCACAACGGCCTGATTTACTGGCGAGCGCTGCGGGTCTACATAGGCTACCTGCTTGCGGGGCAGTGGATCGGGATGCAGGAGGTGGCCGCTGGCCAGTGGGATGTGTATCTGGGGCCGGTGCGACTGGGCTGCTTCAACGAAGAGGATGTGCGAGGACCCCAGAAGGACTATGTGAGCTTGAAGTGTTACCCATGTCTGTGAGCTGAGTTGTTACCCATGTCCTTGACACGTACACCCCACTGCCCACGACCCCTTCGCTGCGCTCCGGGGCGACCTGCGT